>JASGCO010000011.1 GCA_030054095.1 Sediminibacterium sp.
GCCCAAAATCAGTGTGGTATATGTTTCTTATGCCTTTCAATTTCATTGAAGATTTTTTCATCATGATAAACATTTCAAATTCATTGGAGGAAGAAGCAAGACACAATAGCAAATTAGAAAATATCAAAGATTTTGGTATGGTTACGGGCATTGGCTGGAGCATAGCGCAAATTTTATCTTTTATTCCAAACATGGCCGGTCAGATAGCTGGTGGATTAGGCTTAGTCCTTTGGATAATGCATTGGCGTTTCATTATTAAAGTAAACAAACTACTAATCGTAAAATAAAATTCAAATGAAAGAAGTATTTATCGTATCAGCCAAACGCACACCGATAGGTGGTTTTTTAGGCCATCTCTCAGGCGCAAGTGCCACAGAGTTGGGGGCAGTTGCTATTCGAAACGCTTATCATTTAATAGGATTAAACCCTGCTCATATTGATTCCGTTTATATGGGTAATGTATTATCGGCTAATTTGGGCCAGTCTCCTGCACGTCAGGCATCGAAATTGGCAGGGATTCCTGATAGGGTTGATTGTACAACCGTCAACAAAGTGTGCGCGGCAGGTATGAAAGCGGTAATAATTGGCGCACAACAAATTCAACTAGGGTTAGAAAACCTTGTAGTGGCTGGAGGAATGGAAAGTATGAGTAACGCGCCGCATTATGTTATGTTTCGTAAGCAAACTAAGCTAGGCAGTGAAACACTCACCGATGGGCTTTTAAAAGATGGTTTGACAGATGTGTACAATGGTTTTCACATGGGCAATGCTGCGGAGATGTGTGTCAGGAAGTATAATATCTCCCGTCAGGAACAAGATGCTTTCGCTTTAGCGTCTTACGAAAAGGCAGCCCGCGCGACTGAATCGGGTAAATTCAGAAATGAAATGATTCCTTTTAGAGTTGCTCAGAAAACGGGAGAGTTTATTCTTGATAGCGATGAGGATATTACTAAAATTATTCCCGGAAAGGTATCTAAACTCAAACCAACTTTTCAAACTGATGGCACTATTACCGCGGCAAATGCCAGTAATCTGAATGATGGAGCAGCCGCATTGATTTTAGCATCACAGGAGGCAGTTGAAAAATACGACCTGAAGCCAATGGCAAAAATAGTCGCTTACGCAGATGCCGCTTTAGCACCTGAATGGTTTACCATTGCGCCTGCTGAAGCAATTAAAAAAGTTCTTGTCATGGCTAAACTTACGTTAAGCGATATTGATTTTTTTGAAATTAATGAAGCCTATGCAGCAGTTGTTTTAGCTAATCAACAAATTCTTGGTATTGATTCAAAGAATGTAAATGTGTATGGTGGCGCGGTGGCTATGGGGCATCCATTAGGTGCATCCGGCGCACGTATTATGTGCACATTAACTTCTGTTTTAAGTCAGGAAGGAGGCAAATACGGTATTGCTGCCATCTGTAATGGTGGTGGTGGCGCTTCTGCTATTCTCATTCAAAACTTAGGATGAAATATGGAGCCATCAATAGAACATACAATTCAGATCCTTGCGCGTACTCCTGATGCGTTGCGCGCTCTATTATACAATGTAAATGAAGATTGGACGCGGGAAAATGAAGGAGGAGAAACCTGGTCTCCTTATGATGTTATCGGACATTTAATCCATTGTGATGAGGATAATTGGATCCCCCGGATATCAGTTTTACTTTCTGATTCTGTTGTCAGAAAATTTGAACCATTGAACAGATTCGCTCAATTAGAAAAAAGCAAAGGGAAAAGTATGAACCAATTGCTGGATGAGTTTGCTGAAATTCGTTGTGCAAGTGTCGCTAAATTAAGGACATTACCGATTACCGACGAGCATCTTTCCAAAACAGCTATTCACCCTGAATTGGGAGCGGTTACTCTATCACAATTGATAGCTACCTGGGTTGTGCACGATTTAGATCACATTTCTCAAATTTCGCGTGTGATGGCAAAACACTTTAAGCATAAAGTTGGCCCCTGGATTCAATACTTGCCGATACTTAATCAATAATATAAAAACTAAGACGATGGAAGCAGATTATTTAAACAGCGTTATCAAACAATTTGAATACTACAAGCTACTTGGAGACAAAACAATGGCTCAACTACCTGATGATAAACTAACATGGCAATATAATCAGGAAAGCAATAGTATCGCAACTATCATTAAGCATTTAAGCGGCAATATGCTTTCGCGTTGGACAGATTTTCTTACCACAGATGGAGAAAAAGAATGGCGTAACCGTGATGCTGAATTTGATAATACTATTCTAACTAAAGCGGCAATTATTAAAACGTGGGAAGATGGGTGGAATTGTTTTCTCGGTGCCTTAAAAAGGCTTAAAGAGGATGATTTGGCAAAAATAGTTTACATCCGTAATCAAGGACATACTGTAATTGAAGCAATCAATCGTCAGTTGGCACATTATCCTTACCATGTCGGACAAATCGTGTTTATTGGTAAAATGATTTTAAACGAAAACTGGCAATCACTTTCTATCCCAAAAGGTAATTCAACGTCTTATAATGCTGCAAAATTCGCGAAAGGGAAGAGTAGGGCACATTTTACCGATGAATACCTGAAAAGTGAAGATACTAAAAATAGTGAAAATGGATAAAACACCTTCTTCTAACTACAAAGTGCGTTTCCACGACTGCGATATGTTCGGACATCTTAATAATGCGCGCTATTTCGATTACATGATTAACGCCCGTCAGGATCATTTAAAGGATGCTTATAACTTCGATTACAACAGTTATTACAAAAACAATTTGGGATGGGTTATTAGTAGTCACGAAATCCACTATCTGAAGCCCGCCTTATTTGAAGAAACTGTTTGCATTCAATCATCCTTATTAAGAGCCGATAGTGAAACTCTTTATGTAGAAATGATAATGATGAATGAAGCAAAATCACATCTTAAAGCAATACTAAGATCAAAACTCACCTTCATTAATCTTAAAACAGGTCGCAAAGAACAACATGCTCCTGAGTTTATTCAATGGATTAATTCTTTGGTAATTGAAGATGCAGAAGTTGATGCGTCTATTCAGGATAGAATTAAACAACTGATATCTGATCTTAAAAGAAGTAAGCTGTCTACGTAATCAGTTATCAGCCATGGGTAAAAGTCAACAAAAATTTAATAACACAGATGCGGACTCTGCGAATTTTAGAGTTAAAGAAGCAGATTTTCATTCCCGAAATAATGATTTGATTAATTTTAAGAATTAATCTTAATAAAACCACATGATTACAACAGAGACGGCCCAAAACTTTGCCATAGAATGGATTAAATCATGGAATAGTCACGATTTGAATTCTATAATGGAACACTATGATGATGAAATTGAATTTTATTCGCCATTTATTCCTTTACTGAAATTTAATGATACAGGGCTCATTAGATCCAAAGCTGATTTAGCAAAATATTTTAAAATCGGACTCGATGCTTACCCTGATTTGGAATTTAAACTACACAATGTGTTTACAGGTATTAATACTGTTATAGTTTATTACACCTCTGTCAATAAAAGGATGGCAGCCGAAGTATTCCATTTAAACAAACAAGGTAAGGCCACAAAAGTGTTTTGTAATTACAGTAACGTTCAATCGCTTTATTAATAATTAAACCATATCTGTATTACAAAGCAAGCATCGCAATCCTTGTTATCGTTGGTTTATTTGCTGCTTTTGTGTCTGGTAATATAGTTGGTGATATGACAAGTATCGGAACAGTGTTCGCTTTTATTCTCGTAAGTAGTTATTGTACTTCGGAACAAAGAACCTGACTTAAAACGTGAATTCAAAACACCATTTGTTCCTTGTGTACCAATTGCCGGCATTTTAGTTTGCATGGCAATGATTTATGGACTCGGCTGGGCTAACTGGCTTCGGTTAGGCATTTGGTTAATGGGTAGGTATGGTTATCTACTTTTTTTACAGTAAAAAGAATAGTAGATAAAATAACCATTGACCTTATAGCATAATATGGATTTAAAGTAGCGGAAGGGGGTAGAGTAAATGACAACGAACTGCATGTTACTGTTTACCCATAAGTGGAAAGACTCCCCTTTTAAAGCGCGATCTTGAAAAGGGGCATTCAGTTATAGCAGTACTGATTGAACACTGCAATTTCCGTCTTAGTTTTGTATTATGAATTTCTTGGATGAATGGGCACTTTTTTAAACCTGCCCCAGGCAATAAATACGGTTATCGCAAAGAAAATAAGTGTTGGCAAAGTAGGTTCGTTATGCGAAATATGGTATTGAGTAGCCAGGATCATAACAACCGAAAGGCCTGATGCTGCCAGAGGGGTTAATATGGGCCATATACGCAAGGCTGCGGGTAAAATTAGTCCAATTGCGGCGAGTACTTCGGTTATGCCAATAAAGCGTACCATGCCTGCACTGTATTCCGAGACGAAGGACATGGCTGTTAACTGATCAATTGGCATGATGAGTTTCATAAAACCGGCCATGCCAAATGCAGCGGCTAGTAAACCCTGTGCAATCCACAAACCAATGTGAAGTGCTTTTGATTTTTTTTGTTCTGTCATTTTATGTATTGTTTTGATTAATAACTATTACGCTTAACGATAAATTATTTCCCCATATTTTCCACTCCGATAATCGGCATGGGCCTGATATATCTCATCTTGAGTGTTCATAACAAAGGGGCCTTGCGCTACAAAGGGTTCTGTATATTTTTCGCCGCCAAACAAAAGAATGTCAGCTTCTGTTGCTAAGTGATTTGTAATTTCTATTTCGCCCTTTTTATCATCAAAGCCTATTAACTGACCCGAGAAATATACACTATCATTAATGGTAGTGTCATGTTGCGGTAGAAAAACGGCATATTCTAAACCGTCTTCAGCAGGCAATGTAAATGTTTTTCCCTCATTAATACGTATATGATAGAGGTATTGTCTGGCATAAGTTGGTATTTGGGATGTATGCCCACTAAATTCGCCAAGAATAACTTTTAAGAAACCCGCATTATTGTCTAATGCCAGCAACGGCAATTCATTTGCCTGAACAGCCATATAGTCGGGGTTTTCTTTTTTATGTTTGGCTGGAAGATTAACCCAAAATTGAAAGCCATGATTAAGCAAGCCATCCGTTTTCGAATCGGCATTTACTATTTCATTGTGTATGATACCATTTCCTGATTTCATCCATTGTACGCCGCCTGAGTAGATGGTAGCATGATTTCCACGACTATCGAAATGTTCTGCTTCGCCATTGAGTATATAAGTTAATGTTGCAATGCCGCGATGTGGATGCGCCATGTTTTTATTTACTACCATTTTGTGTTTCCTGGCAAAGGGCGCTATATAATCCAGAAACACAAAGTGCCCAATATGATGGGTAAAAGGATTAGGTAGTACCCTTGAAACAGTTATTTCACCTACATTGGAAGGGTGTCCGCTTATTTTAAATATTACGTGTTTCTTCATTTACGCGTTTTACCCTTCTTTTTTGGGAATTACTACTACAAATTTATGTATATTTGGTTTCCATAGGTAATCAGTTACCTTATTGTAATCAGTAACCTTTAGGTAATCAAAACAGGAATTTATGAAAAGGAAAGATCATAAGGAATGTATGTCTTCCTTATTGCCAGTGCGCGATACGCTTGAAATAATCGGAGGCAAATGGAAACTTTTAGTGTTAATTTCCATAGCGGAAGGCAATAAGCACTTCAGGGAAATTGAACGAAGTATTCCTAAGTTGTCCACAAAGGTCTTATCAAAGGAATTGAAAGAACTGGAAGGAAATAAATTAATTACACGGACCATTATTAATGGTTTCCCGGTTCGAACCGAATACAGAGTCACTAAACATGCAACTACTTTACAAAAAGTTATAAAAGCCTTGCACGATTGGGGATTAACACATCGCAAAGAGATATTGGGGAAATAAAGCACCGGTTTGTAAAACAAAGAGCGACAACGGGTACAATGGTACAGAACGATGGCATTTTGGTTAACACACCTTAAGTAAGGTGAACTTAGAAGGAAGAAAAGTAGTACTTATGCGGTTCATAAAACTGTTGTGGTGGTTAAGCAAGAGTGATAAGTGTCATTGTCCGGTGGCATTACGCTAACCATAATGTGCGGTATTCTTTTTTTGGGTCGTAGTTTCTGGCCTGCAATTCAATGTTAAAATACCGGTCTTTTCTCGGATCGTTGCCAACACCAGCTATATATGCCCAGTTACCCCAATTGCTGCACACATCGTAATCAATAAGTTGTTGTTCAAAATAAGCGGCACCATAGCGCCAGTCTATTTTTAAATCATTGCATAAATAGCTGGCCACATTTTGCCGGCCCCTGTTACTTATAAAACCGGTTTGTTTTAGTTCAAGCATATTGGCATCAATAAAATCGTTACCTGTTTTACCATTCACCCAGGTTGCCAGCTTGGTGTTGTCATGGTTGAATGCCTTTGTGTCAGATGAACCGATACCGTTTTTTTTTAAATAGCTTGAATGATGTTTTTTCATCATAAACCGGAAAAAGTCGCGCCATAACAGTTCAAAATACAGCCAGTAGGTTGACGCGTTGCTCCCGTGAATAGATTCGTAGCTTTTTATTTCGTGGTAAACTTCACGTGGAGATAGGCAGCCAAGCGCCAGCCAGGGCGAAAGTTTGGAAGAGTAATCGCAACCAATCAGTCCGTTTCTGGTTTCTTTGTAGTTGGAAATCAGACGCGTGTCATAAAAATAATAATGTATCCTTTTCAGTGCCTGACTTTCGCCTCCCATAAACGGAAAGGCCGTTCGCTTATCGGGGTGGATTTCAGTTATGCCACACTGACTAAAATCAGGTAATGAAAAAGCGGGAAGCTCCGGGGAGGGTATGGTTGACGGCTTATCAAAAGTTGGACGAACAGACACTTCGTGTTCTACTTTGCTCCTGAATTTTGTGAAAACATCCGGTATGTCTTTCAAGGCAAACGGTAAGTCGGTAGCAACATATAAGGTGCTTGTGCTGTAGGTTTCAACGGTACAATGGTGTTTCCATACTTCTTTTTCTACTTTTCCGAGTGTTAGTAGTTCTTCGTAAGCCACTTCTTTTTTTGTGTAAATTTTTTCGGCTTTGTAACGTAACACAATTTTAGGAATTTCCTCTTCAGGAATGCCATATACAACGAGCAGACCTGAGCCTGTTTTTTGTAGTTCGTTATGTAAATCGTTCAGCGCTTCAAACAAAAATTTGAGACGGAAAAAATTGATCTTTTTAAAGCCAAATAGCGTTGCTTCAAATAAACGTTTGTCTATACAATAAACGGGAATTATGGTAGTACTATGTTTGATAGCTTTTACCAGTGTTTCGTTGTCATGCAGCCGAAGATCATTTTTAAACCAAACAACAGAGGTACTCATAGCTATAGGTTATTAATGTTATGTAAATACCATTTAGCCTGTTTTAAAATGGCAGTTTTGTCATCTTCATTCATCCGGTTCCATACAGTGTACATCATACCTATTCGAGGATTAGTTGCCAGTTTATCTGCATGCCGGTTATAAAAATCCCAGTATAAACTATTAAACGGACAGGCATTATGCCCCGTTTTTTTGCTTTTATCATAAAAGCAGCCCTCGCAATAGTTACTCATTTTATGAATGTAAGCCGCTGAACTAACATACGGTTTAGTGCCAACAATACCACCATCAGCAAACTGACTCATGCCGCGTGTATTGGTGATTTCTACCCAGTCCAGCGCATCAATGTAAATGCCTAAATACCATTCATCTACCTGAGTAGGTTCTGTTCCGGACAGCAGGGCAAAATTACCTGTAATCATTAACCGTTGAATGTGATGGGCATAGGCATGGGTCAACGATTGCTTTATGGCATGTTTCAGGCAATTCATTTTTGTAGCGCCATCCCAATACCATTTTGGTAAATTGTTTTTATGATTAAAAAAGTTCAATTGATTATAAGCAGGCATGTGCATCCAGTAGATGCCCCGCATGTATTCCCGCCAGCCAATTATCTGTCTTACAAAACCTTCAATCTGATTATAGTCAATGGCTGAGTGATTAGAGTTGTAGGCACTGATGGCTGCGTCAACGACTTCTTTCGGTGAAAGTAATTTTGTGTTGAGTGAAAATGACAGACGGGAATGGTATAAACTCCATTCTTCCGTCATCATCGCGTCCTGATAGGTGCCAAACAAGGGCAAGCAGTTCCTGGTAAAGTAATGCAGTAATGCTAGGGATTGAGCACGGTTAACTGGCCATATAAACGTTTTAACGTTTATATACCCCATAGTTTTAATGGTGGTTTTTTGCAACTCATTATAAATCGCTTCTACGTTATTATTAAACGACAACGGTTCGGGAGGCTTGTGGTATTTGGGAAGTTTTTTTCTGTTGGCTTCATCAAAATTCCATTTATCGTGCAGTGGTTTGTCTCCCCGCATCAGCACATTATGTTTTTTGCGCATGGCACGATAGAACGTTTCCATTAACAGTTGCTTTTTACCTTCAAAGAGTGTTTGTAGCTCCGTTTGTGTGGTATAAAAATGTTCAGTGTCGAATGAAGTAGTGGGAATGCTGAGCTCTGAGCTAAGCTTTTTCAGAATTTGGTCAACCCTGTACTCATCAGGCAACAAGTATTGAAACGAGGTAATGTGATGAGTAGTCACCAATGCCTTGATGTTTTGCTCAAATGATTGAAGGTTGTTGGGATCGTTTATTGTCAGATAAATAACCGAATGACCTTTTTCGGTCAGCCAGTCGGCAAACGCTCTCATAGCAGCAAAAAAAGCGATGATTTTCTGGATATGGTGTGTAACGTAATCGGTTTCCGTTCTGATTTCCATCATTACGTAAAGGATGGAAGGATCCGCATGTTTAAACCAGGAGTGCTGGCTGTTAAGCTGGTCTCCTAGTATCAAACGGAGTAGTTTAGGCTGACTCATGTGTTTTTGTTTTTTCTGCAACGATCACTGCAATATTTAACCTCGTCCCAGTTTTTCTCCCATTTCTTTCTCCAGACAAACGGAAGTTTGCATACACAGCAAATTTTTTCCGGTAGATTTTGTTTTTTTATGTGTTTCAAGCAGAGTCCGTTTATAATGGTATAAAAACTTTAATTATTTGTTCATGTTTCTGCTTTACCTCCTGTTGTATCTGAGGTTTCGGGCCGTTCATTATTCTCTTTCATGCAGGTAAGTAGTAACTAATTCCTGAAGTGCCTTGTCGGGTTTGGCATAAGTTAATCGTGTTATCTGCTTGGTGGCATGGTAACTGTCTAAACCAATGCCTGTAACTGTGCCGGCTTCTTCAAGGTTCACAAATCCATCCGTGGCAATGATATGAGTGGGTAGGTACAACTGCTCTATTTGTCCAACGATAATGCTTGTGCCATTCGTTACTATATCTACACGTTCTTTAAATTGTAAGCCAATTTGCAGAATGCTTTCTTTTACATAAGGCGCATAGAAATTATTTTTCAATTCGGGTGTCAGGCCTGTGGCGGTAAATTCGGAAACGTCTTTGGGATATCGTGCCGCTGTTTGATGCGCCTGTTTAATAATAGCCTGGTGGATGTGATTAATGGTAAAATACCCGGTTTCTAAAATGTTTTCCAGTGTATGCCGTTCAACAGAATCGGGCCTGACGACAAAGGCCATGAGGGCAGGATTGGCTCCCAGATGAATGACCGAGTTAAAAATGGCAAGATTAGTGTTCTGGCGTAAGTCTCGGGTAGCAATTAAATTGAGACTTTTAAAACCGGATAAAGAATTGATAAGATTGGTGCGGAATCGTTGTTCCATCGTTTCAATGGCACTAGCGGAATAAAATGTTTGCATTGTTATAATTTTAAATGATTCATACCTCCATCAACGGCCAGGATCTGACCGGTAATCCAGGCGGAACGGTCGGTGAGTAAAAAATGAATGGCGTTTGCCACATCAACGCTTTCTCCTATTTTTTGCAGGGGGTTACGTTTTTTTAATGCCTCAGTCTTTTCTGGTGAGTTGATAAAACGTTCTGCTAAAGGAGTGTTAACCAGCGAAGGGGCAACGCAATTGACCCGGATGCGAGGCGCTAATTCGGCGGCTAAAGCTTTGGTTAAACCTTCAAGGGCACCTTTGGCAACAGAAACAGAACTGTGAAAGGGCATGCCAACGCTAACCGCTACTGTACTGATGTAAACAATGCTGGCGTTTGTTGCCAGTTTTAAATTATTTAAATAGTGTTGCGTGAAGGAAATGGCACCGAGGGTATTAATTTCAAAATCGTTACTAAAATCGGTAGCTGTAATACGTGAAAATGGTTTTAAATGGATACTGCCCGGAAAGTACACGATTCCATCCAGTGACTCCTTTATTTCAGGAAGCGATGGGGGAGTGTAGTTTTCAACGCGAACGAACTGGTTGTAGGGGGTGTCACCATCCGTTCTGCTGATCCCAATTACGTTATGTCCTTCTGCTTGTAGTAATTTACAGCATTCTTTCGCGATAGCGCTGCTGGCTCCTGCCAGTAAAAACGTTTTGCTCATTTGTTTCTGCGTTTTGAGATTTTATTTAAACTGATGGTTCTTTGCCGTGAACATTTAAAGCGATTTATAACGTCTGAACGTTTCAAATCATGTTTTGTGTTACAGGCTTCTACACGTTTTCGCCACAGAACATAACTGCTGAATTTTAAGTGCTTCTTCATGAGGACTTTTACATCTGCCTCCTTTAAACCAAACTGAAAAGCAATGGCATCGAAACTGGTTCTGTCTTCCCAGGCCATTTCAATGATTCTGTCTATGTCCTGTGCGTTTAAGGCTATCATTTTGTTACTTGTTTTTAATGATCAAAAGGGTAGAGGAGAAGTTCAATCCGCTAAAGCATTGCTGCTCCTGAAAGCATGTTTCAGGATGCATTAAAAATCTCTTCCAGTTTGTTGTAGCGATACGTAAAAACTTCGTTTAGCTGATATTTAATAAGCAGTGCATTGGCAATGCTTCCAATGAATCCCAACGGTGCCTTATAATGCACAATGTCTGTCATTTCAGTGCCATTGTTTACTGATTTTACATGGTGTTGATGGTGCCAGAAAGCGTAGGGGCCAAAGCGCTGTTCGTCAACAAAAAAAGCGTTTTCCTTTACATGTGTGATTTCTGTTACCCAGTGCAATTTTATGCCCAGTATGGGTTTTACATAATATTCTATAATTTGCCCGGCATACATTTTATCTCCCGGATCATTTAATATCTCGAACCCCATATAGTCGGGGGTAATGGCAGAGAGATTTTTGGGTGAGCTGATAAATTCCCAAACGGTTGAAAGATCACTATTAAGGAATTGGGTTTTGCGAATAGAACACAGCATAGTATTAATATAAAACGTCAGCAAAGTTATATATTTGTTTAATGTTTTGTTATTTTTGTTAAACAAAAAATAATCCCGTTTTCATGCTTTAACCGTTTTTAACCAATGGTACTAATCTGTATGTTATTGTTTGGATTTTACATAACTATTTGATTTTTAGTGAATTTTTGGATTTTTAGCTGTGTTTTAAATGGCTCGATCTGCGGATTTGTCAAAAGCCGGGTTTTGTGGTGGTATGATAGCTAATTTTAGTATTTTGAGGTTGAAATGTTTATTACGGCCTCTATAAAAAGATGCTCAAGCAAAAGGAGATAACCCGGTTTTACAAACGATTTGTAAAAAAAGGTGATTTGTGTTTTGATATAGGTGCGAACAGCGGAGAGCGCACGGATTGTTTGTTGAAGGCAGGTGCCAAAGTTATAACAGTAGAGCCTCAAGGTAGTTGTTATGCTATTTTACAAAAAAAGTATAAAGGTACTGTTGCAGTTACGTTGTTAAAGTGTGCTGTTGGAAGTAAGGAGCGGGAGGACGAACTTTTTATTTGTGATGAAACGAGTGAATGTTCAACGCTTTCTAAGGCCTTTATAGCAACTTATACAAACGTATCGCAGCTGAATTGGCGACAAACGGAGCGAGTAAGGGTGACTACTCTGGAAAATATGTGTTTGCAATACGGAACGCCTGAATTTTGTAAGGTAGATGTGGAGGGGTATGAGTCGGAAGTGTTTGCTGGCTTAAAACGTCCGATACGGTTTATTTGTTTTGAATTTAACCGGCCTCTTTTAAACGATACTCTCAAAAGCCTGGAATTATTAAACACCCTTGGAAATTACCAATGTAATTATTTAAAGTACGAAACCATGAGTTTGGTTTTGCCGGATTGGTTGCCGCTTAACGTGTTTGCAGAACAAATAGAATTGCTTATCCCACAGGAGGTTTTAACCGGTGAAATAGTGCTGGAATGTTTGAGTTTGTAGTGCGTAATGTAAGGCTGTGCGTTGTGAAAGCCTTTCTTTAATTAAACGAAGTGTTTTGTAGAAAAAACGTATGGGGCGTATCAGCCGAGCGATTGAAGCGACAGCCTTGCGCCGTACTTTGCCTGATTTTACGTGAGCGAAGAGGGGGGCAAAAGCCTTGTAGGCTTTTGGGCCGGATTGGAGCCAAGGTAGAAGCCACCGGAGCCACAGTAAAATTGGCAAAGTACCAGCAAGCTATAGTGAAAAGCGCGGTTTTAAGGGGAGAAATGTGGGCAGGGAAAACGGCTTGTCATTTTAACTGTGGTTTTACAAGAGGTATAATCTATGGTTCAGCGTTTTCGCCAATTTTTATAACACCGGCCAGTCACTTGTCGCCACAGCTTTCCCTTTTTCCGATTTGAACAAGAGATCTTCCAGTCCGTTACTGATAAAACAGTAGGGCGCACCAAGTTCCATATTGTACCTGAGGGCTTGTTCTATGGTTTGATTACTCAAAGAAACATCAGGGGCTTTGCATTCGATAACCATAACGGGTTCGGGAATGGTATTGTAGATGACAATATCATATCGCCGTTTTAAACCATTAAGGGAAAGTTCTTTTTCTACAGACAAAAAGCCGGGTGAAATGCCTTTATAATGGATTAACCAATGTAAGATGTGTTGCCGTACCCATTCTTCGGGACTAAGCACCAGCCATTTTTTCCGGATGATGTCAAAGACCATGAAACGCTGCTTTTCCTGTTTTAGCCTGACGTTGATGGGTGGATATTTAAGGTCGGGAAAGATAGAACTCAAATTTTTTTTAAATATATTTACATTATTTGATTTAAGAAAAGCGAAGTATGAAGAGTAAAGAGGAAATCGTTAATAACTGGCTACCACGCTATACAGGTGTTGCTTTGGAAGAATTCGGAGAATACATCCTTTTGGTTAATTTTTCGAATTATGTGCACATGTTTGCGCGCTTGTATAATGTAGAGGTAAAGGGACTCGACCGGCCTATGAGCAGCGCTACGGCTAATAATATCACCATTATTAATTTCGGTATGGGCAGTGCCAGCGCGGCAACGGTGATGGATTTATTGTCGGCCATCAGTCCTAAGGCCGTATTGTTTTTGGGGAAATGTGGTGGTTTGAAACGAAAGAATGAGATTGGCGATTTAATTTTACCCATTGCGGCAATCAGAGGTGAAGGAACCAGTAATGATTATTTTCCTTCGGAAGTGCCGGCTTTACCGGCGTTTAATTTGCAGAAAGCGATTTCTTATACCATTCGCCTGCGTGACCGGGATTACTGGACGGGAACGGTTTATACCACCAACAGGCGCGTATGGGAACACGATGAAACATTTAAAGAGTACCTCAGAACACTGCGGGCCATGGCTATTGATATGGAAACAGCTACTATTTTTACAGTTGGTTTTCATAACGAAATTCCTACCGGCGCCTTGCTTCTTGTTACGGATCAACCTATGATACCAGAAGGAGTAAAAACCGAGGTGAGTGATAAAAAGGTGACAGAGAGTTTTGTAAACGAGCACCTGAGTATTGGTATTGAAGCCCTTAAAGAGCTACAGAATAAAGGGGTATCCGTAAAACATCTTCGTTTTGAATAATTCAGTGAACAGATCTCTGCCGGCATCGTATTATGTAGAGGGGATTCTGAATAAAAATGTGACTATCCTTAGCCGTGCTATTACACTGGTGGAAAGCCAATTGGCCCGGCATCGTGATTTAGCCCAGGAGATAATTCAAGATTTATTGCCGCATTGCGGAGCCTCGTTTCGTTTGGGCATTACCGGCGTACCGGGAGTAGGTAAGAGTACTTTTATAGAAAGTTACGGACGGGTAGTGCTAGAGAAAGGGCATCGTTTGGCTGTGCTGGCCATAGATCCGAGTAGTACCCGCAGCAAAGGCAGCATATTGGGAGATAAGACCCGTATGAGTTATTTATCGGCTCAGGCCAATGCTTACATAAGACCCTCCCCTAGTTCAGGATCTCTGGGCGGAGTGGCCAGAGCCACACACGAAAGTATTTTATTGTGTGAGGCATTTGGTTTCGATTATATTATTGTAGAAACAGTAGGTGTAGGGCAAAGTGAAACAGCGGTAAGTGATATGACGGATTTTTTCCTGTTGCTGATGCTGGCCGGAGCGGGTGATGAGTTACAAGGTATTAAACGTGGTATTATGGAAATGGCGGATGGTATCGCTATTACTAAAGCCGATGGTACGAATGTACAAAAAGCCAAAGCCGCCCGTGCGGAGTATGACGGTGCTATTCATTTATTTCCACCTTCAGAAAGTGGCTGGATACCTGAAGTAAAAGTATGTTCGAGTACTGAACAAACAGGCATTACGGATCTGTACGATATGATAGAACGTTACAGGCAGCATAGCAAAGCCAATGGGTATTTTGAACACAAACGCCGTGAGCAGCAACTCGACTGGATGTTGTTTGCCGCAGAAGAAGCCATACGTGAACGGTTTTATAAACACCCGGAGGTAGAAGCCCGTTTGGCGTATCTGAAAAACACGGTACAAGCTGCCTCGTTTAATCCTTTTCAGGAAGGGCAGCGTCTTATAACGTTGTACAATCAATCGCAAACGCATTAGAGGTTGCGCCTCGTTTGAACTTCTTTCATGTTGTTATTTCGCTGAAAGGCTTTGTTATAAAGGCTCCCGAACTCGATGAATGTATTAAGGGATTACTGCTTTTTTAGCTATAAAGAAATAGAAGTCCAATAATTATCTTTTTTTTTACATAACGTGTGAAATTTATTTGTAACCGTAATAAATATTTTTTTCATATTTGCGCGAAATTTTAAAACACTATTTAAGTCAATAAAGCGTAAAGCATAAAATGAAAACACATAATTTCATTCTCTGCTCAACTGTGAATAGCAGTAAATTCAGCTCCTTGAGCAAGGGTGTGTTTTTGTCAACTCTCAAACAGTTGTTCCTTTTACCGGTTCGCCCGGTATTTTGTATCCGACGTTGATTCAGCGTTTCTTTTCTGAAATTTTTCTGAACTGCTTTTAACGGGCAGTACTTCTTATTTATTTAATCTTTTACAATTATGCAACATTTCGTTGTGCAGGTGGCGCATGAGCAGCACTTGCATTATGCAGAGCAGATCTGCGGTGAAATGGAGTTGTCGGCTAAGGCTCGTGGTACGGGCATAGCTAAACGTACTCCGGAATACATCCGGCAAAAAATGCGGGAAGGAAAAGCGGTTATTGCCTTAACAAACAAGGGAGAATGGGCCGGATTTTGTTACATCGAAACCTGGAGTCATGGTAAGTACGTGGCTAATTCAGGGTTAATTGTATCGCCGCCGTTTCGTAAAAGCGGTTTGGCAACATTAATCAAAAAGAAAATTTTCGAGTTGTCGCGGTCTAAGTACCCCGACGCTAAGCTCTTTGGGCTAACTACAGGGTTAGCAGTAATGAAAATTAATTCCGATCTGGGATACGAACCGGTAACGTATTCTGAACTCACTCAGGATAATGATTTCTGGAAAGGGTGTCAGAGTTGTGTGAATCACGAGATCCTTATGAGCAAAGAGCGTAAGAATTGTTTGTGTACGGCTATGCTTTTCGATCCGGCAGATAATAAAAAAGCGCCCTGGTTCAATTTTGCTGGTAAAAAGCACATTCTGGAGCGACTTACACGCATAAAGCAGAACACATTTCTTAAACGCATTAAACTTAAAAACAAAGAACAGGCTTAATTAACATGAAAAAAAATGTAGTATTAGCGTTTAGTGGTGGTTTAGATACCACATTTTGCGCAGTGTATCTTAAACACGAACAGCATTTCGATGTCCACGCGGTAACGGTAGATACTGGCGGACTAACAGAAAAGGAACGTCAGCAATTGGAACAACATGCCACCGCATTAGGCGTAGCATCGTTTCGTATAATAGACGCGAGAACGACTTATTACAACAAAGTGCTGAAGTACCTCATTTATGGTAACGTGTTAAAAAATAACACGTATCCCTTATCGGTAAGCGCCGAGCGTATTGTACAGGCGTTGGTGATTGCTGATGAAGTGAAGCGGATACATGCTGATGCTGTAGCGCATGGAAGTACTGGTGCGGGAAATGATCAGGTGCGTTTTGATATGGCGTTTCAGATTCTTATTCCGGAAGTAAACATCATAACACCTATCCGCGATTTGTCGTTATCGCGTCAGGAAGAAATTGATTACCTGAAGCAGCATCAGGTAGAAATGAATTTTGAAAAAGCAGTGTACAGTATTAACAAAGGCATGTGGGGCAATTCAGTAGGGGGAAAGGAAACCTTAACATCTGTAACCCCATTACCGGACACAGCCTGGCCAACCGCTGTTTATAAGAATGGGAAAGAACGCATTAAACTGGTGTTTAAAAATGGGGAGTTGCTTCAGATAAATGAACAGCTATTTGCTACTGCAGCTGAAGCAATAGAAGAACTTGGCGTAATAGCAGGACCTTATGGTATTGGCAGGGATATACATGTGGGAGATACCATTATCGGATTAAAAGGAAGAGTGGGTTTTGAGGCGGCGGCAGCACTTATTATTATTAAAGCACACCATACACTTGAAAAACATGTGCTTACCAAGTGGCAGTTGTATTGGAAAGATCAACTGGCTTTGTGGTACGGTAACTGGCTGCACGAAGGGCAATACCTTGATCCGGTAATGCGCGATATGGAGGCGTTTATGGATAGTACGCAAAAGTACGTGAACGGAGAAGTGTATGTGACGCTGCTGCCATATCGTTTCAGTATTGATGGCATACAGTCGCCGCACGATTTAATGAATGATGCGTTTGGTTCGTATGGCGAGATGAACAGATCGTTACGTGGGGAAGATGTGAAAGGATTTACCAAGGTGTTTGGAAATCAAACCGCCATTTACCATAAAGTCAATAATTTACAGGACAGTTTAGTGTTTAACGGGCATGATTAGAGTAGCTGTTATAGGAGCGGCTGGATATACCGGAGGAGAGGTAATTCGCTTGTTGTTGTTGCATCCGCAAGTGCTTTTAGTATGCGCGCAAAGCGAAAGCCAAAAGGGAAAGTATATTTACGAGGTGCATCCGGATTGCTTTGGGTTAACCACCTTGCAATTCAGTGAAGAATTGGATGTTGCGGTTGATGTTGTTTTTCTTTGTAAGGGGCATGGTGAGTCGTTGCGGTATCTGAAAGAGCATGCGATACCCGATCAGACCAAAGTTATAGATCTGAGTCAGGATTTCAGGCTGGCACAGACTTCTTTTTTGGGGAAGAAACAGTTTATTTATGGCTTACCGGAATGTAACCGCGACGTAATTCGGTATGCCGCTTACATTGCTAACCCGGGATGTTTCGCTACTGCCATTCAGTTGAGCTTACTACCTGTAACCGCGGCCGGTAAACTGGAGGCGGATATACATGTCAGTGCTACAACAGGATCTACAGGAGCAGGTCAGGCATTGAGTTCCAGTTCGCATTTTTCGTGGCGGAGTAATAATCACAGTGCGTATAAGGTGTTATCGCATCAGCACGTTGCGGAGATAATGGAAACTATAGTGGCCTTGCAGGGAGCATTTCAAAATGAACTGCATTTTATTCCTCAAAGGGGAGCTTTTACCAGAGGTATCTATTCTGTTTTACATTTTAATACCTCACTGCCGCTTTCAGAATTGAAACAGATGTATGAAACGTATTATACCGGACATCCTTTTACACATGTGGTGCCTTTTGAGGCAGATGTAAAACAAGTGGTTAATACGAATAATTGTTTTTTATCCGTTACTAAAGTTCAGGATCGCGCAGTTATTATAGCTGTTATTGATAATCTGTTGAAAGGCGCTGCGGGTCAGGCTATACAAAACATGAATCTGATGTTTGGCATAGACGAGCGCGCTGGCCTTTTATTAAAACCTTCAGCATTTTAAAATTAGAGAGATGAAACCATTTGATGTTTATACTTTGCAAGACATAACACCAGTAAGAGCTAAAGGCTCGTGGTTATGGGATGAAACTAATACCCCTTATCTGGATTTATATGGGGGCCATGCGGTGATTTCCATCGGGCATAGCCATCCAGTCTATGTGCAAAAAATCAGTGAGCAGTTGCAGCAACTTGCATTTTATTCTAACTCCGTTATTAATCCGTTGCAACAAGAGCTGGCCTTAAAATTAGGCATACAAAGCGGATATACAGACTACGATTTGTTTTTATGTAATTCGGGTGCAGAGGCCAATGAGAATGCGCTAAAGCTGGCTTCTTTCCGGAACGGGAGAAAAAAAGTGGTCGCGTTTTCCGGAAGTTTTCACGGGCGAACGTCTTTAGCTGTAGCCGCTACCAATGATGCGAAATTACAGGCAAAAATAAATACAGCGCATGACGTTGTATTTGTACCGTTGAACGACAAGGAAGCCTTTTCGGCACAAATGGATGAAACTGTTTGCGCGGTTATTATAGAGGGTATTCAGGGAGTTGCAGGCATTTATGAGCCGGAACCTTTGTTTTTACAGTATATCCGTGAACAATGTAACGCGTTTGGTGCTATGTGTATTTTGGATGAAGTTCAATCGGGATACGGACGAAGTGGATTGTTTTTTGCGCATCAGTATGTCGCTCTGCGCCCCGATCTGATTACGGTGGCAAAAGGCATGGGGAATGGTTTCCCGATTGCGGGTGTATTGATTCATCCCGATTTTAAAGCGGTTTACGGTATGCTTGGAACAACGTTTGGCGGTAACCATCTGGCCTGCGCGGCAGCTATAGCGGTATTGGATGTGATAGCACAGGAAAACCTGATGCAACGGGCAGAAACAGTGGGACAGCAATGGATACATACTTTAAAAAGTATGCCGGGGGTTAAAGATGTACGTGGTAAGGGATTAATGATAGGTGTAGAATTTGAAAAACCTATTCAGAACTTAAAACAGAGCCTGACGTTTAAACACCGGATGTTAACCGGAACAGCTGCCAATAAACAAACCATACGTCTGTTACCGGCATTAACCATAAATCAGAACGATATAGACCGATTTAATGAGGTGTTGTACGCTGAATTACAAAATTATTAAAACAAGATGAAATACTTTACTACAGTAAATGATATAACAGATTCTGGGGGATTGGTAAAAGCGGCTTTAGCGCTGAAGAAAAATCCTTTTGCTCACAGCCATCTGGGTAAAAATAAAACGCTGGGGCTTATTTTTCTGAATCCGAGTTTGAGAACACGCCTGAGTACGCAAAAAGCGGCCCGTATGCTGGGAATGGATGTGGTAATCATGAACATGGATAAAGAAAGCTGGGCCATTGAATGGAAAGACGATGTGATAATGAACGGATCAACAGTAGAGCACATTAAAGATGCGGCGGCTGTGCTTGGTATGTATTGCGATATTATTGGTATCCGGTGTTTTGCATCTTTATCCGACAGGGGACAGGATTATAGTGAACACTTGTTGGTACAATTAATGCGTTATTGTCAAGTACCAGTGGTAAGCCTCGAGTCGGCTACATTACATCCTTTGCAAAGTCTGGCGGACGCTATAACAATTGCTGAACACCAGCGGAAAGGCATAAGACCCAAAGTAGTGTTAACCTGGGCGCCTCATATTAAACCTTTACCGCAGGCGGTAGCTAATTCGTTTTCTGAATGGATGTTGCGGTTAGATACGGATGTAACGATTGCCTGTCCGGAGGGATACGATTTATGTGAAGATTACACACGGGGCGCAAAGCTAACGCATAACCAGGAGGAAGCCTTGAAGGACGCTGATTTTATTTATGTGAAAAATTGGTCGGCCTACGAACCGTATGGTGCTATGCCGGAGGTAAAAACAAACTGGATGTTAACAGAAGAGAAGTACCGTTTGTCGGCTCAGGCACATATTATGCATTGCCTGCCGGTTAGGCGTAATCTGGAATTAAGTTCGGCCTTAATTGATCATCCGAATAGTTTGGTAAAACATCAGGCCGAAAACCGGCTGTATGCCGCTATGGTGGTTTTAAAAACGATGCTGGAAACAGTAAGAAAAACGGAAACAAGTACGATTGAAGTACAAGAAATAGAGCAGGTATGAAAACAGTGTATGTGATTAAAATAGGAGGGAATGTTGTGGATGATGACAAAGTGCTGCAACGCTTTTTGAAAAAACTGACAGATCTGAACGTTCCTTTAGTATTGGTGCATGGCGGAGGAAAACTGGCAACGGAATTGTCGCAGCAGATGAATATAAGAACAAAAATGGTGGAGGGGCGACGGATTACAGATGAGGTTACTTTAAAAGTAGTAACCATGGTGTATGCCGGTTGGATAAATAAAACGATTGTGGCTAAACTGAACGCTTTGGGAGCAGCGGCTATAGGCTTGTGTGGCGCAGATGCACTGTTAATAAAGGCAACACGCCGTAAACCCCAACCGGTTGATTATGGGTTTGTTGGTGACATTGCGCCGGAAGGAATCAACGCTGCTTTTTTGAGTAAGTTGTTAAAACAGGGATTAATGCCGGTGATAGCGCCTATTACAGCCACTGCAAAAGGTCAGTTATTAAATACTAATGCCGATACAATTGCTTCATCAGTAGCCGTTGCACTGGCAAAGGATCATAAGGTTAAACTGATTTATTGTTTCGAAAAGAAAGGGGTATTGAACGGCGTAAAGGTGATTAGAGCAATAAATCCACGTATTTATAGTCAGTTAAAAGCAGATAAGGTAGTAAAAGATGGTATGATTCCTAAGCTGGATAACGCGTTTCATTCTGTTCAAAAAGGGGTGAAAGAAGTTAAAATAGGAAGTGCTACTCACATTCATTCACTCGTATTAAAACATGCAGGAACCAGTATTGTACTATAAAGATCAGGAAAGGTTGTTTACCGAAGCGGTTGATTTACTGTCGGGTTTAATTGCTACGGCAAGCTATAGCCGCGAAGAGGCGCATACCGCGGAACTGATAGAGCAGTTTCTTTTGCGCAAAGGATGTAAGGCAGAGCGGTATTTGAATAATGTTTGGGTAAAGAGTAACCACTTTAAAGCCGATAAACCTGTTTTGCTTTTAAATTCACATCACGATACAGTGAAGCCTAATGCCGGATATACACTGGATCCGTTTCAACCGCTTATAAAAGAAGGAAGATTGTATGGTTTAGGATCTAATGATGCGGGAGGTGCTTTGGTTGCGCTGTTAATGACATTTTTATATTTCGCAAACGATCCGGATTTACCATTTAATCTGGTGTATATTGCCAGTGCCGAAGAAGAAATTTCAGGTAGCAATGGTATAGAAGCTGTGTTGCCAAAAGTAGGAAGGATTGATTTTGGTATTGTGGGTGAACCTACGCAAATGCAGATGGCGGTGGCAGAAAAGGGATTATTGGTTATGGATGCTGTCTGTTACGGGAAGTCTGGTCACGCCGCGCGGGAAGAAGGAGATAGCGCCTTGTATAAAGCTATTCAGGATATACAGTGGATTAAAAATTATCATTTTCAGAATACATCGGCATTACTGGGGCCGGTTAAAATGTCGGTCACTGTAGTGGAAACTCCGAATAAGGCTCATAATGTAATACCGGCGGAGTGTCGTTATGTGATAGATGTTCGTGTTAATGATTGTTACACTCACGAACAGATTATTGAGACGCTACAACCGCATTTGCAGGCAGAACTGAAACCAAGAAGTTTAAGAATGCGGTCTTCATCTATTGCATTAGATCACCCATTGGTAAAAAGCGGACTGGAAGCAGGCAGATCGTGTTACGGTTCTCCAACAACCAGCGATAAAGCGCTGATGCCGTTTCCGGCTTTAAAGATGGGACCCGGGGATAGTGCCAGAAGCCATACAGCTGATGAATACATTTATCTGGAAGAAATTAGAGAAGGTATTGAGTTATATATAAAACTCCTTCAGGGGCTGATTATTTGAAAAATTAAAACTGGAATAGTAGAAATGGAAGCAACGAAACTTTGGGAAAAAGGAATTACAACGGATGAAAAAATAGCCCGTTTTACCGTGGGCAGAGATCCTGAATTTGATAAATTCATTGCCCCTTACGATATAAAAGCTTCTGCCGCGCATGCGCAGATGCTGGTAAGTGTAGGATTATTATCGGCAGAGGAATGCTCAGCTTTACAAGAGGGATTAGAAGAATTGTCTGATCAGGTTAAGAATGGAACGTTTAGTATTGAGGAGGGCGTAGAAGATGTGCACTCGCAGATAGAACTGTTTTTAACGCGTCGTTGCGGTGAAGCCGGGAAAAAAATTCACACGGCACGGTCGCGGAACGATCAGGTGCTAACCGCTATAAAATTATATCTGAAAGATGAATTGTTATCTGTTCGAGAGAAGACAGAACAATTAATTGCAGTATTCCGGCAGTTATCAAAGCGGTTTTCGGGGATTGTATTGCCAGGTTACACCCATTTTCAGATAGCAATGCCCTCATCGTTTGATATGTGGCTGAATGCCTATGCCGAAAGTCTGGAAGATGATTTGGCTTTTGTTTCAGCGGCGTTAACCATTTGTGATAAAAATCCATTAGGAAGCGCGGCGGGTTTTGGAACCTCTTTTCCCATTGACCGGGCTTTAACCACGCGCCTGTTGCAGTTTGGCGCATGCAACGAAAGTCCGGTTTATGCCCAGATGACCAGGGGTAAATCGGAAAAAGCGGTCGCCATTGCATTGGGAGCTATTGCACAAACACTTTCAAAGTTTGCGTATGATGTGTGTTTGTACCTGTGTCAGAATTTTGGTTTCATTTCCTTTCCCGAAAGTCTGACTACCGGTAGCAGCATTATGCCGCATAAAAAAAATCCGGATGTGTTTGAATTGCTTCGGGCAAGATGCAACGTGTTACAAGGATTACCCAATCAGTTTACTTTACTGATCAATAATCTGCCAAGCGGATACCACAGAGATATGCAGCTAACCAAAGAATTGATCTTTCCTGCAATAGAAGATATGAAGCGCTGTACAGATGTATTGCTTCATGTACTGCCTGAAATGTCAGTGAATACAACTATTCTGAATGACCCTAAATATAAATACCTGTATAGTGTGGATGAGGTAAATAAACTTGTTATGGAAGGGATTTCGTTCCGGGAGGCATACAGGATCATTGCTCAACGGATTGCCAGTCAGGAACCGCCGTTTAGTTAATTTACTGGTCGTTTTCTTCAGCGTTTTCAGTAGTATTTAGTAATGGTGTTTCGTTAAAAAAGACAACACCGGTTTTATTACTGATTTTACTGAAAATGGGATATTCGATAGTTTGGATGATATGTCTTTCTATGATGAGATCCGGATTTTTATGTGCCTTATGGTGTTTCGGTAACTGGCTTAATTCATCTTTACTGAATGGCTTTTGGGTTTTAATACGTTTAATATAAGTCCCTCGTTTAAATTTTACCTCAAGGTCATTCCAGTTTACATTTTTCTCCAGCATCATTTTATCCTGTAACTGCGAACCGTTTAAACCTTGCAGGCTTTTGTGCGAAAAGAGGCTTTGTGCCAACATTGAGATGCTGTTTTTGGTGGCATCGTTTTCTCTCCATAATAGTTGCGCACACGCATCTTTCAGGGTAGGGGTCTGATAAATCCGGCAATCGAATATAGCTGTTTTATCATGTTCAGGTAAGTAACGCTGACGCTCGTCGTTAAAAAAGGACACGCATTTGGCGGTTAGCTTAGAGACAATCTTTTGTTTTTTCCCATCGTTATAAAGTGCTGATTGCCTGTCGTCAGAGTAAAGAATAAGCGTGATCTCATCCGATTGAGTATAACCAATAACGGCGTTGGTTTCCTTTACCAGAAAACGGGTGGTTTCAATCATTAAATCGGTAAGGCGCTCGTCAAACGGGCGTTTTAGGTCTTTTGTCCAGTTATGGAAATTGTTCCCGTCTAAGCGTATGATAACCGGCAGAGAGGGAATCATGATTTCATTACTGAAATTTTTTTCCAGCCATTTACACCAATCGCCTAATGTTTTAAAGTCCATTTTTCAAGAAATGAGTTATAAGCGCTAAGGTACATTACCCTGATCAGTTTTCCTGCTTTGTTCTTGGGATGGTGATATATAATGAGTAAAAAAAGTCTCCAGATTCGGTTTCATCAAAACTATACTCCAGTTTTTGTCCTGATTTTCGGGCAATATCTATTAAGCCGAGCCCCGCGCCGCCTTTTTCGGAAAGGGCACCTGACTTGATGAGTTCTTTCTGAAGGCTTTTTAATCCTTCTTTGTCCAGACTATTGATTTGTTCCAGTTTAGCTTTTAAAACCGGTACATTTTCCGCTTCCAGTAAATTTCCAGTACAGATGAAGTAATCCCCGTTTTTAATTCCAATAAAGAAAACGGATGTTTTATACTGTTCTTTCCGCTCGTCGGAATGCTTTACGATATTTTGCAAACATTCTACCATTACGTTAAATACCTTACGTTTAATAATAAGGTCTTCTTTCATGCTGTCCATGTTGTGTTCCGTCATTGATAAAACGGATTTCATAATGTCCTGAGTAAACTCACCTTCGTAAACCAGCATGATTTTGTTGTTTAGCATGATTTCATGCAATCGTCTGATAAATTCCATAACTTAAAATTTTATGCCTATTAATAAAACGTCGTCCATTTGTTTATAGGGACCTTTCCATGTATCAAATTCATTAATAAATAATTGTTCCATTTCTCCGATACCATTTGCCGCATGTGTGCCAATCAGTTCTTTTACCCGTTTACTCATGAATTTTTGTTTGCCATCACTTCCGCCAAATTGATCAGGTAAACCGTCTGTATTCATAAAAATAGAGTCGTTTGGCTTTACCTTCAGCGAATGATTGGTAAACGCTTGCCTGTTTTTGTAGTACATACCGGCAATAGGATATTTATCCCCTTTAAATTCGGTTACATTACCTTCCGAATAATGGTAAAGCGGACGGTGAGCTCCGGCAAATTCTATCTGAAAGTGTTTACGGTTAATTTTGCACAAAGCGATATCCATTCCATCCTTAGCTTGTGTGTCGCCTGTATCTTGTTTCAGTGTTTTTTGCACCCTTTCATGTAACAGATCCAGAATCTGACCAGGACTATAATCTTTGGGTTCATTCATGATCTGGTTAAGTGTAAAATAGCCGACAAAACTCATAAGTGCGCCGGGAACGCCATGTCCGGTACAATCTACAGCAGCAATAAATATGTTGTCTCCTTTCTGATAAATGTAAGGAAAATCACCGCTCACAATATCTTTACTCCGGTAGAACATAAAGCATTCCGGAAAAAAATGCCTGAGGGTTTGCTGGGTAGGCATCAGGGCATTTTGAATTCTGTATGAGTATTGAATACTTTCGGTGATGCTTTTGTTTTTATGTATAATTTCGGCTTCAATCTTTTTCCGGGCGGTAATATCGTGGGCCACAATAAGTACAGTTGCCGTTTCGCCATTTTGATCGCGTTCGGGTATTCCGTTAATAGTATAGATTTTGTCACCTTCTACGGTAGCAAAATGTTCTTCTGTCTGCACATTTTTTTGTACTGAATGAATCTGTTCCAGAATTTTATCGAATGCAGCGATCAGATAATCCGGTAAGTCAGATTCAGGGTAAAACGCATTGATAAGGCTTTTTACGGTTAAACCAGTC
The DNA here is from genome assembly GCA_030054095.1 of Sediminibacterium sp. Taxonomy (GTDB): domain Bacteria; phylum Bacteroidota; class Bacteroidia; order B-17B0; family Aurantibacillaceae; genus Aurantibacillus. Next base: position 25,924 of record JASGCO010000011.1, read on the forward strand.
ATTTGCTGTATAACCGGATTACCGTAGTAAATCTTTTTATCGGTACCAAGTCTGAGAATGAGGTCGTGTGAGTTTTCGGAAAGCGCCTGCATTTGGCCGCGTAAACGTTGCTCTTTTTCGATCATTCGTCTGCCGGTAATATCGCGCGAGTTAATTACTATTCCCTGAATAGCTGTGTCGTAAAGCAGATTTGTGAAAATTGACTCAATCCAGATTTCCTCACCATTATTTTTTAAATAACGGAACTGTATAAACGAGGATGTGCCAGGTAATTCTATAGCATCTTTAAAAATGGTATTAACTGCTTCCACATCATCTTCGGCCACATGAATGGTGTGGTGTTGATTAATATTTGTTTCTGCATCATACCCCAGAATATGCCTTACTGATGGAGATTGATACCGTATAATTCCATCCTTATCAACAATAGTCACAATTTCGGAGGCATGTTCCAATAGCGCGTTTTGTTGTTTCTGAATGTTGTTTACCGCAATAATCTGATTTTCCAGTTTGGCATTGGTTTTTTCCAGCTCAATGCGTGCCTGTTCCATTTCTTCGGCATTTTGAAGAAGTTGAGCGCGTTGTTCTCTTAACTCGCTACTCATCTGTTGCGATTCGCTCAGTAGTTTTAGTGTACGTTCATTAACCGTAACATTAAATATTGTTCGGGCAATACTGCTTCCTACCTGTAACATAAAATTACGGTGCAACTCGCTAATAGGATGAACCGAGGCCATTTCAATAACGCCGTAAACGCTTGCGTTTGTTATAAGCGGTGTAATTAAAATGGCTCGTGGCCGTTGTTCTCCGAGTAAACCAGAGGTAATGGTTACATAATTGGATGGAATTTCTGTTCTGTAAAGCTGGTCTTGTTCTATAACGGCCTGACCAACCAATCCTTCACCGGCTTTGAAACGGCCTTTAATGTATTTTTTACGGCTGTAGGCGTAAGTAGATATCAGTTCAATCTCTTGTTTTTCTCGCTCTTCCGATTCATAGGCCAGATAAAAAGCACACTGAATACAATTTAACTTTGTGGAAAAATAAGCAGATAGCGCGTCGCCAAGTTCTTTTAAATTCGGATACTTCCGAAGCAATTCGCCAACTTCACTGACACCTGTAATAATAAAACGCCGCTGTTGTTCTTCTTCAGATGCTTTTCGGATGTTATCCCTCATTTGTATAAGGGAGGTTACCAGTTTGTCGTTAGTATCGTCAAAGTTGTGAGCATAATTAAAGTCAGCTTTTCCTATTGCCTCCGCAAAATTTGATACTTTTTCAACAAGTACAATTTGCTTGTTGCGTTCGTCAATGGTCAGGTTCATTCTGTCAATCAGAAAATAGAGTAGCAGGAACGAAACAGCCGGCAGAATAACGGGGGCCAGAAGAATTATTTTAAATAGCGAATTGTCAAAGGCTGTTTTAAATAGATTGACACTAAAAGATATGTCAGTTTCGTGAGAAATAATAAGTAATGCAATTATAGGAAAACAAATCCCCAACAGGAAGGATACTGCTATAACCGGTAGTCGCTGAAGTTTTTTAATTTGTTTCATTTTTATTAATTCAGGAAGGTTGTAGTGTGGTAAATAATTCGACATCTACCGCTTTCAGAAGTTCCAGTTTTTTTTCGTCAGGTTTATCAAAAAATGCAAACTCAAAAATAAGATTGACTTCATTGTTTTTGAGAACAGGAAATATCAATATATGGGCAGGTCGGGCGGATCCTAAACCGGAAACTATTTTCAGATAGCCATCGGGTATATCCTCAATGTTCATTGGCATTTTGTTTTTTGCTACCTGACCTATAAGTCCTTCGCCGTAGTGATATGAAGGTAGCGCGTCTTCATTTCCGGTATAAGCAAAGCCTTCCGTAAAGTGATAATTTCGGTCGGTCTCCGGAACATTGGTATCTGTGGTATATAAGATGGCCTGAACCGCGTTCAGATGATTGCACAGTTCCCAAAATTTTTTTTGTAATCCGCTTTTACTCATAGTTTATTCAAAGCTATTATTTTTTTTATAATATCTTCTGTTTTAAGTATGTATGTAGGAAGTTGCTGTTGGATAATGGATTCTGGCATTGTTTGGATTTCAGCTTCTTCGAGCGACTGCGCGATGAGGGTAGTGCCTCTGGCTTTAGCCAGAATACAGCCGTTTAAACCATCGCGGTTAGCACCGGAAAGAATAATGCCCAGCATTTTGTTTTTATACACATACGAAAATGTGTCAAAAGTCAGATCAATGGACGGACGCGAAAAGGAAACCGATTCTTCAGTTGACAGAGAAAGTGTGCCGTTTATTTCGGCGTAGAGGTGGTAATTAGCCGGGGCAAGATAAACATACCCTTTCTGGAGTTTGGTTTTATCTTCAGGTTCTATCACCTTCAATGTACTTTTTTTATTCAGAACTTCTTCGAATCCGGAGCGTATGTGCTTTAACCGATGCAGACAAAGTACAACCGGAATGTTAAAATTGGCAGGTAATGCAGCCAGTATCCTGGTTACGACCTGAAAACTTCCGGCAGATCCTCCTATAACGATGACCTTAAAACGCTCCACACTACAGTTAAACTATTTTTTTATAGATTTTTTCTTCAACGGACAGTGGCTGGAAATCTTTGGCAGTAGAACACCAAACAATCGTTTCTTTAGAGCCGATGGCCAGAAACCCTCCTTTAAACAAACTATTGCTTATTGTATCCATTACCCTGTCCTGTAAATCAAAATTGAAGTAAATCATGACGTTTCGGCAAAGTACAATGTCAAATTTTGAAAAACCTTCTTCGCTCACCAGATTGTGTTTTCTGAAGTTGACGTTTTTAATGAGTGATTCATTATATTTGATAGTTGTTTGATCTGAGGATACTTTGTAGTAGTTTTCCAGCTTTCCAGAGGTTCCCAAACGGTCAAAGTTACTTTTGGTGGTGTCAAGACTGCGTATAGGATAAACGCCGGATTTAGCGTTAGCCAGTACCTCTGAATTGATATCTGATGCGAAAATCCTTGCCTTGTCAAGTAGCCCCATTTCCTGTAAAATTATACACATCGAATAAACTTCCTCTCCCGAAGAACAGGCGGCGTGCCAGATACGAATAACCGGGCTGGATACGAACTGGGACAATACTTCATCTCTCATCTTTCTCCAAAAGGATGGATCCCTGAACATTTCCGTCGTATTTACCGTTATTTCCTTTACTGCCTGCTCGGCCAGAGAAGGATTAGCGTCAATTTTTCTTATCAGGTCATTTACTGATCCTGATTTGAAAAAAAACAACAGGTGCTCAACGCGCCTTTTAAAGGAGGATAAAGCATAATCTCTGAAATCATAACCGTACTTTTCAAACAGAAATGTCTGGAATTGTTTTATAATGGTTAAACTCAGGTCGGTATCTTTGTTAAGAAGCATACGGTAAGATTAGTTAATGGTAAAAGTAGCAAGTGTTTGGCAAAACCATTAAAAATTATACGAATAAGGTCAAATGTACTATGAATAAGGCGTATTTTATAATGAAGATACCTGATAACCTGAGATAGACCATAGAAACGCGTAGTTTTACTTGGTTTTTCATGCGATTGGTAGTGTGGGTATTTTTTTTAAAAACGTTAAAGCGCTCTTTTTTTTATTTATTTTCGTGCGATTAATATACTTTTTGATATCGAATGAATAGGGGCTTTATTTATGATACCTTTAATGTTGTTCAACAGAATAAAATAATGTTGGTATATCAAGGAGAGTTTAATCAGGATATAGCTAAATCTGTTTTGGCGATGACAGAACGTAATCTTGACTTTTTTGGAGAAGACGTATCTGTTAAACGTAAAATATTTAATGTGATGGTAGAGTGTTTGCAGAATATCTGTAAGCACGCTGAGCATTCAGATGCCAGACTAAGAGAAGCTATTTTTATGATAGGAATGGATAAGGACACTTATTTTGTTACTACCGGTAATCACATAGCAAACGAACACGTGGTAGGTCTCAGGAGTAAACTGCAAGAAATTAATCAGTTGGATAAGGAAGGTCTTAAAAAGATGTACAAAGGGTTGGTAAGTAATGATAAAGGGTTATCGGAAAAAGGAGGTGCCGGCCTAGGATTAGTGGATTTGGCGCGTAAATCAGGAGAGAAGTTACTCTATGATTTTTCGGCGGTAGATCATTGCGATACTAGTTTTTATTCTTTGTTAATCAAAATTTCTAAAAATAAAATAATTCAATAACATGGAAAATCTTACCATAAAAGCAACAGATGATACACCTGAAGTTAGTTTTGATACCAGTGGTGTTATGATATTGAGCGGTCGTTCATTGCCTGAAGATGCCGCCAGTTTTTATAATCCTTTACTTCAATGGTTAAGTGACTATGGAAAATCGGGCGTAACCAATCCGGTTGTATTTGATATGAAACTGGAGTATTTTAATACGGCCTCTTCAAAGATGTTGCTCGATTTGTTTAACGAGCTGGAAAGTGTAGCAAAATCGGGGGTAGATGCTTTGGTTCGCTGGTATTATCCGGAAGGAGATGATGATATGCAGGAGGCGGGAGAGGAATATGCTGAATTAGTAGAAATACGTTTTGAAATGCTGACGTATTAAGTACATGTTATTTCAACAGGAAATATTAAAGCTTATTGTTGATCTCTACGCCTCGGCAGCGAGATTGAATAAAAAAAAGCTATCACTTAAGAAACAGTATCTGGCTGTTAATCTCCGGAATTACATTGAAGATTTTGATGCAATAAATGCGTTACTTGCCCAGCTTGATACAGAGTTAAACATGTCTTTTACCAATGAGGATATTGTTGGTGCCGGAATTGAGTTTCCTGTTGCGGATTCGGTGCGTTTGGTGCGCCTTTCTCAAAAGATAAATCAGCAAACCAGCTATTGGCAAAAACTAGTGGTTATGCAACTGATTATTGAACAATTTCGCATAGGCGATATAACCAGTAATCAGCGTAATGAAGCCTTAGAGGCCATCAGTTCGGTATTTAATTTAAGACTGAATGATTTTCAACAGATCAAGTATTTCTGCTATATAGACCTTTCTGAAAAAGATTTCGATGAACACACAGTAGTTGTATCTGCCGCGTCTCTGAACAGGCAAGAAGCATTGCAGGAGAAACGACACATTCTGATTTCAGGAATGCAAGGCTATATTATGTTTAAGAATATAGCAGGATTAATTTTATTCAAATATCTTGGAGGACAGGCTAATTATTTTTTTAATGGCACTATTCTGGAAAAGGGCAGGGCTTACCAACTAACAAATTATGGACAATTACTGATCGAAAATACCACTCTGAATGCTGAGTTAATTAAAGACCAGTTGTTTCGTACATTCCGGTTTAACGACCTTTTGTTAAAACCTACTAATAAAACACCTGAAGTAGAGTTAAACAGAGATAAACACACGTTAACCATTAACGGACGGCTTTATCCTGAAAACCCGTTTTCTTTTTTTGATACCATTAACGCGTGGATTGATTATTATTTGTCTGTTAATCCTCCTAAACTGGATATACACATTAATATCACTTATTACAACACAACCTCATCTAAGTTATTGCTCAATCTGCTTAAGAAAATACTTTCCTTTGGATCAGAAGCATTTGAAATCTCTATTACCTGGAAGTACGACAAAGATGATGAGGAAATGATGAGGACAATCAGCAACTATGCTACGTTGCTAGATTTCCCGATAAGGGCAGAAGAAATTGACGATTAGTATCCACTATGAGCGAAGAGATATTAAAAGCCCTGATGCAATTGTTTGCGATTATATCCAAACAGGATACTGGTTATTCGGATATACAAAGGCAGTTTGTTTCTTCATTTCTGAGAAATCAGGTAAATACGGAAAAGGTAGAACAATATCTGTTATTGTACGATACGTTTTTAACGGACAAAGAGGAACGTAAAACGGAAGTATCAGAAGTTAAAGAGGCAGAAAAGCGCCCTAAGCTAACGTCGGTTAAAGATAGTGTAAGAACACTGGGCATCTGTAAAAAGATCAATAAAACACTGGTTCAGAAACAAAAAGTAGTGGTATTAACCCGACTTTTTGAAATGCTTAAAGCGGATCACGGTTTTACGGTCCAGCGTTTGGGAATTGTTGATACCGTTTCGGATGTGTTTAACATTAATGAAGCGGAAAAGAAATTAATCCGCCATTTTGTAGAAAGCGATAATCCTTACGCGTACGAATCAGCCGATTTACTTGTTATTGACGATAATAAACTGGTAACGTTAGATTACGTCAGTGGGATTAATCACATTACTGCACCGGGTTTAAACGGATTTATCAGCATTATAAAAGTACAAAGTGTAGATATCTACTTCCTGCGTTATAACGGAGGAAGCGAAACTTTCCTGAACGGACTACCCATTCAGGCTAATAATGTGTATTTACTTGCTCCTGGTAGTAATCTGCGTTTGCCAAGGGGAACCATTTATTACAGTGAAGTTGTATCGCATTTCGCATCGCGTTACGATTATGCTAAACTTGTGTTTCAGGCAGAGGCACTGGAGTATCGCTTCCCGAATGGAAAGCAAGGTTTAGTAAACATTAATATTGAAGAAAAGAGCGGTAACCTGATAGGAATCATGGGAGCCAGTGGTGCCGGTAAAACAACGTTGCTTAATGTATTAAGCGGACTTATTAAACCGGTATCAGGTGATATAAAAATAAACGGAGATAGTGTATTGTCTAATCCCAAACTGGCAAAAGGACTTATTGGTTATATTGCTCAGGATGATTTATTGTTTGAAGACCTGACGGTGTATCAAAACCTTTTATATAATGCCGAACTCTGTTTTAAGCAATACGATACGTTTCAATTACACCGGATTGTTGCCAAAACGCTACATAGTCTTGGCTTGTACGAGATTAAAGATATAGTAGTTGGAAATCCGTTAAATAAGAAAATAAGTGGAGGACAACGTAAGCGATTGAACATTGCTTTAGAGTTAATTCGCGAACCAGCCATCCTTTTTGTGGACGAGCCCACTTCGGGTTTATCATCGCGTGATAGCGAAAACGTGATGGACTTGTTAAAGGAACTTACTCAAAAAGGAAAACTCATTTTTGTAGTAATCCACCAACCTTCATCAGACATTTTTAAAATGTTTGACAAACTGTTTTTGTTAGATGTTGGAGGTTTACCAATATATTATGGAAACCCCATCCAGGGGGTTATGTACTTTAAGCAAGCCACTAATCAGCTAAACGCTGATGTGGGAGAATGTTATACCTGCGGGAATGTTAATCCGGAATTATTATTCAATCTGATTGAATCTAAAGAGGTAGATGAATATGGTAGTTTTACAGATAGACGTAAATTTTCACCTAAAAACTGGAATGATCTGTTTCTAAAGAAAATTAGGACCAGTTTTGAAACCAACCTGCCCGAAAGACCTAAAATTGTCAATAATACACCTGGTTTGTGGAAGCAACTGAGGGTGTTTATAAAACGGGATGTATTAAGTAAATTCAGTAACCGTCAGTACCTTTTGCTTAATTTATTGGAAGCACCCTTACTGGCTTTTATTCTGGCGTTCCTTATACGCTATATTGCTAAAGCAAAAGGGGGGACATATGTTTACCGCGAAAACGAAAATATACCGGCTTACATATTTATGAGCATAATTGTGGCCTTGTTTATAGGTTTAACGGTAAGTGCGGAGGAAATTTTTAAGGACCGTAAAATACTGAAACGCGAGAAATTTCTGAATTTAAGCTGGTTTTCTTATCTGCAATCTAAAATCATTATTTTAACAGTATTGTCGGCTATACAAAGTATTTTGTTTGTGTTAATTGGAAATACAATTATTGGTATTAAGGGTATGTATTTCAGTTATTGGCTAATGCTATTCAGTGTGTCTTGTTGTGCCAACTTAATGGGATTGATCATAAGCTCTCTGTTTAATACAGCTGTTACCATCTATATTGTTATTCCTTTGCTTATTATTCCTCAAATGATTTTGGGAGGAGCTATGTTCCGGTTTGATAAGTTAAACCGGCTTATAGGGGATGGAAGTAAAGCGCCTTTGGTGTCTGATGTCATGGTCAGCCGTTGGGCTTATGAAGGACTGATGATTCAGCAGTTCCGGTATAATAATTATTACAAGGTATTTTATGATCATGATCGGGAATTAGGACAGTTGAATTATCAAACGATTTATTACATCCCCGAATTACTGCAAATCACTACTAATTGCAGGAATTCGATCAGTAATAAGAACACGAGTGAACTTTTTGATAACCTCAAACTGTTGAAGATCGAAATTGAGAAACAGGAAATTATTACCGATAATCCCAAATTTACGCTAAAAAACAAGTTAAACATGGTTGATTTTAGCGAAAAAGTAGCCGATGAGTTAACAGCCTATTGGAATACGCTTTATAAAGTATATTCTCAGCGTTTTGCCGAACTGGATAAAAAGAAGAATGCTTATGTATCTTCTTTTCTAGAAAGTAGTGAAGCGGAAGTTAAATTTAACAGAATTAAGGATGAGTATTATAATCCCAGTATTGATGAGCAGGTAAATAATGAGTTGTCTAAACAAAAGTTCTTTATTAATACAAAAAACGGGTTTACGCAGCATTTTAACGCTGCGTATAATGAACCTCAACCGGAGCTGTTAAGCTTACGTCCCCACTTTTTTAGCCCTGTAAAATATTTTTTTGGTGTTAAACTCAATACTTTTCTGTTTAATGTTAGTATTATATGGTCTTTAAACTTGGTTTTTTTCATAATTTTGTATTCAGGAGTATTAACTAAGGGTATTACATTTTTTATAAATATTAAAAGATCAAAACAATGAAAATTAAATTACTTCGTTTCTCTTCCGTTCTTTTTATGCTGCTCAGTACAATGTTTACTGTTCGTGCGCAGTGTATTCAGGGCGAATGCAGCAAGAAGCTGGGGGATTTCACGTTTATTAAGTCGGTTAATATTAATAGTTCTTGTGTGGAAGGAAAGGCTAACCAGTTTAGTTATGTTTTCAGTCAGGGCAGCACTTACATGGTGTTGGCTTGCGATAGCGAGAAAAAGGGTGCCAGAATGATTGTTAATTTATACGACAAGGAAAAAAATCTTATCGCCACTAATAAGAACCGTAAAAAATTCTATCCTTCCATCACATTTCCCTGCAGTGCTACCGGCGTGTATTATATTGAATCCTTTTATGAAGGAAGTAGCCCCGATGCCTGTGGAATTAATGTATTAGGCTTCTCCAGAACCCACTAAAATTTAGTAACTGTAACTTTCTCAATTTATCAAGCGTATAAAATACAATGAAAAAATTAATCCCCGTTCTTTTTCCGGTTTTGTTTCTTTTTGCATGTGGAGATTCAGAGGATAAACTTGAACAGAAATCTCAGGAAACGGATTCCGTTTCTTTAGCTCTTAAACCTATTGATGTAAGTGAAGAAACCATTAATGGAATTATACAGTCTATTCCTACACCGATAGAAATAGCCAGCCTTTTAAAAAGTAATGGCGCTACTTACGATGCCGCTATTTTAAATGCTACGGAAAGTGCCAGTAAGTATAATACCAATTATTCCAAAGCACTCAATATTGGTATTTACAGCGCTGATTTGGGGTATATCAATATTTACGAAAAAACGTTTTCGGCAGTTAATTACCTCAGTACAGTTAAAGGGCTCGCTGACGATATAAAAATAGGTCAGTTTTTTGATTTTGAAACGCTTAAACGTTTAGCCTCAAGCAATAACAATTATGATTCATTGTTATATGTGAGTACCGATAATTTTAATAAAATGGACGGGTTTCTGCGTGAACAAAAACGTGGAGAATTAAGTGTATTAATGATTTCAGGGGCCTGGCTGGAAGGCTTGTATATCGCTACTCAGGTGAATAAACAAGTGAAAACAAAAGAACTGAAAGAACGTATCGGTTTTGAAAAAATAAATCTTGATAATATTCTGGTGATTTTAAATGCCTACAAGCAGGATAAATATTTCGCCAGCATAGTATCGGAATTTGATAAACTGAAAGCTATCTACGATAGTATTAAAATCACTTACGAATACAAAGAGCCGGAAACCAAGGAAGTAAATGGTCAGTTGGTTATTGTAAATAACAGTAAGAGTACGGTGGATATAACCGATGAGCAGGTACTTAAGATTACAGAAACCCTGTCTCAGGTCAGAGCAAATATGGTGAAGTAAGAGGGTCTATCCATTCAATAGCAACTTCCTTTTCCATTTTTCTGAACCAGGTCATTTGTCGTTTGGCATATTGAATAATAGCCGTTTCAAGGTTTTTAATAAATGTTTCTTTGTCGCATTGCCCCAACAGGTAATGCGACACGTGTTTATATTCTAATCCTAAAAACTGTAAACGATCGTGCGTAATCCCCATTTCAAGAAGATGTTCCCCTTCTGCAATAAGTCCCTCATTAATGCGGTCTTTTAAGCGTTTGGAGATGCGTTCAATACGTGTTTCCTTGGAGACCGATAAACCAAGGTATTTTACAGTGTACGAAGGCCATATAGTGGGCTGGAGATGGTTTTCCTGAAGATAAGTGGCGACTTCTATGCCACGTATAAGACGTTTTGCAGATTGCCGGTCAACGTGTTTGGTCCATTGCTCGGGAAAGGTATTCAGTTGTCGGATAAGTTCGTTTTTATCCAGTGGCCGGAGTTTATGCCTCAGTTCCTCATTTTCAGGAACAGCGGTTAGTTCATAAGAAGTGTATAATGCACTTAGGTAAAGACCTGTACCACCACATACTATGGGTAATTTTCCTTTTTGACGGATAATGTGTATAGCTTCAAAAAGCGCTGCCTGAAACTGATGCAGATAGAATGGTGTATCGGGATCCGCAATGTCTATGAGGTGATAAGGGATAGCCTGACCGTTTACCTGATAGGCACTCAGGTCCTTTCCGGTGCCAATGGTAAGATGGCGGTACATCTGACGCGAATCGGCGCTGATAATCTCACCGTTATAGCGGGCCGCTAACTGACAGGCAAAATTTGTTTTCCCGCAAGCTGTGGGTCCCAATACAACAATGACATCGTATCCTGCAAAAGGATTTTCCGTCATCGTTTTTGCATTAGGGTTAAACCATCTCTTATTGGTAGCAGCAATGGGCAGACACGGGAATCATTGGCTATAGCAGTATTAAAGGCATGAATGAGTTTTGTATCGGCATCCATGATATTATCCTCTTGCAGTACTTTTCCACTCCACAACACGTTGTCGGTTATAATAAGACCACCTTTCCGTACCTTATTTATTACGGCCTCAAAATAGGAAGCGTAATTTTTTTTGTCGGCATCAATAAATACCAGATCGAAACCATCGGGAAGGGTAGGGATAAGCTCCAAGGCTTGCCCTTCCAATAGTTGAATTTGCTGAGAAAAAGCAGATCTTAAAAAAAAGTCTCTGGCCATCGCATTTGTTTCGCGATTCGGATCAATTGTTATCAGTTTTCCTCCGGGTTTTAAGCCTTCAGCAAGGCAAAGAGCCGAGTAGCCGGTAAATGTGCCTATTTCGAGAATAGTTTCTGGTTGAACCAGCTTAGATAAAAAACTGAGTAAACGTCCCTGCAGGTGCCCGCTAACCATGCGGGGCTGTGTGGTACGCAAATGCGATTGCCGGTTTAATTCGTAAAGAAGGGAAGGTTCTGCCTCACTAAAACGTTCGCAGTAACTCAATAATTCATCGGGTATAAATTCCATACTAATGGCGCGCCAAATCGTTTAAAGCCGCCTCTAAGGTAGGAAAATTAAAAGTAAAACCCGTTGCGCTGAGTCGCGCATTACTTACCCGGCTGCCTTCCGTTAACATGAGGTGCATTTCGCCAAGCAGGAGGCGTAATACCCAAGCCGGAACACCTGGCATAAAAAAGGGTTTATTAAGCGATTTTGCCAGTGCTTTGTTAAACTGGTAATTGGTAACATGCTCTCCTGCCACCAGATTGTAAGTGCCGTTTAGTTGTTCCTTGGTCATCAGCCATTCTATAGCGTTTACCAAATCGTTGAGGTGTATAAACGGCATGTAGTGTTTCCCCGATCCGAAGGCCGAACCTAATCCGAATTGATGGGGAACTTTCATTTTGGCATAAGCACCACCGTTAGCACTTAATACAATTCCAATGCGACCTATGACCGTTCTTATTCCTGCCTGAATAAAGGGTTGATAGCTATCTTCCCAGTTTTTACAGGTTACTCCAAAAAAATCATCTGTTTCACGATCTGTTTCAGTATAAATTGTTTCGTTGGTTTTTAAACCATAGGCACCAATGGCGCTGGCACCAAAAAAGCCTTTCACGGGAGTGCGTAATGCCGAAATTGTATTAAACAGTAGTTTTGTACTTTGGGTCCGTGAGCGGATGATTTCGTCTTGTCGTGTTTTTGTCCAACGTTTATCGGCAATACCCGCGCCGGCAAGATGCACAATGTAGCTGACGTTATCAAAGGCCTTGTGGTCTATTTGCCCGGTTTCTACATCCCAACTGTAAAACGAAACGCCTTTAATTTGTGGGTTGGAACGTCCAAGGCCATGAACGGTATAGTTTCTGGAAAGCAGGTGGCGGGCCAGGTTTTTACCAATTAAACCACTGATGCCGGTAATAAGTACTGTAGCCATAATCTCTGTGCTGATTAAACAACAAAATAACAGTAAATTTGTTTATGGTTTACGATATACACATTTTTGTTTGTACGAATCAACGTAGCGGGAGCGAGCGTTTGAGTTGTGGCGAAGAACACGGATTGGCACTTACAGCTGAGTTTAAGAAACAATTAAACGATTTACCGGTTAAGCTGAAAGCCAGGGCTAATAAAAGCGGTTGCCTTGGTATTTGTGATTTTGGTCCCACAGTGGCCATTTATCCTGAAGGAACGTTTTATGTAGGCGTTAAGGTAGAGGATGTGAAGGAAATTGTACAATCTCATCTTGTAAATGGCCAAAAGGTGGACCGCCTGATCTTAAAAAAATAGAAATGGAACAACTTTGAGGTGAAGGAATGGCGTTACATATAGTGAACGTTTTTTTGTTTTAATTGTATGTAGTACAAGCAACAGTTGTTTAATGGTAAAATATTTAGAGGTTTAATACCGGAGGTAAAGGAGAAACTGCATGGAAGAGTATGTAATATTAGTGGACGAGACCGATAAGGAATTGGGAGTTATGGAAAAAATGGAGGCTCATCAAAAAGGAGTCCTTCATCGCGCTTTTTCTGTTTTTATATTTAATACCAACGGAGAAATGCTTTTGCAGCAAAGAGCATTGTCTAAATACCACAGCGCCGGACTCTGGACAAATACCTGCTGTTCGCATCCCCGCCCGGGAGAAAATGTAGCGGATGCGGCGTTACGACGTTTAAATGAGGAAATGGGACTATCGGTGCCGCTTGCGATGAAAACCACTTTTATTTACAAAGCGGCTTTTGATAACCAACTAACGGAGCATGAGCTGGATTATATTTTTACCGGTATCAGTACTACCGATCCGCAAATAAACCCGGAAGAGGTGAACGCCTTTAAATGGTTATCCCCGCATCAGGTTCAGGAAGCCATAAAAGCCGCTCCCCACCAGTTTACAGCCTGGTTTAAAATAGCCATGGAGCAATTTTTTGCTATCGCGCAAGCCTAGGAGGCTGTCGAGCATTTATATTACAGGTTTTCGACAGCCTTTAATAGCCAACCTACTGTTTACATAGGAACATCCATCAGTAAGATTTCCGCGTTATCACTTAATGCTTTAAGTTCTAGTGTTTCCACATTCCATATACCTAAAGCATCACGTTTTTCAAGGTGTTGACCGTTAAGAACGAAGGTGCCTTCAATAACAAATGCGTACACGCCGTTTTGTGGACGTTTTATGGTGTAGGAGGTACTTACATCTTTATCAAAACGCCCTAGGTGAAACCAGGCTTGCTGATGTATCCAAACCCCTTCATCTCCACTATCAGGAGAAAGAATTTGTTGCAGTTTATTGTGGCGTGCATTTACATCCAGGCGCATCTGATCGTAACGGGGTGTTACATTTTGTTTATCGGGGAATACCCATATTTGCAAAAGTTTTAAAGTTTTATCGCGGTTTTTATTGACTTCGCTGTGGTAAATACCCGTTCCGGCACTCATTACCTGAATGTCGCCATGCTGTATCAGGCCTACATTTCCCATACTGTCTTTATGTTCAAGATCGCCTTCTAGCGGAATGGTAATAATTTCCATATTATCATGTGGGTGCGTTCCGAACCCCATACCAGGGCTTACGGTATCGTCATTAAGCACTCTCAGTGCACCAAAATGTATGCGTTGCGGATCGTAGTAACCGGCAAAACTAAAGGAATGCCAGGCGTTGAGCCAGCCATGATCTGCATGCCCGCGACTATTTGCCTTGTGAAGAATGATAGTTTCCATACGTTGGTATTTTAATGTAATTGGCATCAGGTTTGTCATTCTGAACAGAATATTGCGCCGTTAGCCATTATCAGATTTATGGTGGTAAAGTTACTACATACCAATACGCCGTAACAATAATGTGGGTTAAGAAAGCAGCTTAATCCAGATTAAGACGCTTTCCAGAACATCACAAAATCATTCATCACATAACCATTGCCAATATCGAAATCAGCCACTTTTTCTATTTTAAATCCGTTCTTGAAATAGAAATTAACCGATTTATAATTTTGTCTGTTTACTGTTAAACGAATGGTTTCAGGTTGCAATTGTTCCAGCAAAAGCTGAAAAACCTTACTGCCTGTACCCTTAGCGGCGTATTCCTGGTCAATATAAAATTTATGGATAAACCATTGATGGGGAGAAGACTCACTAACTGAAATAAACCCGAGTGGGTGAGTGGTATTTAAAATAAGACTAAAGCGGTGTCCTGATTCCCGCATTTGCTGAAGCAGGCTGTCCGGATTGTACATTTTATCAAGCATATAAGTGATTTGTTCGGTACTTATAACGGATGGGTAGTGCTGCCACCAGATACGTTTGGCCAGTTCGCCAATGTGTGCTATGTGATCGGGACCAGCGTCCAGTAATTTTATTGTGCTTACATCCATGATTAATTTGTAATTTTGATGATCTGGGTTATGCCAAAATTAAGTAATACAGTTAACATAGAGAACAGGAGGGCGAAATTTGAGTATCAGTTTCTGGAAACCCACACTGCCGGCATTGTACTAAAGGGGACAGAGATAAAGAGTATCAGGGAAGGAAAAGCGGGTTTGGCAGATAGTTATTGCTATTTTCGGAATGATGAATTGTTTATCCGGAATTTTCACATTACCGAGTACAGCGAAGCATCGTTTTATAATCATGAGCCTATGCGTGAGCGTAAACTATTGCTAACCCGTCAGGAACTCAGTAAACTGCAAAAAAAGATAAAAGATCAGGGACTTACTATCATACCGGTTAAACTTTTTATAGGAGATAAAGGCTTTGCCAAACTGGTTATAGCTCTGGCTAAAGGGAAAAAAGCGTTTGATAAGCGGGAGGATATTAAAAAACGTGATTTACAGAAGGAATTAAACCGCCAGTTTAAATAGTACGTATTTTGGTTTTTGGGTTTAATTTTGTAATTTAAGATTATGAAAAGGATTACCATTATTAGTTTTGTCGCTTTGTTGGCAGGTGGAGGATTAGGAAGCGGATGTCTGAAACCTAAAACCTCTCAGTTCAGAGTTAGTAATTACTATATTGAACGTTTATCCGAAGTTAGAGTAGGGGCAGATGAAGTTTCCTTTTCGGATATTGAAAAACAAACCAGTTCAGAATACAGAACCATTAAGCCGGGTAATTATTCGGTGATTGCCACCTCGGGGAGTGGTAGTAAGTTTAATACAGAGTTAAAAATAGAATCCCGTAAATCAGGGCGTTTCACCTTGTTAATTGATGGTATTGGCAGGGTAAGTATTCAAAATGATGATAAGTAGGGATGATGCGTATCACTTTCATTTAAGATGCTGGTTCCCCTAAAAGATTTTCAAAAAACTACGACAATTTAGTTTCCGGTTTTAGCCACTCTTTTAATTTTTTTTCGATTGGAAAGCGGTAATTATTGTTTTCTACACGCCAGCGGGCCAGCGACTGAAATACATATTTGGATGTTGTTCGTTTATTATATGCCAGATTCTGATAAAATTTAAAGTTTTCTACCAGACGAAATGTATCGGCATCTATCCACTCGCTTTGTCCACTACCCACATAATCAAAATTGCTCCATTCCTCGAGCGTGGTCGAAAACTGGTAATTATTGGCCAGTAATTCATCCGCGATTTTGTTACCCGGATAAGGTTTGAAATAGAAAATGCCCATGTGGAACGATGGACTCATTTCCCGTAGTTCTTTTACAACGTTTAGGGTCTGTCGAATGCTTTCAGCACTTTCTCCCGGAAAGCCTACAATTACACTAAAGTTAATGGCTATATCGTATTTGATGCAAAGTTTGGCTACATCGTATAACTGTTGCAGTTTAATGTCTTTCTGCATCCAGTCAAGCATTTCCTGTGTACCGGCTTCCATCCCTATCATTACCCGTTCCAGTCCTGACTGTTTACAAAGTTGCCAGATGTCTTCACTAAGCCTGACTCCCTGATCGGCCCGCATGGTGCCAAACCAGGAAATAGGTAATTTACGTTGAATAAAAGTTTCTGCCAACGCTTTTACCCTTGGGGCATACGTAAAAAATGTTTCATCCTGAAAATGCACATGATTAAAATGGTAGCGCTTCCATAAGGCTTCCACCTCCTCGCCAATACGTTCAGGACTATAACCATACCAACCGCGTTTATACATAAACGGATCGGCGCAAAACGAACAACGGAAACGGCAGCCCTGTGAGGAAATGTAATCCAGTTGAGGCCGGCCGCTCAGCGCCATATAGCGATTAACATCTATCAGATCGTAATTAAAAGGAGGGAACTGGTTGATGTCCACCATGGCTCTTTCCGGATTTTCGGTATAAATGCCTTGCTCTTTATAACAAATCCCTTTTAAGCCTTTCAGGGATATGCCGTTTTTTAAGTGATCTACCAATTCGGCAAAAGTTATTTCTCCCTGCCCTTTTACAACCACATCTACCGAAGTATCGTTAAGTGTTTGTTCTGGAAATAGGGAGGGGTGCCAGCCACCCCAAACGACAGGTAATTCCGGCATTTCGTTTTTTACAGACCTTGATATAGCGAGAGCATCTTTAATGGGGCTTCCCGTAAGAACCGTGGTGGCAAAGCAAACAGGATCAGCTTTAAAGGCTTCCCTTATTTTGATCATAGGATCTTTTTCCAAACGCCCATCAATAATAACAACTGAATACTTTTCCTGGTCGAGGTAGGAGCCAATAGCCAACAAGGCCAGCGGCATGGTGTAGAAAACCGCGTCAGGATTATAGAGTATGACGGTTCGTTTTGAGTTCAAAATCTGAATTAATTAAAGTTAGTTTTTTCCGGTTTCCAAACAAATAGTTTTTTGCAGAATGTTATACATGCCAACTGGCAGCTACTGGTTTACCAATGTGAATCCAGATAACATTACCATAAAAGTTGTTCGTAAAAACCGCCTATTTTCCGGTGCCGGTCAATAAAGTGAATTTCCAGAATCCAGTGACGTTCTGTTTCCTGAATACCGTGCGCACGCATATCCAATTGGCAATCAGGGTGTATGTAATTGCGTTTGTCTTCGCCCTCCAAGCGTTCATGAGGGAATTTTCCCACCAGATGTCCGGCAATGGGGCCGCCCCATTCCCATCCATATTTTCCGGCCAGATTTTTAGTATAATGAAAGTAATCAGCACCCGTGACTTGTTTCTGTGCCATATACCAGTTCCGGCTTTCTTCCCATGCAAGAGCCACATCGGCTTTTAATTTTAATTTGTACGGATCATTTCCCAGTACATATGTACGCCCGAAATCGGCTTCATAATCTTCAAAAACCGGCCCAAAATCAAAAAACAAGATGTCATCTTCCTGTAAAATAAGATCGGGAGGATTTTCGCGATACGGCAACAGGGTATTGGCACCACTTCTTACAATGCGTTTATGCCAGTATTTTTTTATACCAAATAGTTCATCTGCCAGTTTATACAGTTCCTGATTAAGGCTTTTTTCACTTTGCCCCGCAGTAATGTATCCTCTGGCTTCAGCGGTATCAAATAAGGTTTGCGCTTTCCGTTCTGCTTCCAGCAGATTTGTGACAATAGAATTCATAAATTACCGCTCTGCTTCTGTTTTTGGGATTGGGTAACTTTTGCTTTTCCTTCTTTCGTCATTGCAAAGCTTCGGGTCATTTTTTTTATGTGACTGGGTTTCCGGAACCGTAACGCCGACCAATCAGCATCAAGAGCAATAATTCGTACGGGTTCGTATCCTAAATCTCCCAAAAATTGCCAGCCTGTATCACGATTAAATTCACAGGTATAATTTTTTGAGGTTCCTTTCGGATAGCAAAACCAAACGATCCCATCTTCCGTCAGTTTTTTATCAATGACTTTCGCGTATTTTTCAATTTCAGACAGGCGGGTAACAAAAGCAATGGCAAATGAGATCGTTTTCATTGTGCTGATTGTTTCTGTAATGCCAGCGTATGCCTTCATGGCTTCCAGTTCAGCGGAAAACGATTTGGGGGCATTTAAACAAACAATGGTTTCTTGTTGTTTGTAGTTCAGTTTTTTAAATAAGGGAGTCATATTTTTATTTTAGGTTACCATTTCCCGCTGCTGCCACCGCCACCGAAGCTACCGCCACCAAAGCCACCAAACCCTCCTCCGGAAGATCCGCCACCGCCAAAGCCACCAAAGCCGCCACCGCCACCATTATAACCGCCCCACCAAATGCTGCGGCCGCCACGGTTGTAGGTATAACCACCTCCGCCATTTCCTCTGGAGATGGCAATTAATAAAATAATAACGATGATAATAATGAGTAAGGCAGTTCCCCCTCCATTTTTCTTTTTGTAGCGTTTTGCCGAAAATTCACCTTTGGCCAAACCACTGAGTTCATCAATGCCTTTACTGAGCCCCGAAAAATAAAGCCCTTGTTTAAAATCGGGAATTATTAAACGTTCGCGGATGTGTTTGGTGGCCAGGTCGGGGATAGCGCCTTCGAGACCATATCCAACCGCAATGGCCAGATCACGTTGACCGTCCCCACCGGTAGGGTCTATCAGAATAATAATGCCATTTTTGAAATCACTTTGTCCTACACCCCAGGTATTACCGATTTGAGTGGCCAGATCCATAGCGCTGTAGCCATTAAAATCATCCATGGCTACAATACAAATCTGATTCGATGTTTCGTTACTGAATGTTTCCAGTCGCTTTTCGAGTTGTGCGCGTTCTGTGGCACTGAGGAACGCGTCTGGGTTTTTCAGGAACAGGTTAACCAGTCGCTGTGGTTCAGGCCGGGGTGGTACCTGCGACCAAATCAGTGATTGATAACAAAATAGAAGGGTGAAAAAAATAAGGAAACGTTTCATGCTTTGTAAGAAATGGTATTAGGTAATTCGTTGGTGTCGTCTGATTGCCATGGAAAAAAATGTTGGAGTTGAAGCCCGCATTGTGTAATAGCGGAAGCTAGACCAATAGCGGTATTCCCATTTTTGAATTCCTGAACCAGTTGGTTGCGGATGGTGTCCCAGAAATTGGCAGGTACAACATCGTTGATCCCTTTCCCGGCAACGATAGCCAGTTTTTGGCTACCATGAGCGATGTAAAACAGGACGGCATTTTGCTGACGGGTGGCTTGCATATTTAGTTTGTGGAAAACAGCCACAGCCCTGTCAAACGGATCGCCTTTACAACTTTTTTCTACATGAACGCGGAGCTCTCCCGAGGTGTTTTTTTCAGCTTCCTGAATGGCATTTATAATAATAGTTTCATCCTGAGGTGAAAAGAAACGTTTCTCAAATAACATATCTGTTGATTTACATAAAAGTACGGAAAAAGTAAATAATGCTGATGCTTTTCAATGGATCTCCTGTTGATTCTGAATTGGAACTTAAAATACCTACCGTTAGGTATCGTTTTTATAAGTGTTGGTTAAAGTTGTGCAAGTTGAGGACTGTAATTTTGCTCTTAAATAAATCGGGCAAATTGTCCGGGTTCTAAATAAATAGTAAACTATGAAAAAATCAATTTTATCGGCCGGAACAATAGGTGTAACTGCATTGTTACTGGCATTAACGTCTTGTAAAAAAGAGAAAGACAGTACGCCGTCTAACCCGGCACCCAGTAACCCGCCAGCAGCGGAAAAGAAGTATCAGTTGGTAATAGACAATGGGGCTCAATCGGTTGAAATGGGGCGAACCCTCAATCTTTCGGCACATTTGGTTAATACCTCCGGAGCGGTAGTGAATGCTTCGGGAATAAGCTGGAGTAGTAATATAGGCGGGATTTCAGGTAATAGTTTTGTGTTGAATAATGATACAACCGGTGTAATATCCGCATCTATTCAATACGAAGGTGTAACTTACTCCGCTTCAGTTCCCATTCGTGTAGCCCCATTAAAAAGTGTGGAGTTATTTGCCGTGTTACCCTCAGCCATTATCTGGGATATGAGCGGAGGCCCGATTCAGTTGGAAACGGTTTATGTGGGCAATACAAATCCGGCTTATACCTTTTCATCGGAAAATACAAATATCGCCACTGTTTCCAATACCGGTTTAGTGTCCTTTCAGGGAGTGGGAAGCACAAATATAAAGGTAACATCAACCATCAATGGTCAGACCTCAACCGTCACCATTCCTGTTTTAGTAGTGGGAACACCTGAAATTACGATGCCTGTAACTCGTATAACAGTAACCCCGCGTTTTGGTGAGTTATTCCGTGGCGAAACGCTTCAATTAAATGCCCGCGCTTTTAATAAAAACGGAGATGATGTCACCAACACAGTAACGTTTAACTATACTATTGTTCAGAAGCAGGAGGATGACGATGAGCCGGCGGTACCCATTAGCGTTAACAACAATGGTCTGGTTACAGCGCTTGCTACAGGTGATGCTTATGTACAGGTAACCGCCAATGGTATAATGGGACAAGCTGAAATCTCCGTTATTCCGGATACTACTATATTGGTAACGCCTTTTTACACGAATTTGGGAGGATTTGACCCAATAACGCTACAGCCTAATCCAACAAGTGCTAACTTTACAGCAACAACTTACAAAATTAACCGTACAGCTTACCGTTCGGGCAGTGCCAACTACCTTACACAAATTCCTAATCCTGCTAATTTGACCTGGGAGATTCCAACTACCGGAATTCCGCAAATTGATAATTTATTTAATGTAATAACCATTAGCAATACAACAAACTCGAATGCCACGGCAACCGCTATACCTGGCAAAGTTGGGTTATCGTATATTATTGCGCACTCCGGCATTTACAGTGGTGCAGCTGCTATTATGGTAAATCCTTAGTAAGCGTTCGTATAATCTGATTAACCTCGGGCTTTACCCCGGGGTTTTTGTATAACGTTCCTTTCAAAATAAATTCCAGTAATTTTTGGGGAGGTTTATTGTTCCGTGCGCGCGTTTTAACAGCAATAATTCCTTTGTGTGCGTAAGATAAGGTAACAAATAATAAAGGAACGTTCTGAAATTAAAGAGTTGTCTTTAGGATAGTAGCTGATTATATATTCAGTGATAATTTATCTATGTAGCCACAGAATGTATTGGTGTGATTCAAAAAATAGATTACCTTGTATTTCGTAAAAATAACAAACTATGAAAATGACATTAAAATCATCTTTAGCAGTACTGGCATTTGTTTGTATTGCTAATATCGCATCTGCTCAGTTTAAAATGGATAGCGATGGGAAAACCCTGCGCAATTCAAGTAACAGCTCTGTTGGTCGTATAGACAGTGATGGGAAAACCATCCGGAATTCCAGTAACAGTAGTATAGGTCGTGTTGACAGTGATGGCAAAACGATCCGGAACTCCAGTAATTCTGCCGTACTGAGAGTTGACGGAGACGATATCCGTAACTCGAGTAACAGCACCATTGCTAAGATGAGTGACGTCACCAGAGCTATTCAGGGAGCTAAACCAGAAGCGGCTTACGTAGCGTTATGGTGGTTTATTGTAAAAGGGAATCAATAGACCAGAAATAAATTCAAGAAACGCCTTTGTGTCGTAAATGTATTACGTGCAAAGGCGTTTTATTATTTAACTAGTCTGCTAGTAACAATGAGCTGTCGCCATAGCTGAGAAAACGGAAGTTGTGGCTAAGGGCATAATCATAAATACGTCGCCATTCCTGCCCCACGATAGCACTTATTATAAGTAACAGTGTGCTTTTGGGTTGGTGAAAATTAGTGATGATTCCTTTAGCTATTTTTAACCGATAAGGAGGCGCAATCAGTAAACTGGTTCTGCAGATCAGTTTCCCGGTACTTTGTTTACCCAACCAGTTTAATAAAGCGGTAAGGCTCGCTTTTTTATCAAAATGATCAGGGAGATCGTAAGCGTCCCATTGTGTAATTTCCAGTTCTTTTAAACCAGCATCCGGATTCAATGCAGCTTTAACCCCCATCCAGTACAGGGTTTCTAAAGTACGTAAGGATGTGGTGCCAACGGCAATAACGGTTTTGTCTGTTAATAAACGGGTAATGGTTTCTGTTTCAACTTCAATCCATTCCGCATGCATCAAATGCTCACCAATGGTAGTGCTTTTTACAGGCTTAAACGTACCTGCGCCAACGTGTAGGGTTACATAAGTGTGGGCGATATTTTTCTCACTTAATTTTTCAAAAACAGGTTCTGTGAAATGCAGTCCGGCGGTAGGAGCAGCTACGGATCCCTTTTCACTGGCATAAATGGTTTGGTAACGTTCTTTGTCAATGACCGTTGTTTCGCGTTTAAGGTAGGGCGGAATAGGGAGTACTCCCGAACGATCGAGTATTTCGGCAAAAGAAAGTGTTTTGTCTGCCCAAGTAAACAAAACTGAAACAACACCATTTTCATGCTTCCGTTTTTCAGCACATAACTGCACACCTGGCATGGTAAGTGTTAATTGCGGCTGTTTCCAGCGTTTCAGGTTTCCCACCATACAATTCCATTTTACTTCCCCCGTCTGAATCATGGCGCTTGTTACATCGGCGTACGATTCATCCGGTTCAAGGCAAAAGATCTCAACCTGAAACCCTTCACTTGTATGGAAAAGTAAACGTGCCTGAACAACTTTCGTATTGTTAAAAATGAGCAAGCTCTTATCGGGTAGGTAGGAAGGTAACTCTGTAAACTGCGTTTCGCTGATTTGCTTTTGACTATAGACCAATAGTTTAGAAGCGTCACGCTTTTCGCAAGGGAACCTTGCTATCCGGTCTTCGGGCAGAAGATAGTCTATGTAATCAATCGTTATTCCGGCAGGGTCGTTTAAGCCCTTATGTTCATTTTTTGTCATACGAATACCCCAAAATTACATACAAAAAAAACGAAACGAATCATATTTGTTAAAAGCCGTAAGATTTTATTAAAACAAAACGAATGAAGCAGAAACCAGAACTTTCAGAAATGTTATTTGTTATATAGTGACAGGAATCTGTTTACATTTTATCTGATTTCTTTGTTATGTGTATTTTTGCCTCATTCTTAGTTGGATTTTTTAGCGTAGTCAAACCGATTATGACTGAAACGTCTGCCTCATCTGAGCCAAAAATCTGCTGCAATAAATTCATGGTATAATTTTTAACAGATCCTGATTTGTTTAGGGGAAATCAAATAATTGTGTTTGTATTAATAAATAGTTATTTTTAATTAAAATGAAATATAGCATGAGAAAAATTACATTGTTACTTGTTGTAACCTTTTGTTACAATCTGAGTATTGGACAAACAAATAAAGAAAAAGTACTCTGGCTCTCGACAGGGAAGGTTTATCCGGATGCTAATTTCGAGAAGGGTATTTTTAGTGAACCAAAACCAGCAGAGGTGTTTAATGGGGTTTATTACCGGTATATAGAATTTAATCAATTGCCTTCCGATGATCAAAAGAAACAACTGGAACGACTTGGGGTGCGATTGATGCAGTATTTACCCGAAAACACCTATATGGCGGCCTTGCAACCATCTGTTAATCAGAATGTGCTTGCCGGATTTGGTATCCGTTCGGTATTAACCATTAAACCTGAGTATAAATTGTTAAACGAGCTTCAGATAGCGCTTCAGGAGAAAAACTTTCCCGGCTATGCGGTAAAAGGAAACCAGATAGGGATTGGGTTTACGTATTACCCCAATCAATCTCATGAAGCAATACGTGCCTGGCTAAAATCGAACGGTTACGAAATAAGTTATGAGGATCGATTCACCAACTGGTTTGTAGTTTGGGTAAATAAAAACGCCATTCTTAATTTTGTTAACCAGCCTTTTGTGTGTTCTGCTGAACTTACAGACGATACCCCTCAGCCTGAAAACCTGGTAGGGCGTACATCTCACCGCAGCAATGCTATTTCTACATCTTATTCGGGGGGGCGTAAGTACAATGGCAATGGCGTGAAGGTGATGTTACAGGATGATGGTATCATTGGCCCTCATATTGATTATACAGGACGTTTGCCAATGCAGTTCCTAACAAGCAATTCGGGTGATCATGGCGATCATTGTGCCGGAATCATCATGGGGGCGGGCAACCGTAATCCAACCACGCGCGGTATGGCGTGGGGAGCAGATATTTATGTGTATGCAGCTTCTCCCAGTTATCAGGGCTTCGATAGTATAAATACCCATTATGGTAATTACGGGATTCGTATTATATCCACTTCATATTCTGATGGTTGTAATGCAGGTTATACCACACGGGCCAGGCAATTGGATGTTCAAAACATGAATATGCCTCAGTTAATTCATGTGTTTTCAGCCGGAAATAACGGTACCGGCGATTGTGCATATGGCGCCGGTGCTGGTTGGGGTAATGTAACGGGCGGTCATAAGCACTCCAAAAATTCCATAGCGGTAGCCAATCTGGATTATCTGGATGGATTAAATTCTTCTTCGAGCCGGGGGCCGGCACATGATGGCCGCTTAAAACCGGAAATAAGTGCAGTGGGAACCAATGTGAATTCTACAACCAATCCCGATAATTATGTTTTAAAAACAGGAACCTCCATGTCGTGTCCAGGTATTGCCGGTATTTTTGCACAACTCTACGAAGCTTATGCTACCTTAAACGGGAACGCTACTCCTCAAAGTGCTTTAATAAAAGCTATTATAATGAATTCGGCAGACGATCTTGGAAATGCCGGACCAGATTTCCGCTTCGGTTATGGCCGGGTAAACGCCCTCAACGCTGTTAAAGTTCTGGAAACTAATCAGTACCTGACTGGCAGCATAAGTAACGGAGGACTCAATACCCATACCATAGCAATTCCTGCCGGCGTGCGTCAGGTAAAAGTAATGACCTACTGGCACGATCAACCGGCCGCGGTAAGTGCCGCAGTAGCCTTAGTCAACAATATCAACACAAGTTTAACTACACCCGCGGCAACTACCGTAAATCCGCTGGTGCTCGATTTTACGCCAAATGCTACTAATCTGAATGCGCTTGCCACTCAGGGAACAGATGTACGGAATAATCATGAGCAAGTGGTGATAAATAACCCATCTGCCGGAAATTATGTGTTACGTGTTAGTGGAGCATCTATCCCGTCAGGGCCTCAAAATTATGTGGTTACCTGGATGTTTTATATGGATGGATATACCATAACTTATCCGATGGGAGGTGAAGGTTTTGTGCCCGGTGAAACAGAAACTATTCGTTGGGATGCGTTTGAAACAACTGGTAGTCAGACATTGGAATACACAACGAATAATGGTGCTACATGGAATTTATTAAGTAATGCTATTCCCGGGGGGCAACGATATTTTAACTGGACAGTACCTTCTGGTACTATTTCAGGGCAATGTAAGGTAAGAATTACCCGTGGTGCCTTTACCGATGAAAGCGATGCCGGTTTCTCTATTATTCCACTTCCAACCAATATTAGTGTTAATTGGGCCTGTCCTGATTCCGTTCGGTTAACCTGGACGGCAGTTCCGGGAGCTACGGCTTACGATGTGTTTAAACTTGGAAATAAATACATGGACTCTGTAGGCACTGCGACTACCAATTTTTTTGTTATTCCGAATGTACTAAGTACTCAAACGCAATGGTTTAGCGTGAGAGCCAGAGGTGCTTCTTCAGCGGTTGGACGCCGGGCCAATGCTATACAGAAACTACCGGGTACATTTAATTGCCCTATTACAAACGATGCAGCCTGTAATAATTTAATAAGTCCATCAGGTACTCTGCCTTCTTGTCAAAATATCAGCGCGACTCCTGTAAGTATCGTATTGGCAAATGCTGGTATTAATACCCTAAGCAATGTTCCTGTATTTTACAGAGTAAATAATGGTCCTGTTGTAAGCGAATTGCATACAGGCGTAATAGCGCCAAGCGCTACGGTAGCGTATAATTTTACCACTACTGCCGCTTTTGGCGGACCAGCGACATATACTATTAAGGCCTGGGCTAAATACGTGACAGATCCTAACGCAACGAACGATACTTCTTTTTCCGTGATATCTGTCATTAATGGTATAAATGCCGGATTACCGCTTACCGAGAATTTTGAATCCTTTGCATTATGCAGTACCAGTAACTCTTGTGCCACTGTTTGCGGCCTGGGTAATGGTTTTGTAAATGAAAACAATGTTACCGCAGATCAGCACGACTGGAGGGTAAGCGAGGGATCGACGCCATCTGCCAATACAGGCCCTGATCTTGATTATACCCCAGGCACAACAACCGGTAATTACGTATATCTGGAAGCCTCGCAGCCATGTGTAAATATCAGGGCAAATTTACTGAGTCCGTGTATGGATCTGGCAACCATTAATAATCCTATGTTAACGTTTGCTTACCACATGTACGGTGCTAACATGGGATCTCTAACACTGGATGTTCTGGCAAACGGTGTTTGGTACAATAATGTGTGGAGCATGAGTGGGAATAAAGGGAATACATGGTTTGTGGCGGCGGTTAATTTAGCACAGTGGGCAACACAAAAAGTGAATTTCCGCTGGAGAGGCGTAACAGGTGGCGATTTCGCTTCCGATATGGCATTGGATGCAATTAGTGTACAAACAAATGTTGGGTTGACCGAGCATAGTATTGCTAAGGGAGTAACTGTATTCCCTAATCCGGGTAACGGTTTATACAATTTACAGGTCAGTGATTTACAGAATGAAGTTGTCAGTTATGTCGTTACAGACTTGAATGGTAAACAAGTTCATTCATCTGTTTATCCTAAGCAATCTGGTGAATTAAGTACTCAGGTAAACCTGGAGGAGCTGGCAAATGGTTTTTATACATTATCGGTTAAGAGAGGAGATGAGGCCATTATTCACATTAAACTATGTAAATATTAGTTTGATGCGATGGAAGAACTGTTAGTGTTCATTAATATGATATAAGAATAAAACTAAAAAAGGGCTGTTTCAGCCCTTTTTTAGTTGATGCCGCGAATCAATAACAATCGTAATTGATGGGATGAGATATAAAAAAACCACCTCGGCCGAGGTGGTTTTTAACGTATTTGCTAAAGTACTATTATTTTTTCTCTTCAGCAGTTTTAGTAGCATCAGAAGTAGAAGCAGACGCTTCTCCTTTTTTCTTGCAGCAAGCTTTGGTTTCACCACCTTTAGCACAAGCTTCTTTTTTCTCACCGGCGCAAGCTTTACCTTCGCTTTTTTTGCAGCATTCTTTCTTTCCTTTTTTATCTTTATCGTCACCTTTTGTAGCGGCAACTGAAACACTGCTTAGTAAACCTACGAAAGCAGCTAACATTAATACTTTTTTCATTTTTTTATTTTAACTAGTTAATAAGGTAAATGTAGTAAAGTTTAGACTATGGAAATGTTAAAATACCCAAATTTCGGGCGCAAAAAATATGAAATATGTCACAGATATTTTGTTTAAAAAGTAATTGATGCAGCTCAAGGTATAAGGGAAACGTTCATAAAATTAAGTCGATTTTGTAAAACAAAAGACATAAACAGTAAAACCAAGTATTGTCTAAATTGTTTTATTTATTATTTTCAAGCCATCAAAACCACCAATGACTAAAAAACAACTTGTTCAGGATTTACAAACCTACATCGGGAAATTGATGGATTGCGAAACACTCTTTTTCAATTTATGTCAAAATGCTGACCCTGGTAAATCATGGAAATATGATCTGGAAGAAAGTGATTTGCTTTCATTTTTTTCAAGATATAGTGATGATATGGTATATAAGGTTATCATAGAATTTGAAAATCATATAAACGCTCCACCTTTCGGAGAAAAAGAAGTTCTGAGAAGTATCCTTGTGTTTAAACTGAACCCGGCTATGCTTGTTAATGAGCATAAGCCCCGGTATGACTTGCAGGATTACGCTAATGGTGATCCTGCCCGTTTTCATATTCTATACGGTGACTACAATTATGACTGTTTTGGAGATGTTATTGACCCTGAGCAATTGCCCGATCTTTTTTTTCAGGAGATTTATACGTCGCTAGGAAAGGCATTTGAAAAAGCTGTTTTAGATTAAAGCCGCCTGTACGGTAAGCGTATCTAACTCCTTCAAAATAAAAAAGGAAGGGTAGTGTGTATAATAATTTAGTGTTATCTTCGTTAACTTATTTGTTTTTGAGAACGGTTGTACTAAATATTATTTTTTTGCTGTTGCTGTTAGGTTCTGGTTTTGCTCAAACAGCCGAAATCAGTGGGTATCTTAAAGATGAAGCAGATCAACCGGTTGAAGGTGTTAGTGTGGGGGTTCAGGAAGATGTGAAATATGCTGCCAACTCAGACGCGAATGGATTTTACCGTTTAGTATTGCCTGCAGGAACAGAATATTCGCTTACATTTTACAGTATTAATTATGATAAGCAGGTTTTAAAAATAAAATTAAAACCAGATGAAAACCGCGTATTGTCTCTGAAAATGAGATTTAAAAATGCACTCTCGGAAGTAAGTGTTGACGGGGGGAAACGAGAGGTAGAGGTAACAAGGATAGATCCGAGGGTATTTACGCAGTTACCATCGGTAAGCGGCAATATAGAGGATTTAATTAAAACGCAGATAGGTGTCAGCAGTAATAACGAATTAAGTAGTGGTTACAGTGTGCGAGGCGGTAATTTTGATGAGAATCTGGTTTACGTGAACGATATAGAGGTTTATCGTCCGTTTTTAGCGCGAAGCGGACAACAGGAGGGGCTTAGTTTTGCTAATCCCGAAATGGTTAGTAACATTAATTTCAGTGCCGGAGGATTTGAAGCCCGGTACGGAGATAAACTCAGTAGCGTGTTGGATATTACCTATAAAAAACCATTGAAGTTTGGTGGTTCGGCATCTGCCAGTGTATTGGGGGGAAATCTGCACCTTCAGGGTGTTTCTAAGAACCGGCTTTTAGCCTGGAGTATAGGGTCGCGCTACAGAACCAATACTTATCTATTAAAGGGGCTCGATACCAAAGGCGAGTACCGCCCGCGTTTCATAGATGTGCAAAGTTTTCTAACCTTCGATTTTAATCCTAAGTTTAAACTGGAGTTCTTAGGAAATGTTGCCAGCAATCGTTATCAGGTTATCCCGGCAAATCGCGAAACTACTTTTGGTACGGTGAATAACGCGCTTAAATTTACGGTGTATTTTGATGGCCAGGAATTAATGAAATACACTACACTGATGGGAGGCTTAAGCGCCACTTACCTGCCCCATGCCAGGTTAAAATTAAAATTTATTACCTCGGCTTACAGAGCCAAAGAGGAAGAGTTGTACACTGTTCAGGGACAATACTATATAGATCAGCTGGAGGCAGATTTTGGTAAGCCAACGTTTGGACAGGTGGCGTATAACCGGGGAGTGGGAACTTTTTTGAATAACGGCCGTAATTATTTAACCGCTTTTGTGGCAAATACAGAGCATAAAGGCACGTATTACATTAATCAGCGAAGTGAGTTTTTGTGGGGCGCGCGTGTTCAGGCTGAACAAATTGAAGACCGTTTAGGTGAGTGGCGAATGATTGATTCGTCGGGTTACATCAGTCCTTATAGTTCTACTGCCATTGATTTGCAGGATGTTTACAAAACACGGATCAGCCTTATCAGCCAAAGAGCGCAGGGCTATGTACAATACAATAATACCTACACATTTGCGGATACCAGTTCTCTAACATTGACTGGTGGTGTGCGCAGTCATTACTGGACGGTGAACAAGCAGGTAGTGGTTTCTCCGAGGATAACTCTGGCGTATAAACCTAACTGGCGCCGCGACTGGTTATTTCGCTTTTCAACCGGATTATATTATCAGCCACCGTTTTACAGAGAGATCCGTAACCTGCAGGGGCAGATTAATAAAGACGTAAAAGCGCAGCAGTCCATTCATTTTTTACTGAGCAGCGATTATAATTTCAGAATGTGGCAACGCCCTTTTAAACTGGTAATGGCAGGGTATTATAAGCAGTTAAATGCCATTATTCCTTACGAGGTAGATAATGTGCGCATCCGGTATTTTGCTAATAATAATGCAAAAGGATATGCTACCGGATTAGATCTGCGCATCAACGGAGAGTTTGTAAAAGGTGTTGAAAGTTGGGCCAGTGTAGGCGTGTTGCAGACAAGGGAAAAGTCGCCGGATAACATACATTATATTTATTATAATAAGGATGGCGAAAAGATAGAGAAAGGACGGACATTCGATCAGGTAGCAACAGATAGTTCAAGAGTAGATCCCGGGTTTATTCCAAGGCCAAGTGATCAGTTGGTTACGTTTGGTTTGTTTTTTCAGGATTACCTGCCCAAGTTGCCGAGTTGTAAATTTAACCTGAATATTAATTTTGGTACCGGCCTGCCATTTGGTCCACCCAATCACCTTCGTTATCAGCAGGTGTTCCGTATGCCGCCTTACCG
Source organism: Sediminibacterium sp. (assembly GCA_030054095.1). Classification (GTDB taxonomy): domain Bacteria; phylum Bacteroidota; class Bacteroidia; order B-17B0; family Aurantibacillaceae; genus Aurantibacillus. Next base: position 56,836 of record JASGCO010000011.1, read on the forward strand.
CAGGGTAGATGCTGGTTTTGCCTATAATATTTTAAAAGAAAACAGAGTTATGAAACGTAAAAATGTGTTTAATCATGTAAAAGATATATGGTTGTTTGCCGAGGTACTTAATATTTTACAGGTAAACAATACCGTGTCTTATACATGGGTACAGGATGTTACCGGGCAAACGTATGCTATTCCTAATTACCTGACCAACCGTCAGATTAACCTGAGATTGTACATTCATTTTTAATGAAGAAACAGTAATGCATCAATAACTTAAACATAAAGCCGATACATGAAACATTATTCTTCTTTCGCTATTGACCAGTTTACGAGGCACTGTTTAAAGGATACTCAAGGATTTAACTGGCTGATGAATAATGGCTATCAGGAACTAATAGCGACCCTCGACGCGATCCGCGATGATAAAAAAGCATTCCAGTACCTTATGAATCACAAACATTTTGAACTGGCTGCTTTTGTTAACGCGATATGGGAAGATGATAAGGCGTTTAAGTTTTTACTGGACGCTAAAGTTTTTGACTGGGCGGCTTGTGCTAATATTATCAATGGGGATGATAAAGCGGAAGAGGTGTTAAACCGATTGAATAAAAAGCACTTTGTCTTGCTGGCACATGCCATTCAGAGCCGTATCCATGAAGATGGTGATCGTAATGTAAGTCCGTGGGGGGTATTGCAAAACCTGATGAATGTAAAAAAAGCGTTTAAAAAAGATGAGAATTATTGATAGTATTCCGCACCAGAGTATGACCATAAGTATTTTTCAGATGAATGATAAATACATGGTAAAGTTTGAAGCCGGGCCTATGGAACAAACGTTTAAATTTCTTGTGGAAGAGGTTAGAACCGTAGAGCAGTTAAAAGAGAAAATCACTGCAGATTTTATTGAAAAGGTAAGACTACGGTTTAATGATATGTTTCTCCAGCTAAAAGCTGTATAGAACTAAAGCTACTTTATCCCTTTTTCATTTGCCTGCTTTTTTCTGTGGCCATCAATCATCTGGTTGATGACTTTTTCTCTCAGATTTTTCCTTCTTAATGTATCATTGAGGTCTTGCGATGAATGTAAATAACCCGTAAAGAGAGAGTAAACGTTCCAAGATGGAAGGAACTGTTTTTTTAAGCATTTATCCATTAACTTAAGTGAACGAACGGACGCATAAAGGCAAACTAATTTTGCAGTATTGTTTAACAAGTTATAAAAGATATGCAAAAGAAATGGTTATTTATCGCTTTTATTCTCGTATTGACGAATTCAGCGCAACTCAAAGCACAGTACAGTAAACAAGACAGTACCTATAAAAAGTGCTTTATCGGAAGTAGTTTTTTTTTACTGGGCAATTTGTCATCGGTCAATAAGCCCGATTTCGGGCAACTTAATTTCGGTTACAGACTTACGCGTAAAGATGCGATAACGCTTGAACTAAGAACCTGGAAATATGCATGGCCTTTGGGGATTAATCCTCTGACAAATAAAGCCTACGGAACACCGGAAGAAAAATTTCCGGGATACATTCGCGAGTTTGGCTTTGCACTTGCTTACCAACGGTTTTTGTGGAAAGGATTATATGCCGAACTTAATGTAATGAATGCCTGGCAAACCTTTGTGAATGATGATGGTAAAAAGATGGATAATGGGTTTCAGATTTTCAATACTTACAGAGTAGGGTATCACATCAAACTTTTCAAGGACAGGTTTTTTATACAACCTTCTATCGCAATTACACACCGTCCTTATCACACTAAAATGCCAGATTCATTTAAGCAGACTGATGATAAATGGCCTAAGTTCCTTTATGGAGAACCCGGACTTCATTTTGGGTTTAATTTTTAATCTTATAAATATTTGATTACATGGATACTATTTAATGGTACAGGGTAACGTCTGATGACTACAATAAAACAGAAAGGAATGAGAATAATAAACCCCGTTACCAAATTGTGTACGGGGTTTATAAGGAATGTCTAGTATATGTTCAGTTAGCTTAACGCCTGTTTTAAATCGTCTATCAGATCTTCTATATCTTCTACTCCGACGCTAAGGCGTAACAGGTTATCCACAACGCCTGCCTTTTCGCGTTCTTCTTTCGGAATAGAAGCGTGAGTCATAGTAGCCGGATGATTAATTAAACTTTCTACACCACCAAGGCTTTCAGCCAGAGAAAATACATTGAAAGAAGAAGCGATACGGAACGTTTCTTTCAGATCAGCGCCTTTTAATACAATGGAGATCATTCCACCGAAATCACGCATTTGTTTTTTGGCAATGTCGTGGTTAGGATGATCGGTAAAGCCGGGCCAGTATATTTTTTCAATTTTTGGATGCGTTTTCAAAAACTCTGCTATTTTACGTCCATTAAAGCAATGGCGTTCCATACGTAAATGGAGGGTCTTAATGCCGCGCATTACCAGAAAACTATCCATCGGGCCAGGGGTAGCGCCACAGCTGTTGTGAATAAAGGCCAGTTGTTCATATAATTTAGGATCGTTCATTACCAGCGCGCCCATTACCACATCACTGTGTCCGCCCAGATATTTGGTAACGCTGTGCATCACAATATGTGCGCCAAGTGCCAGCGGATTCTGAAGGTAAGGGGAGGCAAAGGTGTTATCTACCGCTAGTGTTAATCCATGTTTTGCCGCGATGTTTCCGCAGGCTTCAATGTCAATAATCTGCATGGTAGGATTGGTAGGCGTTTCGGCCCATATTAAGCGGGTATTGGCATTTATGTATTTTTCAATATTCGACGCGTCGGTCATATTGATAAAGTGAAATTTGATACCGTAATTGGCAAATACTTTGGTGAACATCCGGTAACTACCACCATATAAATCATCGCCGGTTATCACCTCATCGCCGGGGCGTAGTAATTTTATTACCGCATCCATAGCGCCCATGCCGCTGCTGAAACACAAACAATGCGCCGCGTTTTCAAGGGCGGCTATATTTTTCTGGAGTGCTTCGCGGGTAGGATTCTTGCCACGGGCATAAGCATACCCTTTATGTTGCCCTGGTGATTCCTGAACATAAGTACTGGTTTGGAAAATAGGGGTCATAATGGCACCGGTAGATGGATCGGGTTCAGCTCCGGCGTGAATGGCTTTTGTTCCGAAGCCATGATGTTTAGACTGACTCATAATTTTAAAAGCGCAAAGTTAAGCGCCTTTTTGATGTTAAAACCATTTTTATTTCAGCAATTTTAAACTATCTTTAAGCATGTTTAGGCCGTTTCTGCTTTTTTGTGTGATACTAGCTTTTCTGTCTTGCCGTAAAAAGAATAAAGACGCTGCAGAACCGGTTAATCCGGGGAAGGAATATTATCCGGCAACAACGGGAAAATTTGTAGTATATGACGTGGATAGTACCTGGTACAATGAGCTCACATTTCAACCTACTACCTTAAAATACCGCATCAAGGAAAGATTTTCAGAGGTGTTTACAGATAATGAAAATAAACCAGCCATTCGTATTGAACGTTTTATTAAATACTATAATCCGAATAAATCTTACGATAGCATTCCTTACACGATAAAAGATGTATGGCAGGCCAATGTGACCGATCGTAATGTAGAGGTGGTAGAAGAAAACATACGTTTTGTAAAACTGATTTTTCCGTTACAGGAAGGGAAAAGCTGGAATGGGAATGTTCGTAATACCAATACCGAACGCAATTATAAAATAGAATACCTCGATCGTGCGGAAACTATCAATGGTGTTAGTTTGGAAAAGACGCTCGCGGTTAAGCAAATAGACTTCCGTACCCTGATATCCTATCAGTATGCCAGCGAAAAATACGCTAAGGGGATAGGTCTGGTTTACCGGGAAATAAAAGATATATACTCTAATACGGTTGTTGCAGGCGTACCGGTAGAGAACCGAATAGAGAAAGGTGTTATTTATATTCAAAAAATAGTAAGTTATGGACAGGAATAAAAAGTGTTTTGTACTAATCAGTATCTTGTATTTAAGCTTTACAACGGTATTAGAAGCGCAGGGAAACAAATATTGGATCCGTTTTACCAATAAGACCGGAACGCCTTATACAGTATCTAGCCCGAATGCATTTTTAAGTGCGAAAGCTATCGCGCGGCGTACAGCGGCCGGGGTGCAGGTAAACGCTACCGATTTACCGGTAACGCCCTCTTATATCAGTCAGATTGAAGCAGTACCGAATGTTACGGTTCTTTACGCATCAAAGTGGATTAACGGTGTAGTAGCAATCATCACCAATACGGCAGCGCTAACGACTATTAATTCGTTTAGTTTTGTAGGCACGTCTTTCCCGGTTAACCGCTACCGTAAAGATATAGGAGAAACGGGAAATGATAAGTTGCCGGTTAGTACTGTTCAACGATCACCATCTTCAGGGTTCAATTACGGATTATCGTTAACACAAGCTCAGCAACTGAATGTACCGTGTCTCCATAATGCCGGATTCAGAGGTCAGGGAATGACGATTGCGGTATTGGATAACGGGTTTAATAATGCCAATGTAAATCCGGTGTTTGATAGTATTCGGACACGTGGTGGTATATTGGGAACCTACGATTTTGTGAACATGGAACAGAATGTTTACAACGATGGGGCACATGGCGCAATGGTACTATCCACCATGGCAGGGTTGTCTCCCGGTAATCTGGTTGGAACAGCGCCTTATGCCAACTACTGGTTGTTTACCACTGAGGATGACGGCGCGGAAACCATCAGCGAAGAGTATAACTGGATCAGAGGGGCCGAGTTTGCGGATAGTGCCGGGGCAGATATACTGACCACGTCTTTGGGGTATTTTAATTTTGACGGGAATTTGAATAATCATGTAACAGCTGATTTAAACGGACGGATTGCTCCCATGAGCATCGCTGCTAATCTGGCCGCCCGAAAAGGGATGGTTGTATTGAACTCTGCAGGAAATTCAGGCTCAGGGGTTACAACCATTGGGGTGCCTGCCGATGCCGATAGTATTATTGCTGTAGGAGCGGTAGATGGCAATGGAACCCGTGCCGGATTTAGTTCGGTGGGGCCAAGCGCGGACGGACGTATAAAACCGGATTTGTCAGCTATGGGACAAGGTGCTATTGTGTGTCAGCCAAATGGTAGTTTTACAGGAGCTAACGGCACTTCGTTTTCTTGTCCGATTTTGGCGGGAGCAGTGGCTTGTTTCTGGCAAAAGCATCCCGGACTGACCAGTTTTATGGTAGTAGATATATTGAAAAATAATGCGACACAAACCAGTAACCCGGATAACCTGTTGGGCTGGGGAATTCCGAATGTTTGCGCCGTTGTAGGGATAAAGGAAAATGAATGGAGTCACAAATACGGACTCGAATTGTTACCTAATCCAACAGAAGGTATTTTCAGAATACGTTACAACGAAGCGTATCAGTCAGAACTGAAAGGGTTGACGTTACATAACGCTTTGGGACAGGTTATTTTACAGCAAAGTTATAACCAGATGCAGAATGATGCCAGATTAGATATATCGAAGGAACCCGCCGGTGTGTACTTTCTGACTATCTCCGTTAATGAGGGAATCATAAGCCGTAAGTTGATTAAGTATTAATGTAAGCCGTTGTATGTCAAAAAAAACACCCAATGTTCTTTTCAATAAACTGATTTTTGTAGCGGCTTTAGGCTATTTTGTGGATATATACGATCTGGTGCTTTTTGGCATGGAACGCGTAGCCAGTTTAAATGATATTTTACAAGGCATCTATCCCGATGAGGTGGAACGAAACAAACACATCAGTAGTATTGGCGCCTCTTTACTAAACTGGCAAATGATGGGCATGATAGTGGGCGGTATTTTCTGGGGCGTATTGGGTGACCGCAAAGGCCGCTTGTCGGTATTATTCGGAAGTATAATTACTTATTCGCTGGCTAATATTGCCAATGGATTGGTAACAGACACGCAATGGTATGCCGTATTACGGTTTGTGTCAGGGTTTGGTCTGGCAGGAGAATTGGGAGCAGGAATTACGTTGGTGAGTGAAACATTGGATAAGGAAAAGCGTGGATTGGGCACAACCATTGTGGCATCGGTAGGCTTATTTGGTGCAGTGGTTGCCGGATTAACAACCATATTACTGGACAACTGGCGGGTAAGTTATTTTATTGGCGGGGGAATGGGCCTATTACTACTTCTTTTAAGGATTGGGGTATATGAAAGTGGTATGTTCAGCGAGGCCAAAGCACAGAAACATGTTAAACACGGCAACTTTTTTTATTTATTCTCACACTGGCAATTGTTGCGCAAATACCTCACCATTATCTTAATTGCGGTTCCGGTGTGGTTTGTTATGTTTTTTTTAGTGCAGTTTTCACCTGAAATGACAAAGGCACTAGGGCTGGATAATGCGCCACGCGAAGCAAAAATTCCGATAATGGTAGCCTATATCGGCATTACCATAGGCGATGTGGCCAGTGGTTTACTGAGTCAGCATTTACGTTCCAGGAAAAGGGCGCTTCAATGGTTTATCGCCGGAACACTTTTGTTTACTATTCTGTACTATTTATTTGCTCAGGTTTCGGTATTCGTATTTTATACCCTGGTATTTTTCATAGGATTTTTTACCGGGTATTGGGCCGTATTTATGAGTAGTGCATCCGAATTATTTGGTACTAATATCAGGGCAACAGTCGCTACAACTGTCCCTAATTTTGTAAGAGGATCGGTTACGTTAATGACCCTGTTTAATATGGGATTAAAGCCCTCCATGGGAACTGTAGGTGCCAGTGTTGCCATTGGAGCGGTAGTATTCCTTTTGGCGTTTTGGGCCAGTTACCGTTTAGAGGAAACGTATGGTAAAGATTTAAACTATGTAGAGTAAAAAAGCAAAAAAGATTAACAACAAAAAATTAACAAATAATAAACGATAAAATTTGTTTTTTAAAAATGTTTAACTAATTTAGCACCCTAAGTGTATCATAAAGGGTACTCTTTAACCTTATATAAAAATATATGAAAAAACTAATTACTAAAATTTCATTAGCTTTTGTAGGTCTCACCGGGGCTGCGTTTGCTCAACAAGATCCGCAGTTCACTCAGTTTATGTTCAATAAATTGATTTATAATCCGGGGTATGCCGGTACCAGTAAAGCCATCTGCGGAGTAGGGCAATTCCGTCAGCAATGGTCAAGTTTTACCGGTGCACCTACTTCAATTGCAGCGGCTTTTGATATGCCAATTCCAGGCGTGCCTTTAGGAATAGGATTAAATGTAGTTAGTGATAAAATTGGACCTGATCAAACTCTTTTCCTTCGTGTGCCTGTAGCTTTTAATACCGAAATTGGGGGTGGTGTGTTGGGAATTGGTGTAGATGCAGGTATAGTTCAAAAGAGGATATCAGCTGATTGGATCACACCAGAACCGGGAAAAACAGACCCAACAATACCAGGATCATACGGAAATGCATTAAACAATCCTGACTTGAATAAATTAACTTACGATCTTGGTTTCGGAGTTATGTACAATAGAGCTAATGATTTTTATATTGGGCTATCTTCTACTCATTTACCTGCTCAAGTATTAAAAGGTGATGGTTCTGTAAAATTTGATATGGAACGTCATTTTTATGCTATGGCTGGATTCAGAATACCTGCTTCTCCAAGATTTGGTATTATGCCGAATTTGCTATATAAATCAGATTTAGCTGCAGGGGCTTTAGATGCTAATTTATTATTTTCTTACAGAATGTCAAACTGGGAAGCTTGGATTGGCCCGTCTTATCGTTTACAGGCAGCAGCAGGAGCCATTGTTGGTGGTAAATATACTACCGCCCGTGGTTTAACTGTCCGTTTAGGTTATTCTTACGATCACACATTAACAAGTCTTAGAACGTATGCTGGTGCTACACATGAAATTATTTTAGGTTTCTGTAAAGCTCCGAAAGAGAAGAAATTCTCTGGTAGTGGTAACGACCGTTTTTTAGATTAATCGTATTTTTTGTAACCTTTCGTCTAAAAAACCGTTTAAGCCCTTTACAACTAACAATTATTGTTAATAACTTTCCGGGACCGGAAAAGTGTAACAAAAAAGAAGTTAGTTGATTATAAATTAAAAGAAAGAATATGAGAAAACTTTTGGTATTAGCTTCATTTGCCGCCTTGGTTACAGCATGTAACAAAAAGACAGGGGAGTTAATTGGTGTGCAAGGTCGCGAAAAGTGGTTTCAGCCAGATCCTTTCGGTACGCTTTACATCCCTATGGGAAGCTACCACATGGGACCTGATGATGAGGAAGCGCCAATGGCACATTCCACCAAATCTAAAATGGTATCGGTTCAGGCTTTCTACATCGATGATTCCGAAATATCCAATAATGAATACCGCCAGTTTGTGTATTGGGTGAGAGATTCTATTGCCCGTAAATTACTTGCTTTTGGAAGTAACGGCAATGCTGAAGATTACCAGATTTCTCAGGAAGACTTTTTAGATATGTGGCCGGTTTATAAAGGGGATAACAATCTTCAGGATCCTTATATCAACTGGGAAAAACGGATTGACTGGGAAAGTGCTGATGAGGATTACCGTGCTGATTTACAGCCACTTTACCTGCCGGAAGGAGAACGTTTCTATAACCGTAAAGAAATTGATACACGTAAATTAAATTATGAGTATTACCGTATAGATATCCGTTTGGCTGCTTCAAAAAGTAACCGTTTTATACCCAATAAATCACCTGATGTTCAGGACGCAGCTCATGAGTATAAAAAAGCCGATTATGTTAACGGTGTAACCCTTAATGATGGTCAGAATGGTGCGCCAGGATCTCCTTCAAGTTTGGTAGGTGACCCATCAAAGGATCCTAAAACCTTAGGAACCTATAATGTAAGAAGTCAGATTTCGGTAGGTCAGGGAAATTATGTGCCACAAGAACGTCGTGGTGTTGACCGTGCTGCCTTTATTGTAAAAGATATTATTAATGTGTATCCCGATACATTGGCTTGGGTACACGATTTTACTTACTCGTTTAATGAGCCGTTGACAAATATGTACTTCTGGCATCCAGCTTATGATGATTATCCCGTAGTAGGGGTAACCTGGAAGCAAGCCCGTGCATTTTCAATCTGGCGCTCGCTGTTATTAAATAACTTCCTTATCGGTACCGGACAAAGTATTGTTAACGATTTCCGTTTACCAACTGAGTCAGAATGGGAATACGCGGCTCGTGGTGGTCTGGAAAAATCGCCTTATCCTTGGGGTGGACCTTACATCCGCAATACATCAGGATGTTTTCTTGCCAACTTTAAACCATTACGTGGCTCTTACATTGATGATGGTGGGTTCCATACACTTTACATTTACTCATACAATCCTAACGATTATGGTTTATATTGTATGGCTGGTAATGCTGCAGAATGGACCAGTAACGCATTTGACGAATCGGCTTACGATTTTGACCATGATCTTAACCCTGACTATGTTTACGAAGCTCAGGAAAAAGATGCTAACGTATTAAAACGTAAAGTAATCCGTGGAGGCTCCTGGAAAGATGTTGGATATTATCTTCAAAATGGTACCCGTACCTATGAATATCAGGATACCGCTAAATGTTATATCGGTTTCCGTAACGTAATGACTTATCTGGGTCGTGCAAAAGGAGACGAGATCTAAAAATAGAAACACCTATAAACACAAAATAACAAGTAAAATCAAAATCTAACGCTAAACAAAAAAACACAGAACAGCTATGAGTAAATTAGGAAAAGTAAAAGGGTTCAAAAGGTTTTTACACCTTGCATCATGTATCGGAGCGGCTATCGTAATTCTTGGTGCTTTATTTAAGATTATGCACTGGCCTGGTGCTTCAATAATGTTAATTGTGGGACTTGGAACAGAAGCCTTTTTATTTTGCCTCTTTGCCTCCGATATTCCACATGAAGAGGTTGACTGGACATTAGCTTATCCTGAATTAGCAGGTATGGGACACGACGGAGAAAGTGATGCGCTTGAAAGTGGTCACAACGCTGGTCTTCCTGTTTCTAATCAATTGGATAAATTATTGGAAGAAGCCAAAATTGGTCCTGAATTAATTGAAAGTTTAGGAAATGGTATGCGTTCATTAAGCGATTCTGCTAACAAAATCGGAGATATCAGTCATGCGCACGTTGCTACTAATGAGTACGTTGATAGTGTGAAAAATGCGTCTAAAAATGTGGCGACTCTCGCCGATACATATCAAAAAGCCGCTGACTCTATTTCAAGTTTAGCCAATTCAAATGATGCCGGTTATTCAATTGGCGAGTCATTAAACAATGTTTCTAAAAACCTTTCCGCTTTAAATGCTACTTACGAATTGCAGTTACAAGGCAGCCGTCAGCATTTAGATGCTACCAATAAATTCTATGATGGATTAGCTGATCTAATGAAAAATCTTCATGATTCAGTGGACGATACTAAAAAATACCGTCAGGAAATGAGTAACTTATCTACAAACTTAACAGCTTTAAATACCATTTACGGTAATATGTTAAGCGCAATGAATTTCAATGCCAATAAATAATTGGCAGAAAATCAATTAAGTAACCAATTTCTATTTTTAGCATTATAGAGTTAATATTAATAATTTTTTAAAACGAGTATTTTAAAATGGCAGGCGGTAAAGAAACCCCAAGGCAGAAGATGATCGGTATGATGTACCTCGTATTGACCGCTCTTCTGGCAATGAACGTATCTAAACAGATCTTAAAAGGTTATATTACTGTAAACGAGAGTATGGAAAAAAGTAAGAAAAATCTTACTGAAAACAACAAACGTATTACAGAGGCCTTTGAACATACAATAAATGGTAACCCTGCTGCAAAGCCTTATTACGATAAAGCTAAAGAAGCTCAGGTTCAGATTGCAGATGTGGTAAAATATCTGGATGGACTTAAAAAGATAGTGATCGAAGAAACCGAAAAAATCGGGAGCGGAGATACAGCTAATTTAAGGTATTTAGGTAAAATTGATGATTATGATGTTCCTACCCATGTTTTAATTGGTAGCGATGCTTCTACTCCTGAAAATAAGCCAAATTCTGCCGTTGAGTTACAAACCAAAATGAATGCGTTGCACGACAAACTAACGGGAATGTTAGATGCTATGCAGAAAGATGGGAAAACCAAATTACTGGATGATGATTATCAAAGCTTGAAAAAGAAAATTGGTTCTATTAAACCAGTGGATAGTGGAGCAGAAGAAGATGGTATTAAGTTGACCTGGCCGGTAGAAAATTTCTATCATTTGCCAATGGCGGCTGTTGTAACCAACTTAAACAAAATGCAGGCCGATCTTAAAAACGTTGAAGCTGAAATTTTGCAGGTATTTAGTGGCGCAAGTGGTAAGTTAGCTATTAAGTTCGATAAACTGAGTGCTAAGGTGATTGCTCCTTCTTCATACATTCAGGCAGGTCAGCCGTATCGCGCGGACATCTTTTTAGCAGCCAGTTCAAGCGCGTTAAGCGATCCTACCATGATGGAAATTTTAGTAGGGGTAGATTCAGCAAGTGCCTCTAAAGGTGGTGCTTCAGGAAACAAGATCAAAATTGAAAACGGAATGGGTAAATACGAAGTTGGTACTGGTGGAGCTGGTTTACAGAACTATCAGGGTGTAATCAAATTCAAAAAGCCAGATGGAACTTACGATTACTATCCTTTCAGTGGCGAATACATGGTAGCTCAGGCTGCTACAGCGGTTGAACCTGAAAAGATGAATGTATTTTACATTGGTGTACCTAATCCGGTGATGATTTCAGCTGCTGGGGTAGCACCTACCGATGTTCAGGCTACTATTAGCGGAGGTGGTTGTAAATTGATTTCAAAAGGAAATGGTAAATATGAAGTAATGGCTTCTACACCAGGTGACGCTATTATTACCGTAAGTGCTAAAACTAAAGACGGTATGAAGCCACAAGGACCTCCTAAAAAATTCCGTGTAAAACGTATTCCTGATCCGGTAGCTAAAGTAGGTGGGAAAACCGGAAACGTGGATGTGAAAAAGATAGAATTGGGTCAAATTGGTGGGGTTGGTGCTGAGTTAGCCGGATTTGATTTTGATGCCCGTTTTGTGGTAACCTCATTTGAATTAAGTGCTGTTGTAAAAGGCGCGTTAAAATCAGTAGTATGTCCGGGTAATAGTTTATCTGCTGAAGCCCGTTCTATATTAAACTCAGCAGGTGTAGGTAGTAAAATATTCTTTGAAAACGTTAAGGCTAAAGGGCCTGATGGAAGTGTACGTAATATTCCAGGCGTTACATTGAAAGTAAAATAATAAACTATGAAACAGTACATTTTAGCCATATTGGTTTGTTTATCCTTAGGGCTTTCAGCTCAGCAAGGGGTATTCCAGCCTGGCGATTACAGGGATGGAATTTATGACAAGGAAAACGCTGTAAACCGCCGTTTTATACCTTATACGTATCTGCGTGAAGCAGATGTGACATGGGAAAAACGCGTTTGGCGTGAAATTGATATGCGGGAAAAGGTAAACCAGCCCCTCTATTATCCTGTAGAGATCGTAAATGGCAGAATGTCCTTATTTCAGGTTTTAGCGAAGTACATTTTAAATGGTCAATTATATGCTTTTCAGGATCAGGAATTTTTAATTCCTTTCGAAATTACGGCCATTAAAGATAAATTGAAAAAATGTGACTCCTTATCTCAATCCAGTTTTGATGAGGCAGGTAATGAAGTTATTACTAAAGTGTTTCAATGTGATTCCACCACAATTTATCGTCAAATCAGAGCTTATCAATTAAAGGAAGACTGGTTTTTTGACCGTCAGAAATCAGTATTGGAAGTACGTATTATTGGTATGGGAGTTTATACGTATGATGAGGATAAGGAAGCCATGCGCGAACAGTTTTGGGTATATTTCCCGGCTTGCCGCCCTTTCTTTGCTAAACATGAAGTATTTAACACCAAAAATGACAGTGAACGCCGTACATTCGAAGATATTTTCTGGAAACGCCAGTTTAACAGTAAAATTGTAAAAGAGTCTAATGTTTACGATCGTAGTGTAAGCGAATACTCAAAAGGTATTGATGCCTTATTAGAATCAGATCGTGTTAAAAACGACATCTTCCGTTGGGAACATGATTTATGGCATTTTTAATCTGAATGGAAATTATAAAAATCCCCGGTTAATTTAGCCGGGGATTTTTTTATGACGTTAAATGTGGGTATGAGTTTACCTATAAATCATAGATATGTACTGGTATAAATTCAGCAGAAAGTGTGTTAATAATAATAGGTTCCATTTTATCCCAGGTGCCTCCTGCCAACCCACACCCAATACGAGGCATGTGAACCGAAGCATTTTGTTCTTTCGCAAAAGCCGCTACTTTGCCTAATCCAGTGGCTATTGCTTCATAACGAATAGGAGGTATGTGCTGCAATAAACCCCGGCGAATGAGGTCGTGCTGACCAATAATATTTGCTACCCATATATCATTTTCAACGTTTACATACTGAACCTCTCCGAGTGCAAATTGCTTATTGCGTTTATACCAGTCTCTGTACTGTATCTCGGGTTCTTGCCAGTGCCTGGAGAGTGCCAGAACAAATCCTTTGCCCCAGCCGCCCACATCGTTACAGATGTGAACGATTAGTTTATTTCCCGGAAGGGGTGGGTGAGTAGCATCGCCTTTCAGATAGTTGGGAAGTAGAATCACATCAAAATATAAGGTTATCTAATACCATTTTTTTTGGTGTGGAAATCAATGTGTTCATAGATTGTATTTCCTAAAGATTTTATGATAAAATCAATTTCTGCTTTAGTTAGCGGTTGGTGTAATAATTTTTCAGTGTACTCTTTTATTGTTTTATTCCCCGATTCTGAAATTGTTTTATTCCCCGATTCTGAAAAAATATCATAATGAACAATATAACTTAGGTGCTTAAGTTCTATGCTAAAACCATAATTGCATCCAAAGCTTTTTAACCCTGCTTTTTTTAAAGAACCATAAAATGAAGTAAATGAAATTTTAAGTTCGTTAGCAAGCCGAATATTGTCAATATTAGCATGGCATTTTTGACGTAATTCTTCTATTACAGATTTACTATCTGACTCGGAAAATCTTACAAATCCACCACCATTATTAATAACTATGGAGTGGCCAGGTTCGGTAAAAAAACGATTAAATTTTTTAACTATTGGAATAGCTTCTGATAGTAGTTCACTTATCCAGCCATCGTACATTTTAAAAAACACTTCTGCGCTAAAGTGCTCTTTAATTTCATTTTCAGGATCTACTGCACTTAGCTCTTTTTCTAATAGCAATATTTTCTTATCCAGATCATCTGCTTCTTCAATATCGTTTCCGGCAATAGCGTCTAATACTAATTGTTGTGATGCTAACAATTGATGACACATAAATTCCAGATATAAATCTTCGGAACCTCCGTAAGCCTGTATGTCCGCCAGATAGCGATTGTATTTTTCCTTATCAGTAATCTTTATAATAACAGGAGGAAATCCGAAATTGATTAAGATAAGGTTGCTTAAAATGCGCGCAGTACGCCCATTCCCATCGTAAAAGGGATGAATAGATACGTATTTTAAATGAAACTGAAAGGCAAGGATACCAGGATGTAATGCTTTACTGTTTTTATTTCTGACCAAATCATATTGGGTATTTACCCAATTGATTAACTTATGCATTTCTTCCTTTACTTCGGTGTGTGAAACGAAATCAAATTTTTCTCCTTTGTAATTAATGAGATGATTGTTTTCAGTCTTCCATTCCCCTATTTTTTTTTGTTTATCAGGAGTTTCCTCGTTAATAATGGCTTTATGTATATCTTTTATTCGCTTTTCAGAAAGATTCAATTCTCCTTTTCCGATTCGCAAAATATCAGTGATAATCTTATCGTGCCCTCTGATCTCAATTACATCTTTCAGCGGTTTCCCTTCCACTGTAATGTTATTGATCATGACACTTCGTGTTTCCTGCCGTGTTAACGAATTGCCTTCAATAGCATTGGAATGATAATTCCAGTCTAATCTGAATTTATAAGTGATTCTTTTTAGTGTTTCTTCACTTAATTTGCCAAAGGAATCAATCTTTTCCTGAATTAAATCGACCTGATTTAGTAAATCTTTAAGTACCATTTTAATTAAATAGTTCTTAACTAAGTTACATTATTTTTTAGACTAATGTATATGTAAATCTCGTTATCTTACCCTTCCACTTGCTTCAGTACCTGTTCTACTTCAAAAGGTAACCGTTTAGTACGGTCAATAAATCCACCGCCTACTAAATCGTCGCCCTCGTAAAATACGCAACTTTGCCCCGGCGCAATACTTAATACGGGCTTATGAAAAATAACATCCAGCTTATTGCCAAACTGATTAATAGTGGCCATTGTTCCGAAATCCTTGTAACGGATTTTAGTTAAGGCGTTAAAGTCATCAGGCACTTTTTCATATTTAATCAGGTTAAAATCGCGCACCTGTAAATTCACGGCCATTAAATCTTCTTTATTGCCCAGTACAACCGTATTCGTTTCCGGAATAATTTCTTTCACAAATACGGGTTCGCCCAAGGCTACTTCCAAACCTTTACGTTGCCCGATGGTATAAAAAGGATAACCCCGGTGCGTCCCTATTTTTTTGCCCTGAAACATCAAATCGCCGCCATCTACCTTAGCTTCCAGCTCGGGCTGACGGTGCTTTAAAAAGGCTCGGTAATCGTTATCAGGTACAAAACAAATATCGTAACTCTCGCTTTTATTCGCTAAATCAATAAATCCTGCTTCCTTGGCCATTTTTTTAATTTCCGTTTTACGGTAACCGCCCAAAGGAAACATGGTGCGTTTCAGGTTTTCCTGCGATAAGCCCCACAATACGTAGGTCTGATCTTTTGTATGATCTAAGCCCTTATAAATAATGGTGCGGTTGTTCTCTTCACGTAGGCGCGCGTAGTGCCCGGTAGCAATAAACTCGCAGTCCAGCATGTTGGCGCGTTTTAAAAGCGCGTCCCACTTAATGTGCGTGTTACATAGCACACAGGGATTAGGTGTACGCCCGGCCAGATATTCTTCTACAAAGTTATTAATGATGCTTTCACCGAATTCGGCACGTATATCCAGAATTAAATGCGGGAAACCGAATGTAACCGCCATATTGCGGGCATCGTTAATGCTATCCAGACTGCAACAGCCCGTTTCGCGGTCGCTTGAGCCTGAACTTTCATAATCCCATGTTTTCATGGTAATGCCAATTACCTCATAGCCCTGCTCGTGTAACATCATCGCCGTTACACTGCTATCTATCCCGCCACTCATGGCTACCAGAACTTTTCCGTGTTTACTCATGTCAGGTTTATTTTCCGTTTTTTTTACCGGGTGTATTTTTTCCTTTCGGATTATTCTCTGGTTTAACAGTTGAATCCGCTATTTTGTTTTTTAGAAAAAACGTTTCCGTTTCTTTTTTAGAGGCTAAGACCCCATCTTTGTACAATTCCTTATCTTTTACTTTTCCATCTTTTTCCCTGTAAATCCACGGGCCGTTTTTAAGGCCATTTTTGAAAAAACCGGTAGCCGCCGCTATACCATTGGGAAAATAGTAACTCACTTTTCCTTCTTTTTTCCCATCCGCAAAATTGCCCTCCGCTTTTACGGTTTTACCGTCAAAATACTCCTTAAACGGACCATGTTCCACATCCAGTTTGTAGTGCTTTTCTTCCGATACTTTCCCATCCGGATAATACACAAAACACTTACCGTTGCGTTTCCCCATGGCATATACATCTTTACTGATGAGTACGCCACTTTCGTCGTAATACAACCAGATGCTGTCTTTTATTTCGTTAATGTATTTACCTTCAGCCATACGTTTTCCACCGGAGTGGTACAAGCGGGCATAGGCTATTTTTCCGCCTTCCCGGAAATCCATAATGGCTTTAACGCTATCATTGGGGTAATAGTATTTGAATTTCCCTACCGGTTTATCGTTTTTAAACTCACCTTCGTAAATAAGCTTGTTTGTTTTTTCGTCTTTCTTTTTGATGTAACCGTTTTTAGGCCCTTGTGAAAAACAGATTGCGGGTATAAGCAGAAATGCTAAAATAGATATAATGGGTTTCATACAGAGCATAATAATGAAAAACAGACTGTAAAGATACAACGTTTCGATGTATTTTATTCAATCACCAAATGGTACTGGTACGTGTGGGTTTTGTAAGTGATTTTTAAAAAATAGGTGCCATTGGCCCAGGAACCCGTGTTTATAACGCTAATGGGATTAAATGCTTGATTTTGAGTGTAAATAACCCTTCCCAGCTGATCTGAAATTTCAATTTTTTTAACGTTGGTAGCGTCAGCAAAACGTAATTGTACCATCTGATGCGCGGGATTCGGGAAAACGCCGGGGGCTTCCGTTGCCGTATATTCCGTTAACCCGATTGCCGGGTTAATCAGAAATGTATCGCGCAGGCAATTCAAACTGTCAGTTACATACACCACGGTGCTGGTTCCTATACTGTAAGAGATCTGAGGGGTAAACTGATTTAATCCAAGCCAGTTATAAGTGCCATGCCAGGAAGCGCTGAGTATCTGCGGACTTACGGTACTGGTAATGGTGGTTTTACGGTTAACGTGTTTAAAAATGGTAAAGCGATCTTTAATGGTAGAGTCGGCACTGTAATACCAGGCCTGTAGTTTGTTGTCTTCCACTTCAAAAAACAAGGCCCCGTTTCCATTTGCCTGACTAAATGGAAGCGCCTCGTGTGGATAAGTTGCCTGCCCGGATCCATTTTTTCCGGCGGCACCGGCCACCGCGTAAACTGTACCTTTAGCCATTGAACCATTTTTTACATACGGACACGAATTCGGTGTTCCGTTGTAAAACGCGCTGCTGCTATCTTTGCAGTGCAATGGTTTGGAAAACGTACTTTCTGATCCGGTATGACCATTTAAGAGGTAACTGCGCTCATAATTATGACTGTGACCGTTCAGTACCAGATCCACTCCAAAACGATCGAACAGTTCAATCATATTCTCGCGTAAGGTAACCAGATCGGTTTCTGTGTCGCTGTTATGCGTCCCCATTGTATACGGCGGATGATGAAAATAAAGAATGGTCCAGTCTTGCGTATTGCTTGCCAGATCTTGTTTCAGCCAGGTGTACTGATCGCTTAACGTGTCATAAAGATGGTAATTGCTACCAGGCTCGGTACCATAACTGTCCAGCGACACAAAGTGAACGTTACCATAATTGTAAGAATAATACTCTTTATGCTGTGAGGCCAAACCACCCGCCTCGGCAAGTTGAGGGGTTTTAAACGTAGCGTAGTACGTAATGTTGTGATCCCATCCGCCATTATTCGCGTAATCATGATTACCGGGAGCCGGATAAATGCAGGAATAAGGGAAAAAGAAACGGTTTTGATACGGTCCGAAAAAATTAGTAATGTACTCGGTATCCGTGCCACTTTCATAGGCATTGTCGCCTAAAAGTAAAATACCGTTCAGGTACTGAGTGCCTAGTTTATAGCGGAGCATGTCTCTCACCTTAGCCTGTTCCGCGTATCCCGATCCGCAATCGCCCATAGCCAGAAACCGGAGTTTTTGTTTACTGCCATAGGGTGGAGGAGTCGTAAAATAAAACGTATCAGTGCTTAATGTGGCTCCGTTAGAATGAATGGTATAATAGTAGGTAGTGTTGGGTTGTAAAGCCGACAGCAATACAAAATGCTGGGATACCGAACCAGACTGAACGCTTTGTAAATGTAAATTAAACCGGTTCGTGCTATATTTTACCTTTGAGTCCCGTAAACTGTCGGTTCGCCAGCATACATACATCTGGTTAGGGGTTCCCTGTTGCAGATAAGGGCCATATACGAGTAGTTGCGCCAAAGGCTTCATCGCCAGCACTATAAAAAAAACAAGCAAAGCAGATTTAAGACGCAACATAAAAAATAGCTTCATTTGTTTTAACCTGATTAGTGTCAATTAACTCATTTAAAGCCGGAATCCATGAAGCGGCAGGATAAGCTGAAAGCGTTTGTTTTAACTGTTCCAGACTCATAGGTGTGGTTTTTAAAGTCTGAAGTACTAGTTTTTTTAAAGGTTCACGGTCTTTGGGCTTGTGTTGAAGGCATACGTCACAATATCCGCAAGGGGCATAATTAAACTCGTTGAAATACTGTAATAAACTTACCTGCCGGCACGTTTCGGTCTGGCTGACGTAATCAAGCATGGCATCGATCCTGTGCCGCGCTTGTTCTTTTAAAAACGCGTAATGCTCCTTATTAAATTCAATGTACTTGGTGTTTACCCTGTTTTCGGTAAAAATCAATTTAGGATATACACTCTGTGGCGCGTACGAAACAATCTGCGCCTGATCCAGTACATGCAGTAATTCCTTTACCTGAACCACACTCATTTTAGAACGGTAAGCCAGATCGCGCTCACTGATAAAAACATAATTTTCAAACAAGCCCCCATAGCTGCGTAGCAGGGCTTTAATTAAATTTTCATAGTTACTGTGCTTAATCTGATAATTGTACAGATCATCCTTGCCGGAAATAATCATGCACTTGGAAGGCTCAAAACTATTATCTATAAACGCCAGATAATTTTCTTTTTCAAGAAATTTAAGACTGTTAAACACCAGTACCGGATGCAGATTATAGCTTTTGCAAAAGGCTTCAATATCAAAATCAACACTTAAGCCTTGCCCCGAACCAATAGCTACCTGGTAGTAATTGCAAACGGCCGTGTAGGTTTGCCGTATGTAATCAATGTCTGGAAACGCCAGTTTAAAGTTTTCTTCGAGGCGATCAATATCGTTGTTGTTAAAAAGAATAGTCGCGTAAGCAGGCTTACCATCTCTTCCGGCCCGGCCTGCTTCCTGAAAATAGGCTTCGGGACTATCCGGTAAATCGAGGTGAACCACAAAGCGCACATCCGGCTTATCAATCCCCATTCCAAACGCGTTGGTGGCACAAATGACTTGCACCTTATTGTCAATCCAGTTTTGCTGTATCAGTTTACGATCGTCAGGTTTCAATCCGGCATGATAGGTGCCACAGGATATGGACTGACTTAATAAAAATTTAGTCAGTTCCTCGGTACGCTTTCGGTTACGGGCATATACAATACCAGAGCCACCCACATTCTGAATCAGTTTTAAAAGCCGTCCGGCTTTGTCATCCTCATTTTGCACCACATACCGCAAATTCGACCGATTAAACGATTGCCGGAATACTGCTTCCTGCCTGAATTGCAGCTGTTGTTTAATATCTTCACTTACTTTTTTGGTAGCACTGGCGGTTAAAGCAATAACCGGAACCGAATTAAAAAAACTTCTGATCTCCGCAATTTTCAGGTAGCTGGGCCTGAAATCGTAGCCCCACTGACTGATACAATGTGCCTCATCAACCGCAATTAACGTAATGGGCAAATAACTCAGTTGCTGTCTGAAATCCTCATTTTGCAAACGTTCGGGCGATACATATAAAAATTGTACATGCCCCAGCGCCGCGTTATTCATAGCCGTATCAATCTGCCGGAAGTTCATCGCCGAACTAATGGCAACTGCCGATAAACCTTTCTTTTTAAGATTCTCTACCTGATCGTTCATTAACGCAATTAATGGCGAAACCACCAGCGTTGTTCCCCCCAAAACCAATCCCGGAATCTGGAAACAAATGGATTTACCGCCTCCCGTTGGTAAAAGTGCAAGGGTATCGTTGCCAGATAACACCGAGGTGATAATTTCCTCCTGTAACGGACGAAACGCATTAAAACCCCAGTATTTTTTGAGCTGAAAGTAAATATCTTGCTTTATATTTGCACCCACTATACGATAAAAATAAGGTTTTTTTAAGACATCTTTCCGTGCAAAATTACTGGCAGCAAATACGGTTTATTTTAACGCGATTAAGCGGTGTTTACCTTTTGTACTTTTTGTCAAGGTGGGTCTTTTTCCTCTTAAACCGTCAGGCGTTTCAGGGAATAGGGGCAAGCGAGTTTATTACGTATTCCTGGTACGGTTTGGTGTTCGATACGTTCAGCATTCTTATTGCCAATAGCCTTTTTATTTTTCTGGCCTTGCTGCCCTTTTCTTTTTTCTATAAACGGCAGTATCAAACGCTTTTAAAAGTAGTTTTTCTTGTCCCTAATATCCTGTTTTTACTGCTTAACAGTATAGACTTCGCTTATTATGGATTCACCAAAAAACGTTCTACCTACGATTTATTTATGCAGGTAGGAGGACAAACCGATGTACTGGCTTTAATCCCCAGTTTTGTTAAAGATTTCTGGTACGTACTGGTGTTGTTTATCCTTTTAATATGGGGTCTGGTAAAATGGTACAAACCTGTTAAAGAACAAATGAAAACGGTTTATGTATATACTTTAAAACAGACTGTTCTCTACTTGTTAACGTTTCTGTTTTGTATAGGACTTTGCGTTTTAGGAATCAGGGGTGGGTTTGGCAGGGTTCCTATAAGTCCTGTAGATGCCGGCAAATACGGAGAACCAGGGCACGCCGATGTGTTGTTTAATACCCCCTTCACCATCATTAAATCCTTTGAAACAGAAAAACTGGCCCGCTTAAACTATTATCCCGCTTCGCAACTGACCCAATGGTGTAATCCCTTTCACAAATCGGATACCTCCACTTTTACAGGAGAAAACGTAGTGGTCATCATACTCGAAAGTTTTGGCAAGGAATACACGGCGTTAAGCGGTAAAGAAAGCTATACGCCTTTTTTAGACAGTTTAATGCAGAACAGTTTGGTTTATACCAATGCTTTTGCCAATGCTTCAAAATCCATAGAGGGTATTCCCGCCATTTTATCCGCCATGCCCGGATTAATGGAAAATCCTTACATCAATTCGCCTTACTGCAATAACACGCTTAATAGCATGGCATCACTCCTTAAACAGAAAAAGTACCAAACGGCTTTTTTTCATGGTGGGTTTAACGGTACCATGAATTTTGATGCTTACGCCAGGGGAGCGGGCTACGATGAGTATTACGGAAAAAATGAATATGCTAACGATTCGGACTTTGATGGCGCCTGGGGAATTTGGGATGAACCCTTTTTACAGTTTGCCGTCAAAAAAATGACTGCTTTTCAGCGCCCCTTTCACAGTGCCATTTTCACATTGAGTTCGCATCATCCGTATAAAATACCCCCTCAGTATCAGGGACTGTTTAAAAAAGGAAAATACGAGAACCATGCCTGTATTCAGTATGCCGATTATGCGTTGAAACGGTTTTTTGAAGCGGCCCGTCAGACACCCTGGTATAAAAACACCCTGTTTGTTATCACTGCCGATCACACCAGTTTGTCCGACGTACCATATTACAGCAATTATCCGGGAGCGCTTTGCATACCAGTGTTATTTTACCGCCCCGATAATTCATTAAAAGCAAAAAACAACCACCTGTTTCAACAAATAGATATTCTGGCAAAAGTCATGTCCCTTACCGGCACAGGTCTGCCGTACTATAGTATCGGTAATCAGGGAATCAGTCTGTTTTACTACGCGGGTAATTATTATTGTTGCGACGATAGTTTGTGCTACACTTTTGGAAACGATAAAATCAACCGGATTACCAATTATGTAAGAGATAGTGTACACGGCTACAATTTATTGGATCGTTATCCCGGACTTCAGCAACAGAAAGAGCAGAAAATAAAAGCCGTTTTGCAGACCTTTAATAATCACCTGCTCGATAACACCATGCAGACACGTTAACTGTAAGGTTAATAACTGTAGAATGGAAAATAATAGCTTCCGTCTTAACGAAGTGGTTTTAACGCGTCATCTGAGTTTAATCTGGCGGCCTCCACGGGTTTCTAACAGTACCGGTAAACGGTATGCGAAATGCTCGTCTTATACATATATTTGGTATTATACTCAGGCACCCGTGGCCGGGCTATCGCTACTCGCTTTTTGCCGCAAAGTACCGGGCGGCAAAAGAGCTCAAACAGGCCGCTCTATCCCTGGCCGGATAAAACGAAAACAGACTGTTGCGCTAAACGAAACAGCCTGTTGTAACAATAAATACATGAAGTAATACATTCGGTGGCTCCGTCTGTTTACGCTTGATGTGTAATCAAACACTACTGACCATTGGCTTGTTTTAAAATAGTAATAGCCTGATCTTGTTTCTGAAGAGCTGTTTTTTCACTTTCATCGGCATTTCCCATCGAACCAAGTTTGGCGCTGCTGTTAGGCATGGCATAGGCCTCTTCCCGCATTTCAGTACCTATACGCATATCTCGTTCCGCTTCAAAATAAATAGATTCCGCCTCCATGGTTATTTTAGCCGAAGCGCGGTTTATAACCGATAACTTATTGTAATGATTTTTATTAGAAGTATAATGCTCCATGTTTATTTTACCACGTATTTCAGAAGCCTTAATCATTTTTTGCTCCGCCTGTTTCGATAACTCGTTAGCATAGGAAAGCAGAGCGTTGCGTTCATTTCCGGTTTTTTTACGCGCTTTTAACCGCACCGACAACTCCTCGTTATAAATAGCGTCGGCTTCTGATTGTAAACTTTCCATATAATCGCGTGCAATTTTCAAAAGATTAATCGTCTCATTTTCTGTACTGACGTTATTTTCCTGTAAAATCTGCTTGAGATTAAGTTCTGAATAAGAAACGTTATGGTCAGAACGTTGCGATGTGTTTCCTAAAGTAATCAATACCCTCTTTCCGCTTGTATTTCCCGAAGAAGAAGGAATTACAGAAAAATTATCACTGTTTTGCGCATTGGCATTCAGGATGAAAAAAATCATCCAGATAAGTGTAGTGTAAATTTGAGTTTTCATGGGAGTAGATTTTAAAAGGTTTTTGAATGGTCAGATTTGTTTTCATGTTTGTTGATTTTAAAAATTTTGTTTTACCAGCCCTGACTAAACGCCATTGGGTATCGGGTATTCAACGTTTTTATATTTTGTTTTACGCTTGCAAGTGCTAAAGGTTATAGGTTTTGGGGTAGTGGATACAAACACAGAAATGTGAATAGCCTTATGCAGGGATTAAATTCACCTAAAACGGTTTTAGGTTCGATGGGTTTTATAAGAATGCAATAATACCGTTGGATAGTTTATTTTTTGAAAGAACAAACGGCTTAATAAGAGATCATTCGAATGGATTCTCCGTTTTTATAAAAGAACAGGCAAGGTGTAATTGCAATAACAATTCAAATGCACTAACCGGGAAACGATCTTAGAATGTAAATCAGAATAGAAAGTGTTGTATAACGCCGAATATACGATCTGTCCCATTTGTAATACCAATTCCGGCTAATTTGTAGTTGGATTTGGTATTATACCTTTTCTGTAACCATACCGCCTTCAAACAGAAGTGTACGGGACTTAAATTTATTGTACACCAGCATATCGTGTGTGGCAAATAACACAGCGCAGCCGCTTTCGCTCAGTGTTTTCAGTAGCTTTAAAATGGCCTCACTGCTTTCCGGATCCAGGTTACCGGTTGGCTCATCGGCCAGTATTACTTCCGGGTGGTTTACTAAAGCACGCGCAATGCTTACACGTTGTTGTTCGCCACCACTGAGTTCAAAAGGCATTTTTTGCTCTTTGCCCGATAGTTCAACCTGTTGCAATACTTCCTGTATGCGGGCTTTTATTTTTGGTTCTTCTTTCCAGCCAGTCGCCTTCATTACAAACTTCAGGTTATCGTAAACCGTTCTGTCACTCA
Source organism: Sediminibacterium sp. (assembly GCA_030054095.1). Lineage (GTDB taxonomy): Bacteria > Bacteroidota > Bacteroidia > B-17B0 > Aurantibacillaceae > Aurantibacillus. The sequence goes on from JASGCO010000011.1 coordinate 81,511, forward strand.
ATAACTGAAAATCCTGAAACACAATGCCCAGTTTCCGTCTCAGAAACGGAATATCTTTTTGGCGCATGCTGCCCAGATCATATCCACTTACCGTGGCCTGACCGCTTTTTAAAGGCAGGTCGGCGTAAATGCTTTTTAAAAAACTACTTTTACCACTACCGGTTTTACCCAACAGGTAAACAAATTCGCCCTTACCAATGCTTACACTAAGGTTACCTACTACCGGACGCTCATCCTGAAAAATAGTGACGTTCTTAAAATCAATTACACTGCTCATGCGATAAATTTTCAAAACGAAGGTAAAGGTTCTGTAACCCCGAAACGCTTTTGGTATTATGGCAATATCAACACGGGCGGGTTAATAACATCGCCCGCAACTTAATTAGTTAACAAGGCATTCACGTAATTTTAGTGAGGTAATTTTTACGACAATTTGCAATACATGATACGTGCGCTTAATTACATGGTGTTGCTGGGTGTTTTCTGTTTGGGAACACCGGCAATAGCCCAGAAGTCAGCTATTTACACTGATGCCGACGCTTTATATAAAAAAGGAGTGGACCTGTTTGACCGCCAGCAGTATGTGCCGGCGCAAAAGCATTTTATAGATTACATGAGTATGGCTACCCCAGCCAACACCCTTACATCGGTAAATGCGGAATATTATGCCGCCGCTTCGGCCATTGAACTGTTTCATAAAGACGGTGAGTGGCGCATGAAACAATTTATACAACGGCACCCGGAAAGCACAAAACTAAATTCCGCCTGGTTTTATCTGGGGAAAAACAATTTCCGTAAAAAGAAATACGATGAGTGTATAGACTATTTCCAGAAAGTAGATCAATATAAACTGGATAAAGAACAACTGGCTGAGTTACGCTTTAAACGGGGTTACAGTTATCTCGAAGAAAATAACCTTGCCAAAGCAAAAGCCGATCTCTACGAAATAAAAGACGTAGATAACAAATACGCGTTTCCCGCCAATTACTACTATTCGCACATCGCTTATAAAGAAAAGAACTACGAAACCGCCATGACTGGGTTTAAACGATTGGTTAACGATGAAACGTTTGGTAGTGTGGTACCTTATTACATTACACAGATCTCCTTTATTCAGGGGAAGTACAGCCAGGTGGTTAAAGATGCACCGGCTTTACTCAACGATAGTAACCACGTACAAAAAGCGGGCGAAATCAACCGTATGATAGGGGAAAGTTATTTTAACCTGAATGATTATAAAAACGCGCTGACATACTTACAGAAAACAGATCTGGCAGGAGGTATGAATCCACAAGGCAATTACGCGCTGGGCTATTGCTATTATAAAGCCGGCGATTATGCCAATGCCATTAAAAGCTTCGAAAAAGTAACCGAACAAAAAGATTCCCTGGCTCAGAACGCCTGGTACCACATTGCCGATTGTAACGTTCACCTCGACGATAAAGCCCGGGCCCGTAACGCGTTTTACTCGGCTTACACCATTGACAAGGACAAAAAAATAAAAGAAGATGCCTTGTTTAGTTTTGCCAAATTAAGTTACGAGTTAGACTTTAGTCCGTTTAACGAAGCGGTTAAGGCCTTTAGTCAGTACCTGAAAGAATACCCTAACTCGCCCCGCAAAGAAGAAGCGTACCGTTATCTTATTAATGTATATAGCACTACAAAAAATTACGAGCAGGCCATCAAAAGCATAGAGGCATTGCCAACTATTGATCCCATATTAAAATACACCTATCAAAAACTGATTTACTTTAAAGGTGTAGAGTACTTTAATAACGGCGATAACGATAATGCCGAAAAACAATTCCGCCGCAGTTTAAGCCAGAACAGTGACCCCAAACTTAACGCGCTTTGCCAGTTCTGGTTAGGCGAAATTTCGTACCAGCGTAAAGATTATACAACTGCTATCGAAGCCTGGAAAAAATTCCAAACCACCGATGGCGCTCTTTCTCTTCAGGAGTACGATCTCAGTAACTACAATCTGGGCTATGCCTACTTTCAGCGCCGCGATAAAGAAGATTACACAAACGCCAATGTGTCGTTCCGTAAATTTTTACTGACTAAAAACAAGTACGACGATACTAAAAAAGCCGATGCCAATGTTAGAGCGGCAGATTGTTATTTTATGAACCGCGACTATGCTCAGGCAAATGACTATTACGAAACGGCCATTGCCATCAATAGGGTAGATGTGGATTACGCCTATTATCAGAAAGCCCTTTGCAGCGGACTGCTTAAAAACTATAAAGAAAAAGTAAGCGATTTAAAACAAATCGAAACCAAATATCCTAACTCCAATTACCTGAGCGCGGCACTTAACGAACTGGCGGATACCTACTACCGCGATATGAATGATGCTGAAAATGGCGCGGTGTATTACAATCGTATCCTTAAAAGTTACCCCAACTCGTCTTTTGCCAATAATGCACTGGCGGGCTTAGGATTAATCCACTATAACAAAAAGCAGGACGATAAAGCGTTTGGTTATTTCGATCAGATCGTAAAAAAAGATCCGCGCAGCGAAGAATCGAAAGAAGTGTTACCCTACATCCGTAAAATATTTGAAGCCAAAGGCGATGTGGAAGGTATGAAAACGTATTTTGAGTCAACCGGTAATCCTTTATCGAATAACCAGTTGGAAAACGCAACCTACGATGCCGCTAAAGACGCGTTTTATAACCGTAAAAACTGCGATGAGGCCCTGCCCAAATGGGAAGCCTATATTAAAAATTACCCCGAAGGCAAGTACATAGCCGAAGCCCAGTTTAACATGGCCGAATGCGCATACAGCAAAGGATTATACGAAAAAGCCATGACTGGTTATCAGTACACCATTGCTAAACCCCGCAGTTTATATAGTGAGGTGGCGCATGTAAAAGCATCGTATTTGCTATACAAAGACAAAAAGTATCAGGAGGCCCTGCCTGTTTTTCAGGCCTTGCAAACCATTGCCGAAGTGCCGGCCAATAAAAGCGCCGGACGTTTTGGCGCCATGCGTTGCGCTTTTTACCTGAAAGAGTACGAAACCGCGTTAAGCGAATGTCAGAAAGTAATTGCTACAGAAAAGCTGACCCCTCAGGAACAATCCGAAGCGCGGTACATTAAAGCCAAGAGCATGTATGAAACCAAACGTTATGATGACGCTTTAATTGAGTTGAAAACCATTATTAAAACCGCGAAAAACATTACCGGTGCCGAAGCTTATTACATGATCGCCAAAATCCAGTACATTAAGCAGGAGTATAAAGAAGTTGAAAAAACGGTCAACAAACTGATTAGTTATGCTTACAGTAACGACGACTGGAACACCAAAGCCATGTTATTACTGGCCGATGCGTATATGGCCAGAGGAAACGATGCTGACGCGGAAGTAATTTTGCAGGTGGTAATTGATAATAAGCCTAAAAAAGAATACCTCGATGAGGCTAACGAAAAACTCGCTGCCATCAAATCAAAACAGCAGTCGCGGACACTGGCTCCCGGCGAGGTCGATATGAAAGTGGAATTTAAAGAAAATACAAAGAAAGAAGGTGATTTGTTCGATAAACTGTACGAAGAATCGCAGAAGAATGCGAATCCGCCGGCGGCACCAAGCGGCACGCCAACCGAACAACCCAAATAAATAAAAAAATCATGTTAAAGCCAACAGCACATACCTATATGAACGGAATGCTAATAGAGGACATAAATCCTCATACGTTGAAACGCTGGAAATATATTCTGGCCGCGCTTCTGAGTCTGGGATTTATCCTTTCCACTCTGGCGCAAACCGGCGGCGTGGGAGATGTAAACGTAACCGCTACAAGTATTTTTGAACCTACCATTAAAGATGCGATTAAATACACCGATCTGCCCGAAATTAAAGACAGTGTAAAGCGTTTGCCCGATGCTACCTATAAAATCAGCAGTAAACCTCTTTTTCCGAGGTACGAAGTGCAACCGATCGAAAAAGCCAAAATGCAAAACGAACCCTTGCCTAAAATTTACCATTCGCTCTTAAAGCTGGGGTATGGGCCCATTTATAATATGCCCTATGGCGAAGTGTGGCTGCATAGTACCCGCTCACGCGAAAACGCTTACGGCTTGCATTACAAACATTTTTCGTCAACCGCGCATTTAAAAGATGCCGGTTATGGCGGCTTTAGTGATAATGAAGCGGAACTATATGCCAAGCAATTCTACAAAAAACATACCTTGTTTGGCGATCTGAATTACAAGCGAAATGTGGTTCATTTGTATGGTTACGATACAATGCAACATAAACTGGAGAACGATTTTACGTATCAACGTTACCAGTTAATAGAACCAAAACTTCGTTTGGTAAGTCATTATACTGACAGTGTGCACATCAATCATGATATTAAACTGGGGTATTACAATCTTCAAAATATCAATAAAGAAGTGGAAAATAACATACAGTTGCAGGCCAATGGTTATACCTATATCAACAATGAAAAACTGTTTGTTAACTTTCTTACCGATTTTTATAACCACAAACAACCTAACGATACCCTGAATGATTTAATTGTTTCCTTAAATCCGTATTTTGAAGCTGGAGGTAACCGCTGGATGGTAAACATGGGCTTTACTGCCACGCTCGACCGGTTTAAAGACAAAACACGGTTCTACTTTTATCCGCAGATTAATGCTTCATTTAATGTTTACGAATCGCTTATTATTCCGTATGCCGGAGTAAGTGGCGGACTCATTAAAAACAGTTTCCGGAAAATGAGTACCGAAAACCCGTTTATGAATGCCGATTTGAATTATGTGAATACCAATAATAAATACAATTTGTTTGGCGGTTTAAGAGGGCAACTAAGCTGCAATACCAGTTACGACGCGCGCGTGAGTTACGGACAGTTTGATAGTTTACAGTTTTTTATCATTAATTACGATCGTCCCAATACCTTGTATAACCAGTTTGTACCCGTATATGATAACACCCGTCAGTTAACCGTTAACGGACAAGTAAACTACCAGTTAAAAGAGAAAATAAAATTTTCTGTAAAAGGGAACTACTATTACTACGATACCAAAAATCTGAAGCGGGCTTATCATAAACCAGACTACGACATTACGCTGGCCGGGTCGTATAATCTGAAAAACAAGATTATTGTAAGAAGTGACGTTTTCCTTATCGGCAAACAATGGGCGCTTACCCAACAGCAGGAAAACGGACAAAACGTTTTAAACCCGGTGCAATTGAATAGCCTGGTAGATATTAACTTAGGAGCGGAGTACCGTTACAGTAAAATGCTGAGTTTCTGGGCACAGTTTAATAATATCGCGCATCAGCGGTATTACCGTTGGGAACGGTATCCTACCCAGCGTTTTAATTTTATGATGGGCTTAACGTTTGTGCCGTTTTAAATTTAAGAAGTACGTGGGTAAATCTTAAAAATGGTAACCTCTGCTGTTTATAAATGAACAAACGCATAACCTTTAACAATTGAAAAAGAGTCTCATTGTTTTAGGAGCATTGTTCCTGATGCTAATGTGTTACTACGTATGGCCCGAAGTATCATTGCCAAAAGATAGACCCGTTGATAAACTGATCGTTTACAAATCCAGGCGAGAGTTGCTTGTTTATTCTAAAGGAGAATTGTTGAAAGTTTATACCATCTCTCTTGGCGGATATCCGCTTGGACACAAACATTACGAAGGAGATAAACGAACACCCGAAGGACGTTACACTATTTTTGCAAAAAATCCAAATAGTGGTTATCATAAAAATCTAGGTATTTCTTACCCTAATGCTTTGGATCGCGATTATGCCCGGAAAAATAAATTATCACCCGGAGGTGATGTAAAACTGCATGGTTTACGAAATGGCACTGGTTGGATAGGGAAGTTTCACCGCTGGATGGATTGGACTGCCGGTTGCATAGCATTAACTAACGGGGAAATAGATGAGTTGTATAACGCTGTGGTCGTTGGTACTCCCATCTGGATTTATCCATGAAAAGGAAAAGTAGCATCCTTTTACAAGTACTAGTTGCTCTACTAAACGTGTACTAATTCCTTTTCTTAAGTGACTGTGGCTTGTCAGATTTTTTATGATCCGGGTTAAAACTATTTGGCAATCTCAAAATGCATCCAGTCGTAATTCTTTTCACGCCCCAGCGATACAAATCCGTTTTTATAAAAAATATCAATCATGGCTTTGTATTCTGGTTTGGCAAACTGGGCGGTTTTACTGCTTTGTTTTAAACTGTTACGATCCGGATCCAGATCAATGGCTACTCCCCAGGAGTGACGGCTCCAGTCGGAACCATTACGCATTTTACGGTAGTTGAAGCACCCTCCGTAGATATTAATACCCAAACGTTTTATTTCATCTATGCCATACGTGGTTAAAATAGAATTGAAAACAGTATTTAGGTTATCTTTAACCAGTTTATGACAGCTGATGCTGTTTACCGAAACGGTTTTATCCCACGATAATACCATGGGGTAGGGTAAGGTAAGTTTAGTAAGGTAAGGCGATCCGTTTTCGGTTGGTGGGCCGTATTTACTGATAAGTTGGGCAGTTGTAATCATAGTTGTTGTGTGTTTTATCGTATTAAGTTACATAAAAAAGTGTGTAATTGCAACAGAAATCTGCTTTTTATGAAGGATAGAAGCAGGTTATAAAAATGCAATGACTTTGCAAGTAATTTAAGTCTTTGCCGCGTATAATTTTATAATTTTGCGCCATGATTCGTAGCGTTTTTGCGGGTGTTACATTCCTGTTGGTACTGCTGTTGTCTTGTAGGCCAGATCGTAAAGAGCCCAGTAGTTTTTATTACTGGAAAAGTACGTTTCAGTTATCGCCGTTGGAGCGACAAGCTTTGCGTAATTCGGCTGATTCCATTATATACATCCGCTTTTTTGATGTAGAATGGGATGCCATTAGTCAAAAAGCGCGACCGGTGGCGCCTATACAATGGCAGGAGGCTTTACCTTCGTACCTGAAGGTGTGTCCGGTGGTGTTTATCAAAAACGAAGTGTTTGAAAAAAACAACAGCGATAGCCTTGTTGCGCTGGCAAAGCATGTTTATCAGCTTGTTCAGCGCATTGGCGCTAAAACGGGACAATCTTTAAAAACCATTCAGGTAGATTGCGACTGGACCCTGAGCACCCGTGATCGTTATTTTACGTTTTTAAAGGCGCTTAAAACGGAAAGTGGGTTAAGGCTTCAGGCTACCATTCGTTTGCACCAGATCAAATACCGGCAGCAAACCGGTGTACCGCCCGTAGAAGAAGGGGTGGTTATGTATTACAACATGAGCGCGCTGAATAGTGGTAAAATCAATTCCATTTACGACCGGCACCAGGCACGTCTGTATTTACCGGCTTTAAAAAATTACCCTTTACCGCTCCATTATGCTTTACCTGTTTTTTCGTGGGCGGTGGCGCACGATGGACAAAAGGTTACGGCGCTGTTAAACAAAACCAATCGCGGGCAACTGGAGCGGGACACGCATTTTCTTAAAACCGATGACAATACGTTTAAAGTAAAACAGAGTTTTTTCAGAAACGGGTATTATTTAAAACAAGGGTGGACGCTTAAACTGGAGGAGGTAACCGACGAAGATTTGGGAGAAATGAAAACCGATCTGGAAATGTATGCCCCACAACCACCCCGCCATTATATTTATTTTGATTTAGACACTTTAAATTTACAGACACATGAAATTCTTTAATACAAAAATCCGTTTTACCGCTTTGGGTTATCTGGCCGGTATTGGCCTTGTGCTGGCTTGTGCCGGTGGCTATATTTTTGAATATGGCAATTCGCAATTTGCGCCCGAAAGTTTTGTGGATAAAAAATACAGCCCGTTTTTTTATTCGTATGAGTACTATTATGGTATATCGTACGATACGCAACACAACAGCCGTTTTAACGAAGCCATTACCGACGATTGGTGGAATTATCTGGGAAAAAAATACAATCGCGCCTCGGTATCGGCCTTGCTCATTCAAACGACATCAGCGCAATTAGACAGTGTGTTAAAAAAGAAACTCCCGGTGGCCTTGGCGCAGAATGAGATCCTGAAAAACAGTGGCGATAAAAAAGTAAACGCGTTTTTAGAATTTCTGAAATGGAGTAAAGCCTGCGAAACCTTTGCTCTTCGTACCGAAGATGAGTGGGGGTATTACGGCGATACCAAACCGACACCCCGTGCCAGCAGTAAAGACATGTGTTTGAAACTGGCCGATGTCTATGCCCGTCAAAAAGACACGTTTTTAAAAACACGGTATTGGTTTCAGTGGGTAAGGGCCTGCTATTTTAATTCAGATTTTACCGGAACTCTTGCCGCATTTGAAAAGGAAAAGGACGCGGAGAAAACTACCTTGTATTACCGTGCCATGGGCTATTATGCCGGGGCCTTATACAAGCAAAAGAGATTCGCGGAGTCGAATTATTATTTTAGTCTGGTGTATAATTATTGCGACGCGCTTAAACCCATGGCCCATTTTAGTTTTAAGCCTCAGCAGGAAAGCGATTGGCAAAACACGCTGGCTCTTTGTAAAACCAACGATGAAAAAGCGACACTCTGGCAAATGCTGGGTATTCAGTATGGCGATGAATTACGGGCCATGAAAGAAATCGCGGCGCTGGATCCATCGAGTGAGAAACTGGATGTGTTGCTGGCCCGCGCGGTAAACCATGCCGAAAACAGTAACCTTAACGATGCGTATAATAGTGTGCCGGCCGAAAAAGCACCGGGGGTTAACGACTACGTAAGTGTGTTTAGCGCCATTCTCGATAAAAAACCGCAACAGGCGTATAAATGGCAAATGGCGCTGGGGTATTTGTATGCTATTGGCAAACAGCACGAAAAAGCGCAAAGTATGTTGAAAGAGGCGCGTAAAACGGTACCCGATAATGCTTTGGCCAAAGCGCAGTTACGCCAGTTGCAATTAATAGCCGATGTACAGGCGCTGAATCGCATTGACGGCAAAGCCGAAAACCGTTTATTGCCTGAGTTTCAGTGGCTGAAACAGGTACGTAGCGATTCGGCTTTTGCCAAATTGCGTCCGCATTACACCTGGCAGTGGTTGCTGGAAACCATGGCCGCCCGGTATCGCAAACAGGGCGACGCGTTAAAAGCCGAATGGTTTGTGCCATCGGGAGTGTATTACATGAGTACCGCTAATTGTGAGGCCATGAAAACGTTTTTGAAAAAGCCGGATAAGAGCGGCTACGAAGCATTTGGTCAGTCGGTGTACGCGTACAGTTACGAAGCTATTTGCGAGTATCAGGGCATAAAGGTGGCGTACAGCGAACGTATAGAGGAGAGCATCGCGTTTATGGAGCAGGCCGCGGCGTTTGGTGAAAGCAAATTGCTGAGTAATCCGTTTAATGGTGGAATTAAAGATTGCCACGATTGCGACCATGCCCTGCCGCAAAAAACCATTTACACTAAACTGAGTACGCTTAAAAAAATGAAGGAGATGTATGCCTCCCTGCCGAATGATACGTATAACAATGCTCTTTTACTGGCCAACGCGTATTATAACATGAGTTACTATGGCAGCAGCCGTTTGTTTTACGAATGCGATATTGTCGGGCGCGGGTACATGTATCCTGCTACGGCCGATAGTTTGCTGACCAAAGATGTGTTCAGTATGACAAATGCCGGAAAGTATTACCGGATGGCGCTGCAAAACGCTAAAACGGATGAGCAAAAGGCCAAATGTACGTATATGCTGGCAAAATGCGAACGCAACGAATGGTGCAATAGTATTAACAATGACACTTATAAACAAGGGGTTGATTTTAAAGCCTGGCCGTCGTTTAAGGCGTTAACGAATTTTGCGGCTACCAAATACTATAAGGAAGTTATTAAGGAGTGCGGGTATTTCCGGACGTTTACCATGAAGTAGGGCGAATGTCGTTTTGTTTATGTATGCAATTGTTTTAGAACCATGTTACAGTTAAAAGGCATTCACCATATTGCGATTATTGCCAGCGATTATGGGCAATCGAAACGGTTTTATACAGAAGTATTGGGATTTGCCATTGTACGGGAGACCTACCGGGAAGAACGGGACTCGTATAAGCTGGATTTGTCGTTAAACGGGTGTTATACTATTGAGTTGTTTTCGTTTCCGGAATATGTGCCCCGCCCTACGCAACCGGAGGCGCTTGGGTTGCGGCATTTGGCGTTTGCGGTAGAGAACCTGGATACCGCTGTCCTGCATTTGCAAGAGGTGGGTGTAAGCACAGAACCAATACGTTTGGATACCCTGACAGGGAAACGGTTTGTATTTTTTACAGATCCCGATGGTTTGCCTTTGGAATTGTATGAGGGGTAGGGAGGGAGTTTAGTAGGGGTTCTTAATAAATGTATAGTTAAGTTAGTTGTGGTTCATGTATAATGGTTTTTTGTGAATGAGTTGAAAAGCGTTTTTTTAGATTTTGAAAACTGTGTAAATAAACCCTTTAGGAAGTTCTGATTATTAATTATGAAAAACAAATGGATAACAGTTAAGATTAAAATAGATGACATTACAAAACGAGTATAAGCGCAGAGTTTTGACTTGGTGTTAACCAAAAGTTCAATGGTATTTCTATTATTGAATCTTTTAGGGATGTGTCATAGAGTTATTTAAGTCAAAGTATCGTTAGTTTGATTTAAACTATTTTCAATGTCGCAATAGGTTTTCAAGTTTTTCATAATCCCCATCTTGTCCGAAATTGTCTGTGTTTGCATTTGTACCGCTAATTTGATTAGCCATGCAACTGAAACAAACTTTAGCTGTCCCAATAATTTTTTTGTTCTTTTTGAATATTAATATGTCGCGATACACATAGATGCAAGCTGTTGCTAAGTATTCTGTTGCAGGTTTCTCAGTAAAAATACTGTCGATACTTTTAAATTTTGATGCGTCTATAGTTGTTTTTATATAGCCGATTTTTTCAAGTACATCAATAAAAAATAAGTCCGATATATCATGGGGAATGTCACCCAAAATAACACCCGTTTTGAACGAGTCAATTTTAGTTTTAAACTCATTATCATATAAACTGCCAATTTGTAACTCATCAAAATGACTTGAGTAGTAGTCAATAGCGTCGTATTCAAAGAATTTTTTTCTAATTGTTTTTTTTGTTGCTACTGAATTATCGATTGGCTCACTTTTCTTCTCTGTTTTCGTCTCGCAACGCCAAAGGGTTAAACAGAAGATGGCTAGTGTTAAAATAGTAAGTAAATTCTTCTTCATATTACGCTCTGTTTTTAAATAAGCCGTTATATATTACATGGCTTATAAAACCTGTTATTATAGTGGCTATCAGATCCCAAATATCTATGGGTTTGCCAAGTAAGGGATGGGCAAGTTCAAATACAATAACACTGAGTGTTCCCAGTTTTATCAGGTAATTTCCTTTGGTGGTTTCATTAGATAAAATAGCTATCAGAAAAAAAATAGTTGTCAGGGTTCCAAGGGTATTGCCCAACGTGGATGCAATATGAAAGTCATTTATATTATTGTTGTAGATGTATGGCCGGTAAATAGGTCGCCCTACACATTCATAGAGCAATAAAGCCGAAATGCCTATGGCAAAATTAATGACTTTGTAGTTGGTCAGTTTCCAGTGTTTTAATTCCGATTTAAGATCGTTCAGGGTCATTGTTCTATTTTTTCGTTTTGCTACCAGGTACACTGCTTAACATTTTAAGAAGAGTGGCTAGTATTTCGTCGTTGGCATCCAGTAAATGGTCCTGTATGTAAATATCCGGTTTTACACCCTCCAGTTGTTTGCTTCCATTGACTCTCACGATGTAGCTTTTAGGAACTTTAACAACAATGCCCGTTTGTGGCAGTGCGTATGAGAATTGAGAGGCGTATAGGGTGGGCACATCGCCTGTTTCTTCCCCCACAATTTTACCGAATTTATAATCCTGAATCAGCGCGGCACTTACCGCAGCCATAGAGTAGGTTTGCCGGTTTATCAATACATATACCTTTCCTTTAAAACGTTTCGCGTTTTCTAAGGGTTTACATGCCGGGAAATCGTATTTGAAAACCGTTCCATCTGTATTTCTCAACAGGGCGCTGGCGTAATCGTTACTGGTATCGGCTTGTAAACGCGTGTGGTGTTTCAGTATTTTACTGGTTTTTACAGAAAAAGCGGAATACCACTTAAATGGCTTATGGGCAAAACAGGAAATTAAGTAATCGCTGTAGGCATTATCTCCGCCGGGGTTATTTCTTAAATCAATAATGAGGTGTTTGCTGTTCTTTGTTCTGATGACTGAAAAAGCGGAGTCAATGTATTGTTTAAATACGGATTCTCCATCCGCTTCATTGCTGCCAAAGGGTCCGGGGTTTAAATACGCGATATCTCCGTACAATTGTAGCTTTTTTAGCGGATTCACCACTTCTCCATTCCTGCTTGTTTCGTAATCAATAACAGAAACCGCTTTTACCTCTGTATTGCTGATCTGGTTTGCCTTATTCCGGATTTGCAGTGTCCAGTTGTCTTTTCGTTCGTTATGCTGGAAGAGTAATCGCGGGAACGATAGCAATTCTATTTTAGCGTTTTTAAAGTAAGTTCTTTCGGCAGAAACAAGTGGGTAAAGTTGACGTAACAGATCCTGTATGGTTATGTTATCTATCGTTACGATTTCATCTCCAACTTCAATGGTTGTGTTGGAAGACAGGTTATTTCTAACAAACGCTTTCCCGTTTTCAAAAGCCAGCTCTAATGGAAATACGACTCCGCCTGAATGGGCATACGCGATGTAGGATCTTGCCGGAAAATCTATTTCACAGTGCCCGGTGTTTGCAAAGCTTACGAGTTGCTGGTAAAGGGAAACGGTTTGTAAGAGGGTGAGTGAATCGGTATGAATACGCGTTTTTAACTGGTGGTACAGGCTGTCGTATTGTTTTTGATTTCGGAACGCAAAAAGGTTGTAGTGAGTGGATTGTATGGATTGATATAAGTAATCAAGGTCGTCTTTTACCGATTGACCAGAGAGTTTAGACACCTCTTGTGCAAATCCGGTATGGCTTAAGAGTGAGAGGAGGAGTACTACGAATCTGGATTTCATCAGTTTATTTTTTATACACTGTTCAATAATGGTCTGTATTGTTCTTAACCGGGTGCCGTATAACTTGTAGATGGAGGCTTAACAGCGGAACGCATACAGTGTATGGTGTTATACAGGCTCACAATTTATGGGGCTTATTTTCTGATAAAAATATGCAAAAATTACAGATCGTCAAAAAGGTGCCGGGCAAGCCTTTGTTGTTCGCAATCGTTTAAGTGATAGTGAGAATAGGTAGGGGTAAATATACACTTGTAAGGTGTTTAAAATAAATGAGAGAATTCAAATGGAGAACGCTACAAGCACCACTTTAAACTAACCCATTATAAAATGGATGAGAGCAGGGGACTTTTCTTAAAAGAACCGAATTTGTCTGCAGAACAGGTATTGTCTTAACCGGTTTTAATCCATTGAAGTATAAAACAAATTATTAGGTCTTAAATACATGCAATTATTTTTAAAATCAATAATGGTTGTAAACCGTTTTAAAATCAGGTTGCCAATGTTTCCTAATTTATCCGGTGTTTCAGGGTCTTTTTTCGGAATATGCAGCGTGAGGTTGTATAATTCAAAGTCTCCGATTTTTAACCGGGGGAGTAATACTATGTCTTGTTTTATTTCGTTGCCGGTGGTGCCCATGGAAGTGGCTTCGCCAATTTTAGGGAGTTTACTTTGAAGCTGGTTTTTAAGGGCATATTCATGGGAGATGCTTAAAGTGCCATCTGACCCGGAGTCAAAATCAAACCATTCCTCGTAGCTTTTGCCGTTAATAATCATGGTACACTTTATATAAGGAATACCATCTATAATTTTAAAGTCAATTTTTGAAAACTCTTTGTCGGGCCTGGGGAGCGAATCATAAATAGTCATTTTCTTAGATTCGTAGTTAATCTTGATGATTTTATTCTGAAAGGCCACCCATCCTAAAACCACATCAAAAGGGGACTCTCCGAAATCTATGGCTAAAAGGGGGACATTCTGCCAGGTAAGGCCATTAATGGTTATTGTATTATTGGAACTTGTTTTTACGTTTTCCATGCCGTCGGTGCCGCCGTTTAATACCGTGCCGTCTAAGGTTGCGTTTACTTTTTTTCCTAATACAGCGGTCGATACGGCAATGGCGGATGCGCCGGTGTCAAACAGAAAGGATAAACTGTCGGAGTTATTTATTTTTCCTTTCAGGTATATGCGGCTATCTTCTCCGATTGTAAATGGTATGGTTTGGGGATTTTTGTCCGCGTTGCCGCTGTAGGAGTAGTTGGGGTAAGTGACTACCTGATTCCGGTGGGTGTTAATCTGGGTATAAATGGTGTCTTTCGTGTTTTGAATAATCAGAAAATCGTAGGTTTTGTTGGGCTTAACAAGAAAGGTAATGGAATCGCTATCGGAAATGTAGGTTATTTTTTGTGTGTTTAAAAAGGGTTTGGGTACATACATATCGGGTTTGGCAATTGCTACAGGGTGTTGTTCGTGAATTTCACTTATGCCTTCTCGTATTTTGATGGTGTTTCCGCCCGATTTCAGAACGGGTAATTTTTTTTGAGCCATTGCAGCGGCACACAAGCATAAGAATAAAAGGACCAGGAGATTTTTCATCGTTAATGTTTATTTATAGTGCAAATTAACAGACGACAGACGTTTAAAAATAGAATGAAATTAGCCTTTTACAGTTTTCTGAAGGTTTTAGGGTTAAAACCTGTTAAATGTTTGAAGGTTCTGAAAAAGTGACTTTGATCGGAAAAGCCGCATAAATGGGAAATTTCAGATAGGGAGAGGCTGGTGGTTTTCAGCAGGTCTAAACTACGTACAATCCGTATTTTACGGACGTATTCGCTTAATGTACAGCCAAAATAGTTAGGGAAGTGCTTGGAGATGGTTATCGGATGAACGCCAAGCGTGCGGGATAAGGCATCGAGGCTGTGGTTTACATTCCAGTTATCGTGTAAGATGTCTTTTAATGTGATGCACCATTGGATGTGTTTGTAATCTTTAACGTTTGTTTCGGTGAGGTAATTAAAGAGTAAGGTATACAGGGCATTGGGGGTTAAATCGTCTTTTAGACTTAGTTCGGCGTTGAGTTTAAGAATGAGTAAGGGCGTGCCGCTATTTTTTTGAACAGCGGTGTGTAATTGCGTTTCGCTGATTTCATATTTGGTTAAAAAACTTGAATCAATTTCCAGGTTTAAGTTGATGGTTTGTGGCGTTAAGGGAATTGTTTGATGCAGTTCTCCCGAATGATAAAACAATACGTCTTTGTTGGTTTGAATGGTTGTGGAATTGGCCTTGCGTTCGGTATGGGCGCCATGTAAAATAAAGCTCAGGTGCGGATTGGTATGGTAATGGTAGGATTTGTCATAATCCTGTTCGTAACCGGTTTTACTGGTGATGATGCCTTCACATTCTATGATGTTTAAAATGTTTCCGGAATATTCGCCTTTATTTAAAGAGTGCATTGTACGGTTAACTGGAAAATGGACTAGCGCTCAGTGCTTATTGTCATTCTGGTTTTGCATTGCCCATCAGGGTTACAAATATACGAAATAATTTTGGGTTGATTAATTCGGGTGTTTGTGTTGTAGGGGGGATAACACGATAGATTTGCACTGAACTTGAAAAAAAATAATAACTCCAATTATCTGAAATAGTCAATGTTAATCTGATTGAATTTAACGCTTTTTATTCAATCTATCAGATTAAGTGTTGATTATTTCATCTTAATTATAAGTCCATTCCTGAAAATGTTAAGAACTATCTTTCTGTATTAATTAACAGTTATGCCTTAGTTGTGCAACAGCCACTGCTGTTATGCGTAGTACTTGTTACGGTCTATGCAAACATTGCCATTTGTCCATTGTTTACAGGTGTCATTTCGTTAATGAAACTGCCCCACAAATCAAGTGTCAAATTGAATTTGTATTTTTCGTTAAGCGTTTCAAGTTCTGTTTGCAGGTCGGCCTTGTCAATTTGTTTTGCCAATTCTAAAAGGTCAATTCTCATTAAAACGTCTTTTGTAAAAGTCCTTTTAGCGTCTGGAAAAGTAACTGATTGTAAGAACTTAACTGTCGTGTCGGAGTTCAGCAGAATTAATGCGTAAACGGCAAAATCTATTTTATCAAAACCTATCAAATAACAAGTGTCGTCAAGCATTACAGGTTTGTTGTCCTGGGGCAGAATAAGCGTAAAATGAAATGTCTTATAAAGTCCTGATATCGCAACCTTGAAAGGTTTGAAGGAATAGTCGCCAATACCAAATATTGAAAATAATGGTTTGTTGTTGTAGATACTTGATTTTCTTGCATCAAAACTTGCTTGATGCTGTGTCAGATATTGATACGTTTTAGGATATTCAGCTTTGATATATTTTGTTTCTTGCCCAACTTTCTTTTGCGTAACAATCGTAAACTTTCGTGTTTGATTAATTACCATGTTTTTAAGGTCAGAACTTTTGAGAATACCGTAAACTAAACCGTCTTCCAATTTCACTTCTTCATTCAGTCCATTTACATAATGTCCGTTCACTTTGTCTAACTCCATTACGGTAGAACAATCGTGTTTTAAACCTTGTCGCCAAACAAAAGGACATTCTCCGTCAATTTCTTTCGTGTGAATGTAAGTGTCAATGTTTGAAACAAATTTGTCGTTCAACCAACCGAATTTGAGTTGCGATTTTTGATTGTTGTAAAAATCAAATTCTGTACAATCAAATGTCGGTAGTGAATTTAGTTTACAATAAAACAAAGCTGCTTCTACGGAAACATTAAACTCCTTTTTGCTGTCAATGCAATGTTTTTCAATTTCTGAAATCTTGTAACGATTTTTGTTTTGGTCAAAGACAATATTTTTGATAACAGAATTTTTTACCAATAACAATAAATTCCCTTTCATATTTTGAAAGGTTTCAATCATAGTCAGCGTTATAAATTCAGCAATATCGAAATTGCCTTTTCCTGTCATCGCATCTAAACCGCTATGATTTTTAAAATTCGTTTTTTTCGGAAGGTTAGTTGAATTTAAACTACCCAATTTTGAATTAGTTACCCAAGGTGGATTACCGATAACTAAAATGTCGTTCGTTGAATGTTTCTTAGCTATTTCTTTAAAATCGAAATCAAAAACATTGCAATGAACTATTAAAATTTCTGGTTTGTTTGAATTTGGATTAGAAAGGAAAAAATTTACAATGTTGAATTTGGTTTCCCAAACGTAAGGTTTGTAAATTTCAACACCGAAAATATTTTTGGTGTTTTTAAAGTTGCGTAATGAAGCAATAATAAAATTTCCTTTTCCACAGGTTGGCTCAATTACAACTTCTGGCGAAATGGTTTTTGAAGATAAGTGTAACGTAACTTTATTCGCTAAATCTGAATTAGTTTGAAAGTCGCCATATTCTGTTCTGTCGGGTTCTTCAACAATATTATTAGTAATTGAAAGAACTTCTTTAAGCGTTTCTAATTCTTCATCATTATCAAAAAAATGTATGATGCCGAAGGCATCATACATTTTTTGATTTGCCTTTTCAAATGATGTAATCTTTTTCAGATTGTCATTTAAGAAATCTGAAACTTGATGAGTAATATTTGCTTCAAATACTTTCATCATTGAGGCCTGTTGTAGCTAACAATTTTGGTAATTCCTTTTACTTCATCTGTAAGCGTTACAATTCGTTGATACTGCAATCTCCATTGCAAAGCATTTGAAATAGTCAAGTAACCCTGTTCAGGTGGAGTTTTTAAGATTTGTTCCGCTAATTTCGATAATGTTATTTCGTCTGCTGGGATATTTTTGTCTTGCAAGTAAGCAATGATGTCGGCTTCATTAGCTTTATCCTTAACCATTTCTCTTAAACGGTAAGTTGTTGTATAGTCAGCCGTTCTTTCTTTTGCAACAAACGAACAACTTACAAAATTCAAAGTTGCTGTTTTAGTTTTCGGGTCGTCAGCTTTGTCGTAAACAAAAACAAGTAAGTTATAACCAAGTCCGAAAACCTTTTGTTTAGCGTCTTTGAAAGGACAAGAAGATTGAGGCTGTTTTATAGAAGTTACTTTGATGTCAGTTAAAATGTCGTCAGAAGGTAGGTCAACACCACTTGCCGAAGAACCAATTGTAACTTCGTATTTATCGTTTAAGTGCTTTTGAAATTCCTGTTCAATAACTGTCCCAACGGCTTTGCCATCCGTTACTCCAAACAGTTCTTTATGCTGAAACTTGGATTGTTCAGTACAAAATATTTGAGCTTCTTTTATTAAGGTTTTTATCGTTAATTTTTGCATCATTATCGCCTTAAATATATGTAGCTAAGTTAATGTTTTTAAGGTTTAAATCTGTCCTGTTAGGTCACCAAGTTTTACACAAAAGTTTGATGTCAAGCTATAAATATTCGTCTGTTGCACGGTCTTCATAGCATTTGGCATAACGTTTGGCAGATTTGCGATGGGCGGGATTTTCAGCACAAATGTTTATGCGGAGCACAAAACTTTCGGCTTGCACAAAACTGTCTGCGGAGAACGAAACCCCGCCTATTGCAAATGTGCTGTTACCGGTAGTTCTTCTTCTCAATCCGAAGGTCTGTAGTGTCAAGTTTACAATGATGTCTGCTCTGTCAGGTGGGTTGGCTTGCAAGCTCATTTTATTTTTTAGTGCGATTGCATTGTGCGATGCAAAAAATAAAATGTGCTTGCAAACGCGTTGGCTATCCATAGAACTGATTGTAAATTTGAAATGCAAGTTTAAATGCAAGTAATGGCGGAACTGCATTCCCTACTTGTGTAAATTGTCGTGCTGACGGACCAACAAAAACATAGTCGTCTGGGAAAGTTTGAAGTCGTGCACTTTCTCTAACTGATAAAGTTCTCGGTGAATATGGATGCAAATGAGAACGTCCACCACCTTTTGTTCCTCCTGCGATTACTGTCTTGCTCGGTAAGAATGGGTTTAATCTATCAACTCGTCCTAACTGGTCACGCTGTCCAAAGTCGAGTTCCATATAACGCAAGATAGACTGTGCTGTATGTTCTCTTGTAATGTGGTTCAGATTATCGTCAATTGGCTTTGCGAAGACATCAAAGCAAGGAGTTTGAAATAAACTGGTTTCAGGAAACAAAAATTTCTGTTTTCCCCTTGTTCCTACAACAATTAGTCGCAATCGTTTTTGTGGAACTCCGTAGTCAGCAGAATTTACAACTTGAGGCTTAGAAATGTTGTAGCCAATCTTTGTCAATTGTTCAAGGGACATTGTCAAACCTTTCCCATTGTCAATTTCATTAAGACCTGGAACATTCTCTATAATGAAAACTTTTGGTTTGAATTGAGTGATAAACCAAACATAGTCGTCAAGGAGATTTCCCTTGTCTTTGTCTTCAAATCCTTTACGTTTAAAATTCTCGTCTTCCTTAGTAAATCGTTGGTTAGATGCAATACTGAAAGGTTGACAAGGCGGTCCTCCGTGAAAAACTCCCTCAAATGGAGTTTTGATACCAAGTGTTTTCTTTAGAACTTTTGCAATTGTTTCTCTGTCTTTCACATCGCCTGAAAAGTCCGGAGGTCCAATTACAAGATGGTCAGGATAATTTAAGCGAAGTGTTTCGCAAAATAATTCGTTGACTTCTATTGAAGCTAAATTGTTGAACCCCGCATAGTCAAAACCAATGTCAAGTCCGCCTGCTCCTGAAAAGAAGCTTACTGCTGGAATTCCTTTGGGAGTTTGTCTTAAATCCTCAATGCTCACATAATCATTATTTGCAAGCTTTCCTTCCTCATAATTTCTGTAACGCAAATGCTCATATGTCAAGCCAAGTTTTTTTAACTCAAGGTTTAAGTCCAAACCTTTATTCACGCACTTATTCAAAAGTGTGATTTGTTCTTTAAGAGATATTTTTTCTTCAACTCGTATCATCATAGCACTATGCTTGTTTTTGCTTGGTAATAAATTTCTTTAGCTTCATTACGACTCCTGAAATCGTCAACTTTGTATTTGTTAAGCCAATTTTTGTAGTAAGTATGAACGCTTTTATGACAGTTCGGACAAAGTCCGACAACGTCATTTAATGATGTTCCTTCCCCTGTAATTGAAAGACTAGAGGAAAGCGGCAAGATGTGATGAACTTCTAAAAGATTATCTGTCCACGGATAACGCTGTGTCGTATCACAAACGCACATATCACAAACAGTATCAGGGTATTTGTCAAAAAACAATCTTCGTAATAGAGGACTTCTTTCAATCTTGATGTGTGTTACTCTTGTTCGTTTTCCTTCTATGAAAATATCATCAGTTGGAATTTCTCTTGATTGAAGTTTGAACGGATAAACAATCTGTCCTGTCAATGAAGTCATTGACAAATATTCTTCTTCTCGGATTTGTTTCGGTTCTTTGTACATCGGATTGGTTAAGTGTTGGAAGCCGTTGTAATCTTCAAAATCTTTTGCAGAAATGTCAAGATACAAGGCTCCCTTATACCATTTGAGAATGCTCAACTGGCTTATGAATATCATCATCTCCCTTACTTGTCTCGTTTCGTCTCCGTCAGGTTTATATTTTGTTGCTTTAAGTTTTGTATAATGCTCAATCGGTTCAAGACCTGTGCAGTTGTTTCCAATTATCACAGAAAAAACATCTTCTAATGAAATATTTGTTTGCTTGCCAAGTTGAAAGTTTGAAATCAAATATTTCAGAACTGCACAAAACGGATAAACAAGATTGTCGGATTTTTTATAGTCAGTGAAAGCAGCAAAAGGAAATCTGAAACGCGGAATAAAAAGTGAAAGGAATTCATCAACATCAATTTTCTTTGCTCCACTTGCAGCGATTTTTTTGCAAAAGTCAGTTACATAAAGCTGGCTGTTGATAGTTGTCGCAAGGAATGAACACTCAAAAACTCTTTTGTAGTTACGCCAAACTCTGTATGACTTGGGTGCAAAAGGAAGTCCTGTATAACTCTCTAATTCGGCTCTTAAAGGGTCAAAGTCTTTTTGATTGATAACAACTCCCTCAAGTTTTTGTAGGCAATGGGCAATTGCTTTCAAGTTTTCAAACTGAAAGTAATTTAATCTGCCTTGGTCCCAATGCCACTTTGTAACCATACTATTTTCTATTTGCTTGGATGAACTTAACTTTTTTCTCTGCCACTTTCAACGCTTGTGAAGCACAATCGTCTCCCGCAATTTCATAAGCAATTTTTTCGCTTAGAAATTGTATCATCAATTTTTCTTTGTCAATATCTAGAACCTCTGCAAGTTTACAGATGTTTTCTCTGGTCGGTTTACGGTCACCTTTTTCAATTTTACTTAGGATTGCTTGGTCAATGTCCAACTGTGCTGCCACTTGTCGCAGAAGCAGTCCTTTTGCTTCCCGTTTTGTCCGAATGATATGACCTAATGTTTCCATTTGAATAAATTTGCTTGACAATAATTGTCAAATGTAAATAGTCAAGTGGGAATAACACTTAAGTGTTCCCAAAAGTTATTCACAGGTCGTTCGTGAATAGTGTCGGTGCGTTGGGCAAAATAAAATGTGAAGCAACTGAAGCGTAGGTTTGTGTAAGGCGTTGCTTCTCTTTTTATTTTGCGAAGCATTGGCAATTGTCAGTTCGTTATCAGCACAAAAGTTGATGTTACGCACTGTCGCAATAGAATTACCGGTAACTCATTAATATACGAAGTAAACTTGCGTATATTATCCCCATTTCGGCAGATATACGCAACATCGTAACAGTATCTAATTAGATTCAATTGGTTATTTGGTTAAGTAAATTAGTTATTTCCTCCAAACCTAAACCATTTCCTTTTAAAAAACAATAGTGCTTTCCCTGATTTTTGTCGGGCAGATTAAAATTTAAACATTTAGCCTATTAATGAAAAAGTAGCACTCTAATTTACCATTGTCCTCCCGACAAGGGGGCGAAGCGGCAGCCCGGCACAGGGGCTGGCGTGGTTTTGCGCGTGCGCGGAGGCTGAGGCACGAAGACCCCGCAAGCCGCTGCAAAAGCCGCCAGGCCCCAGCCGGCTATAGCGGAGCACCCGGCCCGGCGTACCCTTTGCGTTACTACGCACTACAAAAAACAGAAACCTTAAAAGGAAAGGAACCTATGTTTAGGCGAGAGCCGGGTGGCGCATTATCATTCAGAAATTTAAAACCATATAAGGCATATAAGGGCATATAAGGGAAGGGTGTACTACAGTGTATTATGATGAGTCTTATTCGTTTTTTACATGAAAAGGGATATGTCCTTACACCTTAAAGGTTTCATAAAAATAAAACCATATAAGGCATATAAGGGAGGGATGTACTAAAGTGTACTATGATGAGTCCTATTCGTTTTTACAAGTACAACTTATATGTCCTTATATGTCTTATATGGTTTAAATAAAATGGTTTCATAAAAATAAACCATGTAAGGCATATAAGGGAAGGGTGTACTATAGTGTATTATGATGAGTCCTATTCGTTTTTACAAGTACAACTTATATGTCCTTATATGCCTTATATGGTTCATTTATTTAATTCATTTAATGGTTACTACCTTCCTAGTTCTTTCAACTATCGTAACGCCCTTTAATGGGTAAGTGATGCAGTTCGTTAACGGTAATGCTGATGTAATCGAACTCTTCGGTAACCACGCCTTTAATGAGGTAACAGCCGCTTCCTTTAAAGGGGTACTGTTTGGCTACGGCCGGAAAGTGCACGGTGTCAATCCATTGCCCCTGTTCATCTACAAAGGTGCCAAAGTACATTTTATCCTGTTTGTCTTTCTGCCGGGTGTAAGTGCTTTTTACATTAATGAGGTAGCCTATAATGGAAACGGGTTTGCCGATATGGGCTTTCAGTTCGTGGGCTTTCAGGTTTACATCGGGACGTTGCTCTACCAGTTGAAAGGGGGAACTGAGGCAAAAGCCAAGGAGTTCCATTTCATCAAACGCGTCGTCGGTGGTGCTGTAGGTGAGCGGCGGAATGGTAAAGGTTTCGGGTTCGGTGGTAAACAGTTCGGGGTGTTTAACGCCGCGTTGCGCGTTCATACTCAGGTGCGCTTCCCACATGAGTTCTTTTTTGCCTTGTCCGCTAAAGCTAAACGCGCCCACGCGGATGAGTAAGCTGACTTGTTCGAGGCTGCAATGGACCCGCTTTATAAAATCCTGAAAATTTTGATAAGGGCCATGGCGTTCGCGTTCCGTTACCAGTTCGTCAATGGTGTGGCGTTCCAGGTTCTGAACCATGCTCAAACCTAAATAAATGTTTTTGTCGCTTAATGTAGAAAGAGCGGTGCTTTGGTTAACGCAGGGCGGATGCACACGGGCGCCGTGTTTGCGGGCTTCGTTAATGTACGATTCAATACGGTAAAATCCGCCACCATTGTTTAAGGTAGCCACCATGTAGGGCAGGGGGTAATGCGATTTTAAAAACAGGGCCTGATAACTTTCTACAGCATAACTGGCCGAATGGCCTTTTGAAAAGGCAAAGTTGGCAAAGCTTTCGATCTGGTTCCAGATGTCGGTAATCAGTTGCAGGTCGTAACCTTTCAGTAAGCAGTTGTTAAAGAAGTTCTCGCGGACTTTAAAAAATTCATCGCGTTGCTTAAACTTCCACGACATGCCGCGGCGCAGGTAATCGGCTTCGGCCAGACTTAGACCTGCAAAGTAGTGCGCTACTTTAATCACGTCTTCCTGATATACCATAACGCCATAGGTTTCGGCCAGCAAATCGTAAAATGGCGGAAGCGCTTTCCGGGCTTGTTCGCGCCGGTTTGTGTCGCGGTACCTTAAAATATATTCGCGCATCATGCCGCTTTTAGAGATGCCGGGGCGGATGATGGAGCTAGCCGCCACCAGGCGTAAATAATCGTTGGCCTGTAGTTTGGCTAATAGCATGCGCATGGCCGGCGATTCGATGTAAAAGCAGCCGATGCAATCGCCTTTACGTAAATGTTCCTGCACCTGTTCATCGTTTTTTAAACGGTTTAAATCGTGCAGGTCTATGTGTTCCCGCTCTTCGGGAGGAATCATATAAAGGGTGTCTTTTATTTTTGATAGTCCGCGCTGGCTTAAAATATCGAATTTGTACAAGCCTATGTCTTCGGCTTCTAACATGCTGAATTGTGTGGTGGCATAGCCTTTTTGCGGCATAAAGGTGGCCGTGTAGTGATGGATGGGATCGTGCGAAATAAGGATGCCGCTGGCGTGAATGCTTAAATGGTTGGGCAAGCCTTTAATTAACTGGCTGTAGTTTAATACCAGTTGTCCCAGTTCATCTTTGGTATCGGTGTTTTTTTTGTCCTGCAGGCGGTCTATTTCAAGGGGGGGCAACCCAAATACTTTTCCCAGCTCGCGGATGGTGGCATCGTGCTGAAAGGTGTTATAGGCTCCCACAAGCGCGGTGCGTTCGTGGCCGTAACGGTTAAAGATGTAACGGGTAATGTCATCGCGGTCGGTCCACGAAAAGTCAATGTCGAAATCGGGCGGGTTGGAGCGGTAGGGATTGATAAACCGTTCAAAGTACAGATCCAGTTCCAAGGGGTCAACATCGGTAATACGGAGCAGGTACGCCACCATGCTGTTGGCACCACTGCCACGGCCTACGTAATAGTAGTCTTTCTGCCGGGCGTAGTTTACAATATCCCAGTTAATGAGAAAGTAAGAGGCAAAGCCCATACGTTCGATAATGTCAATTTCTTTGGTTATGCGTTCCTGTACAAGAGGGGTAAGGGTTTTAAAGCGGTAATTGACCCCTTCGGTACATAATTGCCGGATGAGCTGGATGTCGTTTGTGACGGAGTCGGTATAGTGCCTTAGGTTTTTATTAGAGAACTTTTCAAATTCAAACGTGATGTGGCACTGCTCTAACACCTGCCGCGTGTTTAGTAAAAGTTGCGGGTACGCGGCAAAGGTTTCGGTGAGTTGAGTAAGCGTAACGCATAAATGGCTTGCCCCGGCTTGTTCCTGCGGTTCTAAGCGACTGAGCAGGCAATTGTTATCAATGCTGCGCAGCAGGCGATGCATGTTGATGTGTTTCTTGTTTAAAAACGTGAGGGGCTGTAACACCAGCATTTTGGCTATCAACTGTTTATAGGGAGAAAAGGGAAGCCGTAATACGTCCTGACTGTTAATGCCAATGTACTCGTGTGGTTTGAGTGCCTGGCCATTGTAAGTAGAGAAGGGATAAATAACCACGCAGTGTTCAAATGCGGGTGCCTGTTTCGGAAATGGCAGGTTTTGGTGCAGGTGTTGCGACAGGTGGCGGTTTAATTCGAAATACCCGGTATTGTTTTTAGCCAGCCCTATGTATTGTTGCTGCATACCGTTGCGGAAGTCAATGCCTGCCACAAAGTGCATATTTCGCGATTGAGCTAAACGGTAGGTGTCAATAATGGCCGACGTGGCATTAATATCGGTAAGGGCCAGTTGAGTATAGCCCCCCTGAAGCACGGCTTCTATCAATTCCTCGGGCTGAAGAACACCAAAGCGCGGACTAAAAGCGGTATGACAATTTACTAGCATGCAGACCCGGTAAAGTTAATCCGGTTTTTGCCGGGTGCTTCCTTTAAATTATAGCAATTGGAAAATGACTGAAAAGTTATACCTTTAGAATAACCAATAGTATTCATCAATTCATTAACCTTAGCGCACATAGTATGTCGCGATACAATAAACAACTTAACCCGGATAAGAAGGAGGCTAAACACTTTAATGACGCGGAACGGAAAACGGTTTCGTTGAAAGCCACTGGTTTTACCGATAATCGTCCGGCTGGTATTCAGTTTAAACAGAAGGCCGAAGACGAGGAGGAAACATCGGCGCGGCCTGCCCAGAAGAAAGCCAAATCAGGCACTGTGATTCAGGCCAAAAGTAAGGGCAATTTGCCGGAACAGCTTCAGTCAGGGATAGAACAATTATCAGGAATGGCGATGAACGATGTAAAGGTGCATTACAACTCGCCCCGCCCGGCGCAATTGCAGGCCCACGCCTACGCGCAGGGAACGGATATACACCTGGCACCCGGGCAGGAAAAGCATTTGCCGCACGAAGCCTGGCATGTAGCGCAGCAAAAGCAGGGCAGGGTAAAGGCCACCAAACAACTAAAGGGAAAGGTAAACATTAACGATGATGCGGGATTGGAAAAAGAGGCGGATGTGATGGGCGCGAAGGCCTTACAAGTGAAGGAAACAACCCCGGTTCAGCGCCAACTCGTAACAGGCGGAAAGGGGATGGTGGCACAACGTGAAAAGGAAAAAGAGGATAAAGTAGGAACGGGGGGCGTGGAATTGCAGGAAGCCATCCGGCAGTTACGCGAACTGGCTGTAAAAGACGCAGCTCATACTGAAAACGCGGAGCGCTACCAAACGGTTATTGCCGCTTTGGAAGAAGTGGCTTCCGGCAAAGATGAAGCGTTAAAAGATGAAGTAGCGCAGGGTGTAAAACAAGAACTGGAAAAGATTGCGGCAGAACTGAAAGGCCCGGAAACAGAGGTGTCGCCCGAAAGCCAGCCGAAAGATGTAGTACAGGGGGTATGGGGACTCGATTTTATTTTATCGCTGATACAGTCTAACCCCAAGACTTCTATAGCTGTAGGGTTGGGTTTGCTTGCCGTAGAACGTATTGTGGCCCACTACAAAAAGAAAAAGCTGCCGGCAAAACTATCTAATAATTTGTTTGCAAGAAGTAAGCAACAGTATTGGGTTTTGGTAAAGCGTAAAATAAAAGAATTTGCCAAACAATTAAATTTAGTATCAGGTGATGTTACCCTTTTAACGCAGTGTTGTTTAGATGCGATTAACGTATCTAAGGATGAGAATGATTTTTTATATGCCCGGCTTCCGGGCAGGTTGGGTAGTACCGTTTTTGCAAACCCGAATCTAAGCCAGTTTATGGCATTTATGGGCGACCATTTTGTGGCGCCTCTTAAAAATGATGTGGATAGTGTGGCCAACCGGAGTATAGCAACGCAGGTAGTGCCACCCAATCAGATTAAACCCTTTTCTGAAGCACTTAAAAAGATGTCATTTGTTAAGCGCTTGTACAATGGAACTATTCAGGAAGATATAAAAAAAGAAAATAAGCAATTTAATAAGATACGGCGAAAAGGCGCTTGGAAAAATGGTGGTTCAGCGGTAAGCGAAATACAGGAGGTGGACGATGGATACTGGGGACTAACGCGCGACAGACGTGAAATTGATAACGGCAATTTCAGGAAGAACGTCATGAAGGCAGATCATTTTATAAAGCTGATGGTGGAGCCTTCGGTACTCGGGCAGGTTAAGCGTCCTTTAATAAGGGTTCATTTACGGAATCAAATGACCCCTTACAGGCCTCATGGATTCAGGGCTTTCCATAATAACCAGGGAGAGGTTCATGTGGCTCAGGATGAAGATGTGCAAACACTGGTTCATGAAATGGGGCATCATATAGAAGATGAGTTGCCGATATTGGCCTGGTCTGATATTCAGAAATTGCTGGAGGGGCGTAATCTGGATAAGAGCAAGTCCACATATATTTATCTGCATTCCTATTCGGAGCAACGTTTCGGCGGAGAGTATGCGGCTACGGGAAAATACACCTCAAAATACTACGAAGGTGGAGCTACAGAAGTTACTTCCATGACCTCTGAATATCTGTCGCATCCGCAACGGTTTAAAGATTTGATAGAAAAAGATCCTCAACAGGCGGCCGTTATTTTGCGAATACTGAGGCCGCATGAGTTTTCTCAGGTAAAGGCGTTAAAAAAATTCCAGAAGTATTTGCCCAATTAAAAAACAGAACCATGAATGAACACGAAATAGTATTTACACGGCAACAGCTTAATGCTTTACGGCAAACCGCTAACCAATTGTGGATGCAGGCGGAATACCTGGATGTAGAAGAAGGCTGGAGTCGGTCGAAGGTGGATATAAGTGCATTTATGCAGGTATTTGAAGGCATACATTGCCATCCGGATATGGCTGTATATGCTTTTCAGTTCAGGGAAGGCGATTCGGGGAATGGCCTCTTGTTAGCTTGTCCTAAAGAACAATCTGCAGAATGGGTGTTAGAATGCCTAAAACAAGATCAGGATGTGAGCCATTGTTTTCTGGAAAAGCACTTTTGGGCAATGGTTGATGGATGGGAGCCTATGGCTTTATTACTTTTTTTGAAGGAGGCCGGAGAGTTTGGGGCCTTTGGTCATGGCATCAGCTGGCAGGAGGAGGAATTAATAGATGACGCTTTCTGGAATAGTGGGGAGGTGCCTGTTTCCTTTTTGGGAGAGCCGTTTAATAAGCCGCTTCCGGAATTATGGCAATGGCGGGCGGATGAACCGGTAGATTTTAATCCTGTATTAAAACTAAGAGAAAACAGTATTTCAGCAGAGCTTTATACTATGAGTTACCGCGAAAACTATTACCTGCGCAGGTATAATTATGATTTTGACAAACAGTCGGGGCGTTTATTAACCCGGGAAGTAACTATAGTGGCAGGAATAGAATAATCGTAACTGTTTGTAAGGGTTTAAGGTATTGTGTAATTTCACTCTGTATGGAGCAAGATTATAAACCGGTACGGTATTCTCAAACCACGTTAACCGAACTGATGATTCCCGCTTATGCCAATTTTGGCGGGAAAATACACGGTGGCATTTTATTATCGTTAATGGATAAGGTAGCGTATGCCTGCGCCTCTAAACATGCCGGCAATTATTGTGTTACGGTATCGGTTGAAAATGTGGATTTTCTGGAACCGGTAGAAGTAGGTGAAATGGTTAGTATGTATGCCAGTGTCAACTATGTGGGTAATACTTCGCTGGTAATTGGCATTAAGGTAGTGGCCGAGGATTTTAAGCGGGGAATCGTAAAGCACACCAACACCTCTTACTTTACCATGGTGGCAAAAGATGAGCAGGGAAAACCAACGCAGGTCCCTGGTCTTATCCTTAACAGTAAAGAAGAGATACGGCGGTTTATGGAGGCACTGAAACGTAAGGATCTGAAACGAACCTATAAAGAAGAGTTGGATAATGCCAAAACCAGTTTAAAAGCCGATACAGAACAGCATTTACTGGAAACAGAAAGGTGTAAAGTGAGCCTGTAAACCAGAATGAAGGCAAGTATAAAATTTTAAAGGTCATTAATAGACTATCTTTCTTAAAACTTCGACCAACGCGATATAAAAACCGCAATATTTATTTTGACTAAACGTTACTATACTAAGGTTACACTCAGGTGATGTGTTAGAAATACAGAGCGAGTGCAAAGAGACCGGTGCAATGTGAATATTTGCGAAGGCGGCAGTATCAGCATGGTGTTGAATATGCCAACGTGACGAAGTTTCCGTGTTTGATGGTTTCTGGCACCTACTAAAATTTCAAAAGCCTGTCCCGGGTGAAACGCCCTCCCTATTGTAAGCCAGACCGTTACGTGTTTGGCAGCTTTCGTTCGTGAACCTTTAATTTACCATCCTCCTGTTATGCCTGATTGCAGCATTATATCCGGCTAATTTAATTCCACGATTGTATGAAAACAACTAAATGGTACGAAAAACTGGCGGCATCGCTTATTAATGTTGCTATTGTTATGGCCCTGTCGGGTATTTTTAAACCTTTGATAGCAGACGAAATGGAACGGAAAGGCGTATTGATAGTGCTGTTTTTCTTTTATAATGTTCTGAGGAGTTATTTACCATCGTTTCGTTGCGCGGGAATGCGCCTGGTGGGGTCTTACTGGAAGGTTCAACCGAATATAGCCCAGCGAATGGTTTACAGTGTGTTATATACGTTAAGTTTTGCCACCTGGTTTATACAGATCCGGTTTCCGTTCGATCTGGGTCTTTTTAATTTACTTTGCCTGCAACTGCCATGTATTGCCTTAACCGGAACCACACTTCATGCTTGGTTATCTGGAAATATGATTACCGTTAAAACGGCGAGGCGGGAACGGAAGGTGGAAAAGCGCAGATGGCATGTGGTGGAATGGGCAGGTTAAACCCCAATAGTCTGTTACGCGTCAACATTTGCGGCTGTGTTGGAGAATGGTTCCACTATCCGGCCATTAAACTTAACGGTACCGGACTATCAGTGATACGGTAAAAATAAAAAGCGCTGACGTTAATGGCCAGCGCTTTTCTTGGTAACGTTAAATGAAAACGTTTAATTACTGATGCTGATTTTTTTCTCAAGTTCTTCAATATAGGCTTTAAAGCGTTTGTCGGTATCCATTAAATTGTTTACCGTACGGCAGGCATGAAGTACAGTGGCGTGATCTTTTCCACCACAATGCATTCCGATAGTTGCCAAACTGGACTTTGTCATGTTTTTGGCGAAATACATGGCAATCTGGCGAGCCTGAACCACTTCCCGTTTACGGGTTTTTGATTTCATGGTGTCAATCTGAAGATCAAAATAATCACAAACTACTTTCTGGATATAATCAATAGATACTTCGCGGGCAGTACTCTTCACGAATTTATCAATCATGTTTTTAGCCAGTTCGAGCGTGATCAGTTTTTTATTCAGGCTGGATTGCGCCAGTAATGAGATTAACGCGCCTTCCAGTTCACGAACATTAGAGGTAATGCTATAGGCCAGGTATTCGATAACTTCTTTTGGTAACTGAATCCCTTCGTTGTAGACTTTCTTTTCAAGAATAGCAATACGGGTTTCAAGCCCCGGTGCCTGAACATCGGCACTCAGTCCCCATTTAAAGCGGGATAACAAACGTTGTTCGATGCCCTGAATATCAACCGGTGCACGATCAGCTGTTAAAATAATTTGTTTACCCAGTTGATGCAGGTGATTAAAAATATGGAAGAAAACGTCCTGTGTTTTGTCTTTTCCGGCAAAATACTGAACATCGTCAATAATGAGCACATCAATCATTTGATAAAAGTGAACAAAATCATTCTGATTGTTGTTTTTGATCGCTTCTATGAATTGCGTAATGAATTTTTCGGACTGAACGTAAAGTACGGTTTTGTTCGGATAGTTCTTTTTAACTTCAATACCTATGGCCTGTGCCAAGTGCGTTTTTCCTAAGCCAACACCACCATAAATAAGTAAAGGGTTAAACGCGTTTCCTCCTGGTTTTTGAGCAACCGCAAACCCGGCACTGCGAGCCAGACGGTTACAATCTCCCTCCACAAAATTATCGAAACTGTAGTTAGGGTTTAGCTGCGATTCTACCTGAACTTTTTTAAGACCAGGGATTACAAATGGATTTTTGATAGAACTGCCTACTTCAATAGGCATAGATACCGATGGGTTTTTTAAATTGGTATTAATGTTTGGTAATTTAAACGTAATGGGGGTTTCTGTTTTTCCGGAAGCGTTATCCATTACAATGTTATATTCCAAACGGCCTTCGGTGCC
Source organism: Sediminibacterium sp. (assembly GCA_030054095.1). GTDB lineage: Bacteria > Bacteroidota > Bacteroidia > B-17B0 > Aurantibacillaceae > Aurantibacillus. Next base: position 112,873 of record JASGCO010000011.1, read on the forward strand.
TAATTCTTTCCGGATAACTTTTTTAATAAGTGTTATATAGTGTTCTTCCAGCCATTCGTAAAAAAACTGCGATGGAACTTGTATCGTTAACACACTGTCGTTCACTTTTACCGGTTTGATAGGTTCAAACCAGGTTTTAAAATTCTGTGGACTGACATTATCCTTAATTACTTCGAGGCAACTGTTCCAAATCTGATCTGCAGTCTTTTCTTTCGTCATAAGTTCTTAAAAGTTTTTAAAAAGTAGATGTTTAATCTTATTAACCGTTTCGTGTTTGTAAATATAAGGGGATTATTTAATTATGCAATAGGTTTTTACCGGAAAAATTTTCAGAAAATTTCGCTACGGCGTTTGGAAGATTAAAATTTTTTTCTTGCCCTGCTAAATTGTACGTGAATCGTTTTTTTGAATGATTTTTTTGTTATACTCCGAAAAGATGAGGTTTATTTTTCCAAGCCAAATACCTGCCCATCCGGCCTGTGTAACTTGTACGGAGCGGTTTTCAGCGTTTTTCACCTCAACCGGCTCGTTTAAAAAAGTGTGTGTATGTCCGCCAATAATCAAATCAATGTGTCTGGATTGTTGTGCCAAACGTACATCACTTATTTTATCAGAGTTGTAGTTGTATCCTAAATGTGAGAGGCAGATAACGTAATCGCATTTTTCATCCTTTTTCAGAATCTGCGCTGTTTTGTTGGCATGTTCCACCGGATCGCGGTAAACAATTCCCTGTTGCCGGTTTTTATCAACAAGGTCCTGCAAGTCAATTCCCACGCCTAATACGCCAATTTTTAAACGGCCTTTTTTGTATATCTTATACGGTGAAATTTTTGAATGATTGTGCAAAACGGAATCGTTGAAACTGTAATTGCAATTGATAAAATCGAAACGGGCGTGCGGAAACTGGGCAATCAGGTTTTCGGGACCCAGATCAAAATCGTGATTACCAAAAGTGGTGGCATCGTATCCCATCATGCTCATGAGTTTATATTCCAGTTCACCGTGATAATAGTTAAAATAAGGCGTTCCCTGAAACACATCTCCCGCATCGAGTAACAGTAAGTTGGGGTGTTCCTGTTTAATTTGTTCTATTACTGTTGCTCTTTTGGCAAACCCGCCTTCTCCGGGGTGTTTGGGGTCGTTATCAGGAAAGGGATCAATGCGACTATGCTGGTCGTTGGTATATAAAATACAAAGTTCTTCAAACCCTTTGTTTTTTAATAGAGCCATGCTGTGCGCGTTTAATCCGGAAAGGATAGCGGCGCTGCCGAGTGTGAATTTTAAAAAATCGCGCCTAGTTTGATAATTCGAAATGCCCATCTGTGTAAGGTTCTATGCGTTTTTGTTGCCGTGTCATCCATTCGCAGTAACTCAAAATGGCGTCGCGGAGTTTAATGGCCGTTGCGGTACGTTTGCTGGCTTTTTGCAACATATTGAAACTGTCTCCGCCATTGCTGAGGTAATCAGACGTTAGTAAGGTATAAACCAAAGTGTCGTTTATCGGAGCAGAGTGATACTGTATCAGGGTGTCACCGCGTTTAACGTTTATGGAAGCGTTTTTAAAGGCGTGTTTTTTGGCAATAACCAGTTTAAACGCTTCCTTTAATGCTGTACCTTTTATCTGGAGAAGAACCAGTTCGTTATCGAATGGCATTAATTCATAAATGTTGCCAACGTTGAGGATGCCTTTCGGTAAATTGGTGCGAATACCGCCTCTGTTCATTAAAACAATTGGTTTAACGGACTTGTCAGATGCTGTTGGAATACTATCGTACATAAACAACATGGCATCACAAATAAAATTCCCGATCGTAGATTCGGTACCTTCTTTTGTAAGTACATCGGTGGTAGTAGCAATGGTGCGGCTCATTTGCGCGTTTAAACTGTTACGGTACGGCAAAATAACGGAGTCATAGCTTGAGAGTGGAGTGGCTTTTTTAATTTCACTGTGAGTTGCAGCACCTGACGTAACGGTATAAGACGATTTGCAGGTGAAAAATAAAACCGATATGCCGAGTAACCAAGTATTTCTGATACGCATTATGGAATTAAAATTACATTTGTAAAGTTATTGTTTTATTAAGACGAGATGATAAAATCGGAAACAAAAATACGGGTACGTTACGGTGAAACCGATCAGATGGGATATGTGTATTATGGGGTGTACGCGCAATATTACGAAGTAGGCAGGGTAGAAGCTATGCGGCAACTGGGATTTAGTTATAAAGATGTAGAAGACCGGGGTATATTAATGCCGGTGGTGGATTACAGTATTCAATACAAAAAGCCGGCTTTTTATGATGATGAAATAACGGTGGTTACTTATCTCAAAGAAATTCCGGCAGGGGTGAGGATACCTTTTGAATACGAATGCTACAATACGAACGGACAGCTTTTAAACACCGGAAAAGTAACCTTGGTTTGTGTGGATAAACAAAGTGGAAAAATGACTGTATTGCCCGATTGGTTTAAAAAGGCCATAGAGAAATTTTTTATGTAACCCGTTATTAAAACTGACGTATAAGAGTCTGTTTTAAATATACATTATGAATTTGCTAGATCATACGCTTAACTCAGACAAGAAGGGTTTTATGGGTATTACGGGGCTAACTATAACGAAAAGTCTGCTAATGAATGCGTTAGATCTGTAATAATGAAAGCCTATAACTGTTATCACGACTTTGAACTCTATGATTTTTTACGCTAATAAAAAGACCATAAAAGATGAAAAGACTTGCTTGTCTTTACCTGATACTTTAGTATTTTTAAGGCAAATCCGCTACTTCTCAATAGTTTGAATTTAAAGGTACATAAATTGCATTTCGCTGTAATCATCCTTGTTTTATCGGGGTGTTTTGCAGGCTTATATTCACAGCCAGACACGGTATGGTCATATAAGGCCAAAAAACCGTTTACATCTATGCCATTACTTGAAGTCAGCAAGTATTACATAGGAACGGAAAGTGGATCGTTATTATGTTTGGATGCGGAAAGTGGCAAAGTGATCTGGGAAACTAAAGCACCGGCAGAAGGAAGCAAAAAGGTAAAGAAAACGGTAAAGGAACAGGCCCCTAAAAAAGGTAAAAGCAAAGTGTCAGGAAACCGCCCGCTTGTTAAGTATGGTTTTACAGGGATGTTGCTTACCAATCCTAATTACCTTTTTGCCTGTAATGTTGATAATACAATCTGCGCGTTTAATAAGGACAATGGGGTCAAAATGTGGTCTTATAAGGCCAGTCTTGATTTTGAACATCCGGTTTCACTTTTAAAATACGATAATTATCTTATTTTCCGTACAGAGGATAGTCTGGTGGTGGCACTTAATCAGGAATCAGGGACAGAAGTTTGGAAATATAAATGTGCCGGGAATGCCGGAGGGCTTTGCCTGAAAGGGAGTGAAGTTTGTTTTGCAACTTCAGACCGTTTTGTGATAACGTTAAACGCAGGAACAGGAACAGAGTTGAACAAGATCAGTCTGGGGGATTTTAGGGTAAATGAAAAAAAAGGAATTGTGGTAATAGATAATAATTGTATTTTACTAAGCGATAGTGGAAACATGGCCGCTTTTTCTGTTAAAAAGAAAAAGGAGTTGTGGCAACAGGCTTATAAGCTGGAATCGTTTGTGGAGACGGATGAACGCCTGATAGCGTACAATGATTCATTAATGGTTGGAATTAAAATGAAAAATGGGGCTTATGCCTGGAAACTGGAGGGCGTTTATTCTGACCGGTCTAGTCCGGTTATTTTCAAAGACAAACTTTATTTTCATGCAAGCAGTAAAAATAAGTTGATGATTGTAAACACGAAAACGGGCGAGTACACGCGTTCTTATCTGGTGAAAGGCCCATCTGTTATTACTCCGTCGGTAAATGATAAAATTATTGTACTGGTTATTGAAGACCGGATTTTTGCCATTAAAAATGATTAGATCATTGTATTACCGTTCGCTGTTATTCTGTTAAACTATTTACAAAACCTCAAACGGTACACTTCATCATCACGTGTAAATTCGATAATGTAAACCCCGGAAGAAAGTGCTTCTGTATTGATCTGTCTCTGCTCGGGAGAACATTGCAAAACCTGACGGCCGTTAACATCATAGAGGGAAATAGCGTTTAGGGTTTTGTTGCATTTTATATTCAGTATGGTGCCGTTAACCGGATTAGGAAACAGGATAACTTCCAGTTTATTATTGGTCTGGTTAAAGTGTAGTATTCCGGTGGTAATGGTAGCCCCTGAACACGCCGTACAAAGTGCCCATTTGTTTTGAGAAAACCTGTTTTTAGCCGGATTAGTACCTGTATTATAAGGGTTCGGAATCCCCAGAACCGGCCAGTTATATTGTCCGTTTACATAACATAAAGGGGCTTGTCCGGGCGCGAGGTAAAGGGTGTTGTCGGTTAATGAACCGGTTCCGGCTGGTGTCAGATTTCCTTTTATCATGTTTCCGTATTGTGTATGCCCGTTTCCATACAGGGTGTAATTACCCATAAGGGCCGAGGTGTTGGTGCATTCGTTTCCGATAAACTGAACGGTATCTGTAGCGGGACTATTATTCATCACAATGCCATACAACTCTGCCCGGTTTCTGAAAAAGGTATTATAGGGACCGTTTTTGGCGTGTGAATTATCAATGACAATGTTTTGACAGATGTTGCCTTCAAACAGATTTGAAAAAGGATAGTTCCCATGCAACACCATATCTCCGGCACTGTTAGTGGGAAACAGGCTCTGAGTCCAGTAGGGGTCGTAAGAGTAATTATAAGCAATAACATTACCATTGGCTCCCGCCTGAAGCAGAACACTATGACGCAGATGTCTGAAGATAGTATTTTCAATACGGATTTCGTTACTGCTGTATTGAAGTGCAATGCCATAAGCCTGACCGCTGCCACCATAGGCAAAGGCATGATGGAAATAAGAATCGGTTACCTCGCAATTAGATGACCGGTTAAATTCAACGTGCGCGTAATTAGTCGTGTCGCCTTCAATGCCTTTTATCCAGCAGTTTACAGCACGGTCGAAACTAATCAGAGAAGTTTGATTGGTGGTGGCATCCAAGCGTTCTATTCTTAAACACTCGATGCCAATATTATGGCGGGGAATTAGGCGTTTTATTTTTGGATAGAGTGACAATCTGTAATTGAAACGGAAAGGACTGTTAAAGGTTAGCCGGTTCCCGTTTTTGCTTTTAATTTGCATAATTTGCCCCAGTGAGCCGTAGGCCCAGGTACTGGCCATATAGGCATTATCTGTAGTTTGCAGATACACCCATTGCCCCGGTTGGTACAAACCGGGATTGAGTACATTTACAGAGTTGCTGTCGCGGATGCCAGTCTGTGAAAAACTACTGGTGTCTGTGTTAAGTTGCGTGCCATAGATGTTAATACAATTATTAAGGATACCGTTAAGATTAAATTTTAGGAACGTACTGTCGTAACCCGCCCCTTTCAGTATCAGGCTGTCTCTGTTGATACTAACCTGTCCGGTAAATGTATAAATTCCGGGAGGAAAATAAATGATTCCCGGCTGCCCACCGAGTGCTGAAATGGCAGTTTGAAGGGCCGTATTGTTAGAACCGCTGCCGGTATTATTTCCGCCATGATTGAGTATGTTTACCGATTGCGTAAAGGTTGGTTTAATGCCTTTATAACCGGCGTCTTTCCAGTTCGTTTTATAAACAGTGTATGTTTGCCCGTTTGTTAAACCAGAATACAGTAAAAACAAGAGAGGTAGAATATAGCGCATAAACCAAATGTAATGAAAAAAACCTGCCGGTTACACCGACAGGTTTTAACTGAGCTGAATTCTGAAAACGGGTTATTCTTTTATTAAACGGATGGTTTTTGTTTGTCCGTTGCTTTCTGATTTCAGGAAGTAAATGCCATTAGGTACATGGTTTAAGTCTAAAGAGTGGGTTCCTTCGTTAACTGTTTCATTAAAAATGGTTTTACCAAGAATGTCTGTAACGGTAAGTTTCCCCGCACTGGCAGTGCTGATATAGAAAACACCATTGGAAGGATTTGGATAAACGCGTAATTGTGTATCGCTACCTGCTAATGCCGTTAAGCCGGTACAAGGGCTTACATTTTGTGTAAAACTAACGGTGTTGGTACAACCCGCAGAAGAGATTCCTGTAATAGTGTAGGTAGTAGTAACAGAAGGGCTAACGGTATATGTGCCGCCGTTAATAGAATAACTTACAGCCCCACCTGGAGTAATAACAGCACTTTGTCCGGCACAGATTAAACTGGCGGAAGAAGTGGCGGTAACATTAGGGCGGGGGCTAACCGATACGTTAGCAATAGCTGCAGAAGCACTTACACAACCAAGTGTATTGGTTCCTGTTACAGAGTAAGAAGAAGTAGTGGTAGGTGAAACAACAGCATTTCCACTGCTGAAAGTGTAAGAAACTGCTCCGGAAGGTGTCATTGTAAAAGAACTGCCACTACATATAGAACCACTGTTTACAGTTATTACAGGTGAAGCGTTAACAGATACTGAAGCTACCGCAGTATTAGAACTGATACAACCTTGTGCACTGGTGCCTGTTACAGAATAAGAAGAAGTGGTGGTAGGCGAAACAACGGCGTTTCCATTGCTGAAAGTGTAAGTTGCTGCTCCAGAAGGAGTCATTGTAAAGGAGTTGCCACTACATATAGAACCACTGTTTACACTTACAACCGGTAGGGTATTAACAGTAATAGTAACTACTGCGGTGTTAGAGCTAACACATCCTTGTACACTGGTTCCTGTAACGGAGTAAGAAGAAGTGGTGGTAGGTGAAACAATGGCACTACCACTACTGAATGTATAGGTGGCCGCGCCCGATGGACTTAATGTAAAGGAATTACCGGTACAAACAGAGCCGTTGGCAATAGTAATAGTTGGTGAGTTGTTAACGTTTACTGTGTAGGCTACAGGTGTTGCGGTACAATTGCCCGAAGAGCCCTGAAGCGAATAAATGGTGGTTACCGATGGCGTAACGGGGTTAATGGCCGTATTGGTACCGTTGCTCCATGTATAGGAGTTAGCTCCACTGGCTGTAAGTGTAGTTGAGCTACCATTACAAATAGCTGTATTACCGGCAACAGAAAGTGTTGGCGTTGTATTTTCATTGTAAATAGCCATTACCTCCGTTGGGGTTAAAGTAGAGGAGTATAAACGGAAATCAGCCATTAACTGGCCGCCGCCTAATCCGCTGCTACTACCATATCCGCCTACTTTAAAAGGACCGGTTCCGGAGAAGGCAACCGTTGTAGATTGGGCTAAGGTGGCAGTTTGCACACCATTTATATAAGTGGTCGAACTCCCTGCAATGTTATCATACACCACCGTCACCAAATTAGGAGTAGTGGTGGCCGCCCCTGTAATCAGGATGTCTGTAAGTCCGGTACCGCGTATAATCCAGTTATTGGTACCAGCCACACCATTGGTAAAACAGCGGAAACTACCGGCACTGGCGTCTCCCCATATATACCAAAGCGTAGTGGAAGCCGGATTATTGGCCGTCCAGAAGGAAACACTCCAGGGACCAGATAAGTTAGTGGTCCATCCGGTATTAATGTAATCAGTAGTACTGCTTATACCGGTTCCAACCAGCGCGTTTAAACAGTTAATGCTTCCTGTTTGAGTTTGCGCCCCTATTATGGTACCGGTAGAAGCTCCCACAGGTGGTGCGCTTGCATAGTTAGGAACTGTTGTTCCAGCTGTATTAAACTTATAGTGGAGTAATTGAGGCGTTGGTGCCTGAGCGTAGTGGCGATGAATAAAGAGCATCGCTAAAAGAATAACGTAAATTTTTCTCATTTTGTTAAATTATAAGGTTTAAGTAAAAATATAGAAAAATAGTGGTGTAACAAGTGTTTTGTATGTGTATGACGTTAATTTGTGGATAAAGTGCATGGTTTGCCAAATCAGGATTTTGGGAGCCGAAAATCGTAAGATACAGACATTCTTCGTTTGCATTTGATACAATATGTGGAAAAAATCCTTACTGCATCAAAGGTATAAAACATGAAAGAAATAAAAGAGTTTGTTTACCAGATTATGATTGGAGGCAATGGCAGCGTTACACTAACACTCCGCAATATTCACAGGGATTGCGGCTGCTAATCCGCCCTCCGATGTTTCTTTATATTTGGTATTCATATCCCGGGCAGTATCCCACATACTTTTAATAACCGCATCCAGACTTACTTTTGCCGCTTTAGGATCGCTTTCCAGAGAAATATTTGAAGCAGTGATGGCTTTTATCGCTCCCATGCTGTTTCGCTCAATGCAGGGGATTTGCACCAATCCGCCGATAGGATCGCAGGTAAGGCCCAAATGGTGCTCCATGGCTATTTCGGCAGCCATTAGTACCTGTTCCGGTGTTGAACCCTGTGCTTCTGTAAGCGCGGCAGCGGCCATAGCGGATGATACACCAATTTCGGCCTGACAGCCGCCCATTGCCGCGGAAATGGTGGCGTTTTTTTTAAATAAGGTTCCTATTTCTCCGGCAGTAATAATAAAACGGATGATCTGATCATCATTGAATTTCAAAAAACAATAGGCGTACATTAATACGGCCGGAATAACGCCTGCTGCCCCGTTTGTAGGCGCTGTAATGATTCTCCCAAACGATGCGTTTTCTTCATTTACAGCCAAAGCGAAACAGGTAATCCATTTATTCACCTTAGTAAAATCCTGAGTTTCATTTCTCAATATGGCCATCCATTCTTCAGCGCTATGATACGCTCTGCCATTCAGTAATTTTTTGTTTAGTTCGGCGGCTCTGCGTTTTACATGTAATCCACCGGGTAATTCGCCTTCTTTGTTAATTCCCCGGTAAATGCAATCTTTTATTTCGCTCCAGATGAGCATGGCTTGTGCGTCTATTGCTTCTTTTTTGCGCCAGGCTTGCTCATTCAGATAAATGAGATCTGATACCCTTAATCCCAGTTTGGCACAGTTTTCGGTAATGGCATGCGCCTGGTGGCAGGGATAAGGTGTTACAATGGCATTTTGCGTAATGCTGTTTTCGTTTTCAGTAGCCACAAAACCACCGCCTAAGGAGTAGTATTTTTGTTCAATAGTTTCTCCGGTAGTAAGTATGGCTTTAAACAACATGCCATTAGCATGATAGGGCAGGGCAATTTTGTATTCAAAGACGATATCGGTATTGTAATCAAAAGGAAGGTGCCGGGTTTTATCTACAAAAAGTGATTTATCGCGTTTGATCTGTTCTACTTTTTCCGGAATAGTATTGGTGTCTATTTGTGTAAAGTCTTCGCCCAGTAATCCCATTAAGACAGCCACATCGGTACCATGACCGTGTCCTGTTTTAGCAAGCGATCCATACAGATATACTATTATTCGCGATAGTTCGGTGAGCCTCGTCTGTTTATGAAGTTCCGCCAAAAACATATTGGCGGCTTTCCAGGGCCCCATAGTGTGAGAACTGGAAGGGCCGATTCCTACTTTAATAATTTCAAAGGCACTGATAGACTCCATAAAGCTAAATCGATTAAAATGGTATGGCGCTAAAGTTAAAAAAATGGATCAGATCCTGAAAGCAATAACATCGGAGATTAATAAAACTGTGGTTTTATGTTATGTGTGGTTTTAATCAAGTACGGATATCCATTAAACAAGCAGAAACCAGTTTCTCAGAACATCTGATAGTAGTAAGAAAATGACTAAACTGTTTTTGTGCGAAATCTAGGATCAGGGACAAAAGTTGTGGAGGAGAAAATAAAGTTTGATTTTTGCGGACTTTATTTTTTATGAGCGATTCGTATTTACCTTTCCTGAAATTCATACTTCCTGAACAACTATTAGAGTATTTTGAATTGACCTCTCAGCGCC
>JASGCO010000037.1 GCA_030054095.1 Sediminibacterium sp.
TACCACTTTAAAATTAAGGATATTCCGCTTTGGCAGATCTGGAGGGATTCTAATACTCTTGGTATGGGATATACAAATATTAGTATACAAAAAAGGTCAATGAAATATTAGTATTGCTATTAACTCCAAGTTGATCACTTCATCCTCAAAAGAGTCATTAAGATAACTATTATTAGTATCTTACTTTTTTTTTGAATGAACCAAAACTAAGCTACTTTAAAGTCATGGAACTAATTAAACCAGCAGAGATATCAGGTAAAATAATGACATTAATTGACGACGCATCTGAATTAGTAGTGATTGTCTCGCCTTACAACAAATTTACAAATTGGACTAAATTAACTAAGCGGATATCCGAAGCATTAACCCGAGGTGTTAAAATAGAATGGTACATACGAGCAAATGTGAAGGACAATTATTCAGAAGTTTTAAAGCTAGGCATTAAACCTATAGAGGTAGAAAACTTACACTGTAAAATATACATGAACGAAACTTCAGCAGTTGTTACCTCAATGAACCTACTTGAATACTCAGATTCCAACTCAATAGATATAGGGTATCAAATTATCAACAAGAAAGACCATGATGATCTTATGGAATTCGTTAATCTCTACATCAGAAAAGTAAAATCAAAACAAAAATCACTTATAAATACTGGAAATGAAAAAAGAAATTCCTCTAATACTCAAAAAAATCTAATAGAATGGATAAAAGTTAGCTATCCAGAGTACGCAAATTCAATAATAGAAACAACAAATAAATATGGTAACTGCTTAGAAATTTCCAATTTTTGTTCAAATTATAGATTAATCATTGAACAAAAATACGCCTATCTACGCATTGATTTAAGAATAGGTTTTGAATGGAATTTAAGAAAAAGAATATATGAGGAGTTAGAAAAAAAACGTATGGAACTGGAAAGGCAGATAGGAATTGATATTGTCTCAGGGAACGAAATGAAGCGTTTCAAAATAGACATCACTGACTTACCAAGTTATAATTATACGCTTTGGACATCTGAAGAATTTGAACAGTTCAAACCATTATTTGAAAAAATTGTCTCGATGTATACAAAAATCTTACCGTCAAATTAAAATCCCCATGCTTTTAGAATTTGAATAATCAAATTTTGTTTTGAGCTAAAAAGCGCTGTGTCATATCAGTTGTTTTAAGTCTAAATCATTAATCAAAAGCACATAGCCATAAAATAAATTGAACTGAGGCATTCTAAAGCCAAACACTTCCTTTGTTCGTTACTAAAAAGGGAACTAAATAGTACTGAAAGTTAGTTGTGAGTATAACAAAAAGCTAACCATAGAAGCAAAAAATATTTCTGACAATTAAAAAAGCGGCTAAATTTTAACCGCTTTTTACTTTTGTTAGTCAATATTTAACTTATTGACATTCGTGGATCCGGAGGGATTCGAACCCTCGTCCAAATAAACTAATCGTAAGCTTTCTACAAGTTTAGACCTAACTTAATTGTAGGCCATTACCAGGCGTTTTGTCAAACCAAATAACGGCTTAGTTGCTGATATTGTTTTAGCCCGCAACCTCACTAAAACAACTTGCTTATTTATGATGCAAACATCCCATCGCCAAACAAGAAAGCTACAGGGTTTGCAAAGGCTGAATCAACTGAGTTGATTAGGCAGCCATAGCGTAAGATGTCTCTTCGCCAGATAAAATTTTGAAAGTTCTGTTTAAAGAGCAATACTCACAACGCTCTACCTGCTTACTTACCATTACATCTACTGTCAAAACCGGTCGGACCCATAACTAAAAGAACTGATACAAAGATACAGAGTATTTTAGAATAGTGTATCTTAATTTTTACTAAACTTTACAGGATCTCCCACCCGCTTAAAAACATAAGTCTCGCGGTCTAAGAAATCGCTTACTTTTATTTCCAGTGTGGGTGTACCGGTTTCGTTCCCCCATTTTACCTCTTTTACACCCAGGGATGGGTCGTTGTAACTCAGCATAAACGTGTCGGGCCCGGTAAAGACCAGGTATCCTTTGTATTGGGGATGGTATTCGAAACTGATTTCGGCCGAGTTGGCTTTGGGTTCAATGCTGATACGGCCATATACCTTGTTATAAAATGTTCCCATGACTTCGGTGTACGCGTTTTTAACCGGTTTGTAGGCCTTTGCTTTCTGAGACAACGCCTTTTTCTCCGCGGCTTTTTCCGCCTGATCTTCTTTAAACGATTCGTAATAGGTTGCGCTCAGGTTTTTATACGGGCGCTTCAGCAAATCGTCCAGTAACTGCTGGCCCAGTGCTTCGAAGAAATATTGTTCATCGAGGTTAGAGAGGATGACAAAACCAAAATTTTCTTCAGGTACCAGCAGGGTTTTACTTAAAAAGCCAGTAGCACCGCCATCATGCGTTACTACTTTTTTGCCATCAGCATCCGCCAGAAACCAGCCTAATCCATAGTTACTAAAATTACGCCCTTTACGACTATCGGTACTCACTACCATAAATGACTGACGGGTACGCGCTATAACGTTTTCGGGTACAATGGTTTTGTTTCCATACTTCCCGTTGTCTAACTGCATCATGACCCATTTGCTTAAATCGCTTACACACGAGGTGATGCTTCCCGCCGGGCCAATGTTATCAATGTTTGCCGGTACAATTTCGGTTAACTGTCCATCTAAAAGGGTATATCCTTTAGCGGCTTTATCTGATTTCAGGAAATCGCTGTGATGGGTGCTGGTGTTACTCATGCCCAATGGCAGAAAGTAATGGTATTTTAAATAGTCATCCCAACTGGTATCGCACACCGCCGGAATAATCTCTCCCGCTGTTAAATAACCGGCATTGCAGTAACCGTAACGCTCTCTGAATCCGTAAACCGGCACTACATTTGCCATGTTTTCAATCAATTCGCGACGGGTACGGTTACTGCCCCAGTTCAGTAAATCGGATTGAAAGGTGCGGTAACCGATGCGGTGTGTTAGCACATCGGCAATGCTTGTTTCACGAGTCTTCCAATCTTCATTCAGTTTAAAATAAGGCAAATATTTTACTACTTTATCATTCAGTTTTAATTTACCATAATGTTCCAGCAACGCCAGCGATGTACCTGTAAAGGCTTTGGTATTGGAGGCTATCTGAAAAACAGTCTGTTCCGTTACCGTTGTTTTGCGGTCGGTACCGGTATAACCATATCCCTTCACTACCTCTACCTTGCCATTTTTAACAATGGCAATGGCCAGACCCGGTAATTGCCATCGTTCCATCTCACGCCGGATATATGTATCCAGGCTGTCTTTTATAAAATTGGGTTGTGCAATCGCTGCACCAATGACGGTTAACGAAAGAATAAACGTAAAAAAACGACGCATAATGTTATAGTTTTATCCTAACAAAAGTAACAATAAAACCTATCGCCCGCTGCTTCAAATCACCCTGCTGTCACCATTGTTTTAAATACTCAGAAGGGCTTCCCGTTTAACAGTTTTTACTTTCTGTTCCTTTAGTTCTACGTAATCGTCCAGTGTGGCTATAAAAACACCCTTTTCACGAATGTAATCCGACGAAGCCTTTAGTTCTTCCAGATCGGCCAAAGCGACAACATACTTATATGTTTCACTGGTATAATGTTCGCTAATGGTATGAATGCCCAATTGCGTCAAATCTTCGGGGTTTTGATAACGTAAATACACCTTTAACACCAGATTTCCGTTTAAGGTGTTCTTTTCTGCCTGATGCCGTTTTTTAAATTCGTAACGGTACCCAAACGATAAAGCAGATATATCGGACAGAACCGCTGCTCCTGTTGGATTCCCACCTGCGCCACGACCTTTTAAAAACTGCTCTCCGCTAAAATCGCCATCTACCAACACGCCGTTAAACTCGTTATCTACGTAATACAACGGATTGGTTGGTGTTATAAAACGCGGTAATACAAAAATTCCTACTGAACCGTCTTCGAAGCGTTTAACCGTTGGTACCAGTTTTATTTTGTATCCTTTTTCGGAGGCGTAACGGATGTCTTCTTCGCGCAGCGTTGTAATACCCACATTTAAAATTTCTTCCGGGCGGGCTAAAATCCCAAATGCATGCAGCGCAAGAATAATGGCCTTGTATTTAGGATCGAAACCTTCTACATCACTAACAGGGTTAGTTTCAGCAAAACCTTTATCCTGTGCTTGTTTCAGCGCCTGAGCATAACTTAATTTCTCAGAAATGGTTTTGGTAAGAATATAATTGGTAGTACCGTTAAAGATTCCGGATAAACTGTGGATGCGCTCATTGTCATAATACTCCTCCAAAGTACGGATGATAGGAATGCTACCGCAACATGCCGCTTCGTACAGTAAAGACACATTGTTTTGTTCGGTGAGGGCCAGTAACTCTTCGAGATGCGTAGCAAGCATTTTTTTATTAGCAGTGACAACGTGTTTTCCCTTGCTCAGTGCTTCTTTTACGATACGAAAGGCTTCCTCCGCATCGTCTATCAATTCGACAATAACATTGATATCCGGATTGTCCAGTATTTCTGCTTTATCGAATGTGAAACAGGATGCCGGTAAACTCCGTTTTTTATGTGGATCTTTAATGGCTATTTTACTAATATTGGCTGTAAATCCCTTACTGTTTTTCAGTACGTGGTATAATCCCTGGCCCACGCAGCCAAAGCCAAATAACCCTATATTTAATTTTTGTGCTGTCATTGTATATGTCATTTTAAGATGAATAAATAATGTGCTTCTGTTCTTTAACTGCCGCATTTTCTAAAAATCCGGCTATAATTTTGCTGATGGCGCGCGTTTCAATTAAAAATCCATCATGCCCATATCTGGAGTGAATTACCTCTAAGCGCGCCCCTTTAATGTTTTCGGCCAGGAATACCTGTTCATTTACAGGGAATAAAATATCTTCGTTAATACCAATAACCAGCGTTTTGGCGGTTATACCTGTCAGGGCGTGTTCCAACGATCCGCGGTTACGGCCAACATGATGCGAATCCATAGCGTTAGTAAGGGTTACATAAGCGTAGGCATTAAAACGATTCACCAGCTTCTCGCCCTGATATCGCTGATAAGACGCGGCTTTGTAATCGTTTAATTTGTCTTCTTCTGTATCCGTCTGAGTTGTTACATACGTTTCGTAATTACGGTAACTCAACAATGCTATTCCTCGTGCGGCACAAAGTCCCTTCTGTCCGCCATCGGGGGTATTGCCATAATACGTACGATCTGCTTTGATGGCTAAACGCTGACTTTCATTAAACGCCACTCCCCATGCCGAATGACGCGCGTTGGTAGCAATAAGTATCAGTTGCTTTACTTTTTCGGGTTGGGCAATGGCCCATTCCAGGGCCTGCTGCCCGCCTTGCGATCCGCCAATTAGCACCGCTATTTTTTCAATGCCTAAATGACGACGCAGAAGATCGTGAGCCTGAGCCATATCGCGGATTGTAACCAGAGGAAAACCTGCGAACAGCGATTTCCCCTGCTCATTAACCGGACCGGTGGTACCGTAGCAGGATCCAAGGTTATTAGCGCATACTATAAAATAGTCATCAGGATTAAACAGATCGTTTTCTCCGAACAATCCTTTCCACCAGTCGAATACATCGCTGTTAGCGGTTAAGGCATGACATACCCACACCACATTGCTGGCGTCCGAATTCAGACGACCATAGGTATGATAGGCAATTTGCAAGTGTGGCAGGGTACGTCCTGACTCCAGCAGGAAAGGTTCAGTATGCTGATAAATCTGATACATAGGTAAATCGTTTAAACTGCCGGAATCTGCTTCCGTCAGTTTGGTCTTGGTTTTAGTTTAGTAATAACTCGAGTTCCTCTTTATTTACTTTCGATAATTTTTCAAACGCCTGAACAAAATCGGCTTTTATATCCTCAATGTGTTCGTATCCTGTAGATACACGCAACAATCCGGGTTCTACGCCTGCTGTTTTTTGCTCTTCGGCGCTGAGTTGTTCGTGTGTTGTGGTGCTTGGGTGAATAATCAGTGTTTTGGCATCACCCACATTAGCCAGGTGACTTACCAACTGAAGATTATTGACTACAAAATCCGCTGCGTTTTTCCCATCTTTTAACTTAAATGAAAACACCCCGCCAAATCCGTTTTTCAGGTATTTTTTAGCTAACTGATGATAGCGTGAAGAAGCTAATCCGGGATAATTTACATATTCCACTTCCTCGCGTTGCTCGAGCCAGTGCGCCAGCGCCAGCGCGTTGTCAACAGTACGCTGTACGCGTAATGAAAGGGTTTCTAGTCCCTGAATTAACTGAAAGGAATTGAAAGGTGATATGGCGGCGCCAAAATCACGCAAACCTTCCACGCGTGCACGGATGATGAATGCGATGTTTGGTAAACCCAAAGGGTTATTTACACCAAATACTTCTGCAAACTTTAGGCCATGATACCCTTCACTCGGCTCAGTAAACTGTTTGAATTTTCCATTGCCCCAGTTGTAATTTCCGCCATCCACAATAACACCACCAATGCTTGTACCATGTCCGCCGATCCACTTGGTGGCCGATGCAGTTACCACATTGGCGCCATGCTTTAATGGCTGAAACAAATACCCACCTGCGCCAAACGTATTATCTACAATTAAAGGAATATCGTGTTTACGGGCCAGTGCGGCTATGGCTTCAAAGTCGGGAATATTAAATCCCGGGTTACCAATGGTTTCGAGGTAAAGTGCTTTTGTTTTTGTATCAATTAATTTCTCAAATGCTTCAGTACTATCGCCATTGGCGAAACGCACATCTATGCCCAGTCGTTTAAAAGCTACTTTAAACTGATTGTAGGTGCCGCCATATAAAAAGGAGGTAGATACAAAATTATCGCCTGCCTCCAGTATATTATTGAGCGCGATAAACTGAGCGGCTTGCCCGGAACCTACTGCCAGAGCAGCGACACCACCCTCAAGCGCGGCAATGCGTTTTTCAAACACATCCGTAGTCGGATTCATGATGCGGGTATAAATGTTCCCGAATTCTTTCAAACCAAACAGGTTAGCGGCGTGTTTTGAATTTTTAAACACATACGATGTGGTTTGATAAATAGGTACAGCGCGTGATCCGGTAGCCGGGTCAACTTCCTGACCTGCGTGTAATTGTAATGTTTCAAAGCGGTAATTTACTGATGTACTCATGATTTCTATTTTTATATTTTTGGTTTTATTTTGTTAATTGGCACTTCGCCTGTCTGTTTTCCGGATAGTGGGTGATCAGGCCATTGTCTGGAAATATTTTTTATCGTTAATTCCGTGAGTGATAATGAGATTGTACTAACACACTTCGTTCTTCTGATGTTAGCAGGTTTACTTCTGCCACTAACCTTTCGCGCTGCTGCGAGTTGAGGAAATACGGCAAATGTCCGCCTTTAATGCTGTTAGCATACGTTGCCTGAAAGGAGACATACGAACGAAATTGTTTATTGGTTAATAGATTGTCGGAAGACGTTGGTAATGACTTGAAAAATTCCATCTGTTAATTTTTTAATTTTTGCCATCTGAGGATGGCGTTAATACTAATTGATTGAATCAGGGATGCGTTAGTTCCCTTTGAGAATGTGTATGCTCTGAAACGCTAATGTTCCCGGAACGGGATTAACTACACATACACCAACAGCAACACATGCAACAGATGGTTTGCATGAAATAGTTTGCTACTGAATTTGCGTTAGGATTCTGAATGCCTGAGTGAGAAATGTGTGCCTGTTTCATTTTTTTACTTTTTAATTTATCTTTCCTCTTACTCTCATCAGAGGTAGGATTTAGCACCGGTTTTCCAACCCTTTCGGGCTTCTAGTTGGTTGCCTGCGGGTCTCAGAGCCTATTCTCTCGCCGCATCTTGATAAATTAATCACACACAAAAAGCGTAATTAATTCCACACAAAGTTAGTGCAGTTTTTTTCTATTTTCCAAATTTTTTTTAAACTTTTTTACTTTTCCCTTATTTTAAAGGGCTTTCAAGGCATGACAATTGGTTGATTTTATTGCTGTACTTCCGGTTTGCGATACCCGTAAATATGCTCATCGAGAAATTCGCCGTTTTTATAAATGGTTTTGTGCAGTATGGCTTCTTTGGTAAAACCCGTTTTTTCGATCACGCGTTGCGAAGCAATGTTATTGCCAAATACACGGGCATAGACCCGTGTTATCGGATAATTATCAAAAGCGAATGTAAGCATCTGAGGAATCACATCTGTCATAATTCCCTTACCCCAGTACGCCCTTCCCAACCAGAACCCGATCTCCGCGTTCTTTTCCATCACATCGTCCTGCGGATGAATGCCTATCCCGCCAATGGCTTTGTTATTTAAGGTAATGGCAAACATGTGGATAGGTGTCCCGGAATTGGCGAACTGAATAAATTGCCCTGCATGTTCTAAAGTGTAAGGATGCGGAAACTTATTGGTAAGGTAACGGGCAACTTCCATGTCATTGGCATTTTGCACCAGATCTTCACTATCACTGTATTGCCAGGGGCGTAGTTTTATGGCATCCATGGTAACAAAAGTAAATGAAATAAGGCCATGTGCAGAACATCAGATACTGTTGGTTTATCAGTGCTTGCTGGTTCCCCTTGTGCGGACTCTTCACGTTTTATCTTAAACACTGATCTATTCATAACAAAGGGCCACTTTTACACACGAATACCGATAATGAGCATATCATCTACCTGCTCCAGATTTCCCATCCAACGGGAAATAATCTGCTCCAACTGACGGCCTTGTTCCTGCAATGGTTGCTTACATAATTTCAAAATTGCTTCTTCGAGTTGCTGGTATTTAAATTTTTTTCCTTTTGTGCCCCCAAACTGATCGGCATAACCATCTGTAAACAGATAAATGCAATCGCCCGGCTCCAGCAACATACTTTGGCGACTAAATCCGGCATGTTCGGTAACTCCCGCTCCTATCGGAAATTTATCAGGCTTGCATTTTATGACGGATTCGTTACGAACAACCCATACCGGATTATTAGAACAGGCCAGTTCCAACTGATTGTTATGTATGCGTATCAATGCCGCATCCATCCCGTCTTTACTGGCTTCTTCCGTTTGATTGAGGTTGCGGATTACTTTATCTCTGAGCAAATCAAAAACCCGGTGCGGTTCTGTTATATTATTCTGTTTTACAATCTCGTTAAGGTAGCTGATGCCTAATAAACTCATGAATGCTCCGGGAACGCCGTGTCCTGTGCAATCTCCGCACATAATCATAAATCCCTTATCGGTTGTGGTGGCCCAGTAAAAATCGCCACTAACAATATCTTTGGGCTTAAACAAGATGAAAAAATCGTCTGTATGTTGTTTAAAGAGAGCCTGACTGGTTAAAAGGCTCTCCTGAATACGTTTGGCGTAATTAATACTATCGGTGATTTCCTTGTTCTTGGTTTCGATTAAATCCTTTTGCCGGTTAATCTCGTCGTTTTTTCCGGCCAGAACCGCATTGGCTCTTTTCTTTTGACGAAGGTTCCGGAATACAAAGAGCAGCACCACCAAAATACCAAACGCAATGACTAAAATCGTCACCAGCATTAATTTCTGCCGCTTTAATTCCACATTTTTCAGTTGCGCATTGCTTTTTAATAATTCTATTTCCCGCTGTTTTTTTTCGTTCTGAAGTTTCTTTTCCATGTCGGAAATTTTTGTTACCAGATCGGTCGAAAACATAGAGTCGAGTAATGTATTCTGACGTTTAAGATAGCTGTTTGCTTTCCGGTAATCGCCCTTGGCTTCGTACAACTCGTAACCAAGATTATTCAGCATTTGCAGTTGTTTACTAATCTTGTATTTCATGATACGGGCCTCGGCCTTCTCCAAAATACCCTCTGCTTTAGCAAATTGTTTCTGGTTCATACAACTTTTCACCATCACCATCTCTGCCTCAACAATGGTTTCATTATCACCAAGTTCTACAGCATATTCACGGGCTTCGAGGGCATATTTTACCGCTTCTTTATAATTTCCCTCCCGTTCGTACACGCGTGCCAGCAAAGACAACACCGTACAAATATTTTTTTTATTTCCAGAGCGCGTTTGGATACCATAGGCCTTGTAAAGTGCTATTCTGGCGGCATCGTACCGCTTCTCTTCCAGATATACTTGTGCCAGAGAAGACAATCCCACAGCATAGGAAGTGGAATCGCCACTTTTAAGTACCCTGTCGTTATGGAGAATGAAATAACTTCCGGCACGTTCAAAATTGCCGAGGTTTTTATATACGTTACCAATATTCAGATACACTTTGCTGATCCGGGCTTCATCTTTCGATCCTTTAATAACCTCGAGGGTCTTAAAATAATACGTCAGGGCCTTTGTATAATTTGTCCTGTTTTTTTCTATAACTCCCAGATTGTTGTAAACATCTGACATTCCAATAATGGAATTTTGTGCTTTAAAAATGGCCAAAGCCTTTAATTGATTGGCTTCTGCTGAATCAAGTTCGTTTCTGTTTTTATATACCAATCCCTTACCTATGTAAGCCTGAGCAGCATCCTGTGGACGGTTATATTTAGCTGCCAGCGCAATAACACGATCGGCATAAACAAAAAGTTTATCAGGGTTTTTATCGTAAATCCGCTGACAAAATTTTATCATGTGTCTGGCCCTGACCGTATCGTGCAAACGCGTATCATTGCAAAGCGCCTCGAGTGAGTCCAGCGAAATTTTAGTTTTAGAATACACTTTGCTTACGCTCCCGGCAAACAGCAACAGCAGCAATTTTATCAAGGTAAATACCCGTTCCTTTTCCATTTGCATTTCTATGTTAAATATATAGTTTCAGAACGAAAAAACGTACAGACGTTAAAAAAAACAAAAGTCAGGTTCACAATAAAATATTTACAGCTTCACGGAGTTTATTTGTATATTCGGCTTCCCTTATGTTAAAGCATATAGTTATTATTCCAACCTACAACGAGATCGAGAATATAGAAAAAATGATCCGTAAGGTGTTTGCTTTAACCGAACCGTTTCATTTACTGATTGTGGACGACGGCTCACCTGATGGCACGGCAGATAAGGTAAAACAGCTACAGAACGAATTTAAGGATCGTTTATTTATCGAGGAACGAAAAGGTAAACTGGGTTTAGGCACCGCTTATATACATGGTTTTAAATGGGCATTGGCAAAAGGCTATGCGTATGTTTACGAGATGGATTGTGATTTTTCGCACAACCCGGACGATCTGATACGACTTTATAAAACCTGCGAAGAAGAAGGCGCCGATCTTGCCATTGGGTCGCGTTATGTAAAAGGTGGTAGCGTTAAAAACTGGCCTTTCAGCCGGATATTGATGAGTTATTTTGGGTCAGTATATGCCCGTATGATTTTATGGCTTCCTGTAAAAGATACCACGGCAGGTTTTAAATGCTATAAACGTAAGGTATTAGAAACGATTCAACTTGACAAAATTCAATATGTAGGATACGCTTTCCAGATTGAAATGAAATATAAAACTTATAAAGCGGGATTTAAAATTAAAGAAGTGCCCATTTTATTTGTTGACCGTGTGGAGGGAATCAGTAAAATGAGTACCAAAATATTTAAAGAAGCTTTTTTAGGTGTTCTTAAAATGCGCTTCGCTTCTTAAATCTCAGGCTGGCTGCAATTCTTCCGGACGGTTCAGTTCCACCTTATACGAACTTCCTTTAAAAATAGCAATAAGGCTCAGCAGCATTATACAATGCGCAATGTCTTTATAGTTAAACCAATCACTTACCGAAATACGGAGGCTATGCACAATGATAGATAAAAATGCGATTAATATTCCGGATACAATCCATCCACTTCCCTTTTGCTGACGGCGGTACGTAAGATAATGCACTATCAGGGAATAGGTAAGTACTATGCCTGCATGAATTTTAATCAGGATAAAGTTGTTATAAACCAGTGTGAATCCGAGTAAAATACCAATCCACAAAATCACGAGATACGTATAGCGTTTTTTTGGAGGGGATTTATCAATACTGGCGTAGGTGTTAGCCGCTTTAAAGCAGAAAAAGATGGCAACAAGGCTTATCGCATTCATAAGGAACAATACACTATTAAAAAACGAATAGCCCAACTGGAAATGCGCGCCATGTGCCAGAGATCCTACAAAACTACTTACTCCAATCAGCAGAAAAAACCATGCCCAAAATGTAGCCAGATAATACCCCCGTGTGTTCATTTTGAAAAAACAATACATACAGTATATAGTTACCAGTAAATTTGTCAGTATAGTAACCGGCTCATATATAGTATAACCCCAAAACCGGATAAACGTATAGTCTAAATTCATTTCGATCCCTGTGTTACCGTTATTCTTCTTTAGTTAATTTGTCTTCTTTTTAAAGGATACACTAAGGTTTCCAAAAAAATCTAGTACGCGTTTAAATACATCAAAATAGAGCGTTATTATAAGAACTAGGCTCATCAGCCAGATAACAGCAATGTTAAACCAATAAGTGGGTACCATGGCGCCCAGAAAATTTTTGCGGGGGGCAAAAAAGTGCGCTCTCCCGATTTTAGATTCGGTGGGATCCTGGAAAATAGGTTCAATCTGCTGAATTAAACGTCCTTCTTTTTCAAGACAGCGCTCACCACTTATATCATTCGCATTCTTTACTAACTGACTAAGTCCTTCGTTTTCATACTCTTCACGCAACTTTAAAAACGCCTGTTTTTCAGGCTCTGTCTTCTGCATGTTTACAGCTACCTCATCCGCCTTTTTCCTGGCTGTATTTTCAACTGCGATATAATAATCGTTCAGATCCTTAAAGTAGGATTTTACACCTGCTATTGTCAGCTCATTATAGCCGTCTGTTGTAATTTTATCTGTAACCGTACAAACTATTTTCTTTGTAATGCGTTGTTCCTTTTTAATTTCATTACGGATAAGGTCAATATCCGATTTTACATCGTTCAACTTTTTTCCGCCTTTTAGCTCATTATCAATTTTCGTTAGTTTACTTTCCAGTTTGGGAATCCAATACACTTTTTTGTATTGGGCAATACTGATGGATTTATCGAATTTATAAAAATTCCGTTCGTATTTATTCTCTTTAAACTGATTAACTGCCAGAGCCTCAAACGCCCAACGACTAGCCATTACCTCGCCCGAAAACGGTACTCCACCCTGCTTGGCCAATGTTGGATTTAGTTTGTCAAATTTTACAATGACGCCACTCAACAACAACTGCGGAATAATAAGAAAAGGAATAAGAATGTAGATAGTAACGGCACTGTTAAACGCTGACGATATGTTTAATCCCAACATATTGGCAAAACAACTGGTCGTAAATAAAACCAGCCAGTAATCGGTGTACATACCTTTAATTCCAAGTACCAAATTACCTACCACAACAAACGAAAGTGTTTGGATTGCCGATAAAATAAACATGATACTGATCTTACTCCACAAATAACTTCCTTTACTTAAGTTCAGGAACGATTCGCGCTTTCTGATTTTACGGTCTCTGATAATTTCTTCGGCACTTACTGTCAATCCTATAAAAAGCGCCACAACAACAGCCATAAACATGTAGGCCGGTATGTTTTCATTCTCACTAAAAATATATCCTTTTGTTGTATCTACATCCGTATTAAAGTAGCGTACCAGATAAGCCAGAATAAATGCCAGCAACGGAGCCTCCAGAAAATTAATCAACAGGTATTGGGTATTGGTTAATTTACTGCGGACATCTCTGGTAATAAATACTTTAAATTGTTTTAAAAAGTGCGGCACCTTAAAAATACTTTCCGGGATGTCGGTATGTTCTTTCTGAGAGTGTATGCCGGTTTCAATTTGCTCTTTGTAATGCCGGTTCCATTCCAAAGGGCTTACTTTACGATTATAAGTAAGGTTACCGTATTCATCCAGTACCTTACTTTCAATAATATTGAAAATCTGTTCGGGATTTACATTACCACAGTTCCAGCATTCGCTTTCTTCAGCATTCACATGGTTTACCAGGCGTTTAAAATAACTTACAGCATCTACCGGGTTACCGTAGTATATAGGGTATCCACCTACATCCAGTATCATCAGTTTATCAAACATTTTGTAAATGTCGGATGATGGCTGATGAATCACCACAAAAATAAGTTTTCCCTTCAGGGCCAGTTCTTTTAACAGGTCCATGATGTTTTCAGAGTCGCGTGATGATAACCCGGAGGTTGGTTCATCAACAAACAATACACTTGGTTCCCGTATTAACTCTAACGCTATATTCAACCGTTTCCGCTGCCCACCTGAAATTGTCTTTTCGAGCGGTGACCCTACTTTAAGATTCCGGGTTTCACTTAAGCCCAAATCCGCAAGCAAATCGGTACATTTCCTGGAAATTGAAGCGTCATCCAGATTTCCGAAACAAAGCTTGGCATTGTAAAATAAATTCTGGTAAACAGTTAATTCTTCTATCAATAAATCATCCTGACTGACGTGTCCTACCACTCCCTCAATCTCTGAACGCTGCGTATGGATATTGATGCCATTTATTTTAACAGCGCCCTTGCTTGGTACTTCATTGCCGTTCAACACATTCAGAAGGGTTGACTTTCCGGCTCCCGAGCCTCCCATGATACCTATGAGTTTGCCGCTTTCCTCGCTGATGTTTACGTCCCTTAATCCTAGTTTACCACCCTTGAATTTGTATTCCAGCTGAATGGCCTCAAAAGTAATACGCGCTTTTGAATCATCGCTGAGGAAACGTCCGATAATATCGCTATAATAAATAGGTGTAAACTTAGAAGAACGTATAGAAGAGCCTGGAGTAAGGATATGAACTCTCTCTTTAGATATTCCCTGCCCGTTTAACTGCACTTCAAAGTTGCCATATATGCGCAAGGCATATATACCTACACTTGGTATCTGTACTACTCTTATATCCTGCGGTATAGCCTCTACCAGAATGTGCTTGGTTTGGTTATTGTACCCGCCTGGCTTATTATTAATAACCAAGATATTTTCTGTATCGGGAATAACTTCAATCTGATCTTCTACAAAAGATTTAAGCAAACTGAACTCTTCTTTTGGGATATTAAATGTTTCAGATACTGTAACAACAAATTCGTATTCCTGATCGCTGATTTCGTTACTGGAGTAGATAAATTCCAGCAAACGGATCAACACAATCACCTTTTGTGTCTGCTCCAGTTCCTGATTGATCTGGGTGCAGATTTTAAGTACTTTAACGGAGTTTACCGAGGTGCGTTTTGCAGTGCCGTCTTTTTTCTTGCTGGCCTGATGATGCGACTCGAGGTATTCATCAAAAATTTTCAGATACGTATCAACCTGCTCCTGGTTTAATTGTTGTTTTAAAAAGGACTGTACAATTTGCCGGCCAGTATTGTTAATACCATCTACCTTTGCAATAATCGCAAACATTTGCATTAACGCCCTTAATATTCGTTCACTCATAGTAGTATTAGATTATATGACCCGGTCGTATATTACTTCGTATTAATCGTTTCATAAAAACAGTTTGCCATTTTCCGAACCGCTTCCGTATCGCGTCCTTCATAACGTGTTTCCGCTGCTCCAAATTTGATGCCTGTTATACCATAATCGCGCAGGGTGGCAATATAATTTTTGTAAACCTGAACCGTGTAACTGCCATGGTCTTTATCCCTCTCCAGCTGCGTTGTATTTTTAGAAAAAAAACTCTTATTGCCACTCTTTATTTCCAGCACATCTGTTTTTCCAAAGTACAGGTTTATGGTGGCTATAATGCGTAAATAGTAATTTCCGCCCTGCCTGAATAATTGAATGCGAGAATTATTTTTAGTCACTACTTCGATGTAAGATGCCGGCAGTGTTTTACCGGTCATGGGCAGATAGAGTGTATCTTCCACAAAAGCACAGGATGTTTGCGCTTTAGAAACAGTTAACGTTAACAGAAATAGGAAAATGTATAAATACTTCATGCAAAAAAAGCAGAAACTAATATACAAAAAAAGGATAAAGCGCAACTGCTTTATCCTTTCTATTGTTGGAAAAAAATAGTTATTTCTGTTTAAACCCGATCAGTATAACCGCGCAACCCGACCCTGGATTTTTATTAACATCCAACTGCGCTTCGATAATTGTTTCAAGTGTGGCTTTCACTTTAAAATCCCAGTAAGGAGCGTTTTTCTGATTACGGTTGGTAAATAGTAAATGCCTGTCCTGATCATAGATACTGAAGATCAGATTACCGTCGCTGGTACCACTGCAGGCGGCAATGCGATAGGTGGTTTCACCAAAAAATGTTGTATGAAATTCAGCTGTCTCTTCTGAATTCAGTAAAAGTGCTCGGTATTGCTGCCCGTCGGATATAAACGAGGATATGATATGTTTAGCGCAAATGTTGGCTATGGTATCGCACTGCGCTCTGGATGTGTGAGCATAAAGTGTAATACATAAGGCAATAAAGGTAAATTTAATCTTATTCATAGTCGTTACGAGTTGGTAGCGTTAATAATTTTAGAGCGGATCTCTTTCACTTTATCGGCTATCTGTTTTAACTGATCATCGCTCACTATTACATCAGTAGTACTGTTAATGTAGGTAATGTGTTTCAGGCTGTCTGTAACAGGTTCCACATAATTATACTTAAAACTGATCCCTTCGTAAATTTTGGATAGATCCCCCAATTGTTTCACCAGTTCACTGGCATCCGGTAAATTGTGCGAGCTGAGTAATTTCAGGATACTTCCCAGAGCCTGCTTTTGTTCAGCAATACGGTACTTGATTTGTTGCGAGGGTTTTTTCGAATACGCATCTAACGAAAACTGCATACTTTCAATCCAGCCACCTGCCAGAATAAGACTGCTAACCTCCGTACGTTGGTTGTTTTTCAGGTAAGCATCACTGGAGCGATACGCTATCCCCACCAAAACCAGCATACTGTCTTTATTGGAAATATTATCTTCGATACGTTTAATGGTTTTGGCATCAAATGCCGCACTTACACCTATTTTATCGGCCAATTGCTTAACCGCTGCCAGATAGCTGATAGCATCGGATGACTTGTTGTAAAGGCTCACGTAACCTAAATCTGCCCCGTAAATCCCCAAATTAAGCGCCCGTAAATAGTCGGTTGAAAACAGGTTTACTTTCTTAGAATCGTTGAGGATACTCTTATCATAATCTACCCCGGCATCTTTAATCAAAATAGCGGTTTGTATTGGAGAAGGAACACTAAACAATTCACCTCCTACGTTTAAAACCGCTGTTTTAACCGTGTCGGTTTCCACAATTTCTTCTTTTTCCTTTTCTTTAGGGTCGTTACAGGCTGTTAACAAAAGACCCGACATACCCAAGGCTATTAATTTTTTATTAATCATACCAATACGAATTTTAATCATCAAAAAAACCTTGTTTATCTTTGCAAATAAACAATGCAAATAACTAAATTAATACGATATAATCAAAATTTTTATTGAAAAGATTTAACACGCTACAACGGGTTATGAGAACCGGATAAGCCCCATTATTTTAAGTGTTGCTCCTTTATTCTGAGCCATAAATTGTTTTACGCTTTCCGATTTTTGCGCATACAATTCAGGGACAGACATCAATTTTTTCATGATACTAATCCATTCTTGCATGTTCCTTATTTCTGTTGCCCCTCCCATCTTTAAAAGAGCCTTCGCTTCATGAAACTTCTGATGATCCGGACCAAAAACCAATGGCACCCCAAATGCCGCGGGCTCCAGAATACTATGGATGCCACCGTTAAATCCACCACCTATGTAGGCGATATGTGCCAAACGGTAAGCAGTACTAAGGTATCCTACCGCATCCAAAACAAATACATCCGCTGATTCACCATCCTCTTTTTGGCCCATCTCCGAAAATTTAATGTAACTTATTCCGGCCTGCTTTAATACTGCGGTAACACGGGTTATGTTCTTTTCATCCACTTCGTGTGGCACAATCACCAGCTTAATACCTCGTATTTTAGCGCATAGCTGCTTAAAAGCAGGAGCCAAAAGGTCATCATCTTTCCACCAGGTACTGCCTGCCAGAATCAGGCGCGAATCGGCTCTGAATTTTTCTAAAAAAGTAAGATCTTTTTTAGCACCTGCACTGATAGCTAAAACCCTGTCAATACGCGTATCGCCACAAACTGTACACTGCGTCACCCCCAAACGCGATAATAAATCGGCAGACCCCTGATCCTGAACGAACAAATGGGTATAGGCGGGTAAAGCATTTCTAAAAATAGCGCCGTACCATTTAAAAAAAGGCTGATCGTTCCTAAAAACTGCTGAAATGAGATAAGTAGGAATCATTCCTGCTTTAAGTCGGTTCAGGTAATTTAACCAGAATTCGTACTTCACGAATAAAGCCACAGATGGGTTTAAAATCCGGACAAAGCGTTTTGCATTCCCGGGTGTATCCATAGGAAGATAACACACAACATCTGCCCCTTCATACTGTTTCATCATTTCATAGCCACTGGGCGAAAAGAAACTAAGCACCAGACAAGCATCGGGGTATTGAAGTCGTAACGCTTCCAGAACCGGTCGCCCTTGTTCAAATTCTCCCAACGAAGCGCAATGCATCCAGATCCGTTTCCGGTTGTCAAAAGGTTTTAACCTTTCCTTCAATCGTTCTTCCCAATTCTTCCTTCCGTTTACCCATAATTTTGCCTTGGGATTAAAGAAAGCTGCGAAACGTATAAATACACCGTAAAAAAAAAGGCCCAGATTATATACCAGCATATTAATTACTTCTGTTTAAGAAAATACGACACGGCCAGTTCATATCCTTCGAGCCCCAAACCGCTGATGCTTCCCTTGCATTTAGCTCCCAGATAAGAAACATGGCGAAAATCCTCTCTTGCAAAAATATTGGAAATGTGTACTTCCATTACCGGTGCCGAAATGGCTGCCACCGCATCTGCCAGGGCAACAGAAGTGTGGGTAAATCCACCCGCATTCAGAATAATGCCTTGGTGCGAAAATCCATAAGCGTGCAAAGCATTTATTAACTCTCCTTCTACATTACTTTGGAAATAATCAAACGTAACTTCCGGATATGTTTTCCGAAGGTGTTCCATAAAAGACCCAAAATCAGCGTAACCATATATTCCGGGTTCACGTATCCCTAAAAGATTTAAATTTGGTCCATTAATTATTGCCAGTTTCATTGTGTTAAAATTACCATTTTTATTTTTCAGCTACAGGTTTTTATGGGAATTTGATCCGGGAAACACTATATCTTCCGTTTTAAAACTCGCACACATACGTTGTTTTTACATTTGATGAGTCGTTGGAAGAGTCATACGAAAGCGTTCCGGCAATACCTTCAGTTGGAAAGGTCTTTATCGCCCAACTCGATAGATGCCTATCAGGACGATTTGAACAAGCTGGAACTTTTTGCCGGGAATCAACTTGGCGGAAAAACTCCGGAAGAAATCACCTATAAAGATCTTCAGCTTTTTCTGGAATGGGTAGCCGGATTGGGTTTCCACGCTTCTACACAATCACGTATAGTTTCGGGCGTAAAAGGCTTTTTCAATTACTTGTTAATTGATAATGTTATACTCCAGAGTCCTGCCGAATTGCTGGAAACACCCAAAATTACCCGAAAACTCCCTGTAAGTCTCCACGTTCACGAAATTGAAGCTATACTGCAACAAATAGACCGGAGCACGGCAGAAGGCGATCGGAATTACGCACTGATTGAAACCATGTACAGCTGTGGCTTAAGGGTAAGCGAAGCTGTAACACTTAAACTTAGCGATTTACATTTACAGGAAGAATATATCAAAATAGTGGGGAAAGGAAATAAAGAACGCCTTGTTCCCATAGGACAACTGGCTATTAAAGCGTTAAAAAACTACATTCAACAGGTAAGGGTACATTTGCCGGTTAAACACGGACAAGAAGACTTTGTTTTCCTGAACAGAAGAGGTGCGGCATTATCGCGGGTAATGGTATTTTACATTATTAAAGATCTGGCGGCACGGGCTGGTATCCGTAAAAATTTAAGTCCACACACATTGCGCCACTCATTTGCCACGCATTTGGTAGAAGGTGGTGCCGATTTAAGAGCCGTACAGGAAATGCTGGGGCACGAAAGCATTACTACTACAGAGATTTATACTCACCTGGATAAAGCGTTCTTAATTGCCAATATCATTGAGCATCATCCCAGAAATAAACGGCGGAATTATTAAATCCACTGTGTACGCCCGCACCCAACAAATTCCGGAAGAAACATAAAGATTCTCTTATAAATACCAGTTACTGTTACTTTTAATTCTCGCTTTCACCATTTTGTGACCGATCTATCATTTTAACAAGCGCTTTCTGGAATTTTAACGGATTCCATTACGGTTTGCCTCACACTGGTTACAATAGGTTTTCCCATCACAACCAACGTATCCGGGGCAATCCATTGTACACATACGTTCTTTGTAGGCCTTTTCCAGTTTCCGGCTGTAACAAGAGGGTTCTTGTTTGGAGCAAGCAGCCAGAAATACACCAAAACCAAAGGCCACTATTAATTTTAGTTTGGTAATTTTCATCATACGCTTCGCTTTTATTTAACTAAAAACGGTTGTTGTTATTAAAAATTATGTACCTAACACTATAAATGACCATTTACCGCTATTCCTTAATTAACGCTATGAAATACTGTACAAATGGCAATAAAAAAGCCGCTTTAGTATCGTTAAAGCGGCTTTCAAACTATTACAGAACTATTATTTATTTACTTTCAGTAATTCCACATCAAACACCAACCAGGAATTCGGAGGAATAGCGCCAGGGTAACCTTGTTCGCCATAAGCCAGATGCGGTGGAATAATGAACTTGGTTTTACCACCGGTTTTCATTAACTGCAATCCTTCTGTCCATCCCGGAATTACCTGATTTAGTCCGAAACTGGCCGGTTGACCACGTTGCACGCTGCTGTCGAAAATTTTCCCATCTAAGAACGTGCCATGGTAATGTACAGTAACATTATCAGTAGCCTTTGGCGATTCGCCTGTGCCTTCTTTTTCTACAATATAACGTAATCCGCTGGCTGTAGTTTGAGCCGCACCATATTTTTCATTAAGGATTTTATCCATCATTTCTTTTTCTGCTTTTAATTTAGCCGCCCGTTTTTCTTTAATTCCCGCCTTTTCGGTTTCAAATACACGTGGGGCATCAAATGCCTCCGCTTCTTTTCCTTTACGTAAGATCACTACTTTACGGATGCTGTCGTTACCCGCAATAGCATTAACTACATCCTGCCCCTGCACTACATGCCCGAATACTGTGTGTTTACCATCTAACCAGGCCGTTTGCACATGGGTAATAAAAAATTGTGATCCATTGGTTCCTGGGCCGGCGTTAGCCATACTTAAAATACCAGGACCAGTGTGTTTTAGCGTAGTATCAATTTCATCATCAAATTTATACCCTGGATCACCTGTTCCTGTTCCCAACGGGCACCCCCCCTGAATCATAAAATTAGGAATGACACGGTGAAATTTTAATCCATCGTAATACGGTGTTCCTTCCGGTTTAGCCGTATTTTTAATTTTCCCTTCTGCCAATCCTACAAAATTGGCCACTGTCATAGGTGTTTTTTTATACTCAAGCACCAGATAGATATCCCCTTTATTGGTTTCCATCTTAGCATACATTCCATCGGTCTGTTTGTCTAAAAACGTTTTATCCATTTTACTGATTTTTATTTTTTTAGTTTGGGCAAGAGAAGTAGTAAGCATCCCGATTGCCGCTAGTAAGGTTAATACTTTTTTCATGGTTTTCGATTTACTGAGGTATTACAAAATCCTTGCCAAACCTGATTATTTATTCTTTTTTATACTTACAATTTCCATTGAGAACATCAAAGGAGCATAAGGAGGGATAACCTGTCCGTTACCACCAGGACCATATCCCTGAGCAGAAGGCAGAATGATACGGGCCTTGGTTCCTTTTTTCATCTGACGGAGGGCTTTTTCCCAACCAATAATAACACGGTGATCCCCTAATAAAATAGGAATAGGACGGCAATACTCTTTAGGTTTACCAATTCCACCTTTTTCAGCGTCTTCAAAACGGGATGAGTCGAATACACGGCCATCTAACAGCATACCGGTATATTCTACATATAACGAGTCGCCATCCTGAGCCAAAGGACCACTTCCGGGAGCATCCTGAATAAAATAAATACTGTCTTTGTTAAGGGTTACGGTTAATTTATTATCCGCTATATATTTATCAATAGATGGTTGTTCCTTATCCTTAAATTCCTTAAGCATAGCCTCCTGTTCGGCCATTTGCTTTTTGGTATTTTCTTCTATTTCCTTTTTGGTTTTTACATCTTCCATTTTCATATTTACCAAAAGGTATTCTCCTTTTTTAATGAAAGGTGGTAATTCGTTCTGACGCATAGTTTTAAGGAAGAACGAATCAGCGCTGATAATAAATGCCGCACTATCACCTTTACCCAACATCATAATAGCATCTTCGATGCAGCCCTTACAGGCCGATTTGTTAAGTATTTGACGCAGAATACCACTACCATCCTGAACCACATCTTTTGAAGACACCAGTAACGAATCGTTTGACTGCTTTTTGATCGTATAACGAATACCAATTCCTGATCCTTCTTCGGGTTTAACCGCCGCATCATCCTGTTTGAAAAATTTATAGTGCAAACCGCTTTCCGCGCGGGTATAACCGTCGAATTGGGAATCACTTTTACAGGATACCATTACCAGTGCTCCGGCACCGGCTAATAACAATGTTTTTTTAATCATTTTGTTTAACATCAATTAAAGTAAGAGTATATGCCAAAGGTGTAAAAGGAGGTACCGAACCATTACTACTTCCCTGCTCACCAAAAGCGAGATGCGAAGGTAATATAATTTTAATATTTTCTCCCTTTTTCATGTGTTTTATAACATAATTTATTCCTTTAAGTACCTGATCGGGTGTGCCAATTGTATAAGTAAGACTTTGCGGTTGCGCATCCAGTAAACGGCCATCGAGAAACTGCCCCTGAAATGAAAAAGTAACCTGATTCCCGGCAGCCAGCTCTGGCTTTGGCATCGACTGTTTATTCAACCAATGCACTCCCAAAGAATCAGCAAACGCGCTTATTCCATTTTTTCTGAGATAATGCTGTATGTCCTGCGCTTCTGTGTTCCTTAATGCGGAGGCCAATTGCTGCCAGTCGTTAAATCCCAAAACCTGTTTCACCCTTAATTCTACCTTTAGTAAGCTATCAGCTTCACAAAAATAAGGCAGTCGGTCGCTATTAAACTGCTGCTTAAAAAACGATTTTACCGGAAACAACAACACTACACTGTCTCCCGTATTCAAGCGCCGGATGTATTCTGAAAGGTCGTTCCCTGCATCCTCTACATTAATAAAGACCTTGTTGGCACCTTCGTGGTGGCTGTCCCAGAATACAGAATCGCGCTGGGTTTTAAACTTCATATCCAGCCAGTAGTAAGCCTTTGCCTTTTCGGGGGGGGCGGGCTCTCCTATCTCAACCAGATGGTAATAATAACCGTGAGCGTGACGTGTGTAATCCTTCAGTGCCCCGCCTGATTCGTTTCTACATGCCCATAAAGCAGCTATCAAAAGTAAGACGCTGGTCCACAACAAAAATTTTGATTTCATACCACTGCTTTCTCTTTGTCTGAAACGCCAGAGATGATATTTCCCTTTTTATAACAATGCATCAGTAACCGAATCATTTTCCCTTATTTACATTCCCAACTGATTCATAATGTATTCAAAGGTGAATGTCCAGTTATCTATGCTTTGTTTGGTGTTTTGGCCGCTGCCATGCCCGCTGTTGTAATCTACATATAACAACACCGGGTTCTTCTGAGCCGGGTGATTTTGTAAAGCCGCTACAAACTTTTTGGCATGTAGTGGATCTACACGACTTTCATTAGCACCAGTGGTTACCAACATAGAAGGTAAACTGATTTCCTTTTTAATGTTATGATAAGGAGAATAACTCAATAAATTTTTAAAGTCCTCGGCATTATCTGAAGAACCATACTCCGGAATCCAGTAACGTGCAATCAGAAACTGATGGTAACGAATCATGTCTAAAAGCGGCACCTGACAAACAATAGCTTTATATAACTCGGGGCGTTGGGTGGCAATGGCCCCCATTAATAAACCACCATTACTACCTCCCATTGCCACTAGTTTTGTAGCGTTTGTATATTTATTTTTAATTAACCACTCGGCGCAGCTATTAAAATCATCGAAACAGTTCTGCTTCTTCAGCAACATCCCATCGCGGTGCCAGCTTTCTCCGTACTCATCTCCACCGCGGATTCCAGCTTCTACTACCACACCTCCCGAATTAAGGAAATGATTATAAAATCCGTAATAGTGCACATCTATACCAGAGTTAAATCCACCATAAGCGGTTAACAAAGTAGGATTATTCCCATCCAGCTTTATGTCTTTACGGTGTAAAACAAACATTGGCACCCTTGTACCATCTTTAGAAGTATAGAACATGATTTCACCGGTAATATTACTCATATCAATGGCTAAACGGCGCTGATAAAATAGCCGCCATTTGAAATCTCTGGCAGAAGCCACATAGGTTTTAGAAGTGGACGTAAACGTATTAAGGGTAACATAAAGAGAATCTTCTTCGCGGTCGTAACTCATCCCTGCCACGTTTCCCTTTTCGGGCAATTCAAGTTCCCTTTCTTTAATTCCATCCAGCGAGTACA
Organism: Sediminibacterium sp.; assembly: GCA_030054095.1. Lineage (GTDB taxonomy): Bacteria > Bacteroidota > Bacteroidia > B-17B0 > Aurantibacillaceae > Aurantibacillus. Next base: position 24,690 of record JASGCO010000037.1, read on the forward strand.
AGACCAGACGGCTTACAATATCCTTTTTTTCCTGAATAATCACATGCGTTTTTGTTACGGCATAATCCTGTTTAACACTCTTATCTTCTGGCACCAGGTCTTTCCAGTTTTTATAATCGGGAGTAGTGACATTCCCCACCATTAAACGGTAATTAGGGGCATTATCATTGGTTAAAACATAGAATTTATCGCCAATGGCATAAGGATAAGCATTGTATTTATCGCTTTTATAAATCTCTTTACCTTTTTCATCCGTTCCGGTTTTCTTTATCAAAAGTGTATTAGCGTAAAAATCACTTTCACCTAAAAATGTTGCTTCCGCATAACGGTTATCGTAAATAAAAAAGGAGTTCTTGGCATCCTTCGTTGTACCAATTTCTGTGGCTTTAGAGAAAGGGTCGCCCAATTTCCACCGGTATGTTTTTAAAGGCCGCTGTTTGTCAATATCCTCTTTAGTTCGTATGGTTACATATCCTTCGTTTTGCGATTTGGTAAACGAAAAACCAAATACATCAGATAACGGCGAATACACCTGTTTAGCAGTTTTGGTATCTATAAAATAAACGGTTGAAATTTCACCACCGCTTTTTTGAGCACTGATAGCCGCCAGGCTTCCGTCGTATGTATATTGTATGCCAGATGTTGAAGTATTGCCACTCGGATCTATCTGCATTGGATCCCAGATGAGTGTTTTTTTATCGCCTTCAATGGCATACAGCTTCCCTTGTTTATCACCCTTTTTCTTTACACTTTGAAAGGCCGCTTTTCCTACCTTGTTCACTGGCCCTTCATAATCCATATCTATGTAACTTTCGATACTTTTTCTAAGTTCGGGGTGCTCCTTTTGCGTTTTTTTCAGATAATCGAGCGTAAACTCATGTTGTTGTCTGGTCCACGCCACTACCTTAGGATCTTTACCATCTTCGAGCCATCTGAAATTATCGGTAAGTTTTACACCGTGCAACTCATCGGTTACCGGACTGGCAAGTGTTTCCGGATAAACAGGTTTATTTTGTGAACAGGCTACACCGGCACAAAAAACGCTAAGTGAAAATGTGAGTGGTTTAATCATACTAAAATTTAAAGTAATAAAGATAGCGTTATATGTTTGATCCTGTTGTTAATAAAATTGAATCTTAGCCCCCATTCAAATGTTCCGGTAGCAAATGAATAATCGCTAATAATTACTAAACCTGAACCACTAAGCATTTTTATACAACCAAAAGATGAGAAACTAAAAATACAAACGTTCCATAAATGTTACAGACACACTAACCGAAATGTAAACGGGCCCTCTGTAATGTTAAAATTAAAGAACACAGTCTAAATGTAAATCTATATTCAGATTTTTAATCTTACATTCATGTTATTCCAACTATCTTTGTTTGTATGTTAAGTAAAAAAATACTTCTTCGTCTATTTTGTGTTCTGGCAAGTTATCAACTCTTTAACGTAACTTTTGCGCAACCTTCCAATTTTTATTTTCAGAATAATCCTGTTTGGCAGGTGAGGGATATGCAATATGGATCTAATTTACCTTGCGCCCATATTTTTGTAAATGAATTTAGTGTATCGAATGACAGTACCGTTAATGGTAAGGTATATAAAAAACTACTTGAGAAAACTCAGGATCTGGGCTACCAACTGGTAGGACAACCTCCTTATATTCCTTATTATTGTACCGGACCAATCCTGCCATACACTGGTGTCCCTTCTTTAAAATGCCTGATCCGCTCTCAAAATAAACAAATGTATGTGCTTCCCAATGGTACATCTACTGAATACCTTTTATACGATTTTAATCTTCAGATAGGAAGCACACTTCCTCAAACACCTATCAATAACGGCACTATTACAGTGAGCAGCATTGACAGTATTTTAACACCCAACGGGTACCGGAAACGTTTTCTTCTGAACAGCGCTAACAACCCCTCGCAATACCTTATCGAAGGGATTGGTCACTCTAAAGGTTTTATAGATGAAACGATGGAAGGGCAATTAAGTCATATTTCGTGGTTGGAATGCTATAAACAATCTTCTTCTCCCTGGATCAACATTTCGGGGAATGCGTGTATTGCGCTTTCGGTTAAAGCCCCTGAATCGTTCATTGCTTCTACAAAAGTTGCCCCGAATCCTTTCACTTATGAAACCACATTCAGATTTAGTACCGATATTGAAGATGGAGTACTTTATGTATATTCCAGTACAGGCAAACTATGTGGTACTTACCCGAAAATACATGGTGATTCATACGTTTTTCAACGTCAGCAACTCCCCTGCGGATTGTATTTTTTTGAGTTAAAAGATAAACAAACAACGCTTGAGCATGGCCGTTTTATTATCCATGACTAAAACACTGGTAAAGCCGTTCGCTAAAACCGGACATATCTGAGTTCTCTAAGCTATTTTTTATCGAATAAAAAAGACATACTTTTTTCAGGAGCACTTACTTTAGCGCTCTTTTGTACGCCGCTTACCTCTACCTGACAAATATTGACCTGCTCCTTTATAAAATCATATAAAATGGTATTTTCTAACTCTACCGCTTTTATCTTATCCGGAGCAGAGGCCTCAAGATAACACCAAACAGCATCTGTTTCCTGCTCAAAACCCAGCATTTTATAAGTTATAGCCCGGCCGTTAACTTTTATACTTAAATGTGTTTTCAAATAACCCATAATCCATTGCTCCTGCTCCTGCCGGTTGGTACCATTTATAAGATCAACCTTTGCTTTATAAATTTTACGGAGCGCGTCTTCAAAATCGTTAGTAAATAATTTACAGGTAACACTCAATGTTTTATCTTTACTGCTGTGCTTAATAGTGGTAACAGACAGGTAAAACGGATGCCTGGCCGAAATACAAAAAGCCGCAATAGTCAGGAGGCTTACAAAAACAAACAAACGTTTTTTTAATACAGCATTAAACATGTAAAAACAAAAATACAAAAATGGATACATTTATACTTTGGTTTACTACCGGATTAGAGCACATTACAGATCTTAAAGGCTATGATCACATTTTATTTGTCAGTCTTTTGGTATTAACTTATCCTTTCGGACAATGGGGCAAACTATTAGGCCTAATTACGGCGTTTACTCTGGGACATTGCATAACACTTGTTTTAAGCAGTTTTAACATAGTACAGCCCCCTCAAACCCTCACAGAATTGCTGATTGCCCTGAGTATCTTATCAGTAGCGGTTTACCATTTACTGAATTTTAAAAAGGAATCTACCGCCCCCCTGAGCGTTGTTTTTATAATAACCCTTATTTTTGGTTTGGTGCATGGTTTAGGCTTCTCCTTCTTATTAAAATCTATGCTTGGAAATGAGGAAACTATTGTGCTTCCCCTGCTTTATTTTAATCTGGGCATAGAGGCCGGGCAGGTGTTCATCATAGTAGCGGTATTAATATTTTCCTTAATTTTAGGTTTCATTTTCAAGTGGCCGTTCCGGTATTATAAGTTAATACTGGTTATCTTAATAGGGTTAATGGCATTAAAAATGAGCATAGAACGTTTGATTGATTTACTATGAAATATTTTTTGACGGTTTTAGGTATAGCCGGAGGTTTTTGGCTGAAAGGACAAAACATACAAAATAATCCCGGCTCTAACCACGGGAATAAGTTTGAACAACTGGGGAGTATTTTGCCGACTCCCAACAATTACCGTACCGCCAGCGGAGCGCCCGGGTACCAATACTGGCAGCAACGGGCCGACTACGATATTGATGTAACACTCGATGAGAAAAACACATCCATTATTGGCAGCGAATGGATCACGTATTACAACAATTCACCCGATAAGCTATCGTATTTGTGGTTGCAACTGGATGAGAACCAACACGACCCAAATGTGGATGGGAATAATATGGATGAATCTACTTTACCTTCCAGTATTACCGATCAAACGATTAAAAGTCTGCAATTAAAAGAACGGCTGGCCGGTTTGGGAGATAAAATTGATGAGGTAACAGATGAATTAGGAAAACCGCTCAAATACACCATTAATCAAACCATGATGCGGATTGATTTGCCAAATGGTATAGCACCCAAAGCCAAGTTAAAATTTAAAGTAAAATGGCATTATAAAATGCCTAATCGTATGGATGTTGGCGGACGCGGTGGTTACGAGTATTTTCCTGAAGACGGAAATTATTTGTTTACGATGACGCAGTGGTACCCACGTTTGTGTGTGTACAGCGATTTCCATGGCTGGCAGAACAAACAATACCTGGGACGTGGCGAGTTTGCCTTAACCTTCGGTAATTTTAAAGTGAAAATGACAGTACCAGCCGATCATCTGGTGTGCAGCACGGGTGAGTGTCAAAACTACGCGCAAGTGCTCTCTCCGGCTCAAATGGCTCGCTGGCAAAAAGCACAAACCGCTAAAGAACCTGTGGAAATTGGCTTGCTGGAAGACGCTAAAAACGCCGAAAAAACAAAAAACGCCGGAGGCGCCACCAAAACCTGGATTTTTAAGGCCGACAGCGTACGCGATTTTGCCTGGGGCAGTTCGCGAAAATATATCTGGGACGCTATGCCGGTTACCTGTGAAAAGAAACGGGTGATGTGTATGAGTTTCTATCCTAAAGAAGCGTACGGGCTTTACCGTCGTTACTCTACCAAAGTAGTAGCGCATACCATTAAAACCTACTCTAAATACAGCATTGCCTACCCCTACCCTGTGGCGCAAAGCATAGAAGCCGCCAACGGCATGGAATACCCGATGATCTGTTTTAATTTTGGGCGAACTGAAAAAGACGGCACCTACACTGAGGGGACTAAAAATGGTATGATTATGGTTATCATTCACGAAGTGGGGCATAATTTTTTCCCTATGATCATTAACAGCGACGAACGTCAGTGGAGCTGGATGGATGAAGGCCTAAATACATTTGTTCAGTTTTTAACCGAGCAGGAGTGGGATGTAAATTACCCATCCAACCGTGGCCCTGCCCATAAAATGGTAGATTACCTGCGTTTGCCTAAAAACCAACTGGAACCCATTATGACCAATAGCGAAAACATTCACAACTTTGGCGCTAATGCTTACGGTAAACCTGCCACAGCCTTAACCATTTTACGCGAAACGGTAATGGGACGCGAATTATTTGACTACGCGTTTAAAGAGTATTGCCGTCGTTGGGCGTTTAAACACCCTGAACCGGCTGATTTTTTCAGAACCATGGAAGATGCCAGTGGCGTGGATTTAGATTGGTTCTGGCGTGCCTGGTTTTATGACATTGAACCAGTGGACATCAGTATAGATACCGTTAAAGTATTTCAGATCAGCGATAACAAAAAAGTGCCTGTAAAAATAGACACCATTGTTAATTACCCTCGCATGAAAGAATTCGAGTACATTACACAACTCCGTAACCGCGAAAGTGGGCTTAAAACAGTTGTTCAGCAAGATACCAGCTTACAGGATTTTTACTACAGCTATAAAGGCGAACCCAACATTACAAAAGAAACACGCGATCGGTATGCTTCTCTGGAATCGTTCCCCGACAGTTTGTATAACAAGTACAACAGTTACTATTTTTACGAGTTAAAACTCAGTAATAAAGGTGGGTGTGTTAGTCCGGTGATTATTGAATGGCTATACGCTGATGGATCGAAGGAAATTGAACGGATCAACGCTTACATCTGGCGGAAAAATGAGAAAGAGATTACCAAAGCCTATATGAAATCTAAAAAAGTGATAGGTATTATGTTGGATCCTTACCTCGAAACAGCCGACATTAATGTAAAAAACAATAGCTGGAATATAAAAACAGAACCATCGCGGTTCGATGCATTTAAAGAAAAAGCAGGCAGGGCTCGCGGCCAGAGTAATGGCAGTAACCCTATGCAAAAAGCCAAAGCCAAATAAAGTGTATGTCTATTGAAGTTAACCATATCACCAAATTATATGGGGCGCAAAAGGCCCTGAACGATGTCAGTTTTTCAGTTGGTGAAAAGGAAATTGTAGGTTTTTTAGGTCCGAATGGTGCTGGTAAAAGTACCATGATGAAAATTATAACCTGTTACATTCCACCCACAAACGGTACGGTTAAAGTATGTGGATTTGATACAGCGGAAGAAAGCATTGCTGTCCGGCGGCAAATCGGGTATTTACCCGAACACAATCCCTTGTACCTCGATATGTACGTAAAGGAATTTTTGGCTTTTGCGGCTGGTCTTTACAACGTAAAAAATACGGTGCAACGGGTTAAAGATATGATTGCCCTTACCGGACTGGAACGGGAACAAAATAAAAAAATAGGCGCTTTAAGTAAAGGCTACCGCCAGCGTGTGGGATTGGCGCAAGCCATGATTCATGATCCTAAAGTTCTGATTATGGACGAACCCACTACAGGTTTGGATCCGAACCAGCTTCAGGAAATCCGGAACCTGATTAAACAACTTGGCAACGAAAAAACGGTGATGTTAAGTACACACATTATGCAGGAAGTAGAAGCCTTGTGTAACCGCGTCATTATTATTAATAAAGGTGAAATTGTGGCCAACGCCGATACCCGCGATTTACAGGCAAATAATAAGCGCCAGATGATTACGGTTGAATTTGATAAACCCACCAGTGCTTCACTATTACGTAAAATTGCTCATGTAACTGATGCCCATAATAAACGGGACAATATCTGGCAATTAAGTATTTCTACACAAGATGATGTACGTAAAACGATTTTCGATTTCGCGGTACAAAATCAGTTAAGCGTGTTAACATTAACGCGCGATGAGCAAAAACTGGAAGATATCTTTAAACAATTAACTGCAGAGAGCCAAAGCTAATAACATTTAGCTAAGTGCCTCAGTTAGTTTGTGGGTTAACTACACCTTCAGTAAAAGTAACCAGTTCTTCAAAGTGTATTAGGTATTTGGTACCATTCGGTTCCTCTACACCTTACCGTTCCATTATAACATTACTGTCCTTTTACCCAGTTATACCCTGACGTTAACATCTCCAATAAGATGTCTGTGCCTTTATTAATTAGCATAAAACAAGTAATACCTACGCATACCAGCCCGAAACTACAATTAACTTCATATATTTATGAGTTATGGGTCACACCCCCCGATGCCATATTAATTAGAAAATATATGAAAGAAGATCACTTCTTAAAAACAATTTTCCCTGCCACTGAGTTTAAAGAGCATGAGCTTTCACGGATACTTACAAAATTTAAACGGGTAACATTCTCCAAAAAAGATTTTCTATTAAAGGAAGGTAAGATTGAAAATTATTACTGGATTCTTGAAAGCGGTTTTATACGTTCTTTTGTAAACGACACTAAGGGTAACGACATTACCACAAATTTTTATGGTTCGAAAGACATTGTCATTGATTGGTCTTCGTTTTTTCTTCGTCACCCAACAAGAGAAAATATTCAGGCATTAACTGACTGTGTTTGCTGGCGGTTGGATTTTGAGAATTTTCAACACTTGTTCCACGGCAGTGGAACATTCAGAGAGCATGGGCGAAGACGGTTGGTGAGTGCGTACCTCGCCCTGAAAAATCATAGTGTTTCAATTATTGCGGATCAGGCCAAAGAAAGATACATTCAGCTTTTGAAAGACAAACCGCACATCGTTCAAAATGTTTCGTTGCACCATCTGGCTACTTTTTTAGGCATTACAAAATACTCTTTAAGCAGGATACGAAAAGGCATTTCCCTATAAATTGTCTTTTTTGCCATAAGGCAACTTTTTAGCAAAATGATCCCACTATTTTTGTGCTGCGTTTAAAATCGATACACATGGGAATTTCCAAAAAGTTCAGATTGCCTTTTAAAACACTAGCTGGCAACATACTTACTAGCTCCAGACCGATGATCAGATTACCGTCGTTATCTATAGAAGTTACCCATTTACTATTATCAAAGGACGGGCTAATATCTACTTCAGAATCCGGTTTTGATGGCGTAATCATCGGATATGAGTCATCAATAAAAAATACAGTCTCCAAAAAAAGGGGGTGCTGGGCGAACAGGTATATGAAAGTGTTTGCGAAAATGAGTGGACGTGTGTTTAGAACGAGGATACACAATTCTATTTTTTACTGGCGAAAGAATTAACCCATAATCTATAAATTTGATATACAAAATGACACAAACTGCATTTATCATCATCGCCCTCTTGTCTTTACTCCTGCTGTATTACGGATCAGGTAAAAATAAAAAACTGCTGCTGTTATTCACCGTCTGGCAACTGCTAACAGGTCTCCTTGCTCTTTTTGGTGTGTTCGAAAAGCATCCTGGCTCATTTCCTCTGCTCATTGCCGGTACATTTGTGATTACATTTATACTATTAAAACAGATAAATACAAAGACTCTGAATTTAAAAGCGTTACTGAGCATTCATATTTTAAGATTGCCGGTGGAGTTGGCATTGTATCAACTTTTTTTACAGAAAAAAATACCATACTTAATGACATTTAAGGGTTGGAATTTCGATATTTTGATTGGGATCTCTGCATTGGTGATCTTTAGTTACTGCTTGTTTCATCCGATCATCAACAGACGGTTTCTCATTGTCTGGAACATCATCGGACTGGTGTTTTTATTTATCATTGTTTCATTAGCCATTCTATCATCACCTTTGCCCATTCAAAAATTTGCTTTTGAACAACCAAATATTGCAGTGCTTGAATTTCCCTATTGCTTTTTGCCATCATGCATCGTTCCAATTGTATTAATTTCTCACGTTTTACTTATCGGCCAATATAAAAAGTCTCAGTACTAACAGGTAATGAGCGAGGGGAAGAACAGTCAATAACTCTACTAAACTTTTAGTATCTTTACGCGTTGGTAATTTTATTAAGACAGAGTTCCAAAATGATCCATTATTGCCAATGTAACTCCCGTTCGCGGTAATTTTGCAGCAGCAAGCCATGAAACAAGACAGAAAAGAAATTTGGGTAAAAGCAGGTTATGAACTATTTGCGTTAAAAGGTCAGAGTGGACTACAAATAGAACCCATTGCTAAACGTGTTGGGAAAAACAAATCCTCATTCTATCATCTTTTTGCGGATAGTGAGATTTTTCTTGACGAATTATTAAAGTATCACATATCTCAGACAAAGTTGATGTGTGATAAAGAGACTAAAGCCAAAAATTTTAATCCCGACATTATAACCATATTTCTAGAGTACAAAACCGATATTTTATTCAACAAGCAACTACGACTTAACCACCAAAATGCAGAATTCAGAAAAGTAATAAAAATTGTAGATAAAGATTTAGCGGATGTTTACACTTTTCTATTAAAAACGGATTTGAAAGTCCCCCTGAAGCAAAAAGGGATTGATAGCTTTTTCCAATTAGCCCTCCACAATTTCTTCCTGCAAATAAACGCCGATAATTTAAATTTCCAATGGCTGGCCGATTACTTTGATGAAATAAAACGATTGGCTAAGAGTTTCGGATAACGCTAAAATTGAACGGTAGCGTCTAAAATATGTGCTTAAAAAGCTCAACATTTGTTGTTAAATGTTACCATTCAAAAATGAGAAAAGCCTTTTCCCCATTATGCACCACTCTATTCTCCCCTGCTATCTTCAGCAGGCGTTAACAAAAAAGGGTTTGCAAAAAAAGACATGAAACATTCTGTAAAAGCGATATCTACGGCATGGTGGCTACACCGGATTTACACTGGTACTATAACCGGTAAATTTGAAAATCAGTTTACAACTGGTAAAATAACAAACAGCATTTCCAGGCAAGAAGAACAGGAAATCACTGTTATAAAATCCATAAAACGCAAAATAATATGACTACTTCTATTTTAAAAGGACGAAAATTATTTCTCATTGACGCAATTGGCGCGGTGACATCGGCTCTTTCTTTACTTATACCTTACGCTTACGAGGAAGTATTCGGTATGCCAAAGAGTGCGTTGAGTCTGTTTATTTGCATTGCAATAGTTTACGTCATCTATTCCTCTGTCATTTACCTTACCAATACAGCAAACTGGAAATTTTACTTAGTAATTCTCGGGTTATTAAATATCTGTTACTGCCTGTTTACGGGCTATCACATCCTTAAAAATATGCATACGATAACACTGTATGGTTACCTGTACTTTGGGGTTGAAATACTGATAGTCTTTACACTGTCTATCTATGAACTTAAATCAGGCAGAACACTAATGAGCCAGTAACCGTACTTCTCCGATTTAGGTTGAGTATTTTTAACTGACTTTTGCTATATTTAAACTCTGGTGTTTTCATTAAAGTTCGTACAATAAACCCACAATTTTGCTATTTCTGAACCACTATGTGAAAATACAGATAAATACTGGCATGTATGACAAACAAATTACCCGCTATTTTAACAGGACTCTTACTAATAAGCCTGACTACGTCTTGCTTCAACAAAAAGGAGAAACAGGTTGAGGAACAAATTTCCGCTAATGAAGTGGACAATAATAAGCCACTAAACGATAGCACACTAAATTCAGTTTCCGGAAATTTAACAATGAAACAGATTTCAACCTATCCTAATGACGTTATTCTGACCGGATTAAATAATCACAGATTAGTTAGTATATACAAATCCAGAAAAAAGTCTAATTCACGCCATACTATCCTTTCTGATGTATCTTATGATTCTGAAGAAACCGGCGAAGAAACATACGAACATTTTATGCCGGGTATTGATATTTTATTCGGCTACAATCTTTTGAATATTGCGCATTATGGACTAAAAACAGAAAAGGGAAATTTTCTTTTCGGGCATCCTGTACTCATCAAGACCTTGTACTATCCGTCATTTACACAAGACTCGTTAGACAAAAAACCAATAAACAGAGATTATTACTTAATTTCTGTTTATGACGAAGACACAAACAAGGACACGTTAATAGACCTCTTTCATAATTCATAGTTAATGATTGCAGAGATTAGCATCAATCTCAGAGTAAACCGTTTTCTTCTATTTCTATATT
>JASGCO010000065.1:0-2438 GCA_030054095.1 Sediminibacterium sp.
AGATTGATGCTAATCTCTGCAATTATTAACTATGAATTATGAAAGAGGTCTAATATGCAATTGGTCACGCGGAAACGTTGCTTTGTGTAAAATTAAATGTTAAAACACCTATTATGATCGCCTACAAGAAGTAATGTCTTTATCATTACGCCTGTTTTCGACACACTTAATCTAAATCAAATTCATTGTTAAGAGGCAAGTAGTTGAGTCTGTTTCGGAAAGGAATAACAAATAAAAATATCAATTAGTAAAATCAAATATGAAGCGAATTGTACTCCCTAAAAAACCATTGATCTGGCTTATTTTTCTGAATTGTTTTAATTGTTTAAATGCCCAAACTACTTATTACGTAGATGCTTCCCGTCCCGATAATACAGGTGCCGGAACATCCTGGACAACGGCTAAAAAAGATGTACAAAACGCGATAACGTTAGCTGCCTCAGGTGATCAAATATGGGTAAAGGCTGGTATTTACAAGCCTACACAAGATCCCTTTGGAAACACTGCCCCGGCGGATCCGAGAGACAAAACGTTTTTGATTAAAAACGGCGTAAAGTTATATGGTGGGTTTGCAGGTACAGAAACATTACTGAGTCAGCGCAATCCTTCGTTGAATGTAACCCAGTTAAGCGGAGACATTGGCTCAGCAGCGGTTACTGATAATTGTTACCATGTGGTAATATCCTTAACTTCAACAAGTGCAACTGTTCTCGATGGGTTTATAGTTACCAGTGGTTATGGAGTAGGTGCCGGAAATATTACAGTTAGTGGTATTTCCATATCAAGGTATGATGGGGCTGGTATCTACATACGTGATGGATCACCGGTAATCAATAACTGTACGGTAAAGGATAACACAATAGATGATGTAACTGGTAATGATGATACTCGTGGGTCTGGAATTTATTGTTGGAATTCAGCCCCAACGGTATCTAATTGTGTAATTGCAAACAATACCTTTTTACAAAATAGTTTCGGGTGTTTTGGTGCAGGAATTGGCCTTTTTGGAAATGGAGTACCTCAAATTACGAATACTTATTTTTACAACAATGTCACTCCTCCGGGTATGTTAGGAGGTGCGCCGGGAGGGGGGCTTTACGCAGAATATTCATCCCCTATTATTACTAATTGCGTATTTTATGGGAATGTAGCAGATAACGGGGGGGCTATTGCCGTTAACGGACCATCTTCTCCAACTATTACGAATTGCACATTGAATAATAATACAGCCAGATACAATGGCAGTGGAGTGGTTTATTTTGTAGTTGGTAGTGGGATTATTAAAAATACTATTTTTTGGAATAATCCAACAACGTTAACCAGCTATCTGAACCGTATGGAAATATTCAGCGCAAACACAACCGCTACAAAACCAGTTATTACGAATTGCTTGGTGCGGGACGCGGTAGGTGCGCCATTAACGGTAACCAATACGGTAATGAGCAACTGTATTAATGCCAATCCTCAGTTTTTTAACGCGGCTGATCCGGATGGAGTGGATAATCGTATTGGTACAACAGATGACGGATTGATGTTATTAAATACAAGCCCGGCCATTAATGTAGGCGCCACAGGCGCGGGAATACCATTAACAGACATGGCGCTGCAAACCAGAGATGCTCAACCGGATATGGGGGCATACGAATACATAACACCTTGCACAGTACCAACAGTATTTACAGTTACCGGTGGAGGAACGGTTTGCGCGGGTAGTGGCGCGGCAGTAAGTTTATCGGGATCTCAGTCCGGAATAAGCTACCAGTTAAAATTAAATGGCAGCAATCAGGGAAGTCCGTTAACGGGCAACGGTGGCGCCCTGAATTTTGGAACGCAAACATTGGCTGGTAATTATGCCGTAGTTGCCACGAATACAGCAGGAGCTGGTTGTTCAGCTGCCATGAACGGAACGGTAACTATTACGGTAAACTCTACATCTGCACCTTCAGGCTCTGCTTCGCAAACGTTTTGCGCAGGGGCAACACTGGCTAATGTCGTAGTTTCTGGTACAGCAATAAAGTGGTACACCGCTTCTGTTGCCGGGTCGTTGCTTTCAACAACAACAGCATTGGCAAACGGAACCAGTTATTACGCATCGCAGACACTTAACGGGTGCGAAAGTTCAACGCGTCTTATGGTTACCGTAGTAGTTAATCCTTTACCGGTAATCAGTGTTAACAGCGGTAGTATTTGTTCTGGGAACGCGTTTACCATTGTGCCAACAGGGGCATCCACTTATACGATTCAGGGCGGTAATAATGTGGTGAGTCCTTTGACAAACTCTACATACACGGTATCAGGAACCAGTGCAGCCGGATGCATTTCTTCGGGCTTTGTTACCAGCAGTGTAACAGTGAACGCGCTGCCAGTAATCAGTGTTAACAGTGGCAGTATTTGTTCGGGTAATACGTTTACCATTGTGCCAACGGGAGCATCCACTT
>JASGCO010000065.1:2538-7133 GCA_030054095.1 Sediminibacterium sp.
GTGAGTCCTTTAACGAACTCAACATACACAGTATCAGGGACCAGCGCCGCCGGATGTGTTTCCTCTGGGTTTGTTACCAGCAGTGTAACGGTGAACGCTTTACCAGTAATCAGTGTTAACAGCGGCAGTATTTGTTCGGGGAGCGCATTTACCATTGTGCCAACGGGAGCATCCACATACACGATTCAAGGCGGTAATAATGTAGTGGGTCCTTTGACAAATTCTACTTATACAGTATCAGGAACCAGTGCCGCCGGATGTGTTTCCTCTGGGTTTGTTACCAGCAGTGTAACAGTGAACGCTTTACCAGTAATCAGTGTTAACAGCGGCAGTATTTGTTCGGGTAATACATTTACCATTGTGCCAACGGGGGCATCCACATACACGATTCAGGGCGGTAATAATGTGGTGAGTCCTTTAACGAACTCAACATACACAGTATCAGGGACCAGCACCGCAGGATGTGTGTCTTCTGGCTTTGTTACCTCCAGTGTAACGGTGAGTGTTTTACCTGTTATTACTATTCAAAGTACTCAATCGTTACTATGCGTTGGGCAGTCAGCAACATTATCAGCAACCGGAGCCACATCGTATACGTGGAATCCGTCCATCCCTTTGAATGGAAGTATTAGTCCGTCGGTAACAAGTAGTTACACCGTAAATGGTACAAACGTATCGGGATGCAGTAATTCAGCTGTTTTTACGCAAAGTGTAAGCTTATGTACCAGTGTGTCGCAACGCATCAACACAGAGGAACGGTTCCGGATTTTGCCGAACCCATCTGCCGGTATTTTTACATTGGAGGCGCCGCCCGATACCAAAATCGAATTGCGTGATGTACTGGGGAAAATACTGCTTGAAACGGTAATGCTCTCCGATCAGTTAACACTGAATATTACAGATCAGCCGTCAGGTATTTACTTTTTAAGTATTCAACAAAACGGACGTGTTAAAGTTATCCGGCTGATTAAATCGTAGATTTTAGAAGTGACGTTGGTATTAATACAAAAGGCTGTCTTTTCAGGCAGCCTTTTGTTTCTCAAAACAGAAATTAACCTCAGGAAGTAATAAAAGCTTCTTCCATATTCCTTACAGAGTCAGAACAAACAGCACAGGCTTTTGCGCCACGTTGCGAAAACCAACGGCATTTTTCACGAATGGCACAATGTTGCAGTGTGTGATGTTCTATTTGTTCTGTTATAGCCAGTATCCGATCCGTTAGTCCGCATACCCCATTTTGATTATCCCATTGCGCGCAACCACCTTGTATGCACTTTCCGGCAAAGCGAAACCGGCTTTCGGGGCTTCTGCCTTTCTGTGCTTCTTTAACAAAGGTTTTATCAACAACAATGGTTTCGTCAAGGTATTGAACTTTACCATCGGAAACATAACCAAACAACTCAGCGCCCGGTTTAGCCAGATAGCTAGGGCAGAGTTTGTCGTCTTTTTCTGATGGTGTTTCCATAACATCAGTTATAAACGTATCAGAACATGAACTGCGTTTGGAATTGCACAAGTTCTTTTTTCAGATTTCCGATTCTGTCAACAGGTATTGGCCAAATGCCGCGGGTTCTTAACTTGTCGGTAAGAATGGATTTTGCTGCTACCGGATTTGCTTTTGGGGCAACAATAAATCCTCCGTTGTCCATGCGTGCCAGTTCCGTCATTACCACCTGCTGGATTTGGGATTCGATGCTTTTTAGTTGTGCTTCTGACAACTTGAATTGACTGAGATCAGCCACAAATACGTTATTTGAGGCGTTTACGATTTTTTTAGCCATGTTGATTATGTTTTATTGGTTTACTTAAAAGTAGATAATAAAACTGATACTTACAAAAATTAACGAGTTGTATGAGTTTTATCAGTTGATACGGATTAAGAAATGAGCAAACTTTAATAAGAGGTTAATAAGCGTACAAAAACTGTTGGCTTATTTTTTTATAAGATATGGTTTTAGTTTTTTAAGGTAGTCCTGATTATGTTTACTGACTTTTTTATTGTCAACAATTCCCTCCTTCATTTTGTTAAATTGTAAGGCGTATTCCTCTGTCTTAGGTTTGTAGTCATTTAATCGTAACTCGGCTCTGTATGAAAAAGCGTCGGCACTATCCAGATCAGCTTTGGCTTTTTTCCAATCGGTTAAATAGGGCTTTTTAGCTAATTTTTGCTGGGCAATTTCAATAAATTCGGTTTGGTAAAAAATGGCCGTATTCAAATCATCAGCGGCTTTATTGTTGTGCCATACATCTAAATTTCTGGCAAATAGTACATTGTCTGGTTCATTTACATAATAGCGTGTGAAATCAAGTTCTTTTTGTTCCAGAGCAGTTAGACTCTGATAGTGCTTTAAAGAATCCTTATAATGGAAGCCGGTTTTGGTTGTAAGATGAAATTCCGGCGTTTCAAATTCTTTTTTTGAGATAGGGTAAGGAAGTAGTTGCCACATAGGATCTAAGGGAAAGTGATCCTTAATAAATTCGTTTGGAGGAGTAGCAAAATAAAAATTAGAAAAACGTTTTACATATTCCTGTTTAGGATTTACATAACCACCCGACCAGGTCACATCCATCAGTATCCATTCCGTATCGGGTTTTAGTACATTCCAGGCGTGCATTAATTTCGGAATTTCCCCTTCCGGGGTTTTTACATAGCCACAAACGGTGTAACACGGAATGCCCGAAGCGTTACAGAATTTACTCATCAGGTTAGAGAAGCCCTCGCATACCGCTTTTTGAGTTGTAAGTACTTCATCGGGATTTTGACCGGAGCTGCTGACATTGGTGACGTTAAAGGTTTGAAACAGATTAAGGTTATTCAAATGCGTTACATCGTAACTGATGTTAAGGGCTATCCACGTATAAAAAGCCCTTGCCCTGTCGGGCAAAGCCGGGAATGACTGATTTACAAAGCGCAGTATAGAGTCGAAGGAGGCTTTACTGTTTTTCTTTGAATATGTAAAAATTTTATTGTCGATGCGGTTATAATAATCTTCTTTTGTCAGTTGCGAAAAACTAACAGAAGCGTTAAAAAGAATGACTAAACAACTGATGGTACTAAAGCCGCGCATTTACGCATTGAATTTACGTATTTTAAAGAATGTAATTGGGGAAAACGCAACAAGTAAACGGACGTTGTTTTTGCCGGTTAAATGGGAAACTGTAAATACCATTTTTTAGCGATTGTGAATTGAGCAGCCGCAGTTTACTTTTGCCTAGTTAATTAAAATTAATCTAAATAATACTGCTTTATGAAAAAACACTTTCTTGCTTACACAATTCTTTCTTTATCCTTATCGGTAGGGTTTATTTCCTGTAAAAAGGATACAGTAACACCCGACCCGACCCCAGCACCCTCTCCATCGCCGGCTTATACGGTACCCACCAGTTATAATTTCTCAAATTTGGACTATAACGATGCACTTAACCGCTTAAATATGTTGGGCGAAATGATAACCTATATCCGGACGGCGCACACGAATACAGCTGCTTCACAACCCACTTTATCGGCCCAAAAACTTAAAGATATGTATGCCAATGCCGGAAATCCATTTGCCACGGCAACCTTAAATACATTACCCATTCAAATTAAAAACCAAACCAGTAATCAGTTCGCGTTTGTAACCGATCTGGAAAACAGTTTTACCGATTGTCAGCAGGCAAGCATTACCGGCGCTTCTAATCCTACCATTACTACTGCTTCGAGTGGGGTTGCCGGAAAATTAGTTTCTCCTGCCAGAGCTATTCTTGTAGATGCAAATGGATTTGAGTTTAAAGAGATTACAGAGAAAGGGTTAATGGGGTCTTTTTTGTATTACAGGGGCTTATTAAACCTTACAACAATTGCTTCCTTTGATAATTCGACGGTAGTAAATGGCAGTACAGCTCAGGAAAAAGCGTGGGATGAAGCTTTCGGCTATTTTGGAGTGCCAACTACATTTCCAACCAGTACAGTGGGCTTAAAATACTGGGGCAGTTACTGTAATTCGGTAAGTTCGGCTATTAATTCGAATGCAACGATGATGAATAACTTTTTAAAAGGTCGTGCCGCTATCAGTAATAAGGATAATACCGCGCGCGATGAGGCTAAGAACGCGTTAGTGGCGATGTGGGAGAAAGTATCAGCCGCTAAATGTATCAGTTACCTGAAAGGGGCTAAAAATAATCTGAGCGATCAGGCAACCTTACATCATAATCTTTCGGAGGCGCATGGCTTTGTTAAGGCATTTCGTTATAATACTGCTAAAACCATTTCCGACGCGGATATAAATACTTTATTGGGCTATTTCGGAACAAATTTGTATTCGATTACAACTACCAACATAGACGCGGCTATTTCTAAACTGGAAGTGGTATTTGGATTAAACGCGACTCTGATACCTTAAGAAGCATTATTTTAATGGCATTTCGTGAGGTCGCGAATTCTTTGAAATGCATCTTATATCTGTTTAGAGAAACATATAGCGTTTTGTTTTGTGAAGTAAAACGCCCGGTTATTTAAAATGACCGGGCGTTTTTATTTATTGTATTAAACCCAGATCATGCATTAGAAATTCTATTACGAACAAAAAGTCCTTCAAAATCTGAGGCTTCGCAAC
>JASGCO010000038.1 GCA_030054095.1 Sediminibacterium sp.
TGCCCTTATATGCCTTATATGGTTTTATGTTTATGAAACCTTTTTTTAAACCATATAAGGCACATAAGGACATATAAGTTGTACATGTAAAAACGAATATAGGATTCACCATCGTACAATGTAGCCCCCTTCCTTTTATGCCCTTATATGCCTTATATGGTTTTATGTTTATGAAACCTTTTTTTAAACCATATAAGGCACATAAGGACATATAAGTTGTACATGTAAAATGTAAGGACATATCCCTTTTTATGTAAAAAACGAATAAAACTCATCATAATACACTGTAGTACACCCTTCCCTTATATGCCCTTATATGCCTTATATGGTTTTAAATTTCTGAATGCTAATGCGCCACCCGGCTCTTGCCTAAACATACGTTCCTTTCCGTTTAAGGTTTCTGCTTTTTACAGTGCGTAGTAATACAAAGGGTACGCCGGGCCGGGTGCTTCGCTATAGCCGGCTGGGGCCTGGCGGCTTTTGCAGCGGCTTGCGGGGTCTTCGTACCTCAGCCTCCGCGCACGCGCAAAACCACACCAGCCCCTGCACCGGGCTGCCGCTACGCCCCCTTGTCGGGGTGCAATGGTAAATTAGAGCGCCACTTAACCAATAAGCTAAATGTTTAAATTTTGATGTGTCGGATAAAAATCAGGGAAAGCACTATTGTTTTTTAAACGGAAATGGTTTAGGTTTGGGGCAAATAACTAATTAACCAAAACGAATAACGGATTGATACGGCATTAGATACTATTAGGAAGTTACGTATATATACCGAGATGGGGATAATATATGCAAGTTTACTTCGTATATTAATGAGTTACCAGCAAGCGTAAAAAGACAACGCCACAACAGACAGACACGAACTTAAACGAGAAAAAAAAACAAATTTTGACAGGTGGACACAGACATACAAACCATATTACAAACGGACAGCAACTGAGCCGACACTCATTGCCGACCCTTCTGTATTTTTTATTTTACTCACAACTTGTTTCGTTTTTTAATGGTGTTCGTGAATGCTTAGGCATTTCCCCACCGCACATTTTTTTAATTCAATTTTTTGCCAACACACCTATGACGACAATGCAAAACAAAACTTAACTTAGCAGACATTAAGAATTTTAAATATTGACACCTGAAAATGGCGAAACAGAAGAAAGAAAGCGACAACGGAGCTTCGCAAACACCTTTGAAACCTGAAAGGTTCACGAACACCATTGAAAATAAAAGTGAAGTGAGTAAAAAACAAACAAAGCGTGAGCAACTAAAAGAACCTGCCCGCCAAAGCAAGGCCAAAGCGTTGGCAGGCGGGAAAGCAATTGAAGTTACCCTTTGGGAAGCAGCTAATAAATTGAGAGGAAGCGTTGAGCCTGCCGAATACAAACACGTTGTGTTAGGACTGATTTTCTTAAAGTTTGCCAGCGACAAGTTTGAAGAACACCGAGCCAAACTCATTGCCGAAGGCAAAGACAAATACATTGAAATGCCTGAGTTCTACAATATGAACAATGTGTTCTTTTTGGAAGAAATCAGCCGTTGGAGTTACCTGATTAGAAGAGCCAAGCAAAACGACATTGCCCTACTTATTGACACTGCCCTGCACACCATTGAGAAAGACAACAAAGCATTAAAGGGTGCATTGCCCGACAATTACTTTTCTCGCTTGGGTTTGGATGTAACCAAACTGGCTTCTTTGCTCGACACCATTAACGACATTGACACCACCAAAGACCCAAAACAAGATGTGGTGGGCAAAGTGTATGAATATTTCCTTTCTAAATTTGCACTGGCAGAGGGAAAAGGCAAGGGAGAATTTTACACGCCAAAAAGCATTGTAAACCTGATTGCCGAAATGATTGAACCTTACAAGGGAATCATTTATGACCCTGCTTGTGGTTCGGGGGGTATGTTTGTTCAGTCCATCAAGTTTATTGAAGCACATCATGGGAACAAAAAAGAAATCTCTATATACGGACAGGAATACACCAACACCACTTACAAACTGGCAAAGATGAACCTTGCCATACGGGGCATAAGCGGAAACTTAGGCGAAAAAGCAGCCGACACATTTATAGACGACCAACACAAAGACCTGAAAGCCGATTTTATAATGGCAAACCCACCTTTTAACCAAAAGGACTGGCGGGCAGAAAATGAATTGACAGACGACCCACGTTGGAGAGGTTATGATGTGCCACCCAAAAGCAATGCCAACTATGGTTGGATTTTGAATATGGTGAGCAAACTTTCAGAAAACGGAATAGCAGGCTTTATCCTGGCAAATGGTGCTTTGAGTGGCGGTGGCGAAGAATATAAAATACGCAGAAAGCTGATTGAAAATAATTTGGTGGAAGCCATTTTGGTATTGCCACGAAACTTGTTTTATACCACCGACATCAGTGTTACGCTATGGATTGTAAACAAAAACAAAAAAGCACAGAGCAAAAAAGTAGGTGATGAAACTCGCCAATACCGAGACAGAGAAAAGGAAATTTTGTTTATGGACTTGCGACAAATGGGAGAACCATTTGAAAAGAAATACACCCAATTTTCGGATGATGATATACAAAAAGTGGTTAGCACTTACCACCAATGGCAATGCAAGGAAATTGAAAACGTTCCAGAATTTTGCTATTCCGCTTCGTTTGATGAAGTAGCGAAAAAAGATTTTTCGTTGGTGCCCAGCAAATACATTGAGTTTGTAAACCGTGACGAGAACATTGACTTTGACAATAAAATGCAAACCTTAAAAAGCGAGTTTGCCGACTTATTGAAAGCCGAAGCACAAAGCAAAAATGATTTACTAAGCGTATTTAAAGAGTTGGGTTATGAGATTAAACTATAAACCGCTTGGCAAATACATTCAGCCTGTAGTTGGGCGAAATAACGACTTGGGTGATTTGCCTTTGGTGGGCTTGAGTATTCAAAAAAAGTTTATCCCTTCTATTGCAAACACGATTGGAACGGATATGTCAACATACAGAATCATTGAAAGAAATCAGTTTGCTTATGGTCCTGTAACATCAAGGAACGGAGATAAAATTACCATTGCACTGTTTAATGATTTTGACAAAGCATTAATTTCTCAGGCTTATGTTCCTTTTGAAGTAAAAGACTGCAACGAACTTGACCCTGAGTATTTGATGATGTGGTTTCGCAGACCTGAGTTTGACCGCTATGCAAGATTTAAAAGCCACGGTAGTGCCAGAGAAATTTTTGATTGGGAAGAAATGTGCAATACACTTTTACCCATCCCCCACATAGACAAACAACGAGCAATCGTAAAAGAATACAACACCATCCAAAACCGTATAGCCCTTAACCAACAACTCATACAAAAACTGGAAGAAACCGCACAGGCGATTTATAGGGAGTGGTTTGTGGTTAATGTCGATGCAAATTGGATAAAAATAGAAATAAAAGACTTTGGGAATGTAGTAACAGGTAAAACACCTTCAAGTGAAAGTCCAGAAGATTTTGGAAACGAAATGCCTTTTGTTACTCCAGGTGATTTCAAGAATTACAACAAGTTTGCATTGGGTGCTGAAAGAAATTTATCCGAATCTGGATATTCAAAACTAAAAAACAAAATACTTCCAAGTGGAGCAGTAATTGTCACCTGTATTGGTTCTGATATGGGTAAAATTTCAATTGCTATTGCAGACTGCATTACAAATCAACAAATGAATTCAATCGTAGTTAAAGAAACTTTCTACACAGACTTTCTTTACTATTATTTACAATCTATTTCTGATGAAATCAAAGGAATTGCAATGGGTGGTTCAACTATGCCAATGTTGAGTAAAACTGATTTTGAAAAAATTGAAGTATTAAAACCAGATGATAACATACTTCTAAAGTTTGAATCAATGATGAAGCCGATAAATGAATTGAGTATTAACTATTCTAAGGAAAACCAAAAGCTAACCGAGCTGAAAGAGTTGTTGCTTTCTAAGTTGGCGACAGTGGAGTAAGGGTAGACCTGCGTGTCTGCCCCAAAGGATAAAGGGCTAACACGCAGGTTCTCCCAACGATAAATAAAATAACGAAATGAACGATAAACCAAAATATAATCCAAATATCCACCACCGCAGGTCTATCCGATTAAAAGGATACGATTATTCGCAGGCGGGATTGTATTTTGTTACCATTTGTTGTCAGGACAGGGCATGTTTGTTTGGGGAAATAATCGATGGGCAAATGATATGTAATGATGCGGGTACGATGGTTGAAAAATGGTATAACGAATTGGAAAATAAATTTTCCGATATCCGTTGCCACGAAATGATTACAATGCCAAACCATTTTCATTGTATTTTGGAAAATGTAGGGGCAGACCTGCGTGTCTGCCCTAACACGAACAATGATGATGGCAATATTGCCGATGGCGATATTGCCACCGGTAATATAGAGGGCGAACACGTAGGTTCGCCCCTACATCGGGTGGTGCAATGGTTTAAAACAATGACCACCAATGAATATATTCGTGGTGTGAAAACATTGGGTTGGCAATTGTTTAATGGCAAATTATGGCAACGTAATTATTATGAACACATTATTCGTAACGAGCAATCCTATCAAACCATTTCGGAATATATCATCAATAATCCTGCGAAATGGGCAGATGATAAATTTTATAAAGAATGAAATTCACCGAAGAGAAATTAGAAAATGCGTTTGCCGTTTGTTGGGGCAAGAAGGATTTCCCCACCACTTAAAACTTTGTCTGAACGGTGATTTTTATGATTAAATGATTATTATGATAAACGAACAATATAAATACTCCGAATTAACCTCCAAAATTATTGGTTGTGCTATGACTGTTCACAAAGCATTGGGCAATGGTTTTCAAGAAGTGATTTATCAGAGAGCATTGGCAATAGAAATGAATTTATCAGGCATTGCGTTTAATAGAGAATTTGAAATGCCCATTTTTTATAGAGAGGAACAAATTGGAACAAGAAGGGTTGATTTTTTGGTTGAAGGAGTTGTTTCAGTTGAGTTAAAGGCCATTACCAAATTGGAAGATGTGCATTTTGCCCAAGCTATCAACTATTTAGAAGCGTATAATCTTGAAGTAGGCTTGCTTATCAATTTTGGAGAAACAAGCTTGAACTTTAAGAGACTTACAAATAAAAAATTTAAAGCAGAAATGAATCAATCACAAGAATCAAAAAAATCAAAGTTCAGACAATGAACAGCGAAATCATCATATACAAAAACCCCGATGGCAACATCAAGATAGATGTGCGATTAGAGGAAGATACAGTTTGGCTCACCCAAGCGCAGCTTTGTGAACTATTTCAAAAATCAAAAGCTACTGTAAGTGAGCATATTAAAAATGTATTTGAAGAAGGGGAATTAGACCCTTCGGCAACTGTTCGGAAATTCCGAACAGTTCAGTTGGAAGGCAAGCGAGAGGTAGAAAGAGAGTTGGAGCATTACAACTTGGATGTTATTATTTCAGTGGGCTACAGGGTAAAATCGCCACAAGGTACACAATTTCGTATTTGGGCTACCCAAAGGTTGAAAGAATATATTATAAAGGGCTTTACCCTGAACGACGACCGTTTTAAGAGTGGCACTTCAATGAATTATTTCAACGAATTGCAGGAACGCATTCGGGAAATACGCCTTTCGGAACGCTTTTTCTACCAAAAAATAAAAGATATATATACCACCAGCATTGATTACGACCCGAAAGACGAGAAAACAATTGAGTTTTTTAAAGTGGTTCAAAACAAATTGCTTTGGGCAATTAGTGAACAAACGGCAGCCGAATTGGTATATCGCAGGGTGGATGCCGCTTTGCCTTTATTAGGTATGCAATCGTATGACAAGAAAAATTCGGTTTCCATTAAAAAATCAGATGTAAGCATAGCTAAAAACTACCTGAATGATGATGAAATAAAATTACTTGGATTATTGGTGGAGCAATATTTGGCTTTTGCCGAAACAATGGCACAACAAAGAACACCTATGTATATGAAAGACTGGATTGAGCGTTTGGATACTATTTTGCAATTGAACGGCAGAGAGCTTTTGAGCCACGCAGGAAAAATCAGTCATGAAAAAGCACTACAAAAATCAGAGGCCGAATTTGAGAAATATAAAATTGGCCAAAAAGCTATTGAGAAAGAACAAAGTTTAAAAGAGATAGAGGAAGACATCAAAAAGTTGAAGAAGCCCAAGAAATGAAATTCACAGAAGAAAAATTGGAGAAAGCGTTTACCGAGTTGTTGGGGCAGGAAGGATTTCCCCACCACTTAGGCATTACGATAAGTCGTAAGCCCGAAGAAGTATTGATTGAAGAAGATTTGCAAAACTTTCTATTAACACAATACGCAGGGCAAGGCATTACCGTAAACGAAATCAAATCTATCATTCTTCAACTCAAATCACTTTCATCTTCTGACCTTTACGAAAGCAACAAAACATTCTTAAAAATGCTTTCAGACGGTTTCATCCTAAAACGTGAAGACCGCAACCAAAAAGACATATACATTCAGTTAATCAATTATGCAGGCTTAAATAAACACCGCCAACCAAGAGAAGATGAAGTAATTTCCATTGCAGCAGAACCGTCAGCACAATATCCACCTGACAACAACATTTACAAATTTGTCAATCAATTGGAAATTGTGGGTTCAGAAAAACGCATACCAGACGGCATAGTTTATATCAACGGTTTGCCTTTGGTGGTATTTGAATTCAAATCTGCCATTCGTGAAGAAGCTACCATTTATGATGCTTACAAGCAGTTAACGGTTCGCTACCACAGAGATATTCCAGAACTTTTCAAATACAATGCTTTTTGTGTTATCAGTGATGGTGTAAACAACAAAGCAGGTTCTTTCTTTGCTCCGTATGAGTTTTTCTATGCCTGGCGGAGAGTTGCAGGTCTTGCAAAAGATGTTGATGGCATAGATTCAATGTTTACACTGATTCAGGGAATGTTTCACAAAAACCGTTTGCGTGACATCATTCGCAACTTTATTTACATACCAGACAGCTCAAAAAAGAACGAAAAAATTGTTTGTCGCTATCCGCAATACTATGCTGCACGGGCATTGTATGACAATATCAAAAAAGCCCAAAAGCCCGAAGGAAACGGAAAAGGCGGAACTTATTTTGGTGCCACAGGTTGCGGAAAGAGTTTCACCATGCTTTATCTGACAAGGTTGTTGATGAAAAGTGAATACTTTGAAAGCCCGACCATTGTATTAATTACAGATAGAACCGACTTAGACGACCAACTTTCGGGGCAATTTACCAATGCCAAAAATTTCATTGGCGATAACACAGTGGTAAGTGTGGAAAGCCGAGCACATTTAAGAGAATTAATTCAAGGCAGACAAAGCGGAGGCGTTTTCTTAACTACCATTCACAAGTTTACAGAAGATACAGAACTACTCACCGACAGAACCAATGTAATTTGTATTTCGGACGAAGCACACAGAAGCCAGGTAAACCTTGACCAAAAGGTGAAAGTGACCGAAAAGGGTGTTACCAAAACTTATGGTTTCGCAAAGTATTTACACGATTCGTTACCCAATGCCACCTTTGTAGGTTTTACAGGAACGCCAATAGATACAACGCTTGATGTGTTTGGAAAAGTAGTGGATGCCTACACAATGACGGAATCGGTGAAAGATGAAATCACCGTAAGAATTGTGTATGAAGGCAGAGCAGCAAAAGTGTTGTTGAATAATTCCAAGCTCAAAGAGATTGAAGAATACTATGCCAAGTGTGCAGAGATTGGAAGCAACGAAAATCAGATTGAACAAAGCAAAAAAGAAATGGCTCAGATGTATGCCATTATTGGCGACCCTGACCGCTTGAAAGAAGTTGCCAGCGATTTTGTAAATCATTATGAAAACAGAATTTCAGAAGGAGCAACCGTAAAAGGCAAAGCAATGTTTGTGTGTAGCACCCGTGAAATTGCGTATGAGTTGTATAAAAACATTTTGGAGTTAAGACCTGAATGGAACGAAATACGAGCAGCCGAAGAAGGTGCAGTCCTAACCGACAAAGACAAACGGGAACTGAAACCCATAGAACGAATCAAACTTATTGCCACAAGAGGACAAGACGACCCGAAAGAAATGTATGATTTGCTTGGCACGAAAGAACAACGCAAAGAACTAGACCGCCAATTCAAAAATGAAAAATCAAACTTTAAAATTGCCATTGTGGTAGATATGTGGCTGACCGGTTTTGATGTTCCTTTCTTGGATAGCATTTACATTGACAAACCCATTCAACGGCACAATTTAATTCAGACCATTTCAAGAGTAAACCGAAAGTTTGAAGGAAAAAACAAAGGTTTGGTAGTGGATTATATCGGCATCAAAAACCAAATGAATTTGGCCTTGAAGCAATACAGCGAAGGCGACAAAGACAATTTTGAAGACATTGCAGAATCCATAATCATTGTAAGAAATCATTTAGACCTTTTGGCTAAACTGTTTCACACGTTTGACAATTCAAAATATTTCAAAGGCACAACCATTCAGCAATTAAATACCTTGAATTTAGCTGCGGAATATGTGCAGCAAACCAAAGAATTGGAAACCCGATTTATGGGCTTGGTGAAGCGACTGAAAGCCGCTTATGATATTTGTGCAGGTAGTGAACAATTAACACAGACCGAAAGAGATTACACCCATTTTTATCTGGCAGTTCGTTCTATTGTTTTCAAACTGACCAAAGGCAATGCACCCGACACAGCACAAATGAACGCCAAGGTTCGGGAAATGATAAAAGAAGCATTACAAAGTGATGGAGTAGAAGAAATTTTCAAACTCGGAGACGAAGCAGAAACCGAACAAGACATTTTTGATGAAGACTATTTGGCGAAGATTGAGAAAATCAAATTGCCGAACACGAAAATCAAATTGCTTCAACAGCTTTTGGCAAAGGTAATTGGAGAAATAAGGAAAGTTAACAAGGTAAAAGGCATTGACTTTTCAAAGAAAATGCAAGCCTTGGTGGAACGATACAACAACCGAGATGCAAACGACATTTTGAGAAGTGAAGTATATGAAGAAATGGCAAACGCTTTGACAGACTTGATTTGGGAAGTTCACAAAGAATTTTCGGCAGGTGACGAATTAGGTATTGACTTTCAGGAAAAAGCATTTTACGACATTCTGAAAGAACTTTGCATCAAATACGACTTCAAATATCCAGACGACAAAATGATTGAACTGGCAAAGGCAGTGAAGGAACTTGTTGACGGTCAAGCCAAGTTCCCTGACTGGAATAAACGAGACGACATAAAATCAGCTTTGAAAGTTGGTCTAATTCTCTTGCTAGACGAGTATGGCTATCCACCAGTTGAGAGAGACGAAGTATATGTGGAGATTTTTGAGCAAGCAGAGAACTTTAAGAAAAATCAGAACTAATGAACCCACGCAGTAGTCACACACATTGCCAAGTCCCACAAGCCAATACTCGGCAAAGAGTGTGTCTGCCCCACCCTGAAAAAATTGAATTAAAAAATTTCCCTCCCTTCTGAAAATAAAAAATACGCAACCGCACAACCCGACACGACACAGATAGAAACAGCTAAACTCAACAACGACAAGGGTTTACAGACACGAAAGACAGAAGGCCTACTGCTAACAGCGGTTTTGCAAAAGTGGCGGTGCAGTGCTTCGTATGACAGTGAAGTGGTTAATCAAAATTTAGTGCTTCGATTGAAGTTTAGTGGTGAAAATCGCCACCTTCGCAAAGCCGCAAAACGTTACCGCCATACCTTAACTCATCATGAACTCTCTTTCATATAGAGCAAAAAAATTTCTGGAAAAACACAAACGTTATTTAACCACTACCAATAGAGATGACATCATTGAATCATTCTGAATTTTTGAGAAGAACAAATCCATTTACCCCAAATACCTTCTCTGGAAGAAAAACCACATAACCTTCTACCCAACATCCTTTTTCTTTCAGGGAAAGAAACCAATCCTTTAGCCGAAGACATTTTTCCTTTAGGGAAAACACTAATTCCTTTACCCAAAACCATTTTTCCTCTATGAAAAACAACCTATCCACTATCCGCAGCTATTCCCGATCTGCCATGTTTAAGCAATAATAAAAGCTTACAGATAACGACTAAACTAATAACAGCCCTTGCTTTTTTAAAAACATTCTTTTATGTTTGATGCTATACTACACCTTAACCTCATTTTTTAAACCGACCATGAAAAAATTTCCCAGCGAATTTGAAGACCTTTTAAACGCCAACGGCAAACGTATTTTAAACAGCAAACAGTACCCCTCCAATTTCACCAAAAAAGGAGCCATTCCCATTGAAGTCGTCAACAACATTATTGATCAGGACGTGGCCGCCAAATGCATTGCCATTCTGGATAAAACAGTATATGCCAAACTAAAGCCCATCTCCAGTAAAATAAACCCCAATGAATTATGGGGCATGAAAAAAAACTATACGGAACGCCTCTCTAAAAACCTGCGCATGAAAACCATGGAAATAGGTGGCCCCAAATCCAGATCGTACGAGGCCGCGCAAGCCTGCGGTCTTATCCAGATGCTCAACTCCGAATCGTTACGAAAATTTGGAGAAGTGGTGGCCAGTACCCGTTTCGGCACTGCCGAAAACAATCAGGTTATTTGCTACGAATCGGGCGATTACGTAAGTCCGCATAACGATCACCACCCCGAAAACGAAAACGTAAAAAACGGGTTTTTCGATATCCACCTTATGTTTTCGAATCGGCACGTAGAACACCAGTTACTGGTTCACGAACAAAACGGGTATTTAAACCAATGTTACAACATTTCGCAACCCGCCGCTATGGCCATTTACAAATTACCCTTCTGGCATTACACCACGCCCCTTATTGCCAAACCCGGAAAAGAAAAAATGGCCCGGCGCTGGTTACTACTACGCTCGTTCGAACTCAGCAAATAATACGGAACGCTTCGCCCCTCGCCTGGTGGTTCCTGTTTTAAAGAAACAGATCTTACCGGCATAACAGGAAAAGCTTTACTTACAAAGGGATAGTCGTTTTTTTTGTCATAAAAAGCCTTTACCTTAGCCAAACGCAAGGTTCAGTAAACGGTAACAGCATGGTATAGTCCGGGTATTAAACGATACTGTCACTGTTTTTAGTACAAAAGAACCCGACGGCAATACTATGCATATTCTTTACCTCACCGGTATTATATTAGCCCTGTTTCTGGCGTTGTTGCTTATTTCCAAAAAAAATAAAACCACCGCCGATTATATTCTGGCGCCCTGGCTTTTGGCCATTGCCTATCCCCTGTTTTCGTACTATCTGGTATTTTCCGGGCAACATTTAACCTATCCTCTGCTTACCGCTTTAGGTTTTAGTCTCCCGGTGGCTCAGGGACCCTTCCTTTACCTTTACACCTTCTATCAAACGCACACCCAACGCTTTAACCGATGGCACCTCCTGCATTTTGTTCCGGTACTGTTTTGTTTTCTGTTGTACTGGGATTTTTATTTTCTTGATTACGAGGCCAAGATAGAACGGTTTAAACACGCGGAAGCCTATTACCAAACCGAATCCTATATCCGTTTATGGATTACCTATCTGTCAGGCGTGGCCTACATCAGCCTTTCCCTGTACACCCTTTTACGCTACCGTAAACACCTGCCTCACCGGTTCTCGAATACCGAACGCATCCACTTTAACTGGCTGCTGTATTTAATAAGCGGTTTAGCTTTGGTATGGATTATTATCCTTTTCTGGCAAAAAGACGAAATCATTTTTGGTTCCTCGGCGCTTTTTATCATCTGGCTGGGATTTTTTGGCATTAAACAGGCGGGGATTTTCCATCACACTACTTCCACATCCCCTACTGTTCCACCTTTGGCAGAACCACTTGTTATTCCCGATAATCCTTTACCTTTAGCCGAAACCGGTGCCCCATCCAAATACCAGCGCTCACCACTCAGCGAAGCGGACATAGCCGGTATTCATCACCGCCTCAATGTATTGATGCTCGAAGAACAGCCTTATAAAAACCCCGACCTTACCTTACAGGAGTTGGCTACCCGTTTGGGGGTTCATCCCAATCACCTTTCTCAGGTCATTAATTCAAAAGAAAAAAAGAATTTTTACGATCTCATCAACGAAAACCGCGTCCACGCGTTTCTAAAAGCCGTGCAGCAACCCGAAACACAACATTATACCCTGCTGGCTATAGCTTTCGAATGTGGTTTTAACTCTAAAGCGTCTTTTAACCGCAACTTTAAAAAATACACCGGACAAACCCCCAGCGATTATCTTAAAGACCGGAAAGCATAAACTTTGCTTTTCCACTTTTACAAACAATAAGGTCGCATACCTCACGCGCAAGGTATCAATCTACACACATTTCTGACTAACAGGCAATTACCATTTACCAAAAAAAGGTATCACCTCTTAGTATGCAGCGATACGCCATTGCAAAAGCCGGAATTTTGCGTCAAATTTTAAATGTGTATGATCAAAAAAAAGCAATGCCAGCTACCGGTTTCTTCCATCTGGATAACGTTATCTGCCCTGTTCGTTTTATGTCAGGGAATAAAAGCGCAGGATTCTCTTAAACACCAGCCATCGCCCATTATTTACACAGGTTTATTTAACCGGGTGCCACCACAGTGTAAATGGCCCCTGCTCGGTTTTATAAACATCGCTCAGGGCAGTCAAAAAAACGTACACATCGGGTTCATCAATTACACCCAACTCAATTTCACCGGCATACAGACAGGATTTATTAACGTAAACGGCCAGAATACTTCAGGATTACAAACCGGTTTTATAAACATAAGTGGTAAAAAAACAAAAGGCGCCCAGATGGGTTTTGTAAACGTATCGGGCGCTGACGTTAAAGGTCTGCAATTGGGCTATATAAATACGGCTAAAACACTAACCGGACTGCAAATTGGTTTTTTCAATTATGCCGATTCGGTACAAAAAGGCCTGCCCATTGGTTTTGTATCCTGGGTAAAAAAAGGAGGTGTAAGAGCCTTTAAGTTAGGCATGAATGAGATGTATCCCTTAAACGCCAGCTTTGACATAGGCGTAAAATCATTTTACACCTCATTTATTGCGTCGTTTAATCCGTCTTACAGCGATGCTTTTTCCGCTGGTTTAGGCATTGGTAGCATCTATCATTTTACCCCCGCGTTTTACGTTAATCCGGAAGCAAGCATTCAGGAAACCGCCATTCAGCGTCAGGAAAGTAACCGCCTCATCAGTTTACGTCCCCTGCTGGGTTTAAAACTCGGTGCCGGTTTCGACCTGCTAGCAGGTCCTTCGTTTGTATGGCAGAGCACGGAAACGCCCCTTAAACTTATTAAGCCGTTTTATTTTATTCAGAAAACCACAACCGATAGTAAAAATGTCATTATCACCGGACTGAGTGTATCCGTCCGTTACCACTTAACCAATCATTAAATCTTATATACATTAATATTATGCTAAAACAAACAGTACTTATATCCCTTTGCGCTCTGGCGTTTTTTGTATCGTGCAATAAACGCGACATTACCGAGCCCGGATTACTGGTTCCCAAAACAGTGGATCAGGATCCGGGTTTACCCTCCGTTAAAATTGTCGGTAACCTCCTCCACTCCGAAGCCTTCGGTCACCCCGACAGTACCCTCGTTATCTGCATACACGGAGGCCCCGGTTCTGATTACCGGTATTTACTGAACTGTAAAGAGCTGGCTGGTTACGGCTACCGTGTGGTGTTTTACGACCAGATAGGTTCCGGCCTGTCGCAACGTGTCCCCAAATCCTTTTTCGAAAATTACAGTAGCGATTTATTAAGATATTTTTATGATGAGCTGGACGCTATTATTGCGCATTACCGGACAAAACCTAATCAAAAGGTTTTTTTGCTCGGACATTCCTGGGGAGGGATGCTGGCAACCGGCTTTGCCGGCCGGTACCCTAATAAAGTACAAGCCCTTGTTGTGGGAGAACCCGGTGGATTAAACTGGGATGAGATTATGGAATACGGTAAGAACCTTACAAACTGGTCGTTATGGGGCGAGTTTTTTAACAATGCCACTTACCTCGATCAGTTTATTACCGCCAAACCCGGGCAGCACGAAATTCTGGACTACAAAGCCGGAATACTTGCCGGGGCAAAAATGCCAACCTCGGGCGATGACGGCCGCGCTGCTGAAAGTTTCTGGCGAATAGGCAGTGTAATAAACGGAGCCGCGTTCGAGTTAGGCGATAAACAAAAACCTAACTTAAAAACAGGACTCGAAAATTTTAACGTTCCTGTGCTTTACCTTTATGGAGGCGGCAATACAGCTCATAACGATGCCTGGGCTCAGAAAATTTCTTCTGCCTACAACTATGTGGAAGTAGTTAAAACAGGTGGTACGCATTCTGACATGATTTCTGACGCATCTATCTGGCATAACACCACCCTACCAAAAATTCTCTCGTATTTCCGTTCACGCTAATGACTAAACTTTATTTTATATGAAAAACTTGCTACTTATTACGGTTGTTATTATTGTTGTGTTATTCCCGTTCAATTCAGTAAAAAGTCAAACGTTTAACTGGCAAAACATGGGTAACGAAAAAAAACATATTGCCAGTGTTAACGCCGGGCTCGAATTTGGTATTGTTTACGGACTTGCCTACAACTACGCGTTTAAACTGTTTCATTTACCGGTAGTGACTGGTATAGAATATTCCATTCCTTCGGGTAAAACCATTGGCGACGACTTTAAAACCAAAACGGGTTTACAAGTACAATGGCTCAACATCCATCACTTTTGTCTTAACACCCGGGCACAAGCTATTTTACGACGTTATAAAAATGACTTCCTTACCCTTACCAATGCCGGCAGCGATCTGGCTTTAACCGCCGGGTATTACCGCAACCATTGGTTTTTGGCAGCTGAAGCAGGTTTCGATAAAGCCATTGCCACTCATTTTAAACATTCAACAGCCTATCGTGGCAACTACGCCGGGGCTTTGGATGGATGGTACGAATCTACTACCGGTGGCAATGTTTACTTTGGCGCGCAGGCGGGCGTATCTGTTAAGCAGCACGAGGTATTTATATGTGCCGGTAAATTATACACACAGGATTTGAAAAGCACCCCCATGATTCCGTTTTACGCCCGCATAGGATACACTGTTAAGTTTTGAGGAAATAATGGGTTTACCCGGTACAGGCTGTACCGGGCTCAAATCTATAAATCCATTTGTGCATTATCTTCCCTATGTTTGATGGGGTTGTCGTATCAGTAGCCGTTTTATCCTACCCGTTTATCTGTGCCTTCCAAAAAAACACTTAATTTATAAGATCCTTCCGTACACTAAAAAAGCGGTACTGCACCCCTATATTCATCCCAAAGCCCTGTCCCTTCCATTTAGCGACTATATAACTGTTAAACACATCGTTATTACTGGTCATATTATTGTAACTAACAAATGGCGTATAGGCCGATACGTGAAACCCAAACCGGCGGATATATACACGGGCTGTTAAATGCAGGTCGGCATAGGTGCCCTTTCCTTCTACCGATGTTTTGTTAACATCATTACTATTATAGGTTAATCCACTATACCCCATGTTTCCGCCAAACAAGAGGTTAAAATGTTTGTTATGGGTTATGTGCAGATTAAGTGTCCCCAATACCTCAAACGAATGCGCATCGGGTCTGGTTTTGGTTACTTTATCTTCCGAAGTAAAATACGTGTTAAATTTGGCCCTTCCGCCTACACTGATCCACTTGGCTAATCCTACTTCGGCTCCAAAAGAAAAATTTGAATTGGCCGCCCCGTCTTTAATTGTGGTATCTTTTTCTATGCTCAAATTCTTGTACCGGTAATTGTATTCGGTACTCATGCCTTCTATACCAGCATTGGCATCAATAACCAATGCGCCCAGGTACATAGATTGCGATTGTCCTTTTGTTACTACACATAATACTGCCATCAGGGCGATAATTTGTTTTTTCATTTTCCGGTAATTTTAAATTCGGTTCTTCTGTTTTTTGCTTTATTTTCAGGGCTATCATTCGGTACTTTGGGGCGCGTATCCGCATAACCTTTATAACTTAGTCGTTCGGCATCTATTTTACCCTCTCTGATCAGAAACTCCATTACCGATTTGGCCCGGTTGGCCGAAAGGGTCAGATTAAACTTTTTATCCCCGCTATTGTCGGTGTGCCCCCCCAACTCTATTTTTACGGTGTTATGTTTGGTTAAAAACTGGGCCAGTTTTATAAGTTCGGTTTTACTTTCGGGCTTTAAATCCCATTTATTTACATCAAAAAATACATTTTTCAGTTCTACCACACTTCCCGTATCCAAAGGCTCCAGGGGAATATCAATTACAAAGGGTTTACTGAAATCAGCCTCCCGGTCTTTCAGCGAAAAGTTCTCACTGTAAAATAAAAATCCCTCTTTGTTTACATTTACCAGATAATTTTTATTGGCGGTAAGTGTTACCAGAAACTCGCCTTTACTGTCAGAGTATGAACGGGTAATGTTTTTCCCGTTTTCCAGATCAAACAGTTCAAAGTTTGCTTCCAGCGGTTCTTTGGTGCGCGCGTTATATATTTTTCCCCGGGTGTACGTCATTTTTTCAGGGCGAATGTCTTCCGGTAAATCGAATTGATAAATATCTAATCCGCCATATCCCCCATCACGGTTACTGGCAAAATAAGCCAGTTTGCCTGATGGATCTACGAGTAAACTGTTTTCATCATTTGCCGTATTAATAGGATACCCCAGATTAACCGGCGGTCCCCATTCTCCGTTAGGCTGACGTTTGCTCATAAATAAATCATCTCCCCCTAAGCCCGGATGTCCGTCACTGGCAAAATAAAGTGTCATGTTATCCGGATGTATGAAAACGGATGATTCGTTCCCTTTAGAGTTTATAACATCGCTTAAACGCACAGCCGGTTGAAATTTTCCATCCTCTCCAATTACACTCATGTAAATATCAATGTTTTTACGACCTCCCGCTCTGTCCACCGTTCCTTTAATAAAGTAAAGCGTTTTGCCATCGCTGCTAAAACTGGGCTGGGTTTCCCAGTTGGCCGAATTAATGGAGCTCCCTGCATTACGGGCGCGGGTCCAGCGGCCATTTACTTTCTGCGAATAAAAAATATCGCAACTGCCATAACCTTTACGGTCTTCGGCGCCATAATCGCCAAACTGCCCTATACACGATGCAAAAAACATAATGTTACCATCGGCACTTAATGTAGGCGCGCCTTCGTTCCCGGCTGTATTTACCTGCGGAACAGGCAAAGCGGCCTGCCATACATTATTTTCTTTCCGGCTCATGTAAAAATCTTCCTGATGATCCATGGGGTTACCGGCATTATAAATATCTCTTGTGAATAAAAACAATCGCCCGTCACCATTTATGGCCGGGAAATACTCATCAAAACTGGTATTAATCCCTGCGCCCACATTTACAGGTTTAAACGGTTTGGGATTTTTTACCAGCGAAGACGCGTAATCGCAGTTCTTTATTAACTGAAGCGCCTCTTCTTTTAAATTCGGGTTAATCCGTTCGTTTTTTACAAAATTCTGGAACGCGAGTTTAGCATTGTCATAATCCGAAATGGCCATACAGGCCCGCCCCAGGTAAAAATTATTATCCACCATAAAGCGCGGAGCAATTTCTATGGCCTTTTTGTAATTGGTAATGGCCTCCTGATAACGCCCCTTATACCCCAGAAAATCGGCATACGCCGAATACGCTTCGGTAAAATTAGGATCTTCTTTAATAGCCGCCTGTATCTTCTTTTCAGCCTCCGCGTCTTTTTTATAATTAAAAAGCGTACGGCTTTCTTCAAAATACTTAATGGCTTTTTTATTGGTACTGCTGTATTGTCCGGGCGGTAAACTCTGACCAAACACACCAGATGAAAACAAGTACCAGACTAAAAAGAGCGCAATAATTTTTTTCATATTCAGATCATTTCATTTTTAATTGCCATTGGTAA
This sequence comes from Sediminibacterium sp., assembly GCA_030054095.1. GTDB lineage: Bacteria > Bacteroidota > Bacteroidia > B-17B0 > Aurantibacillaceae > Aurantibacillus. The sequence goes on from JASGCO010000038.1 coordinate 17,981, forward strand.
ACGGTGTTTAGTGATGCTACCGTTTAACATTAAAGATCACAGGTTGGTTTCAGAAAATAGCCAACACCTTACAATTGGTAGCCTACCCAGGCTTTAAGCGTTTGCTTTTGCTGCTCATCTATACCCGGAATCAGCGAAATCACATTTTTTTGAGTGACTTCCACTTTTTTGGCAAATCCGTTCAGTTTCTTCAGTTTATACTTTCCTTTGCGTTTAGGACGGTACACTTCAATCCATACCTCATCCCCCTCTTTCAGATTTTGATAGTAGCCCGCAAAAATATTCTGAACCTGATCCATATCTACTACTGTGTTGTTTAGCTTAAACAATTCGTCCCCTTCTTTAAATTTAAACTGTTTACCAAATTCATCGCATTTTTTCACATTCAGAAATACCAGTCGTTTGGTATCGTCATTATATCCCACGTCCATTCCACCTAACGTAAACCGCATTTCTTTGCGTTCCTTTTCAAGGTTAATGCCTATAAGTTTAAGCACATCCGCTAAAGGCAGCGGCTCTTTCCCTTCCACATACCGTTTTAAAAATGTTCCTATTTCAGGAAAGGTTAATTTTTCAATATCTGCAAAGAGGTCTTCATCATTAAACGATTGATGCTTGCCATATTTCAAAGCCAGATCTTTCATCAGATTCTGAGTTCCGTAATTACCATGACTGTAGTGACGCATTAAAATATCGAGACATAGCCCAATTAACGCGCCTTTTTCATAAACGTTACCATACTGAGGGTAAATTTTAGGATTAAGCACATTTTTACTCATATAAGTAAAACTCATGGTATCATTAAACTGCTCTAAACTGTTCTGATACTTTTCAATCATTACCTCAAAAAACTTATCAATTTCGATAAGTCCGGCACGGGCCTGGGCATGATGCGCCGCGTACTCTGTCATCCCTTCGTATAACCAGAGGTGTTTACTCATAACCGGCTTGTTAAAATCAAAATCGCCGATTTCTTTAGAGTGAATATTAAGAGGCGTTACAATGTGGAAAAACTCATGCGCGCATACATCGCGCAGGGTTTGGCGTAAAGTAGCCGTATCGGGCATTTCATACAACACGTAAAACGACGAATACGAATGTTCCAGCGCCCCGGATGCTCCCGATAAGGTGGGTTTATCTACAAAATTAAACAGGAAGGCATACTTTTTCACAGGCAGTTCGCCGCCCAGATAATCCTTCTGAGCATACAGTAGTTCCTTTAATGTAGAAGCAATAAATGCCGATGAAATTTTTTTATTGGGTGAGTAAGAAGAAACCAGTACCTGTGTATTTGCCACTTCGATTGTGGTGGTATCGGGGCGACAATATAAAATGGGAGAATCTACCAACTCATAATAATCGGGCGCTGTAATAATATCCTTTTGCGCGGCAATTTTAAGATCGGTTAGACCCGTAGATGGGTAAAATCCTTCCGGTTTATTAAACTCCAGTACATAATTTTTCCGTAAATGGTTTTTAAAGTAACCAAAAAAACCATGGGTGTTAATCCCGAACACGGTGTTTGACTCTATATTGGTACCTCCCGGTTCAAATACCACACTCTCCTTAATGGCCGTGTCCCAGGTATCTTCAACTTCGTAAGTTATTTTCGACAGAGAGCGGGCATTACGAATGGTAAACGTATTAACATCTGCTTTTTGCACAGGTATCTCTTTGCCACTTTTATCCAAGGCTTTAAAGTTGCTCACAAAACGACCAAAATCGTAAACGGAATACGTACCGGGTACCATGGCCGGAAAACAAAATTGTACCTCGTCTTCGTTAAACGACGGCGGTACCAGTTCTATCTGTAATTTATCATTGGTAACAGCAGCCAGATTAATGTAGTAACGATAAGTGTCATCCGCCCATAATTTGAAACTTAGTAAACTGAAAAGAATGCAGGAGAAAAGGATACGCATATTTAAAGTATAAATGCTTTTATTTAAGAAGCAAGTTAGTATTTTTCCAACGATATTTTAGCCAAAAAACAATAAATGAAACCAGCGCCAGACAGAGCGCAAGTACCAATTCGGCAGCGGCACTTTCGGTATTGGCATAAAATAAAGCATCCGTCTTAATGACCGAGTGAGGCGAGGTAACCAGAAGGGAAGAAAAGAAATTATTGGCGAAATGAATGCCATAGGCCAATTCCAGTCCTTCATCGAGCAAGGTTAATGCTCCTAAAAAGAGCGCGAACCCGGCATAATAGCAACTCATAATACCCCATCCGTACTTACCGACCTCCGGATTACTCATGTGTGCCAGAGTAAACAAGGCCGACGTGATTAAAAGCGGCACCCAGCCATTTTTAAAAATCTGTGAAAATCCCTGAAGCAGATACCCTCTGAACACCAGCTCTTCGGTAAGCGTTTGTATAGGCAGAAAAATAGCGCATACCAGAATTAATACCAAAAACCGCTGCAGGTTAAACTGAACCGTTAACGATCCCGGCTCTATAAAGTACCCTATAAGCATGGCACCACAGAGTAACCCGCCCCAGATAAGAAAAGAAAACCAAAACCGGTTGAAGCGGAAACGATCGAACCCCGTTATTACATGAAGCAACTTTTTTTTATGTATAAACTTTATAACGACATACAATCCCAGAAAAGCAAACACAAAAATACTGAACTGGGCAATCAGGATGTAGAATTTGTCAATGTTTAAGCGTTCAGCATCAAAAATAATATAGTTGTTTTCGTTTATTTCCTGGAGCGAAATCCCCATTTCAGTAGCCCTTTGCATCAACGGAATAAACATAAGACCTCCAATAATCAGGTAACCGGTTACCAGCATCAGAATACCAAAAAAATACATCCATGGCTTGTTTTCGCCGTTAAGCCGGCCACTCAGTAAAAACAAATTATTAAACGGCAAGCGTTGAGGCGTATGTTCTGTATTTTCTTCCATAAATTAACCTTTTGCAGGTTATGCAATTATAGGGTTAAAAATAAGTGTTTAACTTTGAAGCATGAAAATTAAATACTGGATTCTTTCTGTTAATTTCCTGTTTTTTGTGGTTTCCTGTACAACAACTAATTCTGACAAACTTTTGTATTCTGAAGTGGAATTGGGGAAAGCGCTGTTTTTTGACACCATCTTATCACGCGATTCATCTGTTTCCTGCGCCAGTTGTCACAATCCGGCGTTCGCATTTGCTGACCCGGCACCATTCAGTAAAGGGGTATTTAATCAGCTAACCGGTCGCAACACGCCAGGAGTAATGAATTTAAAGGACCGTAATCATTATTTTTGGGATGGCCGGGCAGCCACACTGGCCGACCAGGCACTGGGGCCGATCGAAAGTCCCGTTGAAATGGATTTACCCATCAGTTTGGCAGTTAAACGCCTACGGGAATCGGCTCTTTATAATAAATCGTTTTACGCTATATACGGAAAGGCCCCCAACCGCGAGTTACTTGGCCGCGCTTTGGAAGCGTACCAAAATATACTGGAAACCACTAATAGCGCGTTTGACCGTTACATGAAAGATAACGATACCCTGCACTTTAGTGAATCGGCCAAACGCGGGTTAGAAATATTTAATACGAAAGCAAAATGTTTCGACTGTCATTTTGGTCCCGATTTTTCAGGAAATGATGATTTTAAAAACATTGGCTTATACAACGGTACCGATGCCGACTGGAGAGATGTGGGCCGTTTTGCCATTACCGGTAACAAAAAAGACTTAGGAAAATTTAAAACTCCGGGATTACGAAACAGTTCTGTTACAGCCCCCTACATGCACAACGGGAAATTTAAAACCCTGAAAGAAGTTATTGAATTTTACAATGAACCCGATAAGTTTGTTAAAAATGCCATTAACAGGGATACGCTTTTACAAAAGCCATTAGGTTTAACCGAAACGGAGAAAAAAGACCTTGAAAACTTCCTGTTAAGTTTAACCGATGAGCAATTTATAAAAAAATAAATACATTTTACAGTTCCGGCAGATACACCGGTTAATGATTTTAAGTTTACATTTGTTAAAAGGAAAAGCAAAGCATTTATGAAAAAGATTGTTCAAACAGCGGATGCTCCGGCGCCAATTGGCCCCTATAATCAAGCCGTTATTGTAGGCGATACCATGTACATCAGTGGAACCATTGCCATGGATTTACAAAGCAAACAATTGATTAAAACTACCATTAAGGAAGAAACTAAAATGGTGATGGATTATTTGGGGGCTATTTTAAAAGCGGGAGGATGTACGTTTGATAATGTGGTAAAAAGCACCATCTTTTTGAACGACATGAATAATTTCGTGCATGTAAATGAAGTATATGCTTCTTATTTTAACGGTGATTTCCCTGCACGCGCCACCATTCAGGCTGCCCGGCTTCCAAAGGATGCCAATGTGGAAATTAGCGTGGAAGCGAAAATTTTTTAATAACTGCCCTCTTCATTTTTCTTGCTGATTTTTATCAGTTACCGCAATGTAATCAATTGACCAAATGGGATGCTGTGGCCATTTATCAGAGTAGTTGGTAAGGTGTTTTCTGTTCTAAGTATTTTCGTATTATTGGTTCATAATATTTTTGACAAAATTTGCATTTGTTGAAAATTTATTTACCTTTATCATATATTTTTTAGATTCTATTACTATGAACATTTTTGTTAGTAACATTAGTTTTAAAGTTCGTGAACAAGCCTTGTCAGATTTGTTTAGCGCTTATGGTGAAGTGGTAAGTGTGCGCATCATTAAAGATAAAGAAACGCGCCGCAGTAAAGGGTATGGTTTTGTAGAAATGGCGAACGCCGAAGAAGGTAATGCCGCTATTAACGGGCTTAACGGCACCTTACATTACGATCGTAACATTGTTGTTGCCGAAGCTAAAGGTAAAAAAGAAGAGTCGCCAGCCGCTTAATTTACAGTTAATATGATTTTCAGCCGGTGGTAAACTCCATCGGCTTCTTTTTGAATCACAACTTTAACACACCAGTTTCGTTCCGTAGATTCATCCGTTTTCTTTTTCCTTATTTTTCGTTTCTCCGTCATCTATCTCCGGACTTAAACCGTATTTTTGTAATCAAACTTTTTAATAATGAAAACATCGCATTTTATTTTTGCTTTAGTAATTACCCTGCTTGGTAACGTAGTAGCGCAGGAAGACCTTATTTATAAAAAGCCCTCCCCAGAAATTCTGGCGCTGGCAGATGTGGAAGCCGCCCCTTCGGTATGGATGGATACCAAAAAAAGCTATATGCTGTTTTCGTACCGGAACAAGTATAAAACGCTAGATGACCTGAATCAGGAAGAGTTACGTTTGGGAGGATTAAGAATAAATCCGGTTACCAATATCGGCTCTACCGTTAACTACGTTAATAACCTGAAATTACGTAAAGTAAAAAATGTAAACGACGAACCGGTTCAGGTAAAGGATTTACCGGCCAACGCGCGTATCAGTAATATTAACTGGTCGCCCGACGATAGTAAAATCGCGTTTACCAATACTACCAAAACCGGTGTGGAGTTGTGGATTATTGATGTACAACAGGCGCAGGCCAAACGTATCAGTGAAGCCGTTCTCAATTGTAATCTGGGTAGTCCATACAGTTGGTTTAATGATAATAAAACATTACTGGTTCGTTTTATTCCTGCTAACCGCCCGGCTCTGATTGATTCTAAAAAAGACCTGCCCAAAGGCCCCATTGTTTCGGTTGCCGAGGGAAAAGTGTCGCAAAACAGAACCTATCAGGATCTGCTGAAAAACAAAACGGATGAGCAAAATTTTGAAGTGCTGGTATCGTCCGAATTGTTTAAGGTAGATCTTAACGGGAACAAAACGCCTTTTCTGACCAAGGACTTGTTTATTGCACAATCGTTTTCGCCCGATGGTCAATACCTGATGCTGACAACTATTAAAAAACCATTTTCCTATATCGTTCCACTAGGGCGCTTTCCGCAAACAACCAGCGTTTACGACTTAAATGGAAATCTGATAAAAGTAGTAAACGAAGTACCGCTTACCGAAATTATGCCTAAGGGGTTCATGGCGGTTCGTAAGGGGAAACGTAATATGAGCTGGCGTAACGATAAACCCGCCACTCTCTACTTTATTGAAGCATTAGATGGTGGCGACCCTGGTGTTAAAACCGATTTCAGAGACGAATTATTTGTGTGGGACGCGCCATTTAAAACCAATCCTGTATCGCTTGTAAAAACACAGCAACGGTTCGATAACATTGTTTGGGGTAACGATCAGGTAGCTATGATCAGCGATAGCTGGTACGATACCCGTAACAGTAAAACGTATTTATTCAGCCCGGCCAATCCATCGGCTATAAAAACCGTTTTCGACCGCAACTATCAGGATATTTACAGTGACCCCGGTAATTTTGAAACCCGTGAAAACGACTACGGACGCTCCGTTTTAGCCATAGAGACCAATCAACTGTTTCTGATCGGGGAAGGCCACAGCGAAAAAGGGCAGTTTCCGTTTATTGACGCCTTTGACATTGCCACCGGAAAAACCAAACGCTTGTATCAATCCGCTTATACCAACAAAAAAGAAGATATTTTTTCGATAGAAGATTTTAAAACCGGGCAGGCGCTGGTGATGATCCAATCTAAAAACGAATACCCGAATTATTACTTCCGCAACTTTAAACAAAAAGACAAACTGGTACAGTTAACATTTACCAAAAATCCGTTCGAAAGCATTAAAAATGTGGAAAAAGAAGTTATCCGCTACAAACGCGAAGATGGCGTTGAATTGTCGGGTACCCTTTATTTACCGGTAGGTTATGATAAAACCAAAAAAGAAAAATGTCCGTTGCTGATATGGGCGTATCCTGAAGAATTTAAGGACAAAAAAAGTGCCGGGCAAAACTCAAAAAATCCGAATGAATTTACCTTCCCTAACTACGGATCGTTTGTGTTTTGGGTTACCAAAGGCTATGTGGTACTCGATGATGCGTCGTTCCCGATTATAGGAGAAGGCGACAAAGAACCCAATGATAACTTTATTCAACAACTGGTAGCCAATGGCCGGGCAGCAATTGACGCGGTAGATAAACTGGGATACATTGACCGTACCCGTGTAGCGGTAGGCGGACATTCGTATGGCGCCTTTATGACGGCCAATCTCCTTACCCACTCTAACGATTTTGCCTGTGGTATTGCCCGCAGTGGTGCCTATAACCGTTCGTTAACCCCTTTTGGTTTTCAGTCGGAACAACGTAATCTGTGGGATGTACCTGAAATATACAATGGCATGTCGCCGTTTTATACCGCTAATAAAATGAAAAAACCGATTTTACTGGTACATGGCGAAGCCGATAACAATCCGGGTACATTTACCCTTCAATCGGAACGTTACTTTCAGGCGCTGAAAGGGTTGGGCGGTAATGCCCGCTTGGTGATTCTGCCGAAAGAAAGCCATGGTTATTCGGCCAAAGAAAACATTTTACACCTGCTGTGGGAACAGGAACAATTTCTGGATAAGCACCTGAAACCAGCTACCAAAGGGTAATCGTTAATATTTCCTTAATTTTAGAAGAGCCGTTTTAACAAACGGCTTTTTCGTTAATTTTATAACAATGCGAAAAGTACTCTGTTTAATTGTTTTAAGCCTTTTAAGCCTGAATCAATTTGCCTCTTACATCCTCATTCCGATGGATGAAGGGCAAAAAAACCACCTGAAGGCGTATGGCATTGCATACTGGGCCCTTCAGGGCAATCTGGAGATACACTGGTTACTCAATTACCGGGGCGGTAGTTTTATGATTCCCGGCTCTAAAAGCGTGAGCAATGAATGTACCATTCGCGGGATCAGCTATGAAACCATAAGCGATGCCCAAGGCTCAGGAATTCTGGCCGAAATAGCCAATCCTGAAGTAAATCAGGATGCCGTTAAACTCGAGAAAGCACCCCGCATTGCCGTTTACTCTCCAAAAGGCAAGCAACCGTGGGACGATGCGGTGACTCTGGTGTTAAAGTATGCGGAAATACCCTACGATGTTGTATATGACGAAGAATTGTTCCTCGACAAACTAAAAGATTATGACTGGCTGCATCTGCACCATGAAGATTTTACCGGACAGTACGGTAAGTTTTACGCGCAGTTTGCCGGGGCTGCCTGGTATCAGGCCGAAGTACGTGAAAACGAAGCCATGGCTAAAAAACTGGGATTTGAAAAGGTATCGCTGATGAAATTAAATTCTGCCAAAAAAATACGGGATTTTGTATTTAGCGGTGGCTTTTTATTTGCCATGTGCAGTGCTACCGACAGTTACGATATTGCGCTGGCCGCCGAAGGGATAGACATTTGTGAACAAATGTACGATCACGATCCTTCTGATAAAAATGCCAATAGTAAAATAGATTTTACCCGCGGATTTGCATTCGAAAATTATAAATTGTCTATGAATCCGCTTGAATACGAATATTCTACCATTGACACCTACTCGTCCCGCAATCAGTATAACCCTAACGAGCGTAACGATGTATTTTCCCTTTTTGATTTCAGTGCTAAGTGGGATCCGGTTCCTACCATGCTTTGCCAGAATCATACCAGTACCATTAAAGGATTCTGGGGACAAACCGCCGGTTTTGACAAACGTTACATTAAGAAAAGTGTACTAATAATGGGCGAAACCAAAGCCTGGGGCGAAGCACGTTATATACACGGCGATCACGGGAAAGGCACCTGGACCTTTTACAGCGGCCACGACCCGGAAGATTACCAGCACCGTGTAGAAGAACCTCCAACCGATTTAAACCTGCACCCCAATTCGCCGGGTTACCGGCTGATCCTGAATAACATTTTGTTTCCGGCTGCCAAAAAGAAAAAACAAAAAACCTGAGTTAGTTTCCATGAACCGTTTGCTACAACATAAAGGCATTGCCTTTCTGAAACTCATACGGGTCGAAAACCTCATTATTATTGCGCTAACCCAATACGCTCTACGCTATTTGGTGCTGCATAAAATACTTGCAGAAAATGGCATTCAGCCAGCAATGAATCATCTGCTGTTTCATTTGATTGTGATTAGTACCATTTGCATTGCCGCGGCGGGCTATATCATCAATGATTACTTTGATGTGAAAACGGATCTTATTAATCACCCGGATACCGTAGTGGTGGATCGTGTTATTAAACGCCGCTGGGCTATTATTTTACACATAGGTTTAACACTCGTAGGAATTGTACTCGGCTGTTATACAGCGCTTAAAACCGGTTACCTGAGACTGGCTGTTTTTCATATTTTAGCAGCTACCCTACTCTGGTTTTATTCAACCCACTTCAAGAAACAATTATTGATTGGCAATCTGGTAGTAGCCTTGCTAACAGCCGCAGTTACCTTTATGCCCTTTGTATTCGAAATGGGCATACTGGAGCATGTTCATCCCGGCTTTCACCTGCATCAGACCGCTGTAGTATTAAGCTGCCTGAAAGCTTCAGTGTTATTTTCTCTTTTTGCGTTTTTAACTACCCTGGCCCGCGAAATTATTAAAGATATGGAAGACTTCAGGGGCGATAAACTAACAGGTGGGCAAACCATGCCCATCCGCTGGGGAATGGTTAGTTCTAAATTGTTTACCTGTTTTACCCTACTCATTACCATTATTTTGTTAAGCGTGGTCATTTACAACCAGTTTAAATTTTACCGAACGCTTATTTCCCCCATCAGCCTTTATATAGTTACCGGATTAATTTTACCTTTGTCGCTCTTAATAACACTGATTATTAAGGCCAAAAATGAAAAGCATTACCGTCAGGGTAGTTTACTTTTAAAAGTAATTATGCTGATTGGGATTGCTTACAGTTTTATTATACAGTAATACTTATGAACCGAATTGATCAGATTATAAAAGAGTTCCCTTACCAAATTATTTTAGGGTCCGCTTCGCCACGTCGTCAGGAACTACTAAAAAGTCTGGGTTTTGATTTTTTAAATAAACCCATTAAAGCCGACGAAAGCAAATGGCCCGTTGATTTACAGGCGCAGGAAATTCCCATTTATCTGGCTGAACTGAAAGCCGATGCCTACCCGGACGAATTAAAGGAGGATGAAATTTTAATTACTGCCGATACCATAGTGTGGTGCGAAGGTAAGGCTCTCAATAAACCCGCTAATTTTGTAGAAGGCAAAAAAATGCTGGAAACACTCAGCGGAAAAATGCATCAGGTGTTTACCGCCGTATGTTTAAAAAGCGGCAATAAGCAAACCACATTTTATGATGAAAGTAAAGTGTATTTTAAAAAACTAAAACCAGAAGAAATAGAGTATTACCTCACTAATTTTAGCCCTTACGATAAAGCTGGTGGCTATGGGGTTCAGGACTGGATTGGTTACGTTGGCATTGATAAAATAGAAGGCAGTTTTTATAATGTGATGGGCTTACCGGTGAAAGAATTGTTTGAAGAATTAATTAAATTTTAATTAAAACCAATGAGTTTTTATTCTGGTAGTCCGGTTTCGTTTGTGTTTGGCATTGTGATGATGCTGGTGGTTGTGGTATTGGGGTTTACAGTTCTGTTTACCGATTGGAAAGACGATGTGCTTTTTGGATGGAAACGCCACCTCTTTGTGTTTATGATGTTTACCTACGCCATTTACCGCGGCATAAGAGTGTATCAGCTTTATAAAGCCAACCGTAAAAATACTGCCTGAATATGCGAACCGGAATACGAATAGCTGCTTTGGCAGGCATGAGCAGCCTACTCTTAATAAGCGCTTGTTCTACCCCCTATTTTAAAAACGATTACGTGGATAACTCTCCCACTTCGGGTAAGTTAAAAGTGTTTTACGATGAAGGTCTTAAACTGCACGTAGAAAATCAGGCGTACACATTTGAAGCACAATACCCACGTGCCAAAGTAGAAACTTACGCTGTAACGGAAAATGAAGCGGTTGACGCGTTTTATAAAGACAGTTGCAAAGCCATTGTTATTTCACGTCCGTTGAATGAAAAAGAAGTAAAAGCGTTTGAATCGAAACAAATGCATCCGGCCTTTTCAAAAGTGGCTTATACTGGTCTAGCATTTATTACCAACCGGCAAACCGGTTTAAACAAGTTAAGTTACGAATCCATGCTTGAGGGACTCACTGGTACATTTATGATCAGCGACAGCCTTAAACAAAAGCACCCTCTCTATTTTATTTTTGATCATCCTAACTCAGCGGTAATTCATTACGTTCAGGATTCCATTCTGAAAGAGAAAAAATTATCGGGCAATAGCCGCGCACTGAACAACAGTATGGAAGTCATCCGTTATGTGGCGCAACACCCTTACGCGGTTGGTATCATTGACTTTGCCTGGTTAAGTGATGTGGATGACTCTTTATACAAAGCCTTTGAACCGCAGATTGATTTTGTAGCCGTAAGCGCCAAAGGCAGTACCCAATTTTCAAAACCCTCGCAAAGCAGTTTTAAAACAGGCGAATATCCGTTTACCCGAACGCTTTACGTGTATCGCCGTACCGACGATTTCAGCCTGGCAAAGGGATTTGAAACCTTTGTGGCCGGCCCCAAAGGCCAAATGACGTTTTTAAAACAGGGACTGCTCCCCTACCAGCAACAGGAACGCAGTATTCAGGTAAACATGGAACCAATGGGTGGTAAGTGATTGTCAGAGAAACAAGAATCATGAATTTTGACTTTTGTAGTTCGCTTAAGTACATTGATACGCAACAATTATCGTGACCCTATATCTCTAAAAAGTGGCAGACAATTATCCCACTCTTAAAAAGTCAAATAATTGTTGAAAAACAAAAGTATAAACATAAAAAAAACGAAAAATGGAACAACAAAACACTAACAACACAATGAATGAAAATCTGGAAGAAAAGAAAAGACCAGTAGCCATTACCGTAATTTGTATTCTGGGATTTATAGGAGCTGCTTTTACAATACCGCTTATATTTTCTGACGTAGCAAAGCAAATTGGAAGTTGGTATCCCCTTTATCTGGGCATATCGGCCTTTATTGGGTTAGCCTGCATGATTGGACTATGGTTAATGAAAAAGTGGGCAGCCTATACCTATGCAGGGTTTGTGGTGTTCAATCAAATAATCATGCTGGTAATGGGAATCTGGGGATTTATGGCACTTTTAATCCCAGCTATTGTTGTTGGTATAGCATTAGCCCACGTTAAAAAAATGGACTAACGGTTGGTGGCAAAACCTGAATGTTTTCCTCTGTTGAAGCGCCTTTTAAAAACGATTTCGTTTAACAACGGGCGCTTATTAGTTTAACTTCCTATACTCTAATGGCGTCTGTCCGGTCTTTTTTTTGAATAGTTTGCTAAAGTACTGAGGGTATTCAAACCCCAGAGTGTAAGCCACTTCATTTATCGTAAAATCTCTGTTCAGTAATAGGTTCTTTGCTTCCTCAATGAGGCAATAATGAATATGATCCTGAGCATTCATACCTGTTTCCTTTTTCAATAAATCACTTAAATAACTGGCAGACAGATGCACCTTATCTGCCAGATACTTTACTGTTGGCAAACCGGTTTCTTTTAGCTGTTCCGATTTAAAGTAATGGGATAGCAATTTTTCCACTTGTAAAACAGTGGTTGAATTACTGTTTTTCCGTGTAATAAATTGCCGGCCATAATACCGCGAACAATAATTAAGAAGCAACTCAATATTGGAAACAATTAAAGTTTGACTGTGATTATCTATGTTTTCCTTTAACTCATTTTCAATCTTCTGCACACAATCGTATAAAATTTGCTTTTCCTTATCTGATAAATGCAAGGCTTCTGTCATTTCATACGAAAAAAAAGAATAGTCTTTCATTTTTCCGGCCAGAGATGTTCCCCGCAATAGATCCGGATGAAAAAATAATCCCCATCCCATCCTGTCTTCCCGCTTCTCTGTTTCCGTATCCATTTCAAGCACTTGCCGGGGAGCTATACAAATCAAACTCCCATCCTGAAAATCCAGAGATTGCCGGCCATACTTCAGGTGATTAGCGCAGTAATTTTTAAACATGATGGTATAAAAATCTGCGCTTATCCGCGTCCCTTCTTCAAACTGTTCTTCCAGCATACTAAAATCAACCACCGAAACAAGCGGATGCTCTGTTTTGCTGTGAACAAAACGGTTTATTTCTGATATACTCTGTAAATGTATAATGGGTTTCATACTTTAAATATACTTTAATGAATGGTTACATATTAAAAGGCTTTTATACCAAAGTGACTAAAATAGTCCAATACAAATCCATCCAGCCTGAATCAGATTTATTTAATACCGTTTATTTTACCTGACTCATAACAATTTTATCAAATAGCCGGTCGCCCAGGTAAACACGCATCCAAACCATGGGTTTAGCAAAATAACCTACTCGGTATCTTGTTTTTGGTGTGCCGGTACCTACAATTTTAAGAATGGTATCTGCTATTACTTTAGCTTTTGACCCCTGCCCCTTTTCGTATATCGCTTTTGTTGATGCCACCAGTTTTTTGGTTAACGTAGCATAGGCCCCTTTTCCGGAGTACTTATTGATGTTATCCAACATGATATCACTCCATTCCGTAATAATAATACCGGGTTCTAACACTACCACATGAATATTGAATGCGTTTAATTCCAAACGTAAACAATCGCTGAACCCTTCAACGGCATGTTTACTGGCATGATACCAGGCACCCATTGGTGTGTACATTTTTCCCCCCATCGAAGATGTATTGATGATTGTTCCCGCCATCGCTTTACGCATGTATGGAATAACTTTTTGTGTAACGGCCGCTAAGCCAAACACATTTACTTCAAATTGTTTGCGGGCTTCGTTTAATGGCACATCCTCTACTGAGCCATAAAGTCCGTAGCCTGCATTATTCCATAATACATCTATTTTTCCTTCTTTCTGAATAATGGTACTTACCACCTTTTCTATATCTGCTTCGTTGGTTACATCCATTTGCAGCGGGTGACCGCCCAAAGTTGCAAGATCCTGCATCTGATCCACGCGTCTGGCAACCGTATAAACGGTATGCCCCTGATGTATCAAAGCTTTAGCAGCTTCTTTACCCATTCCTGAACTTGCACCTGTTATCAAAATTATCTTTTTACTCATTTTTCCAGTGTTTTAATTATGGTACAAATTTCCATATAGTAAATGGTTATCCATCAATACAAATTCAGGATTGTTGTATACTTTTTAGGGGTATCCCGTTTTTAGGGTATTTCAGAGCATTTATATGGACTCTGTACCTGCCGATGTCGAAAAATGTACCTGCCCCTTCTCCTGATTCAGGATGCCACAAGTAGCGGTTCGTTTAAGCGCAACACCTAACCCCTCCTTTTTCTTCAATAACAGAAAACAAAAACACCACCTGCCTCTTGTCCATTTTACGTATTAGCCGTAACTTTAAGGTTTACGTATGCACTATTTAGATGAATTAAATCCTGCCCAGCGCGCTGCGGCTTCCACTACCGAAGGTCCTGTTATGATTATTGCCGGAGCCGGTTCCGGTAAAACGCGGGTACTAACGTACCGCATTGCCTACCTTATGGAAAAAGGAGTGGATCCGTTTAACATATTGGCATTAACCTTTACCAACAAAGCCGCCCGTGAAATGAAAGAGCGGATTGCCAAAATTGTTGGCGCTAAGGAAGCCAAAAACCTTTGGATGGGAACCTTTCACTCTATTTTTGCGAAGATTTTACGTATAGAAGCCGAAAAAATAGGTTATCCCAACAACTTTACCATTTACGATACCGACGACAGTAAAAACGTCATTAAAGAAATACTTAAGCATTTTAACCTCGACGATAAAATTTACAAACCCGCGCTGGTCTTAAACCGAATTTCGGATGCTAAAAACAAATTAATTTCTGCCCAGCAATATGCTTCTAACCCGCTAACCCAACAGGAAGATGCCAACAGCAACAAACCCATGCTGGGGCGTTTATTTGTCGAATACCAGAAACGCAACTTTAAAGCAGGCGCCATGGATTTTGATGACTTATTGTTTAATACCAATATCCTGCTGCGCGATTTTCCGAATGTGCTGCTGAAGTATCAGGATAAATTCCGCTATATTCTGGTAGATGAGTACCAGGATACCAATTTCTCTCAATACGTTATCATTAAACAATTAGCCGCCAAATTTCAGAATATTTGCGCGGTAGGAGATGATGCCCAAAGTATTTACGCGTTCAGGGGCGCCAATATTCAGAACATTCTCAACTTTGAAAAAGATTACCCCGATTTAAAAACCTTTAAACTGGAGCAAAACTACCGTAGTACTAAAACCATAGTGGAAGCGGCTAACGATATTATTGCCAATAATAAAGATCAGTTTAAGAAAAACGTCTTTACTCATAATGAAGAAGGTCAAAAGATAAAACTTCTGAAAGCCAATACCGATAACGAAGAGGGACAAAAAGTAGCCAACGCCATTTTTGATACCAAAATGCGCGAACAGGCCCTGAATAAAGATTTTGCTATTCTCTACCGTACCAATGCGCAAAGCCGTTCGTTTGAAGAGGCTTTACGTCGTTTAAACATTCCGTACCGTATTTATGGAGGCATCAGTTTTTACCAACGTAAAGAAATTAAAGATTTACTGGCTTACTTCCGCCTTACCATTAACAACAGTGATGATGAAAGCCTGAAACGTATTATTAATTACCCTGCCCGTGGAATAGGTCAGGCTACGGTTGACAAAATCAGCGTGGCCGCCGCCGAGCACAACATCAGCATGTGGACGGTTGTATCGAATCTGAAAGATTTTAATCTTGGGCTAAATTCGGGCATCACATCCAAAATTAGCGACTTTGTAGCTCTCATTAAGAACTACTCCCTTACCCTGCCCTATAAAGATGCTTACGAACTAGCCAATTACATAGCCGTTAACACCGGAATTGTAAAAGAACTGTATCAGGATAAAACCCCCGAAGGCGTGAGCCGTTACGAAAATATTCAGGAATTACTGAACGGTATTAAAGATTTTGTAGAACAGCCCCGAACTCCACAGGAAGAAGAACTTAATGATGTAGTGAAACCGCTTCTGAATAAAGATGATTCCAGTTTATTTGCTGAACAAAACGATACCAGTATTAAAACACTGGATGAATTTATGCAGGAAATTACCCTGCTTACCGATGCCGACAAAAACGCGGAAGACGACAAAAATGCCGATAAAGTGAGCATGATGACCATTCATGCCGCCAAAGGACTCGAATTCCCTTATGTCCATATTGTGGGGCTGGAAGAAAATCTCTTCCCCTCCCAACTCTCGTTAAACAGCCGAAGCGAATTAGAGGAAGAACGCCGTTTGTTTTATGTAGCTGTTACCCGTGCCGAAAAACAAGCCACCTTAAGTTTTGCGGGAACCCGTTACCGTTTTGGGAACATTATTTACTGCGAACCCAGCCGATTTATTGACGAAATAGGCAGTAAATACATTGATTTTCCCGACGATCCGCAGGCTAACCCGTTTATTGGCGACGCGTTTCAAAAAATACGTCAGGATTACAGCACACCTAACAACAAATCCATTGGCTTTAAATCCAAAGCGCCATCAGACTTTTCCACTAAACAACAAAACGAAACACCTAAACAAGGCATCAGTTTTCAGCCACCCAAAAAGTTGGTGAGTTTAAACAGTCGCCTCGGAGCCGGTCAGACCAATACACAAGCCGCCGTTGATCTGGCATTTAACAAGAGCCTTCAAACCGGCGATGAAGTACTTCACGAAAAATTCGGAAGAGGGCGTGTCAGTATTCTTGAAGGCGCCTGGCCCGATACTAAAGCGATTATAGAAT
>JASGCO010000012.1 GCA_030054095.1 Sediminibacterium sp.
TTGGTTACATTTACATCTTCGTTGGCCAACTGGGCCTTTAAATCATATTCTACACGTTATTCAGGCCAACCAATACAGCATACTAAGCGCCGAAAAGCGATTAGCCGTTACACAAGGAATGGCTACTCCAAATATATCGGTTAACGGTAGCTTAGGAACAGGAACCTCAGGACTTGCCAAAGACATTATTGGCGCTAAAATTACCGGTTACAATGTTATTGGTTTAACAACAAAAGGCGATTCGGTATTAACACCCCGTACCGAATTACTTACCAGAAATACGTCCTTTACTGATCAGTTCAAAAATAACGCTAACCGGAGTATTGGTCTTTCCATTACCATTCCCATTTTTAACGGGCTTCAAAACCATACAGCCATTAAAAATGCCAAGATTCAGGTTCTAAATGCCAAACTAACACAAGATATAGCCGAGCAAAATCTTTACCGTACCATCGCGCAAGCCTATGCCAACGCTAAAGCTGCATTGAACCGCTATAATGCCAATAAAACTAATCTCGAAGCCAGCGAACAGAGTTTTAATTTTGCACAACAACGCTTTAATGTTGGCGCCATTAATACATTTGAGTTTAATCAGGCGAAAACACGACTTGCTACCGCACAGGGGAATCTGGCTCAGGCGAAATACGATTATGTATTCCGCATGAAAGTACTGGATTTTTATCAGGGTAAACCACTGGGCTTATAGATGTGTTAACGGTCATAGTAAGTGACGCTCCTCAACTTGAAACAAAGTGAAAAATGAATTAAAAACAACATGCTTTATACGAGCAAATTTAATTTTTAAACGTAAAAATATTATTTACAAAATGAATAGAGAAATCAGCTATCTCATCCTAAGAGTAATTGTTTTGATGGTTTTGTTTCCTAGTAAGACCAACGCCTGCACAATTGTGAGCGCTATAGATAGAAACGGAAATGTATGGAATCTAAACAATGAAGATGGGCCATATGGCGTTGCTAATTTCATAAATGTTTTTCCCAAATCTGGTTTTGCCCGATATGGCTACTATACACTTTCTTACTTAAGCCCAGAATTTGGAAAAGGGGGAAATATACAGGGAGGCACAAATGAGGCTGGACTAACATTTGACTTCAATGCAATTGATTTTGTCAACAATTTTGACCTCAAGACTAAAAAAAAGTTTCCCGAAGGTGACGATGCCATACTTCCCCACATACTCGCCAACATGAATTCAGTTGAAGAAGTAATAAACTTTTTCAAGACATATTGGTTTCAGAATGGTTTTCGAAGTGCTCAAATGCATGTAGCGGACCGGACAGGCAGGTTCGCAATTATAAGTGCATCAGGAGTTCAATTAATGGCGAAAGGGCAGCCCTTGGTTTCTACCAATTTTGACATCTGCGGAAAAGAAGATAGTTCTAAGTGCTGGCGATATCCTATTGCCATGTCAAAATTAAATAAAGGTGAGGTGGGTTTGATGACAATGTTATCAATTGGATTGGAGACAGCCCAAAAAAATGGCTCAACTATGTACACAAATATCCAAAACCTTACCACAGGTGACATCTGGCTCTTTAGCCAGCACGATCCCAATAATATTGTAACAATTAAAATTTATGATTTACTTTTGAAAGGTTCAAAGTCATATACCTTCAACGACCTGAAATCATTAATTGAAAACAGGCCGCCATATTCCTGGAAAAAAACTGTAAGAACAGATATAGAGAATGATACAAAACAATTATATGTAGGTAATTATGATAATTCCTTCACAGGTAAAATTATAGTAAAGAACATTAAAGAGGGGTTTGAAATGACTTATGCTGATGGAAGAAAAGAGGTTTTTTACCCCCAATCTAAAAATAAATTTTTCATTCAAGAAGCTGATGTATATGTAGAATTTAGTTTTGACGAACAGGCGGAGCGAATGGCTATGAATGTATATGAAAATGGATTTTGGACTTTTAGAGCTTGGATTATAAATTAACAAACCCTGCTATGGCGAATAACTTATAGAGAGTATATCAAAAGCAGATAACAAAATTAAAAAATGACGAACCGCTAACATCGTATTATCAATAGTGGGGCAGACAGTTGTAAACTCAACATTTGTAATTCTATTGAGCATTTGTGCAAATGTTGGGCTGATGTTTTTCAAATGCCCCACCATCGTCAATGCGTAAACCGTTAAGTACATTTAAAGTCGGTTCTTAGTAAATACTGACCACTAATCATCAATTGTAACATGATACGACATCTGATTCATCTGTTTGCTCTTCTGCTTTTTTTAAACACTGGCTTAAAAGCGCAAAACTCAGGCAATCCTGTAAAAAATAAATGTGCAACCCTTTACCGGGAATGGATGCTAACGGAATTCAAATCCTGGAAACGGGATTCACTCATTAAATACGGTTGTCGTATCAACATTAAACCCGATGCCTGTTCCGCGTTTGCCGGTTGTAATCAACTGTTTTTTAAAGTAAAGAACTGCTCTTCCAAAAAACTGTCCTTTACCGAAATTGCGGCAACAGAAATGTATTGCGACGGCAAAATGCAGATGGAAGCGCAGTTAAGCAAAGCCCTCTCTATGGTAACAGGTTATAAAGTAAGCGGACACCAGATTATATTTTTCCTAAAAAATAAAAGTGTAATCAGGGCGGTAGCTGCAGATTGGGATTAACGCTCTTAATAAAATACTTGTTTGATACGGCTTTAGTTATACTTTTCCCAGATGCGCCGCTATCCAGGCGGTACTCCAGGCATTCTGAAAGTTAAAACCTCCGGTAATACCATCAATATTTACTACCTCTCCGGCAAAAAATAATCCGGAAACGATTTTGCTTTGCATGGTTTTAAAATCTATTTCTTTTAAATCCACTCCTCCACAAGTAACAAACTCTTCTTTAAAGGTGGTTTTCCCCTGCATGGCGTACACGCTGTTACAGAGCTGCTCTGATAACCGTTGCATGTCTTTTTTACTAAGTTCCGCCCAGGTTTTTCCGCTATCGTCCAATGCTTTATTACATAAAAATTCCCATAAACGCCGGGGTAATTGAAAACAGGGATAGTTGGCAGGCACGGCCTTATGGCGTTCCTTTTGCTGCTGCCGCAATACCTCCATTACCGCTTCGGCAGTTAATGTTCCTGTCCAGTTAACAAGAATGGTAGCGTTATAATTAGCTTCGTAAAAATGTTGAGCCGCATAAGCGGACAATTTGAGAACAGCGGGGCCACTGAGTCCCCAATGCGTAATTAACACTGGTCCCTGATAATTGAATTTGGTTCCCGCCAATTTTACACCAGCCTGTGCAACAGCCAATCCCTGCAGTTCTTTACGAATCGTATCCGTTGGTAAATTGATGGTAAACAAACTTGGCAGTAATGGTGTAATGGTATGCCCTATTGCTTTAATAAAACGGTAGGGTTCTTGTTTGGCATGGCCGCCAATAGCACATATAATCGCATCTGCCGATTCATAAAAGGTATCCTGTCCCGACTTTACTTTTAGCGTAAACCTTTCAGTTCCCTTTTCTACGCCAATAACTTCGGAAGACGTAAAAATGCTGATACCACGTTCTTTAGCCAGTTTCAAAAAACAATCTATAATAGTTTGACTGGAATCGCTGACTGGAAACATACGTCCATCTTCTTCCGTTTTTAAAACGACTCCCTGTTCTTTAAACCAGGTAATTGTTTGCTGAACACTAAAACGCGAAAACACCTGACGCAGCTCCCTTTCGCCTCTGGGATAATTTTTAATTAAAACACTATTATCAAAACAATGATGTGTAACGTTACAACGTCCGCCACCGGATACGCTAACCTTCCCCAATAGTTTAGCTGTTTTTTCAAACAATGTGATACGTGCTCCGGGGTGAAACAAAGACGCGTTTATCGCCGCGAAAAAACCAGCCGCGCCGCCACCAATTACACAAATTTGAGGAGATGTTTTCATTTCAGGATTTTATCCGTTTCAGTGCCAGTGAAAATAAAAACAAAGCAAACACTATTAACAAAAACGAAACAAAGAATGCCGCTCCCGGAAAATAAATAATGGCATCCGTTTTAGAAAAAGTGTAAAACAAGGTGGACATAATGGGTGGACTAATAATAGATGCCAGACTCACCAAACCTGTAAAAATTCCCTGCAATTCTCCCTGTTCCGTATCGGGCACCTGATTCGAAATTAAACTTTGTAAAGTGGGTGGACAAATACCGCCGAAACAATACACGATTAATGCGCCATATAAAATAAACACATTGGAGGAGAGTGAGAATCCCAATAATCCCAGTCCGTACAACAAAGCGCCTATCAGTATGGCTTTGGTTTGCCCGAATTTTTTATTCACCAATCCCACCAAAACTCCCTGAACCACCCCTACCAGTACGCCTACTACTCCCAGTGATACGCCCACCTGCGCTTCGTTCCAGTTAAACCGGAAAATAGTATAATAACTCCAGGTCACTTCCACTGATTTACCCGCAATAAACAAAAGGAATAACCCCGCAAACAATAACAGTAATTTTGGGTAACGCAACACATTATGAAATAAGCTTAAGGGATTTGCCCGTTTCCAGTCGAAAGCGCGGCGTTTGTCGGCCGGGAGCGACTCAGGCAATACAAACAGGCCATATAAAAAATTGAGTAAAGACAATCCGGCCGCAATATAAAACGGAACATGAACATTTGAACTACCTGCCAAGCCACCTATTACGGGTCCCAGAATAAAACCAAGCCCAAACGCGGCGCCCACCATTCCAAAATTTTTCGCTTTTTCTTCAGGCGCGCTGATGTCGGCAATATACGCTGAAGCTGTAGAAAAACTGGCCCCGCAAAGCCCTGCTATCAATCGTCCTACAAACAACCACTCCACACTTGGGGCAAAAGCCAGCAATACGTAATCGAGTCCCAGACCTAAAAGCGATAACAAAATAACCGGACGGCGGCCATAACGGTCACTCAATCCGCCCAACACCGGCGAAAACAAAAACTGCATCACCGCGTAGGCAAATAATAACCAGCCGCCAATGGTAGCCGCTTCGCTCACGTTGGTATGCGATAGTTTTTCGATCAGGCGGGGCATAACCGGAATAATAACGCCGAATCCCAGGCAATCAATCAGAATGGTAAGAAAAATAAATTGTATGGAAGCTTTGAGGCTGGAAGTTAACATATAAACGGGCAATTATTTAAAATTGTAATACTGTTCCCAACTTCTGATTTCATTTACCAAAACATGTACTCTTGTACTGGGATTTGCTTTAATCGGTTTAATTTTTGAATGGTACTTTAACAATTCTTCGGCTCGTTTCATAGCTTTTGTTTCACTCCCTTCCATCCGGATAATATCTAAAATGCGATTGTCGGGTTTTTTATGATCGTAAGTAAACACATCATACCTATTAGTCGTTTTCACTTCGGCTTCAAGTGCTTTGTATATTTCGTTTCTTGATAGTGGTTTATTTCCTTTTACTTCTGTCAGATGCAACAATAGCCATAACTCAAACACTTCGTTACTATAAGCAATCTCAATATTTTCTCTTTCAGCATCTTCAAATGCCAGATTAAAATTCTCCTCCTTTTTAGCACCGTCGTCTGCATCATCTTTATCAAAAACAACCCATACTTTATCTACTTCCATTTTACGCAATTCCTTTAGTTTTGCTTTCTCCTCTATACATTTCCTGACCACGCCTAAAGGATCGAAACCAGTACCTACACATTCGAGATAAAGCGTTTCAGGAGGAAAGTTAATTTTAAATTGCTCAAAATATGCAGGTTCTGTTTTAGTGTCCTCACAAACAATAAGAAACAAATACTTATATTTTCTAAGACGTGATGGCCTTGCATCTTCCTTCTTATGTCCGGCATATTTTGTTTTGGAAATTTTGCCACGTTTAGCCATACGCTTAAAATTTTGATAAAACAGGAATGGCTCCGTAACGCCCTTCCAGATAACGTTTTTCTTTATCGGTATCAGGCCGTTCCCTTTTTGTTACATTGTTCCCCGGTTCTATATAGGTAAAATCTGACAGTGAATAAATTTCGGTAGATTCCCATTTATTTTTTTCAGCAAAATAAATCTGATCTCTTCGCAGCGTCGAATATGTTAAAAGATTCGTATCGTGGGTTGCAAAAATCAACTGAGCGTCATTTTTATTGATGTCCTTATTAAGGAAGAGGTTTATCAAATCTAATGTCATTACAGGATGTAGTTTAGCTTCTATTTCATCCAAAATTAAAACACCACCGTGTTCAAGTGTCCACAGAACAGGACCACTTAAATGAAATATTTTATTCGTTCCGGCTGATTCGTGCCGTTCCATATCCCACAATAAAAATCGCTCATCCATTTTCTGTCCTTCCTTATCGTATAATCTATGTTTTGCACGAACCTCGATTGACTTTTTTTCGTGCATACTTTTTATAATTTTTTCTCTTACTTTACTACTTAAATTATCAGGAAGTGCATTTGGTTCATTATCCAATTGGGATACATCAACATTTAAAATACTAAGATCTAAACTAGCCAAATACTTTGATATACTACTTTTTATTTTTTCATCTTCATTAAATAATTTGACTGTACCAACTCTCTCTCTTTGCGTATTTATGCCATCTATCATGTTAAACAAAGCAAACCATTTCATAACTAATTTAGCCTCTTCTATATTAAATACATCACAAAAAGATAAAAACAAGGCATTATCTCTTGTTGCTTCTATAGCTGCATCTATAAGATTGCTATTACCATTAAATGCTTGACTAACATCTATAACATCATTCTTTCTTGCAAAAAGATTCACTTCTCTTCCAATCTGTTTTCTAAATAACCACTCTTCTAAAATAGAATTCTTATTATAAATAAATCCATACCTATATTTTACTTTGTCAATAACAAACACAATCTCTATACTTGTTGGTTTCTCACTCCACTGTTCCCTTAACATAAATGGTTCAAACGGTAAATGCATAGTTGATGGAGCCATAGCTGAAAAATGAATAAGATAATCTAGCAAACTCATCGCTAACAACAAATTACTCTTTCCGCTTGCGTTTGCACCATATATAGCCACCGCATTTAGTGCCTTATGCTTTCCTTTGACAATAACATTATGCTCCCCATCTCCTTTCTTTGAATCTGGAATTAAACTCAACTCCTGTTCTTCACCAATAGAACGATAGTTAGACACTTTAAAACTAATCAACATATCTGTTTTTGTTAATTTTCAGCAAATATAACTAAGTTAGAAATCAAAACAAATCAAAAAACACTTATCTAATGCTGGGCCATCACAAATACTTATAAAATAAAAATCCTATGCCACTTTCGCAGCATAGGATGAACTATTCCAATAACACGTACCGAAAATTATTTTTCGATAGCGCCGATTTGTAATTTTTGTTTGTAAACCGCTTTGATAATGGTTTCGCGACGACGTACACTTGGTTTAGTGAATTTCTGACGCTCACGTAATTGTTTTACAACACCTGTTTTTTCAAATTTCTTCTTGTACTTTTTTAAGGCTTTTTCTACGGTATCGCCTTCTTTAACTTGAATGATTAACATTATCTTTTAATTTAATTTTTTTATTTAGGACTGCAAATATACATATTTTGTTGATTCTTACAACTATTTTTTCTTAGCTGCCGCTTTTTTAGCCACTGCCTTCTTTGGCGCCGCTTTTTTGCTGGCCGCTTTTTTTACCGCTGCCTTTTTAGCCCCCGCCAGTTTTACCACTTTGGCTGCCGTTTTTTTAGCCGGTGCTTTTTTTCCTGCTTTTAATTTGGCATTGGCAACAGCCTGCTCATACGCCTCAGTTCCACCAATTAACTGCACCACATCGTAAAATTCGAGTTTAGCAGCGTCCATGTTTTTAGGAATACGGTAGTTTTCTTTCTTGCAAAAAGATTCACTTCTCTTCCAATCTGTTTTCTAAATAACCACTCTTCTAAAATAGAATTCTTATTATAAATAAATCCATACCTATATTTTACTTTGTCAATAACAAACACAATCTCTATACTTGTTGGTTTCTCACTCCACTGTTCCCTTAACATAAATGGTTCAAACGGTAAATGCATAGTTGATGGAGCCATAGCTGAAAAATGAATAAGATAATCTAGCAAACTCATCGCTAACAACAAATTACTCTTTCCGCTTGCGTTTGCACCATATATAGCCACCGCATTTAGTGCCTTATGCTTTCCTTTGACAATAACATTATGCTCCCCATCTCCTTTCTTTGAATCTGGAATTAAACTCAACTCCTGTTCTTCACCAATAGAACGATAGTTAGACACTTTAAAACTAATCAACATATCTGTTTTTGTTAATTTTCAGCAAATATAACTAAGTTAGAAATCAAAACAAATCAAAAAACACTTATCTAATGCTGGGCCATCACAAATACTTATAAAATAAAAATCCTATGCCACTTTCGCAGCATAGGATGAACTATTCCAATAACACGTACCGAAAATTATTTTTCGATAGCGCCGATTTGTAATTTTTGTTTGTAAACCGCTTTGATAATGGTTTCGCGACGACGTACACTTGGTTTAGTGAATTTCTGACGCTCACGTAATTGTTTTACAACACCTGTTTTTTCAAATTTCTTCTTGTACTTTTTTAAGGCTTTTTCTACGGTATCGCCTTCTTTAACTTGAATGATTAACATTATCTTTTAATTTAATTTTTTTATTTAGGACTGCAAATATACATATTTTGTTGATTCTTACAACTATTTTTTCTTAGCTGCCGCTTTTTTAGCCACTGCCTTCTTTGGCGCCGCTTTTTTGCTGGCCGCTTTTTTTACCGCTGCCTTTTTAGCCCCCGCCAGTTTTACCACTTTGGCTGCCGTTTTTTTAGCCGGTGCTTTTTTTCCTGCTTTTAATTTGGCATTGGCAACAGCCTGCTCATACGCCTCAGTTCCACCAATTAACTGCACCACATCGTAAAATTCGAGTTTAGCAGCGTCCATGTTTTTAGGAATACGGTAGTTTTCTTTACCTAAAGCAATAAACGGTCCCCAACGCCCATTTAAAACCTGTAAATCTTCGTTTTCTTCAAAACGTTTAATTACCCGTTCCGCATCTTTTTTACGTTTGGCTAAAATTAATTCGATACAACGATCCGCATCCACGGCATAAGGATCATCTTCTTTTCCTAAACTGGTAAACACACTATTATGCACCACATAAGGACCAAAACGGCCAATCCCCACTTTCATTTCCTTCCCTTCAAATTCCCCTACAATGCGCGGCATTTTAAACAGTAATAAAGCATCTTCCAGACTAATAGTTTCCATACGCTGGTCTTTCCGCAAACTGGCAAACTGTGGTTTTTCGCCGGTTTCTTCGTTGGCTTCTCCAATTTGCGCCAATGGACCAAAACGGCCAATACGCACTATCACATTTTTACCACTTACCGGATCTTTACCCAACTGACGCTCACCACTGGCCCGTTCGCTGTTATCTATTGTTTTTTCTACTGTTTTATGAAAAGGCTTATAAAAATCTTTCAGCATTTCGGTCCATTCCATTTTGCCATCCGCAATTTCATCAAACTCTTCTTCTACTCTGGCCGTGAAATGAAAATCGAGAATATCCGGGAAATACTGAATTAAGAAATCATTTACCACCATACCAATATCGGTTGGGAATAATTTTGATTTTTCTGCCCCTGTATTTTCAGTTTTAACCTCTGAACTGATTTTTCCGCTTCTTAAACTTAAGGCTTTGTAATGGCGTGGCGTTCCTTCCTTATCCGCTTTTTCCACGTAATTCCGTTTTTGAACGGTGGATATGGTTGGCGCGTACGTTGAAGGACGACCAATGCCCAGCTCTTCCAGTTTTTTTACCAGACTAGCCTCCGTGTATCGTGGCGGATGATGCGTAAACCGTTCTGTAGCCGTAATTTCCTGCATTTCCAAGGCATCGCCCTGTTTCATAGGAGGTAACATGGAACTGTTTTCTTCTTCATCCTCCTCATCCGTTCCTTCCATATATACCTTTAAAAACCCATCAAACTTTAGTACTTCGCCCTGCGCTACAAATAGCTCGGAAGAAGTGCTGATACCAATTTTAGCGGTGGTCTTTTCCAGTTCCGCATCCGCCATCTGACTGGCAATGGTACGTTTCCAGATTAGCTCATATAAACGCTGTTCATTGCGTTCCCCATCTACATCCTGATTCTGAATATAGGTAGGACGAATAGCCTCGTGAGCCTCCTGAGCCCCTTTGTTTTTAGTTTTATATTGACGTGGAAAATGATAATTCGGTCCGTAGTTATTCGTAATGGCTTCTTTAGCCTGATTTAGAGCCGTTTCCGATAAGTTAACCGAATCGGTACGCATGTAGGTAATTTTACCGGCTTCGTACAAACGCTGGGCAATCATCATGGTTTGTGCTACACTAAATCCCAGTTTACGGGCCGCTTCCTGTTGTAAGGTAGACGTGGTAAATGGCGCAGCCGGTGAACGTTTAGCCGGTTTTGTTTCCAGGCTGTTAATCGTATAAAGCGCCGTTTTACATTTTTCTAAAAACGCATTGGCTTCGGCTTCTGTTTTAAAACGCTCGTTTAATTCGGCCTTTAATCCTGATTTCCCCACCAAAAATAAAGCGGATACTTTAAATGCGGATGTAGCCGTAAACGCTTGTATTTCGCGTTCCCGTTCCACTATTAAACGTACCGCTACGGATTGTACACGCCCTGCCGATAAACTCGGACGTACTTTACGCCACAAAATGGGTGATAACTCAAACCCCACCAAACGGTCTAACACCCGGCGGGCTTGTTGCGCGTTTACCAAATTAATATCAATATCCCGTGGATTAGCAATGGCTTTTTGAATGGCTGGCTTTGTAATTTCGTGAAAAACAATGCGTTTGGTTTTTTTCTTATCCAATTGCAAGGTCTCAAATAAATGCCAACTGATCGCTTCTCCTTCACGGTCCTCATCGGATGCTAACCAAACTGTTTCTGCAGATTTACTTAAACGCTTCAGTTCAGCTATTACTCTTTCTTTATCGGGTTGAACCTCGTAAGTAGGGGTAAAATTGTTCTCAATGTCAATACCATAGCCCTTTTTTACCAGATCGCGCACGTGCCCAAAACTCGACTTCACTGTAAAATCTTTCCCTAAAAATCCTTCTATGGTTTTAGCCTTGGCTGGCGACTCTACTATAACTAAATTCTTACTCATTTTCTAAAACGGGTCCTCTAAAATTTCCGCAAAGGAAAATAAATTAAAAGACAATTTCCAAATAAATACGTTTAAAGGTTTCAAATTTTAGATAAATCCCTCTTAAAAAAACGAAAATTCTGCCAAAATGACATATTTTTCACTACCTTTGCCGTTCGAAAAATGGATACAGTTAATAAAGTAATAGACGAAAGCAAACAAGGAGAGGCTTATCAATTGGAAACTACCTCGACTGAAAACGGGAAAAAATTATTTTTAGAGAGTTATGGTTGCCAGATGAATTTCAGCGATAGTGAAATTGTAGCTTCTATTTTATTGGATAAGGGCTTTACCACCACCCAAAATTACGAAGAAGCCGATGTCATTTTTGTAAATACCTGCGCTATACGCGAAAACGCGGAGCAAAAAGTTCGTAACCGTTTGAATGATTTTAAACGGGTGAAACAAAAAAATCCGAAAGCAGTAGTTGGCGTTTTAGGATGTATGGCCGAACGTTTAAAGGCTCAGTTCCTCGAACAGGAAAAACTGGTGGATATTGTTGTTGGGCCAGATGCCTACCGCGATTTGCCAAATCTGATTGAAGAAGCAGAAGACGGCCGGAAAGCCATTAATGTTATTTTAAGTAAGGAAGAAACTTACGCGGATTTAACACCGGTAAGATTGGGTGGAAACGGTGTAACGGCTTTTATAAGTATTACCCGTGGCTGTGATAATATGTGCAGTTTTTGCGTGGTACCGTTTACACGGGGGCGGGAACGTAGTCGCGACCCAGAGACTATTGTAAAAGAAGCCCGTGAATTGTTTGAACAAGGCTATCGGGAAGTAACCCTTTTAGGTCAGAATGTGGACAGTTACCTGTGGTGCGGCGGTGGCTTAAAAAAAGAAATTTTAACCGAAGAACAAAAAGCCAACGCGGTAACCTTTGCTCAGTTATTAGAAAAAGTGGCCTTGGTAAATCCTGATCTACGGGTACGCTTTTCAACCTCACATCCTAAAGACATGACGGATGAAGTGTTGTATACCATGGCCAAATACGAGAACATTTGTAATTACATTCATTTACCGGTACAAAGCGGTAATTCGCGGGTACTGGATTTAATGAACCGTGGCTATAGCCGCGAATGGTACCTTGATCGCATGGCTGCCATACGCCGGATTATTCCGGATTGCGGCATCAGTACCGATGTGATTACCGGCTTTTGCACTGAAACGGAAGAAGAGCATCAGGAAACCTTATCACTTATGGAATTGGTGCAATATGACTTTGCCTATATGTTTATGTATAGCGAACGCCCCAAAACACTGGCTGAACGTAAATACAAAGACGATATTCCGGAAGAAATAAAAAAACGCCGCTTAACCGAAGTGGTAGATCTTCAGCAAAAACACAGTGCTATCCGAACCAAAGCGGCTGTGGGGAAAGTACACCGGGTACTGGTAGAAGGCACTTCTAAAAAAAGTGAAGACATGCTGATGGGGCGCAACTCTCAAAACACAGTGGTTGTATTCCCAAAAGAACAGTTTAAAAAGGGCGATTACGTAAACGTTCTGGTAAACAGTTGTACCAGTACTACCCTTATTGGAAAAGCAATTTAAGAAACACGATTCAAACTAACTGTGGTCTATGACTTTACAGGAAACAAAACAAAAATACGGTATCATTGGCAATAACGCCCTGCTCGACCGCGCAGTGGATGTAGCAAGGCAGGTGGCACCTACCGATCTTAACGTTTTAATTAATGGCGAAAGCGGAACCGGTAAAGAAGTGTTTCCGCAAATCATTCATCAGAACAGCGCGCGCAAACACGGCCCTTATATTGCCGTTAACTGCGGGGCCATTCCAGAGGGTACCATAGACAGTGAATTATTTGGTCATGAAAAAGGCGCATTTACCGGCGCCATCGAAACCCGTAAGGGCTATTTTGAAGTAGCCAACGGCGGAACGATTTTTCTGGATGAAGTGGGCGAATTACCCTTATCCACACAGGCTCGCCTGCTAAGGGTGCTGGAAACCGGCGAATATATTAAAGTAGGAAGCAGCAAAGTGCAGAAAACGGATGTGCGGGTGATTGCCGCCACCAATCTTAATTTTGAAACCGCGCTTCAGAAAGAAAAATTCAGAGTGGATCTGTATTACCGTTTAAGTACGGTACCCATTCACTTGCCCCCTCTGCGTGAGCGGCGCGATGACATTCATTTACTCTTCCGGAAGTTTGCAAATGATTTTTCAGCTAAATACCGTATGCCTGTCGTGAAACTGGACTCGCAAGCAGTTCAGATTCTTGAAAATTATTACTGGCCGGGCAATATCCGTCAACTGAAAAACATTGCAGAGCAAATTTCCATTATTGAAAAGCAGCGGGAATTAAACGCCGACACGCTTTTAAAATACCTGCCACAATTCCATTCGGACAATGTACCCAGCGTTAGCGCCTTTAACGGCGGCAGCAGCATGGACGTGAATGAGCGCGATATTTTTTACAAAGCCCTGCTTGATATGAAAAAAGAACTGGACGATGTAAAAAAAGTAGTACGTGATATTGTAATGGCTTCCGGAAAAATTAATCCTCTGCCAGGCAATGATATGACACCGAGAACCACCATTTTTAATCCGGGTACAGAGGTAATGGATATGGGGAATGGCGTTACGATACACCCTGTTTCGGGTGCTGTTACCACAGCATTACCACAAACCATAGAGGTAGAAGAAACTTTGTCTCTTCAGGACAAGGAAATAGATATGATTAAAAAAGCGCTTAAAAAACATAAAGGCAAGCGCAAATACGCGGCGCAGGAATTAGGCATTAGTGAACGTACACTTTACCGGAAAATAAACGAGTATAACATTGAGGAATAAGATTTTATTAATATTACTTCTCTTCTGTTTCGGACTACCGGTATTTCCGCAGTTCCTCGATAAAACATTTTATCTACTGGATTCACTCGTTCCCCAAAACATTAATAAAAATGACCGGGCAGTAATGGATAGTCTGTTAAAACACTACCATGCCAGCAAAACCGACACTGCCCGTATTTCTATACTAAATGCTATTACAGAAAATACGTTTGATGAACATTTATGGAGTCGTTACAATCAGCTGGCTCTTGATAAAACTCTTCAGCTACTGAATACGCATAAAGAAGGTGAAATGTATCGCTACCTTAAACGTCAGGAAGCTCTGGCATTAAATAATATTGGCTACTACTACTTTAATTACTCTGATAATCTTGACCTTGCACTGGACTACTATCAAAAGGCACTGACTATACAAAAAGAACTGCGTAATTATCCTGAAATGATTACTTGTTATTCCAATATGGCCAATGTGTACCAGAATAAAGGAGATCTTATCAAAGCATTTGAACTGTATAATACAGCTCTGTCCATGGATTCTTTAGTTAAGGAAAAAAAGAGTTTTCTGGCACCACTTAATAATATAGCACACATGCACCTGTATGTGGGCGATACAGCTAAAGCGCTTATGACGCTCAAAAAATGCTTATCTATCAGCATGCATAACCCCGATAAGAATTTTTTGGCGCACCTGCTTCATAACATTGGGGTGCTATCAACCAAACAAGGCGATCGCACCGCACAAAGTAGTATTTACAAAGCCCTTTTAATACGTCAGGAAATCGGGGACAAAAAAGGAATCATTCAATCGCTGCTTAGTTTAGCGGAACTACAATTAAAAGAAAACCACCGCGATGTTTGTGCCGAATACCTGGTCAAAGCTAAACCTTTGGTTGACTCTCTGAACAATGCCCCTTTAAAAGCACTTTACTTTTCTAATCTGTCGCATTACTATCAGGAAAGCGGAAAAGAAACAGAAGCGGTGCAGAACATGGAGAAGGCGGTAAATGTTTACCAGCAGGCCAACCACTTTAGCGTGGAAATGCTGACGGCGGTTAAAACATTGCTACAACTCTATGGTTCAAATCCGGCTTACGCGGGTAAAAAATTAAAACTGTACGAACTCCGGTATTTTCTGGAAGCACGTTTACAAAAAAACGAAGCACAGAGACTAACCATGAAACAATCTTACGAACAGTCCCTTAAATTACAGGAAACTGAATTTAAAGCCCGTCAAGCGGTAAAAGAAGAAAAAAACAGATCGGAAAAGCGGCGCCAGCAATTTGTTATTTACGCCGTACTGCTGGTATTACTCATCGTTATTGTTTTTTCATTCTTTCTTTTTAAAGCATTTACCCGAATCAAAAAAAGCAACACCATTATATCCCTTCAGAAAACGGAAGTTGAACGTCAGAAACAAATTATTGAAGAAAAGCATAAAGACATTACAGACAGTATTACGTATGCGCACCGTATCCAATCGGCCTTAATTCCTACCCCCGAACAACTGGCAAAGCGTAACCCAAACATAAGTGTACTCTTTTTGCCCAGGGATATTGTAAGCGGTGATTTTTACTGGCACACACAATTGAATAACGATCAGGTATTTGCACTGGCGGATTGTACAGGGCACGGCGTACCTGGCGCATTTATGAGCATTATAGGTCTTAACCAGTTAAACACTCTGGTTAATGAAAAAAACACAACCTCACCTGCCAGTGTACTGAATGCCTTACGTAAAGGCGTTATTGCCAGTCTTAATGCCAATAGTAATGAGCCTGACAAGAGAGACGGAATGGATATTGCACTCATCTATTTCAATCAGCGTCAGTTGCGTTTTTCAGGCGCAAACCTTTCTGTGTATATTGGTCGTCATCAGTCCCTTTCAGAGCTAAAAGGCAACAAACAGCCCATCGGTATATCGGAACGAAATGAGGATTTTACCGAACAAATCGTTGAGGTATTGCCAGGCGACCGCATCTTTTTATTAAGCGACGGGCTTCCAGATCAATTTGGTGGCACAGATGGTAAAAAATTAAAAATTAAAAAAGTAAAGGAATGGTTTATTGAAACACTCCATTTATCTTTACATGAGCAAAGAAAATCAGTAACAGATAAACTATTGGCATTTAAGGCACATTACGAACAAACAGATGACATTACGTTGGCCATTATTGAAATTTAAACTGTATCTGCTTATTCCGGCAGTGATATTACTTTTCGTTTTTACGGGGTGCAAGCCGCGTATATCGTTAAGCGGCGCCACCATACCCGCCGATGCCAAAACCATAAGCGTTGCCTTGTTTGCCAATAATACCACCTTAGGCCCTCCTACCCTCTCGCAACGTTTTAGTGAAAAAATGCGTGATGTGGTGAGTCAGCAAACCAATCTGGCGCTCATTAAAAGTAATGCCGACCTTCAGTTCGACGGTTTTATTTCAGAATACAATGTGGCACCTGTAGCCATTCAATCGGGCGATCAGGCCGGATTAAACCGCCTTACCATAAGCGTCAACGTAAAATACATTAATAAACTCGACGAAAAACAAAACTTTGATCAAACCTTTACACGGTTTGCCGATTTTAAAGCGACTGAAAGCATTAGTGCCAAAGAAGCGGAATTAATTACTGAAATAAACCGTCAGTTAACCGAAGACATTTTTAACAGAGCGTTTAATAACTGGTAAAATGCGGCAACAGGAATTACTCAAATATATCCAATCTCCTGAGTTACTCAACCG
This sequence comes from Sediminibacterium sp., assembly GCA_030054095.1. Classification (GTDB taxonomy): domain Bacteria; phylum Bacteroidota; class Bacteroidia; order B-17B0; family Aurantibacillaceae; genus Aurantibacillus. The sequence goes on from JASGCO010000012.1 coordinate 16,787, forward strand.
TTCCCACATTAGTGAACTGGAAAAGTTGGTAGAACAATTCCCTTATTTTCAGCCGGCTTACCTGCTATTGAGTATAGCCAGTAAGCAGCACGACAGCCTGGTATTTCAGAAATATTTTAAACAAACAGCCATCATTTGTCCCAACCGTCGTCAATTGTACGCGCTTTTACACCGCGAACCTGTAAAAGCAACGGAAGTTAAACTATCGGAAACAGAATCGCTGCTGGCAACAGCTACTGAACATAAAAAAACTACCGCTCTATTGGATGAACAGGTGATTGCACAGCCAGCTCAAGTAGAAAAGATAAATAATGCGGTTCAACAACCAGTTGATGAAAACACTGAACGGCTTCGTTTAATAGAAGAACGTTTAGCGGAAATCGAAAAACAGAAAGTAATATCTGAAGTACCTGTTCCGGAACCTGAACGTGAAACGACTCCCGCTAACCCCGAATTAAAAGAAACTTCAGTGCAGGAAGAAAAAACGGTTTTATCGTCTGAAGAGTTAAACACCGAACTTCAAACTATAAAACGCAGTGCTGAATACATTATAGAGAACGAAATCGAAAAATCGGTAGTTAACGCGTTTGTAGAAAAAGAAGTACTTAAAACGCATACCGCAGGGCAAAAAGAAGAACCATTCACCGAAGGCAGCTTTAATCAGTGGCTGCAGTTTTTTGGTCATATAAAACAGGCACCGGTAAGTCCGCTAAATTCTGTGGAAAACAACAGTAACAAGGAGCAAACTGCTAAAACAGAAAAACCCCAGCCTCCCGTACAGAAAAATAAAGAAGAGCGCGCCAAAAAAATGGAAATTATTGATAAAATCATCGAAAAAAACCCATCGCATATACGCCTCGACCCTGCAAAAGCCAAAATATACAGTGCCGATAAAAACGCGAAAGACAGTTTACTAGAGAGCGAACACCTTGTTACTGAGACACTTGCAAAAATATATGCCCTTCAGGGCAACATTAATAAAGCCATAAGGGCTTATGAAATTTTAAGTTTGAAATATCCAAATAAAAGTGTTTACTTTGCATCCCTGATAAAAGAATTAAAAAAGAATTAAAAATTAAAGAATATGTTACTTTCAATTGGTATTATTATTGTTTGTGTGCTCCTGATTATTGTGGTATTAATCCAGAATTCTAAAGGTGGAGGCATTCAAAGTCAGTTTGGTGTTGCCAACCAGATTATGGGTGTTAAGCGTGGTGCCGATTTTATTGAAAAAGCTACTTGGACACTGGCTATTTTACTATTGGCATTCAGTTTATTAATGACCCCTAAAGTTGGTACTAACAATGCGCCCGAAGTTAAATCCATAACAAAAGACGCTGCGGCTAACGCCGTAATGCCTGCCAGTCCTGCGGCTAATGCCGCACCAGGGAATACAGTTAAATAGTTCATTACTCCAAAACTATAAAGAGAAGCCCGGTAATTATTACCGGGCTTTTTGCTTTACACAAAATTCATTTCTTAACAATTACTTAACTTAAAAGGATCGTTTAATTAAATCCCTAACATTTAATTTGCAAAAAATTAAATTATGAGATTAGTATTTGCGTTGTTATTAACATCAATTTTAAAGTCTTCATTCGCTCAAGATAGTACTCGCATCGCTCCGACACATAGTGTTACTGCTCTATCCGAAGCCTCTAAAAATACAGGCAACGAAAAAAAGACACATTGGTATGATAAAATATCCCTACGGGGTTATGTTCAGATTAGATATAACCGGATGCTTGAAACCAATGCAGATTTAAAAATAGATCAGGGCGACAGGTCTATTGGAAACAATGGTGGTTTTTTTATCCGAAGAGCAAGGTTAATTTTCTTTGGGCAACTTAGTGAGCATGTCTATTTTTATATACAGCCTGATTTAGCATCTTCTGCTTCTGCCACCAGTTTGCACTTTGCGCAAATCCGTGATGCTTACTTCGATGTTTCATTAGATAAAAAGAGGGAGTTTCGTTTTAGAATAGGACAAAGTAAAGTTCCCTTTGGTTTTGAAAATATGCAATCCAGTCAAAACCGTTTACCTTTGGATCGCAGCGAATCATTGAATAGTGCACTTCCGAATGAAAGGGATCTTGGTGTATTTTTCTACTATGCCCCCAAAAAAATCCGCGCATTATATAGTACTTTGGTTAACGACGGATACAAGGGCTCTGGAGATTACGGGGTTTTGGCATTTGGTTTATATAACGGGGCAACAGCCAACCGGCCTGAGAGCAACAATAACCAATACTGGGTAGCCAGAGCCAGCTATCCAATTGAGTTACCATGGAATCAGATCATAGAACCCGGCCTTCAAATGTATAGTGGTATGTACAAACTAGACCAGACTTCATCAGGCGTTAAAACAACAAAAAACGCAGAATATCTTGATGAACGAATGGCCGCATCATTTGTCATTTACCCTCGTCCATTTGGACTGCAGGCAGAATACAATATCGGGAAAGGCCCACAATACAATAAAATAAAAGATTCCGTTGAAACGGCCGATTTACGTGGTGGATATATTACGCTTAATTACTTCCTTAAGGTAAAAAATCATTTTTTGTATCCTTTTGTAAGATATTCCTACTACGATGGAGGTAAGAAATTTGAATTAGATGCGCGTCATTACAGATTGGATGACATTGAAGCAGGCATTGAGTGGCAACCTGTCAAAAACTTTGAGTTAACTACAAGTTGGCTTTATTCAGATCGAACAACCTCCGACAAAACAAGTAAAACCAATTATCAGTTTGGTTCTTTTTTAAGAGTACAAGCTCAATTAAACTTTTAATTGTTAACCAATACTTAACATTAAATTGAATTAAAACATGTAACATTACAAAAAATTTACAATATGTTTGGATTAGACACTTCTTTAACGATCTTGCTGATTATCAGTCTTTTACTTGCCTGCTTTTTTGAATTCATTAATGGATTTCATGATACTGCCAACGCCGTTGCCACCGTTATTTATACAAACTCCCTTAAACCAACCGTTGCGGTAGTGTATAGTGGGATACTTAACTTTACCGGTGTTATGCTCGGGGGGATAGCGGTTGCTATGGGTATTGTGAACTTACTTCCCATGGATGCCTTGATTGACAGTAATCCTTACCATGGTATCGCGATGATTCTGGCCATGCTGATCAGCGCGATAATATGGAACTTTGGAACCTGGTACTATGGTATTCCTTCTTCCAGTTCACATACTATTATCGGATCCATTTTAGGTATTGGATTAGCATTTAACTTTTTACCCGGTGAATTAGGGATGAGTGCTGTTAACTGGGATAAAGCCAAAGATACCGGATTGGCTCTTCTTCTTTCTCCTCTGGTTGGTTTTTCGCTGGCCATTATTGTGATGTTTCTGTTTAAACGTATTGTAAAAAACGAAATCATTTACAAAGAACCCATTGCCGGTAAAGTTCCCCCACTTTGGGTGAGAATCTTATTGTGGTGTACCTGTGGACTGGTTAGCTTCTTCCATGGTCAGAATGACGGACAAAAAGGTGTAGGGTTGATTATGATGATTTTGATTGCCGTTTTACCGGGTCAATTCGCGTTAGATGAGAGTGTTGATCTTCAGAAAACAAAAGGTAGTGTTACCCAGATTCAGACTTTACTCCTAAAAGCCGATACCGCCAAATTTGGCGAAAAAGAAATGAAATCGTACCACGATGTGATGAAACACGCGGCTCATTTTACTGAGGTTGCAGCTACCAATACCAGTTCAGAACAAATTGAACTTGGAAAACGTTTCTCATTACGGAAAGATATTGTTAAAGTGACTAAAAATGCTGATAAACTGATTAAAGGTGAAAACCTTTCGTTAACTATTAATGACCAGAAAGAATTGGGCGCACAAATCAAGGTATCTAAAAAACTTATCGAGTACGCACCTAGCTGGGTAATACTTACTATCTCGCTTTGTTTAGGTTTAGGAACCATGTTTGGCTGGAAACGCGTAGTAAAAACCATTGGTGAGAAAATTGGAAAACAACACATGAGTTATGCTCAGGGAGCCAGTGCCGAAATTGTTGCTTCTATTGGTATTGGGTTGGCTACCTGGAAAGGAGCTCCGGTAAGCACCACACACATGCTTTCCTCTGGTATTGCCGGAAGTATGGTAGCTAAAAAAGGGTTAAAAAACCTGCAAAAAGGCACTATTAAAACCATCGCATTAACCTGGATCTTAACCCTACCCGTAACAATCATTCTATCGGGTGGATTGTTCCTCTTGTTCAGAGCTATTCTGTAAATTACGTCATTAATTAGAACAAAGGCTGGAGAAATCCGGCCTTTGTTGCTTTACAAACTAATGTAAAAAACACAATTTATTTACCAATCCCAAAATATAGAATGTTTTTCATAAACCAGAGTTAATCTACATCTAACATCCCATTTACATGCCTATGCTAATCTTGCAACCAAAAACTGAACATGTTTGGATTAGATACTTCGCTGACTATTTTACTTATTTTATGCTTATTTCTTGCCTGTTTCTTCGAGTTTATTAACGGCTTTCATGATACTGCCAATGCAGTGGCCACTGTCATTTATACTAATTCTTTAAAACCAACGGTTGCAGTGGTATATAGTGGTATTCTGAATTTTACCGGCGTTATGCTGGGAGGCATTACCGTAGCCATGGGTATTGTAAACTTACTTCCGATGGAAGTACTGGTAGATAGTAATCCCTACCATGGCGTTGCCATCATTCTGGCGCTTATGGTTAGTGCTATTGCCTGGAACTTTGGAACCTGGTTTTATGGCATCCCTTCTTCCAGTTCGCATACTATTATTGGTGCTATTCTTGGCATCGGATTAGCGTTTCATTTCCTGCCGGGCGAAACTGCCGCCAATACGGTTAACTGGGATAAAGCCAAAGATACCGGATTAGCCTTATTAATTTCACCCTTGCTCGGTTTTTCGCTGGCCATTGTGGTCATGTTTCTTTTTAAACGTACCATCAAAAACGAATTGATTTATAAGGAACCTGTACCTGGTAAAGTGCCTCCATTGTGGATCCGGATTTTATTATGGTGTACCTGTGGTATGGTCAGTTTTTTCCATGGCCAGAACGACGGACAAAAAGGCGTAGGAATTATCATGCTCATTTTAATAGCTATTTTACCCGGACAATTTGCAGTGGATGATTCTGTCAATTTGCAACAAACACGGGTAGCCGTAGAACAAATTGACTACCTTACCAGCCTGGCAGACACTAGTAAATTTGGTGAATCTGAACGTAAGCATTACGAAATCATACGGCAGCACTCGGCAAGTTTTATTCATCTGGTGGGAAATACCGCCAGTTCAGCGGCTATTCCCCGTTCAGATCGTTTCCTGCTTCGTAAAGACATCATGAAGATCAGTAAAAGCGCTGAAAAGTTAACTAAAAGTGAAAACCTGTCTTTAAGCACCAGAGACAAAAAGGATCTTGGCACCCAAATCAAAACCATAAAACAGTTAATAGAATATGCTCCGGGATGGGTTATCCTCACCATCTCTCTTTGTTTAGGATTAGGCACCATGTTTGGCTGGAAACGTGTAGTGAAAACCATTGGCGAAAAAATAGGTAAACAACACATGAGTTACGCGCAGGGGGCCAGTGCTGAGATAGTCGCTTCAATTGGTATAGGTTTAGCTACGTGGAAAGGTGCGCCGGTTAGTACTACCCACATGCTTTCATCCGGCATTGCCGGAAGTATGGTAGCTAAGAAAGGATTAAAAAATCTTCAAAAAGGAACCATAAAAACCATAGCCTTAACCTGGTTGTTTACGCTTCCGGTTACTATTATTCTGTCGGGCGGTTTATTCTTATTATTCAGAGCAATTCTTTAATAAACCTTTTTTAATGAGGAAGGATCTACATCACCTTTCGATCATTACTACCTGAGTGGTGTCCATTCCTCTATGGATTAACCATTTCTGAAGATGCTCGGGTGTAGAATGCTTCCAGAAATCCTGATAATCTACCGGCGCAAAACTGGAATACACATTTACTGTAGGAATTCCAATCTGGTAAGCGGCTAACATGGCATCTACCTGATACGCGTTAAATGACGTTTCATCAAAATGATCGGTTACCAGTGCAAAGGCTTTGTGTTTGCCGGGGATGTAACGCGACTGTACACTTTTCACCACATTCTGAACACGCGCTTCACTTTCTTTAAGCGAGGTCTGTTTAAACTCATGCCAGTCATTATGCTGATCGGCAAAAGACAGTACGAGTGCCAGCAGAACAATCGTTATCTTAACCGTTGGCCGTTTATCTTTACTGTACGCTTGCAAAACATATACCGGAATAAGCGCGAAAAAAAACATCAGGATATTAATGATCCGCGTCCCTACACGTATTGTTCCAAATCCCGGGAGTTTCCGAATGAGCGCTAAAGGAGAATAACCTCCTATCTGGAAAAAGCATAACACTAAAATACCCATTACCAGCAACCACCACCCTAATTGCTTGTCCTTAGTTTTATATACATAAACTACAGCGGCAATAAGCCCCACTAAAACCAATGCTCCCGGAAACAAAACGTGTAACCAGGCATAGGGATTGGTTTGCGTTCCCAAAGCCCAGGTAGGCCAAAACGTAGAACCATAAAAAGCTCTGAAATAAGTGGCCACTCCGGGTACTGTTGGCAACACTTCTCTGAAATAGGGATAAGCTGCTGTTTGCGTTCGTTGATAATACGGCCACAGAAGAGGTAATAGTAAAACGAAGGCCAACACTAAAATGGCTGTTATTTCCATCAAAAGCCGCCGGTTTATTTTTTTTCCTGATGATGAAAAAAAATAAGCTACCATTACAAATACGGCAGCACCAAACGTCAGCAGCAATCCCAGGTAAATACTTAAATAAAACTGAAACACCAGCATTAAGGCGGCGTACAATATATCCCGTGTGTGTTCACTCTTTAAAAAGCGATTCAAAAACATAAATACTAAAGGCACCGGATAACGTGCTACCATTTGTATGTGTACATATTGGCCAATAAGGGCCAGCGAAAACGTAAACAAAAATGCTGCCAGCAAAGCAAACCAGCGGTCTTTTAAAAAGTCGTTAAAGGCTACAAAACCACACATAAAATTAAGTGCGACCGTTAAGACTAACCATCCCTGGAAAGCCTGAAAAACCGAGGCATTAAACCCTCTGAATAAAGCGTACAACGGCAAATTCCCCAACAAATTATCAGAATAGGTGATGGCATTGGGTTCAGGAAACATAAAAAGTGCCTGAAAAACGCCTGGGGTATTTCCGCAAAGCCACTGCCAGTCATGCTCCAGTACACAAGCAATAAAACGTACATCGCAAAGGTCACCGGGATAATAGCTGAAGTGAGCACCAAAGACCTGAATAACGGAAGCCTTCAGGCCCCACAAAAGTGTTAGAATAAATAAAAAGTAAAAAGCGATATTGGCTGGCTTAACCGTCATACGCCACACGCTGATTAAAACAAGTCGTAGTTATTCTCCTGAAGAATACGGTTTTTTACAGCAAACATTACCACTCCGGCGGTATTACTTACTCCCAGTTTGGTCATTACATTCCGGCGGTGGGTATTAACAGTATGGGTACTTAAATTCAGTTTATCCGCTATTTGCTTATTCGATAAGCCCAGCGCTATTTCACGAATGATATCAATTTCACGATCCGTTACAGTAAACCCTTCACAATTCAGAGATTTAATAAACGCATTTCCCGGTTTAATTTCTTCCGCTGCACTCATTAATCCGGCTATCTTCCCGCAAATAAACCGTTGCCCGCTTAATGAAGCATTAATGGCTTCTAAAATTTCCGTTTTATCGCATTCTTTTAACACATAGGCCGTTACTCCGATGTTAAGCACGGCTGCCGATTCCTGTTTATTTAAGGTATCCGTAATCAGAAGCGTATGCATCTTTTTATGACGAGCCAGCAGGTTTTTAAGTTGCAAATGGCTCATTCCTAACGAGAGGTGATCTATGATTAACAAGTGCGGGCGTGATAACTGTAATTGCTGAACCAAGTCATTTGAATCGCCACAAATGGAAGGTACCAACTCAAAACCATTTAATCCACCGATTAATAATTCAAGCCCTACGCGGGAGAGGAAGTTTTTATCGGCTATCAGAACGCGGGTCACTTATTTAGAGTAATTTTAAACAAAGTTACTGTTTTAATTCGTTTTATACAAACCTAAACCGTAAAGGTTAATCCCTCTTCTGCCACTTCCGTTTTTCTAAAACTACTGCGGGCTTCACTTAGGAACCGGTCGGTACTATCGTACCGGGCACTAAAATGGCCTATGATCAATTTTTCCACGTTAGCACGCTTCGCAATTGATCCGGCTTGTTTAGCCGTAGAATGGAACGTTTGCTTGGCTCGCTTGGTGTTATCACTTAAAAATGTAGCCTCGTGGTACAATAGGTTGACATTTTCAATATAAGGCACTATTCCCCTATCGGAGATGGTATCGCTGCAATAGGCAAAACTCCTGGATGGCGGGGGGTCAGATGTCAACTTATTATTCTTTACAATTTGCCCCATATCATTGTACACATCCAGTCCTTTTTTCAGTTTATGGATTTCCGCCTGAGACACCTTAAATTTTTTAAGTTTATCCATGTTGATCCGGCGGGGTAAGGGTTTTTCCTTAAACAGGAACCCTGTACAGTAAATCCTGTGCCGTAACGGGAACGAATACACTTCTACTTTCTCGTCTTCAAACAACAGATTTAAGCCATTGTTATACGTATAATGCCATACGAGGTCATAACTCAATTTTGACTCAGAAGCTTCTAGTATAACCTCTATTACAGGCCGCAATTCCTTAGGACCATATATGTGTAATGGATTTTTACGATCCATTAACTGTAACGTACTCAGTAACCCGGGTAATCCAAAAAAATGATCCCCATGCATGTGAGATATTAAAATGTGATTGATTTTCTGGATCTTGGCTTTATACTTACGTAATTGCATTTGTGTTGCTTCGCCACAATCAATCAAAAAATACCGGTCTGTTATATTTAAGAGTTGAGCGCTGGGATTGCGCTTTGCTGTAGGTGAGGCCGCTCCGGAGCCTAAAATCAAAAGTTCAAAAGTTTGTGCACTCATTAACGGTTTCCTGCTAAAATCATTCGCTTCGTTTCGCTATACTGTTTGTATTTTACAGTATAAAAATAAATGCCGCTGTTCCAGTCGGCAGTGTTTAATACGTATTCGTTTTCTCCAAAATGGGTGGTTAGCTGAGTAGAAAATACCTGTTGCCCCAACATATTATGAACAGTGATTTTTGCATTCGCTTCATCCTGAACCGAGAAGCGTATAGTAGTCGTATTTACGACAGGATTAGGCGTATTTCCAAGTCCCAGACTCTTTGATGTTACTTCTTCCTTTACCCCAACCGTATTAGGATTGATTTTGATAATATAATAACTTAAGTTTTGAGGGGGAGAAAACGTATTAGTACCGCCATTATAATTGGGAGTAGCAGGACATGATCCAAAAGCCAGACTAACATAAGGCGATACTCTGAATTGAACGGTATAAGTACCCGGGGTGGTAGGAACACCTGAAATAAATGAACAACTATTAGCATTTCCCGCATATTTATATACTCCTGCAGAAGTAGTAACCGTTGGCCCGGCAGAAAATGTGAGGCCGGCAGGTAAATTAAAATTGGTAAAGCCGGCTGGAGTTGTTAATTCCACACGGTTAAAACAGAACGTTTGCCCCAATGCTACGGTGTCTTTAGGCACTTTTACAGTAATATTCTGAAAATAAGGAACCCCAACTGTACCTTGTACAAAATTGGTAGCGCTGTCGGGCCAGATACCATTTTTAGCCGAAGCCACAAATACAGGATTTAGCGAACAGGTTGTTTGAGCAAAACTATTTAAACCTAAAATATATAAAACAGCAAATAATAACGCCTTGTAAATATGCTTCATACTACAATTTTTGTTTGATATAAAGTTACAAAGGATAAAAGAGAAAAACAATTACTTTTTACCCTTTTTACTTACTTTTTTTACTGTTCCTTTCCCCTGTACCTTGTTTAGTACTCAAAAATCCGGTGACTTTAAATTCTGAGCGTCTGTTTTGTGCATGTTGTTCTTCAGGACAGGTATCCGTTATTTCCTTTCCCTCGCAGGCACAAGCGTTCAGTAACTTACTTTCTCCGTATCCCTTACCTTTAACTCGCGTTTTAGCGATTCCCTTACTGATCAGGTAAGCGGCACTACTTTTGGCCCGCTTATCTGACAACAAAAGATTGGCCGATGCCTTACCTCTGCAATCGGTATGCGAACTGAGTTCTATTACTATTTCCGGATTATCTTTCATTAATTGAACAAGTTTATCCAGTTCGGCAGCTGCATCTGAACGTATAGACCACTTACCCAAATCAAAATAAATGTTATCAATTTTTACCGCTTTACCAACAACCAAACGTAAAGCATAAATATCACGTTCTACATCCTGTTTTTCGCCGGGCATCTTAAACTTTTCGGTATTGGTAAAATAATCCGGTTTCTTTTCGGTTCCTATATACAAGTCTTTTCCAAAAGGCAGGTTGCATACCTGATAACGTCCACTGCTATCGGTTACCGCATCGTAATACCGGTTACCATCATCGTCGTACACCACCACTTTTAAACCGTTTACCGGGGTATTGTCATCCTTATCTCTGATTATTCCCTTTATACAATTCTGGGCTTTGGGTTCTAACGCTATAATCAGTATGCTGTCAGTTTTTCCAAGTGTTTTTACAAAAGTCCGTGTTTTATAGTCGTCATTTTCGCTGGTAATTATAACCTCACGGTTTTCCTTTAAACGGGTAAAATAGTATCCTGTATCGGTTTTTGCACTTAATTGCAGTGGTTTGGCACTAATTGTAAAACTGGTTCCGCTTACCGGCTTTCCGTTTAATGTATCTCTGAACCGTATTTTAACCGGCATTGACTTTGGCTTATTATTTATAAAGTAATAAATATCATCGTCTCTGAATTTGTTTTTACGGTTACTGCTTAAATACCCTGACTTACTTTTATCCAGAATATAAACGCCAAAATCATCATCGGCAGTATTTAATTTTGCGCCTATATTTTCGGCCTCGAAAAACTGTTTATCCTTATATGGCCATGGCGCTGCTGTAAAAATGTCGAGTCCCCCCATTCCGGGACGATAATCCGATGAAAAATACAAAACACCTTCTTCATCAAGATTTGGAAACACTTCATTACCTGGCGTATTTACTTCTGATCCGCAATTTACAGGTTTCCCCCAGCCTGTACTGTCTTTTTTACAACAATAAATATCAAACCCACCAAAACCACCCGGCATATCACTGGTAAAATAAAGGTATTGAGCATCTTTACTTAAAGCCGGATGCAAACAATTGTAATCGTAGGAATTATACGCAAAAGGCGTAATCTCCGGGTGCGCATCCCCAAAACGGTTCATGGGCGTAATAAAAATATGTTGCTTCAGATTGTTTTCTTTGTTCCCGGCTACCTTTTTCTGCCCTTTAACAGAAGCCGAACGGGTAAAATACAGCAGATTTTTCCCTTCATCAAATGCAAACGGACCATTATAGTATTTACTTTGAATGTGCTTATTAAACACCTCTGGTGTATAAAAACTGATGCTATCACTTTTCTGAGCCTGACGGAACCGATAAAAAGTATTATTTGCCCAGGCGCTTAAGAGTTTTACCAAAACACCTCCTGATGATTCGGTTACATACACCAGATTATTCCCATACACCACCGGGCTAAATTCAGCCTTTGAGGTATTGAGTCCTTTTACTTCATAAATACCTGTTAACGCCGAATCGGTTAAAAAAGCATCGGGGGACTCATAATCTCTTGCCCAGGCAGCCAGATACTGGTCTTTATCTCCCTTTAAGGTTGAAAAAACCGCACGGGCCTCAGGCATCCGGTTATTGGACAATAAACTTTTTCCATAATAAAACCGGTCCGTTGATGTAGCCGCGGCATTATCCACTGCGTCTTTCCAAAATTCCACCGCGTTACTTTGGTCATTCAAACGCATATAGCATATAGCCGCCTGACGCGAAGCATAATAGTCTTTGGGGTATTTTTTTAAATACTTTTCGTACTGCTCAACCGCATCGGCATAGGCCATTTTAATAAATAACTTATCGGCTTTTAACAATGCGCCACTGTTCTTTTTTGCCTCCTGTCCTTTTAAAACAACGGACGAAAGAAAAAACAACATTAAAACTATTTGCTTCAACATAAATCTAAAAAAATCTTGGACTGGTATAATTCTTGTTTTTGTAGGCAAAGGTATAATTTAATTGAATTTCGTGCGAACCACTATTAAAAGTAGAAAGTTTCGATACCGCATAATCGTAACTGTAACCTATCCTAAACTGTGGATTAACCTGCCAGCCCAGCATACAGGCTACCGCGTCGTTTAATCTGTATCCCAGCCCCAACCACAACCTATCTCTGAAAATACCCTGTACATTTACCTCAGGCTGAAGCGGTGCGGCGGCAGCGGCTTTCAGCATGACGGATGGTTTCAGTTTATAATCTTCATTCAGTTCAAACACATAGCCCCCGGTAAGATAATAACTGATGTTACCAGGAACAAAACCCGTTTTTACCGCGTTGCCTTCAGATGTATTTAGCAACATACGGGGAGCAGAAACACCCGCGTACCAACGTGCAGTATAATAATACAATCCGGCACCGGTATTGGGCGCCCATAACACAGGGGTGCTCTGTATAAACTGACGATCATTCCCCTCAATGGTTGTTACCTGCGAAAGGCGTTCTGTATAGGCACTTGCCCCAGCCTGCAAACCAAAACAAAATGTTCCTTCTCCGGCTTTTAAACGGTAAGCCCCGTTTAATAATATCATATTCCGGTACATAACGCCAATAGATTCATTCATTACATTTAAACCCACTCCTATTTTGTTATTGGCCAATGGTGTATGTCCGCTAAAGGTTATGTTAGAGGGAGCACCGCTAAAACCCACCCACTGCTTACGGCCCACAGCGGTTAAACTCAATGCTTCATGACTTCCTGCGTAGGCCGGATTAATAAAACTTTCATTGTACATGTATTGGGTAAACTGAGGATCAAACTGAGCAGATAAAAGACTCACCAATGTACACGCAAGTAAACAATAGATTAAACGTAACTTCTTCATCTTAATATTTTATAGTTAAATAACCGGTTAAGGGCTTATCATTCGCCGTAAGCTTTAATACATAAAAATAAGTTCCGGCCGGCACCTTGTTTCCGGGCATCAGTAAACCACCCGCATTCGGGCGGGCATCCCAGGCCTCCGAATTAGCATAAGAATGCTTCTTATACACCAGATTCCCCCAACGATTAAACACTTGTATATCATTATCGGGATACTGTTCTATGCCTTGTATAATTAATACATCATTCACATTATCCGCATCCGGGCTAAAACCTCCGGGCATTACAAAATCAGCCATCAGGTTAACATCGGTAGTGGATGATTCATCTGGCACCCCATTGCCATCCGGGTCGGCCAGATCTCCGGCATACGAAGCATCTGTTACCGTTGCAAAAGAACCGGTTCCTACACCGGTTACCTGGTTTTTAAACGTAATCTGGTTCAGTGGTTTCACCCGGATTTTTAACTCAAGAATGCTGCTATCATTAACAGCCAGACTGTTGCCTGGGGCGGCTATCAAATTCGTATTGGTACTTCCGTTAAACGACGCGTCAGCTATAAAGTTGCCGCTGATTACTGACAGACCACTTACAGTATAACCCGTTGGTGCCGGAAACACCTGCTGTAAAGGCTCATTCAGTTGAATATTAAGTAAAGGTGAGGTACCGTAGTTCTTCGCTTTTATGCGGTACACTACTTCAAAAACCCCTCCACCTAAATTGAATTGCTGTTCCATTTTTTTGGATATACCCAGTAAATCCCTGCAAATACTGGCATTAACCACTAAAGTATCAGAACGGTTTTTGCACCCATTAGCATCGGTTAACAACGCAAAGTATATACCAGGCGCTGAAACAGCCAGCGTTGAGGTGGCGATTACACTTAAAGCAGGCACTGCTGCCCATGTATAATTGGCGGCGCCATTTAACGAAGCGGTCAGACTAAATCCCGGGCAAAGACCTATAGTTCCCGAAGGACTCACACTGGCCGATGGCAAAGCATGAACCGTTAAAGGCAGGCTGAGTGAATCTTTACATCCCGCGTTGGCGGTAGCCACCAGTTTAACCGTGTACGTGCCCGCCACTGTATATACGTGTGCCGGCGGCAAGGGATTTGAAGCGGGGAAAGGTGCGCTGAACGGACCCGTTTGAACCACAGGCACACTGCCATCACCAAAGTGCCAGGTATAATTGCTTACAAAATTAGACGCCGCTACCGAAGAAGTGTTGATCGGTTTTAAGGTATCACCGACACATAAAGCAGAAACTATACTAAATAACGCGGTCGGACATTCGTTTAACGGTGCCAGCGCAAAAGCTCCCATAGCTGTAAACTTTGCATTTTGAGAAACTGATGATGATACTGTACCGCCCGAAGCCGTAAAAACCGGTGATAAATCTTTAATATAATCCCAGGCAACAGAAAGTGAGGTTACACGCTTGGCGATAGTATGCGCACTTGCCGGTGGGTAATCATTGGTTCCATAAAAAAGGGTCAGATGGGGATTAGAAAAATTGGAAGCACCACCATCCTCTATACTCCAGTACGACTGAGGGATCCAGATGGGCGCAACAGGCGGATTAATGGCCAAAGTTGGTGCCCCTGCCGGAAAATACTCTACTGTATAGGTGGTTAACACAGGATTCGTCTGCGTAAGGGATAGCACCATGTAACGATTACCAGTCCCTGCCTTTCCTACCGGTAACTGAAGGGTGTAATTTCCGGCACTCAGGCGCTCTGCCCAAAGCGGACCATTAACAAAAGAGGTGGCTGTTCCCTGATCACTAACACAGGTTTCCTTTAGCAGAACACTACTAAGACTTTGGGTGGTAATCACTCCATTGGTACAATATAAACTATCACGTAACACAAACGTTCCGTCCACATACAAGGTATCTCCTACCCCATTCATTTGAAGTACATGAATTGTTGGACTATTTACTCCCAGATAATGCACATTTTTCGACACTACATTTCGCTCCGCGTAAAGTCCAGGTTCAATCTGAACGCTTAATACCACGCCTCCCGACACATTATCGTGCCCCTCCTGAACATAAGGCCGGGGTCCAACGTTAGGCGATTCGTTGTCCACAATCAGAGCCGTGTAATCACCCTGATAACCAATAGCCGAAGGATCCCCAGGATTTTTAACCCAAGGTGAAAAGTCAATAGCTCCGGTAGGCGTAAATGCGTTAAAAGCCGTTAAGTGCGGATTAATAGCCGGGAACGGCAAAGGTGTCGGACTCGTAAACGCTCTGATTGTGGCGGCAATGCCAGAAGCCGTAAACGCGCTAAAAAAGGAATTTGACGCATCTACACTACCCGGCAACATATTAATAGTACGGATTGTCAGCGGACAGGCAAAATAACCATTAAACCGGGCATCTACCGATGTAGTGGCAACCGTATAAACACGATTGGCATCAAAAAAATCAGAAATAGGCGCCGTAGTACCCGAAAAGGCCGGTAATTGCTGAACAAGTAATCCTATTTCGCAATTAGTAAATTTATTATTAAAGACTTTATGCCCTGATCCTTCTATCACCACCCCTATGGCGTCAAACAACGTATCCGGTACCTGACCGTTATACGGCGCTGCGGACCAGGCGGCCACATCGCTGGCAGTAAACGCCCCACCCGTTACAGGAGTATTTAAAATGGTATAGTTACTGATTTCATTTTCCGCAACTACAATTCCCTGAGTACTAAGTGAACCAGAAGCCCCCGCAATATTCGCGTCGCGGTTAATAATCCCAATCCCGCAAATATCACGCCGGTCGAATGAAGGAACAGTGCGGGAAACAAGATTCCGTTGAATTACAAAACTACCCGGCCCTGAACTGGCGCCGTTGCCTAAACACGTTTTAATTTCCAATGCCGCAAATCCACAATCCGTTACCGTATTCCCCTCTACTAATCCACTTAAAAAACCATTTAGCGCTAATCCGGGTTGAGCACAACCGGTAATCGTATTACTGACTACCGATACGTATTTATTGGTCCGGTTAGCCGGTGGCGTATTAAAATCAATACCTACAAACGGATTCCCCGTAAACACAGAATGCCTTACAAAAACGCTGTCATTTTCAGGACCCAATACAAAAACAGCACGTGAAATAGTCGTCCCATTATTATTCGTCATAGTACAGGTATCCATTACAAACCGCCGTAACCGGGCCGATCCAAAAAACCGTAACCCATTCGAGAAATTATCCGATATATCGCATTTTACAAACCGGGTGTACAAAGTATCCGTATTGTTACTGCTTACGTGGCTAATCCCAAGGTTATATTGCAAAACCGACAAATACCGGATATCGCACACCACATTTTTATTAATTGTAAATCCCGTTCCGCCAGAAGCGCTTTTATTGGCGCCATTAAATTGCGTAAGGTTACTGCCCGCGCCAAACACATAACAACTTTTGGTAAGAATCACCTGCTCCGAGTAAATTCCCGCATCCACATAAATGGTATCAAAAGGCTGGGCCTGAGTTAACGCGTAATTTACCGTAGCAAAAGGGGCCAGTGTTGTTCCCGGATTGGCGTTAGAACCTGCCAAAGAAGCGGCCGTATAAATATCCCCGGCATTACCTCCGTCATCCACATACCATTTACCAGCTTTTACTTGGTAACCAAACAAACATAGTGCAATAATAAAATATAAAAACTTCCGCATAACCTAATGCTTTTTACTGTTCAATACAGATAATATCTCTTAGGATAAATATACCAATAAAGCGCACATAGACAAGTATAATATGTTAAATGAGACACTCTACCGATAGCTGATTACGAAACTATATACCTATTTTTACCGGAGCAGTTTACTATTTTTACCGGGATAGCTTTTCTGGTAAGCACTTCTCTGTCTGCCAGCATGGCACTTCGTACCTTACTTGTATGTTTAAAATGATTAGTTTTACAGGCAAACAGATGGAACCCACTATGCCCTCTTTTAACCACAACATCACTCCGCTGATAGAACACATTAAAACGTTTATTCCGGTATCTGAACACCTTGTTGAACGCCTTCAAACTATATCAGAAATCAGAACCATTGAAAAAGGAAAATTTTTACATAAACCTGGCCGGGTATGCCATCACACCTATTTCATCGTTTCCGGATTACTGAGTGTTTTTTACAAAAAAGGAGAAAAAGAAGTAACGGATAACTTTGCAGCCGAAGGCGAATGGATCACTTCCATTTACAGTTTCATGAAAAATGTACCCGATAATTGTTATATCGAAACCCTCGAAACATCTGAACTCATTACCATAGAGGTTAACCGGCTCGAACAATGTTTCAGCGATTTCCCCGAAATGGAGCGCTTTGGCCGCTTTCTGATTTCAAAATACTTTATGGAACAATCGGAACGTATTATTTCCCTTCAGTTTCACTCCGCCAAAGAACGTTACGATTTTTTCACAAAAACGTCCAAAAATAAACTACACCGGTTGCCACTGGGTATGCTGGCTTCCCACCTGGGAATTACTCAGGAAACACTTAGCCGCATCAGAGCAGGAAATTAGTTTTTTTGATCTGTATCAAAATCATCGCTTACTATAAGTCCTACTTTTGGCTAAGGCATTTAATTGAATAGTATGAAACTACATCTTAGACACTACACCTTAGCAGGCATTACAGCTCCCGTTCTTTTCTGGATAACGTATTTTATAATGGCTGGGTTAAGGCCCGAATACAGTTTTTTAACCAAAGCAGTAAGTGAGTTAGGCTCAGTAGATGCCCCCCATAAATGGATATGGAATAGCTTTGGTTACATCCTGCCCGGCTTCTTAATCTCGGCTTTTTCACGGGGATGGTATTTTAGTCTTTATACCTCAAGCAGTTCTAAACTTCCGTTTTACAGTTTATGCCTGAGCGGCGCATTCATGAGTTTATCTGGCTTTTTTCCCGGCGATTTTGAGCAGCGGAACTCTTTGACCATGTTACTGCACAGCATAGGAAGTCTGGGCAGCTATCTGTTCTTTTTAGTAGCGGCGTTTAGCAGCATCCGGCACATGAAAAAACAGGCACAATGGCAAACAGCTGTAAAATTATCACTAGTGTTTACCTGGGGCAGCATCCTGGCCGGAAGTTGGGGTTTACTGGTTCCGCAATGGCCCGGTGTAGGGCAACGACTGGTGTTCGGGTTTTACTTTTTATGGATAGGCTGGCAGGCATATACCGTTTCAAAAACAGCAAAAGCAAAAAGGTAAACGCATCGGCTATGTAATTACCACTTACTTTTTTGGGGCCGTTTTCCTACCCGCAACGCTCCCGCTAAAACCACGCTTTCCGCTATAGCTTACCTGCCTTTTGCGGCAGCGCATCAGTCTGCGGTGGCTCTGTTCCGCCGCCGCCTCGCCTGTGCGCTGACTCGCAAAAGCTCAGGCAAGGCTGCCGCTGCAATCGTTCGGCCATACTACCGCCAAACATGAGTTGTAAAACACAGTACAAGCTTACGCGAAATGTTTATTAAGCCTGGGTCTCACATATCCAAAAATGTTAACTTTAACATGCCGTATGCATGAAATACTTTTAAAACATTTTACCGCTATTCAACCCTTAAACAAAAGCGAAATAGAAGCCATTGATGAAACCATGGACATAAAATCGTTTTCGAAGGATACACTTTTACTGGAAGCCGGACAAACTTCAACCGCGGTATTTTTTGTTTTAGAAGGCATTGTAAGACAATACTATTTAGTAGATGGCACTGAAAAAACTAGCGATTTTTTTACCGAAGGCCAGTGGGTATTGTCAACCAATAATGTTATGCCAGGCACTACTGTTAACCACTTTCTCGAATGTTGCACAAACTGTTTACTCGCCGTTGGCAATAGCCAGAAGGGAGAAGCCCTTTATAATCAGTTCCCTGATCTGGCAACGGTTTCCCGCAAACTCATGAACACCGTGTTTATTGAACAACAGGAAAAAATAAAAGCTTACGTTACCGATACCCCGGAACAACGTTACCTGAAATTAATGACAACCCATCCCGAACTTTTTCAACGCATCCCCCAATATCAAATTGCCAGTTACATAGGTGTTACACCCGAATCACTCAGCCGCATTCGAAAACGTATAGCCAAAAAGTAAATCCCTCCTGTCCATTCAGGAGATATGCGGATATTTTATACCACATTCTCATTTCTTACCCAACGTCAATGAACTGGCGTTTCCGGCTTCCTAATTTTGCTACATCAATTCTAAAAAACTATGAAACAAATAAAAACAATGAAAAAAAACGCCCGTTTGGCCGGTCTTCTCTATTTTCTACAAATTCCCTTAGGTGTATTCGGTATCATATATGTACCTAAAATTATGACCGTTCCGGGTAACTTACCCGCTACCATCAGCAATATGCTACAGCATGAGCTCCTGTTCCGTTTAAGCATTGTTAGCGCCATATTATGTGCGCTGATAACTGTTGCCACAGCATTTTACCTGTACAAAGTACTAAAACCGGTTAATGGTACTATCGCCAAAATGATAGTTGTATTTGCGTTGCTAATGACACCCATCTTTATGCTTAATGAACTTAATCACATTGCCATTCTCCTCTCTTTAAAAATGAATACGTCCACTACTCCTATACCCGATGAGCAAATACATAATATGGTTTCATTTTTTCTGAATCTACATCAATATGGCATGCAAATCATAGGTATATTTTTCGGGCTCTGGCTTTTACCCATGGGGTACCTGGTCATTAAATCCGGTTATATTCCCAAACTTATCGGCTATTTTCTATTGATAACCTGCTTGGCTTACCTCATAGATTTTACTGTATTTTTTCTGCATCCAACTTTCAGTATCGTATTTAGTGAATACACCTGGTTAGGAGAAGTGATGATGGTTACATGGCTTCTAACAAAAGGCATTAAAGAAAAAGAATACGAAAAAAGACTACAAATAACTGTTTAGACTGAACCTTTCAGTACCGTTTTAAAGTCAAACCCTTATGTTGTTGTCTCTGGTTTAGACTACTTTCATAAAACACCTTGTCCCTCAAAAGTAAGTTGCAGTCTGATAAATTCCTTATATTTACCAGCATTAAGGATTAGTATAGGTAATAAGTACTACAAGGATAGGAAGTTTCTGAATTAAAACAGATGCCCCCGCTATAAAACTTATAGCCCTACTGAAACAAAAGTTGAAAACTGCATTTTACAGCTTAGAGCAAATCATGTTTTATGAAAAAATATTCAGACTACGCGCACTCTTCAATTAGCATGTCGAAAGACAGTTTATTTAAAGAAACCTTAAATAAACTGTTTACAGAATATAAAATAGAAACTATTGTAGAATGTGGCACCTATCTCGGACTTGGTTCTACCAGCCTGTTAGCTGAAGCCATTCTTAAAAATACCACGCATTATCCGGATTTTATAACCATAGAAGTGGATAAAAAAATATACAACGAAGCTGTAAAAAATCTGAAGAAATACCCGTTCATCACCCCTAAATGGGGTTTGTCGGTTAATGCGGCCGAAGCCAAAAAATTTATACAAACAGACGATGCTATTTTACATCACGAAAACTATCCTGATGTATTTATAGACTACACGGATAATCCTGCTGAAAAATACATTGAGGAAATAGATGGCAATCTTTCAAAAAATTTCAATCAAAAGGAAAGTGTTTTTGAAAAATTAACCCGGTTGTTAACTCAAAAAAACAAGGTTTTATTTGAAGAAAATATTTTAGAGACCATTAGTCAATCACTTAACGGCAAAACCACTCTGTTCCTTCTGGACTCAGCGGGTGGCATTGGTTACTTTGAATTTTTAACGGTTGCGAGACTAATGAAAAACAAGCCGCATTTTATCATACTCGACGACATTCATCACTTAAAGCACTTCAGAAGCTTCCGTGATTTATCGAATGACACGGACAATTACACCATCATCAACAAAAGCATTGAAAATGGCTGGGTGGTGGCCAAATATAAAAACAGTTAGTGTAAGCCTTCAATCTGTATTAGATCAGTTATACATGCGCAGAAAAATCGGTTTAAAGCGTATAGTTTTACATGCCATAATTCCACATTAAGCCCATCGGGCTGCCCAGAATAAGAGTAAAAATGGGGAATGTTGTGGCTTTAACCCCGGCACATCACCTCAGTTATATAGTACCCGTAATTTTTGATATTCGCTATTAAATCCTAAATTTGAGGTTCTGTAATGAGTAAAGATAGAATTGTCATTGATTCCCAATTAAGTTCAACGTTTTCTTTAAAAGAAGTACTGCGTTACAAAGATTTGCTCTATAACTTGGCCAGGCGCGATTTTCTAGTACGTTACAAACAAGCCATCATGGGCATAACATGGGCTTTGGTAAAACCATCTATCAACATCCTTGTATTTGGTTACATTGCCAGTAAACTGCTGGCGGTTGATAGTGCCGATGCCTACCTTAATGTATCCGTCGGCATGATTATCTGGCAACTGTTTGCCTCTGTATTTACCGAGGTAAGCAATTCTATTGTCGGAAACGCGAATCTTTTTTCTAAAGTATATTTCCCTAAAATAATTATCCCCCTTAGCAGCATACTGGTATGCCTGCTCGATTTTTTGATCTCCTGCATCATTATTATCGTTTTGCTAATCATATCCGATAAATCTTTGCACTGGGAATTGATTTTTGCGCCGGTTTTTATTGCGCTAACCATCATCAATGGCCTTGGAATTGGCTTGTTCTTTGCCACTCTTTTCGTGAAATACCGCGATGTCAGATATATTGTACCGGTTATTATCCAATTTGGCATGTATGCTTCACCTGTCATTGTTTCCGCCGGATATTACCTCACCAGATTAAATACAATTAATCCGGATCTGTCCTATTTATTCCATTTAAATCCAATGGTTGGAGCCCTGGAGGGATTCCGTTACAGTCTTTTCGGAAGTAGCCATCCTTTTGATTGGACAGGATTTTCAATATCAGTAGCCTCATCCTTAGTTTTCCTGATAGTGGGCATAAAGTATTTTTACCGGTTCGAACGTAATTTTGTTGATTATATTTAAGAATGAGCGCTAATACCATTATATCCGTAGAGCACCTTACCAAAAAATACAATTTGAATAAATCTGCCCAAACGGAAAATGATTTATTAATTAAGAGTTTGTTTCATTCGTTTAAGAAAATCACTCAAAAAAAATCAACAGAAGAATTTCTGGCACTCAACGATATTTCTTTTACTATTCAACAAGGCGACCGGGTGGGCATTATTGGCCGGAACGGGGCTGGAAAATCTACCCTGCTAAAAATACTTTCGCGGATTACACCTCCAAGTAGTGGCAGAGTTCAGATAGACGGAAGGGTTACTTCGCTACTCGAAGTTGGCACTGGTTTTCATGGCGATTTAAGCGGGCGCGAAAACATTTACCTGAATGGCTCTATACTAGGTATGAGTAAACAGGAAATCAACAAAAAATTTGATGAAATTGTGGCGTTTGCCGAAGTGGAAAAGTTTTTAGACACACCGGTAAAACGCTATAGCAGCGGGATGTACGTTCGCTTAGCGTTTTCCGTTGCCGCGCATCTTGAGTCGGATATTTTAATAGTTGACGAAGTACTAGCCGTTGGCGATGCCGCTTTCCAGAATAAATGTCTTGGCAAAATGGAAGAGGCAAATCACAATTCCGGAAAAACCATTCTTTTTGTTAGTCATAACATGGGACAGGTATCCGCACTTTGTAACAAAGGCATCTTATTGAACAAAGGTCAGGTAGAAATGAATGGCCCCCTTCCTGAAATCATCACGCATTACTTTAATAACGGCGCCTCAGAAAATGTCACCTGCTTTAAATACGAATCCAAACCAGAAAGTGAATACTGCATCAGGCAGGTAAGATTGTTAAACCACCAATTGCAGGAATGTAAAAATTTCGCACATGACGAAACCATATCCATTGAAATTGAAGTTGAGCAACACGTTAAACTAAACGATGTGCTTCTTGGGATCCGTTTTTGCGACATGTATGATAAACGCATCTTTACATCCAACATAGCACTGACTGATAAATTTGAAAAAAACGGCACCTCTAAATTTAAGATTACAATACCTCATACCACACTTACCCCCAATACATATAACTTTTCAATAGGTATTCATATACCCAATATCCAATTAATAGACGAAAAAAATAATGTTGGTACATTCCAGATTTACGATAACGGATCCGAATTTTATAAATACTCTGATGTTGACAACGGTGTTGTGTTCGTTAATTGTAAATGGGAAATGACAAATTAAGTGTACTTTTCAAACAGAATTAAACGAATAACAGGTGAGTTATAATCTGAAAAATACGATTAATTACAGATTGTCCCTATTGTTAAACTATATACGCCATCGTGTATTTTCATTACCTGTTCCCGTATCCAGAAAAAATACGCTTCTGATTATTAAACTCGATTCCATTGGCGACTATATTCTCTTCAGGAACTTTATCCGGGAAATAAAAAACAGCGAAACGTATAAAAATTACCGCATTACTCTGTGCGGCAACATCTGGTGGAAAGACATAGCAGAAAAGCTAGAAAAAGATTCAGTTTCACATTTTGTCTGGGTTGACACCTCCAAATGTACCAACCAGAATTATCTGTTTAAACTCTACTTTACGTTATACAGGAAAAGATTTCATACTGTTATTAATCCAACCTATTCACGCGACAGTTTGAGCGACGACCTTACATTCCACTGTGGCGCTAAGTATAAAATAGGACAAAAGGGAGACAACATCAACCTAACTGAGAACGAAAAATCTAAAAATGATGCCCTTTACACACAACTAATAGATATTAATGCCCCGCTTACCTTTGAATTTGAACGGTATAAACGCTTCTTCAGCATTCTGTTACAGAAACACATCAACATTATCAGACCCACTATAGACATAAAGAACGAGATAAAAAACACCGTTGTTTTATGTCCCGGAGCCAAGCATTCGTTCAGACAATGGGCACCTGAAAATTATGCTCAACTGGCTACGCTGTTAGAAGAATATACGTTTAACAATCACGAATTTATCATTTGTGGTTCAAAGGCAGAAACGCATCTGGCGGAAACCATACAGAAACATACAACTGTCAGGTGTATTGATACAACAGGCCGTATTACACTAATGGAACTGATAAACACGATTGCCTCGGCCAAATTGGTTATCACCAACGATTCCGGTCCTTTTCATATAGCGGTTGCTCTGGGGAAAAAAACAATATGTGTCTCTAACGGCAACCATTATGGCCGGTTTAATCCGTATCCCGAAAACATGCATACAGACAGTATAACATTATACCCCGAAATCATTTATGAGTTAATAAAAGAAGAAACCAATATCTCAGAACTGCAATTAAAAGGATCGGGTATTAACATTAATCTCTTAACCGTAGAAAACGTTTTTAATAAGATAAAACCCATTTTGAAGAATGCCTAAACTATCTATTATAACCATTAATTACAATAACAAAGAAGGATTGAAGAGAACAGTGGAATCTGTTATTCAACAGACAGACAAAGCCTTTGAATTTATAGTAATAGATGGAAACTCAACGGATGGAAGCAAAGACATCATTGAACAGCACGCCGCTCGTTTTACCTATAGCGTTTCGGAACAGGATACCGGCATTTATAACGCCATGAACAAAGGCATTAAAAAAGCAAGTGGAGAATACACTTTATTTTTAAACAGTGGCGACTGGCTATACAGCCATACCACCATTGCCGAATTGAATCAATTCCTGAAAGACGACGATGTTATCAGCGGAGATATAAACATCTTTCATGACAATAAATGGCACATTGTAAACTCACAGGATGTTATTACCATAGAACATTTTCTCAACATCAGTCTTTTCCATCAGGCCACTTTTATTAAAAGGGATTTATTTCTGAAAAGCGGATTATATCATGAAGAGTTTAAGATTGCCGGGGATTATGAATTTTTTATTCGCACTTTATTAAAAGAAGATGCCTCCTACAAACACATTCCACTTACCATAAGCAATTTTTTAACGGATGGCATAAGCAATAACACCTCTTACTTAGACCTGAACTTAAAAGAAAAAGAAATCGCCTGGCGTATGAATTTTTCAAAACTGGTTATTGACTACTTCGAAAACGCGAAGTTGATTGCCAACTCAAAGGAACTGAAATGGGGAAAACGCTTTTTTAAATTTATACCTTTCGCCAATTCAATTGATAGAATAACCCAAAAGATAAGACACTAAGTAGTTGTATAATTCAGTTGTTCTTATTATCTGTATTGTTTACGATTTCAAAAAAATTTACCTGTAATAGCTGCTTACATTTACTTGACTTTATATCCTGAGAACGATCAAAAAAGTGCAATCTGAATAACGGTACTCGATCTTGATATCAGTCTTCTGAAAAATAAGTAAATTTATATATGTGTTTGCTTTTAATAGTTTCAAATCGTGCAGCAAATGGTCCGCATTCCGGCATTATCCATTAAAACAAGATTATAAGAGTTTAAAAAACAAAATAAAACGTTTAAATATGTTATGTAGTAAGTAAAATTACATATACCGCTAAAAAATGTTTCAAAACCACGTCATATACCTTTTCAGAATCTTAAAAAAAACGGTTAAAATAAGTGGTATTACTTTACTTGCACTTTATATTGCAATCTGTCTTCTACTTTTCATTTTTCAGGAAAAGTTCATTTTCTATCCGGAACCATTACCCACCTCTTATTCTTTTACCTTTCCTTCACCATTTACAGAAATAAATATCCCTGTAAACGGAGGGCAAACCATAAATGGCATTTTGTTCAAGGCAAAAGCGGCAAAAGGGCTCCTCTTTTTCCTACACGGAAATGCCGGGTCACTTCGCACCTGGGGCAATACCGCCCAGATATACAACGCCTTAAACTATGATGTGTTTATGCTGGATTACCGGAGTTACGGAAAAAGCACCGGCACTATACAACACATGGAGCAATTATTTTGTGATAACCAAACAGCTTATAATATATTCAAAAAGCTGTATCCCGAAAAACAAATTGTAATCATAGGGCATTCAATTGGTACTGGTATGGCGGCAAAACTTGCCGCTGCCAACCATCCGGGTTTATTAATTTTACAAGCACCCTACTATAGTTTATCTGATGTTATGAAACAGAACTTTCCACTCATTCCAACTTTTCTTTTAAAATACAATTTCGCAACACACCAATATCTGAACAGTTGCCGGGCACCAGTTGTCATTTTCCATGGCAAGCAGGATGAGGTAATAGCGTATAATTCCTCCCTAAAACTCCAAAAAGAGTTTAAGTCAGGCGATACATTGATCACTCTGGATAAAACCGGGCATAATACCATTACCCGACATCCTGACTATAGAACACTACTTAATCAGGTACTAAAGCAATTTAAACCACATGAACAATAAAGACGCTATTCACCTCCATTCTGCCGGAGCTACGATCAGGCATACCTCCCCGTTTTCTGATCGTTTATCTCACTCTAATACTGAAGCGTTAAACGAAAACTTCCTCACAAAATGGGTCAAACCCTTTTACATGGAAATAGGAACATTACATGATCTTAACTGGGTTCAAGCTGTAAAAACTATAAAACCGGAAATTACACCGGATATTTGCCTTCTTCTGCTTGGCGATTTTAACTGGCGGACACGTTTGGTCGGAGCCTACTTTTCAGCTATTATAAATTACACAGACAGTATTGATATTATCGGCGTACATCTACTAAAAAGTGAAGTATGTTGCGTGGGACATATTTATGCGCTGGTACTGGCCTCTTTCAATACAAACTCAGGCACTTCATACCTTAATCAATACCTTGACTATTACCTCTCTCAACCCCATTTGTATTTTGATCAGGAATATGTAATGAACGCCATAGTGTACCTCGACAAAATAAACAACACCCAACAGGTAGAACAACATAAAAACAACTGGCACAATATGCAACAAAAAAGGCGGACAATTGAACAACAGAAAACCGCAGAGCTAGCTGAATTACTAAAAAAACTTACGCCTGAAACAACAGCGCAACAAGACTTAAATTTCATTTCACCAGAAGTTAATAAACACGAAAAATTCAACACAGATTACTTCGATCACCAGATTCCTATTCTTAAAAATATTATGGATTATTAATCTCTGTTTTTATATGGCGTTTCCGAAAAAAGATTCACGTAAAATAGTAGTCCATACAGTTTGTTACCGCTGGATGATAGGACCTAACGATGGATATAATACTTTTTACGCGCAAAAAGAATATGGTAACGGTCAGAAAATAGTAGTACACTTTAAAACAGATATTCACGCTTACTGGATAAATTTTCCGGATGTAAAAAAACTAAATCTACTTATTTTAACGCCCAAAGATGCTTCTGATATTATTCTACAAGCTTTAGAAATGGGCTGGAATCCACATGAAAAATCCCCTCCCATTGTTTTCGACTGGATGAATAAAAAGCTTATTAAACGACCTGTTGCAACTCGCCAATCACATTGAAATGTTAACCATACAACTCAAAGAATTTATTAAAACCGGAGCCTTTGGTCCAATCCGGATAGGAACTACGAAAACGGAACTGATAAAACTATTTGGTAAAAAATACGACTTTGGTAATTTTGGCGAATCACAAATTATCAAGTATGGCTGGTATGAGTTCTTTTACCTGACACATTCCGAAGAAATTTTCGGCATCCAGAATGATCATTTGCTATTTAATAACCTTGATCACAGCGCAACGATACATTATAAAAATAGTTTTTTCACAATTGACACGTGGTTTCTAAAAGAAAACAACAACATCACTTTCGACCAAATGAGATCTATTCTACAAAACGAAAATATTACCTATATTATAAAGCCCGCTTATTCTGGTAGCGACGAGCGCATTATAGAATGTGTTAACAGCAAAGTAACATTCGACTTTACAGACGAATACAATTGGTATGAAACAGATTCCAGAGGTACAATCACAAACTGTAAAGAACAAAAAATAACGGATGGCAGTCAGTTTATACTTAACGGCATACGGCTCTTTAACTATTAATTTCCTTTTAAAAAATTGTATATTTCAATTTCATTAAATCCTGTCAACTGACTATCCATGATCAAACAAAGATTCCGCAGAACACTTCGCCTTTCCAGATATGTTATTTACAAAGAAACACTTGTGGATTACAAAGAACATTTCTGGTCCTTTATTGGTGCGTTTATCTGCTAGAAACTTACAACAGCGCGATACACCGCGTTTACTACTTCCGTCATTTTTTTAAAATCAAGCGTTTCTATCGTATCGGTTACTTCGTGGTAATTAGGATTCCGTAAAAAAGCGGTATCGTTAATCATCAGGGCCGGATAACCAAATTGCCAGTAATTGCGGTGATCCGAAAGACCTGCCAATCCGCTTTGATCTGGAAAATGAATGGATTGCACATCTATACCTCCCGACTGTTGCATTGCCAATTTCACACGCTCGTTAAACAAGATATGTTGTTGAATACCTACCACTACAATAAAATTACCTGTATCTGGATACAAAACTTTTAATTCAGGAGTGGGATAAGGCTGGGAACCGGGTTCATCAGAAAAATAACCTATCATCTCGTAACAGATCATCCCGATAACATCCACCTGTTCTCTATAAAGCGATTGCGCGTGTACAAAACTCCCCATGTGCTCTGTGGCAAAGAAAGGCGGTTCTTCCAGACAATAGGCTACAAAATCAATACGGTAATCCGTTTCAGGTCTGTGAAGCATCAGCAAACGTGCTGTTTCCAGCAATCCGGCTACGGCGCTGGCATTATCATCTGCGCCCGGCTGATTACCACACACATCATAATGCGCGCCTACTATCAACCGACGTTTACCTTCCGGATTGTAAGAGGCAACAACATTACTATACTCCTTGCCTTCCACATAAAAAGGTTGAAGACTTACCGGAAGTCCTGCCATCTTAAATTCCTGAGTAATATAATCCACACAAGCTTTCAGACTCTCTGGATTCTGGTAATTACGAAAAGGTCTTAACTCTGTAAAAAAAGTAACGTCCTTATACAATCGTTCCCTGCTGGCATTCATACAATTCAATTTAGATAACAAATCGGTTTAATCTGTAACCACTAATTTCCGGATACTCCTGCCCTGCTCATGGTTTAAATAGAGAACGTAAACACCTCTCGCGTAATCTTTGGTATTCAACACTTCTGTTCCGGAATCAACAGGCCCGGAGAACGAATGTACCAAACGGCCATCCTGACTGTATAACTGAAACGAATGCACCACAACCCCTTCGCTTTCTATAAATACAGTCAGGATGGCCGTTTGGTACATTCGTTCTCCGGGCCTGTTGATTCCGGAACAGAAATAGCGGAATTGCTATTCGCCAGCCACACGGTAATATTCATAATTAACCGGCGGTGATTCCCGTTTACATCACCTGTATAACCCGGATACAACTGATCATTCACATCACCGGTACCATCATCAATGGGAGAACTATCGCCAATTACCGCCACTCTTCCTTTCTGGTAGCGGGCATAAGCGCATAATACGCCTGTATTGCCGTTACTGCCGGTTTTATACACCACCCCTTTTACGGTTGGGTTTTGAGAAGGAAACAAGGTGACACTGGTTCCACTACTCCATTTCACCTGACTCACATTTCCATAAGGCCCGTTTACAATCGAATCGGATGGCTGAAAGGGAATATTGGACGAGGTTTGTGAAAACGACTGCACATCAACCGTAAAACCTAAAGCCCCGTTACCAACACCGTTATTACTTAATAAATCATTTAAAATAGTAGGTGAATCGTTTCCATCATTATTCCGGTCGTTTTGCGAATGTCCCGAAACAATAAATAGCCCTCCTCCGTTTTTTATAAAATTAAAAATAGCCGTTTTCTCCGCTGCCGTAAAAAGGATGTTGGGTTCGGGCAATACAAACACGCGGTAATTACTCAAATCCTGTGGATTAGAGGTATTCCCGTAGGTGATACTACCATAATAGGGCAAACTCTCCACTGTAAATCCGCGCTTTACACAATCTACTCCCCAGGCCGAAATACCGCCATTCCAATACGTTTCGGTTGTAGCGGCTGAAATACCACTTTGCGCCGGTGTAGGGAAACGTTGCGGACTCGACTCATTGGCAAAAGACCCGCAATTTAAACAAGCATTGGGATTCCAGGTAATGTTATTAAAATCGGTATCCACTATCCAGTCGGCATTCCCCGCTGTTTCGGCCTTGGTCGCGTTAAACAATATCTTTCCCTGAGCCGCTACAGTTCCCAAAAAACCGATGGCGCTAAAAAACAGCAGTACTTTTCTTAATAATTGCATAATGCAAAGATAAGAAATTCAAACAGCCGGAATAAAACCCCAATTCCTTCTATATCGGCTCTGAATCGGATTAGATAAAGTAAAACCCTTTTATATTGCCAGAACTCTGTCTGTCCGGTTCAATAAATTCGATGAATTGGTTACCTGCACTTTAAACTGGTGATAAATAGTATTCCCATCCGCGTCCAGTTTCTGAATAGTTCCACTACCTAAAACGGTTGATGCCAGTGGCACCTGCAGTACAGCCGCGTTCGAAACCACTTCGTGTATCTTTTGCCAGTTACCGGTAGCCGTTAATTTAAAGAGGGTGTATTTACCATTGTGCACGGTTTTATTCCATGACAGCACTACATTATTCATCGCCACATCTGCGGGCAGATATGGATCGCTGGTGTACGATAGCGCAGGGGCTTCCGGATTAGCCGTATCTACCACATTGGTTAACGCTATTTCGGATGGCTTAGAAGGCACGTACTCAGTTAATCCTTGCTCATTGGTAATTTCGCGCAAAGCAACTACCCGATAGTACAGTGGTTCCGCATAAGGTACATCCGTTACATCCGAAAATGTGTCTTTTAACGCATCCGTTACCGCCAACTCCGCTGCCAGCGACATATTCCGCACCGTTACCGCATCACGATGATTCGTAGAACGGTAAATACGCACCCGTTTAATGTTTTCACTTTCTATAAAATCATTAATCTTAAACGTTACAAATGGCCCGGTACGGGTCATTAAATTAGCCGGGGTACTTATTACTTCTTTAATAGCCGGTGGTTCTGCCGGAATAGTATTCACCAGAGAAACGGGCCCTGTAACCGGACTACGGTCGCTCACCTCAAATTTATTGTTCATTTCTACCGCATAGTAGAAATACCAGGCTTTAGCCGCCCCATCCAGTTTATAATCGGTAAACCGGATTTTCGTCTGAGTCCCGTCCACATATTTCACCGCCATCGGAAACGGATCAAAGTCATTAAAATTGATAGGGTTACCCGGTACAATAATTTCACCATTGCTGTTTCGTACTTTAGGCTCTGCCGGAGAAGTCACTCTTCCGTTTTTAATATAACGGTACAGCATAGGTTGTTCTGTTAGTGGCAAATACGCACCATCCAGCGCATCCTTAATAATCCGCACCATGGTACGCGATTCGGTAACAGGTGTACCACTTCCGTTTTTATAAAGGGTTACTGTAAAATTCTGTCCAAAAAAATGGGTACCGTTAAACGGCTTGTCTACAATACTTGTATCCGGATTAGGGATAACATAAGTATCATTATCCGGAACCGGGAAACGGTAGCCTCCGCTCACATAAGCCCTGAACTGATTACTGGCGGTGTCGTAATTCACATTCACCAGATCACTGAAACGGTTATTAAAAAACGCCGCGTCTGCCGGATTGCTTGTTTCCAGATCTTTCAGATCACTCAATATATCTTCCACCGTGGCGGGTTTGTACAAGGCGCTTAAGGCTTTCCGGATATCGGCCCGGTAACACACAATAGCGTACGGTTGCCTTCCGCCACTGGTATTCACGTTCATATCAAACGTGTAAGTAGATTTACCATATACATCCGGACGGGTAGCAAACGTAGGTCCCGTTGGTACGCCAGGAGGCTCAGGAATAATGACTTCCTGCGCCAGTAACACTACCGGCGCCGTAATACCGGATACTTTACCATTAGAGGTATCTTTAGCACGAGCCGACAACAAAGTTTGACGGGTCCCTTCTCCTACTGCCGGTAACAAATCACTGCTCTTAAACGGATTGGTTCCTGCCGCGTTAGCATTGGCTTTGTTTACATACACCTTATAGCCCGGGTGCACATTTACCTTAACTGCCGCGCCGGTGCGCACCGGCATATAATCCTCAAGCGGATTACTCATGGCAGAGCCCACCACAAACGTAGGATCATACACCACCATCTGTGTTTGCGGACCGCTTAAGTTCATACTCACAATCTGCAACACTTTAATATCTGGGCGGCGGTAATTAGGCGAAGCAGGAGAAGGGAAATTGGCGGGGTCTTCTTCTATGCGAATACTGCCCTTATACCAACTTACATCCGTATCCTGATGTGGTTGCAATACAAAATTAGTAAGCGTTACGGCAAAAGCCCCACTAGGCTGACCAGTTAAGGGATCAGGAATAGAGGCGATCTGCGCGGTATCATCAATACCACCTATTACAAACTCATGCACATTTTCTCCCTGATCAATCAGATAAAATTCGCGGTAAGCTGGAATCAGTTCTTTTACAAGATTCTGTCCGCCTATGGTAAGTTTATTAGCTGTTAAGCCGGTAATGGTTTTTGTCTTTTCAATAATCAGCACACCAGCCTGGGCACTGTTATCGGGTAAAGACTGTACTAGTTCTATGCGTGTAAAATGGTTACCAAAGAAGACTGCGCTTACCGTTTTACTACCAGAGTTGCCTCCGGCTGCGTATAAATGAATGGTATCACCCGCGGCTATCTCGCCGGACAAGGATTCATTTAATAAAATGGCCTTTTGCGAATGAATGGTTTGAAAATACTTGATGTATTTTTTATAGCGTATCTTTCCGGGAGTGGCCGCACCGGGATTAACGACCGGATTTTTTACCGTAATTTCTGTATTAGCCCCCACTTTGGCAACATTCAAAACCGTATAATAACGGTTATTGGCAGCATGCGATGACAGGATTAATTCGAGTTGAAAAAACTTTTCCAGTTTCACCTTTTTATCGAGCATGGCATCCCATTGCGCCGGCTGAGACAGATTCTGATTAGCTGAGAAAAATTCATTAGCCGAAGGGCCGGTATAAACTTCCGACATAAGGTAAGACCCCGGATCATTAGGATCTTCAACCGATGTGCGCTGTAATACTTTTTTAACTGTAAACGAAGGATTATTACCACTTACACTTGCTGTAACCGATTCTATTTCGAATAACATCTGCCCCACTGCCAGTATGCCTCCTGCAAAAGAAGCCGCTAAAGCGGGCGGAATAACAGGCTGTACCGTTGTGGGAGGTGTTGTACTCGAAAACACCATAGGTCCCGTGCTGACTAATGCCCGGTTGTTAGATAGGGCTTGTACATTTGTAATTTTTCCTCTTACCATTAATGGTGGCTGTCGGCGAATAAATAGTTCTACCTCATCGGCAAACTGATACGCGTCGTTGTGCGTTTGGTTCCATTCGAAGGTTACACGCGCCAGCGACTTATCCGCTCCGGCAATACCTGCCAGCAAGGTTTGTTCAGCTGCTGTAGTAAAGATCAACTGATTCTCCTGCTGAATAAACTGAGTCATCAGATTAATAGGCGGCAGCGGTTTCCGGTTAAATACCGTGGTATCAGTTATAACCGCGTTACTTAAAGGTGATACGCGCGAAAACCAGTTAATGCTGTATAAGGCATAATGATGGATCCCTTCCTCCGTTTCACGATGCGTATAAACCGGCTGCCCCGGATTATTCTGATCAGGGATTGGTAAGGTTTCGGGCAAGCCCGAGCGGTCAAAATAAAAACTATCGTGCAACAATTCCGGTTGCCGGTAATTAGGTTCCGAATCGTGCTTGTATTCGAGTCCGTAAAGCACCGGTATGGTTTGCGCGCAGGTACAAAATGGTTCCGGGTTGGCAAAAAACGATTCAAACGGACGCTGATGCGGAAAAGGATGCATGTTCACATTCACAAAACGCACCAGTCCATCGGGGGTATAACCATTAGCATTGGTTAAAGACTTCGTACCGGAAGATGGAATTAAACCATAAGAAACGGGTTTCAGCTTTGGCGCAGACGGATACCTGTAATCTTTTTGAGTAGTAGGCAGAGAAATAGAAATGTGTCGCCTCGCTTTAGCAGGTAATCCTGGCCCTAATGCCGCATTGGTAGTATATACAGCACAATAAATGTATGGTACATTCACTTCCTGTTTTTGCTGTTGGTCAATGTGTCCTAAGCCTAACATACGGGCAATATGGTAATCCGAAGCCAGAATATTCAGCACCTGTAGATAGCTGAATTCATTCACCGTCATATTGTCCGGGTCAGAAGATGGGGCCGAGGACTGAGCCAGTAAATCGGTACGGCTCAATTGCAAATACTGTTTTACGGCTTGCGAAATACCATCCGAAGGATTTAATGCCGGATTCCAGCGATCGAGGTAATTGGGCACTGATACGGTGAACGCGCCGGTTCCTATGTTCACATCATTGTATTTAGGCCAGTTGCCATCTACTTTATTTTCGGGTCCCTGAGGATCATCCAGGCGTACGATAATTTCTTTCAGATCTTCCGTTAAACTGAACTTTTTAACGAGTTGCCAGTTACTCTGATACCCTTTAAATAAATTATCATACGTATAGACCCGTATCACTTTTACATAGCCCCCTGTGCAACGGAAGCGGGCATATTCCATATTTTCGCAGGTAAAGCAGGCACCTTCGCGGTTGTTGGGATCTATTTTAGTACCCATCGGCAATTTTTCACGACAGGAAATATAACGTTGCGACACACTGGCCAGATCGGGCACCGAAATGGTTTCTACTGCCAGTTCACAATTATCCTTCTCGGCCTGTACTAAAAAACACGCCTTAAACATGAGCTGATTTATGGGCTGTACCTCCAGAATTCCGGTATAACGCTTTATAAAATCAGCCGGATGCGACATAGGCGAAAACTGAGTTCTGATCTGATTATACAGGTTTACATCCACAAAACGCACCTCCACATCTGTGGTTACACCCTGCAAGCCATTAACAGGTAATTGCGTGTATATCCATTTACGCAGTGTTCCGGTTTCCACTACCGAAGTTGGTGGTTTAATCAGAACCACATCTACAGGGTATTCTGCCTTATAATTCGATTTGTACAGATAAACGTAATCATCGGCTTTATTAAACCCTATGGATGTTGGGTAAGGTCCGCCATTAACCGCTAAATCCCCTTTGGGAAAATGTTCATCGCCCAAACGTCCCTTTAACTGCCAGCGCAAATGCACACCACGGGACGAATAATCCGAAAAATCGGAGCCCGCAGCCTGAAGGTGCAGAAACGGTGACTGAATCAGGTTTTCTATACTTATCGCTTTCATATCCGGAAAATTTTATTTTTTAATTTCGATATAAAATACCATGTAATACGTTTACATTATTCGGTACACATGGTATTTTATATCTTATGCATTATTCTCTAATTACTTATTTTATATGTTTTAACTAACGGTTAACGTAATAGCACTGACCGCAGAGGCTATATCATAATCCCTGGTATTTGGATTATACTCCAGATAACGCATCGTAAACGCGTAACTACCCGTTGGCATATTCAGGCTGTTGGAATTCATTGTAACAAATACCGCGGAAATGTCTTTTGAATACACACATTTGAACAAACCGGAAGAACCTCCGTTAACACTTAACTCCACTACTTTTTTTGTATTGAGTACGCTAACCGGAATCTTAGGATCATTAAACGGTTCCGGATTACGAATCAGGATTCCCAGCACCTGACCAGATACAGTATTTCTTACCACATTAAACTCTGTGGTATTCGGTGCTTCCTGGGCTGTCATTCGGAAACCACCATCCATTAAACGGTCGTAAAGGTGTATAAACTGTGTTTTTAACGCGTCCGGATCCGATCCATTCAACACCGATTGTGCGCGGGCTATATCGGCAGGATTGAGACTTAATGGTATATCGTAAAACGCTTTTTCCTGATGTGTAATAATAGCCGGGTTAATTTTATCGTACTCTGTTAAAGTAATATAACTATTGATCTGCTCTTCAAAATTGGCATAACGTGATGTTGCAAACACGTAGCGGTGTACTTCACGTTCAATATATGCTGGTGCAGAATGCTTCTTAAACCGCGCGTTAAAACGGGCCGCGTATGTTTTCAACGGAATCAGTTCAGGCACGTCAAACGTTGTGTTTAAGCCAAACTTGGTAATTTCAATATTGGTGGTACAGACCACCCCGTTCTCCAGAAAATTAATCAATGTATTTTCATCGGTGGTTACATAAGGGACATCGTTCTTTTCCCATTCCGCATCTACATAAAACACCGCTGGATTATCCGGATTATCGGCCGGGTCAATAATACTGGCCTGAAGGCTCGAGTCATAGCGTTCATTTCCGGCATACGTATTCCAGTCGGCATACATACCGTACACATACTCCTTAGTAAAGAACAAGAGTAATTTCGGATCCCTGTAAAACAATGGCTTGGCTAAGGTTAAACGGCCATCCGCATTCGGATAGGATTTTTCCATATCCACATAATGTTTCAGGTTTGCCAGTTTAAATTCTTCTTCCCGGTCAGCGGTCAGCAATGTCTGATAATCTGGCCGCAGTACCGTTGTATTCGATAAGTTAAGGTATTGATGGAAATGGCCTAAAGGTCCGGCTGTTTTAAACGCCATAAAATACGCGTTGCTATATTCCGTTTGCAAGGCGCCATCCGCGGTTAAGCGATCGCGGGTATGCACACGGATAGCAAATACTGATTGCGGACGCCAAACCGGTTGTATCAGTTTACTCATGGCTTCTGCCATTGCCTGACTGTTTTGTTGCACCACCGATAATGAAGGAATAGTCTGGTTATACTGATTATCCGCCTCTGACAAATAGCAGAAACGATAAACCAATACCCCGCATTTTTTGGTTTCGCAACGGGCTATCGGGTAACAAGCGTAACCATAAATCGTTTCCCGTATTTCTACTCCATTTACAATAAATAACCCGGTTCCTTTAAAGTGGTAAGTTAATCCTTCTTGTCCGGGTTGGGGATCCGGATAAATATCAATCATTTTTACCAACGACCGTA
Source organism: Sediminibacterium sp. (assembly GCA_030054095.1). GTDB lineage: Bacteria > Bacteroidota > Bacteroidia > B-17B0 > Aurantibacillaceae > Aurantibacillus. The sequence continues at coordinate 54,138 of JASGCO010000012.1, forward strand.
AATCCAGCCCTATTGATCCACCCGGCACTTCAAGGTGAAACTGACATACCGATGGCACTTGTTGATCCGTCATATTCGTTAACACCGCATTGATAGAAGTAAAATCAGACGGGCGTTCCGTCAATCGCCAGGTGGTAAGTTTTGGATTATTACCCGATGGAAATAATGGTGTATCGTAATACGTGGATTTATATTCCGGGAATTTTATCAATGGCACGGCATCTAGCGATAATAAGTGCTTAAGTTGGGCTAACGCAGAAATGAAGTCTGGTAACGATAGCGCCTCCTTACTTAATTCACCGCACTCAAAACCCTGACCGGCAACTGGAACACGTTTCTCTTCGGTTGACAGATCTATACTGGTTTCACCCTTCAGCGTAACAACTCCCTTACGGGTTACAGCGTCAATAAGGAAGTAATATCTGTCGTTGCTGGCAGATTTAGACGCATCCATCCGTAAATTATCAAATTTAGTAATAGACGATACCGAAACCGTTGTTTCTGCTGCTTCGTCAGTTTCCAAGCGAATGTATTCTGATTGCTTATCAAAAGTAAACCGCATGTTAATGTCCTGACTGCTTACCTGTTCCGCTTCATAATACAGGGTTCCCTTTGGCTCAAAAAGGCCAATGGTTTTCAACTTGCTGAATTCAGTAGCGTAAGTTCCGGAGGTAATATTCAATTTACGGGTTTGTACAATGCGCTTCTGACGCGCCAGAGACTGCAATACCGCAATGAGCTTATCCGGATTTTTAGTAGGGACTGTTGTGCCGTTAGAATCGCCTTTTTTACACAAGCGTAAAATCACGCAGGATTTACCTTTAAACGTGATCACTCGTTTTACCCCATGTACCAGTACTTCGGCGGACACTATAAAATCGGTTACCTGTTGCGCGCTAACCGTCTGGTCCACCTGAAGATTAAAGAAACGAAGAATGCGGTGCTGAGAAAAATCAAGCACTTCATCCGGAATCAACGTAAATTCACAACGCCATTTTGGTTTTTTAGAAGTTACCACCACGTACACCGATCCATCTTTATTGAAACGGCTTTGCAGGTACACTGGTCGTGTTGGTGGCACATCCCATAACGTACCAGGCGCAAGGTATACCGCGTAATGAGGTGCCATTGCACGGTTGGTGATATCTATTAAACGGGCGTTTCCTAAACGGTTTGTTGAAATGAGCGTATTCAGAAATTCTTCCAGCCGCACCACACGTTCCTCAAAGGTAATGCAGGAAGTGGTTTTAGGACAAGGACCAGCTTTAATAACAATTTTATCAATAGCCACTGTTGCATTTTGATACTCAACAGGATTCACCAATTGCGCGGCTGTTTTAGAAACAACATGAACTAACTGCCATCCGTACACCGGCATAGAACTGGCATCAAAACCAGTTTGTACACGTTTATAGTACGTAATAACCACATTGGCAGCAGTAGCTTGTAACAACAATGAGGTATATGCTACCGGTTCAGGCGGATAAATTTCGAGTGAGTCGCCAGACACCACTCTAAGGGCACTATTCAGTGATCCAAAACTTTGCATGATGATCTGTCCATCGCTTCCGATTAAACGGAACAGCACTCCATTCAGCATTAAACTTTGGTTAGCCGGAACGTAAAGATCATCTTTGGTTCCCGGACGCGGACGGCCTAACTGCGCTACCTCCACGCATGTTTTTTGTCGTGGCGGCTCTGTACAAAAAATAGTTTCTGAGGTAATTTGTAACTCTTCCGGAATAAAGGGCACCCCTTGCGTCATATACGACAAAGGATTTGTGGCCATTACCCGTAGTACATTGTATTTATTAACGGTTCGGGTCTGCCACGATCCGAACTTCAGGTTCTGCCCATCTACGTATTGATCGAAGGTGGCATACGGCGAAATATCCAGATTAGGTAAATCCGCTAAAGGCGTCATGGCCTTATAGGGATTATAATCGTTCCAACTGTTTGTTTGCGGATTCCATATTTTCAACTCTACTTTATCCACAAAAAACTCATGTTTCACCTGTTTGGATTTACCCTTTTGTGGCGGTATCATTGCGGTGTATTCAAAACCCGACGTAATACCATTAAATTTAGATAAGGATGGATCCGCGCCAGTGGCATGCATTCCTTGTTTAAATTCAATATCAATAAAGGAATCCATTGGCACGGTATAGTTTTCCATATTGGCACTACCGATAGCGGACAATGCCGGATTGGCACTTCCTGTACCTGCCAGTTTTTGTATGTAAAGCGGGAACGCTTCTTTGGTGTGCGCGTTAATGGCTTTAGCCACATTGGCCAATACAGTATCCACAACCGGTACTTCACTGAGATCAAGCTGATTGCTAAAGGTCCAGCTGAATTCAATTTTGAAGTTGAATTTCTTCCAGAGTATTCTGAAACTCACCCTGATGAATCCGGAAATAATAAATGGTTTCGGTGCTTCGGCGGCAAGTCCCGCATCGGCACTCAAGCCAAAGCCAACGCCAAACACTTTAATTTCGATGGACGCGCCCAATTGAATAGAGCCACCAACCTGAAGGGGTTTAAAACTGATCTTACCACGAATGTCCATGTAAGCCTGAAGTTTCACTTTTACAACCCCCACAAATGTTTTGTTAAAGTTGTAAGAAGCACCCGCTCCGGTGTAAATACCCTGACTGGAAATCATCAGGAAGAAATAGCAATCGAACAGATCGAAAATTCGTGCCCGTATGCGCCGGTCTTCCGGTAGTTCGCGCCCCAGATTGAGATACCAGTTAAAACTATTCCCCCAGAAGAACGCTAACTCCAATACGCCAGTTACTTTTACGATTTTACCCAGATTAGATCCAGAGGCTGGCATGTTGTAATTGACACCCAGCGCGGCTTCTACGGAAGTGGAGCTTATGGCGATTAACGCGAAGAACGGCGGGTCATTCGGGTCATTTAAACCGATACGTTCGCTAAGGATGGCGGCTTGCCCCTGTAACAGGAACACATCCGGCAACGACAGCATAAAGAAGAGCTTGGCCGAAAAGGTCCGTCCGCCATCGGGAACCGTACACAACGACACCCCTGCTCCAATGGACGTTCCTTCGCGCTGCTCCATTTTATGAATGAAAATACCTTCTTTATTATCTGGCGCTACTTTCTTTTTATAATACTGCCACCACTCCGCGTCAGCTGGTAACCCCACATATTCGCGGCTGGCCACATACCGTAACCCAAACAAGCCGCGGAAGCCATAAATACCTAAGCCTGTTGAGCCCAGCGGCAATGCGGTAGGTAATTCCAAACCTATGTCAATAATAAATGATGGCACACTTGGATTATAGCGCATGGCCGCGCTGCCCGCGATTTTAAGTTTAGGCAGGGTTAATTCGATGCCCCCCGCATACTCCGTTCCTGCCGAAGATCCGGAACCTGATCCATTTTCAGGAGATTTCATGGCCAGATACCCCTTCATAATGACTGCCGCCGTTTCGGGAGTGGCTGTTCCGGGAATCATCAAATCTATGGCGATGCTTTGAATACGGACAAAAAAGTCCAAAGGTTTACCCGGACCATTATCTACCGTAAAATAAAACTTAATACCGTCTCCTCGCGCATCCACTCCACCCGGCTTAATGCTTATGCCACCATCGAATCCAAAGAATTTGTATTTTCTTAAAATGCCATTGTGTTCCTGTTCATGAGATCCGAAGTGAATGGCGGTGATAGATAGCGCTACCGGTCCCAATTTCATGGTTAATGGTTTGCGTAACTCTATTCCCCCTCCTTCAAATTCAAAACTACCATCCTCCCATATCAGGAGTTTTTGTATCTCTATATCTTTAGGTAAATTATCTTTTATAAATCCACCGTTCGCGTTTCCGCTTTGATCTGCAAAATCAATGGTACCGGAAACAGCCACATACATTTTATTGTTTTTGCGGCCTAAGGTTAAACTCTTAATGTTAACGTTTAAGATATCCGGAATTTTAATTAATGAGATCCCTTGTTCTTCGGAAGCGGTAACACTAAACGCTCCATCCTGACCTATCCAGACTTTTATATTAATTTCCGCGTCATTACCCGATGCGTCTTTAAATCCGGGAATGATTAGTGTTCCTTTAATGTTAGAGGAAGTTACTGTGTTCTGTCTAAAGGTGATGTCAAACGCATCAAGACTTACTGAAAATTTATCGCCAAAATTAGCTTTGATTAAAGGAGAAGGATGACCTGCCGTTTTGGCTTCCATTCCTACTGTTCCGGAAACGCCACCAGTTCCTACTAAAAAATTGCGTACTTTAATTTGTGCGGTAGAAGCACCATCATCGTGATTCCATGAAGCGGGTAAAAATATATTTCCTTCGGTAATATAAACACCAATAAAATCAACAGGCCGGCCATCAGCAGTGGCTTCCGGAATATTACTTTTGCGACTGAGGTCGAGTTTAATACCAAGAAACTCCAGGTCTAACTGGGTATTTGCCAGACGGCAACGCGGCAGGCTTAATGAACTGCTATCGAAATCAATTTCGAAACCTTTGCGACTGTCGAAGCGCATAGGACCGGACGTAAAGCGCACATCAGCTTTGATCGTTTCGTCGGATTCTACATCCCATACCCCCGGAGAAGTTTCGGTCATAGGGAGCAACACACTTCTTGGAAACTCAAGGGCCATGGCAATGCCATTCAATTGAAAGAAGAACTGAGGTATTAGAAGGGCTTTTACATCTTCGATGGTGATGTCGGAAAGCCATTTTTGGAAAAGCTTAACCAGTTTGTCAATTTTTGTATCAAAGTCTGAAAAACCTGAAAGAACTGCATTGATAATATCTCCAAAGAAACTAATCTGGATATTGTAAGTTTGATCGAGTGTTTCAACGGCGGCTTGAATTTGTTCAACCGCATCATTAATAACGGTATTGTTTTCGTAATTTTCGAGTATGCTGGCTATAGAAAACGTGTTGCTGGCATTGAGTTCTATTTCGATTTGATCTCTTAGGATGGTAATGTTATCGGTGATTGTTTGAATTTCGGCGGCTACTCCCGGATTGCCATTATTGTAATTGTTAATGGTTCCGGAAATGGTATTGAGAAACCCGATAAAAGCGCCATCCCCATCACTTAAAAAGACTTCAACAATTTGATTTAAAAAGTCCTGACGGTCTTTGATTTCCGTTAGTTCAATAAAGACATCAATGAACGCTTCAGGAGCATAAGAAAAACCCTGCTGCTTAAAATTCTTGATGTATTTATTAATGGGCCATTCCCATTTAAACAAAATGGGAAACTCAGACATATTTGTTTCGTTCCCTTTAAAAAAAACCAGATTAAAATCGGCGAAAAGCGGTAATCTAAGCGCTTTGGTTAATAACGTTAAACTATACAATTTACTGTCTCCCGAAGGGGAGGCGGTAATTACTAAATCTTTATAATAGATACGACCCAGTAAAAAGTCAATGCCTTGTTGCGCGGCATCTTCCAAAGCAGTAAAATCGCCGGGGATGGCACTGGCATCCACTAAATCGGAAACGGGGGGGTAGAATTTTTGTATTGGCATAATGGTTAATGCTAAAAGGTGGCTATAATGGCGTTAGTAAGTATGGTGTGAGGAACAGATGTCATAAATGGCAATAAGGTTATGGGACTTGTGACATCAACGGAGGATACTATTGTTCCATATTCTGAACCATATCCAAATTCGAGTGTAGATGTTGCTGAATAGCCTGTAAAAGCATCGGTTGCAAAAAATGATTCAATTTCTAATTGATTACCGGATATATTTACCCAAAAAGCATTAGCAATGCTTGTGCCATTGGTTATTCTCAATACCGGAGGTAATGCCCGATGCGGGAATCTGCCGGAAGAAGAGATGAGTTTCACGCGAATCATCTTGTATAATATGCCATTGAATTCTTCAAGGACTTCTGAAACCTGTGCAGTATAGCTCATGTGTTAATCCGTTAATGGTTTACCTGTTTTATCTATTAGTTGCGATTTATAGTTGACGATGGTCTCCAAACAACCCGAAGGCAACTCGGAGAGGTTGTCGTAAATTAATGGTATAAGCAGTTTTCCTGTTAAATCAGCAAAACCAAATTTTTTGTTCTTACAAAGTATCATGCCTGAGTGGCAGATGGTTATATTATCATATTCTGTGTTAATAATGAGTTCGTCATCTAATGTTTTAACGCCAATTTTGGAAGTTGTTTCATCTTTTATTATTCTTAAGTGTGACGAGTATGTTTTTAACTCAAGTTGTTTTAGAATAGATGTGGCTGTTACTTTTTCACCTTGTTTAGTCAAAAAAAGTTTGTTGTTATAAAAAAACAACTGTTCAATTAAGAGATGAATGGCCTTTAACTCTTCATTAGTTTTTAAAACGGCTTGTTGTACATTCGCTTGTAATTCGGGTTCGGAAGTATAATTAAAAAGCACTTGCTTTTGATCAAAAACACTTTGTTTTGTAAAAATCAGATAATCATTATAAGAAACGGCAGTACTATTTTGAATATGTGCCTGGATGGGATCTTTGTCATTATTTTTAACTGCTTCAAAACTAAATTTTATTCCTAAACCCGTAGTTGCACTTAATTTTTTAATAGCATGATAATCGAAAGCAAGTATTTGTTGACCGGTTTTAACATTGATACACCCCCAATTATTAATTTGGGAGTTAAGTTCTGTTCCTAGCGTCTTAAGTATTTTATTTAATGAAGCAGTATAAGGCAATACGGCAAATACATCTCCTGTAATATGTTGTATAGCAGAATAGTCTGCTTTTAGTATGACGGTTTGAGATATATCTAAAATACCTAGCTTTTCATTGGCTTTGAATAAAAAATAATTTTCGTTCAACACTTCTAAGTAATCATAGCGGAAAGGTAAAATGGTTTCACCTTTTGTATTAATGATGCCCCATTTATTGTTTTGCATGACTGCGGCTTTACCGTGTTTAAAAAGCTGTGCCTGATTATAGTTGGCAGGTATAAGCTCTTTTCCTTCGGTATTTATGTAACCCAGTTTCAATACTCCATTTACATTTTTTGGTAAAATGGCCGAACCTTCGCTGAAAAAAAAGGGGAGTTCAATAGGCACTTTTGTTAAAGTTTCTGACAGATAATCCGCTCGTTTTATATTTTCTGTTTTATCGCTTTCTGAATAACTTAACCAAGGATCCATATTCACGACAAATGGATGATTTTTTTCTAAACCATTAAACGATTTATAATCTATTTTAAGTAAGGGTTCTCCTTTTCCAGAGAGAAGGGTATGCCCTACAGTGGTGGTGGCAAGGTATTGATTGTTGATTTTCCGGAAGACCGTTTTTTCAGGAGTAGCAATTATCTGACCCTTTTTATTGATAAGACCTTCGCTGTGGTGACCATTTTCCTTTTTGTAAAACCAAGTAATATCTGAGTCTTCAAAATCAAAAATAAAGTGGAATGTTGGCGCTACAATTTCTTGTCCTTTGGAATTGACAAAACCATATTGATTGTTTTTGCTAACTATAGCAATACCATTGTAAAACTTAAAAATACGATCGTATTTGGGTTCAATGATTATTTTTCCTTTTTGATTCATTAACCCTATGAGTCCATTTTTAGAAATATGCGCAATAGAATCAGTAAACGTGCCTGTCCAATAGCTTTTATCTATTGAATCAAACGTTTGTGTTTGCGGATGATATGTGCCTTCTATTTTTTGCATGGTTTTTAATTTGCAGCTAGTGGAGAAAAACAGTAGCCAGCAGTAACAAATTGCTATTACTTTATTAATTTGTAAATTCCACATCGTCAATTAAAACACTACCTGAGCCTGCCGGGAAAATGAGTTCCACTTTACTAATGGCTGTTAAATTTGCACCAATCGTAAAATTGCTGATTGGGATGCGGAGGGTGGTAAAGAACGTTTTAGTTAATGCAGGTTGTCTTAAATGAGGTGGTGGTACGAGCCCATTTAATGTTGTTATCGATGTTGTATTCGTGGTATCAATTAATTTAATATTAGTTTGGCTTAAATCAGGGTAAGTTGCCAATCCAAAATCGACAACGTGTCCTATTCGTAAGCTAAAAAAATCATAGGCAGTAATATCTTTATTAGCTACATCAAAGGTTAACACCTTCCCGCTCGACCAATTTACCATAATGACTTTGGTATCGTGTGGAGTATGATCATTCAGTTCTATAGCATCGCCATGTTGCAAATTACCGGCTACTGTAACTGCTGTGCCATCATACATAACTGAGGCTGATGAAGCTTGAAAATCCAGAATTAATTTGTTTGCTGGCACGAGAGGACTTTCCATATCTTTAAATTGTGGATAGATTGCGGTGTGATGGGTTGATGGAGGAATGTAAGTTCCATGAAATAATTGCCGCCATTGAGGTTCTCCTTTTATATGCAAACGCATAAAAGCATTCATATAGGCGAGCACTATGTTTTTTTGATTAACTTCATGCAAAAGATTACCAACAAAGGCCGTGTACTTTTGTAAATAATCAAAATTGTTAGTGATAAAACCATTATGCGTTGCACCGTAAACAAACGACATTGCCTTTTCTTTAGTGTTAGTCGTCCTATCATAGATTGAAAAACCGCAGGTTCTATTACTTCTGGATCCAAAAGCACCATCAGGATTAGGTCTCCCCTCTACATCACCTTCCATAGAACCGTATAAAACATAGTATGGTATATCTCTTTGAATGCTTTCTGATTGGTCAAATGAAAAGTCAGTAGGCGCTAGAGAAATAACTGCCTTAACATCAAATAAATCATCAGGAACATATTTCCACTTATCTACACTGGTTCTGGGATCGCTAGCGGGAACAGTTGTAATATTAACTCTTGGTATATTGGCGGCAATACCAATATCACTAGCGCAACGAACTACCGCTTCGGCTCCGCGACTATGACCTATCAGACCTACTTTATTATCTAACTTACTGCTCCAACCTTTATCGAACATAAATTTGCGAAGTATTTGTAGGTGTGGATAAACCATATTCGATCTTCCTAAGAAAAATAAATCATGTCTTCCGATATCAAAATTAAAAGTAATATCAAGACTTCTGTTCATTACTTCAACATTTATAACAACTCTTGTGCCATTAGAACCGAGAGAATTAGTAGTACTCGAAATAATTTTGATCATGTAATACTTTCCCCCAATAATGCTGCCTAAATATTTATTGATACTTGCACTTGGGAAATTGATTTGAACCTGAGTAATATCACTGGCAGCGTTAATAGCTGACTGAACATCTATTTCTGATATTAAAGCCCAATCTGCCGCTGTTAAATTTACTAACTTTGTTCCTGCTTTTTTTAATACGGCTTTAAAACTACCGGGAGGTGATTCTATATTGCTATTCCAAGTAAGACCGAACTTACTGAGTCCTACACCAGGACGAGATCCTCTTCTCTCCCAAACCGTGGGAGCAGGAGTAGCGTAAAATTCAAAATCTATGCCATTCTTCCACCCTAGTTTATCATCCGACGTATAAGTAAACGTATAGTGATCTACGCCTAAAATAGTAGTAGTACTTTGAACTCCCCTTAACACCATTAGCTTTTGAAAGGTAGCCGGATTCGTATCATCAGTTCCAAATGCGTACTTTGCATCATCCAAAAAAAAGAAAAAATAGTTGAGATTTGTATAAGGAGAAACAATGTTATATGTTCTTCCACCTCCAATTGGTATTGGAAAGCTGTCGCCTCTGTTACCAGAGAAGACTTTACTTCTAGCTATTAAGCAACTAATACTTGATACAATAAATCCGTTTTTTGCTAGATGACCTGCTAACTGACGGTAATCACTATAACGACCACCATTCGCATGGTTAATGATGATGACTGGAAAAATACCTGTGCCGGCAATTACGTCGCTTCCCGATCTATCAACAGGGTAAAATATTTCTCCTAGTATCCCTATACTTCGTCTCACGGCTATTGGATCAATTGCGCCACTCATAAGTCTATTGCCTATATCATCTATTTCAATGGTTCCGCCCGGAAACAAATCGGTTACCAGTGGATCATTACCATCGTAATCATATCTATAGAAATCTGGAAAATCAGAAATAGTGCCCGGGTCAGGAATACTTATTGGTAAATTAACTGCCGTCGCAAAACCAGCAGAGCATAACATGCTGGTGTTGGTGCCAAATACATATAAGGTATTAGTGGTGCCGCCAAAAGTACTTATTGTCTGCTGGGTTCCACCTGTATCGAGTCCCTGAACTTTTAACTGGTATTTAACGTACCCTACTGTTCCGGCAACTATTTCAAAAATAAAGTATTTGTGAACCACATCTAAGCTTGTAGTGGCGGTATTGATATCATCTAATTGTGTTTTTGTTAAGCCTAATAAATGGATATTTTCTCTGGGTGTTGCACTTGTTGACGTTTTGTTATAACCCACTATGCTGATGATCTGAACAGGAGAGCCACCATCGGTAACCGACGCTTTTGCATACACTGCATTTTTCCGTTTAAGAATGCCATCGAAATCAGGTTCATTAGTAACATTTATATCAGGGAAAACATTACCGGAAGCCACCAGACTATTAGCGTTTTCAGAATAAAACAATGCCAAACTATCTTTAACAATGGTGCCTGTATGAGCAGCAAAGGAAAACGCACCATTATTTACAAAATGTATTTTACTATTTATAACTTCCTGAAAAGGACCTGCGACATTTAATATGGGTTGCTTAATACCACCATACACACTGTCCAAATAATCAGTTGATTTAAAAACCGAAACAGGAGGGGTTGCTGAATATTCTTGCCTAAAGTATTGGAGTTTTATATGGTGCGCTACATTGATGTTAGCGCTTGTTTTAGGGACTTCCAGGCGAATAATCTTGCTCAGATTTTCGGGGAGTCCTGTGCCAGCATTAATATCTATTATTTGGTCTTCTTTGATAAAAAACTCGGTATTGGCACTGTTTAGTAATTTTGGATTTAATAAATACACTAAAGGCTTGGTGTTATCCAGAACCATCAGTTTTAGTTCAATTCTTACGCCGTTAGCAATGGGCACTAAAGAAGCTGGTGGCGATTTTAAATTAATTAATGGCCAATACACATTTCCAAAACCTAAGGCATTAAATGTTGCCTGTGACTCTGATTTTAATTCTAATACGGAACCTCCGCTCAAATAATTTCTGTGGTGGAAATACGAATAACCTCTTTCACTTCTTATATCCAGATAAACCGCATCTTTATTTAAAAACGTAGAGAGAACATCTGAAATTAACAAATCGCCTTGTTTTGAAGTAGTGGTGTTCGTGAAGTTAACCGTATCGTAGGTATTATGAATTTTGAGACCAGCATTGTAATACATACCGAAAAAGGCCGCCGGATCAACATAGTTTAATACCCGATCTCTTGTTTGAATTGATTCCCAGGCCGAAGCCAGTTCATAATTTAAAAGACCGGTGGCATCCACTATTTTTTTTGCTGCTTGCACATAAGCCAAGTCAATCGTTAAATGATCAGTATCAGTTATAATTTCAAACTCAAAATTTACAGTAGGCAACAAATTAGCAATCCATTCGCCTTCTGATACACGGATGGCCTGAAAATCATTAATGGTCGTATCTGAACTGGATGCGCTGTTAAACAGTTCTTCTACTAGTTTAGTGCCTGAAGTGGCAGTATCATAACCAAAGCTAATAGGTAAAGGATCAGGAAGAGCGGGCTGGCTGGTATTGGTTTTAAAATCCGCCCATCGTTTCCAATACTTTGAAATAAACTGAGTCGGCGTTCCTGCGGTAGATGTAACGGCAACTCCATTCGGATGATTCGCATCAACAGGAACATCAACCACCAAGGAACTACGATCGACTCCTCTGTATATGTAATACTTCACATTGGTGAATGGAATCTCCAGATTACCAATTGGTTTAAGAATAATATTCACAAGTGTAGTACTACCTGTTTGCGGCCTAACCAACATCATCGCATCCTGACAGGCAAAAATTTTTGCTTCCGTAAAAACTGCGGGAACAATATGTTTCGAAGAAATATTGTACTTATTATTTACATCTGTTGTATCCGGGCCGAAGGCATCTGCGGTAACTTGTGGATGTAACTTAGAGGGCTCTGTAAAAAAATGCATACTAGTGTTGTATTACCACACAAACTGGTTGAGGAGGTGTGGATTGGTTTTTATACCTCTAACTTAAACTAAAAAAAATAAAAAACAAATTATTTATACAAAATAAATCAGCCACTTTGTAAAATAGCATTCCCCCTGACATCAAATTCACAAAACTTTCACGAAACAGCCCTTCTCCGCCTCCTGAATTAATACAAAAAAACAAAATCAGAACATTTCCCAACTACGTTAAACCAATAGATTTATCCACAATGGCGCAGTAGGCCGGCAGGTAGTTATTTAAACGTCCCGGAAGAAGTTTACCAAAACCAAGACCGGCTTTTTTATAAGTTAGTAACGCCAGTCCCCTGTTTTGTTTCGCTGACTCTGGTAACACAGTATCTTTTTTAAGGTACCGCAAAGCCTCTTCTTTGGTCAGTTCTATTTTTGAAATACATTGAGGCAAACTCTCCCCCCAGGCCCAATCCTGCTCAGGAATCAATTCATCGTGTTTAAACTGACACACATCCATCCCCGCTTTTCGTATGTAAAAATTCCGTCCGTATTTTTCCAGAAAATTCCGGCCTGTTGCGTTGAGTTGTTTATACAAGGCCGCGTGTTTGAATATATTTTCTTGCTGTTCCTTACCCAAATATGGTTCCAGCAGTTGCCGTTCGCGGGCAGTAAGCCCGGCTAATTTTTCGGCTTTAACATAAGGCTGTCCTATGGTGGTTGCTTCCGTTTTTTGTAACACCGCAATAAAAAACCCCTCGCTGTTTACAAGGTGAGGATAAAACCGATACCCCTTACCAGTATCTATTATACCTTCTTCCGGCACTTCCGGTAAAGACCTGTAGTTTAATCCCAGTTCTTTCTCCATCCACTCCACCTGCGCTTCGTTTTCCGCTACACTGTAACTACAGGTGGAATAAATGATATAACCGCCAGTTTTTAAAGCAGGTAAAACATCCGCTACTATACGTTTCTGACGGGCACTGCACAAACTAACATTTTCCTCACTCCATTCCGCTATCGCTTCGGGTTGCTTCCGGAACAAACCACTGCCACTACAGGGTGCGTCAATAACAATGGCATCAAAAACTTCGGGTAATTGCCCAAAGTGCGAAGGATCGTTATTGGTGACAATGGTGTTGGTGGTTCCCCAGCGGCTCAAATTAGCAGCCAGTATTCCTGCCCGTTGTTTAATCACTTCATTGGCAATCAACAAGCTATCCGGACTTATAAACGAATTGATCAAAGTGCTTTTTCCGCCCGGTGCCGCGCACAAATCCAGAATGGTAAGGGACTTTCCGGGATCTAAACACCCACGCAATACTTTATCCAAAAACATACTCCCGGCTTCCTGCACATAATAGGCCCCCGCGTGAAACAAGGGATCGGCGGTAAATGATGGCCGTACATCAAGATAATAGCCATTATAACACCAGTTAACCGGTTTATTCAGTTCAAAATCGGGCGACACCGCTTTAAAGGGATTTAAGCGTATGGAGGTGATACGCTCCTCTTCTTCATGCACCTTTAAAAACGCGCTTTCATCAAATCCCTGCTGTCCGCGCAGGCTCTCCATTAATTTAACCGGGATATTTGCCACCCTGCAAAGTAAGTAATAAATTAGCAATGTGTTTAACGCCCGTAAAAATGAAACCACATCCGATCCTATTGAACGGATTAAACGCTGGTGTGCCTATCAGGAACGCAGCGCTTACGAAACAAGGTTCAAACTGAAACAAATGGGTTTAAATGCGGAGAGCGTGGAGCTGGTGATAGCGGAACTGATTTCAGAAAATTTCCTCAGCGAAGAGCGGTTTGCGCAGGCATTTGTAAGTGGCAAGCACAACATTAAACACTGGGGGGCTCAAAAACTAAAACAGGCACTGAAAGGACATCAAATCAGCGATTACAGCATTGCTAAAGCGTTGAAACAAATTCAGCCAGATAAATATGTGAATGAGTTACAAAAACTGCTCGAAAAAAAGTTGCATACCCTGAAAGCGGATGAACACAAACTCCAAAAAAAGCAAAAACTATTCCGGTTTGCGCTTAGTAAAGGCTATGAAAGTGAACTGATTGAAAAAATTTTACAAACTTTGAATTTATGAATCTCGACTTAAAAAATAAACGCGCTCTGGTATGCGGTAGTACGCAGGGTATCGGAAAAGCAGTAGCGATGGAATTAGCTGCATTAGGCGCCCATGTTACATTAGTAGCCCGCAACGAAGCAGCACTAAAACAAACCAAAAGCGAATTGCCCACTAACCCTACCCAATTACACACTTACCTGTGCGTAGATTTTAACGAACCCGATAAATTGAAAACGCTTACCGAATCCTTTATTCAACGGTCAGGACCAGTTCACATTCTGGTGAATAATACTGGCGGACCACCTTCTGGACCTATTACCCAGGCTAAACCCGAGGAATTTCTGACCGCCTTTAACGCGCATTTAATTTGCAATCATATTTTAGCGCAATGCTGTATAGATGGCATGAAAAACGCGGGATATGGCCGTATCATCAACATTATTTCCACGTCTGTAAAACAACCGTTACCTAATCTGGGCGTAAGTAATACCATTCGTGCGGCCGTAGGCAACTGGGCCAAAACCATGGCCAATGAACTGGGGTCATTTAATATTACAGTAAATAACGTTTTACCCGGAGCCACTGCCACGCAACGCCTGAGCAGTATTATTGACACCAAAGCGCTAAAAACCAATGTAGATACCGACGCTGTAAAAAAAGAAATGCTGCACGAAATTCCGATGAAGCGATTTGGCGAAGCGTCCGAAATTGCCAACGCAGTGGCTTTTTTGTCCAGCCCGGCAGCTTCGTATATTAACGGCATTAACCTGCCGGTAGATGGTGGACGAACCGGGAATTTGTAATACGCTCTGCGCTCATCTTACTATCATAAAAAAAAACAACTGCCAGACTTAAAACAAAACAGTTGGTTCTAAAATAAAGAAAGCGATCCGTTTTGTTATATCCAGCTTCCCCCCGCGGGAGGAGGAACCATATACGCCCTGTTGTTTACATTCAATTCATTTCCTCTTGTATAAGTCGGCGACGAATTCCAGCTACCGCCCGATTGTATTTTTACAAATACCCTGCCCGTAGCCGGCTCCCACAGCAAAAATTCACTCGCTCTGAGCCCATTTCCAATATCAGAGGTTTCTCCCATAAATCCATTGACAACACCAGCAGAAGGTGTAATAGTACCATGACCCTGATAACAATGGTTTTCTAGTGCCCAGGCATCCAGTTCCATCCCATTACAGGTATGAATAAACTCATGGAATAACGTAACATCCGTATCTTGCTGAAGCCCCGAAGGCGGTAAGGCTGGGTCACAAAACGTAACCTCACTACCCCCTCTGGAATTGGTAGTGCCAAAAGCACCGTTACAAGTAGAGTTTCTGCAATCTAACGTTATATTAGCCTCATTTTTCGAACTTAAGCAATTGGCCAGCGCTTCCAGACCGCCAATAGACCTTACACAGGGAACACCACTTGAATTATAAAAATTTATTGCGGCGCGTATCGCTGCTATTTCTGTTGTACTACAGTTGGGAACTTCAGTGCCTCCTCCCGTCCAACTGCCTCCTTCGGTATGTGTTTTAAAAGACATAGTTTTAATTTTTTAGGTTGGGTGAATACTAAAATTATTTAAACTGCCAAAGCACAATAACGCCGTTTGACAATACACTATCTGCACTTTCCGTTTCATAAGTGCCAAATACACTGGCTTTGGCATATATACCGGGTGATGCCGGTTTTAACCTTGCCATCCAGCTCAAATTACCATTGGTTGCTTTCTGACTTTCTGATTTGTACGAAAGTTGCAAGTGTTTCTGTTCATCATACTTAAATGAAAGTGCCCCTTTAATAGAAGTGGCATGACCATCACGTTCCAGTATCTCGATTAAAAATTCCGCTTTTTCCTGTCCTGCGGCATCATTCATGTAAAAACGGGATACACGACCATTACAGTCCATCATTTTCCCGGCCCATAGCCAGTTTGGTTGTTTTGAATCCATGATTTTAGTTTTATTGGTTATTCCATTAAAGGTAACAAATAGTATCCACCTTAACAATTCAAATTTCGATGCATAATGGCTATCCTGAAATAAAAACAACACCACCTTTTGGGCGTGCCCCTGCCAGATATATTTTATTCAAAAAAGAGTCTGGGGTGGCGTTTTTTAAAAGGGGATACCTTTTTTTGTAGCGGCAGGGCCGGCCTTTCCGCTTTAGCTTGCAGGCCTTTTGCCGCATCGCAGCCCTGTGCGTGGGCTTCCTGTGGTCGCCTCCGCCTGGGTGCGCTGCTGGTAAAATCCCGCGCAAGGCTGCCGCTGCAATGCCTCACGCAACAGAAGTACCACTATACCATTTAGCCATCGGAATCTTTGGGTAATCCCATCAAAAAAAGCAACAGAAAAAACTACAATAAAATGTAATAGTATCCATGCTCAATGTACATCCCATCAATGTTCAGTTGTTGTCCTTCTGTATAAACCGGAGGTGCATTCCATGTCCCCCCCATCTGATGCTTTACAAACACCTTACCCTCATTTGCACGCCAAAATAAAAATTCACTTATCCTCTTGTTTTTATCGCCCGCTACTGGCGTAGTACTTTCTATAAACACATTGTTTTGTATAATTTGCGGATTCGAATCGGGTGCAACGGTTCCATGACCATGATAAAAAAAATTTTCAAGTGCCCAGGCATCAAACTCCGTTCCATTACAGGCCAGTATCAATTGATGAAACAAAGTAACATCGGTACTTTGCTGAGGAGCCGGCGGAAGCGCCTTACTACATAAAGTAATTTCCCTTCCGCCCCGTGCATTAATACGCGCCGCGGTATTCGCATCACATACACTTCCTCTGCAATCCAATAAAATAATGGGTTCAGTCATCTGACTTATGCGGTTCGCAAGATCTTCCAATCCACGAACAGCTCTTATACGCGGAATTATTACATCATGGCAATACCGGAATGCTTCGCGTATAGCGGCAATCTCTACCGGGTTACAATTGGGCACTTCTGTACCTCCTCCAGTCCAGATACCGCCTTCATTATGGGTTTTAAATGGCATAACTTACTTTATAATATGGAAACACAACATGAGTGAACAAATCTCAGGCAAAAGAACACCGTTTACGAAAACCGGAACATCCAACCTGACCTCCCCTGTTCGTGCGTTCACAATTACCAAATATCCGTTTATCAAACCAATACCAGTAAATAGGTCGTTTATGATTTTCCATACCATCGTCTTTTGTACACACAATGTTAAAAGCAAAACAGCCGGATTACAACTACCATATTTGATAGTTTTATCAAAAAGAAGATGAAGATTAAAGCTCAATAGTTAGTAGGCATACAGCTAAAAATGCAAAAAATCCCGAACTCGCTTTTCTGGAACTAATCGGGTATGTTAATAGCATTCTCACATGGGCATTTTACGTAAAATATAGTATTTGTGCATTACCCGTTCGTCAAAATAGTATCATCTATACTGGTAAAAGCGGTATGAGCGTAAAATGATCGCCACTATATTGTATATTGGAAACGTTCACCACACTGGCAACGATAACCGTAGGTTTGACTGTAACAAACGTTTCAACAAAGGATAGAAACAGTTACTTCTCTTAAAAACCTTCCTTTTAGAACAGAGGTACTACTTAAACTATCCTGATAGAACAAACTAATATGTAGCACAAGTAGCATTTCTTTAAATTCCGGCCTTGTTGACTGACCGCATTTTGTATCCTCCTTCATTCAATTTCCGGCTATAGTGTTTTAGAAACCAAAGTTTCCCTGTATATGTATATTTGTCAATGTAAAACCGTCCAGACAATACTTATACTCTACCCGCCTACTACAATTGATTTATTTGCCACTCCATATCCTGATGCTTCAATCGCATTTTTTGCCTTTCAATAGAAATTCTTGCCATAAGGTAACTAACTGCTGATTCTGATCCCTGATTCAGATTTATGTAGTCGTCTTCCAGTCCGTCATAACAGCCTCCGGTAGATCGGTTATACATGATTCTTTTTAGATGATTTCTGCCAAGAAACCATTCAAAGGCAATATTTAGTTTTTTTATATACTCCTCATTCCCTAACGCCATGTAAAATGTTTCCAATGCAATTATGGTATAAGCAACATCTATCGGCTGTTCTCCCCCTTTAACTACCTTGTTATTTTCTTCTCCCTTATGTAGCCAACTTTTATTAGGAATTAATTTCAACATATCGTTACGATAGGTTCTCGATAACAAAAAATTGAATGTAATAATTGCTGTTTCTTTATAGAGCTTTACCCCTGAGTCTAACCAAGCGTATAGCAGAGCTTCGGGAAGTACACTGTTACCATAGGTAAGATAACATTCGAACCATTGCCAGTTAAGGCTTGACTCATGTTTATACATTTCAACGAGTCGATTGCTATATAATCTGATCAAAAGACTTAACCTATCAGATCGTTTTACTGTATTAGCGAAATAGAGCCCCTTGATAATGAAGGCCATTGATCTTGTGGAATGTATCTGGGGTAAATTATTTAAACTGGCTTCAAGTATCTTTTCCGCTTTTCCGCTTAATATTTCGGGCAGCAGTTTGTTAAGCGATAGCAGATATCCCAACGCCCATATTGCTCTTCCGCCTGAGTCTGCAAGGTTAACCATTTCATTTTGCGAAGTAAAACACCTTTGTTGATTAACGTAATTTTTAAATCTGCCATGTTGATCCTGACAATAAATGATAAAATCCAGATAAGTATTAATATAATTTATGTCACTTTTTTCTCCGGTTAAAGCATAGTGCTGGCACATGGCAATCAAGGCGCGTGCGTTATCATCTAATGTGTAGCCAGAATCAATGTCCGGATGGTTGAGTTTACTGAATTGTACGATTCCATATTCCTTTGTCAGATTTTTGATGTGCGTGAGATTAAATGCAGGAATACGGTAGTGTAAATCTGCAATAGTTTTGCTCAATTTTCTAAAAAGATTCGCATGTGCAATAGCGGAGTTTTGCCATGCAGTTGATGCCATGTAATGTTGTGCGTTATTACTGATTTGATTCCTGAGTTTTTTATCTTTAAGCAATCTATTTACTGTTTGCGCTAATTGCCCAGAATTACCAAATCCTATACTAACAGCCGCTTGTTTTTTAATTGCGTCAAGGGCATGAGCAATAGGCGTTGTAACTACCGTACAACCGCAGTTAAGAGCATAGGAAAACGTACCACTAACGGCTTGTTGCGGATTTTTTGAAGTAAACAAATAGATGTCGGTAAGTTGCAAATAATCCAAAAGTACAGGTAGTGCTACAAACTGATTAATAAACTGGACGTGGTTGTTTAATCCGAGTGTTTCCACTTTCTTTTCCAGCATATGGCGATATTGTTCCTGTTCTTGTTTTAAAACGCCAGGGTGAGTTTTCCCGATAATCAGAAATAGAACATTACTATTATTTAGAACAATATCCGGCAAGGCATCTAAAGTAGTTTCTATACTTTTACCAGAACTCAGTAAACCAAATGTGGACAACACCAGTTTATTGGACAGGTTATATTTTTGCTTAAGTAGTGTTTTATCTTCATAGGTGACCAAATGCGTGCCATGTGGAATAACAGTGATTTTAGACTCTGGAACTCCGTAATCACTCATTAAAATTTGTTTGGATGCGTCCGTTAAGACCAGTATTCCTTTGACGGCGCCGGCTAATTCAAGAACATGACGTTTGAGGGAATCGGCTGGTTGAGGCAATACTGTGTGAAACGTAAGAATAACTGGTTTATTTATGGACATCACAAATTGCTCGAATACCTCTGTCTGATTGGCAAAAATCCCAAATTCGTGTTGAATAATTATCAGGCTTATATCCTTATTGCTGTTTGTTGCTAATGTCAAATTTGTGTAAGAAAGCGGATCATCTGCATTAAGAAGGTATTTGACATCCGGAGGAGGCGAATATCTATTGTGCATTGTTCCAATAGAACAGATCGAGATTCGGAAAGAATCTACAAAAGTACTGTTAAGAGCATTTATAAGGTCTTGAGAGTAATTAGCTATGCCGCATTCTCTCGGAGGGTAGGTAGTAACAATAAGTATTTCCGGTAATTGGCATTCTACGGTAGAAGAAGATGTTCGGTTAACCTTCCAATTGGGAAAAGGTAATTGATTACCTGACATTTTAATGTTTAAATTCATAAGGAACAGGATTAATGAGTAATTCGTGCAGAAGCTGGGAAAGATCAAGACTAGCAACGGCTATACAGTTGTCGGCGGCACCATAGTAAATGTAAAGCCGGTCATCGAAAACGGCTGTGGCCGTTGGAAAGCAAACATTATTAACCAACCCGTTCAGCTCCCAAACTGTTTCGGGTTTAAAAAGCGGATAAGGCAATCTCGCCAATTCTCTGGAGGGATTATTCAGATCAAGCAAGGATGCACAGGCACAGTAAATGTTACCATTGACAGAACCAGAAACACCGTGATAAATAAGTATCCAGCCATATTTAGTTTCTAAAGGTACGCAACCACCGCCAATGTAACTTGACTCGTGTCCGAATTTTGGAGTGAGTAAGATTTGACTTTTCAATTTACTGAGGTAGTTCATCCAAAAGAGTTCCGTTAATTCTGACAAGTTCGTTACTGAAACAATTTGTATATCCGGTTTAAAACGATGGAGAAGAAACAATTTTCCATTTATACGACGTGGAAATAAAATTAGATTTTTATCCCACATCAATACAGGTTTTTGTTCAAATAAGTATGGTCCGTGATAATTATTATGCCGGGCATAACGCTCCTGCATTTCTATCGAAAGTGTCAATAAACTGAATTGATAGTAGGGTATTGCGGGAACAATAATACCTAGTTTTTTCCATGTAACTAAATCAGAAGATATGGCCATTGCACCCAAAGCATTAATGCCATCATAAGCCGCGTAAGTAAGATAATAAAGTCCGTCAATTTTAACTAGTCGCGGATCCTCCAGTCCTTCGGACTCATATTCAAATTCATTAAAAATGACTGGAACTTTACTGCGTACATTAACTTTCAGGGGACCTTTTAATTTACAGTAACCTATTACAGATTTGTAATTAGAACCGATAGCTCTGTAAAAAAGATGGACATTTTTTCCCTCCTGAAACACTCCTGGATTCAAAACAGCTATGTTCTCGAACAAGGAAACTGTTTTCCTAAGTAAAACCCCTTCCTTTTTTACGTTAATCATCTTTATCGATATTTATGTTCATTATCAGGCAATATAGTTCCATTATAATATGTGAAGTCCATTATCAACTGACAACGCAATTTATTTGTTGGATAGTAAATAGAAAGCGGTTTGTAGTATCGGATTATTTTATACTACTAAAAGTCAAAGAAATTCAGATATAACTGATAAAATAATCTCTGACAAATATATGTTGCTGATTTTCATCTATTTTATCAGATTCTTTAAGCGAAATATAGATGTTAGAAAAATCATTATCCGATTTAAGAAGATTAAACAACTCTGTTTTAGCGGTGGTAGGTCCAAAGAGTAATACATGATCATAATTCCTGATAGCATCTCCGATTCTATTATAATATTTCCTCTGACTATGTTGCTCTTTATTATGCATTAGTTGCTCACTTTTATAAATGCTGCTTTTTTTTACTTTATGGGTAAATGAGGAAGTTATTGTTCTCACCTCTTTGCCTTCAGGAGAGTATTCAATCAGACGGGCACTATAGTGATCCATATAAACGCCAAGTCCCTTTGTTGCTGTCATATTTAATAAGAGTTTAAGGAATTAAACACACATGAAAGAATCATCCAGAGACATTCAAAACCTAACTATTTCTTTCATGCGTGAATCAAAATAGTTTAATCTTTGGGATTTAATGCGTGATACTTAGCGTCTGTCCGTTGAATGTCATTCGCAATTGCAGTATGGCCGAGAGCTTTAAGTGTGGCCTGAGAGGCTTTTTCAAGTTGTCCATCTTCATGGTGTTTTGCAGCTTCCAAATGATGTCTGGCGGCAATTTCAAGGTGAGCTGCGGTCTTTCTGTGATTGGCAACATTCTTCGCTTCTTCGTTTCTAAGCGCATCTGCGCTTGGTTTTTCATTTATTACCATGAGTTAATTTATTTAATTGTGAAGAAATTTCCACATAGTAAAATTACCTTACTTCTTATAAAAATATATTATACAAGTTTTTAAATAGCTTGCATATTTCACTTATTACTCGTGTTGCACAAAGTGATTCAGTTAAAAAATTTTATTTAGTTATTTACTAAAAAAATTGAGATTAGATTTCATCTCTCATACTGAAGATTTTCATTGTCTGTAATTTCCCTTTCAAAATAAACCAGATCTTTTGATTCAGGAGAATTATCTATCCTGCAATAGTATATTTTGTCAACGTAGCGTCTTATTATTAGTTTAATTGCGGGATTGTTTATCGCATAAACATAAGCCCCAACTTTAAATTTGTTTTCCATAGTTTCGATGTTTTTTTCACACATTTGTTTAGTCCCTTTCAAGTTTCGTTGAGTTTGTAATTCTGAATTGGTGTTTGAATAATGGAATGAATGTTATTTACAAGTATGCGTTTTTACTTTTCATTGCTTTATTAAAACTAAAATAGGCTTCTTTTCATATTTCCGTTAAAACGCTAAGATGAATGCGTTAAAATGAAAAAGTGTTTAAGATAATACCATTCCAATTTGCTCCAATCCGGTAATTCAACGTTAAATTATTAACGGCCAAATCATTTCTCTTTATATTACTTCGTATAAAACTTTCATAATTCACAGATTCTTGATGTTTCAATAGATTGATGTTCAAAAGTGTCATCTGTGGTTGTGTTGAATTATTTCATATTTTTTTTTAATTTTATCATATACCATTACCTTAACGATCAAAAAATTTTTCAACCAATAATTAATGCTTTCTGAATAATGGTATATAATATTTTAGTCCTTTTCTTTAGTTAAAAATTGATTTAAAACTTGAAATTGTATATCAAATATATGGTGAGCCTGCGTTGCAAACTTTTAGTAAAAGAAGAGTTGGAAAAGCTCAATTTGCATTGTACAGAACTTGATTTAGGTATAGCTGTAATTCAGGAAACACTAACCAAAGCAATGTGGCAGATGTTAAAAGAAAATCTTCTTAGATCAGGGCTTGAATTATTAGATGATAAAAAGGCAATATTGATTGAGCGGATTAAAAATGTTATAATAGAAATGATTCATTATTCTGACGAATTACCTAAAGTAAACTACTCCGATTATATCAGTCAAAAATTAAATTATGACTACACTTATTTATCTAATATTTTTACGGAAACAAAAGGGATTACCATTCAACAGTTTATAATCAATAATAAAATTGAACGTGTAAAAGAATTATTGCTATATGATGAGTTAAGCCTCACAGAAATATCTTATAAATTGCATTATAGCAGTGTTCCGCATTTGTCAACTCAATTTAAAAAAGTTACTGGTCTTACCCCTAGTTTTTATAAAAAACTTAAACAGAAGCGTAAAATCAATCTGGAGGACCTATAACGACTTTTGGAGTGCTATCATCTGATATAGTATGATTATAGGTTTTATTCTGCTACGAAATTAGATGTTCTTGAATTCAGATAGTTGTTATCGATGGCGAGCAAAGGCGCAAAGTTAGCAAAGGGGGAAGTTGGAGGTGATCTATTCTCAACTAAGTTCGGCCCCCCTATCCAGGAAGCCACAACAACCGATGGCAAACACACCTCCGTGTCAGCAAGTGGCCCGGTAAGCAGTTGTTCCCAGCGGCACTGAAGTGACTGAATATCCGACACTATCTGGGTTACCAATAAAGCCAACTCTTCTTCCCGGTTAGCCTTGGCGTAGATCTTTCGGATCGTCAGAATATTGGGAGCACCGCAACTCACATCTAGTTCATAATCCACGCAATCATCAACATACCCTATTGTTCTTCCAAACTTATAGAACCAACGTGTTTGCAACATCATCTCTTTCCTGCTCAAATTAACTGTTATCCATGCGGGAACAGCCATCACTAAAAAAGGCAGTACCGATTTACGCACCCATTGCACCTCGGTTACGCGATCCGGCATTACCAGTGTTTGCTTTTCGGCCAGATACATTTTCCGGATCAGGTTATAAAACGGGGTTAAATCATTGTTTTCCCCCACTATCTCCCGGATATAGGCAAAATACTCTTTTATCAGGCTTAACAAAAACCGCTGATCCGCTCCGGCAGTACACAACAGCACCAAACGCTTTACTTTACCCAATTTCCCCGCTGTATGATTAAACAGTACATGTTCCAGAAGCGTATCCTTTTTTAAAATCCCTGAATCTGCCATAAAATCGAAAAGGGTTACAATCAGGTTGGCCATTGCTCCGCCATGCGTCAACGCTTTCCGTTTTTCACCGGTAAAGGCAAATGGCTTTATAAAATAATCGGTCAGTACCATTCCAAAACCTGAAATACGTATCAAATCGCCTTCTTTAATGACCCATTTGCCACTTACAATCTTCTTTAAAACATAGTTTCCGGGTCGGGTTTGTTTAAAGGTGTTCCAAAACTGCTCTCCCGTTTTGTTTACATGCGATATGGATCTTATATACGTGTCATAATCCGGCATACATCCTGCACGCTGCAATTCTTTCCGCAAATGTGTAACCAAATCAAAGGTTAACGCTCCCTTTTCCATCCGCTGTTATTCTTCTGTTTTAAAAATATCCTGTAAAGCACCAAGCGCCCTAAAAACGGTTGTAGTCGTAAAAATCCGTCCGTAATCACGCTGATAACTGCCGCCTCCGCCACTATTTTCAACCCATTGCGTATAATTTCCGGGAACGGTTACAAAGGGGGGCGGTATTCTTAAAAAAGCGGAAGCCTCCCAGCTGCCATCCGGAAGTTGCGATGCAGCCAGATAATCAACTATCTTTTTTAGCTTTTCGCTATCTGGTTCTGTCTGACTCAACCTAACCCATATACTTAACGCGGCACGAAAGGGTGTAAGTGGTATGTTTGCCTGTTCTAACCACTGTAACGCCCGTTCACAGGCCTCCTGTTCTACGCGCCCTTTTCCATTTAAGGCTTCGGTTGCCAGCGCGGTTGCATATACATCATCTGTCCACCAGTACGATTCCCAGTATCCCTGCGGTTGCTGCCGCGACAAGAGAAAGTGAAGCAGGTCATTTTGTTTTTTGCCTTTATACCCGGCAAAAGCGGCTGTAACACACGTATGCGCCATACACCACCCCTCAAAACTAACAGGACTACGGTTTAACTTTGTGTATAAGCGAATAGCCTTAGAGTTGTAATAAGTGTGTACACCGCCCGCTTTATCAATATGCGCTTCCATAAATTGCAGTGCCCTGCGTAAACGCCAGTTCTGTTTTACGGAGAAGTGTTGCGCTGCCATAAGTGTCCAACCAGTAGAATCTGCATCAGGTGGCACTTTCCCGTTATACCCCCAGCCCGCCAGCCAAAACCGCTTCCATTGCAATTTCTTGAATACACTATAAGCATCGTTTCTGGCTGTCTCACTGCTGTATTGCGCCAGGGCATTCACCACATAAGCACTTACCCATTCGTTACTGGCACCGGCCAGTGTTTTAAAATCGCACCAATACCCATCCTTTCCTTTACTATTCAGCAAAAAACACTCTGCTTTTGCCATACGCTCTTCCAGCAGGGATTTATAATGTGGTGTGGTCATTTTTGAAGAAACTGTGTAATTATTCACAAAATACCTGTTATTTATTAAATCCGCAAACAGGCAGACAACCGCGTCTGGTTATGATATAAAACAGGATAGTAACCAGTCAAAAACAGGGTGTTTTTTGCTAAAAAAGACTTGCCTTTTATTTAATGATTAACTTTAAAAAAAATCGTATCTTCACTCTCCTTTTTTAAAAGGCTGAAAATGAAGAAATATCCCGAATACAAGAAATTAGATTTAGCGCAGATCAGCAAAGATGTACTGGCGTTCTGGGAACAGGATCACACATTCGAAAAATCCTTATCAAGCCGTGAGGGCCAAACACCCTGGGTGTTTTACGAAGGGCCGCCTTCAGCCAATGGTTTACCGGGTATTCACCACGTAATGGCCCGCAGTATTAAAGACATTTTCTGCCGTTTTAAAACCCTTCAGGGGCATCAGGTTAAACGTAAAGCCGGATGGGATACACATGGTTTGCCAATTGAACTGAGTGTAGAAAAATCGTTAGGCATTACTAAAGAAGATATTGGTAAAAAAATCAGTGTAGAACAATACAACATCGAGTGCCGTAAGGACGTGATGAAGTACACCGATAAATGGGAAAATGTTACCAAAATAATGGGGTATTGGGTGGATATGCAGGATCCCTATATCACTTACGATAATAAATACATTGAAAGTGTATGGTGGTTGCTGAGTAATCTGTACAACAAAAATCTGTTATATAAGGGTTATACCATACAACCATACTCTCCCGCGGCAGGAACCGGTCTATCGAGTGCCGAATTAAATCAGCCCGGCTGTTACCGTAATGTAAAAGACCGCACCGCGGTAGCCATGTTTAAAACCAGCGACACCCTATTTGGCACTGACTTACCAACTTACTTTCTGGCCTGGACCACCACCCCGTGGACGCTCCCCTCTAACACTGCTTTGGCGGTGGGAGCCGATATTGAGTATGTATTGGTTAAAACCTTTAATCCCTACAGTGGCATTCCGGTTCAGGTTGTATTAGCCAAAGACCTGATGGGGAAATACTTTAACCCTAAAGCTAACGAAGTAGCATTTAACGATTATAAAGCCGGCGATAAACTGATTCCTTTCGAGGAGATCAATACGTTTAAAGGCCGGGATCTGGCAGGTTGCCGTTACGAGCAATTGTTACCGTATGTAACACCAGAAGGCGACGCGTTTAAAGTTGTGGTTGGTGATTTTGTAACTACTACCGATGGTACCGGTATTGTGCATATTGCGCCAAGTTTTGGTGCCGATGATTTTAGGGTAGCCAAACAGAACGGCATCAGTTCTCTGACACTGGTTGATAAGCGCGGGAAATTTTTACCCGAAGTAAAAGACGGTATTTTTCTTTATGGTGAAGAATATGTGAAAGAAGCCTATTTGACCGATGCGGAAAAACAACAGGCTTTTGAACAGCAGAAACACATTTTAGAAGCCAATGGTAAAATAAAAGAACTGAAAGTTTACCTGAGTGTGGATGAACGGATTGTATTGAAGCTACAGGAAGAAAATAAATTATTTAAAAAAGAGACCTACGAACACAGTTACCCGCATTGCTGGCGTACCGATAAACCAGTGTTGTATTATCCTTTGGATAGCTGGTTTGTGAAAGTGGCCGATAACCGCGAGAAACTGGTAAAACTGAATCAGCAAATTAACTGGAAGCCCGAAGCTACCGGCACAGGACGTTTTGGTAACTGGCTCGAAAACGCGTTGGACTGGAATTTGTCCCGCTCTCGTTTTTGGGGCATTCCGCTTCCGATCTGGCAAAGTGAAGATAAAACGGAAAGTATTTGTATTGGTTCTATTGAACAACTGCAAAACGAAATTCGTAATGCCATCAGCAAAGGTGTTATGAACGCTAATCCTCTGAACGATTTTAAACCCGGAGATATGTCGGCGGAGAATTATAACACGTTTGATTTGCATAAGCCATACGCTGACAACATTGTTTTGGAAAAAAACGGAAAACCCCTTTACCGCGAAAGCGACCTGATAGATGTATGGTTTGATAGCGGCGCCATGCCGTATGCCCAATTACACTACCCGTTTGAAAACAAAGCGTTAATTGATGAGAAAAAATTCTACCCTGCCGATTTTATTGCGGAAGGGGTGGATCAAACACGTGGCTGGTTTTATACGTTGCATGTGATAGGGGCCTTATGCTTTGATTCAGTTGCTTATAAAAATGTTGTGAGTAATGGTTTAGTACTGGATAAAAATGGCAACAAAATGAGCAAGCGCTTAGGCAACGCGGTTGATCCGGTAGAAACCATAGAAAAATTTGGTGCCGATGCCACCCGCTGGTACATGATTGCCAACGCCGCTCCGTGGGATAACCTGAAGTTTGACATGGAAGGCATTAGCGAGGTACAACGCAAACTATTTGGTACGCTCTACAACACGTATAGTTTCTTTAGTTTGTACGCTAACGTTGATAATTTCAGTGTTGACAAAAACAATATGGTACCGGTAAGCGAACGAGTGGAACTAGACCGCTGGATTATTTCGAAACTGCAAACCCTTTTGGAAGAAGCTACGGCATTTTACGAAAGTTTTGAACCTCACCGGGCAGCCAGAGCCATAGAGGATTTTGTGGACGAACACCTCAGTAACTGGTACGTTCGTTTAAGTCGCCGCCGTTTCTGGAAAGGCGAAATGAGCCGCGATAAACAAGCCGCTTACGAAACCCTTTACACCTGTTTATCTACCCTGGCTCAAATCATGAGTCCGATTGCGCCGTTTTTTGCCGATTGGCTGCATCAGAATCTTAACGGACAGGGCGGATCGGTACATCTCACCTATCTGGTAAAAATGGATGCCGCTTTACAGGACAAAGCCCTGGAAGAACGGATGGATATGGCTCAGAAAATATCATCCATGATTCTCTCGATCCGTAAAACCGAGAAGTTGAAGGTGCGTCAGCCATTACAACGTATTCAGATCCCTGTTTTAGATAAAACCTATCAGGAAAAAATTGAACAGGTAAAAGATTTAATTTTAAGTGAAGTAAACGTTAAGGAAATCGAATTTGTGAACGAAAGTCAGACACAAATTGTAAAACAACTGAAACTGAACTTTAAAACACTGGGTAAAAAATGCGGTAAACACATGAAAGCGGTTCAGGCATACGCCGGCAACCATTCTGCCGACATTATCCAGCAGATTGAAAAAACGGGAAAATATAGTTTAACCCTTGAAGGCGACGAAATTGTGCTGGAAACGGAAGATGTGGAAATTATTCCGGTTGATATTCCGGGATGGAAAGTGGCCAATAGTGGGGCCTTAACAGTTGCCCTGGATATTACCCTATCGGAACCATTAAAACAGGAAGGTTTGGCTCGCGAACTGGTTAACCGGATACAAACTATCCGTAAGGAAATAGGGCTTGAGGTGACTGATAAAATTCTGGTCAAAATCCAACAAAACTCATCTCTGGATGCCGCTATTAAAAATAATTTAAGTTATATTTGTTCAGAAACTTTAACGAGTGATTTGCAGTTGGTAGCTAGTTTACCGCAGCAGGCCAACGTAAGTAACATTGAAGTGGACGAGTTGGTTTCCACTCTGATCAGCATCGAAAAGTTAAACTAATTAAGATTTAGAAACTATGGCAAAGAAAACGAACGCGAAAGCAAAACCTGCAGTTAAAAAAGCGGCAAAACCTGCAGCTAAACCAGCCAAGAAAGCGGTAGCAAAACCTGCAGCTAAACCAGCCAAAGCGGCCAAGCCATCTAAACCGGTAAAAAAAGTTGCTCCGGCAGCGAAACCATCAAAAAAAGAAGTTAAAGATTCGGTAAAAAAGGCGGATAAAAAAGAGCTGAAAAAAAGCCCGGTTCCCGCCAAAACCAATACCAGTAAAGATAATGTGAAAGTGAAAAAAACAGGAAAACCTATTGACGCTATTGCCAAAAAAGGAGGTAGTAAAAAAGACAGTAAACCCAAAGGAAAAAAAGGGAAAAAAGAAGATGAGGACGAAGAAGAAGAGGAGGAGATTCCTGAAGAGGAAGAAGATGAAAGTGATGTTGATGTAAAAGATGATTACGAAAAAAGCGAAGACGATGATTCATTTTCGGGAGAATTGGATGAAGCCGGTCTGGTTGATCTGGAAGGTGGCGGACCTGATTTGGATGACGACGATGATGAAATTCCGGAAAAACGCGGACGCGGCCGTCGTAAAAAAAACGAAGGAAAATCGAGCGGCAGCAGTATGGAATCTTATATCCGTAATCGTCCGTTGCAGATTGATATTTCAAAACCACTTATTAAAAAAGCCAATAGCGAGCAACCCAAACCTTTTGTAAACACAAAAGATAACCGTACCCGCTATTCGGATAAGGAACTGGCAGAGTTTAAGGAGTTGATTCTGGATAAATTAAAAGAAGCGCAAACGGATTACGATTTACTGAAACAAACGCTTAGTAATGAAGACGATCATGGTACAGACGACACATCGCCATCGTTTAAATTACTTGAAGATGGTAGTGATGTAATGAGTAAAGAAGAAACTGCTCAGTTGGCCGCGCGTCAGGAAAAATACATCATTAACCTGAAAAACGCGTTGGTACGTATCGAGAACAAGACTTACGGTATTTGCCGTGTTACCGGAAAACTGATTCCGAAAGAGCGTTTAAGAAGTGTGCCGCACGCTACACTAGGTATTGATGCCAAATTAAACCAAAGCAGTTAATTTTTAGTTTTAAATAGTAAAAGAGTCTGTGTAACACAGACTCTTTTTGTTTTATACCCATTACATTATGACGCTCACCCGTGAATGTGTTATTGAAGCTTGCTTAACCCTCTTACAGGATAAACGGCACGCCCTTATGGCCGCTATACAGCAGGTGAACGAAGCCATTGCCGGTGAGCAAAAAAGCACTGCCGGCGACAAGCACGAAGTTTCTAAAGCTATTTTACAAGCGGAACAGGAAAAACTGTACGGGCAATTACAAGCATTAGATCAGCAGCTTGCGGACACTCAACGTCTGCCAAGGGTGTCTGCAACAGAACATGTGGGTACAGGTAGTCTTATTTTAACCAATCAGGGTTATTTTTTTATTGGCTGCGCGCTTGGTAAACTAACAGCGGATAACGAAACCGTGATTTGTTTATCGGCCAACGCGCCGTTGGCTAAGGCTTTAGTTGGAGGAGTGGTGAATGATGTTATACTCCTCAATAATCAACAGTATTCAATCATTGCCATTGTATAATACAAAAAGTACATATTTCCTATTTGCTTGCGGATAACGGCAACTTTACTCCTCCCCCCTTTTATTGACGAAACATCTACGTATTCATTAATCAATATTCTGTCTTTATGTGTGAGGCATTGCAGCGGCAGCCTTGCGCCGACCTTTGCCAGCAGCGCACCGTGGCGGAGGCGACCACAGGAAGCCCACGCACACGGTTGCGATGCGGCAAAGGGAAAGCAAGCTAAAGCGGAAAGGCCGACCCTGCCCCTATTACACGGCAAACTAGAAAAAAGTGTAAACTTGCTTTATTGCGAACTTCAGTATATGGCAGGGGCACACCCCAAACAAAACATTTCTGACAAGCTTGCTAACAATAGCAGAAATTATAAACGGAATTAGTGCATTACCGCTTCGTTACAACCTCCGAAAACAACCGCTTCTTTTTAAGGTAATAGGCAACTACTACATTGCCTCTGAAAAGTCCGTTATTATTTGGTGAGACGGATTGACCGGGTTTGTGTAATTGCCGTTGTTTCAACAAATAGGGCAACCAGGCATAATACGCAAAATGCGCGCGAATGACTTGCCAGAACAAAGCGACCTGACCCGCCGACAAAAATTTTAATCCGGCAACTCCATCGAGCAGTAAACGGTAAAATACAATACACATCCAAAACGGAGAGGTATGATTTTTTGTTAAGGTACTCAGGTTATTCCTGAAATTTAAAAATGTTTTCCGTGGGTTTTGTTTATTGAGTGTTCCTCCGCCTACATGATACACCAATGATTGCGGTACCGCGTAAATTTTATAGCCTTTGTTTTTTAAGCGCCAGCACAAATCAATTTCTTCCATGTGGGCAAAATAGCGCTCGTCGAACCCGCCCGCCTGATGAAAAGCTGATGCCCTTACAAACATACAGGCACCTGAAGCCCAGAAAATTTCTTCGACCGTATTGTATTGCCCCCGGTCGGTTTCCAATGTTTCGAACACGCGCCCTCTGCAAAACGGATAGCCGTAGTAATCCAGGTATCCTCCACTCCCACCGGCGTATTCGAATGTTTGTCGTTCTTTAAAATCGAGCAATTTAGGTTGAGCCGCGGCTATGGAACTGTCTGCTTCCATTTGCGCGATAACAGGCTGCCACCAGTTGGGCGTTACTTCTACATCGCTGTTCAACAATACGTAGTAATCTGCACTTACCAGCTTTAACGCAGCGTTATAACCGCCCGTATAGCCATTGTTACTGCCGTTTCGGATTACATGAACAGAAGGGTAAGTATTTTCTACAAATTCGGGAGATCCGTCGGAACTGTTGTTATCCGCTACAATAATAGCTGTGCCTTGCGAGTAAGTTAGTACAGTAGGTAAAAACTGTTTTAAAAAGTTAAGGCCATTATAATTAAGGATAACTACCGCTACTGAGGGAACTGGCATACTTTAACGGGGACTATTAAACATATCATCAAACTGGTAATTGGTACTACCGGCAGGTGTATTACCCTGCCCGTTCTGAATACCATCCATGTTGCGCTTGGTTAAATCAAAGCGCCATTGTTCGTTTGCTATTTCTCCGCGCATATCGCTATGGATAAGCATATAACAATCATCCGCTATCTGGCGGTTTACAAATACAAAACGCCGGTTGGTATAAAACTGCCCGTTCGATTCGTCTTTAATACGGTAGTACTGCCATATTTCATACGGAAACGTATTGGCATCGTTAGGAACCATTCCACGTTGGTTAGGTGGTCCGTATTGCAGAAACACACGTCCCCGGTCGGTATAATACCCTTTTTGTTTTCCGCATTTGAATAGTTTTTGAACTTCTTTTACCTGAGCGTAATACTTCATCCACATATTAAACGCATTGGTTGTATCGGCCGCCCGGCGTTGCCAGTATTCGACAATATAGCGTTTCATTAGTTCAGGATCTTTCTTTATTACCTGATTAATCTGACGGTCGCGGTCCACGGTTCCCGATATGGGCCAGAGGCATTCCACAAACATTTTAAGACTATCGGCATTATTAAAATCGCCAAAAAACGCTTTTACTTCAGCATCACTGGCGGCTTTATTGCCCGACACTTCGAACTGGCTGTTCTGACGCTGAAAAAACCATTTTTTTTCCAGCTGGAGCATTCCTTTTTCGTCCTTTACGGCAATTACCAGATTGTAGTTTCCGGAGGGAAGTTTACTGATATCGAATTGTCCTAAAAGCGGGTTGACTACAGCGGCATTGTGTTTTTTAAACGCACTGAGTCCCTGCATTTTGCTAAGGGTCTCGTTCTGTTCAATATAGTAACTATAAATAAAAGGCTTGCCGTTACCTAACACCGTATCGGCATTATACATTTCGAAATAAAACTGCAGGGTTTTCTGAGAATCGTCGTAATAGTTAATATTGTAGGGCACCAGATCAACTCCGCTTTTGGTAATGGCTCCCGGTGCAGTAGCTTTACTGAAACGCTCAATGGCCTGAACGGATGAAGCTTGTAGCCCTTGACGCGAATAATTAATAGTAATGGTTTCGTTAATGGTAAATGGTTTTTTAGCGGAATTGTTAGGATCGCTTAATTTTACTTCGAACCTGTATTTGCCATTAGTCAGCGCATACCGTTGATTATCAATAAACGAGGGTCTGGTAAGCGTATCGGTCATAAGGGGGCCATTAAGATTATAGCGTGCCGCTTTTACAATAGAATCGCCCTGATATATGTTTAATTGTATATGCGCGGTACTTTGGTAGCCATTTACCACCCGTTTGGGTTTAAAAGAAGAGCCTAAAAGCGTAAAATAGGTTTCGAGAAAGGGTTTTTGTCCCGGTACATTAAACACACCATAATTAAAGTAGGCGGAAATTTGCGCGGTTAAACCGGTTGAAACGCCTAAAAAAAGGATAAGACAGGCTATTTTTTTCATGTAGAGGTATTTTTATGAACTAAACCGGGAGAATTTCAAGAATAAAGGTAAAAAAATAAACGGAAATGTTTGCAGATATAAAAAAATTAGTACTTTTGCGGCGGAGAAATGGCAGAGTGGTCTAATGCGGCAGTCTTGAAAACTGTTGACTGTTACAGGTCCGGGGGTTCGAATCCCTCTTTCTCCGCAGAGAGAAATAAACCCAGCAAATGAAAATTTGTTGGGTTTTTTGTTTTGCCCTGTTTTCAGGGCTTTTCGTGATGTTGATGTAAACCCAAAAAAAGATTTTTTCACCCATTTACACCATTTTTTCACCCCAAATCTTCCCCGTAGTGGGTTGAGAGAGATTTTGATGGGGAAACTATTTTTAATCCTTTTGAACCTGCGGTTCGAGTTAAACAGTCTCACAAGGATTGTTAATAACTGTAATTAATAAAAATTTTAAACGTTATAAATCATAAGAATTATGAAGGCATCAATTCATTTTTATATAAGGTCTGAAAGACCAAATAAAGACTATACAACAAAAATATATATGCTATTTAGCATAGGTAACCAAACCACAAAAATTACTCTAAATAAAAGCGTTCCAGTTAAAAAAGAGTTCTTTAACCTTAGTCCGACTGAATTTGCAAATTTATCTACCGCATTACGTCAAGAGTTGTTTTGTTGGGATACACATAAAGAAAAAGTAACTGTACATCACCCTAATCACGAAAAAGTAAATCAATTTATTGATAGCGAAAGAAAAAGGGCAAATGATATAATTCTGAAATATGAATTGATGAGTAAACCTCTAACTGTTGGCTTATTTAGAAAAGAATTTTGTAAGCCAAACGGTGATAAAATTCTGATAGATTATTTTACTGAGGAGTTTGACAACAGAAGAACAGGCAAATGGTCAGCAGAAACTCTAAAGAGTTATCGGTCAATAATTACCAAAATCAACCAGTTCAAGCCAAATTTATCATTAAACGACATTGACTACAAATTTCTGACAGAATTTGAAAACTATATGCTACTCCCAATCAGTGAGGGCGGCTGCGGTAATTGCGAAAGGACAGTTGGAAATAACATGAAGGTTCTAAAAACTCTTCTTTACATCGCAATTAAAAACGGCGATTACTTAATTGAAAATTCACCGTTTAAGGATTATAAAATTCAAGATACTTCAAAGGAACTAACAACAAGGGACTATTTAGAGCCGTCAGAGCTTCAAACATTGGAGAGAATGTTTGACAACTATAAAGAGCCGACTAAACCTATTAATAAATTATCAGTAGAAGAATGGAAGGAAAGGGAAAATAATAATTTATTAACACCGGGGGAACATAATACACTAAGACGCTTTTTATTCAGCTGTTATACTGGCTTACGTTTCAGGGATATGATAGCTTTAGATGCAACCAAACATTTATTTAAGAGGAACAATGCTGATTTGGGAAGCAACAATTTTCTTTACTACATTGAAATACAGATGCACAAAACTAAAGGGACTGTAATAGTTCCTTTGATAGATAAAGCTCTCAAATTAATTGATGTTGAGAAAACTGGTAAACTCTTAGATATGATTACTAATCAAAAGGTAAACCAGCACTTAAAATCAATACAGAAAAAGTCCAAGTTGAGTAAACTATTGACCTTTCACGTTTCAAGACATAGTTTTGCCACAATATGTTTTCTATATGGTATAGATGAGCGAGTTGGCCAAAAACTGTTAGGTCATAGAAATAGAAAGTTCACAGAAATTTATACCCATTTATCTCACAACAAAATTTTTGACGAGATGAATAAATTTAACAAGGGAATAAATGGATTAAGTACCAAATCAGAAAATGAAAAGAATGGTCTAAATGATTTAACTAATTTGCTTAGTGGGCTGAGTAGCGAAAAACTGGAGCAAGTTAAGGGGATAATTAGGTTATTAGGGTAATCTACATGGTAGGAAGTACATACTTTAATGTACTTCCTATATACTTTAAGGTAGAAACAAGGTGGAAACAAGGTGGAAACAAGGTAGTAACTATATAAATTTAGGTAGAAGTAAGGTAGCGGGGAAATACAAACTAAGTGGTAGAGTATATGGAAACAGGAAAAAATAAAAAATACGCTGGAAAAGCTCAGTACATCAACGAAAAATACCAGTTGAAAAAGTATGAAGATTTTACCAAACCCCAATTTATAGCCCTTATTAAAGAATTAGTAAATGAACTGAAAGGCTATGAAAAAGCGATTAACACATTTGAGCGAGGAGCAGAAAAAAACCAAACAGAAATTTTGAATCTCAAAAAAAAACTGAGCTTATTTTATGGCACAGATGATGTGTTAGAAAAGTATGTTGGTTACAATCCTGAATGGACTTACATTGATAAAATATGTTTTGTGATGGAACGCCACCAAAATCCCATAACAGGAAAAAAAATTGTTGAACTACTTTTGAAAATTGAGCCACAATTAAACAAAAAATTAGCAGATCCCTATAATTCAATTACTAAGGCTATTTATTTAGGAATTAAATTGAATCGGATTACCAAACATAATAAAACAGGTAATAATGGCTACTCTTATATATTAAACAATGCAAAATAGAAGTTCTGAAAGCAATCAATATAGCTTACGTTATACTCTATCAATATAATGTGCCACTCCCTCCCTTATTTTTAGGTCATTTTTCAATGTGTTTCATTTTTCCATATCTTTGATTAATAATAATTAATACACGATATGATATAAATTAAAAAGTAAATAGCATTAAATATTGCGTTTTTAACTCGAAAATCCAATTCAAAAAGCCGCGAACCATTTGAATTTAGCAACATCACGGATTACAGTAAAAAACGCCCGAAAGGGCGTTGCTTTTGCTGTCCGTGATGGGGCTTCGCGGCTTTCCTGAATTGGGCAGTTTAAGTTTACGCCCCCTTTTTTTAATGAAGAAATTAAACAAATATCAAAAATTACCTAAGTAATCTTAACACTCGTTTTTTATGTCGTGTGTACCCCTTTCATTTTGGGGCAAATACCAAATTTTGAACCTGTTTACCCTCCCACTGAACCGATTCCTCTTGGGAAATCATATAACCCTAAAAATCCATTCCCAGACAGATGGGACTATTTTCCTCAATTAAAAAATCCTTTGGCATGGCTACTAGAAAGCCAAAAGCAGCAAGCCGAGCAGCAACGATTGGCAACTATGCAACAATTTAATATGCCTATGCAGTCCACGCAGGTAGAAATGAAAGACCCTATGGCAGAGGATAAGAAGAGATTACGAAGACAGCAATTATTTGACAACACCCTTAATGATTTTAAATTAGCTCATGTAGATTATCCCAACATGGGCGAAAAAGAAAAATCAGAATTTGAACCATTCGTAAAAAACCTACTTGTTGCTGATTTAACCGCTACAACCTACAAATCCAATTTTAACCACTTTAACCTGGCATATTCCGAAATTAAACAAATGCTTGAAAAGAAAAAGCCACTTTCCTTGAAAAGGGCGGTGTTTTTAGTGGAAAACGCTTATTATCAAAACAAACTGAATTATACGAATTTTTGCGCTCAAATAGATGAAATTAAACAGATTATTTTGGATGCCTTTAAAAAATCAGGAGTCAACCCTAATGACAAGGTAGAGCTACATAGAGCCGTTCAAAACCTTTATCAAATTTCTTTTAAATATTCTTCTACAAATGGTAAAGAACAGGTATTTCAACGACTTAGTTACGATTTTGATGATTTTTGGGGCGACAAAGATTATTCAAAACAGTTTGTAACCAAGCTATTAAAAACACATACAGGACAATGCCATTCTTTACCCTTGTTATACCTCATTCTATGTGAGGAATTAGATTTAGAAGCCTACTTAGCTTTTGCACCAAACCATTCTTATATTAAGTTTCCATTCAATAATAACCTGTATTGTTTTGAAACTACTTCGGGAGCCTATACTGACGATAATTTTGTGGTTAAATCGGGGTATATCAATGCCACCGCTATAAAGAACCAAATTTATTTGGCACCATTAAGCAAAATTCAAACCATAGCCACTTGTTTAATCGACTTATCTGCTGCTCTTGAAGAACTGGAAGGAAAAAGCGATTTTTCTTTAAACATGGCTCAGGAAGTTTTAAAGTATTATCCTAATTCTGTTTCTGCCGTTATGATTTTTAACAATGTTCAGGTCGCCTATTGTGCCAAAGCCGCAGAAAAATATAACTTTCCAAAAGTTAGTGAGTTAGATAAGTACCCACAATTTAAAGAGCAATACAATAGCATGATAAACTGGGAATTGAATTTGGAAGGGTTGGGCTATACCAAAATTCCGAAAGAGGAGTATGAACGTTGGCTGAAAGAAGCGGAACAATTAAAACAACAACAAGAAGAAGCCTATAAAAAACAAGGTAAATGAAATTTAAACTATATACAGTTTTTATAATATTACTTGTTGTCTGTTTCACGCAATGTAAAACAAAGCAAAAGGCCATTACCAAAGCTGAACCTAAACCAGCTATCCCCAAACAAAACACTACGGTTTTAACCTATCACTATGATACATTAAGAAAGTCAAAGCCCATTAAGTTTGATTACATCGAAATTGATACTATTAAACCTGAAACATACTACGAGCAGGCATTTAATGATTTAAAAGATATGTTGGAGCGGAAAGTACCTCTTGATTTTAAAAGGGCTGTATTTATTACTGAAAATGCTTACTACGGAAATAGGTTAGAATTTTCAAAATTTGACGGTCAAATAAATTTATTGTGCGAGTTAATTAAAAAGTGGTCGAAGTTAAATCCGTTATCAGACTATAATAAACAAGATAGTACAAATGTAAAATTAAACGGAGCAATTTTTAACGTCCTAACGGATACCATTAGGGTCAATATGGCTAAAGAAGAAATGACAATTTATCCTTACCAATATGAGTTTAATGATTGCTTTGCTGAAGAAAATTGGGCAAATATGTTTGTTACTAAGTTATTGGCAACGCATCGAGGAAATTGTCATTCTTTACCGTTTCTATATAAAATATTAGCAGAAGAATTAAATGTAAAAGCCTATTTAGCTTTTGCACCCAATCATATTTACTTACGGAATTTTTGTAAAAAAATCGGATGGTATAATACCGAATTGACTAATGCTATGTTCCCTACTGAGGCATGGGTGATGTCATCCGGATATGTGAGTACCGAAAGCATTGTCAGCGGTATTTACATGGATTCGTTAAGTTTAACCGAAAGCATAACAGTTTGTGTAAACGATTTAGCTAAAGGCTATCAAAGAAAATTTCCGAAAAATGATATTTCCTTTATTTTAAAATGCTGCGACTTAGGCCTAAAATATTACCCTAATTATGCCGAATTATTGCTATTAAAGGCTGAAACCCATAAGCAAGCGTATTTTAACACTATTAACAAATATGGTTTAAATGCGACAACTGACGATAAATTTAAAGACTATATAAGATTTCACTTAGATGAAATGGACAAAACCTATTCTTTACTACATAAATTGCATTACAGAGAAATACCCGACAATATGTATTTTGAATGGATGAAAACACTACAATATAATAAAGAAAAATACAGCGATACTAAAATTATTAATACCTTTAATTACAATAAAAAATGAAGACAATAATCAATACTATTTTACTTTGTATCTGTTTAATCCTGAATTTAAGCACAGCAGCTCAGTCGAATTTAACACCGGAACAATATGCAAAAGTAAAAGGGATACCATTTTTAACCGCAAGTAATGGCAGGTATCAGGAAATTTTTGATAACCCAAAACTAAAACGAATGGGTACGGTTATGTTTAATACCGAAACCAATAAAGTAGAATATTTTATTACCAAAGGTGACACTGCTTTTGAAGCTGCTTATAACAGGTCAAAGGAAAACAGTAGGTTTTTAAGTATTGACCCCCTTACCAAATCATTTCCCTCTTTAACTCCGTATCAATATGCAAGTAATTCACCAATAGCTAACATTGATTTGGATAGCTTAGAAGCATATTTTTATATGCTACAATGGAATAAAACAGCAGCTACATTTCAACTAATAACACATAAAGTAATTGATGCAAGAATAAAAACGTTCTTCGGTACATATAATGCGAATATGACGGATAGGTCTTTTGTGTGGGGATCTGATGGACACTGGCATGAAATACCCAAAGAATGGCAAAGCAAAAGTTTTAGCGAAGCTGGTTCAGCCAAACAAGTTATGAATATGGTTAATTCATGGAAAAATGGAGATAAAGCCTATGAAGGAGCCTTAAAAGGTGAAGCATTACAACGAATTGGACAAAACGCAGAAGGTGCCCTTGCAGTAATTATGCTCGCTGATGGTTTAACAAATATTACAGCCAATTTAGCAAAAAAAATAAAGGTAAATATATATGGCGAAGGAGAGGCCGCTGGATATACTGATATTGCTGTCAATAAAAATTTTCAAAATGGCAGAATGATGTCATCAGAAATAGCTTCAGGTTCTGCGTCCGAAATAGTAATCAATAACTCCCCTTTATTTGCTGACGAATTATCTGAAATAAGCCGTATGTCAAAATCAGGAACTAAAGTATCTTATACCGCACCCGCAGATAGTCCCTTTTTTAGTAAATTGGGAGAACATTTAGGGGAAAATGCTACATTAAAAAATTCAAAGAGTTACACCCAAACATTTGAAGATTATAGTATTGAAATGAAAACAGTAACTTATGAAATGAAATAATTTACGTGCTTATGGATTTTTCAAATTACAAAAGAGATAAAGGAAGCATAAATTTCGGGGAAATACCTAAAAATGGGGTCGTATTCCTTTTTTCAATTTGGAGTGAATCCCGATTATACCTTTCTCACTTAATAAACACTCTTAATGACTATCCTAATTTGCCATTATACATAATAGATATTGATGACCCACTTTATCAAGTTTTTAAAGACCAATACGACTTTTTGAGTCAGGGAAAAGGAGAGGTCTTATTTATAAAGAATGGGATTTTAGAAAATATAATTAAAGATTATAAATCTGAAAAGAATAGCATTAGGAGTTTCTTAGATTCAGCAAATTAATTAACTGGGAGCCTATAAATAATTTTGTGTAACTGGGAGTATTAGAGTGAGTATCTGTCCTCAAAAGTAATTAAAAATTGGTTAAGTATAAGTCCCCAGTTTCTAATTTGATTAGTCCATTTTCGTTCGATGATGTTAATGGCAAGATAGACAGCCTTTAGCACTGCGCTGTCGTCAGGGAAAACAGTTTTGGTTTTGGTGTATTTTCGGATAGTGCTGTTCAGGCTCTCAATGGTGTTAGTGGTGTAAATCATTTTGCGGATTTCAATGGGGTATTTAAAGAAAGCGGTCAGCTCCGACCAGTTACGTTCCCAGGATAAAATGGCGTGCGGGTATTTTTTGCTCCACTTGGCTTTAAACTTCTCAAAGGCCTGACAGGCAGCATCGATATTCACAGCGTTATAGACCTCCTTTAAATCGGCCATAAACTCTTTTTTGTCTGTCCACACCACATATCGGCTGGAGTTACGGATTTGGTGTACCACACAGAGCTGAGTATCGGTTTTAGGGAATACGGCCTTTATAGCGTCGGTAAACCCTTTGAGGTTGTCAGTGCTGGCAATAAGGATATCCTCTACGCCACGGGCCTTTAAATCCGTTAAAACACTCATCCAGAAAGAGGCACTCTCGTTATGGTTAATCCACATACCAAGTACTTCTTTTTTACCCTCCTTATTCAATCCGATAACCAGCGAGATGGCTTTATTGCTGACCTTCCCATTTTCCTTTACCTTCACTACAATGGCATCCATCCATACGGCAAAATATATTTTTTCCAGTGGACGGGTTTGCCACTGCTTCATATACTCAAGAACACGCGCTGTAATGTTGGATACGGTCGTTTCGCTGATGGTGATGCCGTAAATATCTTTGATTTGGTCTTCAATATCACGGGTGTTCATGCCTCTGGCATAAAGCCCTATGACCACATCCTCGATCTTATCGATCATCCGATCATGTTTGGGGACGGCAATAGGGGAAAAAGTACTGTGGCGGTCACGGGGAATGTTCAGGGCTATATCTCCGATAGAACTTTTGACGTTTTTCTTACTGCTCCCGTTACGGTAGTTACCATCAGGGCTTTCTTCGTGCTTGTCATGCTCCAGATGCTCATCCAGTTCAGCTTTAAGCATGGCTTCGATACCGTA
Organism: Sediminibacterium sp.; assembly: GCA_030054095.1. Taxonomy (GTDB): domain Bacteria; phylum Bacteroidota; class Bacteroidia; order B-17B0; family Aurantibacillaceae; genus Aurantibacillus. The sequence continues at coordinate 96,336 of JASGCO010000012.1, forward strand.
ATTGTAGAGTTCGGATAACACGTTCTTAGCTTCCGACTTGTCTTTGATTTTTCCAAACATCTGCTCTGCGAGCTGCTGCATAGGATTGACTTCTTTTTTTTCTTTCATGGTTGATTAGTTTAAGTTAAACGATTTTTTTCGATTTTTCCCTTCGGGGGGGATCCCCCCCGAAGGGAAAGCCTTAAACTAATACTCCTTTACTTACACAAAATTCTTTACACTACCACTTTTTGAGATTCATATTTATGCTAAGTAACAGGAGTTATCTGCTCCCGATGAATTTCTGCGTTACCTACTTGGTTACTATTGAGTAACTACTACCTTTCTTACGCTTTTCTGTTTGCCATTATTCACAGTTATAAAGTAAACACCGGAATGAGCGAAAGTGATATTTAGCCGCTGAGAAACTTGAGGGTAACGTAATACCTCTTTACCTAAAACATCATAAACAATTACAGCATTCTCTTCTTCAGGAAGCAAGACGGTTACATTTCCGGTTGATGGATTTGGAAATACATCAAAAATAATGGCATCCTTTGCATAATCTGAAAATGATGTGGGGCCCAAAGCGCATGAAGATCCAACAACAATGGCTTCGTTCGGTTTTTCATTGTAATGGTACTCGAGTAAAGTAACGGCATTAGGCGCATTAACCGACAGCTTCATCCAGCCATAATAATAATCGTTACCCGCCTGCATTCTAAACCCAACATACCCCGTTTGCCCGTTAAGTACCGTGTGCGTATTTGAATACAAAACGCCAGGGTAACCGCCCGCCCGCCATGGGCTGTTTGCATCTAGTACTGTACCTACCGGTAAAAACATAAGATTATCGCTTGTTGGAGCAGTTGTAATTAAAGCGCGTCCATAATTATCCAGATAATAAGCCCCGGAAGTGTACCTTAATCGGTAACGGCGGGGAATTAGTCCCTGCGTCTGAAAAGGGTTGAGCGTTGTGCTCGGCGTAGTTGTTAAATTAGGCGTTACACAGACTTTTTGCCAGGGATTTTTGAAAGCGATAGAAAACACTTGTGTGTAATCCTGAATGGCGGTAACATTTCCCCCCAATACTGCCGCATTCGTAAAAGTTAATTGTATATTATTCACCGAATTGCCCGCAAGATGGTTTACAGCATTTCCAGAAAAAGTCAAGGTAGCCCATTTCCCATTTGCCGAGGTGACAATAGAAACCGACAAACCCACCGGAACATTTGAGATAGAATAATCCGTACCTGGTATTAAAGTGGCACTTGGACTCGAAAAAGTAACACCGGCGCAGGCATAAATGATAACAGGAGGCATTTCTATCGAGCCATTGTTAACCGTATCTTCATTTAACTTTGTTTTACTGTAAGCAAAAAATTTATTGGCTGTTACACACGAATTTGTTGATGCCGGGTTAAGTATCCCTGTAGCAACCTGATTACTGTATTGCCACAACGAAAACCTGGAGGGAGATTGCAACGCTGCCTCCATTCTCAGATTTTGATCCATAGTAAAGTTCTTATAACAGGAAGCGTTATAATCCATATAATTTTCCCCATTAATGAGGCCGGAACAAACTGTTGCATTACAGCCCGCCGCAGATATATTTGTTGGTGGCGTATCATTACAGTTGTCTCCCACTCCAGCACAACTATTCCCGTCAAACGTATGTTTCAGATTAAGATAATGGCCGCACTCATGGGTAAACGTTTGATTAAACTCTGTATTATTTTGAGAAGAACCTCCAAAACCTAGATACTGGTAATTATAAACGATACGAGCCGTATTTATATTACTCATGGTTACTGATGGATACCACGCAACCCCAGAATTGTTTGAAACATTATTTGCATATAAATCAAGCATCACATAAACATTCATGTACTTATAATTATCCCATGCGCAGGTCGCTATTTCATTATCCAAACCTGTACCATTACCGTAACCTGCTTCTCTATCCTTGTAATAAATTACACCTGTGGTGGGATTTCCTTTTGGATCTACCAAAGCCCGAGCAAACCGAATTTTAGTATAGGACTTAACCCCCGAAAAAGCGGAATTAACTGTGGTATAATCTACATCGCGTCCCCCGAACGTTATATTCAAATCCCTAATAGCATAATCAATCTGATTCATAGTAACAGCAGCGCTTCCCTGAGGATGGTAAACATGAAAAACAACCGGAATGGTTGCAACACAACTAGTATCAGGGAGTACAGCTGTTTTGCGTGCATTAATAAACTGCTTTGTATATTCTTCCAGATTGTTTCGCTCACCTCGTGTCAGTTGTTCCTGTTGATGCAACATTTCTATCTCTTTACTTAGTCCGTAGTCAGCAGAATAAAGTGGTGGTTCGACAGAAACGGGAACTTGCTGTGCCTTAACAGCAAACATCATAAACACAAACAAAATGATCTGAAAAATTCCGGTGACATTGAAAAACGTTTTCATACAGGCTGAATTACTTTAGTTTATAAATAATAAAGGGATTGTTAAACCTCAAAATACACATGTCATTATTCTGTACTTAACCTTCCCTTGTGCTAAATTTAAATCTATTAGAAACAGACAAACAATATTTGTTTCGCCAATACTAATACTATTTTACCACAATTACGCTATTCCAAACTCTGATTAAGACAATAGGATATTATTTTAGTATTTTGTCTTCAATTATTTGATCTGTATGAAACCAACCCGATTTCATAATCCCAAACTGAGCAGGCAGTCTTTTTTTGTAATGGATGACCTAGTACCCTATTTTTATGACACCTTACATTACCATCCTGAATTCCAATTAACACTGATAATTAATGGTACCGGCTATTTGTTACTTGGTGACTATATCGGTCGGTTTAAACCAGGCGATATTTTTTTAATAGGTCCCAATGTCGCGCATGTATTTAAGTGCGACAACGAATACTATGTTCAAAAAAACAAACTATACGCGCATGCCATTTCAGTTTATTTTAAATTCGATTCGTTTGGCGAAGCATTCTTTGACTTGCCCGAAAATGAGGGAATAAAAAAACTCTTAAAAACATCGCTACGTGGTATAAAAACAAGCGCCGGTCATACTCTAAATCCAGAAAAACTTATAAAAAATCTAAATAAACTACATGGGATGGAACGCTTAACCACCTTTTTGTTATGTCTGGATACAATATCCAAACTAAAAAGTACGCGGCTGGCACTGGCATCAGAAGGTGCGGAACTGATAAACAGTGAAGAAGATAATAACAGAATGGAAAAGGTAATAAAGTACATCCTTAATAACTTTACAAAAGAAATAAAACTTAAAACAGTTGCTGAAATTGCACACATGACTCCTAGTGCATTCTGTCGCTTTTTTTCCAAAAAAACACGAAAAACGCTATCCGCCTTTGTGATTGAAACCCGGGTAGGTTATGCGTGCAAACTCATTATACAGAATAAATACCCTATAATTGAGATTGCTTACAAATGCGGATACAATAATATTTCCAATTTCAACAGGCAGTTTAAAAAGATTACACAGTCCACGCCCCGTGACTATTTAAAAAAAATTACCCGAACTGAACGTTGAAAATTTCAATTTATACGTTTATCAGGTTTTTATTTAGTTATCCCGTTTAACAGTTGCTTTTACTATTAAACCGGAATGTATAATACCATTTTTAAATAACAGTATTTTCTTTTCCAATTGAATTACTTCATACTTACTATTATTCCCTGTTTCGCCCTATATTTCAGATCTTCGATTTTTGTCATTACTAATAGCAATTTAGAGCTTAATAAATTTTTGTCTAATTTATTACCTACCACCTCTACTTTTTTACAAGCGTTTAATGTAATCATTGGTTTATCTGCATTTCTTGGTGAAAAACGCTTGGTATATTTAATAACGTTATTGTTAAATGACAAGCCAGTTACGCTAAAAGCATAAAGTAAAGGAGCATCAAAAATTTCAAATGTATTATTTAATACTTTAATATTTTTGTGAAATGCAGGAAGGGCTAAGTCAATCTTAGGGATAGTAGGTTGAATACTAATAATGCCTTCGCTAAACTGATAATTAGAAGTGTTACAGTTTCTGAAGATATTATTGGCAATCGTTACATCATTAACAGAACCTCCTTCATACCAGTGATTTGCATCTCCGGGAATACAAATGGCCGCCCCACTGGATTCAAAAATATTATTTGTGATCAGCACTCTCTCTGGAGTAGATACCAATAAACCTCTAGCTCGGTGTTGACCAAAATACGAATTGCGAATCTCAACCGATGGATTCCATTCTAAATTCTCCAAAGCATCCCCTGTTTTAATTACATCAGGAATAGCCTCACTAAATTCAATTTCTACACTATTTACAGAAAGCAATTTAAAAGATTTTACCTTTGCCTTACTTAAAGCATGCATTGTTTCTGTTTGAATGAATCCCACCTCCTCTCCCGATCTTGCCCAAACAAATCCCATACTTTGATGATGTTTAAATATAGCTTTCAACTTATTACCCGACAATTTTTCACTAATAATAAGATATGTGTTATGAAAATTAACACCATCATCCATAATACCTTTAAAAGAACACCCATCAATTAATACATGTCCCTTGCAATTGGTGTGGTGCAACCCGTCATCATGACCTGCTAATGCTTTCCTCCTGCTACTGGGAATACAATTAACATTTCTATAAGTAATATTCTGAGTATATTGAGCTAAAAAATTCATTCCTGAATTACTATACATATTAATATTCTCTAGTTTAACATCAATACTTTCTGTGATAAACATCCCGGAATGATCACGAACACTATGCCTTAAAACTAAATAATTCCCCTTTTTTAAAAGTGCATTATTTTTATAGTATATTCTTACCTTATTCTTATCATTCTTTACCGCGCGATAATGCTTTTCCCAACCATCACCCAACAAATCATCGTCAGTTTCTGCCGTTACAAATAACGTCTCACGATCAAATTGCACAGGATCATTCCACTTTTCCCCTCCCCATAAACTTTTCCATCCTTCACCTATAAAAAATAACTTTCCATTTTCTATCATATACGGAAATTGAATAGTATCAAAGGATAAATCAAAATACTCTGGCGAAACATCTGTTATTTCAGCTTCAGCACTAAAAGGAATATCCCAGTCAATGGATACATTTTGAATAGTTATATTTTCACTACTATCAATTGTAAATGGCTGTGCTTTTCCATGGAAAATAAATTCTGCCCCTTGAGCATTAATCACCAGATTCTTTTTCCGGAAAATATAAATTGGACAAACCCGGGGATTAACAATAGTGGTATTTGCTTCAAAATAATTTTTCCTGATGCAATCCTCTTCCCAAAAATCATATCTCCCTTTTTCAAATAATATAACTGTTGTTTTAGTGTTACTAACCTTTTGTAAAGCCTTATTAATATAACTTACCGTATTAATCCTGCTATTAGGATTAAGCCCCAATGACATCATTTTAATTGTATCTTGTCCCATGGATATTGAACAAATTGTCGCAATTAGCAATAATAAAAAAACTCTTTTCATTACTTTATATAATTTATTATGTAAAAGTAATTAATAGTATTTAAACTAATTAACATTAACCGATCCCTAACATCCTTAGGATTAATAGCAGTTCCTATCGGGTCAAACTTATAAAAGTATCGTTCAAGTTTGTCCACTTACGCTATACTTGTTTGCATACCTTATCGCTTATCCAAAATCATTAATTAGAAAAGCTCTTGAATATGCATAGAAAAGAATACCGGTTAAGCCTATCTCAACCTACCTAATATCTGACAGACAAAACATGCTATTAAAATCATTGAAAAATAACGACATAGCTATCGGATACGTTAAATACAAGATTGACATAAACAATTTTATTTAACTTTAACACGTAGATATGCCCAAAAAATATTTTTAAAGCAATGATAAAAATAACTATTCTTTTGCCCTTATTGAGTATCCTTTTCCTGACTTGCGAAGGGCAAAACGGCTTTCCATACTTAGAACAAAGTTCAAACAGTTTGAATTACATAGGAACTCCGGTTAAAGCAACCGACAGAAACTCCTTAGTATATTCTGATAAAGGGGCTTGGTTTGGATACGGATTTCCGAATTCAGAACATCTCCAGTGTGGATTTTCTGGTCCTTTTCTTATGACAGAGCAAAACGGTGTATGGTTAAGTAGTTCCTTTTCACCTGTATTTCTAAATGATGAAAATAACGCTGCTTTAATCAACTGGCAAACCTCGTTAAAATATCAATCTAGCTACCATAGTCATTTAGAACAATTTTTCCAAAACGAAAAAATAGCAGTTAAACAACAATTATTTTTTATATCTGGACACACTTCCATTCAACGAACAATTATAAGTAATACATCTTCAACCGCAGTTTCCATTTATCCTAGCTACCAATCTAAGCTACTGCTAGATAGTTTAACCCTTACAGAAGAAGAACACAGAATAAAAATTACTTCTTTGAAAACGGAAGCTAAAGGGTACATTGGTTTTTCGGATTTAAACACAATTGCTTTTGAAAAAGACGGGTATTCAGTACAATTAAAAAAAATCACTTTAAAACCAAAAGAATCCTATGAAATGTGGGTATCTCATACATTTATTTTTCCGGAATATTCATGGAGTAAAGAGAAAACAATCCTGAATAAAATAAATCTCTCTGTTGCATTAAAACAAAATAAACTGGAAAAAGAGAAATTGCTAAGCAAATTAATTACTCAAAAAAAAGACTCATACAAACATACCGCGTACTCTAACACTATTGCAAAAGTGTTACTAACACTACAAAACAACACTAGAATTGCTGCTGGAGGTTTAAAATATGCCGGTGTTTTCCCTAGCTATCATTATTTATGGTTTCATGGTTATTGGGCATGGGACAGTTGGAAACACGCGGCGGCACTATCTAAGTACGAGGCCAATTTAGCTAAAGATCAAATGCTGGTAATGTTCCACTTGCAGCAAAAAGATGGATTTATACCCGATTGTATCTTCAGAGACACCATCGTTGAAAAGAATAATTACCGTAATAGCAAGCCCCCCTTAGCCGCATGGGCTACATGGTGCATATACAAAAACACAGAGGACAAAAATTTTCTGAAAGAAATATACCCAAAATTAAAAAAATATCACGATTGGTGGTATAGTAATAGAGATCATGATAAAGACGGATTATGTGAATTTGGTTCAACCGATGGAACAATCGTAGCCGCTAAATGGGAAAGCGGCATGGACAACGCTGTGCGTTATGATGGAATAACCATGTTAAGAAATGATGACAAAGCATACTCCATGGATCATGAAAGTGTCGATTTGAATTCTTTCTTGTATGCTGAAAAATTATATCTCAGAAATATGGCCATTGTGTTAGGAGAAAACAAAGAAACTGAAAAATACCAACGTGATGCAGAAAGTTTAAAGCATAAGATTCAATACCAATTTTGGGATGACGAAATGGGGTGGTTTTTTGACAGCTCATTAGATGGAAAAACTTTATTTAAGGACATGGGCTGTGAGGGATATATCCCTTTGTGGGCAGGAGTTGCATCTAGCGAGCAAGCAAAAAAAGCTAAGGAAAACATGATGAATATATCTGTTTTTAATACCTATGTTCCATTACCAACATTAGCCGCTAATCATCCCAAATTCAAGCCCGAACGTGGCTATTGGAGAGGCCCAGTTTGGTTAGATCAGAGTTACTTTGGTATTATAGGTCTTGAAAAGTATGGCTACAGAAAAGAAGCGGATGAATTAAGCCACAAATTGCTTCATCATGCTGAAGGGGTTATGCAGCCCGGAGAAGCTATCCGAGAAAACTACCACCCCATTACCGGCAAAGGTTTAGAATCTTATAATTTTAGTTGGTCAGCCGCACACATAATGATGTTAATTTTAAAAAATGAATAATTATTATCAAAATCAAATATGGTAAAAAAAATAAAATCGATCAATCAGCTTCTTTTCTTTTTAATTCTATTTACAATCGAATCTTACTGTGCTCAACAAAAAGCCCCCACAACTTTAATTACAAGATCTAAAGACCCCCAACGCTTTTTCAACAAAGCCGACCTGATGCAAATAGGAGTATACTATTACCCCGAACAATGGCCAAGAGAACAATGGGAAAGAGACTTAGGCAATATCAAAAAACTAGGCTTTGAGTTTACGCATTTTGCTGAATTTGCCTGGACTTTTATGGAACCTGAAGAAGGTAAATACAACTTCAAATGGCTTGACGATGCCATAGCTATTGCTGAAAAAACAGGACTAAAGATAATTATGTGTACTCCCTCCCCGTGTCCACCTGCATGGATGGGTGAAAAATATCCAGAAATATATTTAACAGATGCTAATGGCGTACATCGCGAACATGGCAACAGAGCCAATGTTTCAATAACAAATAAAAAATACGGGGAGTTTGTTGATAAAATTGTAACTGAACTGGGTAAAAGGTATGGTAAAAATAAGAGTATAATAGGTTGGCAAATTGATAACGAACCATTGGCTACCGCAGATTTTAGTAAATCGGCTCGAAGGGCTTTTCAACACTGGCTAAAAGAAAAATATAAAACAATTGACAACTTGAATAAAGAATGGATTGGAAGTTTTTGGAGTACCCGCTACACTAATTTTGAACAAATTGTGTTACCAAATGCCAACCTATATACAGAAGATAAACTAAGCCCCCATGCTGTATTAGACTTTAAGCGGTTTACTTCCGACGCTCAAACTAGCTATTTAGACAAACAAGCTGAAATCCTTAGGAAATATATTGACCCAAACCAATGGATAACCACAAACTTTACTAATGTAATTTTTGATGCTAATCCAGGCAGTACTACTCAAATGGATTTTATTAGTTATACCATGTATCCTGTGAGTGGTAGAAATCCTCTTGGGGGTAACAGTTTTAGAATAGGATCTCCTGTGAAAATATCTGAAGCAAACGATTATTATCGTTCTATTAGCGGTGTAACCGGGGTTATGGAATTACAACCTGGCCAGGTTAACTGGGCTTCTATTAATCCTCAGCTAATGCCGGGAACTGTACACATGTGGCTTAGTCAAGCGTTTGCTGGAGGGTGTTCTTTTGCCTGTACCTATCGCTACAGACACCCTTTAGGAAGCAGCGAGATGTATCATGATGGTATTGTGGGAACCGATGGTTTGACACTTTCAACCGGAGGGCAAGAATTTGTGAGATTTATTAATGATATGAAGCTATTACGTAAAGAATACAATCCCAATACCGTACTCCCCACAGAATTAAAAAACAGAAAAACAGCATTTCTTTGGAATTATGACAACTTATGGGATTTGGAAAATCAAAAACAAACAACGGCATGGAGCACATGGAAACACAGAAACACCTACACTTATGCTGTAAAATCAACTGGTGCTCCTATGGATTTCATAACCGAAGACGACGACTTCTCAGCTTACCCTTTTATGATTGCCCCGGCATACCAACTTATCGATCAAAAACTAGTAGCTAAATGGACAAAATATGTAGAAAATGGAGGGCATCTTATTTTGAGTTGCCGTACAGGTCAAAAGGACAAAAACGGCCATTTTTTCGAGGCACAATGGAGTGCTCCTATTGTTTCGTTAATTGGTGCCGATGTTGAGTTTTTTGACATGCTAGTTACCGATGTAAATGGAGTTGTAAAATCCTCCACGAAAACATTTGAGTGGAATTCATGGGCAGATGTATTAAACCCGAGACCAGGTACAGAAACCATTGCCACTTATGTTGACCAATTCTATAAAGGGAAGGCTGCAGCTGTAACCCGTAATCTGGGCAAAGGAACTATAACGTATATTGGTGTAGAAACTAAAGACGGATTACTGGAACGAGATATTGTTAGATCCGTATACGAAAAAGCTAAAGTAAATATCCAAAATTTGCCCAAAGGAGTTTTGATAGAATGGAGAGATGGATTTTTTGTAGCCGTAAATTATACGAATGATCCAGTAGCAATTCCTGTTCCACAAGGATCAAAAATACTTGTTGGAGAAAATCCTTTACAACCTGCTCACGCCATTATTTGGAAATAATCCCGACTCCTTTAAAATAATAAACTACGCTATGCTATTCACTGAATCACTAATTGAGAAACTAACTAAAGAACACTACGGATTATCCGTTACTGTAAAAGCCTTAAATGGATATGATGAATTAAACTTCATGCTAATCTCCGGCAATAAAGAAAAATTCATCCTTAAGGTATCTAATCAAACGCAGAATTATTCCTTTCTGGATGCACAGGTTAAAATCGTTTCGCATTTAAAAAACAGTAGCATTTCAGGTCAGTTACAACAATTTGTATTAAATATAAACGGAGAGGCTCTTACACAAATTATATATAATGACAATGTGTATTACATACGAGTCTTGAGTTTCTTGAAGGGTACATTTTGGCATGAAGAAAACAATAAGGCTATTAAACTATATCATAACCTCGGACGTTTTATTGGAACAATGGACAGTTGCCTTCAAAATTTCGCACATCCTGCTATGCACCGTTATTACATCTGGGATATTAGCCGAGCAAGCAATGCTAACGAAAAACTGAAGTACATTAAAAATCACGAGAAAAGAAGAATTGCTGGTTATTTTCTATTACAATTTGACACAGAAGTAGCTCCTAAAATTCATACGTTACGTCATGCGTATATACACAATGACGCCAATGATTATAATATATTAGTTAATGATCAGGAGATTACTGGTTTAATTGATTTTGGCGACATGGTTTATACTGCTTTGGTTAACAATCTGGCCGTTACGTGTACCTATGCCATGCTACACCACCCTGATCCACTGGAAGCTGCTGTAAATATAGTAAGCGGGTATCATCAATGTTACTCCCTTACAACAGATGAATTAGACATTTTATATTACCTGATTGCAGCAAGATTATGCATTAGTGTAACACAATCAAGTTATAACGCATCTTTGGATAGCAATAATGAGCATCATTTTATAACAGAAAAACCAGCCTGGGAATTGTTGCAACAATTAATCCGTATTAATCCGTTAAAAGCGCAAGACAGTTTTAGAAAAGCGTGTGGAATGGAAAGTTTAATAAGCAAAAACAATTACGATTTACTTCTACAAAAAAGACATCAAAATATTGGTCAGAATCTAAGTATTGGATATAAAGATAAATTAAAAATTGTAAAAGGTGCCTTACAATACCTTTATGATGATAAAGGCCGAACATTTGTAGATTGCGTAAATAATCCATCACACGTTGGCCATTGTCATCCTTCGGTTGTAAGAAAAATGCAAAAGCAAATTGCGACACTTAATACCAATACCAGATATTTAAACGATAGTATTGTGGAATATGCCGAAAAACTAAAAGATACACTTCCTAAAAATTTAAACATCTGCTATTTCGTTAATTCCGGAAGTGAAGCCAATGATTTGGCTATACGAATGAGTCGCCATTACACCAAACAAAAGGATATTATTGTACTTGATCACGCATACCATGGAACATCTACAATAGCCATGGAAATGAGTCCATACAAATTCGACAACAAAGGTGGTTTTGGTAAAATGCCATGGATTCACAAAGCTATCAATCCCGATCTATACCGTGGTCCTTATAAATATGGTGACGAAAAGGCTGGTGAAAAATATGCTTCTGATGTACAACGTATTATTATTGATTTGGAAAAGCAAGGTAAATCCCCTGCTGTTTTCATTTGTGAAACATTACTGGGAGTCGGCGGACAAATTCCATTACCCAAAAACTATTTAAAAAACGTATACAATTACGTAAAAAAAGCAGGTGGTGTTTGCATTGCAGATGAAGTACAAGTTGGTTTTGGACGAGTAGGTGATGCTTTTTGGGGGTTTGAACTCCAGGAAGTTATCCCTGATATTGTTGTACTTGGGAAACCCATTGGAAACGGACACCCCCTAGCAGCTGTAATTGTAAGCAATGAAATTGCTGAGGCATTTAATAACGGAATGGAGTACTTCAATACTTATGGAGGAAACCCTGTATCTATGGTCACAGGACTAACCGTATTAGAGGTTATACAAGAAGAAGAGATGCAACAACATGCAAAAGAAGTTGGGAATCACTTAATGGATGGATTAAAAGGATTAATGAAAAAACATT
>JASGCO010000066.1 GCA_030054095.1 Sediminibacterium sp.
AAAGCAATTATACGGCACTCAGTTTTACTATGAGGGTGATAAAGTAAAGTACTACCCTGTAGAGAAACCGGAGGGCCTAGCGGAACGCAGAAAACAAATGGGATTGGATTAGTTACATTTGAAGCATACCACAATCTTTTTAATCTGAGGTCCAGTAATTCCCAATTATATTCAGCGAAGAGAGATTCTTGTTATCTGAAATATTGTCCTTCAGAAGCAGTTATAAATTGTAAGAATAATAAAAAAGCAGACCTGGTATTGATCTGCCTTTTTGTTCTTTATTTTTAGTTTATCACTCAATTCCGAAAAACGACACAATGTGCTTTAACTCCTCGTCGTTGCTAAAAGACAAGGTAATGTTGCCTCCACCTTTAGCATTCCGCTTAAATTGAAAACTCTTATTAAAAATTCCTTCTAACTTAGAAGCAATGGTTTTGTCTTCTACGGTTAGTGGTTTTTCTACTTTAGTGGTTTTAGGCGAAAATTTCATTTTTTCACCTCTGGCCAAATCCTCGACCTGACGAACGGATAAATCCTGTTCAAGCGCCAAGGCAAAGATAGCCAACTGACGGTCTTCGTTATCTATACTAATGAGGGCTTTAGCGTGCCCCATTGTCAATTCTCTGTCGCGCAATGATTTTTGTATAGGAGCCGGTAATTTCAACAAGCGTAAAAAATTAGTTACCGTACTTCTCTGTTTACCAACTTTTTCACTTAATTGTTCCTGAGTTAAATTACATTCATCAATTAAACGTTTGTAGGACAATGCCACTTCTATGGGATCCAGATCTTCACGCTGAATATTTTCAACCAGGGCCATTTCGAGCATAGCCTGATCGTCTGCAACGCGAATGTATGCAGGAACTTCTTTTAAGCCTGCCATTTGCGATGCTCTGAAACGGCGTTCTCCTGAAATTAACTGGTAACGGTCGTATCCCAGTTTACGAAGGGTAATTGGTTGAATAATGCCATGCTGCTGAATGCTGTTACTCAATTCCTGAAGTGCCTGTTCTTCAAAATTAGTACGGGGTTGAAAGGGATTGGTTTCAATATGCGCTATTTTAATCATGGCTACCGCTCCAACTACCGGTGCCCCTTCTCCTACCTGTTTAGTGGTAATATCTGTTTTGGCGTTTTCGAGCAGGGCGCCTAATCCTCTTCCTAATGCGGGTTTCTTACTCATGGTTCAATCGTTTTTCGCTGCTTAAATATCTTCACTTAGTTCAGTAATATCATCCACTTCTATGGTACGGTCTTCGTCACTGATTTTGGTTAACCCATTACGTTGCAAAATTTCGCGGGCCAGATTCAGGTAATTTACCGAACCCTTTCCGATGGCATCGTGCATAATAATGGTTTTGCCGAAACTGGGGGCTTCCGCCAATTTGGTATTACGCTGTACTAACGTGTTAAATACCATGTTCTGGAAATGAGATTTCACTTCTTCTACAACCTGATTAGCCAAGCGTAACCGCGCATCGTACATAGTTAGTAAAACCCCTTCAATGTCCAGATTTGTATTCAAATGGGTTTGAACAATTTTAATGGTTTGCAATAATTTGCCCATCCCTTCGAGCGCGAAATATTCGCACTGTACCGGAATGATAACACTATCGGCCGCGCAAAGCGCATTCATTACCGTTAAACCCAAAGAAGGGCAGCAATCAATAATAATAAAATCATATTTATCTTTAATCTTATCTACCGCTTTTTTCATCATGTATTCGCGGTTGGTCAGATTAACCAATTCTAACTCTACTCCAACGAGGTCTGCATTGGTGGGTAACAAAAACAAATTGGGAGTTTCTGTTTTCAAAATCACATCTTTAGGATGTACACTGTCAATAATACATTCGTACAAGCCTGCCTTTACGTTGCCCGGATCTATTCCTACGCCTGAGGTAGCGTTAGATTGCGGGTCTCCGTCAATTAACAGTGTTTTGTATTCTAAAACAGCCAAACTGGCTGCCAGATTAATAGCGGTAGTTGTTTTTCCTACGCCACCTTTTTGATTGGCTATGGCGATAATTTTTCCCATTTGCGCGCTTCCTTTCTCTATAGTTTAGTACTCTTTATTTCTCTATGGTTTGGCCGATAGTCAGCAGATTTAACCGGTATCCGGCCTTTTCAAACTTTTCTATTGCTTCCTTCTGATCAATTTTAATGAACCCGAAGGTATCGTAATGCATTCCGATAATATCACCGCATTTAATAAAATCGCAGGCTATAATCGCATTATCCACTCCCATTGTAAAGTTATCACCTATCGGCAGGAATGCAAAATTTATTTTCCGGTATTCGCCAATCAGCTTCATATCGTAGGTGAGTGCGGTATCTCCGGCATAATAAAAACTACCTTCACTGCTTTCTACCACAAATCCCATTGGGTTACCGGCATAGGTTCCGTCAGGTAAGCTGCTGCTATGCTGTGCCACCACACATTTCACATTTCCAAAATCGAACTTTACCTTTCCTCCTGTATTCATAGGATGTACATTGCTTATCCCTTGTTTTCCCAACCAAACAAAAATCTCCCACGAACAAATTACTTTGGCACCGGTTAGCTTTGCCAGAGCCACTAAATCGGCTACATGATCTTCGTGACCATGTGAAACGAGGATATAATCGGCCTTTACGTCACTTAAACGAATGCCCGAAGCCAGTTCATTGGGGGTTATAAAAGGGTCAAAAACCAGATGTTTTCCATTAATTTCCACACCAAAACAGGAATGACCGTAATAGGTAATTTTCATACTATTTATTGCAACAATTACTTTATTTTTGTGTTGTAAAGATAAAATTATCCTGAAGAGAGGAACCTCTTAGTTACTAACAAATACGGGTTCTTTACGAATACAGGATGTTAATAAAAATATGGAGAAAATTACTGTTCTGAGTTGCACCAACCGTAACGATAGCATGACCCGAAGGGTAAGTTTGTATTACCTGAATGCTTTAAAAAAAGAAGGCGTTGATGTACAGTTACTTGACTTTACAATTCTACCCCGCGATATCGCATTTTCGGAGGTATTCGGGCAACGGAGTGAATCGTTTACACAACTAATTAATACCTATGTTACCGGTGTACACAAATTTTTATTTGTTACACCAGAGTATAATGGCTCCTTTCCGGGGATTCTTAAAGTTTTTCTGGATAGCGTGCATCCCAAGGAATGGACAGACAAAAAAGCGTGCTTAACGGGGGTTTCAGAAGGCAGGGCAGGAAACCTGAGGGGGCTAGACCACCTGAATGGCGTATTGCAATACCTCAAGATCAATGTTTATCATAACAAACTACCGGTTTCTGTGGTTAGTAAGATCATCTCCCCTGAACTGGAGTTATTAAATCCTGATACTGAAACGGTAATACAAAACCAGATAAAAGGATTTATTAAATTTTAAGTTTATCCCTCGCAGCGAAAAACACATTCTGACATAAAAGTAACTGGCGTTTTATAATTCGGAACACCATTAATCATTACGTTTTGCCTTTATAACGTAGTATGGTTTTCCTTTACTCTTTATTAAAACGTTTATTAAGGTAACCATTCAAAAAAATGGCGCCTAATATGATTAAAACACCGGCATAAAACGTTGGGGTCAACTCATTGTTTTCCTTAAAAAACAAAATGGCCCATATAATACCATACACCGTTTCGAGGTTAACCGTTAATACAATCGTATAAGGACTAATGTATTTACTCAGATTTACGGAGGCTATAAATGGGAACACGGTACATACGCCTGCCAGTAAAACGAGTCCCAGCCACGATTGTCCGGATAAATTAAAAAAGTCAGCTGTAAATTTCCCGCCAAAGGCGTAGTAAATGCTAAGCACAACCATTGCCGCTGTCAGTTCATAAAACGTAATCAGTTTAGAAGATACTTCTTTTACCATCAGCCCATTGAAAACACCAAACAGTGAAGAGGTAAACGCCGCCAGAATACCTAAGGAAATTCCCAGCCAGAACTGAAACTCAATAGAAAAAATAAGTGCTATCGCGGCAATAATGATTAAGCCTATAATAATTTCGTAGTACCGGATACGGCGCTTGAACAATATGGGTTCAATTATAGCACTGAACAATGTTCCGGTACTGAAAGATACCATTGTGACCGACACATTAGATACCTTAATGGCACCATAAAACGCCAGCCAGTGTATTGCAATAATTGTACCGATGGCACTTAATTTCAAAAGATTTTTAACACTGATTTTAAGTTCCTGACGAATAATACGGAAATAAATAATAAGAATAATTAATGTTAGCAGAATACGAAACCACACCAGTTGCCAGGCATCCGTTTCGATAAACTTTCCAAGGATAGGACTAAATCCCCAAATAAATACTATAAAGTGCAGCAGCCAAAATTGTTTATTTATACCTTTATCCACTTAAAGCCGGCAAAGATACATTTTATAGTTTACAGATGGATGTGATTTATTTTGATAATAATGCTACGACGCAGGTTGACGAAAGAGTTGTTCAGGCGATGCTTCCCTACTTTACCACACATTACGGAAATGCGTCCAGTCGTTTACATCCTTTTGGTTGGCAGGCAAAAGCCGCGGTAGAAAAGGCACAGGAACAGGTGGCTCAATTACTTAATGCTGAACCTTCTGAAATTGTGTTTACTTCGGGTGCTACAGAAGCTGTAAACCTGGCTATAAAAGGAGTAGCGGAAGCCTATAAAAGTAAAGGGAACCACATCATTACTTTAAAGACAGAGCATCCGGCGGTGTTAGATACCTACTATTACCTAGCCAAACAAGGTTATGAAGTGACTTTGCTCGATGTTGACCGCGAAGGTATTCTGGATATAAGCAACCTGGAAGCAGCTATACGCCCCGACACTATTCTTGTTAGCGTCATGATGGCCAATAACGAAACCGGTGTGTTACAGGATATTGAACGCATTGGCAGTTTATGCAAACAACGTGAAGTTCTTTTTTTTACAGATGCCACCCAACAAGCCGGTAAATTGCAAATTGATGTGCAAGAATGCTGTATTGATTTACTGGCGTTAAGTGCTCACAAATTTTACGGTCCCAAAGGCATTGGCGCGTTGTACGTTCGCCGGAAATCGCCCAGAGTATCGATCCTGCCGCAATTACATGGCGGAGGACATCAGCAAAACAAACGTTCGGGTACTCTGCCCGTACCTTTGATTGCAGGCCTGGGGGAGGCATGCCAACTGGCAACAGAAGAAATGTGGGATAACAGCGTTCATATATCCAAATTGAAAAATTTCTTTGAACATCAGCTACTCGACATAGATGGCTTGCGAATTAACGGAAGTACCCGCCATCGCTTATTCAACGTTTCTAACATTACTTTTCCCGAACATTTAATCATTGCTAAACTTAATACACGCTTTGCCTTTTCATCAGGCTCAGCCTGCGCCGGTGAAAAACAAGAACCTTCGCATGTTTTAAAAGCCATGCAAATTAGTGACGAAGATATCCGCAGAAGTTTCCGGTTTTCCTTTGGCAAATACAATACACTTAGCGAAATTGCATCTTTACTGGAAACAATTCAAAAAATAGTTTAACATTTTTTGTGTTTTTTAACCTCAATCTAAAATCTAAAAGCTTTCAGATCATTGAAACTATTTTACATTTGCCCTTAGCTATCATGTTTTTTTCCAAATTATATCGCTTCATATTCTATTCGGCACTTATTCTTATTACAAGCCTCTATAATAATGCCGTACTTGCCCAGTCCTGTGTATTTAGTCTTGGCAATGATTTACAATTTTGTGCACCTTTTTCGCATACCTTACAAGCACCAACAGGATTCTCTACTTATTCCTGGATGCCTGGTGGGGCCACTACACCTAGTATTCAGGTAAATACTTTTGGAACGTATTCCTGCACGGTAACAAACAGCAGCGGTAATCTGGTAATTAACGGCAACTTCAGTGCAGGTAACACTGGGTTCAACAGTAATTATATTGTTCCGGCATTTCCGGGTCCATGGGGATTAGTTTCTAACCCTGGAGAATACGCCATTAATACCAGTCCCAATCTGGCCCATAATAATTTCAGTACGTTTGGAGACCACACAAGCGGAACAGGTAATATGATGATTTGCAACGGAGCTTCGGCTCCTAATGATATTGTGTGGACACAGACCATTACTATTGTACCCAACACTACTTATAATTTTTCGGCCTGGGCAGCTTCTGCGTTAAACCTCAACCCTGGTGAGGAAGCTCAATTGCAATTTTCAATTAACGGCGTTTTGATTGGGCCTGTTTTTAATATGCCTCTGGCCGCAGGGCAATGGTCTAATTTTGCCGTTATCTGGAATTCAGGCACCAATACTTCGGCCGTAATTACCATCGTTGATCAAAATACGGCTCCCGGAGGCAATGATTTTGTTTTAGATGATATTTTTTTTGGTATGGTATGCAGTTTTACTGATGCCATTACCATTACCGCCCTTCCGGTTCCCAGCGTTACTGCGAATACTACCAAACCCATTGTATGTCCGGGCGATACCACCACGCTTTATGGCGGGGGAGCTGTGACATATACATGGACAAATGGCGTAACAAACGGGATTTCCTTTACCCCCTCCGGAAACACAAGTTATACAGTAATAGGCACTGCCGCTAATGGTTGTACCAATCAGGCTATTACCAGCTTATCGGTAGTAGCTACTGCACCTGTAGCGATTACTGTTCCGGCCAACATTT
>JASGCO010000039.1:0-21341 GCA_030054095.1 Sediminibacterium sp.
TGGATACTAACAATGATGGTACGATGGATGGGTATTATCCGGATGTGCTGAGTGTAGGGGATTATTATGTGTTTGGGGGGAGTATTGAGGAGAGGAGTTATAATGTGAGCCCGGCGAACTATCGTTATGGGTTTAACGGTAAAGAAAATGATAATGAGGTTAAGGGAACGGGGAATCAGGTTGACTTTGGAGCTAGAGGATATGATTCTCGATTGGGTAGGTGGCTGAGTATGGATGTGAAAACGGCTAAATTTCCAATGCTAACTCCTTATAGTTTTGTTGCTAATAGCCCCTTGATTGCAGTTGACCCTGATGGTAAAGATATTTTTGTTGTTGTTCAAAATAGTAAAACAGGAAAGGCCGAGATTGTAAAGGCTGATGTTACTTATATATTGCAGGTTATGAATTCTACGAAAGCTGGTCACGAGATGTTAGCAGCTTATTCGGATAATCCAAAAAAAGATTTGTATATAACAGTTGGTAAAACGAACGCCGAAGGAGTATTGGGTCAACATACTAACGGTACAATGTTTAAGGATAAAGAAGGAAATATAACTATTAAGACACCAGTTAAAGTGGATGAGAACGGAGTAAATATCTACGATTATGATCCTTCAAAGCATCGCGATCCAAATTTTGAAGGAGTGGAAATTTATAATCCAGATCGTGAGAATCATTTCGTTACTCTTAGCGAAGAAGCTTTTGATGGTGGTAATTTGGGGCTTAAACAAGCAGGAGCTAGATTAGGCGCAAAGGCATTAGGTCATGAGGTGGGAAGTCATGCAGATGGTGATCCAAATGATGCTGAATATCAGCAGCACGATAAATGGGGACAAGGCGTACTCACTATTACTCGTATTAGAGGAAATAATATAGATTTTACAACGTATTCGAATGGAGATGGTAAAGCAAAGGAATACAACGAACAAATAGATAAAGTCAAAGTGACGAAAAAGGAAGGCGTTGTTGTTACACCAATTAAAAATAGAGGAAATGCATCGGCTAGTAAAGTTATTATTAAGTAGGATTATATTTGTTCCTTTTGTCATTATAGGATTATACTCATGCTTGAGGTATAAAAAATCTTTATTCTCTGAGGTAACTAGAGATAAAAAGTTGTATCCAAAAGTCGAAGGTAAAATAGAAAATTATAGTTATCTGAAAGACAATCAAATTGCTCCGTTTGTTATTACAATAAATAGTAGCAATAAGAATTATGATATTGTTAGATTTGGAGGATATTTAATTAAGCCGGACACCTTAATTATGAGTATTAATGGGTTTTTATATAGGAAAAAAACGAATGGGATAATAACCGATGTGGATAGTATTTTTAGTTTTAAAAAAGGCGATACAACTTTAATAAAGAGGTTGGGTGTTTTGGTAAATCACAAATGTTACTTAGTTAATGTAGATTTAAGGGAGTCAGATACTGTGTATAATTTTAAATTAATTAATATGTCTTCTATACCAGGAATAGGTGCACATGATATGGGCAATGATGACTTTTACGAAATAGACTTTTCTAAAAGGAATGGTTTTTTAAAAATAAAAAAAAGAACAGAATATCTAATAGTATCATATCAATAGGCCTGACGTCCCGAGAGATTCTTAAACAAAAGTTACGGATATTCGAATGACAAGAGAATACAGTTTTTTGAAGAATAGAAATTGAAAAGAGGAATACATAAACGTAAAAAGCAGAAGTGCGAAACCGGGGAAGAAAAGATTTAAACCGGGCTTACCCGCATTTTTTACAATCGTTCATTGATTTATTGGTTAGGTAACGTTGGTTTCTGGCTATTTTTAAGAGAGGTGCAAAGCGGTATTTGTCAATTTTTTCACCGGCCCTCCGGTTTTTTAATGCCTGTTTTTCCAAAGTGTAAAAAGCAAACTAAAAAAGAAAATAAAACCCAATTTTTAAATTAACCCCCCGCGTTAGGGACAGCAGCGGCAGCCCTGCTCAGGCTTTAGCGAGCAGCGCACGGTTAAGGAGGCGACCAGAGGAAGCCACCGCAAACCGATGCGATGCCGCGAAAGGCAAGCAGGCTACAGCGAATGGCCCGGCCCCACCATTATTTAGTATTGAACAGAATACATTGAACATTTATTACTATTCAATAACCTAAAGTACAAGCGGTGGGGAAACGCCCAAAAATTTATAATTCTGTATATCCTGTGACCTTATTCTATAATGACTTTACGCACAATTTTGATGCCATTGAAAAATGTGTTTAGTAAGTAAATGCCCGGGCTGAGGGATTTTATGTTTTCGAGGTGTATGCTATGAGCGCCATCGTTGTAGCTGATTTCGGGACTCTGTGCTATGCTTTGTCCACAACTGTTTTGTAACTCCCAATGAACGAGGGTGGGCGTGCTTAACTGAAACGCGAGGGTGAGGTCTTTGCTGGACGGATTCGGGAAAACGGAATAACCAAGATCCTGACTAAGAGAGGTAATACCATTTGGCGTTGTAAAGTTTATGTCGTCGAGGTAGAAGCGGTTGCCATAGCCGGTGGTGGCATCTTCCTGAAAGTAAAACCGGAGGGTAACGTGCGGCTCGCTTAACAGATTATAGAAATTAAGGTTGGCGGTAAGGTTTTGTAATTTCCATTGCGCGGCTGTAGGAACAAATAGTGTACTGCTCACACCTCCCGATCCGCTGGCGTAACTGCTCATATTGGGCACAAATATATCCTGCCAGCTACCGCCACAGTCTTTACTGGCCTGAACTTTAAATATGTCGGCATGGGAGTTGGATTGTTTGGCATAGGCATATTTATACGTGAATGTGGCACCGGGATTGTTTAAAAAATCCATGCCGGGTGTTTCAAGTATTTCAATGGAATTATTAGGGGCGCTTTCGCCGTTTACATACATGCTTTGCGCACCTTGTGACCCGGCATTGGTAGCAATGTTCCAGGAGGCCATGAGGGTATTGGGGTTCAGGATCGTCCAGTTGGCGGGCAAGGCGGCGCTTTCGAAACTTTCGGTGGTGCTGCCGGTATATTGGGCTACGCTGTTAACGGCAATAACGGTACACACGGCAGTGGCGCTGCCGTTGCCGTTGGCTGCCACGCAACTTACGACCGACTGACCGGGATTATTGAATGTAACGGAGGTGTTGACCGCCGATGGGTTGGCAATGGTGGCGCCATTGCTGGCGGACCAGGAGTAAGAGGTAACGGTAGCATTGGCACTAAACGATTGTATGCTGAGTGAATTGCCCACGCAAACGGTACGGGTAGCGGGAATAGAGAGTTGTACCTGCGGGATGCAATTGGCCGCCGTAGTGGTAATACCGGTGGCGAGCAGGTTGGCGGGTGTAATGAGGTTATTACGTGAGTTAACGGTTCCGGTAATGCAGGTGTGCATACGCTGTGATTGGCCGTTGGTGAACATGAGTTTGCAGGGCGAGTAGTCCATATAGTTTTGCATGTTTTCGATGATGCCGGGGTTGCAAACAATGGCGCCGGCCGGATTCGTACACACGGAGAACCCTTTGGTAATTGGCGTGTCGGTAACACCATCATCACCGCAAGTGATGCCGGGTTGATTGCTAACACCCCAGATATGTGCGAGATTGAACCAGTGACCCACTTCGTGTGTGAGTACGCGCGAGGTAGTACCCGGATTGCCGGTACCAATGCTCCCCACCATGTTATGCAAAGTAACAATGGCATCGGCCGAAGGGGGAATGGCGAGGCCCGGCAGAAACGTGTAGGCTGTTGCCTGAATGTTCATGGTTTTTACAACGTAAATGTTCAGGTACTTGTCGCGCGGCCAGGTGTAGGCAAAAAGGCCAAGGTTATTGGCGTCCCAGTTGGTATTGGGATCGTAGTGCCGTATAATGCCATTGGTGCAATTTCCGTTAGGGTCAATGCTGGCAAGTTGAAAGGCAAACTGCACGTTGGCAATGTTGTTGGTATAGCTTGGGGTAACGCTGATGGTGTCGGCATTTTTTTTCTGATAGTCGCGGTTTAAAATACTGATCTGATCAATAACCTGCGCGTCGGAAATATTTTCGGCGCCTCCGAGGTGCAGGATGTGAAATACCACTGGAATGGTATAAAGCGGAGCCGCTGCTGTAGTTTTGGCTTGCTGAAGGGTTGGCGCTGTGGAGGAAAGTTGCTGTTGTGCCTGCTCAAACGCGGGGATTAACTCAGGATGGTTTTTTAACCATAATTGCATAACCTCTGCTTGCCCGCATCCGGAACCGCTTTGCGTATAACCGCGTGTAACAGAGAAGAGGATAAGGAGGATGAAATGTAAGTGAATGTTATATGTTTTCATGTTTAAGGTATTTAATGTTTGTTAAGATAATTTTACGCGTTTTTGTTCGCTGTCGGAGCCGGAACCGTTATGCCGTGGCTTATTGCCCATGGGTTTGCCAAAGCGGTAGCTGAAGGTAAAAGCCACTACACGACTGTCCATTAAGCTGGTCCAGTTGGCATCGGTTTGCCGCAGGTTGTTAATGGTGCCACGGATGCGCATGCTGTAAAGCACATCGCTGACACTTACTTTTAAACTGCCTTTGTCTTTCAGAATGCGTTTCTGAATGCCAACGGTGCCATGTCCATAGTCGCCAAACGCGAATTGCGAATCAATAAGGTTCGACAGGTACTCGCCGCTTAGCTCTGCACTCCAGCCTTTTTTTAGTTGTATGGCATTGGTAATGTTAATGTACCAGTAAGTGCCTTTTGAATTGAGGTTTTCTGTATAAAGTTTACTGCGGTATTCGGCATAAACGAGTTCTGAATACATTGAGGTGTTGAGCCATTTGGCGAAGGGAATCCCTGCTTCCGCTGATAAATTATAGACGTCGCTGCTACCAATATTTCCCGGACGGCTGTAGTATATGCCATTATTGATTTCGATGGTTTCCTGTATTTTGTTGTTGGTGTTACTATAGTTGAACGAGAGGGTGAACGCGTTTTTGAAGCTATAACTTAAACCGGCATTATGGGTGAAACTGGGTTGTAAGTAGCGATTGCCGGAATAAAAGGTGTATTGATCCAGAGGGCTTACGAAAGGGTTGAGGTCTTTGTAAAATGCCCGGTCAATGCGGCGGCCGTAATTGATGTTGACGATGTGGCGCGACAGGCTATCTAGTTTCCAGGATACAAATAATGTGGGAAAGAGGTTGTGGTAATCGCGGGAAAATGTACTGGCGGGAATAAGCGGGTTGCCGAGTTGCTGACCTTTCAACAGGGTAGATTCAAACCTTAAGCCGGCTTGTATATCGACGTGTTTACGACTTTGTGTAAAATTGACGTAAGCGGCGTTGATCCATTCGTTGTAAAGAAATTGATTACTTAAGGCGTAATTAGGGCTTGTAACACCTGCCAGTGTTTTCTGGTATTGCGCTTTATTGTTGGTTTCCGTGTAGGCCGATTTAATACCGGCATCGAGTTTCGCGTTGTTGTTTATGCTTTGTGTATAGTCGCTCTTAAAGGCGTAAATGGAAATGCGTAATGGCGAGTTACCATTTTGTAGATCTTCGTAGCTGATAGCGCCCGAAGGTGTTTTAATAAAGTTATTAAATGTTTGCCGGAAGTCGGTACTGTAAGTAACATAGTCTGCATCGCAGGTGATGAGTTTGCCGCTTGAATCGAGCTGATGTCTTAAATTGATATTAAATGTGCCATTGGTAAATTGGGTTTTATCGCGATTGTCGGCAATAACAATACTGCTTAACTGATTGCTGGAGTCTTTTACCTGCGCATAGTTGTATTTGCCAACGGCGGCCAAATTGAGCAAGCCTTTAGCACTGGCACCAATAGTCGTTTTGTCGGTCAGATAGTAATCGCCGCCCAGGCGGGCACTGTACGCGCTGGTGTTAATTTTAATATAGGTATTTTGCCCGAACGTGGAGCGCGTGCTTTCATCATTGTTTTTGTAACGACGGTAGATATTAAGGTCTTGAAAGCGATTCAGGAGATTGTAATTAAGCGTACTGAAAAGGCTGTATTTTTTTGAGGTGTAGTTGAGCATCAGGTTATCGTTGCTACGGGCATAGCGGCCTTGTCCGTAATTAAGACTGACGCTGCCGTTGATGCCTTTTAAACGGTTCTTTTTTGTGCGTATGTTGATAATACCGGCATTACCGGCTGCTTCATAGTGCGCGGGTGGGTTAGGCATTAATTCGAATTGCTTTACATTGGCCGCGGGAAGGGTTCTTAAATAGTTTTCAAGTTCTGTTCCGCTCAGGTAAGTGGGTTTATCGTCTATCAGTACCAGTACTCCGGATTTGCCTTTTAGTTTAATGTTGCCGTTCTGATCAATGATAATGCCCGGCGATTTGGCAAGTACATCAAAGGCACTGTTTCCGGCAGCGGAGATGAGCGCGTCGGGATTCACAATGGTGCGATCCGCTTTCCGTTCAATAAAATTCAGTTTTGTACTTACGGTTACTTCCTGAAGGGTTTTTGTTTCCGCTAGTAATGTAATACCCGGTAACAGAATGCTCGTTTGCTGACTATCGGGAATAAATGCTTTGCTTTTATACTTTGTATAACCGGGCTGCATAATGAAAATAACCAGCGAATCGCGGATGTTACTGTTGAATTCAAAGTGTCCGTCAGCTTCACTGAAAGTGGATTTGACGAGGCTTTCTCCCTTTTGTTTTAAAAGGGATACCAGTACATCGCTCATGGCTTTTCCGGCAGAGTCCGTTATGGTGCCACTGATTCGTACCTCTTTTTGACCAAAGAGGAAAGGCCCGCACACAGCGGCGATCAGGAAAAATAATTTCACCCACACTTTTTGCAGTGCGTCAGTATAAAATAAAGGAAGCGTCATGCTATAGTGTTTTGGTTAACTTATCATTCATCCATTCACAAACAGTATCAAACAATTTGTAATTGAAACGGTCAGCGGCCATACGCTCGTATTCGGCAGGATTACTTTGCATTTTTACGTATTCTGCCATGGTGCCTGTTTCCTGAAAGGTATGATTGGTTTTGGGTACAAAAAGGTAAGTTCCTTTCCCTGGATGAACTTCATTTACGTAATCTACAATGGCGATATGATCATCAGGGTGGATGGCGGCAATATCGGCTTCGCCATAAATAGCCATAACGTAGGATTTTGTTTTTTTCCAGGCCATGGCTGAATTATGTTGATTGATTTCTTTATGGAACTGAAGGCTTCGTCCGGCCAGAGCCGTTTTGGTATCGGGATTATATTCCATAACGGTTTGGAGTACCTGGCGGTGTGTTTGGTTTTTAAGCAGGTCATCAATGCTGCTTTGCCCGTAAAAGTATTCGTAAAAACTTGGTTTCAGGTTTTCAAAATTTTCACGTAAAGTAGCCAGATCTTCTCCCATTTTTTGTTGCTGTAGCGTAAAAACATCAATGAGGTATTCGCTCCATGGTTTTAAACCTGCGCCATAAATGATGACCCCTTTGGGCTGAAAATCCTGGGCAATAAGCGGTGCTGAAAAGCCACCAAGCGAATGCCCGAACAGGAATATGTTTTGAGGGTCAACATCTTTTAATGTGAGCAGGTGTTTGTATCCGGCTTTAAATACCTCTACTTCCAGATTGTAGCCTGCTTCCTCGCAGGGGGTGGTATTGGTGTTGTCACCCATCCCGGGTTTTTCAACGCAAAAAACCGCGTAACCTTTTTGCACCATGGCTTCAATGGCCAGTCGCGTTGGGTCTTTCGCCCCCATATTATCTAAGGAATAGCAGGAAATGCCTTGTATAAAATAAACAGTACCAAGCGGTTTTTGATTTTTTGGCGTTCTGTAGATGCTGCGGATGTAGCCGTTATCATAAGCAAATTCGCTATAGGTAATATTCATATCAGCGTGCTGTTCAAAGGGACGACCGACTACCTCACCTTTCAGTACAAGCGTTTTTTTACCACGGAGTACACTTACGCTAATCGGGTCTCCACCGCGTAATGCTCGCGCGTTCCGGATTAAATCCATGCCACTGTGTATGGCAGTACCGTTAACCTGGGTAATAAGATCGTTGGCTTGTATCTTAAGTGTAGAAGCCGTTGTGCCGGGAAAAACCTGTTTCACCAATGCGCCTTCGGTTTGAGTGAGGTGAAGGGCTTTGGATAAACTGTCGCTTATGGATAGCTGCAAACTTACACCCATGGTTCCTTTACGCTTAATGTTTTGAGCATTCAGGAGTACCGGAAACCAGATAAGTAGCATGTATGGTAAATACCGTTTCATTAATGATGATTTTAATGTCAAATGTACGCCCTAAACCGACCGTAATTTTGTCAAATCCTGCTTTTTGTAATGTTAAACCCTAAATAGACAGTAGGATTTTTATTACGCACCAAAATTTGCGGCTGCGTTTGAGAATGCTCAATCGACACATCCCGGCTCAAATGTACACTGTACATTTGCCCTGGTCTTCAAAATATCGTTCTTTCGCGCATTCCGGCTCATATTGGTACAACCAATATGCCCTCTTACAGTCCTCAAGTTTGCGCTCCTCAAACCCATTGCAACTTTTGGCGCTCATTACAAAATCTACTGTCTATTTACGGTTAAAGGATGGATGGTTGTATCTGAACGAGGGCGGTTAGCGTTTAATTTCGAATGTTTGAAAGTGTTTTAGTTCACTTTCTTCTGCAATTACTTCGGTTACTTTAGCCAACAGAGGTCCCGTATAGCACCATTCGATGAGTTGATTAATGTTGTTTTCGCTGCCTTCACATTCAATGTAAACATCGCCATTAAACAGGTTCTTTACAAACCCGGTGAGGTTATACTGATGTGCTTTGGCCTGGGTGGCAAACCGGAATGAAACACCTTGCACTTTTCCTTTTACCACTATGGAGTAATGATGTCTTTTTGGTGTCATGGAGCAAGGATCGTTTCCGGTAATTGGGATGGGGTTAAACTGGTATATGTAGTATTAATGCCCAGCCACGAAATGGCAGCCTCTTCTTTAGTGAAGAGTTTTGTAGGAACAATGGGTTTAATAGCGCTTAGGTAAAAGTTTCCGAGAAGCCGCTGCCCCAACCCCGACAGAATTATGGCCACCCGTTCATGATAAACAAGATAAGGATTGTCAGAAACGTATTGAAGCGATTCTTTAGGGATGTAATTGTAGGTTAGCCCCCTTATATCTATAAGCACCTTTACTTTTTCAGGGCCAATAAGATTGTAAGTAAGGGCGTAGTTCTCCTTTAGTTTATCAAGGGAAAAATCGACATCTGGTTTACATATAAATGTCACGGTTTTTAATTCCTCGCAATAAAAGATGTGGTAAAGGTATGCGTTCCGGTATTTCAAAACTGCCAATTCAAATTAGCTGAAACTGCGGTGTTCCGTTTTATAAAGCTCTTCTTTGTTGAGCGATTTAAAGTACTCGTACGTTAATTTTAAACCTGTAGCCCGGTTTATTTTGGGCTCCCATCCTAAAATCGTTTTGGCCTTTGTAATATCGGGACGACGTTGTTTGGGGTCGTCTTTTGGCAAAGGCAGACTAATCAGTTTTTGATTGGCGCCGGTTAATTTAAGAATTTCTTCACCAAATTCTTTAATAGTGATTTCATCGGGATTACCAATGTTAACAGGCAAGTGATAATCACTAAGTAGTAAGCGGTATATGCCTTCCACTAAATCATCCACATAACAAAAACTGCGGGTCTGACTGCCATCTCCGAACATGGTAAGGTCTTCTCCTCTTAAGGCCTGACCAATAAACGCAGGTAATACGCGCCCATCGTTCAGGCGCATCCTTGGCCCGTAAGTGTTAAAAATACGCACAATACGCGTTTCAAGGCCATGCGCATCATGATAGGCCATAGTAATCGCCTCCATAAACCGTTTGGCTTCGTCGTAGCAGCCACGCGGCCCTACGGGATTAACATTGCCCCAGTATTCTTCATTTTGAGGGTGTACATGCGGATCCCCATACACTTCACTGGTAGAGGCAACCAGTACGCGTGCTTTTTTTACACGCGCCAGTCCTAATACGTTATGTGTTCCTAAAGAGGAAACTTTCAGCGTTTGAATGGGTATTTTAAGATAGTCAATTGGTGAAGCAGGAGAGGCGAAATGAAGGATGTAATCCAGATTACCGGGAACGTGAATAAATTTAGACACATCGTGGTGATAGAACTCGAACGCTTTTAATTTAAACAGGTGTTCAATGTTTTTGAGATCACCGGTAATAAGGTTATCCATACCAACAACGGCATAGCCTTCTTTGATAAACCGGTCGCAGAGGTGCGAGCCTAAAAAGCCGGCGGCTCCTGTAATTAAAACACGTTTTTGCATAATTTAATTCTTGTAGCAATTAGTTGGTTCGGATTCCGATGCAGTAATAATCAAATCCCTGCTTTTTCATATCCTGATGATCAAAAATATTACGACCATCGAAAATCACTTTTTGATTCAGTCGCTGGCTCATCTCGTTGAAGTCTGGCACTCTGAACTCCGGCCATTCTGTAACGATAAGTAATGCGTCGGCACCATTTAAGGTGTTATACATATCTGTTGTATAAGAGATGCTGTCGCCCAGAATGCGCTGCGCTTCGTGCATGGCTACAGGATCGTAAGCCACAACGGAGGCTCCGGCTTTCAGGAGTTTTTCAATGATAACAAGACTTGGTGCTTCGCGCATATCGTCTGTTTTGGGCTTAAAGGAAAGACCCCACAGGGCGAATGTTTTTCCTTTCAGGTCGTTATTAAAATGCGAACGAACTTTGTTAAACAGCACTTCTTTCTGCGATTCATTTACTTCTTCTACCGCATTTAAGATCCGCATGGTGTAATGATTTTCTTTTGCGGTTTTAATTAAGGCTTTTACGTCTTTCGGAAAGCAACTGCCACCATACCCAACACCGGGATAGATAAATTTAGGGCCAATGCGGGCATCGCTGCCTATTCCTTTTCGTACCATGTTTACATCGGCTCCCATAATTTCGCAAAGGTTGGCCACATCGTTCATAAAACTGATTTTAGTAGCTAGCATGGCATTAGCCGCGTATTTTGTCATTTCCGCTGAAGGAATATCCATAAAAATAATGGGGTGTCCGTTCAGTAAAAATGGTTTGTATAAACGTTTCATGATTTCTTCTGCCGCAGAACTGTCTGTTCCTACCACAATGCGGTCGGGCTTCATAAAATCTTCTATGGCCGCGCCTTCTTTTAGAAACTCAGGATTAGAGGATACGTAAAACTCAAGAGTACTATGACGTTTAGCGAGTTCACTTTTAACGGCAGCTCTTACTTTTTCTGCAGTACCAACGGGAACTGTAGATTTTGTGACAACAACCAATGATTTTTGCATGTGCTGACCTATTGATGCAGCCACAGCGAGTACGTATTTCAAATCTGCCGAACCATCTTCATCGGGAGGTGTGCCCACAGCAATAAAGGCCACTTCGGCATCAGTGATGCTTTCCTGAAGGGAGGTAGAGAAATGCAATCTGTTTTTTTGCGTATTCCGCAGTACCATTTCTTCCAGACCAGGTTCATAAATGGGAAGAATGCCTTTTTTAAGATTCTCAATTTTTTTCTGATCAATATCAACACAAGTAACATCAACACCAACTTCTGCAAAACAGGTGCCTGTTACCAAACCTACATAACCGGTTCCAATAACTGTAATTTTCATGCTTTAATCAGGTCTAATAGGGTAGAGGTAATATATTGCAGGCTATCTTCATCCAGTTCGGTATGCATAGGTAAAGAAAGTACACAAGCGCATAATTTTTCTGTTACCGGGAAATCTCCTGTTTTATAACGATCGCTTTTATACGCTTTTTGTTCGTGGAGCGGGATAGGATAGTAAATCATAGCTGGTATTCCTTTTTCCGCCAGTTGTTCACGCAGTTTGGCGCGATCAATTCCGTTTAATTGTAAGGTATATTGATGAAACACATGCGTTGAGTTTTTAACCCGCACGGGTGTTTTTAATCCGGGGTGGTTGGCAAATGCTTTATCGTAGTAGTCGGCGGCGCTGTTTCGGGCGGCAGCATATTTGTCCAGATGTTTGAGTTTGGCTTTTAAAACAACGGCTTGTATGGTGTCTAAACGGGAGTTCACCCCCAGTACATCGTGTACGTATTGCACACTCTGTCCATGGTGGGCAATCATGCGGAGTTTCTTGGCCAGATCGTCGCTGTTGGTATAAATAGCGCCACCATCACCATAACACCCCAAATTTTTACTGGGGAAAAACGATGTACAGCCAATGGTGCCAATGGTACCGGCTTTAGCTTTACTGCCGTCTGAAAAAGTGTACTCTGCGCCAATAGCTTGTGCTACATCTTCGATAACATATAGCTTATGTTTGTCGGCTAGTTTCATGATACGCTCCATATCGGCACATTGCCCAAAAAGATGAACAGGAACAATGGCTTTTGTTTTAGGAGTAATAGCGCGTTCAATAGCTTCTACATCAATATCAAATGTATCGGGATACACATCTACTAAAACGGGAGTTAGACCTAACAGACCTATTACTTCGGCGGTGGCCACGTAAGTAAAACTGGCGGTAATTACTTCGTCACCAGGCTTCAGGTCAAGTGCCATCATGGCAATTTGAAGGGCATCCGTTCCGTTGGCACAGGGAATAACGTGCTTCACGTTGAGGTAGCGTTCCATATCTGCCTGAAATTCTTTTACCGCCGGCCCGTTTATAAAAGCGGTGGTATTAATTACCTCCTGAATACCAGTGTCAATTTCCTGTTTAATTTTTTCGTATTGACCTTTCAGGTCAACCATTTGTATCTTTTTAGAAGCAATCATCTCAATTCTAATAGAGAGCGAATTTAAGCAATTTTTTTAGCCTTTTTCGGGTAAAAGCATAGTTGAGCACCTTAATCTTTAAAACATAAAAAAAGGGGTTACCATTCGGTAACCCCTTTTTAAATTGGTAAAGGCGGCTTATTCAATAATTACTTTACGCGACGATTTTTCACCATTGGCAGATACACTTACCATGTAAATACCTTTAGCTTCGTTTTGAAGGTTAATAGATAATTCTTCTCCGGCATTTACAGTTACCATGTTTTGGCTGTAAACAACACGACCCATAACATCAGTAACAGTAATTTCTAAACCTTTTTTAGCAACAGGTAACGTCAGGTTAACAATACCGTTTGAAGGATTAGGATACATATTCATGGCCAAAGGAGCAAATTTCGAAGCAGTAATGCCTAAAGGTTGACCTGTATATTTCCAGGCGCCACCAACAGCAGGATTGGTTTGATCACTGAAACTTCCGGCAAATCCAACGTTATTGCTTACAAAATCAACAGTAATGTACTGTATGTTAGAACCACCCCAACTGTTCCAGGTAACACCACCATCACTTGAATAAGAAATGAGGTAATTACCCTGACCTGATCCGGAAGACGCAAACCAGGTAGTGCCCGGAATACCACAAATATCAGCTCTTCCAAAACTAGGGTCAATGCTTGGGATGTTTGTCCATGTAGCACCACCATCGGTAGTTTTCCAAAGGGTTAAAGTTGCACTTCCTGAAGGGCCAAAAAACGCAGTACAAATACCATTGTTGGCATCAGCAAAAGCAATATCGCCTATACCGGCAGCGGTAGCACTGATAGTAGAAGTGAAGGCAGCGCTTACACTCCAGGTTTGACCTGCATCAGTAGAGCGGTAAATACGATTTTTATTAGTGCCATACCATAAGTTAGTAGTTCCATTTTTTTCGTTCACATTTACAAGGCCATATTCACCGCTTATCGGGTTAGGAATATTGGCACCGGCAATCTGACTCCAGTTAGTACCACCATTGGTTGTACGCCAGATCTCAAATTCGCCACCAACCGGATCTCCCATGGTAATACCTACAGAAGGGGTTAGGAAACTAACAATATTACAGAATGAAGCAGATGTATTAGTGTACATGTTAGCCGCTGTCATGTTCGTCCAGGTTACACCGCCATTAGTGGTTTGGTGAATAGCACCCTGAACCTGCGAAGCCTTAAGATAGGAACTTACCCAGGCAGTATTGCCATCAATTCCATCCAGATTAGCTACTACGTAAGTATTAGTATCTGCATAAATTGTACCTGAAGTAAAAGACGTTCCGCCATTGATTGTTCTGGAAAAGTGGTTTACGTTTCTACCTGGAGCTGTACCATAATTGCCAATCATCCATACTACGTTAGGATCTACGGCATCTAAGTAAACTACACCAGCAGAAGTGTGAGGGAAATTGGTGTTTAAAGTGGTTGTCCAGAAAGGACTAGGAGTTTGTTGGGCAACAACTCCAGTTACGAGAGCCGCTCCAAAAATGCTTAGTAAACTTTTTTTCATGGTGATTTTTATAAATAATTAATAATGCTAAGTTAATGATTAAATAAAATAAATCCTATGAATTTAACTTTTATGAATAAGTTCCATGAGGTTTAAAAAGCGGCTATTTTTACAATTTTGTCAATTTTCGGGTTTAACCGGTTTTGCCGTTAACATTTTCCGTAATTTTGCGAAAATTTCTTTAATGATTTCAACAGATTTAGCCATTATTGGTGCCGGACCAGTTGGACTTTTCGCAATATTTGAGGCAGGACTTTTAAAAATGCGTTGCCACTTAATAGATTATCTTCCACAACCGGGCGGACAATTATCTGAAATATACCCTAAAAAACCAATTTATGATATTCCCGGTTACCCAACTGTTTTAGCACAGGAATTAGTTGATAATCTGATGAAACAGGCTGAGCCGTTTAAGCCTGAGTTTACTTTGGGAGAACGCGTGGAGGAACTGGAAAAGAGAGGCGAACGCGATTTTTTACTAACGACCAATATGGGGACCCAAATACAAGCTAAAGTAGTCGTTATTGCAGGCGGGTTGGGGTGTTTCGAGCCGCGCAAACCCGAGGTAGCGGGGTTAGAGCGATTCGAGAACGGGAAGGGCATAAATTATATGATTTTGGATCCTGAAAAGTACCGTAACCAACGTGTGGTTATTGCGGGTGGAGGAGATAGCGCTTTGGATTGGACTATTTTTTTAAGTGAAATATGCAGTGAATTGACGCTGGTACACCGGAGTGAATCGTTCAGAGGCGCGCCGGATAGCGTAAATAAGGTTATGAAACTAGCTGAAGAGGGAAAAATAAGGTTATTGCTAAACACTAATATCGGAAGTGTAAATGGCGATGCTAAACTGGAATCTGTGTCTTTAGTTACTGCTAAAACCAACGAGGCACAAACCATTGACACCGACCACCTGATTCCCCTTTTTGGATTGAGTCCCAAACTGGGCCCAATAGAAAAGTTTGGATTAAATCTGGATAAAAATGCCATTGTCGTTAACACAGATGACTATTCAACTAATATTGAAGGCATTTACGCAATAGGCGATATAAATACTTACACAAATAAATTGAAATTGATATTGTGTGGATTCCATGAAGCGGCCTTAATGAGCCATAGTGCGTATAAATACATTAATCCGGGAGTTAAGTACACCATGAAGTACACTACTGTAAATGGCGTAAATGCTTTTTAATTAATCAAAAGTATGGAGAATACAATCATTGTTAATGTTCAGAATCCAGATGGTACTGTAAGTAGTTTAGAGGCGCCAACCGATATGGGATTGAGTTTAATGGAATTTCTGAAAGGAAATGAATACGATATACTGGCAACGTGTGGGGGAATGGCTTTATGTGCCACTTGCCATGTGGAAGTGCTTAATGGATTTGAGAACCTTAAACCTATTAGTGATGATGAGTACGCCATGCTGGATAACCTTCAGAACATCACAGATCGTTCACGGCTGGCTTGTCAACTGAAACTGAATGATACGATGAACCATATTACGGTTAAAATTCTCGGCGATGGTGTCGTATAATGGTTACCTGAGTCGTTCCAACAGCTTATTCCATAATTTTAATCAGATGTTCCGGACGATCTGATTGTATAATATCAGGGTTTTTGAGGACGGCTTCTTTATTATCTTTTCGTGATTGTACGTTCCATATAGCTACTCTGATAGTGTTCCGGTGCGCTTCTTCAATTTGAGCTTTGGTGATAAGATGAGTGGACATGGTAATGCCAAACAATTGAAGGCGTTGGGCAATCTCAAGACTTTCTGAAAAAACGGATCGGTAA
The DNA here is from genome assembly GCA_030054095.1 of Sediminibacterium sp. Classification (GTDB taxonomy): domain Bacteria; phylum Bacteroidota; class Bacteroidia; order B-17B0; family Aurantibacillaceae; genus Aurantibacillus. The sequence goes on from JASGCO010000039.1 coordinate 16,070, forward strand.
ATAAAGAGATTACAATCGGGTAAAAGTCGTTTCAATTCAAGAAGTAATTTTTCATTTTGTGATTCAATGTAACACCGTTTTTCTAAGTGGTGTTTTTTTATCAAGCGGGCGAGTGCACGGGCATAAGTCTCAATAAAAACATCAATATTTGCTGTTGTATAAAGTTTACAGTCAAACGTAAAGCGCTTGTTTTCAATGTTAATGTTGGAGAACAAATTATCAGGAACAGCTAATTTATAGTTTCTGAAAGGAGTGCTTTTATAATGTAACTGATCCAGCTCAGAAATCGAATAATTGTGTATCATGCCCGAAAAGTTGGTGTTTTCAGATAGTTCTTCGTTATGATAGGCAACAAGTACACTATCCTTGGTCATCTGAATATCCATTTCGCTTCCGTCAGCTTCTGTTTGCAGGCATTTTTGAATGGACTCGGCACTGTTCATCGGGTAAGTGCTCTGTATGCCCATTCCGGCATGTCCAAAAACTTCAATGGAGTTGCCATTTAAGTTTTCTATATGGTGTTTTCCTCTGCATCCTGCCATACACAGGAGCCCGACACCATAAATCAGGATAAGTAATTTATAAAGCATAGCCAAAAGAAATCCCTCCCCAATGACGGAAATACCGGTTAAATTCTATCAAGGGGTTGTAAAATACTCTTAAAATAAAGCGGCCTCCGGCATGTTTATACCGGTATCCGGCAATGGCAAATGAACTCCATCCCACCTGTCGGCTTGACCCGTAATCTTCCTGATCACTCTTTACTATGGAATGAAACGTTTCTCCAAGAGCTATCTCCATCAAATGTTTTCGCCCCCGTAAAAAATGACAGCCTAAAGGAATAAGAATGTCTGGATTCAGATTGTTTCTAAAATCACGGAGATGGAAAACCCCGACACCACCTTTCATTGAAAGAGTATAGTATTCTTTTCTGAGAAACAAATATTCGTAGCCAACCGACCCATACCCTCCGGGCCCACCAATTTCAACATGAAGCGAATATTGATGAAGAACAGTGTCTTTTTGGGCATTGGTAGTGCCAGACAACGCCATTAATAGAGCAAGAAATAAACAATGTGCTAACTGGCAGAGCATGTAACAAACAGCATTCACATTCTAAATATAAAAATTGAAAATGATTATTCAGAAATCAAGCAAGCAAAAAGGTGTTACCGGATGAGGTTTATATGACCGGTTCTGCTAATGGTTTTGCCACCCGGAACCTGATACTCAAACTGATACACATACACGCCTTGTTCTACAGGATTTCCTTTAAATTGTCCGTCCCATTTACTGCTAAGCTCTTCCATTGTAAATAGTAGTTCCCCCCAACGGTCAAAAATACGACCTTTAAAATTGGCAATACAAACGCCGGGACCTGCAATAGCAAATACATCATTAATCCCATCACCATTAGGTGTAAAACTGTTTGGAACATAAATATCACCACTTCCACATCCTGCTTCTATTACTTTCATAACGGTGTCTTTACAGCCAAACGCATCTATTGCCACCAGTGAAACAAGATATTTTCGCGGATCCTCAAATAACACACGAGGTGTCTGAATATTTCCCATTGAAATCCCGTTTCCAAAGTCCCAGCTAACAGAGCTGTTAGGGCTTGAGGTGTTTGTGAAATTGATGTATGCAGGAAAGTCTGCGTAATTGATTTCTTCATTAAAGCCAGCATCAACAGAATGAACGGTTATAAAAGCAGTGGTACTTCTGGTGCAGGCACCGTTGGATCCGGTTACCGTTAGCGTAGTATTGGCATCGGGTTTAAAGCTATGAGGGAGCGTATAATGATTGAATTTAGGAGTAGATAAGGTATAGTTGGCGGCTCCGCTCGCGTTTACAATGATATCTTCGCCACGGCAAATCTCAAACGTGTTGATAGAGACCGATAGTGTTGGATACGTATTGACAAAAACAGCAAGTGTGCGTGATATGGTACAAATGCCATTAGTAGAATTAACAGTATAAATGGTAGTTGCTGAAGGGCTGACAGAAACAACCGGCGTGGTCAAATTTCCGGGAGACCAGGTGTAACTGCTGGCACCGCTGGCAGTTAGCGCAGTACTTTGACCGTTGCAAATTTCGGAAGAGGCGGGTGAAACCGAAAGTGCCGGCGGCGTACTTACATAAACTGTAGTGGCAGTAGAATTGATGCAGGATCCCAGTGCGGCGGTTACGGAGTAATTTGTACTTACGCTTGGCGTAACAACTATTGAGGCTGTTGTTTCTCCGGTTGACCAGGTAAACGTATTACCTGCCGATGCCGATGCGGTGAGTGTAGCACTCTGACCCAAACAAATATTGGAACTGTTTATGCTAAGGTTGAATCCGCTAACTAAACTAACTGTAGCGGTGGCGAGTGAAGTACAGCTCCCAATACTGCCTACAACAGTATATGTACTGGTAACCGAAGGGGTTACGGCTAATGTGTTTCCTGCTGAACCAGATGGTAACCAGTTATAGTTTGTTGCTCCATTAGCGGTAAGCGTTGCTGTTCCGCCATTACATACACTCAGGGAAGCAACGCTTACCGTTGGTGTAGGCGAGATGGTTAACGTGAAAACAGTGGAGCCGTCGCAAGCTCCTGAATTTCCGATTACAGTATAGGCTGTGGCGGCGGAGGGGCTGGATATAATGCTGGATGAAATACTTGCTGCGGGTAGCCAGGTGTAAGTATTGGCTCCACTGGCACTAAGTGTACTGGTTTGCCCGGGACAAATCGGTGTAGCGGTGACGGTTATTGCCGGAACTGAACCTGGGAGAACCTGAACAGTAGTGCTGCCATTACAGGAACCGTTAGATCCTGTAACAGAGTACACTGAGGCGACACTTGGCGATACGCTTATGGAAGCGGTAGTTGCACCTGTGCTCCAGGTATAACTGGTTGCACTGCTGCTTGCTGTTAAAACAACTGAATTACCAGGACAAAATGTAGCATTATTAACGGCAATGGATAAATTGTTACCTAAATTTATACTAACTGTTCCGGTTGAAATACAATTGTTACTACTGCCACTAATGGCATACACAGTAGTTACAGCCGGACTTACAGTAAAAGTTGTACCAACTGTGTTAATCCCTCCCGGATCGAACGTGTACTGAGTAGCGCCTGATGGGGTAACTGTTGCGGTTTGCCCGGGACAAATAGTAGCATTTATAGCAGATACAATAGGTGTCGGGTTAACCATAACCATTGCTGTAGCGGAGGCGGAACAAGTGCCGGCAGTTCCTGTAACAGTATAAACGGCAGTGGATACAGGGGTAACCACATTGCTGGCAGTAGGTGTGCCATCGTTCCAAAGGTAAGATGCGGCACCACTGGCAATTAGAGTGGCAGTTTGACCAGAGCAGATGGTAAGACTATTGGCAGAAACAGTAGGGGTATTGGTTACAAATACTGTAGTATTGGCGTTTGCAGGACACGAGCCGGGATTACCAGTTACAGTATAAATGGTTGTGCTAACAGGGGAAACAACAATGGAGTTGGTTAAGGCTCCTGTTGACCAGGAGTAAGAAGATGCTCCCATGGCAGTAAGCGTAGCTGTTTGACCAGAACAAACAGAAGCCTGATTGACGACAGGAACCGAAGGTGCAACAACTGTTACTGTTGCGCTTCCTAAAGAAGGGCAGCCGCCAACTACAGCACTAAGCGTATATATACTTGTAAGACCCGGACTAACCGTTATACTTGAGGTAGTAGCACCGGTTGACCAACTGTAAGAAGTAGCAGCTGCCGCAGTAAGAGTGGCGGTTTGTCCGGTACAAATAGTGGGGTTGTTTATGGCAATGGCTCCAATACTGGAAATGGTGACCGCAACAACGGTAGAGGAACTACACCCCCCCTGAGTACCGGTAACGGTGTAAGATGTATTGGCAGCAGGTGTAACGACAATAGAATTGGTAAGGGCTCCTGTGGACCAGGAGTAAGATGTGGCACCGCTGGCGGTTAAAGTAGCACTGTTGCCTGCGCAAATGGTAGCGTTGTTGGCACTGGTTACTGGTATAGGATTTACGGTAACAGTACCGCTATTGGTAGCGTTGCAGCCTCCGATGTTGGCAGTAAGAGAATAGACAGTGGTAAGCGCGGGAGTAACAGCATTGGTAGAACTAGTAGCACCATTCGACCAGGTATAAGATATAGCTGGCCCGGCGGTAAGAGTCGCTGTTTGTCCTGCACACACGGTTGAAGAAGTAACCGCGATAGTAGAAGACGGATTTACGGTAACGGCGGTAGTGGCATTTGACACACAACCGCCAGTGGTGGCATTTACAGTGTAAACCGTTGTTGAGGCGGGCGTTACAACTATGCTTGAAGTATTAGCCCCGGTTGACCAGGTATAAGAAGTAGCAGCCCCTGCGGTTAAGGTAGCAGATTGCCCGGCGCAAACTGTAGCGCTGTTAACGGGTAATACACCAACAGCGGAAACAACAACTTGCGCAACGGTAGAGGAACTGCATCCTCCCTGAGTCCCGGTAACGGTGTAAGACGTGTTGGCAGCAGGTGTAACGACAATAGAATTAGTAAGGGCTCCTGTGGACCAGGAGTAGGATGTGGCTCCGCTGGCAGTTAAGGTTGCACTGTTCCCCGCACAAATGGTAGCGCTGTTAACATTGGTAACAGGTGCCGGATTGACAGTAACAGTACCGGTGTTAGTGGCGTTGCAGCCTCCGATGTTGGCGGTAAGAGAATAGACAGTGGTAAGCGCGGGAGTAACAGCATTGGTAGAACTAGTGGCCCCATTCGACCAGGTATAAGATATAGCCGGCCCGGCAGTAAGAGTCGCTGTTTGTCCTGCACACACGGTTGAAGAAGTGACCGCGATAGTAGAAGACGGATTTACGGTAACGGCGGTAGTGGCATTTGACACACAACCGCCAGTGGTGGCATTTACAGTGTAAACCGTTGTTGAGGCGGGCGTTACAACTATGCTTGAAGTATTGGCGCCGGTTGACCAGGTATAAGAAGTAGCCGCTCCTGCGGTTAAGGTAGCAGATTGCCCGGCGCAAATTGTAGCGCTATTAACAGGTAATACACCAACGGCGGAAACAACAACTTGAGCAACAGTAGAGGAACTGCACCCCCCCTGAGTCCCGGTAACGGTATAAGATGTGTTGGCAGCGGGTGTAACAACAATAGAATTGGTAATTGCCCCTGTGGACCAGGAGTAAGAAGTGGCACCGCTGGCGGTTAAAGTAGCGCTATTCCCCGCACAAATGGTAGCGCTGTTAACATTGGTAACAGGTGCCGGATTGACAG
>JASGCO010000039.1:21441-32631 GCA_030054095.1 Sediminibacterium sp.
TAACAGCATTGGTAGAACTAGTGGCCCCATTCGACCAGGTATAAGATATAGCCGGTCCGGCAGTAAGAGTGGCGGTTTGTCCTGCGCAAATAACAGTTGAAGTAACCGCGATAGTGGATGCTGCATTTACAGTAACCGTTGTAGTGGTAAAGGAACTACAGCCGCTTAAGGAACCCGTAACCGTGTATGCTGTTGTTAACGCTGGATTTACAGCGACAGTGGATGTTGAAACTCCGGTTGACCAGGAATACGTGGTAGCGCCAGAAGCAGTTAATGTTGTGGTTTGACCCGCACAAATGGTAGAGGAAGTAACGGTTAAAGTAGGGCCATTGGTTACGGTAACAACTACCGGAACTCTGTAATTGCCCGGACACATAGCAGCAAAGAATGTGTAAGATCCCGGAGCTGTAAAAACGGATGTGGTATACACTGCACCGGTTGCTATTTGGGAAGGACCAGCAATACTGTTATACCAGAGAAAACTGGCAGAAGGATTATTGGATGAAGCTGTTAACGTGGCCGCATTGTTTACACATACGGTAACAGGGTTAGCCGTTAATGTATAAAGGGTAATACTTTGATTGCTCAATCCGGGCGCTCCGTTCGTAGCGCCATTTGGAGGGAATGTAGCCATTGGTGGCGCGTTGGTAGTACCGCTGTTAGCGCCAAGTACGTTTTGCGCCGGCGCGCCGGCAGAAAGAGCAATGTAGCCACCACCACCGCCGCCACCTGGCCCTTCGGCCTCATTTACAGTACCAAACACAAGGTTTTTTACAATAGTCTGATTGCCACCTAAACCACCATTAGCGGTTAAAGAAATGCCGCTGACTGTTCCGGTAGAATTAAAAATAATAGTTCCGCCTGCTCCGCCGCCGCCGCCAGAATCGTTTCCCGAAAAATTTCCGGGGGTAGGGGCTCCTGTAGCAGTTACTCCGTTATTACCATTAGCAATTACTGCCCCTGTGCCAGTTACATTTCCATACGTAATAAAATAAATCATTCCGCCACCATTACCGCCATTACCACCTGTATTAACAGCAGACAGGTTATTTACGTGGCCTGCACCACCACCACCGCCAAGGAAGATCCGACCAGTACTATAATCCAGAGGTCTGCCACCAAATCCACCGTTGTTTTTCCTGCCGTCTCCTCCCCACGATCCATTATTGGGGCCAACAGTTACAGGGTTAAGATTGGCACTGGAGTACGCATAGCCACCTTTACCCCCTCCGGACGAAACAATTGCTGCGCGTCCCGGAAATTCAAGATTGTAGCTGGCATTATAGGCAGGATTAACAATCCCATACCCTCTCCAGGTAGCCGGAATGCCTGCATTGGCACCACCACCACCACCGGCATTATGCGAGTTTCCACCACCTCCGCCATTAGCAGGTGCGCCACGTGAGTGTTTCCCGTTATAGAGCGCGGCGTAATCTGCCTGAGAGCCGGCAATACTTTCTCCTTTTTCTCCACCTTCCGGATAGCCAACATTCATATCCACATAGCGTAATCCGCCGTAGTTACCATCGTTGGCAGCTATGCCCTGTCTGAAACCAAGGCCGGTGGCAACAACAGAACCATTGATAACGGTTGCCCCATTCACTTCGGCGCTTACAATGCCTCCAATGGTGCCGTTCCACGCATCGCCTGTAAGTGAAGCACCAGCATTAACTGTAAGGGCTGATAAACGCGGTACACGAACAATTTGAGTTTTTCCGGCAGATGAGTAATTGTATTGTAATCCGCAATCCAAGACAATCGAAGTCGCATTAGGAAGGGCATAAACCTGATGGAATTCATACCGGCCACAGTCATTATAATTTAATATTTCTCCATAGGTAGAGTCCTGACCCGGAACGGTATTAAAGGTTTTGATAAGTGCTCCCTGCATCTGTATGATCATAACAAGGTCTCCTACCTGAAGGGGGCCGGTAAAGCGGCCATTGGCATTTAGGTTATTACTGCCTACAGTAATGGTAAGATTTCCTGCCGTAGCGTTGGCAGTTAAATTGGTATATTCGTTTATCCGGGTGTTGGCCGCAGTTACTGTTAACGCGCCGTGTTTACCACGTTGAGCCCACGTGGTGACAGAAAGAGAAATAAATACTAATGCCCAGTAAAGTGCTTTAAATGCCTTCATAACTACCAAATATAACGATTTAGAATTTAAATATTGCCTGATAATCATTTAGTTGAGTAAGCGCCTGTAAAAATTTAGACAGAGGCCCCTCTAAATGGGTTAAGTGAATTATAAAGGAGCGGCAAAAGAGCCACCTAAAATTTAGGACAACTTACTACGACGCGTTTATTACGCTTTTTCTTTTTGGCAACTTCGTAAACCAGGGTAATTTCATGTGCGCCCTGCGAGTTATTTACGCCAAGCCTGGAAACAGTGAGATCATAACTGTAGCCTATTTTGAAAAAACGGTCAGGAATTTCAATTCCCACGAGAATGCTAATGCTTTCTCTGCTACCAAAGCCTGGTTTATAACGTTTGTAAGGTAATCCACGGTACCAAAGTCCGAATTGGATAAAATCTTTAAAGTAATAAGCGCCTATGTCTAGCTGATCGTACTTTAGTTCATGCCGGTAATGAACAGAAGCGCTTACAAACTCCTCCAGTTTTGTTTTTCCTGAACCACGCGCGGTTATAATGTAACGGTAACCGCCGTGCACATTGAAATAGACCGGCAATGGTTCTACATTGGCAATTAAACTGGCATTGGGTTGATTTAAATGTTTGGCGGCTACACCAACCCAGAAATTGGTTGTATTATAAACGGCTCCGGCTCCAATATCAACATAGTTAACGCGTTCAATTTGCAAGGCATCCTGAGAAACATTTGCCCCACTGATAAACTGATCATTAAAAATAAGTTTAGTGTAGTCCAGTCGTTTTTGATTCATGGCAACTTGTAACCCGGCTCTTACTTCTGAGTTTTTACTGGTTTTAAACCGATACGCATAACTTAAGCCGCCTTGTGTATGTGTCAGCCGGGATGTACCGGCAATATCCTGCATAACAAAGCCGCCTATACCACTGTTTAAATCGCTGAGGTTATAGTCGTAACTAAACATTCCGGTTTGATAGGTGCGTTTGATTCCCGGCCATTGATTGCGAAGTGCTATGGCAAACCGGTGCTCGTAGGTTAGGCCTGTAAACGCAGGATTAAGGTACATCGTATTAGCGTAAAACTGTGTGAACTGCGGATCCTGCGCTTTATACATTAAAGAGGTAAAAAGTATCAGGTAACTATATAGATGTTTTAATCTCATTATTTTTTTATCAGTTTAAATTCCAGGTCTTTATCTGTTTTGTCAAAAGCAAGTGGCTCAATATCCACTACCAGTGTTTCATAACCATCTTCCTGAACAATGGCTTTGTAACTTTTCAGCGGGTTCATAACCAGAATAAATTTTCCGGTATTAGGATTTGAAAGGTAAATCCCGCTTACTTTATTGTTCTCGTTATCCAGAAGGGTAATTTTAGCTTTACCCATTTTTTCGCCTTTCATCAACCAGCATTGTTTTACTTTCAAATCATTGTCGCCAAAGCGGGTATCTATTTCATAGATGTCGCTACTGCCTTGTGTATCTTCCTTAACCGAAGAATAATACCCTTTCTGCCCATCAACATTCAGCACGAAAAAAATATCATTCCCAACACCATTAATCGGATAGCCAAGGTTTTCCGCCTTTGAAAACTGATTAGTTTCTTCATTCAGTACACTTTTAAATACATCAAATTCCCCCATGGTGGAATGCCCTTTCGAGCTAAAATAAAGTGTTATCCCATCCGGGTGCAGAAATGGAGCGTCATCATCGTAAGGAGTATTAACCGAGCTGCCGAGATTATAAGGTAAAGCCCATTTTCCGTTCGGGAGTTTTTTTATGCGGTAAATATCTTTTCCTCCAAAACCGCCGGGGCGATTACTGCTGAAGTAAATTTCACTGGTATCGTTACTGAAGCACGCGCTGGTTTCTATGTATTGTGAATTGATTTCTTTACCCAACAGTTGTGGCTCGCTCCACTTATTGGCGGCCTCTATATGGCTGATATATAAATCGCCGCTTATTTTATCGGAAGCGGTACGGTAAATAATCATACGTTGCCCGTCGGGACTAATGGCCACACAAGCGTCATTATTATCTGTGTTTACCGGCGATCCGATGTTGGATGCAGGCTGCCAATAATCGCCTTCCTTATAAGATACATATACATCTTCTTTATAAACACCAAGTTCGTCCTTCACATTGTTACTGCTGCCGGCACGACGTGATGTGAAATAAAGCGCGCTTTCATCCGGCATAATAACAGGCACATAATCAGGGGCGCTGGAGTTAATGGCTTTTCCCATATTCCGGATAATTGAACGGTGCGGATGTGCTATTTCTTGTTTAGCCGATTTACAGACATTCAGGAAGTAATCTACCTCTTCGTCAGTGTGTAATCGTTTCTTTTTGGGCAGTAAGATATAACTGTTTAAGAGTGCTATGGCTTCATCAGGGTTCTTTTGCCTGTGACGTATTTTAGCAAGATAATACCGGGCATCGGGAAGAACGGATTTCTGAAGCAGTTCAATGTTCTCCTGGCACGAATCGGCAGCGTATCCAAGCCGTATTTTACAAATGGTGGCATACAAATTAGCTTTGTCATTTTTGGAATCGAAACGTAAAGCATTGGTGTATTGCATTAAACCATTATAATAATCTTCTATTTCAAAGTTGGCATCTCCTTCTTTTATAAATGTTTTCGCTTTCTTTTTGTCGCTTTGAGCTGATGTTAAGAGGTGAAGCACGAAAGAAAAAAGTAATAGTAAACGTATTCTGAAACCGCTGATTCTCATAATTTATTTTAATAAAAGAACATCACCTACTTTATTGAATGTTTTTCCATCCAGCATGGAAGCGGTGATTTTATATACATAAACATCCTGTGTGCAGAGTTTTCCTTTGTAGTAACCATCCCATCCAACATTCACATCTTTCGTATTAAAAAGCAATTCGCCCCACCTTGAGTAAATGCTGAGTTCATATTTTGAGGCCCCGCGAACTACAGGATGGAAAATGTCATTACTCTTGTCAAGCGGGTCATAAATACCACTTCCTGATCCACTGTTAGGATTGGGGGTAAACGCATTGGGAATTTGAATGTCACTTTCACTTAATGCCAGAATTTTTGAGCCAAGGTTAAAGGTATCTTTACAGCCTTGCAAATTTGTAGCAATCAATGTAATCTGGTACTCCCCCGGACTCTGATATGTATGTGTAGGATTTACATCGGAAGAAGAGGCCGAACCATCTCCGAAATCCCATACATACGAAACCGCCCCGGTAGATTTGTTAAACATATTAGTGGGAGTGGTAGGTACAAATATAAGGAGTGGATCGGCTACAAAAAGTGCAACAGGTTTCGGGAACACTTTGATAAGGCGGTCGGTGGTATCTTTACAGCCATTGTTATCGGTAGCAATTAACTGCACGGTATAATTTTTAGGGGTGGTAGTGGTGTTCAGGAACGTATTGGATGGGTTAACAGAGGAGCTTCCGTTTCCATCTCCAAAGGTCCACTGATAATTTTTTACCCCAAATATGGCAGGAAAATTAACGCGTAAGGGTGTACAGCCACTATCTGGCAACGCGGAGATAAAGAAATTCGGTTTCGGGAAAATAACCAGTTGCATAGTGCTGGTATCCTTACAGCCATCAGGATTAGCAGCAATTAAGCTAATTGGGAGAGAAAGGTTACCTGGCCCGGGATTGGTGAACAGCCGTTGAGGAGACGTAAGGGTAGAAGTCCCCGCGCTGTTAAAGTTCCAGAAGTAACTGGTAGCTGAAACAGATTGATTGGTGAAATTAATTACAGCAGGGGAGCAGGCAGGTGTGTCCACCTTAAATTGCGCTTTGGGGCGGGGTAACATGGTGATAAGTTTTACAACGGAATCTTTACACCCGTTAGCGTTGCCTACAACTAATTTTACACTATAGGTTGTTAAACTGACCGGAACATTGGACGTATAAGTGCTCAACGGGTTTGGAATAACGGAAAACAAGCCGTTATTAAAATCCCAGGTTTGGTTCGTGTGTCCCACACTGGTGTTGCTAAAGCTGACAGAGAAGGGCGGGCATGCTACAGATGGGGTGGCTGCAAAATTAGGAACAGGTCTTGGGAATATCGTCACAACATCGCTCACACTATCTCTGCAGCCAAAATTGTTGGTGCCTTTAAGGGTAACGGTAAACTGTTGCGTCGCTTGTGTGCTGTTAGTATAGGTATAAACCGGATTTTGTTGTGTGACCGGAGGTGAGCCATTTCCAAAATCCCAGGTAAATGTAGTAATAGATGTTCCTCCTGTAAAGTTGATGTTTAATGGCGTACAACCACTATTAGCCGAAAGGCTCAGTCCGGCGATGGCCTCGGGCAGTATGGTAACTGTTTTAATACTCACATCCGAGCAACCGCTGGCATTGGTGGTAACCAGTTGTACCGTATAAATATTGGGTTGAACCAGCAGGGTGTTGGTAAAACTGTGCGCGGGGCTAGTAGTAGTAACAGTAGGTGTGCCGTCACCAAAATCCCACACATGAGTGGCGCTGTTTTGAGAAGTGTTGGTAAAGGTAATGGTAAAGGGTGAACAGACCAGATTATGCGAGGCGTTAAAACCAGCTTGCGGTTTGGGAAACACCAGCGGATAACCATACGACGTGTCTTTACAGCCAAAGCCGTTGGCACCAATAAGCATAACCGTAAAGGTTTGGTTAGTGGTTCCAAAGTTTGTAAACGTATGCACAGGATTAGTAGCATTGGACAAAGGAGAACCATCTCCGAAATCCCAGGTATAAGAGGTTAATCCCAGAACGGGGGGAAAATTAATAGTAAGAGGAGAACACCCCGAACTTGGAATCATTGTAAACGTTGTAAATGGTTTGGGGTAAACCGTTACTACTTTTGAGGTGGTGTCAGAACAACCACTGGCATTAAAGGCGATGAGCTGACAGGTATAAGTTTGAAGCGATAAAGTCGCGTTGGCATATAGGTGCGAGGGGCTGGTAGTAGTAACAGTAGGTGTACCGTCGCCAAAATTCCAGATATAATTACTGGCATTAAGAGAGGTGTTAGTAAATGTTTGCGGTAAAGGAGAACAGCCCGGAGTGGTATTAGCAGTATATTGCGCGGTGGGGCGGGGTAGAACCTGAACCACGCGCCTTGCTGTATCGGCACATCCTGCGCCTGTGCCGGCAATAAGCTGAACGGTATAATTAACAGCACTAACACCGGTATTGGAAAATGTAAACGACGGATTTACGGCTGTGGTTGTGGCGCTGGGAACAACCCCGAAATTCCAGATATAGCTGCTGCCATTGGCAGTGGTATTTGAAAAGGTTATGGCAAAAGGAGGGCAACTGACGGTAGGCGTAAAAACAAAATTAGCGGTAGGTTTAATGTTAACCGTTACGGTTTGTACAATGGAATCTTTACAAAACGCATTCATCGCTACTAATTGAACAGTATAAGTATTTTGCAGCGTATAAACATGAATAGCGTTAGTAGCGGTGGATGTAGCAGATCCATCTCCAAAGTTCCAGATGTATCCGGTATTGGGACTCACGGTGAATGAAGTGGAAGTATTAGAAAACTGTGTTTGCGCGCCAACACAGGTAGCAACAGGGTTAAAGTTCGGGATGGGTTTGGGAAATACGGTAAGTGTACGTGTACTGCTGTTGCGGCAGGTGTTTGTACCGGTTATAGCCAATGTAACAGTAAATACACCTGTATTGGTATAATTTTGAGACGGAGGGATCTGCAGATTGGAGGTGTTGCCATTACCAAACGACCAGGTATAGCTGACGGCCGATACAGAGTTATTGGTAAACGTTACATTGCTTAACGTATTACAACCAATAACGGGAGCCATGGAAAAACTGGAAACGGGCGATGGTAAAATGGTGATGGGTATTTTAGTGGTATCGGTGCAGGAAGCGCCTGCGCCGGGTACCAGTGCCACTAATTGAACGGTGTATGTGCCTGGATTAGGAAATGAATGTGTAACGGGCCCAAAGGGAAATGTCTGAAATCCTCCTCCGGTTCCAAAATTCCAGAGGTAAGTGTAACCCGTGGAGCTGGTATTGGTAAACGTTAATGGCACATTTTGGCAGTTGGGGCCGGGAGGAGCAATAAATCCAGAAGTAGGAGGCGCCACCACATTAACAACAGTAATAGCGGTATCTATTCCGCAAAGATTACTGTCGCGTAGCATAACAGTGTAGCTGCCTATGCCCGGATACGTAACCACACGTGGTAGTGTGGGGGGCCATGGACGCCAGGGCACAATGCTGTCGTAGCCCAGACCAAAATAGTTACCAAGGTTCCACCATTCCTGACGTTGAAAGGTGTTACCCTGCGGTACGCAGTTACGATTTGTAGTATTGGTAAACGTAAAAGTACGATCCGGGAAACATTTTGTTACGGCATCGGGTGTAATAGCAGCATCATCAATATCATAGATTTGAATAGGATTAAAATTGGCAATTGTAGGATTACCGAAACTGCAATAGTTTTGTGCTCGGAGTGTTACCTGCGTGACGCAATTAACAGTGCCCTTATTGTATTGGTGACTAATAAGTTGCCCGGCATTGGTATAAGTGAAATTAGCCAGAGGAGAGCCATCGCCGAAATTCCATTGAAACGTAGTGGTTTTGCTGACATCTGTACTCGAATTACTGAACTGAAGAATGGCAGGTGCGCAAGCTTGAGTGACACCTCCTATCGGAATTTGTATGGAGGCGTTTACTGGTTTTTCATTTACAACAACACCCGTTCGTGTACATACTCCCGGAATGGTGAGTACAACCACATACGTATCAATGACGGCAGGATAGGTGTGGTTAATAATGGTGTTAGCCACATACGATCCACCTGCTGTATTCGGTGAACCATCGCCCCAGCTAATGGTATAAGCCCCCCAGTTTTGATTGGACTGGAAATTAACCGTGTAAGCACCGCCCGTACAATTGATCCAGTATGGGCGGTTTTGTAATACGCCATTATAATCAAAAATCTGAGGACAGGGCTGCCCAAAGCTAAGGTGCGAAATGATAATGGCTGTTAACAGAAGAAGTAGTTTTTTTATCATACGCGGTTCGTTTTTAATACATTTAAAAAACAGGTTGGTAAGCCGGGTTTTGTTTCATTTGTCTTTCAACAAACTTATCTATCATTTATCTAAGCGACCTACCCATTCCGGGTTCTTTGCAGAACAGGACGAGTAGCCCTGATTCCCGGAACCTATTTGGTCTTTCAGCACCCGAGGTTTACCCGATGTTGGCATTACTGTCAACATCCGTGAGCTCTTACCTCACGTTTTCACTATCACCCTTCCGCCTTAACGGAAAGGCTACCTGGTTTTCTGTGGCACTTTCTGTTACCGGCTCCTCTCGTTACCGGTACCCACACTTTCATGCGGCGGATTACTCTGCGCTGCCCGGACTTTCCTCATTAATATTACTATTAACGCGATAGAACAACCTGCGTTTAAAGGTAGTAAACTTTTGGGCGACGCAGGTTAAAAAATAATCAACAAATAGCAGTCTTAGCTGAAAAAAATAGCTAATATTAACACGAATGAACGCAACCTTGCCGTTCGGTTTTACGTTTAAACACCATTAAAAGAAAAGTACTTCTGTAGCCCCATAACCGTAAATTTTATAAGGCGCGTCATGGTATTGAATGCCCTTTATCGTTTTAAGTAAATGAATAATCTCCTGTTTTAGGCGCCCATTACCAACACCATGTATAAATGTGAGTTTTCTTAAGCCGTTTGCAATGGCATTGTCCAGTTCTTTTTCAACCTTTTCCAATTGAATGGATAGCTTTTCGTGACTGGTTAAATGATCTGGATTTTTCACCAGTTCTTCTATGTGCAGGTCTATTTCTTTTTCAAGACTTTTAAGATACGCTTTGCTCGATTTTGAAGCTTTAGCCTGCGATTTGAATTCCTTAACCGTTTTTAAACGGATAATACTATCACTGTTAAAGGTATCTTCTACTGTTTCGATGCTTGCAAAATCGTCTTTTAACAAGAATGCATACACCGGGTGTTTAAATTCCTGATGTTCAATTAACTGATCCGGATTCAAACTTCTTGGATTGATCTGAATACTTTCATAGATGGGCTGTTGCAGCTTATAGTGTGTGTTTTTAAACAACAATCCACAAACCTTATGCGTATTAAAATCCTTAAAAAAATTTAGTTTTACCTGCTTCAGCAGTACTTTTTGAAAAGCGCCGACCTCCCCATGCTTAAGAGTCTGATAATACGCTTCATCTTTAATAGAATAAGAGTAGAGTAAATTAAACGAAGACGCGTTAAACAGGTATAAATTATAATCGTTGGTCAAAACAGGCAACGCGTGATCTGGTTCCACCACAAAATAAATGGCATCTACTGTTTCTACATCCGGTTCCAGTTCAATGTTTTCAGTATCCTTATTCAGTATTAATTCTGTATGAATGGGAACGAGTTGAGAAACAGGATACGGAATCTCAAATCCGTCGTTCATTTCTACAAACACTGTGGTTTTATCCTTTAAGCGCGTTACTACACCTTCTCCGATCTCGTTTAAAAACTTAACCTTATCACCAATTCTTATTTTCATACAACATTTATTTTTTACTAATGCTTATACCGCTGTTTTAGCATTCGTAGTTATTTACGTGGCCAATGGGCTTTTATAGCTAAAACCGTTACAGTTCCCAACTTACCCTGTAAAACCCACGGGTAGCAAGATCCCAGCATTCGACGCCAAAGTTATGACATAATTGTTGGATCTGCGCTTTTGTTTTAGAATTATTGTGAGGATGAACAATGATTGTTTTTACCGGCACCTGAAGAAAAAATGTGCTGTCCGGAATCTGATTTTCTGACACCAGAAGATGAGTAGGCTGAAGCGCGCAGACACGCCTGAAATCAGTGTTTCCGGCACAAGCTACAAAACGAAGGTTTTTTCTAATGAATACGTTAAAGGGCCGTAGCTCCGTTTTTTTCTGATCTTTCAAGATAACGCGCTGCAGGAAAACACTATCTGTACAATTCAGACGCTGATGTTCGTTATCTGACCAGCCGTAAATGGTTAGGCGCTTGTGATGGTACACGGTAAATGCCCCCTTACCAGCAAGCGTTTCTGGTTTAA
>JASGCO010000067.1 GCA_030054095.1 Sediminibacterium sp.
CTCTAAAATGAGCCACTTATTCAACGATACCTGATGTCTCGAACACTAATGATTAAAAATCCGCGCTAACCGTCAGTAATTACGCTAATAGCTATCCGTGAGGGACAGCAGCGGCAGCCTTTGGGTGTAGGTGGCGTGTCAGCGCACCGTGGCGGCGGCGACCACCGGAAGCCCACGCACACGGCTGCGATGCCGCCGTGTGCGCCCAAAGCTAAAGCGTATGGCCCGACCCCAACCCTCCAATAAATAAAGACCCTTTCATTTGTAAATGGTCCTTTCATAAATTGTAAATCCATACGAGTTGGTTGGGGACACGGCCTGATGGTTCCGGATGATCTGCCCCCGCTCTTATGTTTTTTTAAGTAAAAAACCATTGGCATACCTAAAGGCTTTCGGAGGAAATCCGTATCTTCAACACTTCATTTTAGTATGGGAAATTATATTTTTTTAGGGCTTGTCCTGATTTCGTTTTTTGGTTTATCGAAACTGTTTGCCAAGGCTGGCGTGGAATCGTGGAAAGCGTACATTCCGTTTTATAACTTTTACTGCCTTAGTAAACTCCTGCAAAAACCGTGGTGGTGGTGCCTTATTATGATTGTGCCCGGTGTAAACATTATTATGTACGGGGTATATGGCTTTAACGTGGCCCGGGCATTTAACAAGCCCAGCAATAAAGATTTGCTGTTTGCCTCGCTGCTGCCCTACCTCTTTTTTGTAGTAGCCGGATTTGACGAAACGGCCAAATTTGTGGGCCTCGATAAATTTAAAAAAGAGCCCAGCGCGTTTGTAAAAAACTGGCTCGATCCCATTATTTTCGCGGTAATTGCGGCTTCCATCATCAGGGGCTTTTTTATTGAAGCCTTTACCATTCCTACATCCTCGCTCGAAAAGAGTTTAATGGTGGGAGATTTTCTGTTTGTAAACAAATTTGCCTACGGGCCTAAGATTCCACAAACCCCACTGTCGTTTCCGTTTGCGCACCATACCCTGCCTTTAACCAAAGCTACGCCTTCGTATCTGGAGTGGATTAAGCTGCCGTATTTCCGCCTGCCGGGATTTGGCAACGTAAAAAACGGCGATATTGTGGTGTTTAATTACCCCGACGGGGATACGGTACTGCTGGATCCGTTTATGCAAAACACCAGCTATTATAATAACATTCACGCCTTGGCCGCGCAATACGAAGAAATGGACCGTCGCAATGGTCAAACGGTGTTACCCATTGAGGTATATAAACAGCGGGCCTGGGAGTATTTTCAAAACCCGAACAATACCAATATTTATACCGGGCAAGGCACTATTGGCGAGGTGGCTTACCGACCTAAAGACAAGCGGGAACACTATGTAAAACGCTGTGTGGGCATTGCCGGCGACAAATTACAGATTAAAGACGGGGAAATATACATTAACGATCAGTTACAGGCCATGCCGCAAAACGCCCAGCACAATTATCTGGTAAAATGCAAAGGACAAGTGTTCGGATTTGAGGTAACCCTGCCCGATGGTCGCCCGGGACTAAGTGCGATGGAATTACTGGACCGTTATGATATTTACATAACCGAAGCCCGTTTAATGGTGACTCAGGGCGATACCAATTACTATAACCTGAACATGCCCCGCCATGTAGCGGAACAAATTAAACAGATTCCGGGTGTGGTGGAAGTAAAACGCTACATTGAAGAAGCCGGCCGCCGCGAGGTAAGTATTTTTCCGCACGATAAGGCCTACGCGTGGAACAACGATAACTTCGGCCCTTTACAAATTCCGAAAGCGGGCATGACGCTACCGATTGATACGCATAACATTTGCATGTACGATAAAATTATTACCAGCTACGACGACGATAAACCGCACAGCATTACTAAAAAAGGTGCGCAGGTATTGCTCGACGGTCAACCCATTACCTCGTACACCTTTAAACAGGATTATTACTGGATGATGGGTGATAACCGCCATAACAGTGCCGATAGCCGCAGCTGGGGATTTGTACCGTTTGACCACGTGGTGGGTTCTCCGTTTTTCGTATGGTTCAGCATGAAGTATTCTGAAAACAATCCGGTGAGCGGATCGAGCGTCATTGGCTCCTTGTTTAAAAACAGCAAGGAAGGGAAATTCCGCTGGGAACGCTTTTTATGTTATGTGGATGACGGTAACCTGACCTCGGTTAAAATTCCGTTTATTGCCATTATTCTTGGTATCTGGGGCTTTAGCAAATGGAACCAGCGCCGTAAATTAAAAACTGCTCCTAAAAAACAATAAACAGTCATTAAACCCATACTGCCATATTTAAAACACCTGAAATGGTTTGCGTATGGCGTGCTGGCCCTTTTACTCTTTATTATTATACGCTGGCAGATAGCGGATATTGTAAAAGTAAACAGTAACGATATGGCCGCCACGTACCAAAAAGGCGACGCGCTTCTGGTAAACAAATGGCGGAGGCAACCGCGACACTACGAAGTAGTGTGGTTTACCTATCCCCTGCCCGATTCCGGACAAAAAGCCCCTTTGTTTTTGCAACGTTGTGTGGCTTTACCCGGCGATTCGTTTGTAATAGCCGATAAGGTGTTACTGGTAAATAAAGCCCCTTTAAACGATACCGCTGAATTACGGCAAAACTATTTTATTAAACTGGACGCTTGTTACCCTGACAGCAACAGTTTGCTGCAATTTGGCTTAACAGAGGGCGGTAGTATTTCGGAAGAGTTTGATTTTTCGTATGCCTTAACCAAAAAACAGGCCGATAGTTTAAAACGGTACCCGTATGTGGTAAAACTGGAGCCCAAACTCGAAAAGAAAACCCTGCCCGATGAAACGGTGTTTCCTTATTCGTTAAACCAGAAATGGAACCTCGATAATTTTGGACCTTTGTACATTCCGCGTAAAGGCGATACTCTGCGCCTGGATACCTTGAATCTGCCGCTTTACGAAACCCTGATTACGCGCTACGAAGGCAACCGCCTTCTGGTAAAAAAGGATAGTATTTTTATTAATGAGCAAGCGGCTAAATGGTACGTTTGCCGTCAGAATTATTATTTTGTAATGGGCGATAACCGCGATAATGCCTATGATTCGCGCAGTTTTGGTTTTTTACCGGAAGCGTTTATCAAGGGCGTGGTGACGCTTTCCTTAAGCCGAAAACACTAAACGATGTCTGTTTTACTGAGTACTGCCTACTGGCCCGGTTTACCCTATCTGAAAGCTGTTCTGGATGCCGATGGTGTGACCATTGAACAACACGAACATTACGGCAAACAAACGTACCGTAACCGTTGCAGCATTTTAAGCGCCAATGGTGCCCTGCGCCTGAGCATTCCCGTTAAAAAAGTAAGTGGTGTAAAACAAGCGGTTAAAACGGTGGAAATCTGTTACCGCGAAAACTGGCAGCACCAACACTGGAAAGCCTTGATCAGCGCCTATAAAAACTCGCCTTATTTTGAGTTTTTTGAAGATGATTTTAAAGTGTTTTATACGCAACCCTATTCGCATTTACTGGATTTTAATACGGCACAGCTCCGGTTGATTTTAAAACTGTTGCGTGTGCAAAAAAACATAGTGTACAGTGAATCGTATGTACCCGCTGATTTAGTGACGGCTGACACCAAAGACCTAAGGGCTTTATGCGATTCGGATACGGCGCAAATTCTCCCTTCCGCGCCCCCTTACCATCAGACCTTCTCCGAAAAAATGGCATTTGTGGCGGGGTTATCGTGCCTGGACGCTTTGTTTAATATGGGACTTGGGGCAAAGGAGTATGTATTACGGTAAGTACACGCGTCAACAGGAATTATAGATAACTGGTAAGTCGTTAAGAAGGAAATGAAGTCTGTTATTATTTATCCGAAACATGAATTGCTGAAAAAACACGTTCAGTATTTCCTGTTTTTTAAGAAGGAAGATACCAGCAGTTTTCATTACACTACTTTTCCGAATACTAACCTTTGCCTGGCAATTTACAGGGGTAACCAGATAGACTATTCCAACACCGGAGCAGCTAATAATTGCCTCATTACACCATCTGCCCGGAAATTTTCAAGCCGGTTGTATGGTTTTCACAAAATGCCCTTTCAGGTGAATGTTCTGGGGCCGCTGAACCAAATCTGCATTATTTTTTATCCATCGGCATTAAAGGTTTTTACCCATGAATCCTTTACCGACCTTATGCAAACAGAGGCGGCTTTTGACGCGCTTTTTCCGCGGCACAGTGACTTTTTTCTGGAGCAGATTTTTGAGGAAGGCGATTTTAATACCAAAGCGCAAAAACTGGAACACCTGTTACTAAACAACATAAAAAACACTATTCCTGACCGGATCAGAGCGGCCCTCCACCGCATTTCCTCAGACGATACGGAACGGCTGACCATTGAACAACTTTGCGCGGAACTCGGGTTAAGTGCCTCCACCTTGTTCCGCTTATTTAAAACCCACCTGGGCCAAAACCCGAAATCGTATTTAAAAACCAAACGGTTCCGGAACGCGTTACAGGAAATGTTAAGTCCCGATACGTCTCTTTCTACTGTGGCCCACAACGCGTATTATTACGATCAGGCCCACTTTATTAACGATTTTAAAACCTTATCGGGCTATACGCCAAAAGAGTTACAGGCTAAACTATCCGTTCAGCAAAATCAATTAGTCTGGATCTACGATACGCGTAAGCGTGAATGATTTTTACAATTTCCGACGGTACATTTCGCTTTACTTTGCGCAAAAAAAGATGAAATTGCTAAAGAGAATCCTTCCATTTGTGCTGATCTGCGTTATCAGCTCCGCTCATGCGCAACAGCCTTCCTCGGTTAAAACGGATACAACAGCGCACTTTCCTGTACTTTCGCTTAAACAGATGCTGGATGACCACGACTCGCTGGTATCGCTTATTACACAGATAAGTCCTGTTATTTATTTTAACGCGGAAGTGAGACGCATTGATTTTTTTAAGCACGCCACATTACTCCGGAGCCAGATTACCTCCACCACTTCCACCGCGGCATTTCTTAAAATTTTACAACGCACCATTAATGCGGCTCAGGACGGGCACACAAGCCGCCTGGCCAGCTGGCAACTGGATCTTATGAAAAAATACTGGATTCCATCGGGGGCTGTAACCGGCATTGACAGTTCTTCCGCTCAAAACGCTTATGGGTACGATGCCTACCTTGACAAGGAACTCTATACAAAACTAAGGTTGGAATTAACGTACCGCAACGGTGCCTATTATACCTTACTGCCCTTTTCCTACAAGGGGGTCAGCTATCCCGCTTTTATGACACTTACCCACTGTAACGGCACCAATGTGCATACTTTTGTAGCCGGGCTTACCGAACTGGTTTCGCCGCTGCGGTGGGATCAGGAAAACAACCGGTCTTACCACGAAACATTCTACACCCGCTCAGAACTTTTTAAAAACGATGTATTACAACTCTCTTTTATAGATAAGGCTAAACAAGCACACACCATTTACTTTACAAAAAATGATACTGTTACTTTTTTGGAAAAGAAGAAACGGAGTTTATCGTATAACTCTACTAAAGAAAAAGTGATAACACATTATTTTGAAAAAGAAGGGATTTTTTATGCCAAACTCCCGTTTATGGAAAGAGAAATGGGCGATACCATAAGAGAACGCATCGCGTCTGTTATCTTAAAAAATGCCATTAAGGCCATTGTAATAGACATAAGAGGAAATGGCGGCGGCAGCGATTTAACCTACGAACGTTTTTTAAGTAAACTATTAAAAGACACCTTGCAGATGAACGTTTTAGTAGGACGCAACAACAGCGCCTATATGCGCAATCAGTATTTAAAAGCCAGTGGAATTACACTGGATAAAGACCCTGATTTCCTGTTTAAAAAGGCTGGCCCTGTTTTAAAAGGGAGCCCCATGTTTTATATTAAAAATACGTATGATTTTGTTACACCAGATAGTATAACCTACCCGTTTAGCGGCAAAATATACATTCTCCAAAACAGGTACATTTATTCTTCGGCCAGTAATTTATCAAAACTCGCTAAAAACAATTCTCAGTTAATCAGCATTGGTGAAAACCCTGATTTACTGGGCGGAATACAAACAGATCCTACTATCCTTATCCTCCCTCACAGTAAATTTTTATTCAGGGTAGAACCTCAGATTGATTTTACAGACTGTAAAGTTAAACAGGACATTTTTCAAAACCATGTAGAACACTATGTACCTTACTCGGTTGAGGATTTACAGTTTTATTTAACAACCGCTGAAACCACTACAGATAAAAACTTTCTGATGCTCCGTGATCCGATGTTTAAAAAAGTGTTGGAAATGGAAGCCGGGGTTTATAAGAAGTAGGATAAGTAAATAGGAGTTTTATCTATAAAATCAATGTGATAGTGTTAAGTACTTTTTGAGGGATGACTAAGTAGCCTGGCCGTACGGGATCAGAAATCAGGATATGACGCACGTTAGGAGACGCTATCTTTTACTTACAAAATAGAGAACAGTGCTTTATTGAGTCGTGTAACCGCTTTTCTTGCTTTTCTATCAGACATGTACTTTTC
>JASGCO010000068.1 GCA_030054095.1 Sediminibacterium sp.
TACTGACTTTTCCGGTCACTTTTATGAAAGGGATTTCTTTCAGAATCAGCTCAACTCCTTCGGCAAAAAGCGTGTGATCGTCGGCAATTAATGTGTTAAGTGGCGTCTCCATTATACGGGGATTTTGATAGTTGTAAGTAAACCTTTTTCTTCATGCGCTTTTTCAAAGCGGATAATGCCGTTCAGTTGCTGTATTCTGGCCTGCATATTCAGTATGCCCATTCCATTTTCTTTCGGGTTTTTAAGGCCAATACCATCGTCTTCGGCAATAATCATCAACTGATTATTCTGCACATAAATTTGAAGATGAAACAACTTGGCTTTTGAATGTTTAATCAGATTGGAAATGAGTTCCTGACACACCCGGTAAACTGAAATTTCAACAGTTTCGGTAAACCGGCGATTTTCATCTTTGTTAAAGTAGTCGTACTGAACACCCGCAACGGGAAGCGTAGTTTGCAAAAGTTCTTTAAGGGCGGTGTTTAGACCAAAATTACTTAGTGTTACAGGCATTAAGCGGTGAGAAATGCTTCGTGTTTCTGAAATGGTATTGTTCAATAGTTCATTTAATGCTTCCGGAGGAGTGTTTCCCTGCAAATGCAATTTAAGCGCGCCTAGTTTCTGTCCAACACTATCATGAAGTTCGGATCCTATACGTTTACGTTCTTCTTCCTGCGCTTCGATTACCGCTTTAATGGATTGTTTTTGTTGCTGATTAATCGCTTCGGATAGCCTTAGTTTTTGCCTGAGCCGATAGCGGTTAAAAGCCGTAAAACCAAGTACGCCTACTAAGCCGGCCGACAACGTTACAATAAACAACCAGTTACGGTAAGCTTTTGATTCATTTTCTTTTTCATCAAGCAAGAGGGCGTTTACTTTCTTTTCAGCATTCAAAATGGTAATACTGTCTTGTTGTATCTTGGTTTTATATTTTTGTTCCGCGTCTGCTACGGCATTGGCAACGTCTTTGTTAAACCGGGCATCTTTCATGTCCACAATAATTTCATATTCTTTAAAGCCGTTTTTGAAATCGTTGAGTCCATAGTAGGCATCCAGTAAGTTAGAGTGGGCTCTTTCCAGCTCTTCATCTATCCCGTGTTCTTCTGAAAAAGTAACGGCGGCTTTAGCGTATTCTACCCCTTTTTTGTAATTTTTTAATTTAATATTACCATACGCCATATTGTTAGTGATCATGGCAATACCGTAAGCGTCTCCGGTAGATTTAAACAATTCGAAACTTTTGGACCAGTTACTAATGGCATCCGCCAGCCGGTCCATTTTATTGTAGGCATTAGCAAGATTGTTATACGTGTATGCCAGATTCACTGTGTCTTTTAAGCGGGAAGATATTTCTATGGCTTTATTAAATAAGGTAATGGCATCTGAATAGCGGTTCGTTTTCAGATAAACATTGGCAAGTGTATTATAAGAGTATGAAACCCCTTTTTCATCACCAATTTTCTGCCGGGTTTCGATAACTTCTTTAAGGTAAAATTCAGCTTTATCGGGCTGCTTCATGTCAAGGTATTCTTTTGCAATAGCGGCTAGACAGGAAATTTCTTTTTTAACATCCATTTCCTTTTTAAACACTGCCATGGCATCGAACCAGTTTTGTATTGCCTGATCTGATTTTCCATTGAATTTTAAGTAAATACCTTCCGTGTATTTTGTTTCTGCCAGAAAGAAGGGGTTATTCATTTTTTTCGCCAGGGTATAACAGGTGTCCAGATACAACCGCGCCTTGTTTTTATCACCGGTTCTTACCAAAATACCTGTATATAACCCATAAAGGCGTGTTATTAAAGTGCTTGGTTTGTACTTTTTGAGTACTTCTATTTTGCTGGTTATAGTTAACGGATCCAGTTTTATTTGCTGCGGTTGATTAAGCGTTGTCACCGAGTCTATAAATGCGGAAATAGCTAAGGTGTCTTTTCCGCTTTGCGCATGTACATTGGAAATTTGCAGAAATAAGATAAATGCAAACCAAAGCGGGGACGGATTCTTTTTATGCTTTAAAAATGATAGAATGACCATACAGTACCTGAAACTACGTATAAAAATACCCAAATACAGATACAAGCCTGTCATTTTGGTTAAATAATTTTGAACAGAAGGAAATAAATATGAAAAATATATCTACACGGTTTTTTTGCTTTTCATTAGCAACTATTTTGAAACGCATGCATGCAGCTCAATCCACTATTCAAGTGGTAAAAGTGACTGGTGCCAACGCAGGAAGCAATAGGGCCGTACTGAATAACAAGTTGTTCCTGTTGGGAACAGAGTTTCAGGAGGTAGTAATGCCAGCGTCTTTAAAAATTTGCAGGGAAAGATTTTGTACAGAGCGTGCGCAAAGTCAACCAGAAAAATATAATTAAATACCCCCCCCCTTTATTATGAGAAGAATAATATTTCTACTGATTTTAAGTATATTAACAGGATCGGCTGTATGGTCGCAGTTATATAGTTACAAGGTTACCGATCAAACCAATACCGTCAGAAAGTTATCAGTTAGGCCCAATATGGTTTTTGGAATTGATTACCTGACAAAAGGGTTTTACGTGGGAACAAATGTAGATGTTCAGTATTGGCATGCTAAACTTTTTGATGCCAGAGCAGGGTTAACAATGGGCTCTTTTAACGGACCAACATTTGGCGGAACTTTTCATTTAAGGGATAAATACGTTAGTAAGAATCATAAATTCATTGTTTCACAAACGGAAACGCAAAGGGTTCGCACAACACGGTATTTTAAGGGGGAAGGAGATGTCAGATCAATATTTGGCCCATGTGCAGATTTTAAAGTAGGCAGCGTTGGAACAAATGATAGTAAGGTGCCTTATTTTGAAGTGTCATTGGGTGTAGATTTTCAACAATTTTCGAGGATTTATGGCGATACAGAGGATGCATCGTATCCAAGTAATAAAAATGGGTGGTTCAGTTTAAAGCTTCAGGGGATTTATGGACATACACAATACTCTAATGGCATAGGCTTTGCCGGAAAAATGGACGCGTCCCGCCGCCCCTGGAAGGGAGTCACTATTTATTTAACAACGCAGTTAGGTGTTTTTAAAGTGTTAGGCGGAAAACTACAGCCGATTATCAGTCCGGGTTTTGGTCTATCGGTAAATTTATTTAAGTCTAATATTTAAAAACGGGTTGTGTTTTACATGAAATCAAAACAAAAAACGAAGGTTACTTCAGCAGCAACTCTGGCTATGATTAATTCGGCGGGATTTGGAGCGCACAAATCTGTAGCCGATCGTGGAACTATTGTGGTAAGTAATAGTTCTGGAACACTCACCGTTGCAGGAACAAATCTCATCATGGATGATTTTGTTCACCCAACGCAAACGCTTGTTGTCTTCGCCAATTTAAACTATTAAACGGTACTGCTGGAATTAAAAATTATAAGCCCGACATTAAAGTAATGGGCAACAAATCAAAGAAAAATCATGAAAACGAAGAGAGTACTATCCTATTTGTTGTTGTTCCACTTGGGGCTTCAGGCTCAATTAAAAGTGGTTAAAACCATTACCCCCATAAAGAACTTAAGTTTGGGAAGTAATACTATTCCACGCTTAATAAACAACTATTTTTATTTTGGAGCGGCAAATCCCGCTATGGTTTCGCAAGGAACAGAGTTGTATAGGAGTGATAGTACCGATGCCGGTACGGTTTTGGTAAAGGATATTAATCCGGCGTCGTTCGGTCATTCGAACCCTTCTGATTTTACATTTTTGTCGGGCAGCAATATCCTTTTCACAGCCAATGATGGCACAACGGGCAGAGAGTTATGGATTACCGACGGCACAACCTTGGGAACCAGTCTGGTGAAGGATATCATGCCCGGATCGAATAACGGCCCGTATGAGTATTTTACCAGAATGGGTAATGACGTATTCTTTATGAGTGATGATGGTACAAATGGGTACGAGTTGTGGAAATCGGATGGCACCTTTGCTGGTACACAAATGGTTAAAAATATTCATCCTTCCGGTAATGGCATGCAAATGCCGGCATCTCTTTACCAGCGTTATACAGCCGTTTTAAACGGGTATCTTTATTTTGTAGCCACTGATGGAACAACCGGTTACGAACTGTATAAGACGGACGGAACATCAGCAGGTACAACACTTGTGAAAGATATTTATACCGGCAGTAATAGTTCTTCTCCTGAGTCGTTTATGGTATTAAATGGCTTTCTGTATTTTACAGCAAATAACGGAAGCAGTGGAAAGGAATTATGGAAAACAGATGGTACTTCGGCCGGAACAGTTTTAGTGAAAGATTTTACGCCATTAACAGCAGCTAGTACAAATCCGGATTATCTCACCGTGTTAAACAATAAACTCTATTTTCTCGGAACACTGAACAGTAAAGCCACTCTTTTTGAGTCGGATGGCTCAACAGTTGGTACCAGTACCGTTTTCATTGCACCTAATTTTAATACGACTTTTGTCCGGTTAACAAAGGTAGATACAACTTTGTATTTTTTCGATACAAATGTGGCGAGTACAAGTCCTGTTTATGATTTGTATAAGTTTAATAGTGTTACGAATGCGGGAACACTCATTAAATCGGGGTTGTATGGAGGAACAGGGCCAGCCTACCAACCCACCAAGGAGAAAGCAGTAGCGCTGAATGGCATGTTGTATTTTACTTTCGAAAGTGCCACTAATGGCGATGAGTTATGGCAAAGTGATGGTACCCTGATAGGTACCAAAATGATCACCGATATAGGAATCGGAACAATTACTTCATGGGTTGATAATCTGATCCCGGTGAATAATGGGGTTAATAGCCGCGTTTATTTTACGTCCACTAAAAAATCGGGTCTTCTCTATATACAGGCAGATGCCGTCACTACTGGGGGGGTAGAGAAAACAAACGATTGGAGCGGGTACAGCTTGTATCCTAATCCGGCGAGTGATGTGGTGCGTATTAAAATGAAGAAGGGAAGTGGTGAAGTAAAGGCGGTTTTAATAGTTAATGCTTCCGGTGTTTTGGTCAGAGAGATACCGTTTACCGGAAAATCTGTTATGGAAATAGATATTCATGGATTGACCAGCGGAATGTATATCGTAACGCTTGTTACAGAATCGGGAAGGGTATCCGGCAAAATAAGTGTTGAGTAGAATTAAAGGCTTAAAGCCAGTTCATTCTTTTTTTAAGAGATGTAATGTGTGCTAAATGATGTTCGCAGTGCCAGGCATAAATGCCGGTATTTTCATCGAGCCGGAAAATTTTTCCGTGTTGGGGATGAACAAACGTACGCTTTAGTTCGTCAGCTTTAAGGGATAGGAGCAACTTATGCCATCTTGCATGCAGCCCTTCAAGAATCAGAAGTGAAGGTTCTATTGGCATGAGATAGCTATCCTCCAGTTTTGCCCATTCACTTTCATTATAGGGTTTAATAGTAGGCTGAGATTCAGTTAATGCCAGTTTAAACCGTATAAAACTATTCATGTGGCTATCCGCGCAATGATGTACCACCTGCCGGATGGTCCATCCTTCAGGACGGTAAGGCGTGTCAAGTTGCAGATTACTAAGGTGCGCCGTTTCTGTTCTGAGGCGTTCAGGAAAGTTTCCAATAATATCTATATAACGCTTTAATGTCTGTGTATCAATTATAGCAGGCGCACTATATTCCCCAACAGGAAACCGGAGGGCGTCAATCGTTTCGTTCATTATTAATTTTGGTTAATAACCGGAATTTTTTTCGATTGTTTTATTGCGTCTGATCCATCTGATAAACTCACAATATAAATGCCATTTGCTAATGCGGGATCAATTCTGAAAGTATTAGAGCCTTTTACCACTGGCAGCGCGTTTACTTTAATAATTCTGCCAGCTGCATCGTAAATGGTTAATTCATAGCGGTCATCTCTGTTGCTGGATATGTTAACCACAAGCCCCGTGTTTGGATGGTAGTACACATTACTTTCCTCTTTAAGATGATCGCAATTTTCGTTAGTACTTTCTATTTTCGAAAGTCTTGCATTCAAATTGTTATCAACTATTTTAAGACGGTAATAATTGCCTAATGCGGATGGGTTGTCAATGGTGTATTTGTAGTTTCCTGTTCCATTGGCGTTAACAGAAGCAATTTTTGTAAAGTAATGACCATCATTACTGTTTTCTATTTCGTAATAACTTCCCTGAGTATCACCCGTAATATTCCAGATAACGTTTACTACGTTCTGGGATTCGCATAAAACGGAGAAATTTATTAATTCAATGGGAAGAGGCGCTAATTGAGTACTAAGCACCCAGGGACAGAATGTGCTTTGTCCGGTAGCAATTACGGCACTGGTTCCTGTTGTAACACCCGCTGTGCCGCCAAAGGTAGCATTGTTTAGTACCCAAAGAGATCCGTTCCAGAACTGAGCACCAATTAATCCGGTTTGAAAGGCT
>JASGCO010000069.1 GCA_030054095.1 Sediminibacterium sp.
TTAAGATATTTCCATGTATCTAAAGCAAAATTCGGTATTTTAACAAACGGCATAACTTACCGTTTCTACTCGGATTTGGTAGAGCCCAATAAAATGGATGAAAAACCGTTTCTAGAATTTACTGTTTCTGAAATTAAGGACAACCAAATTGACGAGTTAAAAAAATTCCACAAATCTTACTTTGATGCTGAAAGTATATCTAATACGGCAAGTGAATTAAAGTATATGAATGAACTTAAGCATCTAATTCAACATGAACTTGTCAACCCTTCTCCTGACTTTGTAAAACATTTTGCGAAACAGGTGTATCCAAGCGTTATCACATCAAAAGTGCTTGAACAATTCACAAATTTGACTAGGAAGTCGTTACAACAATATATTAGTGATCTGATAACTGAACGGTTAAAAACAGCATTAACAAAAGAAGATGAGGTTGCAAAAGAGCAAGAAGTAAATCAAATTACAGAGAACCAAACAAAAGAAGAATTCAATAAAGTTGTAACAACCGATGAAGAACTTGAAGGTTTTATGATTGTAAAAACGATTCTTCGTCAAAAAATTCCGGTTCACAGAATTAACTATCGTGATGCCCAGTCCTATTTTGCGATCTTACTGGATGACAATAACCGCAAAACGATTTGCAGATTATATCTTAACGGTTCAAAAAAACATTTCGCAATACTAGATGATCAGAAAAAAGAGATTAAAAATGAAATACAATCCATTGATGACATATTTAATTTTTCAGAAACACTTATAAATATTGTAGCTTCTTACGATAAAACCAAAGAACTCATTTAGTATTGTTAGTGGGGTAACGAAAATCAATTTGACGGTAAACAAACACTATTAAAGTACTAGTTAAATTTTGAAACCAACCTGAACCGTCTCTTACGGATTAGAGTACCTCTAATACTCGTACTGATTATCCATGGCCCGTTCTCTGTATTTCATATAGAACTGGCGTAAAATTTCGTTTTCGTAATAGCTTGCTGTTTTTGTTTTTTCGGGAATGATATTTATGTTCAATACATCCATGCGGGTGGTAACAGGTTTACGGGCTTCGGGAACAAATACGGTATGCCACTTTTCATAATCGGCTTTTGCGGGCCGGGTGCGGAAGATGTAGATCTTGCCTTTTTCGTAACGGTTACGCGCCTCCATTGTTTTCAGTAATTGCACGCTGTCAGGATTTATACGAATGATCTGATTATTGTTAGCGTGATCTAAACGTAATTCGGTAATGAGCAGAGATTTGGCCAGATGTTCCTGATTCAGATAACCCTTATCAAACAGTTTTTCGAGTTTTTCCTCTTCCAAAAGGTTATAGTATAAGTTGGCGGTGGCCGGTTGACGCGAAAAATAACGTCCCAGGGTGTCGTTCCAGGTTACCGATTGCCGGGCCAGCTTTACATAAACCGGTAATAGCACCGAAGCCGATTTTACTTTACCGAGTTTACCAAAGAACAAGCGGGCCTTTTCTTCCTGCTTATAGAAAGGGGTTAGCGCGGTGGAGATATTAACAAGGTAAGGGTAATTGCGCTGTCCGGGTCTTGCCTCTTTTTGGGCTTTTGTGGCGCCGCTTGAATAGGTGTTGTAGAGCGTTACCGTTAATTCTTCGGCCAACTGCCGTGCCTGATCCGCCTCACTTTGGTATGCCGATTTGCTTTCTTTGTTTTGTCCGGCGTTATACCGCTTTAGTTCAAAGCCTGCTTCCATTAACAGATTGTCTTTTTGCGTGGCGTAAGCGTCGGCAGACAGAATGCCCTCGTGCTGCAGGGTAGCCAGCAATTTAAACACGGGTTGCTTGTACTCGTCGAAGCGGGTAAGCGCCAGTAAAGCCGGGTAAAAGGGTTTGGTTAATACCAGCGAGTCATAAAATACATCAAATACATTACTGATAACGGATTCGTCGCCTACCAATGGTGGTTCGGTACTTAGCAATTGCAGAATGGTGTTATAGGCATTGCGGGTTTTAACATAGCTGAGTCCTTTAATAATACAGATTTGAAGGTAGGCACTGTCTTCGTACTGGGCGTATAATTTTTTAAGAGGTTCAATTACCTTGTCGCTTTCGAGGATACCGCAGTTTACCAATGCCTGAGCGCGGGTTTCGGGATCCAGGTTATTAAAGTCGGGGCGATTGAGCAAATCGAGGTAATCGTTCAGGTAGGCTTTATTGGTACCTACTGAATTTTGAAACGACCAGTTGGCACGGTTACGGCGAGTGGTGTCGGCGGCAAATAAATCGTTAACCAGTTGTTTAAATTTGTTTTCGAGAACGGGTTTTCCGAGCAGAGTATCTTTGGGTGTAAAACTGTTGTAAAACCCAAGTGCCCAACCCTGCATACCAATGGTGGTATCTACCGGAACGGTTAAACGGTACAGACGGTCGCTGACCAGTATCATTTTTACAGCCAGCGCACGCTGTGTGGCTGTATCTTTTAACAGGCAGGTAAATACGGCGCCATCCTTTGTGTCTTCCCACTTAGAACGTCCTATTATAAACGTCTTGGAGGGGTTCATGTTATCGAGTATTTTTTTCTTAAGATCAGTGCGATCGCGGTACTCGTAATCGTTGAATTTTTCGTATTCAATACGTACATATTCTGTAGAAGATGGCGAGTAATAATTTTTGCTGCTGTTGTAATAATCAAAAGTGCGGTCTTTGGGTTTATCTACCGAATCGCTGAGTTTTTTATACTCGACCGCAAATAAACTATCCATGCTTACTTTTAACCCCACGCTTACTTCGTCTCGGGCTTCAAAATAAAAATCGTTGTCTTTAATGTCTTTTATGGGACTGGTGTACACAAAATCAGTGAGTTTAAACGATTCGAAAAAAGGGTTACGGAATGCCATAGACTGTTTGCCAAATGCGTAAATAAAATAATAGTGTATCCCTTTGATGTAGAGTTTTCCGTTTAAATAAAGTCCGTCTTTTGTTTTCCCGCTCAGGCGGATGACCGGGAAATTTCCTGCTTTTTCGGGCTCCAGTTTTTGTTCTTCTTCACAGTTAAAATTGCGGAGGGTATTTTTTGCCAGCACATTCAATTCAAAGGTATCTTCTTCAAGATAATCAAAATCGTTGCAGGTGGCATGCTTTACGCCTATGTAGCCGGTGATGGATCGGTCGTACACGTTCATATCTTCAATAAGCGAACGGTGTGCCGGTTGTTTGTTTTTCTGGTAAGAGGGAACAGCGGGTAACTTTACTTCAAAGCCGCCATTGGGTGGTAAAAACGTGTGATTGTAGGCGCCGTTAGCGGTGTTAAATTGTATGCTGTTAAAAAAGGTTTTGGCATCGTTGCTTTGGGCATACTCTCCCTTTCCGCCCAGTTTAACAATATAGAGTACATCGTTAGCCGCATAAATATGGTAACGTTGCAAATCGCCTTTTTTGGTTTTGGTCATCAGATCAATACCACGAATACCGTTGGCCGCGTTGAGTTTTTCTTTACTTAAAATTTTACCGGGTATATTTTCGAATAAAAGGCTATCGACTTTTTTCAGAATGAGTTCATCGTTTAATTTTTGAAGCGCGCCAAAAGTTTTAAACGTTGTAATAGTAAAAAAGTTGCCATTAACCATATCGGCACATAACTGATAGGTTACCAGCGATGTTTTGGCCAGAGTAAATAAACGACCGGGTGTGCTTACACTAATTACAGAATCGGCACTGCTTTGGCGTGTAAATTTTACAGGTTTAAATTGCCGGTCAAACGTTTCCCGTTCATCATCGGCTTTTTTCGATATTTTGGGCATAACGGGTTCTACGGTGTAGCCCTGTGCCCTCAGGAGTTCAATAACTCCGTTTTTTCCGGCCAGATGCGCGGCGCCTACTCCCGAAAACAGCGTTTTTCCCGCTTTTAAAACCGAATCCATGGTGTGTATAAAAAATACGTTACGGTCTTCGAGTAAAAAGCGTATCATGTTTTTAGAGTCGCTGAGTTTTGTTAAACTATCGAGCGCCGTTAAATCGCCTTTGCGGTAGGCATCTTCAATTTTATCCCCCATCTGGTACATGTCGCGGTAATTCCGGTAGTTTTGTTCCTCATCATTTGTTTTTTTGTCGGGGACCGCTGCCAAACGGGCTTTTACTTCAGATAATCCAAAATCTTCGAGGCTGATAACGGGTTTGCTTAACTTAGATGCTACCTGATAAATGAACAAATCGATATAGGTACTCTCCTGGAAATTTTCCTTACTGACATTATTACGGAAAAGCAGGCCATTGATGATTTCGGCATCGTAACTTAACAGGTTATTATATATTTTTTTATCGGGAATAGTAAACTGAAACGCGTCTTCGTAAAAACGGTACATCGCTCTGTTCATTTCGGCATTACTGAACTGTTCCAGATCACCATAGCGTTCCATATTCTGCAACCAGTCGCCCGGGTTGGTTTCCAGTCCTACTATATCAACGCCTTTAAGCGCTTCAAAAAACTGATCTGATAAATGATAGGCTACCCGGTTACTTACGTGCATAGTACCATATACATACGAGGGTTTCACCAGGCCTTTGCCCGAAATTTTCCAGAGCAGTGATGGGTAATTTTTTGTCTGCCCGATGCTCCAAACCGGCACCAGCAGTATAAACAGAATTCGGATAATGTAATGCATAGTAAAGCGGCATCTAACTTACTGAATATTTATTTTTTTTAAGGATACCGTGTGTTAATTATCTAAAATTTGTCATATTAGTGGCTGTAAAGCAACCTTTAACACTAACCAAATGTTTGCTCTGCCGTTTATTCCGTTTTTAAGGTTACTCTTTCCGTACGTTACCGGATTGGTGATTTTAGTCTGCCTATTCCCTGTAGATGCCTTGTATTTCTGGATGCTTATGGGGGTATCTGTTAGTGGTTTAGTGCTTATATGGATTCAGCAGTTCTATCACATTCAAATACGCGTCCGTTATTTATACATCATTTTTGTGGACTTGTTTTTGGTTTCGGTTGCCGGTATTACGCTTCATGTTATATCACCATTAAACACATCTCATCACATCAGCCAGTATTATACGGAACAACCCGTTCAGTTCAGCGGTACGGTGGCCGATGTTCCGGAACATAAGCCCAGACACCTTAAGGTGTTATTATATACGGATTACCTGCTATCCACTAAATCAAACACGCCTGTTCATGGCTCTGTGCTGGTGTATGTTCCCTATTGCACTGTTACGGAAAAGATAGCCGCCAATACACGGTTAACCGTATCCGGAAGGCTTTATCCCATTGAGGCACCAAAAAATCCAGAGGAATTTAATTACAGGCAATACACGGCCGACAGGGGGATATATTATACCTGTTACCCGGACAGTGAGCATATTGCGGTTTTGGGGAGGGCTACTTCCTTTGAGCTTGTATCCTGGGCATTATCCGCTAAACAGGCAATTATCCAATTTCTTAAAAACAGCCAGCTGACACCTCAGAGTGCCGCGATATGCTCAGCACTGATAACGGGTTATGATGCAGATATTGATCAGCCCATTATGGATGCCTTTGCCGCTACCGGTACCCTTCATGTGTTGTCGGTAAGCGGTTTGCACGTTGGTCTTATTTTTCTTCTGTTGAATTTTCTCTTTAACAGAATTGATCCTTATCAACATTGGCGTTTTACGCGGTTTTTGGTGGTCGGACTATTACTTTGGGTATTCGCGTTTATCAGTGGGTTCGAGGCGCCTATTCTGCGCGCTGTTATTATGTTTAACCTGCTGAGTGTCGGAAATCTGTTGTATCCTTATCGTACTATACATCCCTTAAACATTGTGCTTTGTTCGGCGTTCATTTTACTGATTGCTAATCCTTATCTGATCCGGAATATTGGCTTTTTACTCAGTTACTTTGCTATTATCGGTTTAATAACCATACACCCGCTTATCTATGCGCTGACTCGTCCCAAAAACAGATTGATGGTGTTGCTATGGAAAAATACCTCTTTATCTATTGCAGCCACTATTGCTACTTTGCCCATTACCCTATACTACTTTCACGTTTTCCCGATTTGGTTTATTCCCTGCAATCTGATTGTTGTACCTGCCACCTACCTTCTGATGTGTCTGATTCCTTGCTTGTTTGTATTCCCCCATTGGGCAGCCGCCATTATCAATTTTGCTGTAGAAGCACTTATCCGCTTTAACCGGTTTTTCCAGGATTTTTCTTTCAAGAACCTATTTTCCTGCTCTATTGATGTGGTTGAGACGCTTTTGCTTTACGCCTTAATCAGTTGCCTTTTCCTTGCGATGCATTACCGGCAAAGGGTATTTTATGTTGGCATCCTAATTTGCCTGCTTATGTGGCAACTATGGCAACTTAAACCAGAAACGCTTGCTGGTAAGGGGGCATTTACCGTGTACCATCACAAGCG
>JASGCO010000070.1 GCA_030054095.1 Sediminibacterium sp.
TGAAAGACAGGTTGTTAATACAGGTTTCGAACACTAATGATTTGTAATCCGTGCGGTGGTGCTTTGTATAATCACTAAGACTTAAAAACGTATTAAAGTTGAATTGTAAATTTCAAATAGGGTAATTGTCGCACGATTGCAAATCCGCGCTAGCGGGTCAATTTAACAAAAAAGCGGGCATTTTGTTAATGTGCTGTTAGGCACTGTATTTATTTAAGAAGTATCTCTAAGTTTTTAAGAACTCTAATAATTCTGCTGTCTTTACGCATTTCGGCATAACTTCCCTTGAACTCGAGGACAAAGTCAAGCAGTTCAATCGTCGAAGCATTGGTTATTTTTGGTCTTAAAAAATTAAGTAACTCAACGAATTTTAATTTGCAAAGTCCAAGTTGCAAAGAACTACTGATTTGGTCCGTCGTGAAAGATAAAAGAGCAATTGTCGCTTGCCTGTTGTCAAAATGTTCAATTAATTCACGATAAATTGGTTGTGCCTCCCAAGTTACTCCATTTCCGTTAGTTAAATAAACTTCAACCAAGGTCAAAACGTAACCTTTATTGATAGCATTAGGAATTTTTGGAGGAGTTCCGATAATTCTTCTTAATTCTCTAGCAAATGGCGGTTCGTTATAAAAATTATTTGTAGCTCTATGTGCATTAGCAAGATTATTCAACGCACTTTGAATTTCCAATATCCTTAAATCGTCTGGAATATATTTTTGCCCTTCGACAATTTCAAGGAATTGTCTAGATAGTTTTTTTTGTTCAGTTTCGTGGTTGGCTGAAAAGTAGCCATATTTGATTCCAAAGGAGTTCTTGGTTTCTTCATCAATTGCTTTCCAAAGTAATGGAAGAAGCCATTTAATATTTTGCCTAGTTAAGTTATCAGTGTCCACTCGCGTGTAAATACCGAAGAAAGCCATTGCCAAACTATTCGACTGTTCTTCTGATAATTCAGTTAAGAAAACTCCAATTTGATCTGCATTTTCTGCGTTAATAGGCTCTTTACGAATGTTAGATAAAAGTTTCTTAATTTGAATTGCGGCGCTAGGAATTGGAAGTGATATGACTTCCTTAATACATGTTTCAAGCCAAGAAATTAATTGAAGTCCTGTAATCTCGATTTGATTTGGATGAGCTGCACTAGCCCAATTCCTCATATAATTAATGTATGTCAAATGCTTAAACCCTAATTCTGAAATTAGTTCAATTTCTTTTGCTCCGTTAATTAATTCACTGTCTTGAAGTTTAACTAGGTCGGATTCATCTTTAAAATTTTTACGCCTTTCACCGCCAACTGTTATATCATAGAAGTACTCTAGGTCAAATTGCGAAACTCTTTTTCGGAGCTGTAATATTGTTTCATCCCACAAGTAATTTAATGATGCATCGAAAAGTCCGGAGGCACTTGCCGCGAGAAATTTCGATAGATAAATTGACTTTTGCGACAATTGGGGGTCGATTTGTTTGATAACATAGTCAATATTCGAAAAAACACGTAATCGTTCGTCTACATTATTAAATATTCCAGTTGTTGGTAAATTGTGTGAATCAAGAAAGGAAATAAGTCCCTTCTCAAATTCGTTAATCCTCGCAGGATAATTATTTTCTTTATTCGTTAATTCTGTTGTCATGTCATGAATTATTGTGCCTAACGTTTTCGGGCTTTGCGTTCGGGCGGGATTTCAAAGCACAAAACTGTCAACCTGCACTACTCTTGAATAGAAGCACAAAGCTCCAAGTTTGAACGTCACATCGCCTGACGCAAAACCCGTGTTATGCGTTCATACTATAAGTCTCCTAAAAATGAAGAAAGTTCGTCTTTTATGTTAGCCGCAGATGCTCCTGCTACAGCAAAAAGTCGTTCCATTGTTTGGTAGTCGTCTTCCAAATTGTTTACACGAAAACCTACGTCCGTTTTCTTTTCAATGTTAAAATACTTGAAGTAATAATAAGATACTTCTGCATCGTGGTCAACGTAATAACCAACTTCAACAGTCGCTGCACTTGTCCGCAACACATAGGCTTCGTCACGTGTTGATTCCCATTTGACTGCTTCGTCATTGGTTTTTTGAATTATAGTTTGAATAAACGTTTTATAAACGTCAGGAATCATAATATTGAATTTTTAAACGTTAATTTTAATGATGTTATTATTTCGTTGAAAGATGTTAGAAAGGTAACAAATTCATTTAAGTCTTTTTTTGAAATAGAAGAACTGCCTTGTTCTGCCATTGTAAGTGTTGAAATCATAGAATTTAATGTGTCATAATTTTTTCTATGAATTGAGGTCGTATTTGATAATTCTATTGGGGGTAAATTCTCTTGGTAAACGTCACGCACCTTTTCCAATCTTAGAATTGCTTTTCCATATTTGTTACGAATTAAATCGTCTTTGGTCTGAGAAAGAAAAATAGAAATATTTGAGATGTCAGAATATGATTGTAAGCTTTCAATACTTTTCCTTATTCTGTCAGTCAGTCTTGAGAGAATAAATATTTCAGTCAATGCGACTGATAGTCCGAACAATTCGGATGCATTTGCAATTAGTGATATTGTGTCTTTGGGTTGGTCGGATAGTTTATATGTATAACTAAGGAATAAAGTCACTGTCACAGTTACAATGAAATAACCGATATAAATAAGTCTATAATCTATATTTTTAAAGTCTATTTTTTTCATAAACTGTATTTTTCAGGTCTTCCAAGTATGACGCTCAACTCATTACTAAACGAACCAAACTAGCATATATCATCCCTATTCCAGTATATACGCAACTTCGTAACAATATCTAATGAGCGATCAATTTAGTTATCCGTTTTACTTAATCAGTTATTTCCTCCAAACCTAAACCATTTCCCTTTAAAAAACAATAGTGCTTTCCCTGATTTTTATCCGTGAAATCAAAATCTAAAATTTAACCTATTATCCTCAATACACTTTAATGTACCATCTCACCCCGACAAGGGGGCGCAGCGGCAGCCCGGCGCGGGGCTGGCGTGGTTTTGCGCGTGCGAGGAGGCGACCTCAGAAGCCACCGGAGCCGCTGCAAAAACCGCCAGGCCCAAGCCGGCTATAGCGTAGCACCCGGCCCGGCGTTTGTTGTATAATAGTTGAAACCAATTTTTAAGCAAATCTACAAACAAGGCACAATCCCTTTTTCAGAAAACGCCGGGTGGCGCCTCATAGCCAATAGCCTTAATGGTAAAGGGATAGGACGTGATTAGTTAGTGTTTAAGGTGTTGTATATTGGTGCCATTTGTTTTTAGTCAATGCCGCATTTGCTGTTTTACAAAAGCTTTGGGAGTTGTGCCGGTGTGCTTTTTAAAAAAACGGATGAAATACGAACTGTCAGTGTAGCCTAACGCGTATCCTACCTGATTAATGTTTGCATTGGCGTGAACCAATAAGCGTTTGGCCTCCAGCACCACGCGCTCTGTAATTAACTGAGTGGCGGTTTTGTTTAAACAGGTCTTTGTTATCCTGTTCAGGTGTTTTACGGAAATGTTTAGTTGACCGGCGTATGTGCTTACTAATTTTACCTCTTTAAATTGTTTGTCAATAAGCGTTTCGTAGGTGTTGAGTTTAAAGCGATAGGAATGGGTTTGCGTAGATTCAGTCACCCGGTAACTTCGTGAAAGTTCAATGTACATCAGATTAACAAGGGCGTGCCACTTCTCCATGGCGTACGCATCGGGCGACTGGTATTCCGCAAGGGCCTCTTTCATCCAAAGCGACAGTTTGTTTAGTTGCCGGGGTGAAAGTTTCAGAAAAGGCTGCGCCGTAAAGGGTTTAAAAATGGCGTAATCCTCTATCCGCGAAGTGGTAAGGCCTCCGTTGTAAAACGCGCTGGTATGAAAGAAGACAAAGCCGTCTGTGTTTTCAGAAAATTTCCAGTAGTGCATTTGTCCGGGTTGCATAATAAACACAGTGCCTGCGCGAATGGCATAGCGTGTAAAATCAATTTCGTGCCAGCCTGTTCCTTTGGTAATGATAACAACCAGGTAAAAATCGTGTTTGTGCGGGAGTTTGGTAAAGGTGTGCGCTTTTAAATGTGGTTTTAAGCGATTGCAGTAAAATTCCGATCGGTCAATGTGTGTGTTAAACGCGGACAGGCTATAAACGGGTAATTGATCAGGCATACGTAAAAGTACAAAAATGTCTTAATAGTCCTGTTTTTGGTCTTTACTGTTTTACGTGTACTCTAATGCTTCGTTTACCTTTGATGGCTGATAATACCAATACAGATGAAGCATTCTAACGTGAGAAAAGGCCACATGTTACTGAGTATTCTGAAAGAAAAATGTCCTGATTGCGGAAAGGGGGCTGTTTTTAAAAAGGATGACAACTTATTGGAAATGCCGGTGATGCATGAAAAATGCGTGCATTGCCAGTATGTATTTGACCGGGAGCCGGGTTATTTTTTGGGAGCCATGTATTTAAGTTATGCCATTGCGGTATTGGCTTGTGGTTTGGTTTTTCTGCTCCTGCATTACGGGTTTCCGGATTTACCCTTAATCTACACGCCGGTTTTAATGGGGGTAACCATTGTGTTGATTGCCAAAAAGAATTACAAACTGTCGCGGATCATTTATATTCATTTGTTTCCCTGGTAAAAGTGCGTTGCATTGGCTTGCGGTAATGCCAAAAGGGGATAGGTGTTGATGCCCTATTTCTTAAATACAGCGTAGCATGTGCCGCGTATTTTTATTGCAGCTATTGGCTGCGTCTGCAATTCGCGATCTTATTTTACTCACGTTTCAAATAGCATCTTTTGGTGACAGTAGATTCGCAAAGGGGCAAACCAAACGGATGAAGGAATTACGCCTCATCCGTTTGGTGTTGGTTTAGCGTTTGTAATACGCTACAATGCTTGCTTTGGCAAGCGTTTGCTGCCAGAGGGTAAAGCCAACAATGGCGGGCGTAGCGTTTTCATCAAGTCCTAGTTTATCGGTTTTTAAGGCATATACCGTTAGGATGTACTGGTGGAAGCCGTGCCCTTCGGGCGGACACGGACCGCCAAATCCTTTAAATCCATAATCGGTTACGCTTTGGATGGTGCCTTTGGGTGTTAACTGGAGTTTAACATTTCCGGCATTGGTAACCAATCCGGTAGTACCGGCTGGTATATCGAACACCACCCAGTGCCAGAACCCGCTTCCGGTTGGCGCGTCAGGATCGTACATCGTAATGGCGAAACTTTTGGTGCCTTCGGGCGCGTGTTTCCACGATAGTTGAGGCGACTGGTTGTTCCCGGTGCAGCCAAAGCCGTTAAACTCCTGGGTTTTGGTGGCTGATCCGCCTAAATCGTTGCTAGATAAGGTGAACACGTTTTGTCCGAATTGAACCGTTGAAACGAACAGCGACAAGGCTAAAATTAAACTTGCTTTTTTCATAATGGAATAAGGTAATACTGCCGCAAAGGTAGGGAAGCGCGGGTTGTAAAAATTCAGAGATTAGTTCAAAAACTGTTGCTAAAAGTTCAGGTTTTATGGTGCTGTTTGGGGGTAATGCCGTATTTTGATTTATAAGCCTGTATAAAACTCGATAAATTTTCATACCCTGCTTCAAAATAAATTTCAGACGCGTTTTTTTGTTCCTGATCGAGTAAGTAGCGGGCATGTTCGAGTCTTTTGTGCTGAAACCATTTGATAGGCGATTCGGAATAGTGTTTTTCAAATTCTCTTTTAAAGGTGGAAACGCTCATACCACACAAAAATGATAATTCTTTTAGGGAGAGCCGGCTTAGTTGATTGGCTTCAACGGTTCTGATGAATTTTTGTGTGCTGTTGTTGCTGTTCGCGGCCAGCGCGTATAGAAAACCGGTGCCATGTATTGCTGACAAATAGAGCAGAATTTCCTCAAGTTTAACGCTCAGCAAATGTTCCTGAGCGCCTTTCGGAAGCCGTGTAATGTCCAGTAAACTGCTGACAAACCGCCGGATAAATGCATCGTACTTAAACGCGTTAACCGATGTGTGTTCGGTGGTGGTGGGTTTATTCAGGGAAAATGTGCGTATAATTTTTAATAAGGCATCGTTTGTAAAGAAAAGCAGAATGCTTCTGTAATGGCTATGGGGCGAGAGTTTTTCAGTCATCAGGCAATGTCCCGCTTTCATAAGCAGAAATTTTGAATCATCAATGGATAAAGACGAATTATCAAACACAACCTATTTGGTGCCTTCGAGAAGGAAACTAAATGTGTTTTGAGTTAAGGTGATGTATTGCCGGTCTGATGCCTGTGAGCTACTGTAATCAACAACCTGAACAGGTAGCGTTTTACTTAAAGGGAGTTCATCAGGGAGTGTTATGGTTTTCATGCAGTAGTACGGAGTATTTTTAGTAGTGAATGG
>JASGCO010000040.1 GCA_030054095.1 Sediminibacterium sp.
AACAGTGATCCTGAAACCAGCATGCTGGATCAGCCAACATTAAATATAGACTGGGCTGTAAAATACTATTCCGGTAGTATTCATCCCTCGAAAATAAATGTGGGAGTACCGTATTATTCAAGAGGCTGGACTCAAGTGAGTGGCGGGATAAATGGTTTGTGGGGTACATCGCCCCAACAGAATCACACCTATGTGTATCAGCATAATGGAACTACTTATACTAAAACACAAAGCATAGGCAAGGGTGCAGGAGGCATAGATGGTATCTGGAACGATCCTGCTCCTGAACCGGATGCAGGCGCTAATCCTCTCTGGCACGTATTGAATCTTCTGGCTAATCCCGGAACAGCCACCTAT
Source organism: Sediminibacterium sp. (assembly GCA_030054095.1). GTDB lineage: Bacteria > Bacteroidota > Bacteroidia > B-17B0 > Aurantibacillaceae > Aurantibacillus. The sequence goes on from JASGCO010000040.1 coordinate 358, forward strand.
AATTACTTGCAGGGAGGTCCCTTGTCAGGATCTCAGACTAATTTAAACGGGTATCAGCGCTTTTTTGACAACACAACCAAAACGGTTTGGGCATGGAACGCAGGTAAACAAACGTTTTTAACGTATGAAGATACCGCTAGTCTTCATCATAAACTAGATTACATTGTAAACCGCGGTATAGGAGGTATGATGTTTTGGGAGTTAAGCGGAGACTATAGTTATGACGCGCAGTTAGGGTATTATACTGCGGGGTACGATATGACGAATTACGCGTATAATTATTTTGCAACACAGCCGAACCCAACAGCACAGGGAAGAAACGGCTTACCTTTGGCTAGCACTACGTTTAGTTACTCTTTTTCCGGAACGTACAGTCACCCTAATTATACGCCGCATTTTTATATCCGGAATCTGGGAACCACCGCGGTTAACAGTTGGACGGTTGATTTTGATTTACCCAAATCGGCACGTTGGGATCAAACCTGGGGCTCAGGTACGCTTTCAACGCTTACCACCACTCATCCGTTATGGAAGCGCTACCGTGTTGTAGGGCCATCGTGGCAAAACCTGCAACCAGGCGATTCGGTTGATATAACCGGAGCCATCAAATTGTGTTTTTCGGGTGGACCTTTGAATGTGGTATTTAACAATGCCACTTCTTTATACGAACCGGCACTTTTACCAGAGTCCTGCGCATCTACTGTACCTGTTTATGGAGTAGAGGAGAAGGGAAATCGCGAAGAACTGATAGTGTATCCTAATCCTGGTAATGGGGTGGTAAGTGTAAAACGTTCCGGTTTTGATAAAACACGTTTGACCATTATGGATTATAAAGGAAAAGAAGTTTACAGAACCGATGAAGAAGCATGGCAGGAAATGACATTACATCTCAACGACTTGCCAAATGGCCTTTACCTTATTCGTATTGAAAACAGGGATGGCAAAAATAACGCTGTTAAATTTCTGTTATGCAGGTAACCATCACTAATAGAATATAAGCCGATTGATAAGGGGTTTTAGGGAGCTGTTTTGATTACGTACGAAATCCTTAGCCCCCAATCGGACATAGGGCCGCAATAAAGGGAATAACGTTTCACCAAACTTAAAATATAGCGTCCAGCCATTTGATGTATAAGTAGTCAGTATATCATAACAATTTTACTGCTTTATTCCTTAGGACGTTTAGCCGCTAATTATTTACTTTTGCAATCAGTTTAATACTAATGAATCACAAAATTGCCATTATAGGAGGAGGAAACCTGGGGACAGCTTTGGCTCAGGGATTACTAAATGCCGGTTATAAGGCGGCTAACCTTACCGTAACACGCCGTTCAACAGATGCTCTGAAGTTACTCCGGCAAAAAGGAGTGCAAGTGGGTAATGATAACGTGGCTGCGGTTAAAACAGCCGATATTATTATACTTGCCGTAAAACCATTTCAGGTACTGGAAGTGCTAAAACAGATCCGTCAGGCTTTAAAGGCCACACAATTACTGGCTTCGGCTGTTGCCGGCGTTAGTTTTGAAGATATAAACTCGGTTACAAAAGGGAAACTACCACTATGCAGGGTGATGCCTAATACCGCCATGGCTATTAATGAAAGCATGACCTGTTTAAGTTTTAACAGTACTTCTCCGCTCAATGATAAGGTGACCGCGTTGTTTGATAAGTTAGGCAAAACGGTGGTAATTGAAGAAAAGCTGATGGAAGCCGCTACCATTTTGGGAGCGTGTGGTACAGCCTACGCCATGCGCTATATAAGAGCCTGTACGCAAGGAGGTATTGAGATTGGATTTAGCGCGTCGGTAGCCAGTTTAATTGCCGCGCAAACCGTTAAGGGAGCCGCGGAATTATTATTACAAAATAAAACGCACCCCGAAGAAGAAATTGATAAAGTAACTACTCCTAAAGGATGTACTATTGTCGGGTTAAACCAGATGGAACATAATGGGTTCAGTAGTAGTCTTATCCGCGGGATAGCGGCTTCGTACGATAAAATTAAAAAAGACTAACACGCCGGCTGAAACCGGTTATTCTTTACCGAAATCTTTCATGCGCTTGATTTTACGTTCTTTCATGTTAAAGAACTCGATCATCATGGCAAACGCAAGGGCGATGTAGGCATAATTTTTATTTAGCTCAATGTGATTCTTTTCATCGGCAACACTAAAATTATAGGCATCTACAATGGCTTCTCCAACCAGAATAGCCCCAATAACCAGCAGGAAGTTAAGCGCGATCATTTTAATACCCTGATTTTTGTTGATGAATTCGGCAACAGCACCACTGAACAGAATCATTAAAACCATACTTATAACCACCGCAGTAATCATAATAGATGCTACGCCACTTACACCCGCGGCGGCGAGTATGGAGTCGAACGAAAAAATAAAGTCAATAATGATAATTTGCTGAATAATGGCAGAAAATGTGTTTTTATTATTCGTGTTGTGGGCTATTTCATCTTCATCACTGTGTATCTTTTCCTGAATTTCCTTCCAGGTTTTCACAAGCAGAAAAATCCCTCCCCCCATTAAAATAAGTGCTTTTCCGCTTACGCCGTAAGGGCCAATGTAAAACAAGGCCGCTTTTAAACCAACAATCCAACCTACAAATAAAAGTAAGATGGAACGTACCAAAAGAGCAAGAACCAAACCTATAGTTCTGGCTTTGGATTGTTGCTTTTTAGGAAGTTTATTAACCGCTATAGAGATAAAAATAATGTTATCAATACCTAAAATAATCTCCAAAATTGATAAAGTAAGCAAACTGATAAGTCCATTTAACGAGAAAATTCCATCTGAGGCAGAGGCTAAGCCATGCATAATTTGTCTATTTTGTACAAAGATACCGTTTTCTATGATTTTAATCTAATTTTTTTCTTGTTGTAAATCAATTAGTTACTATTTATATAACAAGAAATTAGTACTATGTGTTGCATAGTACTAATAAATATGTGTATATTTGTAAAGCAAAATAGCTAACCATGCACAATACTATTAATAACATAAAAACTAAAAACATGAAAAATTTTAAAAAGATCAGTCAAACTGTTAAACGTGGCCTTATTGCCGGTTTTGTTCTGTTAGGGTCTTTAACCTTAAGTGCAAACAACAGGAATCATTCTGGTTCTACCGGATTGAATGAGGCAGAAAGACAAATCAGAGAACAGGTAAAGCCAGAAATGCCTATTGCGCCTCTTCATAAATCGGAATCGGTAGAGGTACTATTTACTACAGCCGAAAACGGAACGGTTAATTTTGTTCTGGCAAAAACCAATAACACGGAAGCCAAACAGGAGATCGAAAAACAGTTTTCTCGCCTGCATCTGAGTAATTTAAAGGCCAATGTGGCTTACAGTATAGTAATCAATTTTAAAACACTTTAAAAAATGGTGAATTCAGATAATACAAAAGCGCAGATGCGTAAAGGAGTGCTTGAACTTTGCATCCTTTCCATTCTGTCGCAGGGAGACGCTTATCCAACCGAAATTATAGATAAGCTGAAAGATACCAGACTGGTAATAGTAGAGGGAACACTTTATCCTTTATTGACAAGGCTTAAAAATACGGGATTGCTGACTTACAGATGGGAAGAAAGTACCAGTGGTCCACCCCGTAAATACTATAAGCTAACAGAAATAGGTGAGCAGTATTTGAAAGAGCTTCAGGTGAGTTGGCAGGAACTGGTGGATGCGGTAAATAAAACAATAGAATCAGGAAAACAATTGTAAATATTATAAGTAAAAACATTAAATCATTATACAATGAATAAGACGGTAACAATAAATATCAGTGGTATAATTTTTCATATCGAGGAAGATGCGTATGAGAAACTTAGTAAATACCTGAGTACAATAAAAGGCTATTTCAGTACTACCGACGGTGGTAACGAAATTATGAGCGATATCGAAGCCAGAATCGCGGAAATGCTTCAGAGCAAAGTAAATGCAACCAAGCAGGTAGTATTAATGCAGGATGTAGATACGGTGATTGAAGCTATGGGAAAACCTGAAGAGTTTGCAGGGGAAGGTAATTCTTCCGCTTCGGCTCAGGAAGAGCAAACCTATGAAAATACCTACCAGGAGCCTATCCGTAAACGCCTGTTCCGTAACCCGGATGAAAAAGCGTTGGGGGGTGTTTGCAGTGGTATTGCGGAGTATTTTAATGTAGATGTTGTGTGGGTGCGTATTATCACGTTTCTGTTGATCTTTTTCGGTGGAATGAGCATTCTGGTGTACATTATTTTATGGATTGTGATTCCGGAAGCCCGCACTACTGCCGATAAACTGGCTATGCGTGGCGAACCCGTCAATATTAATAACATTAAACGAACCATACAAGACGAAGCGGAGGATCTTAAAAACCGCATGGGAAAGTACGGAAACGACCTGCGTAACAGCTCGGCCAGTTATGGTAGCCGTGTTAATGATAACATTGCCTCTTTTTTTAATGGCATATTCCGCATTCTGGGGCGTTTATTCGGGTTGTTTATGGTGTTTGTGGGAACGATGCTGTTGATCGGGTTTCTTTCTACACTTTTAGGGTTTTCATTAGTAGGATCTAACCATACAGTAACACAGTTCACGGATCTGATTTTTGCCAATTCGTGGATTTATGGATTATCGTTTTTCACGTTCATTCTTGTAGCTGGTATTCCTGTGTTTTTCCTGTTGTATGTTGGTATTAAGCTATTGTTTAACATCCACTATAGTAACCGCTGGTTAAATCTGAGTTTGGGTGGTTTATGGACTATCGGGATTATTTTATCCTTCTTTATCTTCAGCAAAACAGCTTCTCAGTTTACGGAGTCAAGTAAAGTGAAAGAAACCTTTAATCTTAGTAATGTGGGCGATACCTTAAATGTGCGTTTAACCAATACCAAATCGGTATTACAGATGTATAGCTTTGACGATGTTCTGGATCTTGAAACTAAATCCGAAGATCACAGAGACGGGAAAGGGTTTGGATTTCTGATTGCGGAAAAAGGCAATGCAAAGTCTTTGATCGGATTTAGCGATGTGAAAATTATTCCGGCACCTACCGATAGTATTGAGGTGGTGGTTTACAAAAAAGCCAAGGGAGAAGATAAGCGCACAGCTATGGATTTGGCCCGCAATATACAGTATAGTTATACGCAAACAGGTAATACATTACTGATTGATGAGATTTTTGTAGCAAAACCAAATGATAAATTCCGTGATCAGGAAGTGGAAGTGATTATTAAACTTCCCAAAGGGAAAGTGATTTATCTGGACCGGAGTCTGAAACATGCTCTGGATGATGTGGATAACGTTACTAATACCTGGGATGGTGACATGGTAGGCCGCCGGTGGAAAATGACAGATAGTGGATTAGCCTGTATTGACTGCAAGGGGATAGAGGAAGACGATGAAGATAAGGATGAAAAGGAAATAAAAGAAGAGTTGAAAGAAGCGCTGAAGGAAATGAAAGATGTAAAAAACATCAATATTGATGAAAAAGGGATTAAGATAGATGGAGGGGACACCAAAATCCAGATTAATGAAAAAGGTGTTAATATTCAGTCGCCAAAAGGAAATGTAGAGTTAAAGGATAAAGACAATAAGTAAGAGGAGTGTAAACAGAAACATAGTATAATAACAAAAGCGGTTTCATTTACAAAAGCAGCAGAGCGATAAACCCGGATGTAAAATACATCCGGGTTTTTTATTTGTCCAGGATACGCCTGACAATTGGCGTTTTATACATGGAATTGGTATTATTTTTTTGACGCATTATGCAGGTTAAAAGAATCGTTACATAAACATATATAAATGTTACACCAGCCAGAAATGATATATTGTCCTGTTCAATAAATACCTGACGGCAGTAAATGGTTGGTTTCAATAGTATAATCCCATCAGGAAAAGTGAAAATTGCCCCGACTTACAGATTAATTACAATGTTTTTAAGCGGTAACGTAAACGCCATAAAAGGCCCAATGCTACAAAAACAAGACTGATTAATAATCCCGACCAGATACCCATAACACCTTGACCCTGTTTAAATGCCAGATACCAGGCTATTGGCAGAGCCAGCCCCCAGTAACCAATAAGCGTAATAATAGTAGGGTAGGTGGCTTCTTCGAACCCGCGCAACATACCTATTGCTGTTACCTGCAGTCCGTCGAACAATTGAAATAAGGCCGCAATAATTAATAAACGGGAAGCCAGTTCCAGAATATCAGTTTCTTTGGTAAAAAAGCCGGGTAAAACGGTGTTGAGCAACAGGAACATGATGGTAAAACCGCCCATAATTAAAATTACCAGTTGAAAAATAGTTTTTACACTTTGTTTGAGTAAAGTCTTGTCATCCTGAGCCAGAAATTTTCCCACCATCATGGTAGAAACGCTGCCCAAACCGCTGCTGAACATGTAGGTAAATGCAGCCAGGCTTAACGCAATTCCATGCGCGTCTATACTTTCTGTCCCAAGTTTTCCGGCCATAAGCCCCGCAATGGCAAACGCCGCTACTTCAAACGTAAACTGCATGGCAGAGTTAAGGCCTATTTTAGCCAGTTTCCAAATGGTAGTGTAATTCAGCGATACTTTGCTAAACCAGGGTTTAATAGCATTTAACACCGGGCTTTTAAAAACCAGTACCATAAAGCCGATGCCCATAAACAAACGTGCGATAAACGAAGCGTATGCCGAACCCATATACCCTAATTCCGGTAATCCCAATTTGCCGTATATCAGCGCGTAGTTCAGAATGATATTGATCAGATTACCGATGGCACTGATGTAAAGCGCCGCCATGGTGTTTCCAATCCCTTCGCAGTATTGCTTACAGGTAAAAAACAAAGACACCGGAATAATACTGAATATTAATACCTGATAAAATGGGATGGATAAGTTAACCACATCCTGAGGCTGCTGCATGTGGCGCAAAGCTCCTGATGAAAAGAACAGAATAAGGAACAGGAGTACCGATATTCCCATATTTAACCAAAGCGAATTTTTAAACAAATTCGCCTGTTCCTTTACATTATTGTTTTCTTTGGCGTTCGTAATAAAAGGCGTGCTGGCATAACTAACGCCAATGGCAAACACCAGTAATAACACATACAGATTGTTGGCTAATATACCGGCTGCTTGTTCAGTTTTACCGATACGGCCCAAAAAGATATTATCCACAATGCCAACAACAATGTGTCCTACCTGCGTTAATACAACAGGAACCGACAACCTCAGGATGTCTTTTAAAAGCGCTTTATTACTAAAAATTTTCACGGGCCGTAAAGATAAATAAACTATTGAGTAATTTTGAGAATTGTGGAAGATAGTGAATTACTTGCCAATCGTATTGTTCAGGAGGTATATGAAAAAGGCTTTAGCCTTACGGATGGGATATTGGATACTGCATCACAGCATACGCTTTTAAAAATGATGGAAGATCTTATCCCTCATTTTAAACAAGCGTCTATCGGGCATCAGCAGGATAAACAAACCAATGCCGAAATACGAAAGGATAAAATTTACTGGCTTTCCGAAGATGAAAATCTGTATCGCCAATCCATTGGTCTGTTTTTACCACATCTTATTACCGGTCTTAACCGGCGATGTTTTCTTGGTATCAATGCCCAAGAGTTTATGGCGGCGGTTTATAGTCCTGGTGATTTTTACAAAAAACACCGCGACGCGTTCAGAGATAGTGATGCCCGTAAAATAACAGTGATTTTATACCTGAACCCCAACTGGAAAACGGGAGATGGGGGAGAATTGGTCTTGCATTTGCCGGATAAAGCGCCACTGATCATTACCCCCCTTGGCGGGCGCTTACTGGTTTTTGAAAGCATACTGGAGCATGAGGTGTTGGCATCGCATACTAACCGTTATAGTATTACCGGCTGGTTAAAACAAACAGAACTGGTGGTTTGAGCGTTATTTACATTGTTCTTTAAATTTCGTTTGGTATCTTTAGACGCTTTATTATTTTACTATGACAGCTTTACATAATTACGCTTGCGGCCAATGGGTGGCAGGAGCCGATAAAGGAACAGAATTGTTTAATGCCATTAACGGCGAGGTTATTGCTACGGCTTCGAGCAAAGGACTCGATTTCGGTAAAATGCTGGAGTATGCCCGCTCGGTCGGGGGACCAAAACTCCGGAAAATGACCTTTCAGGAAAGGGGCTTGATGCTGAAGGCTCTGGCCATGCACTTACTGAGTAAGAAAGATATTTTTTATAAAATCAGTTGGGCAACCGGCGCTACTAAAATAGATAGTTGGGTGGATATTGAAGGTGGTATTGGTAATTTGTTTACCTATGCGTCATTACGCCGTCAGTTTCCGAACGAAACCTTTTGTTACGAAGGAGATGTTGCCAAACTGAGTAAAAACAATACGTTTATTGGTCATCATATTTGTGTGCCGAAAGAAGGTGTTGCCATTCATATTAACGCGTTTAATTTCCCGGTTTGGGGCATGCTCGAAAAAATAGCGGTAAACTGGTTTGCAGGTGTACCGGCTATTGTGAAACCGGCTACGCTTACCTCGTATTTAACCGAAGCGGTGGTAAAAGAAATTATAGCCAGTGGCATTGTACCCGAAGGCGCTTTGCAGTTAATCTGTGGCAGCGCGAATGGTATTTTGGATCATGTCATTAACCAGGATGTAGTAACCTTTACCGGTTCAGCTTCTACCGGAAAGATGCTGAAAGCGCATCCGCGTTTACTCGAAGAAAGTGTGCATTTTAATATGGAAGCGGATTCGTTGAACTGTTGTGTGCTGGGCACAGACGTAACGCCCGATAAACCTGAGTTTGATATTTTTATTAAAGAAGTAGCCCGTGAAATTACTACTAAAGCGGGTCAAAAATGTACAGCCGTACGCCGTATCATGGTTCCCGAACATTTGGTGGAAGATGTGCAGATAGCGTTGGGTAAACGTTTGGCTCAAACAGTGATCGGAGATCCGAACGTAGAAGGGGTAAAAATGGGATCACTGGCCGGTAAATCGCAATTGACGGAAGTACGCGAAAAGGTGGAGCAACTCAGTAAATCGCAAAAAATCGTTATTGGTAATTTCGAAAACTTTGAAGTAAAAGGCGCCGATAAATCAAAAGGTTGTTTTATGCCGCCTATTATTTTCCTGAACGAAAAACCATTTGTAAATACAGATTGTCATAATATAGAGGCGTTTGGTCCGGTGAGCACCATTATGCCGTATAAAACAATAGAAGATGCTATTGAATTGAGTAAACTGGGGAAAGGCAGTCTGGTGAGTTCTATTGTTACGGCCGATGATTCCATCGCCCGTAAGTACGCTATTGGTGCCGCATGTATGCACGGGCGTATATTGGTACTCAATAACGATTGTGCCAAAGAAAGTACCGGGCACGGTTCACCTATGCCAATGCTGGTACACGGTGGTCCTGGTCGCGCGGGTGGAGGAGAGGAAATGGGCGGAAAACGCGGGGTGTTTCATTATTTGCAACGCACGGCCATTCAGGGAAGTCCAACCACTATTACGGCCATTACAGGGCAATACCAGCAGGGTGCTAAACAAATAGAAAAGGATATTCACCCGTTCCGTCAGCATTTTGAGGATCTGGAAATAGGCGAAACACTGATTACCGCCAAACATACAGTTACTGATGCCGATGTGGTAAACTTTGCCAATGTAAGTGGCGATCATTTTTACGCGCATACCGATGTCACCAGCCTGGATGGTACCATTTTTACGGGAAGGGTGGCGCACGGTTACTATATTTTAAGTAAAGCGGCCGGTTTATTTGTAAATGCTAAAAAAGGTCCGGTATTACTGAACTATGGAATAGACGAATGCCGCTTTACCAAACCTGTTTATATGGGCAGCACCATAGGAGTACGTTTTACCTGCAAAGAAAAAATTGATCAGGAGAAAAAGAATCCGGAAGATATTGCCAAAGGAATTGTAAAATGGTTGGTAGATGTGTACGATGAAACCGGAGAAACCGTTGCCATCGCTACTATTTTAACGATGGTAAAAAAGCGAAATCAGGATTAGTTTATATCAATAATTAGATACATTAACAATTCAATTATGAATAAAGTAAGATTAGGGCAAATTGCTTTTTGTTTGTTAACGTCGGTTCTATTCATGTCGTGTTCCGTTAAAAAACGTGTTTACAGAGATGGGTATTATGTGGATTGGGCGTTTAAGAAAAACCCGACAGCTCCCCGTCATGAAACGGTTAAAACGGATAATGGAAGATTAAAGGAAGAGGTTGTAACACTAACACCTGAGGTTTTTAAAGGAACACTTGCCGCAGCTGCTAAAGAACAGGAACAGTTAATCGTATCGGCAGATAAAAAATTCAAACCTTCTGGTAATTACACTCCTAACCGTTTAAAAAGTGCGTTACCCCAATTAGAAGAACACAAAAGCGATTTCAGTAAGAACAGTGTAGTAACCAAAAAGAAAAAAAACGTAGCGGCTAAACCTTCTTCAGGGGGGAAAAGTCAGTTAGCGGCTTTACTCTTTTGTATTTTTCTAGGCTGCATTGGTGTTCATCGGTTTTATCTGGGATATATCGGTATTGGTATTCTGCAAATTCTTACTTTAGGTGGATGTGGCATTTGGGCACTTATTGATCTTATCCTGATTATTACCGGCGACCTGAAACCTAAAAACGGGGATTACACAGAAACCATTTGATGCGTTTACGGAACAGACCGTGGTTTTTAAAATCAGTATTGTTGGTATTGCTGATACTCCCATTGATCCTTTTTCTGTTACCGGCTCATTTTTTTGATAAAGGACAGTCGGTTTGTTTGTCTGTACTGTTATTCGACACTACTTGTTATGGTTGTGGTATTACGCGGGCTGTTCACCATGCCATTCATTTTGATTTTAAAACGGCGTACGCCTATAATAAATTGGTTGTTGTTGTACTGCCTTTACTGATTTACGTTTGGGGAGCCGAGGTGTTTAAATTATACAGGAGATTAAAGAATCCACCCGAAAAAAAGAATGGATTTTAGAGTTTTCAAACACGTCATTATCCTATAGTGTTTTTCATAAAGAGTGGTAATCAGTTCAAAACTGATTAAATGCGCTATGTGTATATAAATATTGTGTAAGGAACAGTTTTTAAAAATTAACCGATATACTTTTCCATTAGTTTATAGAATGATGAAAACAAGGTTAGGAAGATGACGACTTGTTTTATTAAAATAAAATATTACATTTGACCATCACATCTTAAAAACAATTATTTATGGCAAAGAAAGCTACACCAAAAAAAGCAGCTAAAAAAGCAAGCGCAAAAAAAACTGTGTCAAAAGCAAAAGCCGTTAAACCTGCAGCCATTTCCAAAGCAGATTTAGCTACTTCCGCACTACTATCTAAAATTCAGGTTACCCTTGATGGTAAAAGGAAAAGAAGTTTAAGTAAAACTGAAATTGCCCGTGCAGCAGAGTGTTTAAGCCGTACTGGTAAAATTTTAATTTCTCTGGAAAGTGTTATTATTGACGGCACTAAATCAGGTACCGACAGTGGTACACAATTAATTGACTAGTCTTGTCTGTAAGAATTCCCATTCATGGAAGCATCGTACTTTGATACGCCGCGAATAGGACTCGCATTCAGTAAGTATCTTACCCAGATAAGCGATGAACGGTTAAATGATTTTGATTATATTGAAGTTCCGTATGAAGCTTTACATTTTGAAAAAGATCTTTTACCCCGTTTGCTGGTTAAACCACTTATTCTGCATTGCGCTAGTTTATCGTTGGGAGGATATACACCTCCCGACGATAAAACCTTAGAAACGATTAAATACTTTACCGAAGCAACCGGTACTCCCTGGATAGGAGAGCATCTGTCGTATATTCTGGCCGATAAGCCCGATAACAATCACTACGAGCCATACTCGCATGAACCATACAATATTGGTTATACGGTAAGTCCCGTCATGAATCAACATTCTGTTGAAAACATTATTACTAATATAAAACGGCACGAAACGTATTTTGGTGTCCCTGTTATTATTGAAAATCCGCCCCTCTATTTTAAAGTACCGGAGAGCAATATGACTCAGAGCGAATTTATAAATAGCATTTGCCTTCAGTCGCGAACAGAACTTTTACTTGACCTGACACACTGGTACATTTCATCCCGTAATTTTTCATTTGATCCATTTGAGGAGATTCAGAAATTACCACTCCACCGGGTTAAAGAAATACATCTGTCTGGAGTGAGCCAGTCGGCAGATTCGTATTGGGATAATCATGCAGGAAGAACGCCTGAAATTGTTTTTCAGTTGCTCGAATTGGTTTTAAAAACAATTACGCCAAAAGCAATTACATTCGAATACAACTGGCGGCCCGAACTGGAATGGGCGCCATTAAAAAAGGAAATTGAAATGGTACGCAAAATGCTGGACGCTAAAAACGTATTACATGTCAGCTAATAACGCCCATATTCAGTCTCTAATTGCCGGCGCTATCATGGATATAAATGAACTTCCTTCCTTAAAGGCATATTTAAACCAAAAGCAGGATGTTACAAGCGCGGATGCAGTCTTGAAGTTTTCGGCATTCATTTGTAAGGTAAAACACAATTTTTTGTGGGAATCGTTTCCGCTTACCTTTAAACTTATACATGACCTTAAGCTGGATATAGAAATCTTTATTCATTTTTTACCCGACTATCAAAAAAGCAGAAAAGAAAAAGGACTTGATACGCCTGCAAAAACGCGGTTGTTCTTAGATTTTTTAATTTCTTATCTGGCAAATAAAAAGCAAAAACCGTTTCGTATTTTATATACTGCTCTTCAATACGAAATGGCGATGCGGGAATTAAATGATTTTAAAGATGTTGCTTTACCTTCCCAAAGAAGAAGAAGACCAGTTTCTGATCAAACCAGCATTCGTATAAACGGCAAGATCTTTATAGCGTATCTTTATGCCGAAACAGGAGACATTGAACGTTGGCGAAACGCGCCAAAGACAATACAAACCACTCGTTCTTTATCAAGGGTTATGTACTGGAGGGCTTTACCCGGAGCAGATATCAGGATACTAAAATTAAATAAGGAATCAGCCGACATCCTCATGTTTCTTAAAAGTGGGATGAGTATTTCGGAGTGGATTTACGCAGGCGGAAAAAAAAGAAGCACCGATACAGTAATGGAAATGCTTCATTTCCTTATTGAAAATCAAATTGTACAATTGTATTAATCTCATGAAAATAGTTCTGGTAGATAATCTTTTACTAAAACGTGAAAACGATAGGGAACAGTTTATCATGCAACCGCATTTAGGTCTTATTTCGCTTATTGCTATTTTAGAGAACGAAGGCTATGAAGCGGTATTGTACGATCCAAAAATTGATTTAACAAATGGTAACCTGTTGCTCGATGATACCCTCTATAAAGAAATAGCCAGAACCATTTCAGCGTTTAAACCAGATATGGTAGGGTTTACCTCTCTTGGATGTAATTTTATCTGTACTTTAAAAATAGCCCGTTACCTTAAAGCGGAGCAACCGGCTTTACCAATACTGCTTGGCGGACCGCATGCTACCGTTTTAGACCGGGAGATACTGCAAACGTTTAACGAGTTTGATGTAATTGTGCGTAATGAAGCGGAGCATACCATTATCCCGGTAATTAAGGGACTTCTCAAGGATAATCTGTCTCAGGTACCAGGTATCACCTTCCGGAAGAACGGAAAAGTAGTGCAAAATAAAGGACTTACTATTATTGAAGATTTGGATACATTGCCTTTTCCGGCGTATCATGCTTATCCTATAGAACATTACCAGTTACAATCCTTACGGGTGGAAGCGGGAAGAGGTTGCCCGTTTTCCTGCACCTTTTGTTCTACGGCTACTTTTTTCGGACGGAGTTATCGCCTTAAACCAGCCCCTAAGTTGCTCCAAGAACTGGATTTTCTGAATGAAAAATACGCCATTGAAAATTTTGGACTAACCCACGATTTGTTTACGGTTAACCGGCACAAAATTTTAGCGTTTTGTGAACTGATGAAACACAGAAACTACACCTGGCGGTGCTCGGCCCGTATGGATTGTGTGGATGAAGAATTGTTAACTAATATGAAAGAAGCAGGATGCGTATCTATTTATTACGGTATAGAAACCGGTTCGCAACGCATGCAGCGGATCTCAAAAAAGAAACTGGATCTTACCTTGTTTTATGAGGGACTACATCAGACGCTTCGGTTGGGCATAAGCCCGACACTTTCCTTTATTATCGGTTATCCTGAAGAAACAACCGAAGACGCGAACGATACACTCGATATGATCAGTAAGTGTTGGTTTATAGATACTCCTGTTGAAATGTCCTTACAATTACACTTACTGACTCCAGAACCCGGAACCGCTTTACATGAGCAATACAAACGCAACATGGGGTTCGACGATTATATCAGCGATTTTAATTTTCCAACACTGGAAGCGGATGATGCGGACATTATGAAGCGGTATCCTGATATTTTTATGAATCATCACTACTATGAAACACTTTTGCCACGTCATTTTTTTGTGGTAAGCGTATCCTTGTTTGAAGTGTTGTTATCATTAGGAAAAACCATTACCCGCTATATTTTATCTTTTTTTGAAAAAAAGTTATCTGTGTTAACGCATGCCGTTAGTCAATGGGCTGAACAAATGGCGGTTAAAAGTATTCATCCTGCGAATTTCCTGCTGTATATGACGCAAACGTTTTCAGAAAAGCATGTTTTGGTATCACTTCTGAGATATCAGTTTGAGATTAATGAATTACAACAAAATGGCTGGCATGAAGCGGAAGAGTCGGTTAAATTCAGTATAAAAAACCGGCAGGAAGAAAAAACGTCTTTCCGGTGGTTGAAAAAGATACATAATTGTCCGGCTATTATTAAAAAACTGGAGAGCAATAAAAATATACCCATCACCCTGCAACAATCAAGACACGATTTTATTTTGAATTTAGATGAGAACAGTTCGCCAAAACGGATTGAATGTTATAAGATAAATACTTATACCGCAGGTATTCTTAAACCAATAGAGGATACCGTTCTCTCTAAAACAGATACGATGCTGCGTCAGTTGCTTGGTAAATAACCCTCTGCTTAATCTATTATGCTGAACCATCAAAAGAAGAACATTTACGATCTGATTGAAGCACATTACCTACTAACGATACTAAAACACCTGTATAAAAAGGGCTTTTTTAAAAATCCGGATCGGCCAAAACGTATTGCTCAGTATTTTGGGAATCGGTGGCTGTTTGATTTGGTACGCAAGCAAACCGATCTTATCGGGCGTGTTAACGCTACGCATTGTTATGTGTCCGGGGATTATCACACGTATCTTAACTCTGGTTTTTTAATAGATAAATTTATTGACGGGTTTAATGTATTGGAGCCGGGAGGAGAACTACCACTTTTAAGTGTAAATGCAGAGCGGTTCGGGCAAGCTTTTGAAAAAGCGTCCGCCTATCAGAACAACACCATTCAGTTGTCGTTATTAAAACAATTGGGAGCCAGACATTTGCTGGATTTGGGTTGCGGAAAGGGTAAACTGCTTTATGAGTTTTGTAATGCCTCCGCCAACCATGAAGGAACAGGTATAGATCAGAATGACCACTTGCTTAAGGCAGCCAGACAACAATTTAAAAGCGCTTCCTTAAAAAAACGCATTACGTTTTACAAAGGCGATGTGTCGAGGGTTAGCACATACCTCACAAAAGAGCAGATAAAGTCTGTGGATGTTATTTACGGAGCCAGTATTTTAAATGAATTTTGTGAACAGGAAGAAACGCTTAAACGGTTTTTGATACATCTGCGTTCCCTTTTTAAAGGTAAATACCTGATAGTACTCGATTATTATGGCGTATTAAATACCGCTAAAGCCAATCAACGGTCTTTACAACCCGCTTACATACACGACATAATGCAATTACTTTCCGGGCAGGGGGTGCCATTCCGGAACCGTCAGCAATGGTTCAGTATTTATAAACAAGCCGGATGTACGCCTGTATTTCATTTTGAACCCGAAGCAGGAAAAGGGAATAACTGGTTTATACATGTGGTTAAACTTGGAGCATAACCGGCGTTAAATAAAAAGCTTTTACATACTATGACGATTTCTTTAACTAAACAACAGGATGTATATTACTGGATTGAACGCGGACATAAATGCGTTGAGAAAAAGAACTATGCCGATGCCTTGGTGTATTTTAAAACGGCTCTTGCCTTGGATCCCTTTTCGGCGGCTGTTTTAAACAATGTAGGGCAGGTAAAGCAGCAACAAAGGCGTTGGGCAGATGCAGAACGTTTTTATAAATCTGCTATTAAACAAGATCCTTCTTTTTTACTTCCCTATAAAAATCTTGCGACACTTCACTATGAGCGGGGGCGCTATAAACAAGCTAAACACCTCTTATTGCAGCACCTGCGGTACCATCCTGATACAGTAGAGTTTTGGGAACTACTGACCAATTTTGCGATGAATGCCGGGCAGCTAAGGGAAGCGGCACGTTATGCCGGACAACTGGCAACGCTAAGGCATAAATACATAAGTTCTGGCAAACGAAAATTGAAGACAGAGGAAGCTATTTACACGGAACCGGCCTGGATCAGTCGCCTGAAAATTAAACATGATCTGGCACAATTCAGGTACCTTGCAGAAAAAAAGGTTAAGATCTCTGCTCTTAAAGGCATCATAAAAGCCTATTCCGCTGTTTATAAAAAGCTGGAAAATGTATTGCCGGATGAAACGAGAATTTTACTGGATCCGGTAAAACACCGGGCTATTTATCCTTATTATAACAAAATTATTTATCAGCCACCGACGCCACGTGTAAAGCACGCGCTTAATCCTAAACCGCGTACGTTTAAAAATGATCATCTGGGGATGGATGAAGCCACTGTAAAGCAATTAAAGCGACTTGATGTAAGAGTGATAGATGATTTTTTGAGTCAGCCTGCTTTACAGGCACTACGCCGGTTTTGTAATGAGTCAACCATGTGGTTTGAAAACAGCTATTCTCATGGGCGATTGGGCGCTTTTTTCCGCCGGGGATTTAACTGTCCTTTATTGGTACAGATAGGAGAAGAAATCAGAGCGGCATTTCCTGACCTAATAAAAAAAGAACATGCTTTGTTGCAGATATGGGGCTTTAAATGCGATGCAAAACAACCGCCTATTGCGCCTCATGCAGATTTTGCTTCGGTGAACGTTAATTTTTGGATTACGCCCGAATCGCATAACCTGGCTGCTCCCGGAGGGGGGATGATTTTATATGATGTAGAAGCGCCTTTACACTGGAATTTTGACGCTTACAATAATCAGGGGCAAAAAATCAGGAATTACCTGAAAAGTCAGAAAGCCCGGTCTGTTGCTGTTCCTTATAAATCGAACCGCGCGGTGGTTTTCCATTCCGATTTGTTTCATGTAACGGCACCTGTTCATTTTGAGGATAGCTATCCTGCCCGGCGAATCAATATCACGCTGCTTTTTGGTAAACGTGAGAACGCGGTTTTGGCTATACAGGAGGAGGTATAAGTTGCAACTACTGCACCTGTAAACAGTTACGAATCATATGGTAATCTGGGATAATCCTACATTATATGCAATAGGATTTGGACTCATAATGGAATTGTTATTGTATAATCTGGAATAATTGCAGTTGTCACAGGAATACGAACTAACAAAAAAGGGGCTGCCTCAACATGAGAACAGCCCCTTTTCCTGAAAAGAAAGAATTTATCCAACAATTTTCTTCATACTGTCTGCCATTTTAATGGCTTCGTATAAATTAATAATTCCACCGTTTTTACCCAATTTCGAAAACTTCACCATTTCATCTTTGGTGCCTGGTTTTATAACCTTTTCGCTCTTATAGTTTTTAATAGAACTCTTGATGAGTATTTTCTTAATTTGCTGAGGTGTCAGGTTCGGGTAGTACGATTTTAGTACTGCCGCCACACCGCAAGCTACCGGACATGCCATACTGGTACCACTGGCATCTTTGTATTTTCCTTCGGGTGCAGTAGAGTAGATGTCCACTCCCGGAGAGTAGATATCCACTGTTTTTTTACCGTAGTTCGAAAACGGGGCTACAATTTTTTGATCCGCTTTCCAGCTTAACGCGCCTACATCCATAAAGTTGGATGCTTCTTTGCCATTTTCCATTTTTTTACATGGGTAATGGATTTCGGTATCAATGTCTTTACTATCGTTACCGGCAGCGTGCATTAATAACACCCCTTTACTTTCTGCATACTTTACCGCATCATCTACTGCTTTTTTATCCCAACTGAATGCTTTTCCAAAACTCATATTAATAAGTTGCGCGCCGTTATCTACCGCGTAACGGATAGCATTGGCAACGTCTTTATCGCGCTCATCGCCCGAAGGTACACAACGTACGCTCATGATGCGCACGTTAGCGGCAACGCCATCCATGCCAATTCCGTTTTTGCGTGAGGCGGCAATAATACCGGCTACGTGGGTGCCATGAAATGAATCGGGGCCTTTACAATCCGCGTTTCCGTAGTTACGATCGTTAGGATCGTTATAATTATCCTTAACAATTTCAGGCCGGGGATCGAAATCAAGGTTTAAGCCATAGTTCAGGTAACTGCCTAACTGATCTACGTTTTCTTTCATTTCGTGAATGGCTTCATCCAGATTGGACATGCCATTTTTAAGCATATTGGAACTGATAAATTTGAATTGCTTTTCTTCCTTGGTTTGCGCGTCAAATTTGTTTACTTCCTCAATGGTTACTTTTTCTGCTCCTGTTTTGGCCTTAACCGCTTTATCAAATTTGATAAGTCCATCGTGCAAAAAGGTAACCTGATTGTAAGGTCCTTCAAATTTGGCTTTTATTTCTTCGTGTGATTTTTTCAGTGACTGGTAATACGCCAGTTCTTTCTTTTCTTCTTTTGTAGCAAAGTCCGCCTCCGTTTTTCCGTCGTACTTTGATTTGTATTTTCGTAATAAACGTGTCACTTCCAGGTTGTCGTACTCTACATTTTTTCCGTCTTTTCCTCCCTGAAAATTCCAGCCATGTATGTCATCAATGTATCCGTTTTTATCATCATCAATGCCATTACCGGCAATTTCTCCCGGATTGGTCCACATTACGTCTTTTAAATCTTCGTGCTGGTAATCAACACCACTGTCTAATACCGCCACAATAACGGTATTCGATTTACGGTCTTTCAGTAATTCAGCATAAGTACGTTCGGTGCTTACACCGTTCACTTTATCGGCAGACGGATCGAGATTAAACCAGTTGTCCGGACGTTTGTCCTGAGCTTTAACCAGCAATGCGCTCAGTAAAGAAGCGGTAATCAGTATTTTTTTCATGTATTCGTTTTTTCTTTATTAATTAAAACTCCCAAATCCTGAAATTAGAATTTGGGAGCCTTAAAGTAGGGTTAATTCCTGCTAATTTTTAACCAATAGTGTATTTTTACATTTATTAACTCATTTGCGCTACCGCCTGAATTACATCGTGTTTGGTAATGATGTGCATACTGCCACCCAAATCGCGTAACAATACGGCATTATTATCTTTGGTAATTAATTTACTTACCTCTTCAATAGGGGCTTGTTCGCCCACAATCGGAAATGCCGGTTGCATTAGTTTTTCAATGCTTTCGTTTTTTATATCGGCGTTCTCAATCAATTTGTTAAAAAGGTAATTGTCGTTTAAGCTTCCTACAATTTCTTTTCCTTTGGTTACCGGTAGCTGAGAGATGTTAAATTTATTCATCAATGCCAGCGCTTCGCTCATAGAGGCAGAAGATTCGATTGTAACCAGTTTTTGATTGCGGTGCGAAGCTATCAAATCTATCGCTTTGGGTTTTTTAATTTCCAGAAAATGACGATCGCGCATCCAGTCATCATTAAACATTTTACCCATGTAACGGGTTCCGTGGTCATGAAAGATAACCACTACCACATCGCCTTTTTTGAACTTATCCTTCATCTGCATAAGTCCGGCTAAAGCACTGCCCGCGCTATTTCCTACAAAAATACCTTCTTCTCTTGGTATGCGGCGGGTCATAACGGCCGCATCTTTATCGGTTACTTTTTCGAAAAAGTCAATAACGTTAAAATCTACGTTTTGTGGTAGAAAATCTTCGCCAATTCCTTCGGTGATATATGGATAAATTTCATTCTTATCGAAAATGCCGGTTTCCTTGTACTTTTTAAATACAGAACCATAGGTATCAATACCAAGTACTTGTATGGCCGGATTTTTTTCTTTTAAATATTTACCGGTACCACAAATGGTACCACCAGTTCCAACACCAACCACCAGATGGGTTACTTTACCTCCGGTTTGCTCCCAAATTTCGGGGCCTGTTTGTTCGTAATGTGCTACGGCGTTACTGGGGTTATCGTATTGGTTTGGTTTCCATGCATTCGGAATTTCATTCACCAAACGCGATGAAACGGAATAGTAGGAGCGGGGGTCTTCGGGATCCACATCGGTAGGACAAACAATTACTTCGGCTCCAAACGCGCGGAGGGCATCTACCTTTTCTTTACTTTGTTTATCGGTTGTGGTAAAAATACATTTATATCCTTTTATCACGGCTCCAATGGCAAGTCCCATACCGGTGTTACCGCTGGTACCTTCTATAATGGTTCCGCCTGGCTTTAAGCGTCCGTCTTTTTCGGCATCTTCAATCATTTTAATGGCCATACGGTCTTTAATGGAATTGCCGGGATTAAAGGTTTCTACTTTCGCCCATACTTCACACGGCAGGTCTTTCACAATCCGGTTTAATTTTACCAATGGTGTATGTCCTATGGTTTCCAGTATATTATTGCAAACTTTCATATATAGGTTTTATTTTTATGCTTTTGTTATTTGGAACAGCTAGCCTTCATTCAGGGCCATTCTTGAAAATTATAAAGGGTCTAAGTTACTTATTTATGGAGAGATTTTTTCCGGGGCCATTAATGATAGTTATTAAATACTTTCCAACTTTCGGTATAGGCGGCCTGTAATTCGGCAGTGTTTAATGTAAGGTCTATTCCGTTTTGATTCATAAATTGCTCCACATCTTCGGTAGCAATATTACCGGTAAGATCTTCTTTGGCCATAGGGCATCCGCCAAAACCATGAATGGCGGCATCGAACCGGCGGCAGCCTGCTTCGTAAGCCGCTTTTAGTTTACCTTGAGCCTGCTCTTTAGTAGAGTGCAGGTGCGCACCAAATTCCACCTCTTTAAGTTCAGGAACTAAAGCAGAGAATAAGGTAGTTATACTTTCGGGAGTAGAGCTGCCAATGGTATCGGATAAGGCCAGTATGCGAATGCCTCTTTTATTTAACTCATAGGCCCATTTAATGGCAATATCGGTATTCCAAAGGTCACCATAAGGATTGCCAAATGCCATGGAAATATAGACTACTAATTCTTTATTGTGTTTTAGGCATAGATTATGGATGTCTTCTACCCGCCCTAAACTTTCTTCGATGCCGGAATTGGTATTACGTTGCTGAAAGGTTTCTGAAATGGAAAACGGGAATCCCAGATAACTTATTTCATCGAACTGGCAGGCATCTTCGGCACCACGAACATTGGCTATTATGGCCAGGAGTTTAGAACGGGTGGAGGAGAGGTCCAGTCCTTTTAATACCGCTGCGGTATCCTGCATTTGCGGAATAGCTTTAGGCGACACAAAGCTGCCAAAGTCAATGGTATCGAACCCTACTTTTAACAGCCGGTTCAGGTAATTGATTTTTAATTCAGTGGGGATAAATTCTTTTATTCCCTGCATGGCATCCCGTGGACATTCAATGAGTTTCATACTGTAATTTTTATGTTTCTGGTATATGGAATAGTCCCTTTTACTCTGTTTTTTGCATCCGGTACTATTTCATAAGCGCTTTAATGGTTTTACTTCAGTTAGTTTATAGGTAGCAGTATCTATGTTAATTTGATGGGTGGTGTCGTGGATGGCGCCTGAAAAAGTACTTTTGAGTTGAATAACTTTAACCAGAAGGCCGTTTTTTCGGGGTAAAAATGCCAGCATGGCTTCTTTAATAAACGGTATTTCTGTTGAAATAGTGGTGTCAGATTGAATAATTTGTTCCGCCTTTAAGTACTGTGCATACTCTTTATCAATCTGATGGTAAAGTTCACTCAGTGTTTTTATGCCACAATGGGTATTCAGTAATTTTTCTGTGCGTTCATTTTCGCGTTTAACGCTGTCTTTTAAAGATTCGGAAACGATGCATCCTGCTACTTCTATAAACTTTAGTTTATATCTCCGGGCAATGTTATTGCGCGCCTGAAAATAGAGGTAGGGAGGAATGATCCCATACTCCAGTATTACGAGTTCTCCGTTTTTTTCTGTTTTTGTAACATCAGATGCTGTTTTTTGCTCTGTGTTACCGGTTATCTGGCAGGCTTGCAGCGCCATTATTACCAAAACGAAGTAAAAAATTATGTTTCTAGCGTTCAAGAATGGCGTTATTAATGCGTTTAATTAAGGCCGGACCTTCGTAAATAAAACCCGTATAAAGCTGAATGAGGTCTGCCCCGGCATCCAGTTTTTCGAGTGCATCCGCTGCCGAGTGGATACCACCCACACCGATAACAGGAAAGGCGTTTCCTGATTTGGTTTTGAGATAACGGATCACTTCGGTACTGCGTTTGCTTAATGGTTTGCCGCTGAGTCCACCGGCTCCTATGTCCTGTAGTTCTTTCAGTGAGTAGTTGAGTTGGCTACGGTCAATGGTGGTATTGGTAGCAATAACGCCTGCAATGCCTGTTATTTTGACAATATCAATAATATCGTCGAGTTGGGTATTGGTTAAATCGGGGGCTATTTTAAGGAGTATGGGTTTAGGCGCGGGTTTGCGTTTATTAATATCCTGAAGGGTATTCAGTAAGGCTGTTAGTGGTTCTTTTTCCTGTAAGTCGCGCAAATTGGGGGTGTTGGGCGATGATACATTTACCACAAAGTAATCCACCACATCGTAAAGTTCGTTAAAGCAGATAACGTAATCGTTTACGGCTTCTTCGTTAGGGGTAACTTTGTTTTTACCAATATTACCGCCAATAATAAGTTTTTTATCTTTTCTGGATTTTAACTTTTGAGCAGCGGCTTTTACTCCTTTGTTATTAAATCCCATGCGGTTAATAAGCGCTTCGTTTTTAACAAGTCGGAACAAGCGGGGGCGGGGATTACCATCCTGAGGAAGCGGTGTAACGGTTCCTATTTCGATAAATCCGAAGCCAAAGTTTCCCAGTTCATTAAAAACCACAGCGTCTTTATCCAGCCCGGCGGCCAAACCTACCGGATTTTGAAAGCTTAACCCAAACAGTTTACGTTCCAGTTTAGGGTGCCGGGCGCCGTAGAGCCATCTGAAAAGTGGCGGAAAAAAAGGGATAGCGGATGCTTTCTGAATTAAACTGAAGGTTTTATAATGCGCGTCTTCCGGATTTAAAGTAAATAAATAGGATTTAAGTAATTTATACATAACAGTAATTTATCCTGAAAAAGGCAAAGTTACAGTTTTTAATGCGTTTTGTTACGGCTTATTGATGTTATCCATTTAAGAAAAGTACAGGCTTTTTAAATGTAGCGGAAAATCTTAACGCCTTTAGAATTACCGTTCTTGGCCATAAGATTACAATATTAACAGTTTGATTGTTAAAAAAAACGATGATTTTTTTATTTTTTCTTGTAAGGGTACGAAAAAAAGTATAATTTTGCACCCAAATTTATTTAAATAAAAAACGTTAAAATGAAAAAAGTATTCTCAATTATCGCTGTAGCTGCTTTGTCAGCTGCGTTTGTAGCTTGTGGTCCTTCTAAAGAAGAAATCGAAGCTCGTGAAAAAGCAAAAGCTGATTCAATTGCTGCTGTAGAAAAAGCAAAAGCTGATTCTATCGCTGCTGCTGAAGCTGAAGCTGCTAAAGCTGCTGAAGCTGCTGCTGCTGAAGCTGCTAAAAAATTAGCTGATTCTTTACATGCTGATTCAGTTGCTAAAAAATTAATCAAAAAATAATTGAAGCACACATAAAGAAAGCCCTCTTCCAAAAAGAGGGCTTTTTTATTATCCAAAAGTTATACGTCCCTTAAAGCTTAAAGTAAGTATAATACATAATCTAATCTTGTAAACAAGGGCCTCTTTGTCATTTTTATTACGGTTTAATGTCATTAACCGGATATTGTGTTTTACTCTCCATTTCTCTACTATATTCCCCAAACTCCTTCCGCATAGGGATTGAAGCGGCAGCCCTGCGCGGCCATTTAACGGCAGGCGCACAGAGGCGGCGGCGACCACAGAAGCCCCCGCATGCTGATGCGATGCCATAAATGGCAAGCAGGCTAAAGTGCAAAGCCCGGCCACGTTTACCTGTATAAAGCAATAAGCGCTACGGTATTGCAGAATCATCCGGGGTTAAAAGAGGGCTATAGCATTGAAACGTGGATGCGCCTTATCGTTTTTCATAGAACGTATTTGAAACGTAAAATTTTACCATGATAACTAGCATAGTGTCCGGAAAAATCGAATTTTAATAATAAATTTGCAGGATATGTTTTCTGATATTTTTACGCTTGACGCGCTGTTAAGTTTATTAAGCTTAACCGTGATGGAGATTCTTTTAGGCATTGATAATGTCATTTTTGTTTCAATTGTTATGAGCCGTCTAAATGTGGCCGAAGCGAAAAAAGCGGGTCGTATCTGGATGATAGCAGGCATACTAATGCGTATATCTCTGCTCTTTATTCTGGTTTTTTTAATAAAAGGGGAGCAGGTGCTATTTCATCTTTTGGGGCATCCGGTTCAGTTAAAGGACCTTATTATGCTGGCGGGTGGTTTATTTTTGCTGGTGAACAGTACCCTGGAAATACATAATAAACTGGAAGGTGCCAATGAGGAAGGACAAGAGGCGAAGCAAAACCTGAAAAAGGGATTCAGGGCTATTATTACGCAAATTATATTGATTGATTTGGTTTTTAGTGTGGATGGCATTATTACAGCTATTGGTATGGCAAGGCAGTTACCTATTATGATGACCGCGGTAGTTATCAGCATGATAGTGATGTTTTATTATGCACCGCGTATTTCGGTGTTTATAACAAAGCATCCTACGTTTAAAATTCTGGCGTTATCGTTCCTTGTATTAATTGCGGTGTTGTTAGTTGTGGAAGGTATTCATGTGGATACCGTTCATATACCGAAAGGATATATCTATTTTGCGATGGCGTTTAGTTTTACGGTGGAATTGCTTAATCTTCGTTTCCGCAAGAAAACGAATCCGGTTACACTACGAACCAATCATCTGGAAGAAGAAAAGAATACTACAACGCATCCCTAATTAAAACTACATTTCATGCAAACTAAAATAGACTTACTTAAACAAAAACAGGCCGAGGCACTTTTAGGTGGCGGTCAAAAACGCATAGACGCGCAACATAAAAAGGGCAAATTAACCGCCCGTGAGCGTATTCATTTTTTACTGGATGAAAATTCGTTTGAGGAAATTGGAATGATGGTGCAACACCGTAGTACCGATTTTGGTCTCGATAAAGAAAAGTATCTGGGCGATGGGGTTGTAACTGGTTATGGCACGATTAACGGTCGCCTGGTGTATGTTTTTTCGCAGGATTTTACGGTATTTGGCGGATCGTTATCTGAGACACATGCTGAAAAAATTTGTAAAATAATGGATCTGGCCATGAAAAACGGGGCTCCGGTTATCGGTTTAAATGATAGCGGAGGAGCCCGTATTCAGGAAGGCGTTGTGTCGTTAGGTGGGTATGCCGATATTTTTTATCGGAATGTGCGTAGTAGCGGAGTAATTCCGCAATTATCGGCCATTATGGGACCCTGTGCCGGAGGAGCGGTGTATAGTCCGGCCATTACCGACTTTATTCTGATGGTGGAAAACACCAGTTATATGTTTGTTACCGGTCCCAATGTTGTAAAAACGGTAACGCACGAAGAAGTGAGCAGCGAGGAATTAGGCGGGGCCATGACCCATGCCGCCAAAAGCGGGGTAACCCATTTTGCCTGCGCCAATGAGATAGAAACCATTAATACCCTGAAGCAATTACTGAGTTATATGCCTCAGAATTGTGAAGAAGACGCACCGGCGTTACCTTATGAGGGAGGGGACGAAAAACGCGAATCGTTAAATACCATTATTCCTGATAATGCCAATCAGCCCTACGATATCCGCGAAGTAATTGAACACGTAATAGATGAGGCGAGTTTTTGCGAAGTACATAAACACTTTGCGGAAAATATAGTGGTGGGCTTTGCCCGTTTAGCCGGACGAAGTATTGGTATTGTTGCCAATCAGCCCGCTGTACTGGCTGGTGTACTCGATATTCATTCATCTACCAAAGCCGCCCGTTTTGTAAGGTTTTGTGATAGTTTTAACATTCCGTTGCTGGTGTTTGAAGATGTACCGGGCTTTTTACCGGGTACCGACCAGGAGTGGAACGCGATTATTACCAACGGCGCTAAATTATTGTACGCGTTTAGTGAAGCCACGGTACCCCGTATTACAGTAATTACCCGCAAAGCTTATGGCGGCGCATACGATGTGATGAACAGTAAACACATTGGCGCGGATATGAATTTTGCCTGGCCAAGTGCTGAAATTGCGGTAATGGGAGCCAAGGGAGCCGCTGAAATCATTTTTAAGAATGAAATTGCCGCTGCGGAAAACAAGGAAGACAAGTGGAAGGAGAAAGAAGGTGAATATCAGGCGCTTTTTGCGAATCCGTACCGGGCTGCAGAACGCGGATTTATAGATGAAGTTATTGAACCTTCACAAACACGTATTAAATTAATTAAAGCGTTTAAAATGCTTGAAAATAAGGTAGATAAGCTGCCTAAAAAGAAGCACGGCAATATACCTTTGTAAGCATGTTTTTTAAGTTTACCCTGTTAGTTATAGGCATTATCCTGAGTGGAATTTTAACGGTGGTGGCGCTTATTTTCGGGGTGGTTGGTTTAGGCAATCAAAAACGAAGCAGCCGTTACTGGTTTATAGCGATGGTTTTGGGGCTAAGTTTGTTGGGATATTGTTTACACACGTTAACGTATAAAGTTCAGCAAAAAGTAACCCATTTGGTTCAGGATGTGGAGGACGGTTTTAAAAACCAAATGGAAAAACTGGACACCAGTCTGATACATGAGTACCACCAGTCGGGCACCCATCAAAATGGTGTAATAGATACGTTAAAGGGGTATGTGCCGGAAGGTGTTTCTGTTCCTGAGGCATTTTATACCTACCTTGGTTTCAGGGATTATTACCGCTTGCCGGTAGTGTATCCATTTTCGATTCACTGTATAGATGAACTTAAAAATGGTCAGTTGTTTAATGAAAAATTTGTATCGGAATTTGACCGCAATGACAATGGCGAAATAGCCTTACCATTAACAAATATTCAGTCGTTTGTGGGAGATGCCAGTTTCCTTTTAGCGGAAACATATACTGGAAAAAGCAGAGTATTTATTTTGTACCATTTAACAACGGATCAAAAGCAGGAATTTTCTACAAAAGCCGAGTTGATGTCGGTTGCCATAAAAAGAGGTTACCGTGGAAACAGTAACTGGAAGACCTGCGAGCAGTATTTTGAGTCGCTAACAGTTAAATAGCTGAATTTCAATTATTTTGAGTCAATTACCGGAACTAAACAATGAGCATTTTCCTGCTTTAACAACTGAGGAAAAAAAGTATATCGTATTCTGGATAGAAGATGCGGGTAAGCATCATGGCTTTTCAGTTTTCTCGGTTTCAGATTCTGCCTTTTTGGTAAATGAGCGTTTACTGATTCAGTTTTATAAATCGGAAATTCCTATCCAAACCGGTTTTGTAAATACCTTATTTGTACCAATTGATTTTTTGTATAATCGGCTTAAAACCAATTCTTTAATTGGTGTTATCTCTACAAAATTACAGCTAAATCAGCGTGTTTTTGCCAGGAATTGTACTGTTGAAAAGATCAGCCGTAAGGCGGCCGAAGCATTTTTAAACGAATACCATTTAATGGGATATGCCAGCGTACACGATTGTATTGGCTTATATTATAAAGGGGAATTGCTGGCGGTTGCCGGGTTTTCGAAAG
The DNA here is from genome assembly GCA_030054095.1 of Sediminibacterium sp. Classification (GTDB taxonomy): domain Bacteria; phylum Bacteroidota; class Bacteroidia; order B-17B0; family Aurantibacillaceae; genus Aurantibacillus. Next base: position 28,437 of record JASGCO010000040.1, read on the forward strand.
GGCGTCAATTAAACCGTTTGGCAGCCGGAGAGCGTTCGTATGAATTGGTGCGTTTTGCCTGTAAGCAAGGGTATAGTATTTCAGGCGGGTTAAGTAAGTGCATAAAGGCATTTATCAAGGAGCGTAATCCGGCCGATATTATGACCTATATAGACAAGCAGTTTTACAGCGGACAAGGATTTTATAAAATAGGATTTGAATTGCATTCGGAAAGTTCACCATTAATATTTTATGTTGATGCTAATTATAAACGCGTTCCGGTTAAGAAGGATGGCAATGTGCATATCAGAGATGGTTATTGTACCAGCAATCGTGGTAATTTAAAGTTAGTGCTTAAGATCAAATATAAATAGCTGAATATTAGTGTTTTATTTAATATAATTTATCTATAATAAACATTATGTTAAATAAAAATATTGCAAATCAAATTGTCAAACTATTTACTGGTTAAAACAGATCCATAAAAAAGGGCCGTCTT
>JASGCO010000013.1:0-33907 GCA_030054095.1 Sediminibacterium sp.
AATGAATATAACTTTATTAATAAAGATATGTTATAAAAGATGTAAATTCACATCACAAGCATTCTTTACTCCTACCTCCCTTCCAACGTACCTATCGCTCTAGCCCTTCCCACGCCCCCTTCGGCCTTGGAACTATTGGCGTGTGAAATAGCGTGCAGCGAAAGCGCTGGCCCGTGCGAAGCGATTTTGGCGCAGCGTTACAACGCCTGGTGACGCTTTATCCGCATTCAAAATCGCGGCTCGCGGCGCGCTAATTTCACCGCAAATAGTTCCGTAGCCTTGATTTTTGCTCCACTTTGTATCAAGACAAAGTGGATACTCATAAAGACAAAACCAATAGTAAAAACGTACCTATCGCTCTAGCCCTTCCCACGCTCCCTTCTGGCCTTGGAACTATTTGCGTGTGAAATAGCGTGCAGCGAAAGCGCTGGCCCGTGCGAAGCGATTTTGGCGCAGCGTTACAAGGCCTGGTGACGCTTTATCCGCATTCAAAATCGCAGCTCGTGGCGCGCTAATTTCACCGCAAATAGTTCCGTAGCCTTGATTTTTGCTCCCTACACACAATCTGGCTCCTTCGGCCCTGTATCAAGACAAAGTGGATAGTAACAAAAGACACAACTAATACACCTCCCCAAAAAACCAAAACGCCCATTCCCCTAAAGAAATGAGCGTTCTCATCAAACTTAAAATACAAAAAGAAAACAATACCGACTGTCCCCAAAAACCTTTAACCCGGATTATGCAATAGCCATCGTAGCGAGAGGAGAAAGCCCAATAAAACAGGCCGTTTGGCGAGTGAGGCATAGTCACCTCTATGGTGAAGGAGCCAAACGGGCGAAGTTTACTGTTTTGAAGGGGTTTCGCCTCGTAGTAGATGTCTAGTGCATAATCCGGGTTTAACAACAGCCCGTACCGTTTATTCCCCCATAATCTGTTTCGCGTGATTCGCCGTATCTACCGACTTAATCACCTGCTTTAAAATCCCATCCGGACCAATAACAAACGTAGTACGGATCACCCCATCAAAAATACGCCCCATAAACTGCTTCTTGCCCCACACATTATACGCTCTCATCACCTCCCGTTGCGTATCGGCCAACAGCGGAAACGGCAAACTGTATTTAGCCGCAAACTTCTTATGCGATTTTTCATCATCCGCGCTTACACCCACCACCGCGTAATTCTTATCGCTCAGGTACTGGTACTCATCGCGCAAACTACATGCCGTTGCGGTACATCCCGGCGTATCATCCTTAGGATAAAAATACAGGATAATCGTTTTTCCCGCCAAAGCCGCCGAATCCACCACATTCCCGTTCTGATCCACACCCTTAAACGCGGGCGCCACATCACCCGGCTGCAAATGCGTACTATGCGCCACAAACTTTGTCGCTGCTGCCTTTTTAGGCGTGGCCTTCTTAACAACAATTTTCACCGGCTTCTTAGGCGCAACCGTTGCCACTCGTTTCGTTGCCGCTGCTTTTTTAACGGCTTTAACAGCTACCACTTTTTTGGCCGCCTCTTTAACCGCCGGTTTTGCTGCCTTTTTAGAAACCTGCTTTTTTACAGGCTTTGTCGCCTTCACCACTTTTTTAACCACTTTTTTTGGTGAGGGTTTGGCGCTTTTTTTGGCCACTGCCTTCACTTTTACTTTGGCGCTTGCCGCTTTTACGGCTTTGCCCGCCTTGGCCTTCGGGGCCTTGGCGCTCTTTTTTACTACTTTTTTCTTTGCCATTAGGTATCGTTTTAATTTGTGAACCGTATTGTTTTTGAAAGTACTTACACCACTCCGTTAACGCGCAACGCTCACACTGCGGACTCCGCGCCAGACACGTATAGCGCCCGTGCAAAATAAGCCAGTGATGCGCCCTTGGCACCAACGCCTCCGGTATATGCGCCACCAGTTGCTTTTCCGACTGCAAGGGATTTTTAGCGTTTGTGGTTAAACCAATCCGCGCGCTCACCCTGAACACATGCGTATCTACCGCCATGGTGGGCTGGTTATACACCACCGAAGCAATCACGTTAGCCGTTTTCCGCCCTACACCCGGCAACTTCACCAAATCCTCCACCGCTTCCGGCACCGTACCGCCAAAATCGCTCAACAACAACTGCGCCATCCCCACCAAATGCTTCGCCTTATTATTCGGGTAACTGATACTGCGGATATAACTAAACACCGTTTCACTGTTACTGGCCGCCAAAGCTTCCGCATTCGGAAACGCCTCAAACAAAGCCGGCGTTACCATATTCACCCGTTTATCGGTACACTGCGCGCTTAAAATAACCGCTACCAGTAATTCAAACGGATTCGTATAATGCAATTCTGTTTCCGCTATGGGCACATGGGTCTGAAAATAATCCAGTACGCCCTTGTAACGCTCCTCTTTAGTCATACCTGTGAATAATTGTAAAATTAGCGGATTTCACTATACTATAACTTAAGAATTGGTAACTTTGTTCATGCGGCTATCACTTTTTTTTAGTTTTGTCCTCAGCCTGCTCTTTGCCTGCCAAAACGAGCCCAAAGCAAAGCAGCACACCATCAGCGCGGCCGACCATCAGGCCATAAAAAACACATTCGTAAAAGCCAATCAGCAACTCCTTCAAAAAGAAAACGACGACATGGACGTTTACGCGCAACTGCATCAGTTGCAATTTACCACCACCCCTTCGGGCGTACGCTACTGCGTGTATAAACCCGCCGCAAAAGGCGACAGTATTAAACCCGGACAAAGTGTGGAAATGGAATACAACGTTAGCCTGCTCGACGGCACAGAATGTTACTCCTCCAAAACCGAAGGCAAAAAAGTATTTATTGTAGAAGAAGCCGAACTCGAAAGTGGCCTGCACCGGGGGCTTACCTACCTTAAACGTGGCGACAGAGCCATTTTCCTCATCCCCTCACCACTGGCACATGGCCTGCTCGGCGACATGAAAAAAATTCCCCCGCAAATGCCCATTGTTTACGACGTGTACGTAAAATAAAACAGACCCCATCCTTTACAAATACTATCTCATTTTACAGTAACCCATTCGTGGCGGTCTCCCCGTTTCCACCCACACCTTTTCCAAAGTGGCAAACTTTGGAAAAGGTTATCACGCGCGCCGGGGCCGGGCCGTACGCTATAGCCTGCTTGCCATTTGCGGCATTGCAACCGCGTGCGTGGGCTTACGCTGCCCGCCTCCGCCGCTGTGCACTGCTCGCAAACGTCCGCGCAGGGCTGCCGCTACCGTCCCTGACCGGGAAGGTTTCACTACAAAATAAAGTTCCCCTACACCCCTAAAAAGTCTTCTAAAAAAATAAACAAACGCACCTGACACTCTGCACCTTCCCACGCTCCCTTTCGGCCCTGTATCAAGACAAAGTGGATACTCATAAAAACAAATTTAATAGTAAAAACATACCTGACGCCCTAACCCTTCCCATGCTCCCTTTCGGCCTTGTTTCCAAACAAGGTAGATGTTCCCAAACTCACTTCCCCTTCGCCAACTCCGTAATCGCCGCCACCAACACATCCAACTCCTTTAAACGCGTATAAACATTCGGCGTAATACGGCAGCCCTTCACCGAAGGCGTATCAATAGCCACTGTATAAATTCCGTACTTTTTAAACAACACCTCCGCCAGCGCCGCAGGAGTATACTGCCTTATCCCCACATTGGCAATCGCGCAGGTCCTCTCCTCCTCCACGGGTGTATTCAGTATTACATCCGGCAAATGCCTTACCTTATCTGTCCAGTACCGCTGTAAAAACCGCAGTCGCGCCTCCTTCCGTTCCCATCCCAGTTTTATATTATACCCCAGCGCATCCTCTATACTCAACTGAATATGAGCCGGAATCGTCCCCATGTGATTTAACGCTAAAATATCCGTTTTTGGTACACTCTCCGACTCCGCCATTAACGGCCACAACTCCGGGATATGATCTTTCCGTACATACAAAAAACCGGCACCCAGTGGCGCGCTCAGCCATTTATGTAAACTACAACCATAATAATCGCAATTCAAATCACTCAACTTAAACCGGATATGCGCAAAGGCGTGCGCCCCATCCACCATTACCTGAACCCCTTTAGCATGCGCCATATCCGCCAGTTTACGAACCGGCAATACCTGTCCGGTAATATTAATTACATGCGATACCATCAACAAACGAGTATTGGGTGTAATCGCTTTTTCATACAAGGCCACCAACTCCTCATCACTCTTCGGGTGATTCGGAACCGATACACTTACCAATTTAATCCCATGCCGGGCCGCCACCTGCTTAAACATATCCCGCATGGCCCCGTAATCCTGATCGGCCATTACCGCCTCATCTCCTGCCTTCCAGGGAAAACCCGAAATAACCAGATCCAGCGCTTCCGTCGTATTCCGTGTAATCATCAAAGTTCCCGGTTCACATCCCGCTACGGAACATAACTGCTCCGCAATCCGCTTCTTATCCTCCAGTTGCCGCGTTCGCATATAGTACGCGCCCTCCCGGTTCAAGGCAGCCATGTGGCGCTCACAAGCGTGCAACACGGGCAGTGGTTGTACACAATAATACCCATTCTCCAGATTAATAAACGCGTCCGGCAAATCGTAGCCCTTCCGCACCTCTTCCCAAAACGCTTCACTACTATCAGCCATTTCGGGCAATGCGTATGCCGTGTTCTTCGTTAAAGCCTTCATGGCGGGTGTCTGGCAAAATAATCCCAGAGCAGCCAGTCCAGATACTTTTATAAATTCGCGCTTCTTCATAGTTGGATGTATTTAGAGGTTCTCCTTAACAGGTCTTCTTTTAAAAGTATAAATAAATTTTAACATCCCTGTTCTGACTGGAAAGCAAAACCAATTAATTCTGTATTTTTAATTATGCTTAAACTAAAATTAGCCGGACTGTTTTTAGTCTCCACACTGTTTGCCATAGCGCAAAACTGGCAATTGAAATTAACCAGCAATGTGTACTTACGTACCTGGAAATTAACCACCAAAGCCGAACAGGAAGAAAAAGAAATCGGCGGTGCCAGCGTAGTACTGTATCAAAACGGTAAACAAATTGCGCAAACCAGCAGCAATCCCGATGGCGAATTTACAGTAATGGTACCTGCCAATGGCGAATTTTACCTCATAGTGTCGTACCCGGGTTGTAATGCCAAGCGCATGAGCATTAACACACAAAATGTCCCCGACAAAATAGCCAACGACAACTTTACCCCCAGCTTTAAAATAACCGGCGGTTTCATCATGGTAAAACCCTATCCCGGCATTGACTATTCTGAACTTAAGCAAGACCTGATACGTGTAGAATACATGCCCGGCAAACGTGCCTTTGACGACACCAAAGACGGAACAGAACGGGGGCTTTCCATTGTATCGCGGGTATATGCTGCCGAAGACGAATTATTTAAACGCTTTTGCGGCACAAATAAAGCCGGCGATGTAGCCCTCGCCAAACCCGATTGCCCTCTGGCCAAAAAACTATACACCGAAGCCATTGCCATGATTCCCGGTGAATCTTATCCCGTTGAGCAACTGGCTAAAGTTGGCAATTGTCTGAAAGACCTTGAAGAAGCTGAAAAAAAAGCAGCCGAAGCTAAAAAACAGGCCGAAGAAAAAGTTCTGGCCGAGAAAACTGAAAAAGAACGTGTAGCCAAAGAAAAAGCGGAAGCTGAACGCGTTGCCAAAGAAAAAGAACTAGCCGAAAAAGCAGAGAAGGAAAAACTCGCCGCGGAAAAAGCAGAAAAAGATAAAACCGAAAAAGAACGTGTAGCCAAAGAAAAAGCGGAAGCTGAACGCGTTGCCAAAGAAAAAGAACTAGCCGAAAAAGCAGAGAAGGAAAAACTCGCCGCGGAAAAAGCAGAAAAAGATAAAACCGAAAAAGAACGTGTAGCCAAAGAAAAAGCGGAAACTGAGCGCGTTGCCAAAGAAAAGGAACTGGCCGAAAAAGCAGAAAAGGAAAAACTCGCCGCGGAAAAAGCAGAAAAAGATAAAACCGAAAAAGAACGTATCGCTAAAGAAAAAGCGGAAGCCGATCGCGTTGCCAAAGAAAAGGAACTGACCGAAAAAGCAGAAAAGGAAAAATTAGCCGCGGAAAAAGCAGAAAAAGATAAAACCGAAAAAGAACGTATCGCTAAAGAAAAAGCGGAAGCCGACCGCGTTGCCAAAGAAAAGGAACTGGCCGAAAAAGCGGAGAAAGAAAAACTCGCCGCGGAAAAAGCAGAAAAAGATAAAACCGAAAAAGAACGTATAGCTAAAGAAAAAGCGGAAGCCGACCGCGTTGCCAAAGAAAAAGAACTGGCCGAAAAAGCGGAGAAAGAAAAACTAGCCGCGGAAAAAGATAAAACCGAAAAAGAACGTATAGCCAAAGAAAAAGCGGAAGCCGATCGCGTTGCCAAAGAAAAAAAAGCGGCTGAAAAAACCGAAAAGGAAAAAGCGGCAAAAGAAAAAGAGGAGGCTGAAAAACTCGCTAAAGAACAAAAGAAAAAAGAACAGGAAGAAGCCAATCAAAAACCAAAAGATAAAATAGCAGAAAAAGAAACTACACCCGAAACCACCAAACATAGCGATACCAAAGATGCCGGTCAACCCATACGCTACGTTACACCTTCCGAAGAAAATACCGGCGATGGTAAAAAAAGAGACACAAAATACAGCGTCCCTCAGGTTATTGGTGTAAATAAATACAAAGAGTCCGTTACCAAAGGAAACGATTACTTTAAAATGAAACGTTACAAAGAAGCACTGGGCGCCTTTGAAGAAGCATTAAGGCTTAAGCCGGGAGACGCCTATGCCACTTCTAAAATTGAAGAATGTAAAAAATTATCATCGGTTAAATAAACACATCGTTTTAGCATACTTCCAGTAAACCTTACACTATCGGTGCAAATCATCAAATAAAGACACATACAGGCATCCACAAAACAGATACCGATAATAGCCTTACCATAAAACGACTGGTATGGCTGCTCTTACCAGTATTATTAACGTTTAGCCTCCGGACACAAACACCTACGGAAGATATTACCACGCAGTTAAAACGCCTCGAAACCAGCCATCAGTTTAAAGAAAACATACAGGAACTGATGGACTTAAAAACAAAAAAAGTATTAGACAAACACCATCTGTTTCAACTGAACACCCTTATCATTAGCAAGTACACCGATAACATGCAGCTCGATTCGGCGCTGGCCTATGCCCAGAAATGTTCCGAAATGGCGGGGAAAGAGGGCGATAGTTTGTACGAAGCCCGCTATTACAAACTCATCGGCAACACCTACTTTCACCTTAACCTGGGCGACAAAGCCATTAACTACTGGAAACGTTGTATAGAAAAAGCTAAACATCAAAACGATTTTTTGCTACTGGAACAATGCCATCATAACATTGGCTCCGTCATATTAATCAGCCGTGGTGCACCCCATGCCGAACCTTATTTTCTAAAAGCGATTGAGTATGGGCACAAAGTACAAGGCGATAACTCTTCTAACCTTAACCAGAACTACCGCTTACTGGCCAGTACCTACGAAGTATCGGGCAGACTGCAACAAGCCGACAGTTTATTTCGCACCATTATTGAAAACTACCGTTTAAAAAAAGACACTCTGGCCTGGCTCGAAGCCAGTATGTTTTACAGTAAGGTTCTGGTAAAAAACAAACAAGCCGAAAAAGGGCTGAAACTAAGCGAAGACATCATTGCCCTGACCCGGACACTAAAAAACTTTAAAGTACACTCCACTGCCCTTTACATTTATGCCCTTAACCTGCACGAAACGGGATATGATAAAAAAGCATTCGGTGTAATGGAGGAAATGATAGGCATTGAAACCAGAAATAACGCTGACATACTTAAATCTGAAATAGCGAAAGCCGAAGCCGCGTTTAAAGTCCGCGAATTAGCCCGTGAAAAAGAACAAGCCATTCTGGCTGAACAAAACCGTCGCCGCCTCTACATGGTAGGACTATTCATTCTGCTTTTACTTGTAACAGGCATTGTTGTGTTTTATTATCAGAAAAAACAAAATAGCCTGAAACAAACTCAGGAAATCGAAAAAGTAAAACTCATCTTCGAAGCCGAAGAAAAAGAACGTACTCGCATTGCTCAGGATCTGCACGACAATATGGGGGCTTATGCCACTTCCATTCTGGCCCGGATTGACATGCTCGAGTTCAATCGTACACCTATAGAATCGGAACGTATAAAAGATTTAAGACACGACGCGGAAAACATCATGTCCACCCTACGCGAGACCATCTGGATTTTAAAAACCAAAACCATTACCATCAGCGGTTTTCTAAATCTCATCAAATCGTACACCTATAAACAACTAAAAACCAATCTGAATATTAATGTGCTCTACGAGGAAGACATACAAACAGAAAGAATACTTACTCCCGCCATTAGTCTCAATTTATTCCGTATTGTACAGGAAATTATCCAAAACATTATCAAACATTCAGCCGCCAGTCAGGTAAACATTCAACTTCGTTCTACAGATACCTTATCCATAAGCATTTACGACAATGGTTCCGGTTTCGACGTTACTGATGCCATCCGCGGGAGTGGCCTCAACAACCTGCAACACAGAGCCAGCGACATTCACTTTACGTTTTCCATATCCAGTCAGCCCGGCAAAGGCACCTCTATACAACTGGAAGGCAAGGTGTGATCACCTTCCCTTAGTATGGCCACCGACCATTCCACATCCATTTTCCATTTACCAAAAAATACTCCATAACGAGTATAGCAAACCACCTTTCCATTAAAGATTTTTGACAGATAAATAAGCACAATGTTTGAACAAACGGTATATTTTCATAACTTTCCCTTATCACTCATGAGCATTCGTATAGGCATAGTGGACGATAAAAGCGTTAACCGGCAAACGGTGAAACAAAAACTCCTGTCGTATTCAGAAGCCCGGATTTGTATGGAAGCAGGCAATGGCAGCGATTTTCTTGAAAAATTAAAAACCACCGAACGTGCAGAACATCCGCATGTGGTACTAATGGATTTAGACATGCCGGTGATGGATGGTATAGAGTGTATTAAACTGGCCTCAGCCATTCACCCACACATCCGCTTTATTGTACTAACCATTTACGAAGATACCGAACGTATTTTTGAAGCCATTAAAGCCGGGGCCAATGGTTATTTACTAAAAGATGACAAAGCGGTTAATATTATGGATGCCATTACCAACGTTATTGAATTTAACGGCGTTCCTATGAGTCCGCTTATTGCCCGTAAGGCCATGGAAATGCTCATTCAGGTTCCCAAAACAGAAAATAAAATTCAGGAAAATAATTTGGGACTATCGCCGCGCGAACTCGATATTCTGAAAGAAGTAGCCGGTGGCTCAACGTATAATCAGATCGGAGAAAAACTATTCATCAGCCCACTAACTGTGCGCAAACACGTAGCCAACCTTTACGCCAAATTGCACGTTAACAACCGGACGCAAATAGTCAACCTGGCCCATAAAAATAATCTGATCTGACAGACGCTTATTGCGCCACCCTTACTCTGTAAATCTCCTTTAACTTATCCAGTACAAAATCAATTTCTTCTTTTGTAGTGTACTTACTAAAACTGAAACGCACCGACGGGCAATTCATATCTGCCCCAATACCCCGTAACACGTGACTTCCCTGATTACTACCGCTACTACAAGCGCTACCACCGCTCACCGCAATACCCAGTATATCCAGATTAAACAACAACATCTCCGCGTCCGGATGATCGGGGAAACAACAATTTAAAACCGTGTAAAGCGATTTATCGGGCTCAATTTCGCCATTAAAACGGATGCCATCAAATCCTTCCTTTAATTGCGCGATCATATAGCTTTTTAAGCCCTGAATGTGCTGACGGTGAGCTTCCATGTCCCGGTAGGCAATTTCCAGCGCTTTGGCCAGTCCCACAATACCATACACATTTTCGGTTCCTCCGCGCATGTTACGTTCCTGCGAGCCTCCGGTAATAAAAGGACTTACCCGCATTTTATTATTAATGTAAAGAAAACCAACCCCCTTCGGGCCATGGAACTTATGCGCCGCGCAGGTTACAAAATGTACTTTCATGGCCTGAAGATCCATCGGGAAATGCCCCATCGTTTGCACCGTATCGCTGTGAAACACCGCATTGTACTGTTCGCACAAATTCCCCACCTGTTCAATGGGCAGCAAAGTAGCAATCTCATTATTGGCATGCATTAACGATACCAGCGAACGTTCGTTGGTACGCAGCAATTCTTCCAGATGAGTCAGATCCACGTTTCCTTTACGGTCAATGTTTACCCAACTTACTTTTACCCCCCTTGTCTTTTCAAGCGTCTTAGCTGTTTGCTCCACCGCGTGGTGTTCTATTTTAGACGTAATAATATGGCGTATGTCATGGGTTTCTACCGTTTGGCAAATAGCCATATTATCCGCTTCGGTACCGCCGCTGGTAAAAAAAATCTCCCCCGGATGCACGTTCAGTAAATGAGCTACCGTTTTACGGGCCAGTTCTATCGCCGATCGCGTTTTACGACCATAACCATGTATAGAAGAAGGATTTCCGAAATCTTCCAGCATAAATGGTGTCATCGCATCAAACACTTCCGGATCCAGTTTGGTAGTAGCGGCATTATCTAAATACACTTTCATAAATACTTAACATTAAACTCTTACCTGTTATAGCGGCAGGTGAAAAGAAGGATTATTTTAACTTAAATTTACGCAAAAATACAGATTCAGGTTTATTAATAAAAGGGATGGGGCACACATTAACAACCGTACAATTTGCAGACATATTCAGGGGGTACTTACCATTTACACCTACCTCAGGCCAAGAAGAAGCCCTGCAGAAATTAAGCCGTTTCCTGTTTACCACCGGCGAACAGGATTTGTTTGTATTGCGCGGGTACGCGGGTACGGGAAAAACCAATCTGGTATCGGCTCTGGCCAAAGCCCTTCCCTCAGCCAAATGGAAAAGCGTTTTACTGGCACCCACTGGCCGGGCAGCAAAAGTACTGGGACATAACGCGGAAAAACAAGCTCAAACCATACATAAAAAGATATTTGCCAAAAGTCAGGATGCTGATGGCGCCTTGTATTTCTCCCTGTCCGAAAACCTGCATAAAAACACCTTGTTTATTGTGGACGAGGCCAGTATGATAGGTCCGGGACAAGATAACGGCGGCCCCTACACTAATTTACTCGAAAGCCTGCTCGAATACATTTTTAGCGGCGAAAACTGTAAACTTTTACTGGTGGGTGATACGGCCCAGCTCCCGCCTGTGGGAAGCGATGAAAGCCCAGCCCTGAGTCCGGCGTACCTGAAGCAGGCCTACAGTTTTAACGTTCACTATTACGAACTTAAACAGGTAGCCCGGCAACGACAGGAAAGCGGCATTTTATACAATGCCACCCAACTGCGCGAAACACTTACCAATCCTGTATTTGAACTCCCTAAACTTTTTCCCCAGCACGATGTGATCCGTTTAATGGGTGATGAACTTGAAGATGCGCTGAACACAGCCTACTCACAATACGGCGAAGAAAATGTATTAATTGTTACCCGCAGCAACAAACGTGCTAACCTTTTTAATCAGAATGTACGCAATCGTATCAAGTACATGGAAGAAGAACTTTGTAGCGGCGATCGTTTAATGGTGGTAAAAAACAATTACTTCTGGCTAAACGAAGCCGGACAAAAAAGCACTCATTTTATTGCCAATGGCGACATGGCCCAGGTAACACGTATCGGTAAAACACAAAGCCTGTATGGGTTTAACTTCAGCAATTGCTTTTTACGGTTTAGCGATTACGAGCACCTGCCCGATATTGAAGCGGTTATTATACGGGATAGTTTATTTTCTGATAGTCCGGGATTAAGTCCGCAACAACAGCAGCAGTTATTTAGTGCCGTTATGGAAGACGTAGCAGATGAGCCCATTAAAGGCCGGCGTATGGCCTATTTAAAACAAAACCCGTATTACAATGCCCTTCAGGTAAAATTCAGTTACGCGGTTACCTGCCATAAATCGCAGGGTGGACAATGGCCTGTGGTGTTTGTTGATCAGGGCTATTTAACTCAGGAAATGATGGATGTTAATTTTATACGCTGGCTTTACACCGCCATTACACGCGCTACAGAAAAAGTGTATCTGATTAATTTTAACGAGGTGTTTTTTTAAAGAGGAAGTATAAACGTATATACCGGAAAGGAAAGACGTAAAATTTCAAATGAGAATGAAAGAGAGTTTATAAGCCCCGAATTCTATTTTGTTTCTAAATGTAGTAGATGCTTATAAGGTTAATTTCGCTTTTAAACTTTACCTATCCCCAATTACATTAATCGAATAAAACAAGAAATACAACAACATCATTTGTAATCTTTATGAACTATCCCTTTTGGAACATTACAGTTAATACTAAAAGAATTCATAAAAAATTAAGAAACAAAAATCAGGACGATTACAAGTATCTGAATTATAATAAAAAAATGCACAAAGATTTAATTTAGATCGAATATTTCGGCATTCACAAAAACAAAAACAGTTACCTTCGATTTAAACATTTAATGAATCGCCTAAATGAGGTTGATACAAAACTACTGATAACACTTTTAGAAGTTTCAAAATTTAAATAAAAACAAACAATGTATATTCCAGAAATAAACGCCGTGGCAGACCAAGCAGAAGTTGTTGCTTTTATGAAACAGTTTAGCTTTGCTACAATCATCACTTCAAAAAACAATTTCCCGACGGCAACACATCTTCCATTTGTTGTGACAGTTAAAGAGGATCAGATAATTCTGACTTCACATTTCGCAAAAGCAAACGCACACTGGCAAGACATTGAAAACAATAAAGTATTAGTTATTTTCAATGAACCTCACGCCTACATTTCAACAAAAAATTACGATACTGAACTAAATGTACCAACATGGAACTACATTTCAATCCACGCATACGGACAAGGCAAGTTAATTACGGAAACTCAGGAAGTAATGGAAATACTTGACAGGTCTATCGAAAATTACGAATTTGAATACAAGCAACGATGGAGTAACTTTCCTGATGACTATAAACTGAAAATGTCGAAAGGTATTATGGCATTTGAAATCCGCATTACTGATTTACAGGCCAAGAAAAAGCTAAGTCAAAACAGAACTGAAACAGAGCAAAAGAACATCATAGGGACACTTTCCACAAGCACGAATACTAATGAGAAATTAATTGCAGAGTACATGAAAAACAATTTGAAAAGCATATAAAAAGAGCCATAACGCTACACTCATAGGGTAGTTTTCTATGGCGTTTTGTATCGTTTCATCTCCGTTTGAGAATAACATAAATGAGAGCGACTTACGATGCATCTGTAATACCACATCAGACAAACCTTAAATAAAGAATAGCACCAATGAACACTATAGCAAATCAGGATGAACGCATTGCTAAAATGACATTTGCATCGGTATATCCGCACTACCGTTCAAAAATTGAAAAAAAAGGAAGAACAGCAGCGGAGTTACATCAGGTGATAAACTGGCTAACAGGTTTTGATAACGCCATGATTCAAAAACAAATTGATACAAGCGCCACATTTGAGCAATTCTTTAAAGCCGCCACACTAAACCCAAACGCACATTTAATTACGGGCCTCATTTGTGGGTACAGGGTCGAAGAAATCAATAACCCGCTTACACAACAGGTCAGATACCTCGACAAACTGGTTGACGAATTAGCCAAAGGTCGAAAAATGGAGAAAATTCTCAGGGCTGGGTGAAGTAAGACTCTTTAAAAACAGATTACGGTGATTGTTTACACGAACTCTACCCGCCACTTCATACAAAGGTTTAACAATTACAAAATGAGTATTAATGTGCCTGTTTTATCAGTTTAAAAGACTGCAGCATTTCATCTGCGCTATATATAACCACATAATAAATCCCCGCAGTAACCTTCGACAAATCCCAAACGATCTCATCCCCCTCAGACTTATCCGAAACCACTGCCAACGTATCTACCACTTCCCCTAAACCAGAATATACTATCATCTTTCCTGAAAAATAACCCGGTATTTTTGCCGTTATACGATCTTCAAAAGGATTAGGAATAACACTAAATTCTACCTTTTTCCCGCTACAATCCTGATAATACGTTTTCGTATAACTCACTATACCATTTGGTTCCGTTTCCTTTAAACGAAAATACCTCCACTCTGGTCGTGAGCCTGTGTGCACAAAATCGTACACTAACCGTTCACTGCCATTTGCTTTTCCATTAAATTGTTTAATCATCTGAAATACCTCTCCATTTGATGATCCCTCCAATACAAAAGAGCTATTCCGTTTTTCGCCTTCAGTCATCCACTTAAAATACAAATCAGATCCCTTTAAACAAGTCGTTTCAAAATGAATCACCGTGAGTGGTAAAGGAGATGGGAAATTAATCAATATTCCCGAATTGTTAGATCCGCCCCCCGCTGTTCCACTTGTAACAATAGTTCCCGAGCCATTGTCTGTTCCCGGGGTACCATTTAATGTTTGACTGGTAACATTTACCGTAGGAGCAGGTGTACTGTAAACAATAACTCCCTGCGCTCCACCGCCACCTCCAGCGTGCGGGTCCCATGTTGTACAATTGCCACCGTTTCCGGCATTGGCAGCAACGGTTAAAGGGCAGGTTCCTGATATAGAATACGTATTTACCTTAAGTACAATACTACCCGCTGCACCACCTCCACCGGCGGCATCATTGGCTCCTCCTGAGGTAGATGGCGCAGTTTCGCCGTTAGCCGTAATGCTTATTCCTCCTGAACAAGTTGCTCCACTAACTAGCACCGAAGCTTTCAGTAAAATAATGCCTCCACCAATTCCACCTCTGGTGCCAACCGAATTATTTTGCTGTCCGCCACCGCCGCCACCGCCTAAAAAAACACGTGAGCCGCTAATGTAAGGACTTAAAGCAATACCTCCCAACCCGCCAGCCGGATAGGCCGCACAGTTATTATAACCATGTCCACCCTGACCACCTGCTGTATAATTAGAACCGCCACCACCACCAGCGTTATGATCTCCACCACCACCAGCGCCATTTAACACTCTTCCGCGAGCGTATTGAAAATTGACATTCGTTATTTTATAAATTCCTTCTCCCTTACCACCATAAACCGTAGAAGAAGAAATATAATTATTCTGGTTACCATTGGCACAAACAGGCCCATGGTAATCTGTAGAAACAACCCCTCCGCGAAAACCTATGGTATTGGCATTAATACTATGATTCAATATAAAACTATTTGTTACCTGAGCAGCAATAACACCTCCAACGTTGCCATTCCAGGCTAAGCCGGTAATATTGGCAGTTGTTGTAAAATTAGCGCCAAGATTGCGAAATGTAATCACCTGCACCGACGAATTAGCCCCTGTATTAAAAGGGCTCACTAAAGCGGAAGAAAGTGTAATTAGAGTAGGCGTTCCTACCGAAGGGGAACGAAACGTTATTGTTTTGATCTCATACACTCCGGCATTGGCAATGCTTCCCACATTCCCAAAAGTAGCTATATTGGTGGTATTGGTACCTATACAATCATCCTGCATTTGCATAACTATTACCTCGCCACCAACCGAAAATGTATGTGCGCTTTCATTTACATTTGACAACTGAAGCGAAGTACCACTTATCGCCGTTACCTTAGCGTAAGCATTGATAATCTGTGCATTAGCGATGCCTGCGCATAATACTAAAAATAACAAAAACTGTTTCATAACCATATTTCCTATTTTTCTGCGTTTAGCTCTATGCGTTTATTTATTCTCTCCTATCTTACATTGAATGTATTACTCTCCGTTTAGCGGTTCTGTCACATTTTCTATTTCCTATACAGAGCCCTTTAACGGAAAAAAGTTTAAAAGGTTTCAGGTATTAGAGTAAATTGTACCTTCTACTACTCTTTTAACCTATTCCTTTTTACATTTTTTCACTTCTCATTCAGACTATTACAACGTGAATATCATACAGTTACACTAGTCCCACATTTGAAACAAACACTTTAATAATGGGCAAATTTACAAACAATAATTTCATAAGCATCAAAATAGTGTATATTCGTACAGATACATATTGTTTGAAGTGCCTGAGAAAAAATCTGAAAAGGATTCATTTGACTACGACAATAACAAGGCTGTTATTTGTAAACCTAAGTACACCATTGAAGCTAAACTACAAAAAATACCGAGTAATGCAAATTTGTCGGTTATCAAATACCCTTCAACCATCATTACTATAACAAATACCAAAATAACACGATATGCTAAAGAAAAAGAAACTTGAAATCATACGCAAATGGTATCCTAACGCTATTACTACGCTTGATAGTGTTAATAAAGTGATTGACTACATCGAAGACAAACTGGAACTGGAACCCAGGCAAGTTATGCTGGCCGATAGTATCTGTAGCGATGATGTAAACAGTATTCAATATCCGGCAAGGGCCATGGAATTTTTGGGGCCATTTAAAATGGGCGGATTGGATGGCTTTCCGTTTACCGGCTTAACCGGTATGGGCGCGTTTGCCAGTCATGTACCAGACGAAGGTGCCGTTTTTATTTATTACGGCCCGCACATTGGTATTACCAAGTCGGGGGTTATTGGCGAAATACACCGGTTAGGACAAAGTAAGAACAGTGGCTGTTGCGGTGCCGCCAAAGGTGCCCTCAAAAAATTAACCGAACATCAGATTGTAGCCGGAGAATTGTCGGAACTGGATTACCAGATGAATACCATTGAGCAGATTCTGTTGGCGCAAAAAGAACGGATTTTAAACGCACCATCTCCCTTATTTGAAGCAACAGAAGTCATTTACGAAGCAATAGATCAACGGATTATGGAATTGGTACACAAAACAACATACAATTGTAAATATGTTATTCTTGCAGGAGCCATACTCATTAACAGCGATAGCGACATGGGATCTTTTACGCACATCAAAAGATTCGATATCATTAATCTGGCTACAAATGGACGGGAAGACAAAATAAATTATTTTATGGTTTAATACGTCCAAGAGCGCGATCTAATTTCTTTGTGAGAACGTTAATACATTACACTATCGCGTTTCTATGGCTTATAAATGGCCTGTTCTGTAAAGTATTGAACATGGTCCCCCGGCATCAGCAAATTGTAGCGCGTTTATTGGGCAACGACCATGCGCACCTGCTCACTATTATGATAGGCTGCGGAGAAGTACTCATGAGTATATGGATTATCAGTAGGTTTAAGCCTAAATGGTGTGGCATAACACAAATGGCATTGGTACTAATTATGAACCTGTTGGAATTTTTTCTGGTACCCGAACTCCTGTTATGGAACCGGCTCAATCTCTTGTTCGCCCTTCTGTTTTGCATTGTTCTTTACTACCACTACTTCCGGCGCCCGGACTTTCCAAAACACAAAAAGATAATGTACTTTTAAAGTAATTCATACGTATCAAGGTGTTTCGTTTTTTAAAGAGTCATCCCTTTGCTGTAGAAGCGTTTTTTACGCGGTCTCTGGTTATAAGCTATGCCCTTCCACTTGCCGATGTAAAAAAACTAATTCCGCCCTGCCTTGAACCTGACAGTTGGCAGGATCGCTATGGTTTTGTTGCCGCTGCCTTTGTACAAACCAAACACCTTCGCCCAAAGAGCTTTCCGCAATTTATGGGCCATGACTTTTTTCTGGCAGGATACCGTGTTTTTGTAAACTATTATACTCAAAATGGTAAACGCCTCCGGGGTCTTTATATATTAGGCTCCGAAACCGATACAAAAAAAATGGAATGGCTAGGCAACTGCTTTACAAACTACCGTTACTCCACTACCGATCTTACACTTGAAAAACGAAACAATACACTTCACCTCCGCTCTAAGCAATCTGGCATTGATTTACTGGCAGAAACCAATGGATTAGACAGTGCATTACCTTTAAACTCTCCCTTTCAAAACTGGAAAGAAGCCCGTCGTTTTGCCGGACCGCTTCCTTTTACCTTTTCGTATGATCCATACTCGCGTAAGGTACTCATCATCGAAGGGGTACGTCACAATTGGGAGCCCGAACCGGTTGAAATAAAACATGCCGATATTGGTTTCTTTAAAACGCCCGCTTTTCAAAATGCCATTCCGGCTAACTCGTTTCAGATACAAAATGTACCCTATTACTGGAAGAAAGGAAAAACAGACGTATGGAAACCCCATCAGATACAATGAATCTGAAAAGAAGCGCATTTCACGGTGTTGGTAATATTATCCGTTTTAACTGGCACTTGTATATTATAGCACTTATTATTAGCTGTGGCTTACTGCTCTTAACTTGCCTCTTGCCTGCCCCGTGGCCATTTGTACTTTATATTGCATTATTGGCCAGTGCTGGTTTTACATTTTTTTCCCTGATTGTTTCCTGGTACATCTACGACAAATCCGGCTTATACTCACTGAGTTGGTTACAACTGCCCGGACTAAACACTCATTCTGTTATTACCAATATTCACGCTGGATTCGATGAAACAAGCGCATTACTAAAAACAACATTTAACCCGCATACACTTCACGTCTTCGATTTTTATGATCCGCGTTTACATACCGAATGGTCTGTAAAACGTGCCCGTAAAGCCTATCCGCCTTACCCGGGAACTATTTCCATTTCCACCTCCTCTATTCCCTTACCCAACGCGTCCTGTCAGTTAGTCTTTCTTATTTTTTCAGCTCACGAAATCCGTAACGAAACCGAACGCATACAGTTTTTCCGCAACCTAAAACACATCCTTCAACCCGGTGGGGCTATCGTTGTCACCGAGCATTTACGAGATTTGCCCAATAGTCTGGCATACACTCTGGGCGTTTTTCATTTCTATAGTTTTAATACCTGGCAAAACACCTTTTCAAAGGCCGGTTTAACTATAAAAGCCAATTATAAAATCAATCCTTTTGTAAGAACCTTTATCCTTAATACGCATGATACACACTCTCCAACTAACTGGTAGCTTACTTATTGTTCTCGCGCTGGTGCATGGCACTTTCCCGTCCTACTTTAAATGGAAAAGTGACCTGAAGCCACTGAGCCTTATCAATCGTCAGATGATGTATGTGCATACGTTTTTTATTGCCTTAACCGTTTTGCTGATGGGTTTACTGTGCTTAACGCAAAGTGAAGCCTTAATTAACACTGCTCTTGGGAAAGTGATGAATGCCGGAATGTGCTTTTTCTGGTTGTGCCGCCTAATCGTTCAGTTTTGGGGATATTCTCCTCAACTCTGGAAAGGGAAAACCTTTGAAACCACAATTCACGTGCTGTTCAGCCTGCTATGGTGTTTCCTGACCCTATTGTTTGGCTATCTCGCAATTTGTTAAATTTTAAATTAATTATTGTAAAACAATAATTAATTATACATTTGCAGAAAATACTGAACATGAAATATACTTCTGTCATTTCTAAACTACTATTTTACTTTTTCCGCTTTCTGGCCATTGTGTACCTGGGGGGCTTTACCATTTCGCTCATCGCTTTAGTTAGCGGATGGGGACTCATCATTGAAAAAGAAATATATTTTATCGTAAATCTTCCCTTTACCAACATTGGTATTTTACGGGGCGATTTTAATTTGTCCTATATCATTTTTATGTTTCTGGGGCCACTGGGATTATACGGCTTGTTCTTCCTTTTACTTAGCAACACCATCCGCGCGTTTTTTCAGCCTAAACTATTTACCGAAACCGGTGTAAAGCATTTAAAACGCTTTTATCTGGCCAATGTTTGCATTCCAGGACTATTTATACTCTTTACCAGTTTCTTTTGTCCAGTAGAAAGTCCAACCTCCGAACTATTGATCCTGTTGCACCTGGTCATTGGCCTCTTCGCCTTTTTACTGGCGGCTATTTTTAAACAAGGACTTAAATTACAGAACGAACAAGATTTATTCATCTGATCATGCCAATTATTGTAAACATAGATGTGATGCTGGCCAAACGAAAAATGCAAAGCAAAGAATTGGCAGAAAAGCTAGACATTACACCCGCTAACCTGTCCATTTTAAAAACAGGAAAAGCGAAAGGGATACGCTTCGATACACTCGAAGCCATTTGCAGCATACTAAACTGTCAGCCGGGCGATATACTGGAATTCGTTCCTTAAAGCCCGGCAGAACAAAGCTCTGCGCTAACATAAATACCCCATATACCAGGTGCTGAAACCGGTTCGGCCCTGCCCTGCTTTTTATTTTACTGAGTGCCGTTGAAACAGCATTTTCATGCGCTCATTTTAAACCTTCTCATCTGAGGAGTGGAAATGTATTGCCATAATCCGGGATAACCATAACTCAAATACTGCCTACGCTTAAACATTTAAAATCTGTTATACAATGAACACTTTAGAAATACAGCACTTAACCAAAACCTACAGCAACGGCGTAAAAGCCATTGACCACCTTTCATTAACCATTCAAAATGGTATGTTTGGCTTACTGGGACCCAACGGTGCCGGAAAATCGAGTCTGATGAAAACCATCGCGGGTTTACAAACAGCCGATAGCGGACACATTTTCTTTAACGGCACCGATGTCCTGCAACAGCCTCATCACATTAAACAGCATCTGGGTTTTCTGCCACAGGATTTTGGTGTTTATACCAGAACCAGCGCTTACGATTTACTGAAACACATGGCCCTGCTAAAAGGCTTGCCCCATTCGCGGCAAACCAAAGAACACCTGCTTTACCTGCTCGAAAAAGTAAACCTCAGCGCGCAGAAACACAAAGACGTGCATACCTTTTCGGGAGGCATGCGCCAGCGTTTTGGCATTGCGCAGGCCCTTATCGGAAACCCTAAAATTATTATTGTAGATGAACCTACCGCCGGACTCGATCCCGAAGAACGCCACCGCTTCAACAATCTGTTAAGTGAAATAGGCGAAGAGGTAATTGTTATTCTCTCCACACACCTCGTAGAAGATGTAAGCAACCTGTGTACACGTATGGCCATTATTCAAAACGGCCGGATGTTAGTGCAGGGCCATCCCCATCACCTCATCCAATCTCTTCAGGGCAAAGTGTGGCAAAAACACATCCACAAAAACGACTTACCCTTGTATCAAAAAACCCATCAGGCAATTACCACCCGCTTAAACGCCGGAACACTCCACCTGCTCGTTTACGCCAACGAGCATCCGGGACAGGGATTCGAAAGCATTCCTGCCGATCTGGAACACGTTTATTTCACCTGTATTCATCACCATTACATCCCACAAGTATGACATCATTTTTAACTTTCGAACTGGGCCGTTACCTGAAAAAACCGTTTTTCTATCTGCCCTTACTTCTTACCCTGTGCTTAGGGCTGTTCATTGGCGCGCGACTTTCGTTCAGCGCGGGACCTTATGTATCGGCCACTTCACCTTACGCCATCACGCAGTTAATAGGCTTACTGAGCTTATCCACCATTTTCTTCACCACCCTGTTCGGTGCGCAAATCCTTTTCCGCGAACACGATTCCGGCTTTAGCCTCCTTTTATACAGCACGCCCTTAAACGTAACTACCTATCTGTGGAGCCGCTTGCTCTGTATTTTTCTGCTCTCGCTGTTGTTTCTGGCCTTGCTCATCACAGGACTGGGCATTGGGCAACATCTATTTTCTCAACACGCCAATCAGACACCCTTTCAACTCAGGTACTACGCGCATCCCTTTTTCTGGCTGGCAACCCTTAACACGTTTTTTTGCACGGCCATCGTTTGCACTGTAGCCTGGCTGAGCCGCAACAAACTAATGGTGTATAGCGCGGGATTATTGCTCTACATCATCTACATTATCATGTTATTGTATTCCGGCTCTCCGCTTATGGCAGGGGCTTTACCGCCCAGCGCGGAAAGTATGGCCCGCTCTGCCCTGCTCGATCCCTTTGGCTTATCGGCCTTTTACCACCAAAGTATTAACTGGTCGGTAACAGAACGTAACCACCTGCTATTTGGCTTACAGGGTCGTATGCTGGTAAACCGGCTGTCTGCTTTCAGTCTTGCCATTACCTTGTTGTTCCTTTGTTGGCGGCGCTTCCGCTTCCGCATCAACACGCCCGCCTTACGTGTCAAAAACGAAGCGCCTTTCCCGGCAACCGTAACCTCCTCTCCGCTTATGCATTCCCGCTCCCGCTATCCCACATACAACGCCCTCTGCTCGTATGTAAAAACCGATCTGCAGTTTATCATCAAAAGTATTCCCTTTCTGGTCATCAGCCTCCTTATGATCTTTTATTTATCCGTAGAGTTGTACAGCGATCTCGATCAGGGCATCCGCTTACCCGAACACTACGCCACCTCGGGTAAAATGGTGTACCGCATCATTTCTACCTTTCACGGCATGTTCCTGTTGGTGTTGCTGTTTTATACCCAGGAATTATACCACCGCTCCGCCACCCTGCGCTTCCAGTTAATAGAACACAGTACACCGCATGGCGCCCGTGTCTTCTTAACCGCCAAATGGTGTTCGCTTAGCGCGTTGATTTTACTCTTCACGCTTTTTATGATAGCCACCGGCATTACCTTTCAAGTGCTTTATCACTATCCTGCTATACAATGGCAGGTGTATGCCGCCGTGTTTCTCTTTAACAGTCTGCCCCTTATTCTTACGGCCGGACTTTTGCTGATCCTGCATCATCTTATTCCTAACCGTTATGTGGCATTAGCCGTTTCGGGCGCGTTTACCCTGGCCACCGCTTCGGGCTTTAGTCGTCTGCTAGGCTTACATCATCCGCTCTTGCGCTTTCAAACCGCGTATCAGGGCTATTACAGCGATTTAAACGGCTGGGGGCCTTACCTTGAGGCCTTTGCGTGGAAAATGGCATTTGGCCTTACACTTACCCTGCTGCTTTTTCAACTCACACAAAACGGACGCGCGCTCTTTAAATCCCCGCGGGGATTGTCGCTTGGCATTTTATTACTCAGCTGTACTCTATTTCTGGGTCAGGCTATTCATTCCGCATGGCACCCCGTTTCAGAACAGGAACAAATGGATGAACAGGCCGCTTACGAAAAACACTACAAACACTATCAGCACAAACCCCAGCCCCTTGTTACACACATCCAAACCTCCATCCATCTGTTTCCTGAGTGGAACGCGTATCAGATAGCAGGCACTTACACCCTGCAAAACAAGAGCGACACCAGCATTGAACACATCCTGTTTAATGGTCACGATGAACTCACAATCGTGTACGCGCAACTGCGTACCCCGCACGAAACACTAACCATTACACATCACACACAGGAACTGCATTTAAAAAAACCACTGCGTCCCGCGGAAACCATTACCTTACAATTTAAACTGGCCTACCAATGGAATGGTTTTAATGGCCATAAATCCTTTAATGCCATTATCGGTAACGGGTCCTTTATGCGCTTAAGCAATTACTTTCCCCGCATCGGGTATCAGGCCGACTATGAACTGGAAGAAACAAACGAACGGCAAAAACGTGGCTTACAAGCACAGGCACCTTTGGATGATGCGGAGAACGCTCCCCGGCGTTTAAACGATTTCATTTATCTGGACGCGGTGGTTAGCACAGCCCCCGACCAAACCGTTATTGGCTGCGGCGAATTAAAAAAAAGCTGGACACAACACCAACGGCGTTGCTTTCACTTCCAGACACCAGAACCCATCCCCTTCCGCTTTGGGTTTGCCTCGGGGCGCTATGCCGTTCAATCCATGCAACACAAGGGACGAAACATAAACGTATACTACCATCCCACACATTCCGAAAACGTAGCCTACCTGCTTCAAAATGCCAAAGCCACATTAGCCTATGCCGAAGAACAGTTTGGACCCTATCCTTATACTCGCCTTTCGTTTGCTGAAATATCGGGCTTTACAGATGGGTTTAACGCAACCGCTTACCCCGGCAGCATTTTTATGAACGAGCGCATGGCCTTTCATTGCAACATTAAGGCCGACCGCGGACAAGATGTGATTAACGAACTGGCCGGACACGAAGTAGCGCACCAATGGTGGGGCAACCAGCAGATTCACCCAGCCGAAAGCCCCGGCGCGGTTATGCTTACCGAAAGTTTTGCCATGTACACCGAACTGATGCTGCTGAAAAAAATGCACGGCACTCGCTACATCGCCTCCCACCTGAACCTTCACGAAAGCATGTATCTGAACAACCGTGGGTACAGTCCCGAACCGCCCCTTTACAAAACCGGCCACAACGATGTCTATTTGTCGTACTCTAAAGGCTTGCTTAGTATGTACCACCTGTACCGTTTATTGGGCGAAGAAAACGTAAATCACCTGCTCAAAACATTTTTACTCAATTACCGCTGGCCATCGGTAGCACCTGTTAGCCGCGATTTTTTAAACCTGCTGTACTCGCAAACTGAGCCCACACAGCATCCGCTCATTAAAGAATGGTTCGAAGAAGTGGTAACTTACGCCTTACACATAAAACCGGTTACAATCCGCCAGAACGCAAACAGCTTTTCGGCAACAGTAGCGTTAAAACTGCAACGTTTTTTAGAAGACGGAAAAGGGCAGCAACAGGAAACACCCTTTAACGGGCACATCACATGCAGATTCCGGTTTAAAAACGGCAGCACACAAACCGTTCGTTTAAAGCTACGGAATAACAGTGTCGATACCACCCTGCTGTTGCCACAACGCCCCTTAGAACTTATTCCCGATCCGGAGTACGATTTGCTGTTGCGTAAGCGGGAGGCGACGGTGTTAATGAGTGGTTACTAAGAAGTAAACCGTAAAAGGATTAAACAATAAAAGGATTAAACCATATAAGTCATATAAGGACATAAAAGGAGAGGCGTTTTAACTGATCTTTCATACAAAGGATTAAACCACAAAAGGATTAAACCATATAAGACATATAAGGTCATAAAAGGAGAGGCGTATTAACTGATCTTTCATACAAAGGATTAAACCACAAAAGGATTAAACCATATAAGGCATATAAGGTCATAAAAGGAGAGGCGTATTAACTGATCTTTCATACAATTAACACTACACTAAAACTGAAAACTTATATGTCCTTATATGCCTTATATGGTTCAATAATAATTAGAATCTCATTTACAACACACATTTTATGTTTCATACGATTAATAGTTAAAATTGAAAGACTTATATGACCTTATATGGTTTTAAAATTCTGAATGATTATGCGCCACCCGGCTCTCGCTTAAACACAGGTTCCTTTTCATTTAAGGTTTCTTTTTAACAATGCGTTTTATAATAAACAAAGAACGCCGGGCCGGGTGCTCCGCTATAGCCGGCTGGGGCCTGCCGGTTTTTGCAGCGGCTGGCGGGGTCTTCGTGCCTCAGCCTCCGCGCACGCGCAAAACCACGCCAGCCCCTGCGCCGGGCTGCCGCTGCGCCCCCTTGTCGGGGGGGAGATGGTAAACTAAAGTGTATTACAAGACAATATGTTTAAAATTTAGATGTTGATTGACCCGATAAAAATCAGGGAAAGCACTATTGTTTTTTAAAAGGAAATGGTTTAGGTTTGGAGCAAATAACTGATTAACCAAAATGATAACCAATTAATCCCTCATAAATACTATTACGAAGTTGCATATATATGCCGGTGTGGGGATGATATACGCAAGTTTGTTTTGTATATTAATGAGTTATGTGCCATTCTGGGGGACAGGATACAAACGAAATGTTGTGGAATAAAAACAGTCGAAATTGCAAACGAACGACCAGCATTTTTAACTATCTTTGAAACAATATAAACTTGAAATTGACAATGGAAATATTAGGAAACAAACAGCATAAAATTATTCATGGAGACGCTTTGGAAGCACTGAAAACGCTGCCCGACAACTCTGTGGACTTAATATTTGCCGACCCTCCTTACAACATCGGTAAAAACTTTAATGGACACATTGAAAAATGGAAAACCGAAGAAGCATACTTGGAATGGTGCTATGAATGGCTCGACCTATGTATTCAAAAACTGAAACCAAACGGCAGTTTCTATGTAATGACAGCGACACAATTTATGCCTTATTTCGATATTCACTTACGAAATAAATTAACTATTCTTTCAAGACTTGTTTGGTCTTATGATAGTTCAGGGGTGCAAGCAAAAAAATATTACGGTTCAATGTATGAGCCAATTTTGTTCTGCGTAAAAGACAAAAATAATTACACATTCAATACAAACGACATTTTAGTAGAAGCAAAAACAGGAGCAAAACGCAAACTTATTGACTATCGTAAAGCTGTACCGACAGTTTACAATTCAGAGAAAGTTCCTGGGAACGTGTGGGAATTTTCAAGGGTTCGCTATCGTATGGACGAATACGAAAATCACCCAACGCAGAAACCAATTGCTTTACTTGAACGAATTATAAAAGCCAGTTCTAACGAAGGCGACTTGGTGATAGACCCATTTTCGGGAACTTTTACAACTTGCTTTGTTGCAAAAGAACTTGGTAGAAATTCCATTGGCATAGAACTACAAGACGAGTATGTAAAAATAGGTTTGCGTAGGTTGCAATTAGCAAAAGAATTTAAAGGCGAAAAACTGCAAAAGGAAATCCGCACATTTGAAACAGAAAAGTTGGCTACCGCCAACACTTTAAGATTATTTGAAGAACCCAATGGAAAATATATTCACAGCAAACATTAAATCCGTTTTAGAAAAACACTTTGGCAAAAATGCTGATGATATTTTCGATAAGAGCCAACTTATTCAATACATAAACGAGAAAACACGCTCAGCAAATAAGGGTTCAAAATCTCGGTCAAGTTTTGCAAACCTTTATGCAATCTATGTTATCATTGAGGACTATATCGCCAATGGTTATGACAAAAAAGCAGATTATGCTAAGTATGAAGGTGCTTTTTTCAACAAACTTTTTGCAAGACAAAGAGAATTGCCTTTTGGCAGTAAACTTCAAAATCACGCATTGAATAATAGAATGAACTCGGAATTTCAGAAGTATTTTCCAAGCTCAGAGTATATTCCAATTCTTCGCGACCACGAAACAAATCGCTATTGGATAAATGACAACCTTTTAAAAATAAAAGTTGGCTTTGCCAACTTCAATATTGCAAAGGCTATCATTGAAATTATTGACGAGTATTCCAAGACAAAGCAAGATGCCTTTCAACGCTTTGTAAAATCTTGTGAGGAGTTACAAGAAATTGGAAAAACAACTCCGAAAAAAATTGAGGAGTTTGTAATTGGTTTGCTTGCACCGAATGTTGACGCAAGACTTTTTGAAATTGTTAGTTATTCGATTCTCAAATATTTCTACCACGACCACCAAATATTTTGGGGCTATGAACTTGAAAAACTAAACAAAGAGAATTTGAAACTTTACAAAACAGGCAGAACCAATGCAAATGACGGTGGTATTGACTTCGTGATGAAACCGCTTGGAAGATTTTTTCAAGTAACAGAAACATTAGACTTTAAAAAATATTTTCTCGACATTGACAAAATTCAAAAGTTTCCAATCACTTTCGTAATCAAATCAACCGAACCAACACAAGACCTATTAACGAAAATCCGAGACAACGCTGGTAAAACTTATTCAATCAAAGCCGTCGTTGACAAGTATATGGACTGCATTGAAGAGGTAATAAATATTCCGACCCTCAACGACAGATTTAATGATGCTGTAAAACAAGGTTATATAAACAAAATCCTTGACGAAGTAGTAATTCAAAGCAAAGTTGAATTTAACTATGAGGACACTGACGATGACGAAGAATAGAAGAACGGCACATAACAGCACCTACAAGAAATTGGCGGTTCAGTGGTTAAATGAACATTTGTGCTTCGTATCAAGTTCAGCGGTGACAGACAGTTTTCGTCTCCGAAATCGTCAACTTCTTGTAGCTTCAAACCGTTAGCCCCCCGCTAGCGCGGATTTGCTATCATTAGTGTTCGAAACCTATCTTACCTCTTTTGAATACACAGAATTTATCAAAACTACAATTTACTTAGCTTTTTGTAAATTTGTTCCGTTAAAGATTTAGCGAGATAAATGAATGCTTCTATCTTGCTAAAGCATAAATCACAAGGTTCAATTACAAAAGGCCAACAAACATGAAAATACTTAAACGACTGGTACTACTCCTTATTCTTTTCATCCTTATTGCAGGAACAGTTGGTTACTTTTACGGACTAAGACCGAATACGATTGATACATTCTGGGCAAACATCACTTCTCATTTTTCCACTAACAAAGATACCTTATCGTTGGTTAATGATGCCACACCAAAAGAAAAAACCATGAGCTATTCGGCACCTGTCAAAAAAGTAAAATCAAATCCAAAACCAGCAAAAGAGCATTTTGATTTTCAGCCTTTGCCTGTGAATCCGTTTGAGAATATAGACAAACACGCTAAAAAGTGTCCGAAATCAGAAGAGCAAACGATTGAAACACTGGCCGCTTACCTTAAACAAAACACTAACTCCGACCTTGAAAAGGCAAGGGCCATCTATATCTGGCTCACAAAAAACATCCGTTACGACGACGAAGGATTCAATGCAAACAAAAACAGCGACTATTCCGCCGAAGGAGTTTTAAAGAGCCGGAAAGCCATTTGCGAAGGGTTCAGTAATTTATTTTACGCTTTGGGCAAACACATGAACCTGCCAATAGAAAAAGTTATTGGTTATTCAAAAGGTTACGGGTACACCATTGGTCAAACATTTTCAGATACGGATCATGCCTGGAACATCATCAAAATAAATGGTCAATGGCGGGTATTCGACGCTACTTGGGGCGAAGGAAACGGAAAGAGCGTTAAAGGAAAACTTGTCAGTAAAAAAGATTTTGACAACTATTGGTTTAATGTAAACCCTTACGAAGCCATTTTTACACACTTACCTCAAAACAAAGCCTTTCTTAACGTTCAGCCTGCTATTGATTTAAAAACATTTGAAAATCTTCCGTACATAGAACCAGCCTATTTTGAAATTGGCTTTGATGGTACTACAACGTATAGAAATGTATGTAACAACAAGTCATTACAATTTCCCATGTGCTATTCACTGCCAACACATGTAAAAATCATAACGGCTCCCAAATACAATTCCTTAGAACTAAACAAATCCTATATTTTCGAATTGTATGTTCCCCGTGGTATAAGTGTGGCAGCCATTGACGCCAAAAATAACTGGACAGACTTCATTATGAACAAAGGTACTTTTAAGTTAACCTACACCCCATCAGAACCGGGTGAATTTTCAATAAGTATTAAACACGAAAAAAGTGGGAAGCTCTATCGTATGCTTCTGAAATATAACGTAACGGCAGTAAAAGTAAACGTTAAAAAAACACCCTGAATATGTAATCTGTGCATATCCTTTTATTTTCTTTAACACGCTTTCAGCAGTAGTGTTTAACCCTTGATTTTTCATCGAACATTAGAATTCGCTTCTTCTTTTGCTATCGCACCAAACCCAGATTATGCCATAGCGCCTCTACTACGAGGCGAAATCCTTTCAAAACAGTAAGCTTCGCCAGTTCGGCTCCTTCACCATAGAGGCGACTATGCCTCACTCGCCAAACCGCCTGTTTTATTGGGGATTCACCGCTCGCTACGATGCCTATTGCATAATCTGGGATAAAAATTCGCCCAACGCATTTTCTGAGTTACTGGTAATTATGTAACTATTCACCTCCATTATGTAACGCCTTCCGTCCTATAAATCCAGACCTTTATCCCGTTGCAACAACTCAGTTACATACTAAACCTATTCCAAAATGAAAACCAACGAAGAATTACAATCAGACGTTCAAAACGCCATTAAATGGGAGCCGATGTTAAACGCCGCTGAAATTGGCGTAACCGCCCAAAATGGCGTGGTCTCCTTAACCGGCATAGTAGATAATTATGCCAAAAAAATAGAAGCGGAAAATGCTGCCAAAAACGTAATTGGCGTAAAGGCACTGGTAGAAAAAATAGAAGTGAAATTTCCCAGTTCATGGGCCAAAACCGACATCGAAATTGCCAATGCCGTTTTAACTGCGTTTAATTCCAACTCATCGGTACCAAAAGATAAAATAGCGGTAAAAGTAGAAGACGGCTGGGTTACGTTAGATGGGGAATTACCCTGGAACTATCAGAAAGATGCCGCTAAAACCGCTATCCATTATTTAACCGGGGTTAAAGGCGTTATCAACAACATTAAAATTAAATCAGACACCAATGATGCCATTGAAACAGAAAAAGTTGAACTCGCCCTGAGAAGAAGTGCAATTGACGACAGCGAGATCAACGTAGCGGTTGCAGATACAACGGTTACATTAAGCGGCACCGTCAACTCCTGGTATCAGAAAGAGGAAGCAGGGCGCATTGCCTGGAATACACCCGGTATTTGGCACGTAAAGAACGATTTGATAGTTGACTATGAATATGCCTTTAGTTAACCTATAAATAATATAAACAAGTAATTCACCTCAAAAAACAAGTAACATGAAAAACGCAGAAGTAAACGGAAAAACAGAACAAGGACCTGTTCAAAAAACCGAAAATTTAAAAGGGATCGAAAACCATAAAAAGGCGGCAGCCCACTTTGAGTCAGCGGCCAAACACCATTTGGAAGCGGCCAAACACCACGAATCCGGCAACCACGAAAAAGCCGCAAAAAGCACAATTGAAGCGCACGGGCACGCGAACCTCGCGCATGAAGCACAAAAAGAAGACACCAAACACCACGCTCCCAAAATTTAAAATACAACAGAGCCATAAAACACGAAACGTACTTTTAGGGTTCTTTGTTAGAAAGACACCTGAAACCTACCTGCCTTAAACACTTCGCTATGCGTAGCGCTCTTCAAAAACAGATAAGGCAGGGGTTTCCGGCATTAAAATCACTCCGTTTCGCAGTTTAACCAATGCAACAATTAATAGTATGGAAAAGAAAAGCAAAAAACCACTGAAAGAAAAACTCTTCGTGGCAATCAACAAAGTACTGAAAGGCGATAAAACCGGGGTTACAAAAAAAACAGATAAGGTGGTAAAAAAATCAATCAAACGGATCGTAAAAAAGGCAAACCAACTCCAAACCACAAAATAATGAAACCAGAAATAGGAATATCAGATAACCACAGTCAAAAAGTTTCTGAGCAATTATCAAAACTGTTGGCCGATGAAACCGTACTGTACATCAAAACAAAAAACGCGCACTGGAATGTTGAAGATGCCAGCTTTTATGAAAAACACATATTCTTCGAAACCCAGATTGTACAACTGGATGAAGTTGCAGATGACATTGCCGAACGGATTCGCGCGATTGGTCATTTTGCACCTGCTACACTTAAAGCCTACCTCGATCTAACGCATTTAACAGAAGTGTCAAACGAACGAAACGATGGGCAGGGGTTTATTAAAACACTACTGAACGATCACGAAAGCATTATCATTAGTCTACGCAAAAACATAAAGCCATTTGCCAGCGAATTTCAGGATCTGGGCACAAGCGACTTTATAACCGGGCTAATGGAAAAACACGAAAAAATGGCCTGGTTATTATGCTCACACTTAAAAAACTAAAACATGTATTACTACGATTATCACTTTTTAGGCATGCACCTTATATGGTGGTGCATTTGGGGAATTCTGCTATTCTGGATATATGCAAGCCCATACACAATCCCATGGCGGACACCAAAAAATAAAACGGCTTTAGAGATTTTGAAAAAACGCTTTGCCTCAGGTCAAATCAATAAAGAAGAGTACCTGGAGAAGAAAAAAATTCTTGAAGAAGGAAAATAAATGGCCATTCATTTTCGGCTTGTTTGCTCCTGAATAATGAGACTTATTTTACAGGTAGTGGCTACAACAAAGGAGTTGTTTACCTTTCTGGTACTAAGTTTGAACCTTACCTGCATTATACTATTGCCCCTGCTTTAAAACTACTTCAGCCGTTTTACTTACAGGCAATTACCCTTGCAATACTATAATACCGATACAATCCTTTTGCATAGGGTATATTCCTAATCCTTATATTAGTTCTCTGTTTTCGTATGGTGGTATTGATGTTAATACTATTTGGTTTTGCCGCGGTATTACTTGCTGTATCCACCATACTCCTTATTCTTTGGATAAGCCTCCGTAAACGTATTTTTGCTTTTATTTTGGGCGGAATATGGCTGCTCGTTTTCCTGTACTCCACATTTAACGAAAATCCTGCTAAGAAAATAGATTTAACCAAAGCAGATTATTACGGCAATTACATCATAGACCGCTCCTTTTATCCAGGGCCACAAGCCGAATGGCAGTATAACCATTACCGGTTTTACATACGTGACAACGACTCTATTTATTTTTATGTCACCAATAAAGAGAAAATTATTCGTGCCTATATTGGCAAAATTTACACGGTAAAACCATTTGATTCCGAGCGCCTGAGTATTGCTATGCCTTACCCAACGCATCATATCCTTAATTCGGGGGCTACTGTCTACCGCACCAAAACTGGATTCTATCTGGTGTTTCGATCACCCAGATACGGTAATGTCTTCTTTAAAAAGGGCAACTGGCCCGAATAAAATACATTTTGTTCTTTACGCTATTAGCATTTCGCATACAACCATTCTAAATTAATCCAAAACCGGTACCGGTCTTTTTGCTTGTGGTTTCCAGCGTATGGCATCAATGGTAATGTACGTTGTAGCCGCAATTTCGCAAACGGAAAACAAGGTGTAATACGGTGCTGGTTTCCCTATCAGTAACGTTCCTGCCTGTACCAGGCTCATAAAAGCGCCCGAAGCAATCTGAACCCAACGCAGTGTTTTTTCGTTTTTAATAACATGGGGTAAAAACACGTTGGCAATAGGAATCTGCATAAATCCGGCGGCCGCGGTTAAAAATTCAGGTGTTATTTTAACCCCCTCTACTACGCCTGTCTGGTACTGCGTTAATTTTTTTGCATCCATAAGTCCTACTAAATCGGCATACAGATAATTTAATGACGCGTACGCCCATAAAGCGGAATACACATTGCGCCGGTTTTTTAAAAACGGGGTACGGATGGGCAAAGTAGTCAAAGAATCGTGCCGTTTAGTTTCTTGACTAACAAAAAGTAAACCTGGCGCAGCATCTTTGCCAGTAACTGTTACCGGTAAATGTTTGGCATTTGGTGTAAGCTGAGTCAAGACCAAATCATCTGATGTTTTTACAGATAAAAATAAAGGCGTTATGTTTAAATCACTAACACTTAACGACTGAAAAGAACGATGAAACGCTGGGTAATTACTTACATGGTGCATCCTTCCGTTCTGTTCATGGATTACGTTTCGCTGAAAAACTGAGGCAGGTATTAATTCCGGTTCACTCATTTTTATGGGTTGAGCCATCCCAGCAACAGACAGGACTAAAAGCCCCCATACACTATTTTTAATCATTTTCATTTTAGAATATTTTAATTTTCTGGTCAAAATTAGAGGTAGTATTACGCATTGTCATTGACTTGGGTTAAGAAGCGTCAGACACCATTTTGAGCATACGGGTTAATGTTCCTTCTGCCCTACCTTAGATCCCGGCAACCATCATCAAACAGGCTCCTTCGGATTTTTTAATATCAAAGAAAAACTTGGATCACACTTTTATGTCACTTTCCAATGAACCATAAAAAAATATTACGCCTCCAGGCAGCGTTTTCGTCAAAGTAAGCTCTTAGTTAAGAAAGCTGTTCACAACATTATAAAAATATATCTTATGAAAAAATCATTTAACATTAAAAACCAAACTTTAAGACATTTCCTCATAGCTTTTTCCTTCCTCCTGACGAAGAGCATATACAGTCAATGTAACGCCAGCTTTACCTTTACACTTGGCACTAACGGACAGGTGAATTTCAGCAGCAACTCTACCGGTGTTAACAATAGTACCAGTTATTTCTGGAATTTTGGTAATGGCAATACCGCTACCG
>JASGCO010000013.1:34007-95129 GCA_030054095.1 Sediminibacterium sp.
GGCCTAACGCGACAACTACACTCAGCAATGGCTACCATACGGTATGCCTGACTATATCCGATTCAACATCGTTCTGCTCAAGTACGTATTGTGACTCACTTTATATTGGCGGCAGCCCTTCGCCTTGTAACGCCAGCTTCACCTTTACACTTGGCGCTAACGGACAGGTGAATTTCAGCAGCAATTCTACCGGTGTTAACAGTAGTACCAGTTATTTCTGGAATTTTGGAAATGGCAATACTGCTACCGGGCCTAACGCGACAACTACACTCAGCAATGGCTACCATACGGTATGCCTGACTATCTCTGACTCGTCTTCATTCTGCTCTAGTACGTATTGTGATTCACTTTATATTGGCGGCAGCCCTTCGCCTTGTAACGCCAGCTTTACCTTTACACTTGGCGCTAACGGACAGGTGAATTTCAGCAGCAACTCTACAGGTGTTAACAGTAGCACCAGTTATTTCTGGAATTTTGGAAATGGCAATACCGCTGCCGGGCCTAACGCGACAACTACACTCAGCAATGGCTACCATACGGTATGTCTTACTATCTCTGACTCGTCTTCATTTTGCTCTAGTACGTATTGTGATTCGCTTTATATTGGCGGAGTAATACCAACCGCGTTATCTAAACATGCTGGTGAGACATTGCAAATTGTAAAGTTGTACCCTAATCCGGTTAAAGAAAATACTACTCTGAATTTTGCGGAAACGAAACCTGGTCAGGTAACAATTGCCGTGTTATCTATTACTGGTTCTGTTTTAAAAACACAGGTTTACAACAGTCATTCCGGTCAAAATACGGTTGAACTGGCTACCGATGCGTTAGCACCCGGCCTTTACTTTATTACCTTAAAAACATTGGATCAGACCAGAACGATACGGTTGATTAAAGAATAATTCAGGTTTACTTATCCTTTCTAACATGCAAAACCCGCTCTGTTATAACAGGCGGGTTTTCGCGTTCCTGATGAGTTGATGTTTTGTGAACAGAACGAAACATTATGCTGTCCTATCATTCTTTAGCTGTGGTTAACCCTCGCCCAGGGATGGAAGCGGCAGCCCTGCGTGGCACTTTGCACATCAGCGCACAGTGGTGGTGGCGACCTCAGGAGCCCCCGCACGCTGATGCGATGTTGCAAAGGGAAAGCAGGCTATAGCGCACAGCCCGGCCCAGAAAGGCAGGGACACCTTTTCCAAAGTTCTAAACTTTGGAAAAGGTGTGGGTCGGCCCCGGGAGGGCGCCTGATACTTCATGTAATGTGAATCGTTTGTTTTTAGAGTCCCAACCAGCTTTTAGGTGCATCTCCCAAAATTAATTGTTTATCGGCTTCGCTGATGGGCGCGCTCCGCACTAACTCACCGGGAATGGCTTCTCCTAAAGGAAACGGGTAATCGCTGCCCTGCATGATACGATCGGCTCCAACCAGATCAATGGTGTATTGCAGCATGCTGTGATCACAAACGTGGCTATCGTACCAAAAACGTTTGATGTAGTGGCGCGGATTAATAGGATTATCAATGGCTACAAGATCAGGGCGGCATTCCCAGCCGTGTTCGATACGCCCAATGGTTGGTAAAAATGAACCGCCACCATGTGCCAGACACACTTTCAGATTTTTAAATTTTTCCATAACGCCGCCAAATACCAGGCTACAGGCCGCGCGACTGATTTCTGCCGGCATTCCCACCAACCAGGGTAACCAGTATTTGGTGGTATGCTCCTGCCCCATCATTTGCCAGGGATGTATTAAGATGGCCGCGTTCAGTTGCTCACACGCCGCCCACAAATCGAAAAATTCGGGTTCGCTCAGGTTTTTATTATTGACGTTACTGCCTATCTGAATGCCTTTGAATCCCATTTGCATACAGCGTTCCAGTTCTTTTACCGCTAAATTCACATCTTGCATGGGCAACGTGGCCAGCCCAATAAACGCGTCGGGATGTTGCTGCACTGTGGCCGCTACATCGTCGTTTAAAAACCGGCTGATGGTTAAGCCGTGTTCGGGTTGTGCCCAGTAACTGAATAAGACCGGAATAGTACAAATAACCTGACGGTCTACACCGTGTTGCCGCATTTCATCCATGCGAATGGCCGGATCCCAGCAGTTGGAAAGTATTTCGCGGAACCGCTTATTGCCCTGCATCATCCAGGCTTTACCGGGTTCGTGATGATCGAGTTGTATAAAATCGCCATAACCGAATTGTGTTGAAAAATCGGGTAAGTGGCGCGGAATAATATGGGTATGGGTATCTATCGTGAACATAAAACTTAAAATCTGCGGATCAAAAATGCCGAAAATAAATGGATTAACAAGAACAGGCTTTTATTTTTTATACGTCTCCATTTCTAAAAACCGTTCAATACCTGCGTATTCGGCTTCTATAGAATTGGAACAGACAATAACGGTTTTAGCGGTGGTGTAACGCTGCATTAACTCCTGAAACCAGCGGATGGCATTTTTATCGAGGTTACTCACCGGCTCATCGAGCAGTAAAACCGGGCAATCGGCCAGAATAGCCAGTGCCAGCTTTACCCGCTGTTTCATGCCGCTACTGTATTGCCGTATGTATTTTTGTGTCACATTCGGAAGGGCTATCAGATCCATAACGGCCGCTGCATCCATTTGATGTATGAACGGTTTAAAGGGGGCTACATGATCGAGAAGTTCGGGAAGCGTAAACTCTTCGATTAATTGCAGATAAGGCGATGCCAGACTGATATAACGCTGTACTTCTTCGCGGGAAATGGTCTGCTGCCCGGATGTATAAGTAATGCTTCCTTTATTGAGAGCAATGGCGGTGCTAATGCATTGTAACAAGGTGGATTTTCCACTGCCGTTTCCGCCCAGTATTACCAGTTTAGAGGCTGGTGCCAGTTCAAGGTTAAGGTCTTTGAAAATCCATTCGGACTGGAATTTTTTAGCGCATCCGGTCAGCTGGATATGAAGCGGCAAGGTTGCCTGTATGGGTGTGCCCTTCATTAAATGCCTTTAATGATACCATCTTTCTGCGCCCTGATGAACTCAAGGATTTCGGTCCGTTGCGGACTTTCGGGCACTTCGTTTTCTACTATTTCGAGCGCGTTGCTAATGTTATGCCCACGTACAAATATAATGCGGTAAATATCTTCAATTTGTTTAATGACTTCTTTATCTACGCCACGGCGTGCCAGCCCAATGGTATTAACTCCTATAAACTGAAGCGGCTCGCGGGCTACACGCACATAAGGCGGAATGCTTTTGCGGATAAGAGACGCGCCGGCTACAAACGCGTGCGCGCCAATGTTTACAAACTGCTGGGCGGCCACTACGCCTTCGATCACCACAAAATCTTCAACGGTAATGTGTCCGGCCAGGTTACCACTGTTGGCTATAACAACGTTATTACCGAGAATGGTATCGTGTCCCAGATGGGTATACGCCATTAACAAACAGTTATTCCCTATTTTAGTGGTCATACGGTCGAGCGTGCCCCGGTTAATGGTTACACACTCGCGAATGGTATTATTATCTCCTATTTCGCAAAGGCTGTCTTCGCCTTTAAATTTAAGATCCTGTGGAATAGCCCCTACTACGGCTCCCGGGAAAATACGATTATTCTTACCCATACGGGTTTTGTCCATTATTACCGTATTGGAACCGATCCAGCAATTGTCACCGATTTCCACATCGCCATACACCATGGCAAAAGGTTCTATCGTAACGTTATTACCTATTTTTGCTTTAGGGTGTACATAGGCCAGGTTTGAAATCATACTATGCTAATACCGGTTTATCAATATTTTTAACCTTCACAATCTGAGCCATCATTTCGGCTTCCATAACCGGTTTATTGGCTACATAGGCTGTTCCGCGCATGTGACAGATTCCGCGGCGGATAGGTGTCACCAGAGTCAGGCTGAAAACAACGGTATCACCGGGGATTACTTTTTGTTTAAACTTAACCCCGTCTATTTTCATAAAGTACGTCAGGTAGTTTTCAGGATCGGGTACCGTTTTTAATACCAGAACGCCACCACATTGTGCCATTGCTTCAATCAGCATTACGCCCGGCATTACCGGATTATCGGGGAAGTGACCTTTAAAAAATTCTTCGTTAAGTGTTACGTTTTTAACCCCGATAACATGCTCGGCCGATAGTTCCATGATTTTATCCACCAACAGCATGGGCTGACGGTGTGGTAATATTTTCATGATATCGGTAATGTTAAGGAGTGGGGGTTTATTCAGATCGATTTTCGGGTAATCTTTTTCGATGCGTTGCTTTTTGATAGATTCTTTGATCTTTTTGGCGAACGCCACATTTCCCGCATGACCCGGGCGAGCTGCTAAAACGTGAATTTTGAGGGGTTTACCAACTAAGGCTAAATCACCAATAATATCAAGCAATTTATGACGGGCAGGTTCATTGTAAAAATGAAGAGCCGTATTATTTAATACGCCTTTTCCTTTTACTTCCACGTGCTCCTTATTAAATACTTTACGTAAGTGATCCAGTTTATCTTTCGGTAATTCCTTATCTACAAGCACAATGGCATTATCCAGATCCCCACCTTTAATAAGGTTATGCTGTAACAAAGCCTCCAATTCATGTAAAAACACAAAGGTACGGCATTTGGCTATCTCACTTTTGAATTGACTGATTTCGTAAATGCCTGCGTGTTGTGTCCCCAATACATCGCTGTTGTAATCCACCATAACCGTACAGCGGTAGGTTTCCTGAGGCACGGCCAGCATTTCCACTTTTTTTACCGGGTCTTCGTAAGTAAGGTTTTCGGTTAATTCAAAATAATCACGTTCCGCATCCTGCTCCACAATTTCCGCGGCCTCCAGGGCTTCAATAAATTTCCAGGAACTGCCATCCATAATTGGCATTTCGGGGCCGTTTACCTGAATGAGGCAGTTGTCGATCCCTAATCCAACCAAGGCCGCCAGTACGTGCTCAGTGGTATGCACGCGCGCACCATTTTTCTCTAAAGTGGTACCACGTGAGGTATCTACCACCAGGTCGGCATCGGCATCTATAATGGGCTGTCCCTCTACATCGGTACGTTGAAATTTATACCAGTGATTTTCAGGGGCTGGGTTAAACGTAAGGGTAACTGGGGCACCGGTGTGCAATCCTTTTCCGGTAACCGATACCGCTTGTTTTATGGTTCGTTGCTTATCGCTCATAATTTTGGGTATTCCTTGTTAAAGATAGTGGCTAAGATAATTAATTTTTCTCTATAATTCCGAGGTAATCTTTATGCCGAGACACCTTAGCATCATTATCCCCCTACCCTGTTCCAATCAAATATTTATCTTTATCTTTAGTGGCTTAAATTACAATAGATTTTTATGGCGCAATTGGTGATTTTCCGGCATGGACAAAGTGTATGGAACCTCGAAAATAAATTTACCGGATGGGTAGATGTGGAATTAAGCCCGAAAGGATTAGAAGAGGCCCGTTCGGCCGGCCTAAAACTGAAAGGTTATCAGTTTGATTACGCCTATGCGTCGGATCTGAAACGGGCGCAAAACACGTTAAGTCTGGCGTTGGAAAGTGCTGGTCACACCCCCGTGACACCAGTTTACAACAAGGCGCTGAATGAACGTATGTATGGCGACTTGCAAGGCTTAGACAAAGCCGAAACAGCTAAAAAATATGGTGATGAACAGGTTAAAATCTGGCGACGCAGTTACGATATTGCCCCTCCAAACGGAGAAAGCCTTAAAGATACTGCCGCCCGGGTAATCCCTTACTTTGAAAGTGAAATTGCACCTAAACTAAAAGCCGGTAAAAACGTGGTGATTGCCGCTCATGGCAATAGTTTACGTGCTTTGATTATGCACCTTGAAAACATGACACCTGAGCAAATTCTGGAGTTTGAAATTGGAACGGCTCAACCACGTTTATATGAACTGGACGGAGAGTTGAAGGTGTTATCAGCCAAAAACCTGTAACCATGAATATGCTTACGGAAAACAGCAAAGTGATTGCTGTTGATTTTGACGGCACTATTGTAGAACACGCTTACCCCCGTATTGGGAAGGAAATGCTGTTTGCCTTTGCCACGCTTAAAGCACTTCAGCAGAAAGGGCATAAACTGATTTTATGGACCTTCCGGCATGGCGAATTACTGGATGAGGCCGTGGATTACTGCAAAGCCAATGGTATTGAGTTTTACGCGGTAAACCGGAATTATCCTGAAGAGAAATGGGACGGATCGGTTGCCCGTAAAGTAAACGCTGATATTTTTATAGACGACCGGAATGTTGGGGGATTTTTAGGATGGAGTGAAATATGGCAAACCCTTCACCCGGAAGGCGGTGAGTTTTTACACCAACTGCGGAACGCTGAAGCACACCATAATTATAAACCGGAAGAAGGCGGCTTCTTCAAAAAACTGTTCTCGAAAAAATGATTATTACAAAAACCCGCGAAGAAATAGAAATTATGCGCGAATCGGCCTTAATGGTATCGCGCACCTTAGGTTTAATTGCCAAAGAAATTAAGCCAGGTGTAACACCTCTGTATTTGGATAAACTGGCTGAAGAATACATCCGTGATAATGGCGGGGTTCCGGCGTTTAAAGGGTACAAGGGCGGCAGAGGCGTACCCGATTTTCCGGCTACACTTTGTATTTCTATTAACGCTGCGGTTGTACATGGGATTCCGACCAACACGCCGTTAAAAGAAGGGGATGTAATTAGCGTGGATTGTGGGGTAAAGAAAAACGGTTACTTTGGCGATCATGCCTATAGTTTTGGCGTGGGAGAGATTAGTCCGGAGGTTAAACAATTACTGGAAGTAACCAAAGAAAGTTTGTACCGTGGTATTGAACAATGCGTAAGCGGTAACCGCGTAGGTGACATCAGTTACGCCATTCAGTCGTACACCGAAAGTTTCGGGTATGGCGTGGTACGCGAACTGGTTGGGCATGGATTAGGCAAAAAATTACACGAAGACCCTCAGATACCAAACTACGGAAAACGTGGCGATGGTCCTAAATTGCGGGATGGCATGGTACTGGCAATAGAACCCATGATAAACATGGGAACAAAAAATATACGTTACCTGCCTGATGGCTGGACCATTGTAACGGCTGATGGTAAACCCAGCGCGCATTTTGAACACGATGTAGCGATTGTGGATGGTAAACCAGAACTACTGAGTACTTACCAATATATTGAAGACGCATTGGGGATAAGTAAGCCCAAAGCTTAACTTACCTATGAAATGGTTACGGAACGTTTCAGACATATTTCATTCGGAGAACTGCGTAAACTGGTTGATTTAAGAGCGTCGCGGCAACTATCGGGGTTTAACCGTTTGGTGTTGTGGCTAAACTACTTTGTTATTATTGCGCTGATTTTATCGGTTGTGGCAAAGTACATTTCACCGCAACTGTTTTGGTTTATCGCTTTTTTTGGATTAGCCTTTCCGGTTATTACCCTTCTGAATTTTTTATTTATCATATACTGGGTAATGCTAGG
The DNA here is from genome assembly GCA_030054095.1 of Sediminibacterium sp. Lineage (GTDB taxonomy): Bacteria > Bacteroidota > Bacteroidia > B-17B0 > Aurantibacillaceae > Aurantibacillus. Next base: position 41,491 of record JASGCO010000013.1, read on the forward strand.
GAAACGTACCGTTATTTTTTCAATCATTGCCATGGTAATAGCTCTGCCAGGCACATTGCGATTCATTCAAATCAGCTGGCCATCGAAACAAGCGGCTTCTTTAAAAGTGACCTCTTATAACAGTATGTTATTTGACTTGTATAACTGGACCAAAAACAAAGACAGCCGTAACCTGATTTTAACCGGGCTTTCAGAGATTAATTCGGATGTGTTGTGTTTACAGGAATTTTACAATAGCGAAGAGGAAGGGGATTTTCATAATACCGATACCCTTACGCAATTGCTTAACCTCAACTATCATCATACGGAATACTCCACTACCTTGCGCAATACAGATCATTGGGGAATTGCCATCTTTTCGAAATATCCCATTATTAACAAAGGTAAAATACTGTTTAACACCAAATCGAATAACCTTTGCATTTACAGCGATATTGTGATCCGGAAAGACACCGTAAGAATTTACAACATTCACCTTCAGTCTATCAGTTTTAGTAAAAGTGACACTAAATTTTTGAAAGACGTTATATCGGAACAAGACGCGAAAGATGAAGTTGAAAACGGTAAAAGCATTTTACGCCGGATTAAGCGGGCTTTTATAAAGCGTGCGGAACAAGTACAAATGATAAAGGCCAGCATGGCCACCTGCCCCTACCGGATTATTTTATGCGGCGATTTTAATGATACACCCGCCTCTTATGCCTACGAGCAACTTTGCAACGAACTAAACGATAGTTTTGTTGAAAAAGGATTGGGCTTTGGCCGTACCTATGCCGGTGCCTGGCCACAGTTTCGTATTGATTATATCTTACACTCACCCGAAATAAAATGCCTGCAATTTAAACGGCAGGACGAAACGGTGACCGATCACTTTCCGATAACGGCTTATTTTGACCTTTGAGTTTATTCGGTGGTTTTGCGTTTGTAAACAAAAATCTTTTTTGTCCTATATGGCAGAATATTCTGGAACCTGAATACGGTATCCCGACTATACCCTTCTACTTTGGTTTGCGCGGTTATTAAATAATCATCCCGTTTTACCCACCACCAACTGCGTCCATCGTTGGGGTAGTCTTCTGTTGGTTTATACCAGCCGTGGTATTCGAATCCGGCATCCATTTCAGCCGCTGTAACTCCCTTATGATGCAAATAGTTTATTGCCTCCCATCGTTTTTTTTGCCAGTTAAAAAAATCGGTTACCCGCATTACGTTTAAAACATAAATACATCCAAAAATAAAAATACCAGTAACTGCCATCTTTCCGGAAATAGGATAATGCCGCTGAATTAAAAGGATGGTTACTAAAAAAGCAGGTAATAACGTGTACCTGTCGAAATACGATTTATTTAATACAATAAAAAGCAAGAGGACACAAAGCGCGGCAAAAGAACCTATCCTGAAAAACAGTGATTGGCCAGAGATTGACGTTTTTACTTCCCACTTTATCAGGAGAAAAGCAGCTCCGCTTAACCCGATGAGCGCGCAAGCCAATAACACAATCCGTAATAACGGGTAACTGGCCACTTCCTGCGCTGGATTTTCAAACTTTAACAGGTAAGGCCCTGTGCTTAGCAAGTTTGCGACATTGCACGAAGGATACATATCCCATCCTTTATACGTAAGGCCACTAAACAAAATCAACCAACCACAAAAAAATAAAACATCCTTTAGTCGCAATTGCTTCCTATTTAAAATCAGCAACAGTAACACTACCGGAAAAAGCAGGCGTCCGGTATCCAGTAACGTACTTGCCAATCTTAAAAGGTGCATTGAGAGATTACTTGTTTTCAGATACTCCTGTAAGTGTTCGAAATGTTGTAAACCGTTTGCAATACCATTGGCTGTAAGAAAATGCCGGTATTTATCATGCGCCAGCCATACTAGCAAAAACGGTACGGTTATCATTAAAACACTTTTAACCGATAATTTCTCACGATCAAGAATGGCGCCAACAATCAATACCGGCAAGATTAAACCATGTTGCCGGTTTAATACCGCTACAATGCAAAAAAGAATAAAAGCGGCATACGAAAAATAGCTACCGGTTTCCTTATACACCAAGGCCTGATGCATGGCAAAAATCATGAACGGCATAAAAAACACATCTGTCATGAATGAAAACGCTAACGGAAAGAAGAGAACATTAAAGCAAAAATAACCACTTATTAAAAATCCCAGTAAACGGTTGTTTCCCGATAGCCTACCTGCTATACGGTATAACACCAAAGTAGCCAGTACCGCCAGCAACAGTATTGAAAATCGCAAAACCGTAAATGAAAACCCAAAAACAGAAGTAAAAATACTTCCGTAAAGCGTTTGCGAAATCAGATTCATGGCTGGCCATGTATCTACCACAAATTTTCCATTTTCGGTAAGATTATATACATTTTTTGAATAGGCCCAGTCATCATTTATAGGAAATTCTCCTACGGGTCGGATTATCACTATAGCTATTACCCATAACAAAACCAATATCAGCGGGTAAAACCACACGGATTCTTTAAACCGGAAAAGGAAACGTTTTACCATTTACACAATTACATTAAACCAATCGGCGCTCCTTTTATTCAACGCTGACCGACTCTGTTTTCTTTACTTTTTACCGGTATAAATAGCTGCTATACCAAAACTTAAACCGCTAAACGTGGCGTTCTGAAAACCTGTTTTCTTCATTATGGTTACAAAAGCATCATCGTGAGGAAATGCTTTTACACTTTCATTCAGATAGGTGTAGGCTCTTGTATCATTTGAAAAAATACGGCCAATGAAGGGCGTTACCTTTGAAAAATAAAAATTATAGAACCCTCTTATAAACGGATTTTTAGGGTAAGAAAATTCAAGTACTACCAAATGTCCGCCTGGTTTTAAAATACGGCGCAGGTTTTCCAGTCCCTTTTCCAGGTTCTGAAAATTACGCACACCAAATCCCACCACAATGGCATCGAACGTATTATCCGCAAAATCGAGGGTTTCTGCATTTCCGTTTTTAAGGGCAATGACGTTTTCCAGATTCAGCCGCTTGATCTTTTCACGGCCCACCGCCATCATGCCATCACTGATATCTACCCCGGTAATACTTGTTGGATTCAGTTTAGCACATTCAATCGCAAAATCCGCTGTACCGGTGGCTACATCCAATATATGCTGGGGGTGATAGGGCTCCAGCCATTTTACACATTTTTTCCGCCAGCCCTTATGAATGCCTAAAGACAACAAACTGTTTAAAAAATCATAGCGGGGTGCTATGTTGTTAAACATGGTTTCTACCTGTTCTTTTTTAGAGTCGGCAGTTTTATAAGGGGTTACGGCATCGTGCTGCATTACTTCACTATATCTAATTTGAGCGCTTCTTCGAGCAATCGTTCTTTATTAACAGGTACCACGCCAACTTGTTCGCAAACTAATCCACCTGCCAGATTAGCAATGGTTGCCGTTAGCACATCATGGCAATCTAAAGCTCTGAATAAGGCGGCTACGCTGATTACGGTGTCTCCCGCTCCACTTACATCTGCAATGCTGCGGATATGCGCCGGGATATGTTCTTTCACGCTCCGCGAATTGGTAATTACACCTTTTTCGGCCAGAGTAATAAGCGCCGTTTCAAATTTCTGCTTCACACGGAAACTGCTGACCGCTCGCTGAAGTTCGTTTATGTTATCGGCACTAATGTCAATTTTTAATCCTTCACGCAATTCTTTTAAATTGGGTTTAAACAAATTAACCCCTTTATAGGCAGAGAAATTCCGCTTTTTAGGGTCCACACAAGTGGGAATGCCCTTATTCTTAGCCAACTCTACTACTTTGCTTATTAGTCTGGATGTGATTAGTCCTTTATTGTAATCCTCAAAAATAATCACATCAATTTTATCGTGCTGAATGATGTGCGAAATAAGGGTGAGTAACTGATTGGTCTCTGACTGACTAATGTCTTCTTCTACTTCTTCATCTACACGCAGCAACTGCGCGTTATTACCAATTACCCGCGTTTTTACGGTAGTTACCCGATCGCGGCTTTTTAAAATCCCTTTTTGAGATAGTTTTTGATGTTTCAATAAATCGAGCAGCGATTGCCCTTCGTGGTCAACACCTATTACAGAACACAATACCGGATTAGCTCCAAGCGCCTGTATATTAAGTGCCACGTTGGCAGCGCCTCCTAAACGGCGTTCTTTGCGGTTTACAGCCACAATGGGTACCGGCGCTTCGGGCGAAATGCGGTTCACCTTTCCCCATAAATAATTATCGAGCATTACATCGCCAATAATCAATACATTAAGATCATTAAACGATTTAAACAGGTCTTTTAACTGGTCTTTTTTAATGGAATACTTCTTCATTCTCCTTTGTCCGTTATGCTAATTTATCCAATGCTGTTTTCATACGCGAAAGGGCTTTGGTCAGGTTTTCTTCGCTGGTGGCGTACGAAAAACGGATGTAGTTATCGTTACCAAATGCCGCTCCGGGAACCAGCGCTACATGCGCTTCATCCAACAGATACAGACTCAGATCTGTGGCATTAGTAATAACATAATTACCATACTTTTTCCCAAAATAATAACTCACTTCGGGATACACGTAAAATGCGCCGTCGGGTACATTCGTTTTAAAGCCTTTTATTTCTTTCATAAGCTCAAGCACCAGATTACGGCGTTTTAAAAACGCGTCGCGCATCGGGCGGATGTATGTATCAAAATCCAGTTCCATGGCTTTGTGCATGGCTTTTTGCGTAATACTGCTGGTGGCCGAAGTAAACTGCCCCTGCATTTTATCGCAGGCCTGAGCTATCCATTTAGGAGCTGCCAGAATCCCTCCCCGCCAACCGGTCATCGCAAATCCTTTACTTACACCGTTAATGGTAATTACACGATCTCTTACAAAATCAAACTGTGCCAGACTTTGATGTCCTCCCACAAAATTGATATGCTCGTAAATTTCATCACTTATAATGTATAAATCGGGGTATTTTACAATAACTTCTGCCAGCGCTTTTAATTCTTCTTTTGAATACACACTTCCCGTTGGATTGCAGGGTGTACTCATCATAATAAGACGCGTTTTAGGCGTAATGGCTTTTTCTAACTGAGCAGCAGTTACCTTGAAATTCTGTTCTATCCCGGCTTCCAGAATAACAGGTACGCCTCCGGCCAGTTTTAATATTTCAAGATAACTTACCCAGAAAGGAGCGGGAACAATTACTTCATCACCTTCGTCCACAAGGCATAATACCGCGTTGGCAATACTTTGTTTTGCACCCGTAGAAACGACTATTTCATCGGGTGTATAGGTTAATCCGTTATCTCTTTTAAATTTTTCGCATATTGCCTGACGAAGTTCAAGGTAACCCGAAACATGGGTGTAATAACTGAAATTATCATCAATAGCTTTTTTAGCCGCCGTTTTAATGACATCCGGCGTTGGAAAATCGGGTTCTCCAAGGCTCAGACTTATAACATCAATTCCCTGGGCTTTTAATTCACGACTTTTTCGCGCCATGGCAATGGTCTGCGATTCGGAAATGGCGTTTACACGCCGTGACAAACGAGTCATATTGCTCTAATTTATAAGACTAACAAATCTAAGCATTGTTTTAATGCCAAACATTACTTTTTAATGAAAATACCATGAAAAATACGGTACAAAAGCAGTGCCTGTTTTCTGCATAATGCGCGTTACCGGGTGTATCTGTAAGATATTATACTATTGTCGTTTCAACACGATAATCTCCTTATACACAATGGTGTCATTTCTGGATTCGATGTACTGCAACTCCATTTGCCGGAGTCGCTTTTTTGTGACTGTGTAACGCACAAACGGTGAGTTTCCGGCATCTACATACTTATGTATTGTTAATGTTTTAATACTCATACGATCCGTTTCCCACCACAGTCCGTTGGTGCCTCCGGGCTTAGACATAAATACTTTCCAGGAGGCCGGTTTAAATGTAGAACTGGGCGAAACGTTATTAAAATCATCCGAATCACTATCATACAACCCCCACCACCCTGCATTACCGGTTGTTTTAGAGCTATCCTGATTACCCTTACTAAACCAGAATTGCTTGTACTCAGTAACACTATAAGCACCGGACATGCGCTGCGTATTTATCTTTTCCTTGTCACAAGCCTGAAAAACCAGCACCAGAATTAACAGGGACCATTTTATGGCAACATTTCTCATTTAATCAGGAATTTGAAGTGTTTTTACGTTTCAGTTTAATCGTGTAGTGTACTGATACGGACAGATATTTTATCCGGTTACTAACATACATCGTATTATCTACAGGGTAATTTATAGGATCTTTAAGAAAAAGAGCGTAATCGGTAGGTATCGAGGACATATATACAGGCGTAATGCTTAAATCTCTGGCCCAGTGCGAATCGGTATATTCAAAAATAATATCGGGTGGGGCCAGAGGGAATTGAAACTCCGCCCGCAAACTCCAGGGGCTTGCGCCTTTTTTAAATCGTAACGTGTAGGCCGCCGATAACATGGCCTGAAAAGTTGTAAACGTGCCATTGAGTAGTTTTTCGCCACCATAGGATATACTTTTATCCGGATAGCGGTAATAGGTTGCTATTTCAAGATTGGCGAACATGGCCGATAGTTCAAAACTATTACGACGCTTTCCTGAAAAACCAACCCCACCATAAATAGGTGTGCCATAACGATGGAGAAAAACCCTTCCGGCACCTGTGGTAAAACGGGAAGACGTACGTGAACGCATTTGCTGATAGCCCACATGAAGACTGATCTTTTCATTTAAATAACAACGCAATAAAACGCTACCCCCTATGTTGTGTGTTAAAGCCCCCAGAGGATCGGTCAATTCACTTTTATGGTAATCGTTGTAGGATGCGCGAAAGGTATTATAACTTTTATGAAATAAATACCCATATTGAGGGCCAAACGATAGATCGAAGGATACCTGCGGAAAAAACCGGAAGCTGCATACTGCAAGTATAAAAAAAACAAACACTTTCTTTCTCATATTCCCGTTTTACTTGTTTTTAATTTTTTTAAAAAGTGCCATGAAACGCAGATTAACCGACAGATCTAACTGAGAGGTATTGTATTTAAAACGATCCACAGCTCCGGGTATTAATGCAGGCGCTACCCCGTCAAAGTCATACATGTAATTCAGCCGGAAAAAAAGCCAGGTACTTAGTCTGTAATCCGCCAGAAGGCTTATTCCTACTGTCCGGTATTTGTTTCCCAACAGGCTACGTTTCATGGGTTCATAAAAATATACCCAACCGTTGGTATTATTGGTTTTTTGGTTATTTACCATAATATCGAAATCTTTGGCATTCTGCACAAAACGGAATAGATTCAGATCGGCGCTAACTCCTAGATCTAATCGCTTTCCCACAGGAACAGTCATACCTAAAGCTATCCGCCTGTTACTGATCCGCCATTTTAAAGTTCCGCCATTTGTATTAGACGCTGAAAATGTGTTTGCTCTGTAACTCCATCCAGCCAGTAATCCGAAATGCTTACGTTCAGGATCATCTATACTAAATGTTACACCCAGTCCTGTTGCAAAGGGGGTCACGTTCATTAACTTATCCATGTTGGCCGTATTCTGGTTGATTGCCGCCGCGTGGATTTTAGCATTACGGATCCCGGATGTGTACCAAGCCGTACCCGCATTAATTGCCACATCAAACTTTTGGGCAAAAACGGCCTCACCAAAAACAAACAACATACTGAAAATCAAAACAATTTGCTCCGACAAAGACCTAAATCCGTTGTTGTGGAATTTAGCTATTTTAAGAAAAATATAATCAAATTGCATCAGGTGTTTCATACGCAAAAACGCTGCAAATCTATAAAGCATTACGTTTATACCACTACCCAACACTTGGTATTACACTACGTGTAAATACGTATCCTGACATACATCTATCTAAACGGACACCATAAAAAAAGCCATTCCTGAACTGGAATGGCTTTTTAACTAAATTTATTTTAATGATTATAAATTCCCCATCGCTTTTACTTTCGCGATTTCTCTTTCAATTTCTTTCCCTTCTTCCGTTTTACCATATTCTTTACGAATACGCTCGTAAATGCTTAACGCATCGGCATACTTTCCTTTTAACTGATAAGCAAATGCTGCCTTTTTCAAATAAATAGGAGACGTAAAATTGTTACTGCTTTTATCCGCGGCTTTCAGGTAGTAATTGATGGCGTCGTCCACTTTGTTCAACTCCATGTTAGCATCACCAATGGCACCTACTGCAATCGAAGAAATCATTTGGTCATCGCCATCGTATTTACTTAAAAACTCTATCGCTTTATCAAACTTACCAGTTCTCAGATAGCAGATACCCGCCATATAATTTGCCAAATCCCCGCTTTTGGTCATTCCGTATTCGTCAGCTATCTGTTCCAGGCTCATCATTGGTTTAGTGCCGGTAACCGCGTTAACAGGCTTTCCACCTTTAAGCGCGATGTCAAAACTGTCTTTCTCAAAATACGATTGTGCCCAGTATAACTCATTGGCTGCCTCTTTTTCCTTTTCAGGCATGTAATACAATTTATAAAACAGAACAGCCGCAATAACGGCTATTAAACCACCACCTACATAGGTGATCATTTTCTTATTTTTTTCGTAAAAGAACTGAAGGCCTTCAAGACTTGGATCTATCGATTTGGAAGCGGTTTTGCTTTCATTTACCGTTTCCACTTGTTCCACTACTTCGCTGGTTTCAACGTTTGCCGTATCTTTTTCGCTACTCATTTTTTTGATTTAAAGAGTGCAAAGATAAAATTTTAAACGAAAACATGAAATTTTTTATGCACGAAGGCCTCAAAAAGCGATAAAATGAAGTAACTTTAAAGACTGAAAGCCCATCAGGGGGTTCCGGCAGCGTAAATAAATGATTTTAAAAGATTTAAGCCTTGTTAATTTTAAAAACTACGCGCAATTTGATGCCAGTTTCTGCAGCAGGATCAATTGCTTTGTAGGCAATAACGGCATGGGTAAAACCAATCTGTTGGATGCTATCCACTATCTTACATTTTGTAAAAGTTATTTTAACCCGGTGGACAGTCAGAATATTTCCTACGATGAATCTTTCTTCGTAATTCAGGGCACTATCGAAAAACATCATGAAGCCATAGAACTGTATTGCGCTATAAAACGAAATCAGAAAAAAGTATTTAAACGCAATAAAAAAGAGTACGAAAAACTAAGTGATCACATTGGCAGTTTTCCTATGGTAATGATTAGTCCTGGCGACAGTGAACTGATTGCCGGCACGAGTGAATTACGCCGTAAATTTGTGGATAGCATTATTTCTCAGTACGATAAAGTTTACCTCGATCACTTAATTGCCTACACCAGAGTAGTAAAACAACGTAACGCGCTTTTAAAACAGTTTGCGGAATCAAAAACGTTTGATTCAGTTACTCTGGATATATGGGATGATCAGCTAGCGCTTTATGGCTCTAAGTTACTCGATATCCGCAAACAATTTCTTGACCAGTTTATCCCTTTGTTTAATGAGCACTACCACTATATCAGCAACAGCCGCGAAACAGTGAACATTGGCTACGAAAACAGTTTAAAACAAAGAGATTTTAAACAAGCCCTCATTGCCAGTTTACCCAAAGACCGCGTTTTGCAATATACTGGTGTCGGGCCGCACAAAGACGACCTTGATTTTGAATTAAACGGGCAGGAATTAAAAAAATTCGCGTCTCAGGGTCAGCAAAAATCGTTCTTACTTGCCTTAAAACTGGCGCAGTTTGATTTTTTGGCGGATAAAAAAAACATGAAACCCTTACTCCTTCTGGATGACGTGTACGATAAACTGGATGAGGAACGCTTTACTAAACTGATTGAACGGGTTAGTTCAAACCAGTTTGGTCAGGTATTTATTACCGACACGCACCCCGAACGCATGCAGGAGCTCTTTAAAAACAAAGCCGTGGAGTGCCGTTTTTTCAGAATCGAATCGGGTTGCCTGAAACCGGAGCACACTCCCGAAAACGCATAATGTTGTTATTTACTTTTAATAATTAGAAGGCTCTTTTCAATCTACAGTCCTTAATTTTGTATTTGTAATTTCTTTATTCCCGCCTTATGCAACAATATCATCAGTTACTGGATCATGTATTAACTCACGGTGTAAAAAAAGAAGACCGTACCGGCACCGGAACTATCAGTGTTTTCGGTTACCAGATGCGTTTTAACCTGAAAGATGGTTTTCCGTTACTGACAACCAAAAAACTGCATACCAAATCCATTATCCATGAATTGCTTTGGTTTTTGAAAGGGGATACGAATATTGCCTACCTGAAAGAAAATGGTGTAAGTATATGGGATGAATGGGCCGATGAAAACGGAAACCTTGGTCCTGTTTATGGTTACCAGTGGCGGAGCTGGCCAACACCTGACGGCCGACACATTGATCAGATATCGCAGGTAATAGAAATGATTAAAAAAAATCCGGATTCGCGCCGGCTTATTGTAAGCGCCTGGAATGTGGCTGACATCAACTCTATGAAGCTTCCGCCCTGTCACGCGTTCTTTCAGTTTTACGTAGCTAACGGCGAATTAAGTTGCCAGCTTTACCAACGCAGTGCCGATATATTTCTGGGTGTTCCGTTTAATATCGCCTCTTATGCCTTATTAACCATGATGGTAGCTCAGGTATGTAATCTTAAAGTTGGCGAATTTGTGCATACCCTTGGCGACGCTCATATTTATTCGAATCATATTGAGCAGGCCAAACTTCAGTTAAGCCGCGATTGCAGACCCTTACCGCAACTAAAGATTAATCCTTCGGTAACTTCCATTTTTGATTTTTCGTTTGGCGATTTTTCATTGGAAAATTACGACCCGCATCCACATATAAAAGCACCCGTGGCAGTATAAACGAATCTGACAGGGACTAAACCTCCCTATTCAGTCTAAATAGTCTATTACCGTTTATTAACTGAACCATTGTTTCAGCTTTGGTTCGTGACAGTACGTTTTTATACTGCTTTTAATCAGTTTTTTTAATGCGTAATACTGACTTAGCGCATTCGTGTTCAACCCAAGGCTTGTTATTTTAGGCTTTTTAAATCCATACTGCATGATTACAGAATTTAATCCGTCCCGAATTTTAGTCCCTACCGATTTCAGTGACATTTCCAAACTGGCTATAGATTTAGCTGCTACCTTTTCTAAGTTCAGTAAAACGGAAATTCACTTATTACATGTCTATCACGAAAGCCACGTGGTTAAGGCACTTTTTATGCCGGAAGTTACCCGCCAGCAACAGGAAGCCATCACCGCCGGTTTAAAAGCCGGAATGGAAAAACTAAAGGAAGAATTAAAAAGTCAGTACGGTATTGATGCGCACGTTATTATGAAAGAAGGGAATCCTAAAAAGGAAATCATACGTACTGCTCAGGAAATAGAAGCCGGTTTAATTGCCATGGGCACACACGGGTATTCACCCATGGAAGAATTGTTTATTGGCAGTAATACACTAAAAGTTATATCCAATGCGCCCTGTCCTGTTATTTCATCAAGTACAACCTCCAATCCCGAAGGGTTTAAACATATTTTGTTACCCATTGATACTAGCAGTCATGCCCGTCAAAAAGTAAAATTTGCCACCCAACTGGCCAAAACCTTTCAGGCTGATATACATGCAGTAGCATTACTAACCAAATCGGAGAGCCATCATGAAGCCAGTTTAAAAATGATGCTGAGTCAGGTTAAAAAATTTGCTGCCAGCAGTAGCGTTAATGTTATTACAGATGTAAAACGCGATGTTAGTAACCGTGCCGAAGCAACCATTGACTATGCCAAAACACAGAATTGCGATCTGATTATTATTATGGCCGATCAGGATACCGAAATCAGTAATATTCATCTTGGGCCTTATAAACAACAGATTTTACACCGAAGCCATATCCCGGTTATTACGCTTCAGCCCAAAGAACTCTCTGAAAACACGAATCTGATTATGTTTGGCACCTGATGTGGATACGCAATTAGCATCACCTTGTTTTATGGATAAGATTACTTTACCCCGCCCATCAGCTTTTTCATCAACGGATAGGTGGCTATTACTATAATGCCAATGATAAGCGAATACAATCCTAGCTGTCCGTAGCCTTGAGTATAGACCATTAACTTCTGTGCATTATCGGCATTTTCGGAAGCATTGGCAATATTAGCACCCAGCAGTCCGGCAAAGTATTGTCCGTAGGCACTGGCAAGGAACCACATTCCCATAATAACCGCCTGCAATTTCTGAGGAGATAATTTTGTCATAATGGACATCCCTATCGGGGAAAGGCATAACTCTCCAAAAGTGATCACAAACCACCCCATTGTAAACACATCGAGCGAACTAAGACCATTTGCATCCGCAAAAAAGCGCGTCGCGTAAAAAATATAAAAGCCCCCGGAAAGGAACAAAAACCCCAACCCAAATTTTACGATGGTATTGGGTTCCGCTTTTCGCTTATTCAGCCATATCCACAACAATCCTAACAACGTAGCAAACACAATAACAAAAAGAGAATTAGCGGAGTTATTTACACCATTCGGATCCAGTTTCATTCCCAATACATAATCGTTAAGGTTATTGGCCGCAAATAAACTCAATGAACCGCCACTCTGCTCAAAAAATGCCCAGAAGAAAATAGAAAGAATCATAAACAGCAAAGCGGCAATCAGTTTTTTATTCTGCACCGCGTCAAAATGCCGCATTTCATAAATCACATACACTACCGATAAGGGGCCAATGGTGTACATGAATATATCGGTGTACTCTGTATGCGACACCATCAGAATAATCAGAGGAATGATAACGATGGAGCCGGCAAAGGTCAGGTATTCTGCCATACGGCGTTTTGCATCGGGCCAATGTTGCAGGGGAGATAAGCCGATCGGACCAAGGCTTTTCTGTGTGCGCACAAACGTTAGTAAACTCACACACATTACAACTGCTGCCAATCCAAACGCAACATTCCAGCGCAACGTTTGAGGAATTGCCTCTCCAAACAACTCTCCTTTACCAATGGCTACACAAAAATACCCTCCCAGTAACGCACCCAGATTAACCCCCGCGTAAAATAACGAAAATCCCGCGTCCACACGGTTATCCCCATCCTTATACAAATTACCTACAATGGTGGATATGTTGGGTTTAAAGAAGCCGGTTCCTACAATATTAAATGCTATGCCGGTAAAGAAAAACGTTTTGGGATCAAGGGCAAGCACTATGCTGCCAACAATCATTAATAACCCACCCCAAAACAAGGATCGACGCTTTCCCAATATCTTATCAGCAAACAGACCTCCTACAAAAGTGAAGGCGTAAACAAAAGCTTGTGTAGCACCGTATTGCAGGTTAGCAACACCATCGGGCATTGCCAGTTGGGTTACCATAAAGTAGATGAGCATACCCCGCATTCCGTAAAACGAAAAGCGTTCCCACATCTCACTAAAAAATAAGTACCACAGTTGCCTGGGGTACTTACCTTTAAAATTCTGAATTTGCTCCAGTGTTTGCGTAGTCATAACTAAGCAGAGGCATTGGCGCCAGTATTTTTTTCGTCCATCATTTTTTCGAGTTTAGAACTCAACACGAACAGGATGGCAGCGGCAATACCTGTCATAACAATAAACAACATGAAAAATTCATACAGATTTGTAATCTGCATACCCATAAACGAAGGATATTCTACGGGTGTGGTACTTGCAGGATCTGGCGTAGGAGGAATTAAAGCGCTTAATGTTCCCGCAAACTTATTAGCCGCGGCATTTGCTAAAAACCAGGTTCCCATCATTAAGGAAGACAAACGCAAAGGTGCCAGTTTAGACACCATTGATAATCCGATTGGCGACAAACATAATTCGCCCATTGTATGAATGATATAAAGTGAGAACAACCACAGCATGCTTACTTTTTCAGAAGCGCCTAATCCTTTTACCGGAATGGCAATGATAACATACCCTAAAGCGACCAAAGCCAAACCGATGGCCATTTTTTTAGGTGAAGATGGTTCCATTTTGCGTTTATATAATGCTCCCCAAAGGATGGAGAATAGTGGCGCCAGTAAAATAACCGCTAATGGGTTCACTGATTGGAAATAAGAAGCGGGCATCTCTGTTCCCATAATTTCACGATCCGTTTGACGGTCGGCGAAAAGGGTTAAAGAAGCACCTGCCTGTTCAAATGCGCCCCAGAAAAAGATCACAAAGAAAGCAAGGATAAATACCACTATGATACGGTTACGTTCCAGTTTGGTTAGACTCTTATCGCTGAGAATAACAACAGGCATAACAATCATAGCACCATAAATAAAATAGCTGATAAGGTCGGTTTCTGATTTAAACATTTGTTTAAAGTTGAGCATAAAGAAAATCAGAGCAATTGAACCTGCAATCAGCAACATACTTTTCACATCCAGTTTTTTTACCGGCAATCCAATTTCCTTTCCTTCCTCTGACACAAGGTATTGTTTCTGATAAATAATGAAACATACCAAACTCACGACCATTCCTATACACGCGGCAAGAAATCCCCATTTAAAATCCATAGATCCACATACCAACGGAGAGAAGAATGCTCCCAAATTAATCCCCATGTAAAAAATAGTAAACGCGCTATCAATACGGCGGTCGCCGGCAGGATATAACTGACCAACCATTGTAGAAATATTTGGTTTAAAAAATCCATTTCCAATAATAAGAGCGGTTAACCCTGCCCACATAATGGTAACACCTCCTGTAGCGCCTACAGAAGCGCTTAAAAACATACAAAACTGTCCTATGGCCATTAAGAACCCTCCAATAATGATACTGCGGCGGTTTCCTAAAAACTTATCACATAAATAGCCGCCTAAAAGCGGAGTCAGGTAAACCAACCCTGTATAACTTCCATAAATTTCGGAAGCATCTTTATCCTGCATCATTAACACTTTGGTCATGAACAAAATAAAGATCGCGCGCATTCCGTAATAACTGAAGCGCTCCCACATTTCGGTGAAAAATAAAAAGTAAAGTCCTTTTGGATGTCCCTGTTTCGACACTTGTTCCATAGTTAATTGTTTCGTTAAAGTTAGGCGCTAAAAATAAGGTTTATATTTAAGTAAAGCAATTCTAAGGGGCATTTAATCCCTATACCATTCCTATTACTTCCATCCTGGTGCGGAATAGTTTTTTCTGCTGCTCGAGCAACTGATCTTCGTGGTGTTTTTTAATAGTAAAATAAATACTCATCTCTTCCGCGTAATCCTGCTCTTCGAGTTTACAATCGCATTGTTTTAGTAAACGCATCACTTCACTTGTTAAATCGGCAGGAAAGTTTATTCTGTAACGGAACTGGATAAACGCTTCTTCAATGGTTGCATTATTCAACGCGTCGGCAGCAGCCAGCTTGTATGCGTTTATCAATCCGGGTACGCCTAATAAGGTTCCTCCAAAATAACGCACCACCACAACCAATACATTCGTCAGATCTTTACTTTGTATTTGTCCGTATATAGGGCGTCCGGCACTACCCGATGGCTCACCATCATCATTAACTCGGTACCGTTGCTTATCTGCTCCCAAACGCCAGGCATAACAATGATGATTCGCCTGAGGATGATCTTTACGAAGTCCCGCCAGATATTCTTTAATTTCATCTTCTGTTTTTACAGGAAAAACAAAAGCCAGAAATTTACTTCCCCGATCACGGAAAACACCTTCGGCGGACTTACTGACAGTAAAGTATGAATCGGAAAACAACATTACAAAGCAATAAAAAATATGGCGGCTACGGCTAATGCTATCCCTAAAACATTAAGGAAAGAAAGTCGTTCTCTATACACCAGAAACCCCAGAAGCGCTGCCAGTACCACATTAGACACGTTCAATAAAGGAAATAATTCCGCGCTGCTCATTAACCCAGATTCAAGAGATTTAAAAATGAAATAAATACTAAAGTAATTGGGAATACCAAGAATAATGCCACCAATCAGTGCCTTTAGCGCATCCGTTCGCCCGGTTAATGGTAACGACAGGGACCATCTGGGCTGAATGTAACCTGCCAGCACTAAAATTAATCCAAAAGCAAAAGCGGATATAAAGGTACAGGTCGTAAAATTACGGCTATCAACCGGAGAGTGGATGTAATAGGCATTAGCGGCATTAATCACAATGTCTATTAACCCACTGCCTATAAAAACGGTGACGGGTAACCATACATAACTACGGTTACTTTTTTCACTTCCTGAGGTTATACGTGTTGTGAGATAAACCGATACCATAGCGAGTATAATTCCCAATCCTTTAAAAAAAGTTAGTTGCTGATGAAGAACCAGTATAGAAAACAAAACAGGCATTGCCACACTCATTTTATTGGCCACGGAGGCTGTAGCAATACTGATTTTTTGAGTTGTTTGGGAAATAAGGTAAAAAATAACAATAAACAATAGTCCCAAAGGAAAAGCCACTTTTAGCCATGAGGCCTGTAGTATCATAGGCAAATCAAAAGAGGTTCCTGCAAAAAGGATCCCTGTGAGTGCCGCCGTAAAGTAGTTTACCATAATGGCATAAAACGTATTTACTTTATAGCGGCTAAACCACTTAAATACCAGCAATAAAAAAACACCGGTAACAATGGTTAACAGGATATACACCATGTTTTAAAATTTTTCTCCTTCCAGTTTGGCTACAACCGCACTGGCTACCGCGTTCCCTATAACGTTGGTCGCGCTTCGTCCCATATCCAGCAACTGATCAACTGCCAGTAACAGCAGCAAGCCTTCTCCGGGAATATTAAACATACTCAACATACCAGCGATAACAACCAGCGATGCCCTTGGTACTCCTGCCATTCCCTTACTGGTTACCAGTAAAATCAACATCATTTTAATCTGATCGGCAGTAGAGATATCCATACCGTAACTCTGAGCGATAAACACGGTGGCAAAGGTCATATACATAATACTGCCATCGAGGTTAAAACTGTACCCCAATGGTAACACAAAGCTCACGATCCGGTTACTGATGCCATGCTTTTCAAGCGCTTCAATGGTTTTAGGCATGGCGCTCTCGCTACTTGCTGTACTAAACGCCAGAAGTATCGGTTCCTTAATATCCTTTAGTAAACGGATATAATTGACTTTAAAAACCGTGGCAATGGCAAATAAAACGGCAAATACAAAAAAGAGTAAACCACCAAAAAAACAGGCTATCAGATAGACATAGCCGCTCAAGACATCGAGTCCCTGCTGTATCACAACAGCCGTGATAGCGCCAAATACACCGATGGGGGCAAAATTCATCACATAATTGGTAACCTTAAACATCACATGACTTAAGCTATCAAAAGCCCTGATGATGGGTTTTCCATACTCGCCTACTGACGCGGCGGCGATTCCAAAAAACAATGCAAATATCACGATGGGGAGAATGTCATTGGCCGCCATACTTCTGATCAAACTTTCGGGAATAACATGATCTATAAAATTTTTAGCGTCCTGCGCGTTGGCTTTAATACCTGTGCTGGCGTTGGCTTCGGGTAAATCGAGGTGCATTACTTTGCCTGGCTCGAACAGATTTACCAATACCAGCCCCAGTGCCAAAGCAATTAAAGTAGCGGTGGTAAAATAAATCATTGTTTTCAGTCCAATCCGTCCTACACTTTTGAAATCGCCGACTTTAGCCACCCCCATTATTAACACAGCCAGCACCAGTGGTGCAATAATCATTTTAATAAGATGCAGAAAAATATCACTGAGAATAGAGAAATAAGACGCTGTTTTTTTCTTCTGTTCTTTAAATATTTTATTCTCGTAACTGACCAATGCTTTGGTGACAGCTTGTTTAACTTCGGGTTGCGAATTAACCGACGCTACACTTTCACTGGGTTTATACCTGTTTTTGGTAAGTCCTGTATTAATAACATACCCCGTTATCAGTCCCAGAAACATAGCAACCACAATCCATATAATTAACCGTCCCGATTTTTTCTTTTCTTTCATACTGCAGATAATTCGTTTTTATAGTCTTTCTCCACTCTTTCAGAATCAAATATACACTTTCGCTCTGTCATACTTTTCCTTATTTAAGGTAATGCCGCATTTCCGTCGTCTTTCCCGTTAAATACAACAGTACACTGATATAAGAATCTGACTACATCAGCACCTCGCATTAAAGGGTTTCAACCAGACTTTCCAGTTTCATTCCCCGTGAGCCCTTTATTAATATAGTACAATTTTGTGGCTGATTCTGAGTCAGGTAATTTTTAATTTCCTGGGTGCTTTCAAAAGTTTTATACGCATGACGCGCAGTAGCACCAAATGCCGGACCAACCAGTAACACGTTTTCAAAACCGGATTCCTTTAATAAATCAGTAACCATCTGATGCTCCGGTTTGCTGTATTCGCCCAACTCAAACATATCGCCAAGTATCACCAGTTTATGAGAGGCAGAATGTTTCTTAAAATTATCAATGGCCGCTTTCATGCTATTTGGATTTGCATTATAGGCGTCGAGTAAAATAGTATTTAGGGGTCGCTGAATAATCTGAGAGCGGTTCATTCCCGGCACATAATCTTCCAGGGCCGCCCGTATATCCTCTGCCTCCACTTTAAAATACGTTCCGATGCAAGCTGCTGCCAGACAATTAATAAAATTATAATGCCCGGTTATCTGTGTTTTAATCAGGGGCAACAGTTCCCACTTTTTTTCGCCATAACGGGTAGTAAATTTAAAACTTACAGTATCTCCATCAGTATATTGCTTCCCTATAACATCATATAATTTAGTGGTACCAAATGTGATCTTATCATTACTCTCCGCCAATGAATGTAATACCTCATCATCCCCATTAATAAAGATGGGAGCATCTTTCTTCCGAAGGTAGCGGTACATCTCACTTTTGCCTTTTTTTACACCCTCAATTCCGCCAAAACCTTCCAAATGCGCTTTGCCGATATTAGTGATCAATCCATAATCCGGATCCGCTATTTCACACAATGCATTTATTTCACCCTGATGGTTAGCGCCCATTTCTATAATGGCCATTTCGTGAGAAGTATGGAGTTTGAGTAAGGTTAAAGGCACTCCTATATGATTATTCAAATTTCCTTCCGTTGCCAGTGTTTTATACTTTCTGGATAAAACAGCATGAATCAATTCCTTATTGGTTGTTTTACCATTACTACCGGTAATGGCTATAAACGGGATTTTAAACTGGTGGCGGTGATAATTAGCCAGCTTCTGAAGGCTTTCCAACACATTTTCGACCAGCACAATACGGTCATTTGTCTTATGAGCGGGCTCATCTATCACTGCCCAGGCACATCCCTTTTCTATTGCCTCCGAGGCAAATGTATTTGCATTAAAATTATCGCCTTTTAAAGCAAAGAAAATGCCTCCGTTTATGAGTCGCCGGGTATCGGTACATATCTGTTGTCCGCAATCCTGATAAAGTTGGTATAACACTTCTGTAGAAATAAGTTCTGCCATAGTACAAATTAAAAAACCCTTGAGCGATGTACTCAAGGGTTCCTCATTTAGTTTTCAACAAAATTTTACTTACCAAGTCCTACCGGACTACCCACACGGGTCATAGCACAGCGGAAACCTAACCAGGCATTGGATTGGCGTTGATCAAGGAAGCGGCGTGTTCCAGGATTCAGGAAGTAGGCACGATCTCTCCAGTTACCACCTTTAAACACCCTCGACTTATCGTTAACCAAACTTGTTTTAGCGTACTCATACATCATTTTTTCTGATTTATCGCTGTAAGCATCTTCACCTTCGGTATAATAGATAGAAGAATTTACATCTCCATCCAGATAATTAATATAATCTGCGGTACGGTAATTACGGCGTTCATCCAGGTTATCAGTACTTACCGCGCTCGATACTTCACGCCATTGCACACGTCCCGGAACATCTGCCTTACCTTCAGGCGTTGCGTTGTTATTCCCATAAGCATCTACTGTCATAATAGCTAAAATACTATCTGTTACCTCAGCTGTTTCGCCACTTACACCATGCTGTGAAGGAGGATTTACCTTATGTTTGAATTTCTGGTAAACAGGGCCATCTACATTTGTAAGAATTTCGCCGCCTAAACCACCAATAAGTGTGGCGCTATCACGTTTTTGAGTGGTAAATACATTACCACGGAACGGACGAAACTCATCAGCATCCTGTAATGTGTTAGGACGATATACATCCATTACCCATTCAGAAACGTTACCAGCCATATTATACAAACCATAATCATTTGGCCAGTATGAATAAACAGGAGCGGTTACATCGGCATTATCATTCAGGAAACCTGCAGTACCCATATAATCACCGGCGCCACGAACAAAGTTAGCATTAATCTGACCGATGTACTTATCGGTTGAATTACGCACACCATGACCATTCCATGGGTAAATACGGCGATCGGTAATACGCTCTCCGATGGTATTGCCAATTAACCCGTAGGCGGCATATTCCCACTCCGCTTCTGTTGGCAGGCGGTACTTTGGTAAAAAGATACCATCCTCCATACGCACATCACGTTCAGGGTTTTGATCATCAAATGAAGGTAATTTTTGTTTTAATTGACCCTGCCATTTTCCTGATAAATAAGCTTCGGTAGAGAAGTAATCCTGATCGGAAGGATTTGGTACGTGCTCTAACAAACCTTCACGGATAAGGATAAATTCGTTCACACGGTCAGTACGCCAAGCGCAATAATCATTTGCCTGTAACCAGTTAACACCAACTACCGGGTAATCGCGGTAAGCCGGATGACGCAGGTAGTATTCTACATAAGGCTCGTTGTAAGCCAGTTTTTCACGCCAAACCAGTGTATCAGGTAATGCTTTGTAATAAATATCAGGAAAAGTCGGTCCAAAAACGCGTCCGGTCCAATATAAATATTCCAAATAAGAAAAGTTACTCACCTCTGTTTCATCCATATAGAAAGAAGAAACGGTAACACGACGCGGAATGTTATTCCATTCGTAGGTAACATCATTTTCGGTACGCCCCATAGTAAAGGTACCACCTTCTATCAGCACTAATCCGGGTCCTGTTTCTTGTTCTTCATAAGGAAACTTTTCGAACCCTCCGTTTGATGGATCGTTGTAAGCCCAGCCAGTAGTAGGTGAGCGTTCCTGTGCACAGGAAACCACCAATACAGACAGAACTGCTATTAGTGATTTACGATTTTTTATCCAATTCATCTTCATATGGTAAGATTACTTTATTTTGACGTTATAACGTATTATAATTAAAAAGGTTACAAATATATTAATTTTAGAAAGAAGGACAGCTAATTGTGCGGTACTTTTTCTTTTTAGGCTTACATTCAAATTGAATCTGAAGTGATACTTCATGAGAACCTGCTGTATTTCCACTCAATTTAGACACGGTTACATCGTAACTATACCCAAATTTGAAAAACTGGTTTTGAATACCCACTAATGCTATCACTGCATCCTGATTACGGTACCATAAACCTGCTACAAAGGCGCCTTTTACATAATACAATCCTAAATTTAACTGCTGAAATTTTTGCTGAGCCTGAAAGAGAATATTAGGTGACAGATAAGATTCATTTCCTTTTTCAAGTGGGATTATAGCACCTGCATGTCCGGTAAATTTAGCAGGCAGCTTAGAAACGCCCAAAAGCCCTTCGTCGGGCTGAGTGATGTGGTGAGCGGCAAAACCAAAAAAGTAATTTTTACTGTACCCTAACATTCCGGCTGAGAAGTCAGCATTCTGTTTCCGCTGACTCGGGATAGCTTCTGAAGTATTCCATACAAATCCCCTCCGCGCATCAATCATATCTCCGAAATTTAGCTTGGTACGATCGAGTGATTTTTGAAAGTAAGTGGCCTGAATTCCAAATTTTAAAGAAAATTCGCGGTTGATAACTGCCTGATACGAATACATCAGGCTTGCCGCTGTTGTCCGTAATGTTCCTTTTGCCTGATCGTCGCTGTACACCTGAAGCCCCACACCTCCTGCTAATACATCAAAATGCTGATCGTAACTGGCCGCGTACGTAACGTAAGTACCCGATAGGTTAGGCCACTGGTTACGATAATTCAGACATATTCTCGGACATTTTGCTGTACCTGCAAATGCAGGATTAAGATACAAGGGATTGGCGTAAAACTGCGTGAACTGGGGATCCTGCGCTTTTACGTTCAAAAAGAGCATTGCTAATGTACTTAGCAACGAGAACCTTAGAAATTTAGACATACAATACTAAAATTACCTATCAATACAACAAATATATTAATCTATTTTTAAAAACAAAAACTATTTCTTAACAATATTTTCATTTTTCGGGCGTTACTTTTGCAATAAAGCGAATGATGAAAAAAGGTTTCAAGAGTTTAACATGGGGATTGGTATGGATGGCACTATTTCAGATTTCAACGGCGCAAAAAAGCGTTGAAAAAAATACTGATTTAAGTGTTACAACAAGCAATTCTCCGGTTACATCAAATATTATCCAAAGTTCCAACGAATTACTTCCGGTTACACTAAAAAACGCGGCATACAATCCGGCTAAAGCGTTTCTTCCCTATTACACCATCCAAAAGGAAACACCTTCCGGTCAAATAGCCATTCCGGTTCTCAACATTAAACGCGTTGCTGCTGTTAATGGTACATATTCAACCCTACTCAAAAAGAACTTCGACCGCTTTCTTTCGTCTGAATTCAGCTTAACAGATGTGTCTGGTTTTTCAGGATCCGCATTTTTGAACACCTATCAATTGGTGCCTTTTCGTAAAACGGTGAGTGGCTCTTATGAAGAATTACTGGACTACTCCATCACCTGGAAACTTACGTCAGGCGCCCAACGTCTGGCTGCACCTTCATCCGCCTTCAAAAACAACTCTATACTTGCCACCGGCACCTGGTATAAAATAGGGCTTACCAAATCGGGAGTTTATAAACTCGATAAGAACTTTTTGACAGCCATGGGCGTTAACATAAGTTCCATCAACCCTAAAAACATTCGTATCTATGGTAATGGCGGCACATCGCTTCCCTTGAAAAATAATGGATTCCGTTACGATGATCTTGAAGAAAATACCATTGAAGTTATAGGCGAATCAGATAATACGTTTGATAACGGCGATTACGTGCTGTTTTACGCTACAGGATCAGACAACTGGAAACATAAACCATTGTCGTCTGAGTTACACTATGAATTTGTAACCAATTACGGTTCCGATTCCAGTTTCTATTTCGTTAATTTCGATCTGGGTCCAGGTAAACGGTTCAATTCTTCCAATACATTGGGGGCATCTCTTAATCTGAGTCATAACCGGAGCAGCAATAGTTACGATTTTTTTGATTACCATGAATTAAATACAACCAATTTTTTAAAAAGCGGCCGCGAGTTTTTTGGTGAATATTTCGACATCAATAATTCTTATTCCTTTAATTTTCAGAGCCCGAATCTTGTATTGAATGATACGGCCAGAGTATATACCAGTATGATTGCCCGATCAAATAATCTGATGGTTGATTTTACGCTTAATTCTAATGGTTTTGTAAAAAGTGATCAGATTCTTGGCCCTAACCTTAATTTCAGTTTGGCGGATTATGGTTCCGCAGGGACGCTTTTCCTGAAATACCTGAACAATAATGCTAATAATATAAGCGCGTCCATTACCAAAACTTCGGGCTCAGGCACAGTAGGCTGGTTAGATAAAGTCATTGTGAATGCCAGACGAAATCTGGTATTTAATGGTAGCCAGTTTAACTTCAGGGATGAACGCATCATTGGCAGTGGAAATATTTGCGAATATACTTTAACGAATAATTCAACTAGTACTGTAAAAATCTGGAACGTTACCAACCGCACCAATCCGGTTCTTCAAACCTACAATGCCAATGGAAACATTTTAAATTTTAAAGCGTCTTCCGATTCTCTGATCGAATACGTTGTTTTCAGTGATGCTTCAGCGTTGGTGCCTAAATACATTGGTACAGTAGCTAACCAAAACCTGCATAGTATAGCATTTGCCGATTATGTGATTGTTTGTCCGCCGCAATTTTTAGCGCTGGCGCAACGTTTGGCAAAGGTTCATCAGCTTAACGAAGGCTTAACCTATGCCATTGCCACCACTACCCAGATTTACAATGAGTTCAGCAGCGGACGTACAGAAAATACCGCCATACGTGACTTCGCTCGGATGATCTACTCACGCAGCATCAATGGCCCCGATAAGTTAAAGTACATATTGCTGATGGGAGACGGATCTTTCCGTACAAAAGAGTGGTATTTGTCAAATAACACCTCTCTTGTACCAGTTTATCAGACCAAAAATTCACTTTCCATAACTAATTCAGTGGTAAGTGACGACTTTTTCGGAATGCTGGATACCAATGAAGGCCCCGATGAAAATGATGACAATATCAGCATGGGTGTTATGGATGTTGGTGTTGGACGATTTCCAGCAAAATCATTTCAGGAAGCGGAAGCCATTGTTAACAAAATTGAATTGTACTACCGGAAAAATCCGAATTTTAACCCGGCTGCCACTACTATTTATAATAAAAATGAAGGCGTTCCTTACCCTCAGGGCGACTGGCGTCAGGTTCTTACCTTTGTTGCCGATGATGAAGACAATTCAGAGCACATGCGGCAGGCCGACGATTTTGCAAGAAGCATAGAAGAAGCGCATCCTCAGTATAACATTGAAAAAATATTTTTGGATGCTTATCAACAGATTTCAACCCCCGGAGGGCAAAGATATCCCGACGCATACACTGAAATGCAAAACAGGATTCAAAAAGGCACTCTGGTGTACAACTACACCGGTCATGGAGGTGAAGTGGGCCTAACAGCTGAACGGTTTGTAGATATTCCAACCATTAATGGCTGGAATAATATTGATAAACTTCCACTCTTTATCACCGGAACCTGCGAGTTCAGTCGTTACGATGATCCTGACCGCACCTCTGCTGGAGAACTCTGTGTATTAAATCATCAGGGAGGAGCGGTATCCATGATTACCACTGTGCGCATTGCTTTTTCAACCATCAATGCTTCATTTAATCAGAAACTGATTGATTTTCTTTACACAAAAAATCAGGATGGCACCATGCCTGCTTTGGGAGATGTGATCCGGAAAACAAAAGCTTACGCGGGCAGTAATCCACTTAACATGAACTTCCATTTACTTGGTGATCCGGCGTTGGTTCTTGCCTACCCTAAGTTCGAAACACGTACCAATCAGATAAATAATACTAACGTTACACTTACAAAAGATACTATCTCAGGACTGGAAAAAGTAACAGTAAAAGGTTATGTTTCCGACAGTATGGGCAATAAACTTGGTAATTTCAACGGTATCATTTATCCTACAGTTTACGATAAAAGCCAACAGATTGTGTGCCTTTTAAACGACCAGACTTCAATTATTAATGGCGGCCCCTTCCGCTTTAATCAGCGCAAATCTGTTTTATACCGTGGTAAAGCGCGCGTTAACAATGGTGATTTTGAATTTTCATTTATTGTTCCCAAAGATGTTAATACCGCTTATGGTCTTGGAAAGATTAGCTATTACGCGCACAACGGACAGGAAGACGCTGGTGGATTCTGTGACAGTGTTGTGATCGGAGGATTTAATAACAATGCGGTGGCTGACGCGGATGGTCCATCTATTAAATTGTTTATGAACGATAAGCGTTTTGTAAATGGCGGCACTACCGACGAAAACCCCATTATGCTGGCGGAATTGTTTGATGTAAGCGGGTTTAATATTTCAGGGAATGGCATTGGACATGAAATGACCGCCATTCTTGATGAGAATACTTCAAAACCCGTTATCCTCAACGACTACTACGAAGCCAGTCTGGATGATTACCAATCGGGCGGAATCCGTTACCCATTCAAAAGCCTTAGTAGTGGTCAGCACAAACTAAGTCTTAAAGTTTGGGATATTCAGAATAATTCTTCCACCACTTCCGTTGATTTTGTGGTAGCGGAAAAAGCGGAAATGGCATTAAATCACGTGTTAAACTACCCCAATCCCTTTTCGACCCGCACCAAGTTCTTTTTTGAGCACAATCAGGCTAATACCAGTCTGGATGTAAATATTCAGATTTTTACGGTAAGCGGTAAACTGGCTAAAACCATTAAACAAACCGTTAAGGGGGATTCGTTTCGCCCGGAAGGAATCGAATGGGATGGCAGAGATGATTATGGCGATAAATTGGCCAAAGGGGTTTACATTTACAAGGTTCAGATAAGCGATAATCAGAATAAAAAAGCCGAAAAAATAGAAAAATTAGTCATTCTTAATTAGTATTTTTGAGTTTGCTCTGAATACAAAGTAAGAAGCTGATAGTTAAAAACAGAGAAATATAGAGAACGATTTTTTGATGAAACGAATTTTGACAATAGCCGCTGTGCTTTCTTTTATGAAACCTTCATTGGCTCAGATCTCAACACAGCAACTGTTAGATGGAAAAAAACTTAATCCGATTACTACCGCTGTACCATTTTTACTGATTGGTCCTGATAGTAAGCAAGGGGCTATGGGCGACGTAGGCGTTGCAACTGATCCGGATGTTAACTCTATACACTGGAATGGCAGTAAAATGGCGTTTGCTGAAAAAAAATTCGGTGCAGGTTTTACTGTTACTCCCTGGTTGCGTCTGCTTGTTCCGGATATTAACCTGTATTACCTTTCTGGCTACGGTAAAATTTCAAAAAAACAAACAATAGGCACGTCGTTGCGTTATTTTTCATTGGGTAGTATTCAGTTAACCGATAATCAGGGGAACAGCCTTGGTGAATACCGGCCAAACGAATTTGCATGGGACATTGCGTTTTCACAAATTCTTTCTAAAAACTTTTCGATGGGAGTGGCTGGTCGCTTTATTAACTCCGGCATTAGCCGCGCCTATGTAAACGGGAATCAGGGAAATGCAGCTTCAACTGTAGCGGTTGACCTAAGTGGTTTTTATAAAAGTGATGAGTTTAAACTTGGAAGTAAAAAAACGGTTGCTACCGCGGGATTTGCATTTACCAATATTGGCGGTAAAATCCGTTATTCAACCCGCAGAGATTTTATTCCTATGAATATGCGCTTAGGCGGCGGTTTAAAAACCAATATTGATGATTATAATACGTTTGGTGTGTATTTAGATTTCAATAAATTACTCGTTCCTACCAATCCTGAATATAAATACATTCTGGATGCTAATGGGCAGCCTACCAACTCACTTCAGATTGATCCTGCTACAAATGCGCCAATCATTGAAAAAGGGAAAGATCCCAATGTACCCGTTGTTCAGGGCATGTTGCAATCGTTTGGAGATGCACCCGGTGGTGTTAAGGAAGAACTTCAGGAAATTAATATATGTACAGGCTTAGAGTATTGGTATAACAAAACTTTTGCGGTAAGGGCAGGTTACTTTTACGAACCAAAAACTAAAGGCGCACGGCAATATTTTAGCATGGGTATGGGCGTAAGGTACAGTGTTATCAATATAGATGGCAGTTACCTGATTCCAGTTACCATTAATAATCCGCTGCAACGTACCTGGCGGATTAGTCTCAGTTTCGAATTTGATGCCAGCGGTAAAAATAAAACTGAACCAGGGGCTACTGACCCGAATCAACCTTAAACTATTCTGTTTCGTTCTAAAAGAACTGACAGATTGGTTTGATTGTAAATTCAACATTCATTAAGTCTAAACCGGGGTTGATTTAAAGCACTCCGGTTTTTTAATTGATTTCTGGCAAAACCAAACTATTCATACGCTTTTCATTTTAAACTGTAAATAGACAGTAGATTTTGTAATGAGCGTCAATAGTTGCAATAGATTTGAGGAGCGCAAACTTGAGGACTGTTAGAGGGCTTTTCAATTTAATGATTTTACGTACCTTAAAGAACACTTCGAAGCGTTGTACTCCTACTTAATGCATTTATCCCTCAGTACCTTTATTTTAGCATTTACGGAGCCAATGATATCCTTTTTACTCACTCCTTCTGCGTTCGCTTTATCAAAATCAGCCTTTAAAGCTTCCAGTGCCAATCTTATTTCCTTAATATCCTCATTTTGATTAGTGGTTGTTAACAATGTAATAAGATTGGCAAGCGATTCACGCTGTTTCAGTACCGATTCCGTTAGTTTATCATTACCAACGCCATAACAACAAGCCACATAAAGCGCTTCAATCCATGTTCCGCTTACTATTAAAGCAGAGGTGGCAGGCCGGCTATTCGCATTTAACCAATTGTCCGCTTTTTTGAACGCGTTAGCTACGATTTCCAGTGTACTATCTCTATTTTCCTTATTCGCCTCCATACGATCCATCATGGTTTGATCAAAAGCGGCACTCACTCCAAGGCTACCTGCCAAACCATTTACACACTTAAGGTATGCCATACTCTCCTGCGTCTGATCGAACGTACTGGCTATAATCAAATCTGTACCGTAAATACCAAGATTAAGTGCTTTTTTATTTTCAGTGGTATAACTATTCAATCTCAGTGGATCATTTACAAAATCTACGTTGTATTCTATCTGATTACTCGCTATTAATTCTGCTATTACTTGTTTACCTGGCATGGAGTTAAATACATTTTGAGCACTCAACTGTACCTGCGTTGTTCCGTCAAATGTTGCTGTATCTGCATCTATTGCCAACTCATCCTTTAATGGCTGGTCTTTACAAGACTGAAACAAAAAAATGATTCCTGTTACATTGATCAACAGGATAATCCGTTTTAAAAATGAATAGCTTTCCATATTTGGAGTCAAATCGGTTTTAAATATACTCCATTTACGCACATTGACATCATCTTTTACAACAAATCTTAGAAAGCCTATTTTCTCGTTCCGTTACTATAACTGGTCCGATTTATTTCCTTTCCGTTTTTATCGTAAAAAATCCATTCGCCGTCAGGCACACTTTGTTTGTGCCCTTTACGCCGGTCATCTACTAACTTGTAATAGGCAATACTTTGCAAACGACCATTTATATAATAACTTTCCGATTTACCATTAAGATTCCCCTTTTTAAACCGCTGAATCTTATTAATCCCCCCGGTTTCGTAATAATACGTCCAGATACCGGTTTGGTGTCCTTTACGGTATTTTCCTTTGGTATCCACAAAACTCCCCTTTTCGAACCACAGGGTATAATCACCATGCTTAATACCGTTTACATAATTGCAAAGTTCGCGTTGCTGGCCACTTTCGTACCAATACAGCCACTCGCCGTGCTTTTTACCCAAGTCGTTATACTTACCCGAATAGTTAGGCTTCCCGTTAGCGTACCATCCCTGCCATAGCCCCGTTATTACCCCCTGTTTAAAACTCCCTACATCTTTCTTACCTCCATTTTCCCACCAACTTTGCCATTCTCCTTCCTCCTTCCCTTTCAGATAGCTCCCCTCCTGCAATTTCTTGCCATTTTCAAACCACGTTGTCCAAACACCGGTTTTTATTCCTGTTTCATAATTACCCTGCCGCCATTTTTCACCGGTTTTATAATAATAGTCCCAGGTTCCTGCCTGCTTATCATTCAGGTAATTTCCTTCACTTTCCTTTTTCCCGTTTGTATAAAAATAAGTCCATTTATCTTCCCTTAGATTATTGGTCAATGTCCCGGTCATTTCCGGTTTACCATCTTCGCGATAAAATTTCCAAAACCCGCTCTTCATGTTGTTTTCAAAATTTCCTTCACTTTTAAGATTGTGATTAGGGTAATAACTGGAATAATAGCCGTTTAGGCGACCATTTTCAAAAACACACTCGTAATCCAGTTCACCGTTGGGATGAAAGAATCGCCATTGCCCATCCTGTAATCCATTTTTGTAACTCCCAACTGCTCTTACAATGCCATTATCATAATTAGCCGTTACACTTCCGTTTCCGTTTGCAACAAGCTGCTGCCCTTTATTGTTCCATAAATCAATCAGATATAAAACACTATCCTTGTACTCTTTAATAAATTTCGGGTTACCAGTTTCGTAAAACTCATCCCAACGCCCACAAGGTTTGTTATTGCAATAATGCTGAACCGCCTGCTTTTTACCTGATTTATAGAAACTCTCCACTTCGCCTTCCCGCTTATCTTTCACAAATGTTCCCTTACTCTCCAACTGTCCATTATCATAATAGTACACCCATTCCCCTTCTTTTTTCCCTTTCTCAAACGTTTCACGGCTTTTTACCTGACCATTTTCATGGTAAGACGTCCAGATCGAATCCGCAAAATTATTGGTAAAACGGGTTAACTGGGCTATTTTACCCGTTTTAAAGTAATAGGTATTCCGCCCGTTTTTTTGCCCTCTGAAATACTGTTCAATCGCTTTAGCGGTCCCATCTTCGTAAAAAAACTGCCATACGCTATCCTCTTTACCGTAATGATAGAATCCCTTTCGGCTTACCTTACCATTTTTATAGTATTCGTAATGCGGACCATGCGGCATGCCTTTATAATAATCCGTTTCACTTTTAAGGTTCGTTTGCTCAAGGTCATAATATTCTTTTTTGAGCTGTGCTTTCGGAAACAGTACACACAACAAACATAAACTAATTAATATCAGGCGCATGGTTTAAAATTAGTTCACATAACGTATAAGCATGGAACTGGTTACAAATATTTCTAACAACACTAGGTTAACTACCCCTTAATGCCAATTAAAGGCCGTATCCGACAAGCGATCGTACCTGCTTTAATTTTTCGTTCGCGTAAGCCGAAGCCCTGGCTTCTCCTATTGCCAGTTCCTTTTCAAGCAATTCCGGCTGCTGAATCAGTCTGACATACGCCTCACGCTCTGCCTTAAACTTATCCAATATTAGTTCCAGCAGCGCCGCTTTGGCATGTCCGTAACCGTATCCCCCACGTATGTAATTTTCACGCATGGTTTGGGTTTGATCCGGATTAGCTAACAAGGCAAATAAATGGAATACATTACAAGTATCCGGATCTTTAGATTCTTCTAATCCTTTGCTGTCGGTTTCAATTCTGGAAATTACCTTTTTAAGGCTCTTCTCATCCTGAAAAATATCTATAAAATTATTCCGGCTCTTCGACATCTTTTGTCCATCCGTTCCGGGAACTGTCATTACTTTGCTATCGGTAATCCCCTCTGGTAAAACAAAAACCTCTTGCCCAAACGTATTATTAAACGCTGAAGCTATATCTCTGGTTATTTCAAGATGTTGTAACTGATCTTTACCAACAGGTACCTTATCGGCATCGTACAATAGAATATCTGCCGCCATCAGCACAGGATAGGTAAATAATCCCGCATTTACATCGCTTAAGCGTTCACTCTTATCCTTAAAAGAGTGAGCATTTGCCAGCATAGGGAAAGGCGTAAAACAGTTAAGATACCAGCTCAGTTCGGTTACCTGAGGCACACGACTCTGACGGTAAAACAAATTGCTTTGTGTATCAAAACCAAACGCGAGCCATGCCGCTGCCACAGCCTTTGTGCTTTCCTTAATTTTTACGGCATCCTTAACACTGGTTAATGTGTGCATATCCGCAATAAAATACAGGCACGAATTGCCTTGTTGTTTACTTAGTTCAATGGCAGGAAGTATTGCCCCGAGGATATTACCCAAATGCGGGACATTAGTACTCTGAATGCCGGTTAAAATTCTTGACATGGCTGCAAAATTACATATTCTGACGCATTGTAGCGACAGTAGTTGATAACAATAAAAAAGGCCGGCTGTAAAACAACCGGCCTTTTCATAACATTTTTACTATTATTTATTCAGGATCAGACGTTTTACGCTTTTAGCAGCACCATTGTTGATGGTTACAAAATACACACCATTGCTCTGAGCAGATAAGTCAAGTGTAGTAACATAGCCTAAAGCTGGATTGTGAACTTTCGAAGTAATTGTTCTTCCTACAGCATCAGTTACAGTAATAGTACTTTCGTTAGATAACGTTGAAACTATATTTACTAATCCCGTGGAAGGATTTGGCAATACTTTAACTGAGTTATCTAACTCTGTATTAGCATTAATACCGGTAACACCTGAACAGTTCATAATAGGCAATACAAACATACGGTAGAAACCACCTTGCCATGCTGTATTCATGTTTTTCCAAGAGTTATCACTCCATTTTTCCCAGCTATTGTTACCAGAAACAGAGGCGGTAGCTGTTGCTTCCTGTAAAACTACAGCTGTATCTGTCGCATTTTGATTTGGCAATACTACTGATGCCCAAAATCCATTGGTTGCAGGCACATTAATTGGTGCTGCAAAATTAAAAGTGGCTAACCCAACCTGAGCAGTACCTACAAAAGACGCCAATACATTGCTCATTGTTAATGCAGCTGTACCCAAAGCTGCACCTGAACCGGGGCCGGCTGTAAATGTAGAGTTAACATAAATTTTAACCCCAATTGTATTTGTAGCTACACCACCTGTACCTTCTGTTCCGTTTTTATAAAAACCAACAATTACTCCCGAAACCTGTGGGGCAACCAACGCACTATATGAATTAGCAGCGAAATAAGCGGTTTTTTCCAAATCACCGTAACAATTTGAACCAACTACATAACCCGCCTTAGGTGAACAGCCAGGTGTAGTAGTATCGCTGGATGCAGTAGAAAGTGTTAAACCTGTTCCTGTTAAAACAGAAATTGTATCACAAACTGGCATTGCTATCTTATTAGCTGCCGCAGTATTCTGAGCCGGCATTACCAAATTGATAGTTTTCTCTTTTGCCATTTTCCCTGTCTGAGCAGAGATCATCAGTGTTGAAGTAACTGCAACTACTGTAAGTAAATTTTTAATCATTTTATTTTTTTTAAATTAGTTGAAGCCGCAAATTTATTGTTTAATTTAGTTTTTAGGCATTACATTCGTCATTTTAACAAAGCTTTTCATATAAAAATTCATTGAACAACAGTACCTAAATCGATATTATTCCTTTACTTTTACGCCGCATGATTAAAATTTCAATCGTTAATTACTATAATACACTTCCCTTTCGTTGGGCACTAAAGAACAGTTCACTGCTTCAACAGATAAATTTACAGGAAGACATCCCCAGTAATTGCGCTCAGAAGTTAAAAAAACAGGAGGTTGATCTGGCTCTGGTACCGGTAGCTATTTTACCCGAATTGAATGCATTCGACATTGTGAGTAATTATTGTATTGGTGCCACAGGTCGGGTAGATAGCGTTAAATTATACGCCCAGGTTCCGCTGCATCAAATAGAAACCATTGTTTTAGACTACCAATCCCGCTCATCAGTTACCTTAACCAGAATTTTGTCTAAGGAATTTTGGAATATTGATCCTGTTTATAAAGCCGCTTCTCCGGGATTCGAAAACCATATTAAAGGAACAGAAGCCGTAGTTATCATTGGCGACAGAACCTTTGAACAAAACGGGCAGCACCGTTACGAATGGGATCTGGCAGAAGAATGGCAAAAATTTACCGGCCTTCCGTTTGTTTTTGCCGCCTGGGTAAGCAATGGAGCCTCCTTTCCTTCTGGCTTTTTAAACGAATTTGATTCAGTTCTTAAATACGGCGTGGAGCACATTCCTGATGCTATTGCCGGCATGCCTTCTACTTCAATAAAGAATATAAATCCGATAGACTACCTCACTCAACGTATTAGTTACCCTTTAACGGTTCAAAAAAGACAAGGTATGGCTTTATTTTTGGACAAAATACAACAGCTGGCCCCACTTTAACCGATTACGCTTTTACTGTAACTTACTATCACAAGCAAGGTAAGTACTAGTTAATTTCTTATGACCTCACTTCCGTCTTCTTAAAATTCCGTGTGAAACTCCTATCTTTATAAAAAAATTTAATGTATGACTATAGAAGAACGCATTAACGGCGACATTAAAACGGCAATGCTGGCAAAGGATGCCGGACGTCTAGAAGCATTGCGCGCTATAAAATCGGCTGTGCTTTTATTAAAAACATCACCCGAAGGATTAACAGAAGACAGTGCCTTAAAGGCCATTCAGAAAGAAGTAAAGAAACGGAAAGAAACAGCCGAATTATACGTTAATCAGGGGCGTCAGGATCTGGCCGATGTGGAACACTTTCAGGCAACTGTGCTGGAAGAATACCTGCCAAAACAAATGAGCGAGGATGAAATAAAAACGGAGCTCCAAAAAATAATTGCATCTGTTGGCGCTACCTCTGCGGCCGATATGGGAAAAGTAATGGGAGCCGCATCTAAGGCTTTGGCCGGAAAAGCGGATAACAAAATAGTATCTGTACTCGTAAAACAATTACTCGGCTGATTTTGACGGATACCCTATCACATTGTATATAATAGTGGCGGTAAGATGAAACCCTTAACCGCCCTTATTACCTTATTAGTTATCCCGGTGATGTTATCTGCACAACCGGAAGATCAGGATTACACACTCGATACACCGCGTGACTATACGAGTCACCCAGCACGGAACGCGCACTACATAGAAATTCTGGGCAACGGGGATTTGTTTTCTGTCAATTTCGACCGCATCTTTTTTTACAGCAAAAAAGTAAAGTACAGTGCGCGCCTTGGTGGCAGCTTAATTCCGAATCACATTCACCTCGAACCCAGTTTGGTTATGGAACAAAACCTTATCTTTTTCGACGGGCCGCACCACTTTGAAACGGGCCCTGGTATCAGTTGGTTCAGAAGAAAAACTACCAATGCCTGTGCATTGGGTAGCCCCCCTCAATGGCAGAATAGTCTGTTTGGCATGATGCGCTTTGGCTACCGGCTTCAAAAACAAGAGGAAGGTTTCTTTATGCGCCTTGGCCTAACCCCCATATTATTTAGCAGAAACAGTTGCGAAACAAACTATACACTAAAATTTTGGGGAGGAGCCGCTTTTGGGGTAAGTTTTTAGGCGCGCGCCCTAAGCGGCTCAATATCCGGTTGCGAAGAACTGCATTAAGAACTGATGAATTGGGTAAATAATAAGAAATAATTTTTGGAGGTGCCATATATACCCTTATTTTTGTAACGCTTAAAAAATACGCATGGCAAATTTTGATTTAATAATGCCTAAAATGGGCGAAAGTGTGGCCGAAGCTACTATTATCAAGTGGACAAAGAACGAAGGTGACTTTGTTAAAACCGATGAAACTGTACTGGAAATTGCAACCGATAAAGTAGATAGTGAAATTCCGTCTCCATTTGAAGGAACTCTGGTTAAAAAATTATTCAAAGAAGGAGAGGTGGTTCAGGTTGGTGCCGTTATTGCGGTAATTTCAAGTGATGCCGCCGCTACTGTATCAACTCCCGCCAGCACAAGTCCTGTAAAAGCGGAAAGTGCAACGGCTGCCGTTGCTGAACAGAAAACAGAAAAAGCTACAGCAGTTGTCAGTGATTTTAGCGGAGCTTCTAAGTTTTACTCGCCTTTGGTTAAAACAATTGCCAAAGAAGAGGGTATTAGTTTAGCGGAACTCGAAAGTTTAGCTGGCAGTGGTCAAAACGGTCGTGTTACCAAATCAGATATTTTAGCGTATTTGCCAAACCGAAATAAAAATGGGGCCACTACGGCTTCCTCAGAAAGTAAAGCAAGTACCGGCACTCAGGAAACTGTAAAAACAGGGAATGTAAGCGTAGCGGATAACACCGTTTTAGTGCAACGCCCGGCTGTTTCTGTAGGAGCTGGTGACGAAATTATTGAAATGGATCGCATGCGTAAAATCATTTCCGATCACATGGTAATGAGTAAACACGTGTCACCACATGTTACTTCATTTGTTGAAGCCGATGTTACAAACCTGGTGATGTGGCGCGATAAAGCGAAAAAAGAATTTGAAAAACGCGAGGGAGAGAAATTAACCTTTACGCCGTTGTTTATAGAAGCCGTGGCAAAAGCCATCAAAGATTTCCCTATGATTAACGTTTCCGTAGATCAAACGGGTACTAAAATTATAAAACGTAAAAACATTAATATTGGTATGGCAGCCGCTTTACCTAGCGGAAACCTTATTGTTCCGGTTATTAAAAATGCCGACGAAAAAAATCTGTTGGGCATTACCAAAGCGGTGAACGATTTAGCTACCCGCGCACGCGCCAATAAACTGGCTCCAGACGAAATTCAGGGAGGAACCTTCACACTTACCAACGTGGGAAATTTTGGAAATGTAATGGGTACGCCAATTATTAACCAGCCTCAGGTAGCCATTATGGCCGTGGGAACTATAAAAAAGAAACCTGCCGTTATTGAAACCCCACAAGGTGATGTTATTGGTATCCGTCATTTTATGTTCCTTAGTTTAAGTTACGACCACCGGGTTGTTGACGGGTCATTAGGCGGTAGTTTCCTTCGGAAAGTGGCCGATTACCTCGAAGCTTGGGATTTAAACCGACCAGTATAATCGGATATTTGTTATATTAAAAAGCATAAGTGAAAGGGAATTTTTTAATTCCCTTTTTTTACTATAACCTTTTCCTACTTCTTCAGTTTCTCCAGAAATGCCAGTACCTCATCTCTGTAACTGGCGCCAATCGGTATCTCCTGCCCTGCTACTTCAATATCATTTAGTGTAAAAGCGGTTATTTTGGTTACGTTAATAATAAATGAACGGTGAATTCTTAAAAAAAGAAGTGGGTCTAACTCGGTTTCTATATCACTGATTTTATACTTAGATGTAATGTAGCGATCGGACAACGTGATTTTGATATAGTCCTTTAAACTCTCGATGTACAAAATATCTTTAAGGAGCACCTTATGGTTCTTGATGCCAGAACGTATAAAAATAAATTCCTCCCTACCTTCTGAATACCCCAGTGGGGCTACCTTCTGTGTTTCCTCCAGAAATTTATCAATAGACTTAAAAAAACGTTCGAAGGTGATTGGCTTCAATAAATAGTCCACCACCCGTAAATCGTAACTCTCCAGTGCATAATCGCGGTAAGCTGTGGTTAATATGGTTTTAGGCGGATTCTTAAGATTTTTAAGAAACTCTATCCCTGTTATATCCGGCATTTTTATATCTAAAAATAATAAGTCCACCTGCTGAGTGCTGATAATTTCAAAAGCTTTCAGTGCTGTTTGACAAGTAGCTATTACTTCCAGCTTTTCCAGTTTGGCAATATGCTTTTCTATTAACCGGATAGCCAACGGTTCGTCATCTACGATAAGACATTTAAACTTCATGTAAATTCGTTAAACGGATATACAAAATTACGCGAAATAATCCGGAAGGCGTTTGTATATCCAGTGTATAATCTGATCCATAAATCAAATCCAGTTGCTGGCGGATATTTGCCAGACCAATGGTAGTCCTGTTTCGTTTTTCGTACTGACGGGTTACTGTATTCGAAATTGTAAACTGAAAATTCTGTTCTTTCTGTTTAATATCAATATCAATCTTAGGAGAACCGCTGTCCTCGCCTGCTCCGTGTTTAAAAGCATTCTCAAGTAACGACAACAAAATCAGTGGTGGAATAGCGATATCTCTGTCTATATCTGTTTTAAAACTAACCTCCAGCCGTTCATCATATCTTAGCTTTTCAAGTTCAATCTGGTTCTTCAGAAGCGTTATTTCGCTGGAAAGAGAAACAAAAGGTTTATTGCACTTGTAAAGCACATGATCCAGTATTTCAGATAACTTTCCTATGGCTACAGGGGTTTTGGGCGAATTATCCAATGAAAGCGAATAGATATTATTTAGGGTATTAAATAAAAAATGTGGATTTAACTGGGCTTTCAGGGTTTTCAGTTCTGCTTCTGCCTTTTCTTTACTCAACATAATTTCTTTCTCTTTCGACTGCCTGTAACTGAGAAAATACTTCACAAATAAAAACTGAAAAGCGGCAACATAAACCGAAGGCAAATACAGCACCAATAATTTATTAAGATCTGTTAGAATCTCCGCTATCGGTTCCTGTTCAAAAGGTTTAGGTCTTACCAACTCTTCCCCTACATGAACCACCAAAATTCGTCCGATAACTGCAAACAAATACGACGTAATAATAAATACCAACACTGTTTCCGCATAACGCCTTTTAACCAAAAAACGAGGAATAAGTACATAAGCAAAAAAATAGGTAGCCAATACTTGCGGAATATGCAAACACGTGTTCAGAATCATTATAGCCCACAGGGGATCACCATCCAGCAGACCAGTTGTGGCATTCACCAGAACAATAACCATCCAAAACAGAAGATGCCTTACCACACCATGCCGCTGAATATACTCCTGTGTGACTTTTGCTATATCCATATTACCATTCGTAGCATAAAGATAACATCCACTATTTTACATATACCAATGGCGACAAAAAATTCATTTCTACACCTGAAAAAGGCAAATTTTAGCATGAATTGCTCCTCTTCCTGAAAAAATGCTTTATTGGTAGGCACAGAATGCATTTCTGTCATCCACTTATAAAGTATTACTTGTTTTCATCAATTTTGCGTTATAGTATTACAATGTATATGAAGTTTTCTGTCATCCTTATCGCCTTATTCCATAGTTTGTTATTCCTTTCTCAGGAAAATGCAAAAACTATTTCTATTAGTGGTAAGATTAAAGATAAAAAAGGGGGAACTGCTCTTGAATTTGCGACAGTTACTTTTCAGAATTTATCTGATAAAAAAATAATTACCGGCGCTATCACAGACGACAAAGGGAAATACACTATCAATAGCATGCCTGGTATCTACTCCATGAAAGTGGATTTTATAGGACTCAAAAGTTACGTTGCCGACAGCATGAAGTTTACAGGCAATACGGTTTTACCAGATCTTTTACTGGAAGAAGATGCCAAACTTCTGGAAGCTGTTGACGTGGCTGTTGAAAAAACCACCATTGAACACAAACTGGATAAAAAAATCTTTAATGTTGGTAACGACCTTGTATCAAAAGGCAGCAGCGCCAGCGATTTACTGAATAATGTGCCATCTGTAAATGTTAATGCATCCGGAGTAGTTAGTTTAAGAGGTAATTCAGGAGTACGCGTACTCATTAATGGCAAACCCTCTGTTCTAACTGCCAATAACGGTCTTGAACAAATCCCCGCCGAAAGTATCGAAAAAGTGGAGGTAATCACCAATCCTTCTGCCCGCTACGATTCACAAGGTACTGCCGGTATTATTAACATTATACTCAAAAAGAATAAAAAAGGTGGGTTCAGCAGTTCGCTTCAGGCAACCAGCGGCATCCCCTCTAATCATGCACTAGGATACAACGCCAGTTACAAACACAACAAAATAAACCTCTTTACCGACCTACGTTACCGTTATATTGACTTTCCGGCAAAAGAGTCTAATCTGCGTACAATATACAACTCCGGCACTATTGATTCTTATCTGGCTGGTTCTACAAAACGTTTACGTAACAACCGTACTTTTACAATTTACTTTGGTGGTGATTACTATTTTAACGACAAAAATACGCTTACACTCAGTTACTATCACCGGAATAATGTATCGCGTAATACAGTGGATTATACTTTTAACTATCTGGACCGTTATAAAAACCAACAACGTTTAATTACGGCCACTGAAAATTACCGCGAACCTCAAAAATCGAATCAAATCGAATTAAACTACCTGAAAACCTTTAGTACAGAAGGGCAAAAATTAACCTTTAACCTGCAATACGATTTCTGGAATGATGATGAAAACGAATCCATAACAGAACAGGAAACTCTACCCGTTGCATTAGCAGTAAAAAAGCTGAGGAGTCGCGATATTGAAAGCAGTAAAGATTTCCTCTTTCAAACCGATTATATACATCCCTTTGGCAAAACATCACGTCTGGAGGCAGGCAGTAAAGGCGAAATACGACAGATCAACAGCGATTATAACGTGTATGATAACGACACTCCGGTAGATAGTCTTAATAACGTTTTGCGCTATGAGGAACAAATTATCGGAGCTTACCTTCAATACGGACAATCTTTCAAAAAATTTCAGTACCTGCTGGGCGTAAGGGTCGAAGATTCAAAAACCGGCAGTAAAGATGATCTTGGTTTATTCAACATTCGCAAAAAATACACTAATTTTTTTCCAACCGCGCATCTAACGTATAATGTATCCACAGCACTTAATTTTCAATTAAGTTACAGTCGCCGTATCGATCGCCCCAGTTTCTGGCATCTGAATCCCTTTGGCGGTATTGCCGATCGTCGTAACATCCGCGTTGGCAATCCTGATATGAATCCGGTTTACACCGACTCCTATGAACTGGGTACACTTATCCGCTGGAAAAAATGCTCGGTCAATCCGGGATTCTATTATCAATTCTCTAAAAATATATTTGAAGACCTGCGTACCGCCAGCGCAAATGGGTTTCTGGTTACTAAAGTAATCAACTCCGGCACCGAAGACCGCATGGGTGCCGAAATTAGTGTTAACTACTCTCCTTTAAAATGGCTTACTGTTTCGGGCGAAGCCAATTACTTTCGTTTTGAGCAGAGAGGGATCTTTAATGTAACAGGCAACGCGCTCACCTCCCGATTAAGTACCCGTGCAAAATTCCCGAGCTGGAATTTTCAGACCAACTTTAATTACATTGGCGGACGAAAAACCGGCCAATTGAATGAACAAGCACAATACTGGTTCGATATTGGGATGGGCAAAGACCTGTTTAAAGAAACAGCCACTATTACCGTTAAAGCCGATAACCTTTTCAATTCACGGATTATAAAAGGAGTGGCATCGGGTCCCGATTACACACTTACTTACACCATGCAGAACATCGGACCCCGGGTATATGCAACCTTTACCTACCGTTTAAACCGCAAGAAAAACGAAAAAGACCGTTTACCGGATTAAATCACAATTCCTAAAACCATTAACTAAAAAATGGCTTTCTCTCCCTTTTTAATCTGTTTCTTAGTTCCCTGCTTTCCGCCAAAGCGATAATTTATCATCTTATAACGATTACTGAGCGTTAACCCTTATCTGTATAAGGCATCATAACCTAAAAAATCCTACTAATTTTACCTCAAACAGTAAACGCCGTGTTTAACACACAACACCATTTTTCATTTACACCCCCTCATATTCCCAAAAAGAATGAGAATACAATACTTAACAAAAATCAGTAGGTTAAGATTCAGCATATCAGATTATATTTTATAAATTAGCTGCAACCAATTAAACAACCATCCTCCCCATTCTAAAACAGGCTGGGGCCCTGAAAACTGGCAACAATGTATAGATAAAGGATAACTGGCTTTACGCTTTTGTATTACACCCTAATTATCCATAACCGGTTGCATCAGAAATTTTGAATTAAACTATAAAACCAAAAAAACAAAACCATGAAAAAACAATTATTTAAAGCCGCGTTCATTTTAGGAATCGGCACTTCAGCACTTATGCACGCGCAATTCGCTTCGGTTATTCCGGATGCGGCATTACCAACCGTAGCGGGGCCTGTTCTACGCCCGCAGAACGCCGGAAGTTCCACCATGCAAAACGTAAACTTCAGTTTAGGTGGCGGAGTAGTTAGCCCGGGGACAAATTTATACGTACATAGCTGGGATGTGTTTTCATCAGCTGCCAACAATGGCATTGCCTGGCGCAGAACGAATGCCGCCGGCGTATTACAGAATCAGGGGCACGTTATTATTCCTTACGCCGAAGACATTGATGTAGCCATTTACGAAGCTAATGGCCGCCATTATGTACTGGCAGCATATTATTACAACGATCCCGCTAACCCTGCAACCCGAGGCCACTATTACCGTATATGCGGATTTACACCCGCCGGAGTTGTTTTAGGTGGACAAACCTTACTAACACTATCGGCTAGCTTCGGCAGAATTAATGTAGATGCTAACACGCCTTATGGTTTAGCCATTACCTGGTGTGTTCCTGGCACCGGTATTTATGTAAAAGCCGCTCAGTTACCAGCTGCTGCTTTTGGTTGCAACCTCCTCTTACCAGCCACTGCGGGATTCAAAGATCCGGATGTGGCTATCCGCCGTTCTTCAGGTGTACTGGATCTGGAAATTGTTTATCTGGCCAATGCCGAAAATCAAATACAGGAATATAAAATCAGCCTTTTTAATGTTGTTGGCTGCAGTACTGCCGGTTTAACATTACAACATACGGTGGCAACACCTAACCTTTTCAGTTCGCCACGTGTAGATTGCCCCGACCAGCTGGCCACCGCAAAATTCACCTATGTGTATTCGGAATACTCAACGGTAGCAGTGCCCCCTAATGTTAACGTAACAGAGGATATCCGGGCCGTTGTTTACAATTCAGCCGTATCACCTGTACCAACTAACCTTCTGGTTCACAGTGCAGCTTACACTACAGGGTTCTATAATCGCAATAATCCGGTTTTGGCGTATGATGCTGCCGGATCGCAAATTACCGTAGGTTGGATAACAAAAGAAAATACCGCCGTTATTCCCGGAACAGCCAATGTAAAATACCTTGCCCAGTATGTTTCCGATCCGGGCCCCGGATTACCGGTATCGGTTCCTGGATCCATTATGATGGTATCAAATACACAAGGAGGGCCAGCTCCTGTTTTAGCCTTCTCGGGCCAGAACAACCACAGTTCGTTTGATGGCATTAATACCGCGTTTTCGCAATACAGTACCGTTTTCCCCGGAAACTACGCCATGCTTTATAAACACAAACCTTTTGCCAGTGCTACATTCCGCACAATAGGCCCGGTTTCTGAAGAAAATGAAACCACGGATGAAACACTCCACTTGTATCCCTCACCGTTTACCGATTACATCAGTTTTACAGCACCTTTAAAAGGAAACTATAATGTACAGGTTTACACTATTGAAGGACGCTTAGTGGCAAGTGAACGTTTTCAAAGCGAATCTAACGACAACATCAAATTGACGACAGGTGAACTGCCTTCAGGCATGTATGTAGTAAAAATTCAATCTACAGAAAACAATATTAATCTGATAAAGAAAATAGCGCACTAAGCTTAATTCACACAAATACACAAAGGGGCTGCTTCAAAAACCATGAAATCAGCCTGACATATTAGATAAAGCCCGCTTCTATAACGAATAGCGGGCTTTTTATCAACTAAAAATTAACCAAATCGCTTATGGAACAGCCTCCCGCTTTTATTCTCGTGATTGAACCAGAAACTGACCAAAAACAGGAGAAAAGAACCTGCGTAAAAAAAATGAAAGAAGTCAGTAAAATTGGTAGTTAAATTCGTAGAATTTGGTTTAATTCACAGTATAAACCTACTTAGTATGAAAATAATTGCATCTTTTATTCTATTATGCGCTGTATATGCAGGTGTAGCCCAGAAGGGGGAAATTTTTCCGGTTATAAACGGGAAAACACTTAATGACAAAACCATGTCTTTGCCCATCAAAAATGGTAAGCAAAGTATTGTTGCCATTGCCTTCCATCGGGGAGCAGAAGAAGACCTTAAAAAATGGCTGAACCCTTTATATTATACTTTTATTAAAAAACCTAAAGGGCAAACCAATTTCGATATGGCAGAAATTTACGACGTTAACTTTACGTTTGTACCTATGATCAGTGGATTTAAAAAAATAGCGGACGACTTTAAGGCCAGCACAGACAAAGAGTTTTGGCCTTATATACTCGACACTGAAAAATCGGATATTAAAGCAATCCAAAAGCAGTTAAA
The DNA here is from genome assembly GCA_030054095.1 of Sediminibacterium sp. GTDB lineage: Bacteria > Bacteroidota > Bacteroidia > B-17B0 > Aurantibacillaceae > Aurantibacillus. The sequence continues at coordinate 85,052 of JASGCO010000013.1, forward strand.
AATCACCGATAATAAGATCCCTTACTTCTTTGTTTTAGATAAAGACGGCAAAATTTTGGAGGTTCAGAGCGGCGCCTATAAAGAAAACAAGGTAGAAAAATTGGAAGAGGCCTGTGAGTAGGCTGTTTTTTCTGAGTTAAAACTACTTTTTAAACTAATTACAACATCTCAGGTTTAAATAACAGCAAATTGTATCTTTGCGCATGAATTCCGGTAAACTTATTATTTTTTCAGCTCCTTCAGGAAGCGGTAAAACCACCATAGTACGACACCTTCTTAAAACCTATCCAGATAAAATCGAATTCTCTATTTCTGCCACCAGCAGACCCAAAAGAGGAATTGAAGAAAACGGGAAGGATTATTATTACCTGAGCCCTGAAGAATTTAAACAAAAAGTAGCTGATGAAGAGTTTTTGGAGTGGGAAGAAGTTTATGCAGGAACACATTACGGAACCTTAAAAAGTGAAGTGGAACGTATCTGGGCAAAAGGAAAAGCTGTGATTTTTGACATTGACGTTGAAGGCGGGCTAAACCTGAAAAACCAATTTAAAGAAAATGCACTGGCTATTTTTGTAATGCCTCCGAGCCTTAAGATACTTGAAGAACGACTCAGAAGCCGGCAAACCGATAGTCAGGAAAGCATTGCCCGAAGATTACAGAAGGCCGAAAAAGAACTTAAAACAGCAGAGTTATTCGATGTATTTATTATAAATGAAGTACTCGAAGATGCATTGGTGAAAGCGGAACGTTTGCTGGAAGATTTTTTAACAGACTAACAGCATATCATTTACCTGATCTTTTTTACCAATACGCGAAAAAAAATACCGCATAACTCATAATGTTAAAAGCAGTTGTTCATATTCTATTAGTTTACCTGTTAGCAGTAGGAGTCTTCTCCTGCACTGAAAGACATGCAAAGGGAATTCCCTACTCTTCCAGTGACAGTACTTCTATCAAAACGTTACTTGACTTTTCGGACACCTGTTTTGATGTATCAAAAGCCGCTGATGCGAATAGAAAAGCCGGGCTAAAGATTACAGAACTATTAAATCTCAATGTAAAGGATCCGGAATTGTTACGGCACTATGCCCGCTTTCTTAATAACAAAGGTGTTTTTTTAAGCATTTTTAAAGCCAACGGAAACGAATTAACAGAATATGTAAAAGCGCTTGAGATAACCCGGGTTATAGGCGATCATAATCAGGCCGGGAGCATTAATAATAACATAGCGTATTATTTTCTGGAAAATGGAGAACCTGATATCGCCGCAGAGTATTATAATCGCGCTATTGACCATTTAAACAAGAACAACAACAAAAAAGATTTGGGTTACCTCTATAAAAGCATGGCTACTATTGCCATTCAGCACAAACAGTATGATGAAGCGTTGGATTTTTGTCAGAAGGCTATACAAACCGCTAACGCATCAGATAATGACGGGAAAGAACTCATCGCCAGTTGCTTAAACAATATCGGAGGGGTATATATGTATCAGAAGAAGTACCCGTTAGCTATGGAGTACTTCTTACGTTCCGAAAATATGCTCAGAGGGCAAAACAACATGTTTGAGCTGATAAGTACTCTGCAAAACAAAGGAAGCGCTTATCGGTATATGGGTAAAAATGACTCCGCCGAAATTTTCCTAACACAAGCCTGGCAGTTAAGCGATTCGATGGCCATTAATGAACAGCTTTATAAAACCGCTGATGCATTATGGACGTTTTACAACACCACCAATCAGCAACAAAAAGCAGAAGCGTTTAAAAAACTGCATGGTAACTACATTCAGGAGCAAAAAAATCTGGTCAGCAACCCCGTTCCTCGGCACATAACAGATACCTCGGCATTAACTAAAAAAGGTAAACTGTTTTCAGATAGCCTGCGCAAGGCAGGTATCATTAAATAACGCCTACTTTACTGTAATCTTAATAACCAAACTGCTTTAAGCGATTATCGTTATTCCGCCAATCTTTATCAACTTTTACAAATAACTCCAGAAATATTTTTTTTCCAAAAAACTTTTCACACTCTATACGGGCAGCGGTGCCCACTTTTTTAATAGCATCGCCCTTATTACCAATAATAATCCCCTTCTGGCTATCCCGTTCAACCAAAATTTCACCTTCTATTTTAATAATGTCTGGTTCTTCCTTAAAACTATTTACCAGTATTTCCACACTATAAGGAATCTCCTTTTTATAATGGAGCAGTATTTTTTCCCGAATAATTTCACTCACAAAAAAACGCTCAGGCTTATCGGTAAATTCATCTTTAGCATAAAACGCTTCTCCCGGAGGAAGATATCCGATAATTTTACCCATTACCGTTTCCAGATTCATTCTCTTAAGCGCCGATACTGGTATAATTTCGGCATTAGGCAATTTTTCCTGCCATTGCGCAATTTTCACATTTACCTGATCCTGCGTACCTATATCTATTTTATTAATCAATAAAAGAATAGGTGTTTTTGTTTTTTGCAGTTTTTTCAGGTACGATTCTTCCAGCTCAATATCCTCAAACAAATCCGTAATCAGCAAAAATAAATCTGCATCAGAAAATGCGGTTACCACAAACTGCATCATACGCTCCTGCAGTTTATAATTGGGTTTTATAATACCGGGAGTATCGCTGAAAACAATTTGGTAATCCTCTCCGCTCACTATTCCCATAATACGGTGTCGTGTGGTTTGCGCTTTTGACGTGATGATACTAAGGCGCTCTCCCACAAGTGCATTCATCAGGGTTGATTTTCCCACATTGGGACAACCAATAATATTTACAAATCCGGATTTATGCATGGTAATTATTTGGCAAAAGCACGGTTCAAACGTTTTAATAAAAGTAACATAATCAAAAAGGCAAGCATAAGCAGAGCAAAGTTTAACCAGAAGTAACCGGCTTTATTATCAAACTTATCCCAGTTTTTGGCTAACACACCACTTAATTTATTACCAATGGAAGTCGCCAGACTCCAGCCTCCCATCATTAAAGCAGTTAAACGAACCGGAGACAATTTGGACACCATTGAGAGTCCCATCGGGCTTAAACACAACTCGCCAATGGTTACAACCCCATAACACCCTATCAGCCACCAGGCACTCGCTTTATGCATACCATTATTAGTGTAATGCACCGCAGCCACCATTACTAAAGTTGATAATGCACTGATAAGTAAGCCAAACGCAATTTTGGTAGCGGTGGTTGGCTCTGCGCCGCGTTTACGCATAAAACCAAAAAAGCCAATAATCAATGGCGTTAAAACAATAACAAAAAACGGATTAATGGATTGAAAAATCTCCGTATTGATCAAACTTACTGTTTCCCCTTCTTTCGGCATTTTAGAAGCATCCAAATTTTTAAAATACGCCGGATAATCTGTACACTTTACCACTTCGCCTTTTTCATTTTTTATCTTCCGGAATTGTTCATCAATCTGATTTACTTCTTTATTTTCAGCTTTTAAGCGTTCCGACAAGTACATTTTATCCGTAACACTGGTTAAAGCTGGCGGGCTTTCCCGATCGGTATAAAAATTAGCGTACGTTGTTAAAGCCGTGCCATTTTGCTTAAATATGGCCCAAAACAAAACCACAATCAGAAAGATGGTAAACATAGTTCCCATCGGTTTCTTTTCCTCGCTACTGGCTTTCATGTAGATACTAGCAAAGAAATAAATAACAGGAATACAAAACATAAAGAACGCATCTGTACTATCGCTGCCCATAACAGAATCCGGGATAAACCAGCCTGCTGCCGCAAAACCACATCCAACCAATAGTGTTTTTACAAATTGCATAATAAACGGCTTATCTTCCGGCGCGGGCTCTTTACGCACATCCACATGCGCGTAATGCTTGCTGCCAGCTAAAAACGTTATCACACCAATAAACATACCCACTCCGGCAGATATAAACGCGGCTCCCCATCCGTATTTATTACGCATGATAGCGGCAACAAACGTACAGATAAACGCTCCCACATTAATTCCCATATAAAAAATGTTATACCCTATGTCCTTTTTATCTTTAAACTCAGGTGCATTATACAAATTCCCTAAAAGTGTTGATATATTTGGTTTAAAGAAGCCATTACCCACTACCATTACCACCAAAGCCGTATAAAATGCCCACATTTGCGGAATAGCAAGCATACAATAACCTATCCCCATTAAAATCCCTCCAAGCGTTACCGAGAAACGGTACCCCAGTTTTAAATCTGCCATTAACCCTCCCATAAAGGGCGTCAGGTAGGCGGCGGCAATAAACGTTCCATACACATCGGCTGCCTGCGCGTTATCCCAGCCTAATCCTCCGGTATCTTTTTCACCCGTCATGTACAAGGTAAAAATGCCAATCATTAAATAGTAGCCAAAGCGTTCCCAAAATTCGGTAAACACTAAAGAAAAAAGTCCTTTCGGATAGTTGCGGGCTTTTGCCATTATTGTAAATTAAGTTAAACGATAAAGATAGAAACAAAAGACCAAAGTCAAAATTAAAGATAGAAGTTAAGTAATGCGTACATGGTTATTTGACTGTATTAAAAACTTGACTAACTTTGAAATAACACGAATCGGTTCCAAAAAGTTGTCTTAACTATGAATACCAGTAAACGCCTGTGCCCGGAATGTGGAGAAGTAATTGTAGGCCGCCAGGATAAAAAATTCTGCAGCGATGCCTGTCGTAATTCATTTAACAATAAGCAAAACAGCGATACCACAAATTATGTCCGCAATGTGAATAATGCCCTACGCCGCAATCGCCGTTTGTTAAAAGACAATCTGAACGGGGATGTAACCAAAATCGCAAGAAAAAAACTGAGCGACGCGGGCTTTAATTTTAATTTCTATACAAACATTTCTGTTACCAAAACCAATAATAACACCTATTACTACTGCTACGAATATGGCTATCTGAATATAGATACAGAATGGGTACTCATTGTCCGTAAAACCAAACAAACGTAATACGGCAATTTCCTTAATTCCACGTATTAGCAATAATTCCCAAACATCTAAACAAAACACTAAAGAATAAAATAATGAATGCCATAACCCTTTACCGGCCCGTTGGCCAGCCAGAACTGGATTTGATTGCTGAAAGCGGATTTAAAACATTTCCTCCGCGTTTAAACTGGCAACCTATTTTTTACCCCGTACTGGATTACGATTACGCCTGTACCATTGCCAGAGAATGGAATACAAATGACGATGCCAATGGAAATGTAGGGTATGTAACCGCTTTCGACATTCCGGAAACATATTTCCAGACCTTCGAGGTACAGAATGTAGGCGCGGCTAACTGCAACGAGTTGTGGGTACCGGCCGAAGAGTTGAACACCTTTAATTCAGCCATCATCAATGGCATAAAAGTGATTAAAGCATTTTACGGCGAAAAATATACGGGCGAAAAAACACATGAATGAATTATTAGACCGCTGCAAAGGCGCTCTGGTTGGACTGGCCGCCGGTGATGCCCTGGGTACTACGCTCGAATTTATGCGGCCCGGATCGTTTACTCCCATTAAAGACATGGTTGGCGGAGGCATTTTTAAATTAAAACCCGGACAATGGACGGATGATACCTCTATGGCTATTTGTCTGGCCAACAGCCTTATCGAAACCGGTACATTCGACGCATACGATCAATTGGAGCGTTACCTCAGATGGTTCAGAAAAGGCGAAAACAGCAGCACCGGAACCTGCTTCGACATTGGCAATGCCACACGCGAAGCCATTGCCCTGTTCGAATTTTCCTATCAGCCCTACTGTGGCGCTACAGACAGAAACGCTTCCGGTAATGGCTCCATTATGCGCCTGGCCCCCATCCCCATACGCTATTACCGGCACCCCGAAGACCTTATAAATTATGCCGCCCTGAGTTCACGCACCACACATGCTTCCACGCTATGTGTACAAAGTTGTATGTACATGAGCGCGCTAATAGCCGCCGCCATTAAAGGTGCTTCAAAAAACCAGTTACTCGATGCAGAATGGCTGTTAAATCAGTACCCCATTGACAAAAACGAACTAGACAAAGAACTGATGGACGTTATTCAAGGATCTTATAAACGATTACAACCACCTCAGATTTATGGATCTGGATACGTGATTAAAACACTGGAAGCCGCCTTGTGGGCGTTTTATAACACTGACAATTTTGAAAAAGGTGCTTTAAAAGTCGTAAACCTCGGAGACGACGCGGACTCTACCGGCGCGGTGTACGGACAAATAGCCGGCGCGTTTTACGGCTACAACGCTATTCCTGAACACTGGCGCAAAAAACTATACCGTTGCCTGGATCTGGAAATCATGGCGGAATCACTCTACCAACTCGCCAATACAGACACAAAAGCATAATCCGGGATAAACTCAGGAGAACATAAATACCGCATCCGCATGTGTTTTGGGGCATCCACTCCCCTGCCCGCACCTTTTCCAAAGTTCCGAACTTTGGAAAAGGTTTGCTACCCACCGTGGCCGGGCTTTGCGCTATAGCCCGCTTGCTGTTCGCTCATTTTGCTGCGGTTCCGGTGGCTTCTACCCAGGCTTCAATCCAGCTCAAAAGCCTACGAGGCTTTTGCCCCCTCCCCACTCGCGCAAAATATAGCAAACACCATCGCGGGGCTGCCGCTCCAATCCCTATGCCAAAGGGTTCATGATAGTTATAAAATTCCTCTTGAAAAAACAGGGCTTTAAATATCTGTTAACGGTAATAATAAATTACTTTTCATTCCGTCAGATAAACTCACCCCCCCCTCTATCCGCTGAACGGAATACGGTTGGTAATAGATCGCCCGAGCGTGACCTCATCGGTATATTCCAGTTCTTCGCCCACCGCAATACCACGGGCAATCGTACTCATCTTTAATGAAAAACCCGCCAAACGCTTAAACACGTAAAACGCGGTGGTTTCTCCCTCCATCGTACCATTCAACGCCAGTATCACTTCTGTTATACCACCGCTGCCACACTTCAGCACCAGAGTTTCCACATTCAGATTTTGCGGGCCTATTCCTTCCAGTGGTGAAATGAGTCCGCCCAACACATGATACAATCCTTTATACAAGCCCGTATTTTCAATCGCCAGAATATCGCGGTAATCCTGCACCACACACACCGTTGCCTGATCGCGCACCGGATTCAGGCAAATATCACACACCTCTTGTTCCGATACATTGTGGCACTTGCTGCAAAATTTCAACTCCGTTTTAAGCCGTATAATACTCTGCTGAAGCAGTTCCGCGTAATGCTCATCATTCTTAATCAAATGCAAGGCGTAACGCAATGCCGTTTTTTTGCCAACTCCCGGCAACTGGGCAAAGGCCTCTACCGCCTGCTCTATTATTTTAGATCCTAACTGCACTCTGCAAAAATACAAAATACCTGTTCCCCGCTTTAAAACTTATTCAACAGTTCCTGTTTAGAACTATTTACCAGCCAGTTGCGATCTGCCCCTATAATTAAAATCTTTGTACAAATGACTCCTGTTCTTATACTCAGTTTTATAGGCGTTTACTTTTTGCTCTTAATGGGCATTGGCTGGTACACCTCACGCCAAAGCAACGCCAGTTCTTATTTTATTGGCAACAAAGCGTCTCCCTGGTACCTCGTGGCCTTTGGTATGATTGGCGACTCCCTTAGCGGCGTTACTTACATTTCTGTACCCGGAAAAGTAGATACCGCTCACTTCTCCTACCTTCAGGTGGTGCTCGGTTATTTTCTGGGATACTTTGTTATTTCATCCGTATTGCTCCCACTCTATTACCGCATGAACCTCCTTTCCATTTACGAATACCTCAAAAGCCGTTTCGGAAAAGTGACCCAGAAAACCGGCGCTTTGTTTTTTATCATTTCCCGCCTGCTGGGCGCTGCCGCGCGGCTCTATCTGGCCGCTAACGTTATTCAGTTATTCGTATTCGATCAGTTTACAACTATCCGCATCCCTTTTGCATTAAGTGTTTCTGTTATTCTGGCCCTTATGCTCCTTTACACATATAGGGGAGGTATCAAAACGCTGGTGTACACCGATACACTGCAATCATTGTTTCTGGTGCTGGGCGTTGTATTGTCTATTGCCGCCATTATCTCTAAAATGGACAGTAGTTTGTGGCAGGCTTGTAAAAACATTATCCAATCCGATAAAAGTACCATTTGGGTAAGTGATTTCCGTCCTCCCAATTTTGTCCTTAAAGATATCATCGGCGGTTTGTTCATTGCGGTAGCTATGACCGGACTTGACCAGAACATGATGCAAAAAAATCTGAGTTGCAAATCCTTGCAGGAAGCGCAGAAAAACATGAAATGGTTCAGTGTGGTCATGTTGGCCGTTAATGTATTTTTTCTTTGCCTTGGTGTATTAATTTATCAGTACTACGCTTATGCGCACATTCCACTGCCCGGCAGCAGCGATAAAGTTTTTCCGAATCTGGCACTTAATCATTTAGGACTTTTTGCCGGTCTGGTCTTTATTGTAGGATTAACCGCGGCCACTTTTAGTAGTGCCGATAGCGTATTAACCACACTCACCACTTCGGCCTATGTAGATTTACTGGAACTTGACCGCAAGCCGCAACACAGCGAAACGCAAACCGCACGTTGGCGAACCGGTATTCACATTGGTTTTGCGGTGTTATTATGGTTAATCATTCTTGTGTTTTATTATGCTAACACCAGCGCGGTAATTGATACTGTTCTGAAAGTAGCCGGTTATACCTATGGCCCTTTATTAGCACTGTTCGGGATTGGATTATTTACCAAATGGAACCTACGCGATCAGTGGGTACCTGTTGCCTGCATACTGGGGCCGCTCACCTGCTACTGGCTGAATCAAAATAGTCAGTCCGTTTTAGGAAACTATAAAATAGGCACCGAACTAATTGTGGTTAACGCAGTGATAACGCTCCTTTTTCTTGTCCTTTTAAAAAGAAGAGAAATCATTCCAGCGAAACATTGAAATAACAGAGAAAAACGTATCTTTAACTATCTTTTAAATCCTGCCCATCCCTCTGGATTTACATTACATTTATCATTGTATGAAACTTACACACAAAGTAACCGTATTTAAACGTTTTATTTACTTGCTTACTACAGTTTTGCTTTTGGCAACCGGTTTCGTTTTGCCTGCTCAGGACAGTACTTTTAATTATCCCTATCGGCACAGCCTGATTGCCGAACGGCAGTTTGTCCCTAGTTTTAAAGACTATGGTTCCCCAAGATACGGTAATTATACCTCTTACGCCTACAACGCTAATTGCTTCCGGATTTCGTATCAGTATTTAATCAGTTGGGCCAATTACAGGCAACGCAATACTGGCATTACTATAGGCGCAGGGGCGCTATACAGAGAGGGGCAAATGACGTTCGGGAATGTCGGTTACGGTTCAAGCTGGACGACCGGTACATTCACACATAGCCGTTGGTACACCGGCTTTATGCTTTATACAGAATGGCAAACCTTTTCTAATCTTAGGCTGGCAACAGGTTTAGATTTAGGTGGGCTTCTGCATACATCCGGACGGTTTATAAAGGTAGAAAAGTACATTCCATACAACAACGCACCTTATAATACATGGATTTGGACAGAAGAGAAAGTTGACGAACGGAGTTATTTCAGAACTTTTAACCTTGACCTGTATGCCGACGTTGGATTCCGCTTTAAACTGTATAAAAACACATTTCTTTTACCAGGTTGCCGTGGTTACATTGAACGTCGCGACTTAAATATTGGCAATCCCAGCATCAATTTTTCTGGCAGTTTTTATCTCGGCGTTGCATTTTGAAGAACCTGATTATCAGGTAATTTACAAAAAAATTCATTTTTTATTTGGCTGAACAAAATTAATTATTTAATTTTGCACTCCCGAAATGAACAAATGGCCCGTTCGTCTAGGGGTTAGGACGCATCCCTTTCACGGATGAAACACGGGTTCGATTCCCGTACGGGCTACGAAAACCGAAGTTTTAAAAACTTCGGTTTTTTTTATGTACATGCATACTTAATTGTTCTGCGTTTGCTTACTCATCGCGGATCAGGGACAAAAGTTGTGGAGGAGAAAATAAAGTTTGATTTTTGCGGACTTT
>JASGCO010000014.1 GCA_030054095.1 Sediminibacterium sp.
TAATACTCCAGCGCCTCACCAAACTGCGCTGTTTTTGTATAACACAGGGTTAAATTGTTATAAATAATACTTAAGCCATCACTATTGTCTGTTTGCTGAAAACACGTCTCAGCATCTACAAAATAATCTGCGGCCACACTGTCATCCCGGGTAATGTTCTGGTGGTAATACCCGAAATTGTTTAAGGCATATCCTTTTTTATTCAAATAAAACATCCGGAGTCCCTTTTGATCCGAGGGCTTTTCCAGCCACTTTGTTGCCGCGTTAAAAACCATGGCATTGTACCTCAGCCACAACGATGGTTCAGAAAGATTCTCCGACAACATCATTAGCAAATTCACTCGTGCAGTGTCCGACGTTGTTTTAGCATACACCCCAAGTACCGAATCCAGTAAAGGACGGTCATACGGTTTAATACTATCCGCTGTTAAGCCAGATATCAGGTAATTTACGTTCGGCGGCTGTTGAGCATGCAGATCATTAAGTCCCGGCCCACATAAAAGCGCAAGGCACAAAAGGCTAACCCGCCAGAACGATTTAATTTGTGAAATCTTCATGTTTGTATTTGTACAGTTATTTACCGGCGGCAAATATACCCGTTGCACAATACACAACAAAGCTGTTTATAAAATAGATACGCATGTTTAGCAAGTCCTTCTGCATACCCTCAAACAAACATTTTATGGCCAAATTTTTAAAGCCCTATCAGATACGTTTTTAAAAAGTACAGCAAAGAAGCATTGTCAGAAAGCATATTACTTTCTGCCCGGACACTTTTTACAGCGGTCGCCTTTTTTAAATTTCCGGCAGCAGTCCTTTTTCTTTTTACAGCAATCCGCATACACCGTCAGGGGGCAGTTATTCTGAAAGTGCGTTTTTGCCGTATGCTGTAATTCCGGATTCATGGTACAAACATAAAACAAAGCCTTTTAGGTTGCCATCGCATAAATGTGGTAATTTTTGCCCGGCAGATTAACCCGAACTTATCCAGAAGGGTTAAAAAAGACGCTTGACGATAAAATCCATAAAAACAGGCGTTCGCTTGTTGTTTACAAATGCTTCACAACCTGCTTCATTTAATAAAAATGGGTATCTTAGCAACCCATGAAGCTGAACGCGGACGATACCATTGTTGCTCTGGCAACAGCGCACGGAAGTGCCGCCATTGCCGTATTGCGACTTAGCGGACCGCAGGCCATCGCCCTCACAGAACGTTTTTTTTACGCCCCGGGTGGTAAAACGCGGAAAACCCTTAGTGATAAAGCAGGCTATACCATACACTTTGGTATTTTGCAGCACGGAGAAGTGATTATTGATGAAGTACTCGTTAGCCTGTTTAAAAACCCGCATTCCTATACCGGCGAAGACAGTGTGGAAATTTCCTGCCATGGCTCGGTGTACATACAACAACAATTACTGCAATTATTTTTACAACATGGCGCCCGTATGGCTGATCCGGGGGAGTTTACCCTGCGCGCGTTTTTAAACGGCAAGCTCGATTTAAGTCAGGCCGAAGCCGTGGCCGATTTAATTGCCTCCAATTCCGCCGTATCGCATCAGGTAGCCATGCAGCAAATGCGCGGAGGTTTTAGCAGCAAGATAAAAGTATTGCGCGATCACCTTATTAATTTCGCCTCCTTAATAGAACTCGAGTTAGATTTTAGTGAAGAAGATGTGGAATTTGCCGACCGCAGCGATTTAAAAAATCTGGTAAACACCATTAGCGGCGTGTTGCAAAAACTGTTGCATAGTTTTGAAGTGGGCAATGTCATTAAAAATGGTATCCCCGTTGCCATTGTGGGAAAGCCCAACGCGGGTAAATCTACTTTATTAAATGTGTTGCTCGAAGACGACCGCGCTATTGTAAGCGATATACCCGGTACCACCCGCGATGTGATTGAAGATGAGATTGTGATTGATGGCGTACTGTTCCGGTTTATGGATACCGCCGGGATTCGCACCACCAGCGATATTATTGAGCAGATTGGTGTTAACAAAGCCTTTGAGGTCATTAAAAAATCGGCCATTGTGATTTATTTGTTCGACGCACATGAACTCAGCAGCGGGGATCTGCAACAGGAAATACACTTAATTAAAGAATACATTGGTACCTCGCAACTGGTAATTGTGGCTAATAAAACCGATGTGGAAAACGAAACCGATTTGCAGAAGGAGTTTGCTGCTTACAGTGATATGTTGTTTATTTCGGCTAAAACCCATAAAAACATTGAGGCCTTAAAACAGCGTTTAGTGAGCTTATTCGATTCGCGAACGGTAAACACTACTGAAACCATTGTTACCAATGCCCGACACGCCGATAGTTTGCGAAAAGCGTTTGACGCGCTTCAAAATGTCAACAAGGGTTTAACTGACCACATTCCCGGCGATTTGCTGGCTTTGGATATCAGATACGCTTTAGATGAACTGGGGAGCATTACCGGTCAGGTGACTACTGAAGACCTTTTGGATTCTATTTTTACCAGATTCTGCATCGGTAAATAATCGCAAAACAAATTATCAGATTTCTAGCATATTACCTGCATTCAAAACATACTAATTTAGCATCAAACTCATTAGTTGTTGGTACACGCCCGATAATTCTATACCTAATAGCCCCAGTCAATATGACTAACGGGCAATTTATTTAAGTCATTCTTTAATTGTTTCCATTCCGGTAAAAATTGATTCATGTATGCAATGAATCTGTCGTTATGATGACGTTCTTTTAAATGTACCATTTCATGAACAACAATATACTCAATACACTCCTTTGGCTTTTTAGCAAGTTCAAAGTTTAGCCAAATACGTTTTGCTTCTTCATTGCAAGTTCCCCACTTTGTTTTCATTTTTTTTATTCCAAACGCTTCCACTCTTACTTTCATCTTCTCCTCCCATTTGGCAATCATACTGGTAACTAATTCTCTTAATTGCTCGCGGTACCAGTTTTCCAAAATCGCTTTTCTTTTTTCAATAGATGCACCCGGGCGGACATATAACTCAAGGTAATTATGCGTAATATGCGCCACGGGTGCTGTATCAAGTTCTATTACCCTTAATTGATAACGCTTGCCTAAAAAATAATGACTTTCTCTTGTAATAAATTCGCGGGGCGCTTCACGCTTTTGTGATTTTATTTTTTTTTGTTGTTGTTTAATCCAGGGTAACTTTGAAATGGCATAAACACGTATCGTATCTAATTTCATTTTACCCGGCGCAGCAATTCTAACCCTACCATCGGGGGGGTGCACACTCAGATGGATGTTTTTTATCGCTTTCTGAGTCACTGTAATGACAATATTTCCCAGAACTATTTCAGGCATTAGTACTCCGTCTGCTTTTCGATTATTGCAAATATCCTTTCAACTTCATCCTCATCTTTAAATATTTCATAAAGCCTGGCCTTAATACTATTCTCTCTTGGTATATTTCCACGCCATGCATCTGGCTTATAGGTAACTACTGCTTCGTGCACTTGCATTGCCAAATCTTCATCATGGTCTAAATTATTGTACAACGCTCGCTGGCCGGGGGTGCGTATGGTTCCAGGCATCGTTTCACTTGTACCTGTATTAACTTTTGCTGCTAATTCCGCGATTCTTTTTAAATACGCTTCATACGAAAGCGCATTTTCTTTTCGCGCTTTTATAATTTCATCTAATAATACACTCATCTCATTAAAGAAAGCAGGATCTAACAATTCATCTTTAATGATTTTAGAACGCACATTGTTCTCAATAGTTTCTGCCACTGCTTGTTTATTACCTTTCAAACTACCCGGCATTTTATCAATGGCTTCACTAATTCCTTCACTGGTAATGATATCTAATAAGGACATGTCGCCAAAAACAGACAGCATTTGTGCCTCATCAGCCTGAATAAAATTATCAATTAAAAAACGCATATCGGCTTCGTAGGTTTTCATATCTAAAACCTCTCCGCTGGCTAATTTTATTACTTCGCGCAGTTTTACATATTTATCTACCACCTTTTTAATACTTTCAATTTCCTTTTTTGTAAAACCTGCTTCTTCCAATTCTGAAGCAATGTTGGCGTAGGCTCTAATTAAAACTACAGTAGCTTTGTATAAAGACATGCGTTGTACTTCGGTAGCCTTTAAGTCTTCAGGTATTTCAGTATTGCCGCAGAAATAGCGTATGTACTCCTGATCATTCTTTGGCGGAGCAACTGGTTCGCACAATAATTCAATTTGTTCAATGGCATTTTCTAATCGTTCTCTTCCTTTTTTCAAACGGTCTTGCATCAATACATCGCAATCTTCTTTCTTAAAGTTATCGTAATCTAATTCGGATGTATAAACTTGTAAGGCACCAGTATTGCTATCATTAACCAAATTCTTAAATAAATCTTTGTAATCTACAATATAACCAACATCCTTATCATCGCTGTCTAAACGATTAACGCGGCAAATAGCCTGAAACAAACCATGGTCGCGCATGCTTTTATCAATGTATAAATACGTACAGCTGGGCGCATCAAAACCTGTAAGCAATTTATCAACTACGATAAGCAAACGCATATTGGCAGGCTCCTTTACAAATAAACCTTTTGCCCAATCTTCATACGTTTCGGTTAAGGATTTACCGGGCTCAGGCTTTATGTCCTTTAAAATATCTACGTATAATTTGTAAATAAATTCCTTTTCGGTTTCGGTATTTTCGCCGGTATCTTCCGTGGTAATATCTTTGGTGGACGGATTGTAGGAGGTAACAATGGCGCTTTTACCTTTAAATTCGGTTTTTTGAAATAGTTCATAATATTTACAGGCTTCAAAAATGCTACCTGCTACTAATATGGCATTTCCGGTGCTGGAACTGATGCGCGGCTTACAACTAAAATCGAACGTAATATCCGAAACAATTTTCTCCATGCGGCTGCGCGAACTCAGCACTTTTTGCATGGTGCCCCATTTCTTTTTTAATTCTGATTTTTGAAAATCGTTCAAGCCCTTGGTTTTGGTTTCAAACCATTTATCTACTCTTTCGGGCGAAGATAATTTCTGATCTATATCGCGTACTTCATACACTAAATCCAAAACGACTTCATCCTGCACGGCTTCATTAAACTTATAGGTGTGTATGTATTGGCCAAACACTTCTAAGCTGGTTTGTTTATCTGACTTTAATAATGGTGTGCCTGTAAAGCCAATAAAAACAGCATTTTTCAGCATCGCCTTCATTACCTTGTGCAGCCTGCCACTTTGCGTACGATGACATTCATCTACAAATACAAACAAATCACCTACTACGTTTGATGGGGTACTTTTAAGTTCCTCAATATACCTGTCAAAATTTTCAACTTCTTTTTTGCCAAACTTATGTATTAAGGAACAGATTAAACGGGGCAGTGGCTGGCTCAATTGGCTCATTAATTCCGCGCCACTTTTGGTACGTTTAACTTCCTCGCCGGCATCGCCAAATACCCGTTCTATTTGTTTATCTAACTCGGTTCTGTCGGTTAATAATGCTACACGGGCATTGGGATTATTTTCTACTATCCATTTGGCGAGCAAAACCATGGTAATACTTTTGCCACTCCCCTGTGTGTGCCAAATAATACCGCCTTCCTTTCTTCTGACAAATTCCTGCGCTGCTTTTATGCCAAAGTATTGGTGGTAACGTGGCAATTTTTTGGTGCCGCCATCAAACAATACAAAGTTAAATAACACTTCAAGCAAGCGCTTTTTATTGCATAGTTTTATCAAATACTTATCCAGTTGCAGGAGCGTGTTATCTTGTACATCTTCTTTCCAATTCAAAAAATATTTTTCTTCGGTGCCAATGGTGCCGTACCGTAATCCTTCGGAATCATTGCCGGCCATTATTAACTGAATGGTAGAAAAGAAATGTTGTATAAAATCGCCCTGCTGGTTGACGATGCTTTGGCGAATACCTTCGTTGACAGAAACTGTACTGCGTTTTAATTCCAGTACGCCAATAGCAATACCGTTGATATACAAAACAATATCGGGACGTTTTTCCTTATTGCCATGTATGGTCACTTCTTCGGCTATATAAAAATCATTGGCTTCGGGGTTTTCCCAATTAATGTAATGTACGCGTTGATAACGCTCGCCGGCACCGGCACTTACTTCCTTGCCATAGCGCAATAATTTATATACTTCTTTGTTATTGTTATATAAATCGCGATCGTTGTTTTTACTTTCGGTTTGCAAATGGTAGATAGCGCGCCTGGCAAGTTCCTTTGTGTAATTTGCCTTTTCTACCAAATACTTCTCCAGTTGTTCCTCTTCAATATTGCTATTGGTACCGCGCTCCTGATAATTACCTGAATAGGTATAATTCAGTTGCTCACGAAATAGTTTTACTATTCGGTTTTGGGTTGTTCTTTCCGGTAATCCTGAACTCATGGTGTAAAATTATTATTTAACAGGTAATCCGATGCCAATTTTGTAAAATTTATAGTATTCTTTTTCTTCTGTCAATTTAAAACTATCTCCTTTAAAGTCTTTAATATTGGCGTTTTGGTTTGAGTATATTACTAAGCAATCTATCACTTTATCATCATAAACGTTTAAATATTCATATACTTTTTTTAGTCTTGCGTACCCGCTTATTTGTCTTACATCTTCAGTGCTTACTTTGTTTTCTTTATATCTTGGTTTGTACTTAGCGTCAACAACCATTTTATACGTCCCATCATTCGAGTTAATTATAAAATCCGGTTCTAAATAATTGAATTTTTTGTGGTATGTTACTTCATGGTGCATTGTGAACTTTTCTTTAAGTTTTGAATACACATAAAGCTCAAAAAGCTTACTCATATCTATCCAAAAAGGCGGTGTATTGATTTGCGTGCCATTGATGTTGGAAATGTTATAACCATAACGTTTTAATAGTAGTTTCGCCAACTTTAATGCAATTTCATACTCCTGGTATAATTTATTCGGTTTTAGTGTTTTTAGTTCATTGACATTCACTTCATTATCAACATTTGAAAAGGCTGGTTGGATGTATTGTGAAAGAGAAGTCATTGAAGAAACATTTATCCCCTTTAGGTTTTGAATAGAGGCGAGAGAAAACGTCAGCGCTTTCTTTAAGATTTTGTTTTCAATACTGTTAATCCCAAACTCGGTGTATTGGCAGTAATTGAATAGCATTTTGTTGTTAAACTGATTTTTCTTAATCGTTTCATTTATCATTATTTTACCTTTTATCTTTGCGTTAAGGTTTTTAGTGACCTGGTAATATGATTTTTTAAGTCCTTTCTGCACAATTTTTTTTAATACCTGAAGGTATTGGGCTACAAGTAATGGGGTTAACAAATCCATTTCTTGTGTGATGGGAATGGATGGCTTATCGAAATAGATTTCGCAAAGCTCATCCAGGTGTTTAAAATTTTCAGGCTCTTTTAACGTGTCAAACAGCATTTTCAGGTAATCCACTTCCTGGGTACCCTCATCTAATTTGGGTTTTACATGAATGGGCAATTCATTTTCTACAATCCAATCCACACCCACAAAATAAGACGTTTTAAATGTGTATGGGTTTGGCTCAGATTGATGATAGGTAATGGTAAAACAGTCGGCTTTATTTTTTCCGCGTTGTATGGATTTACTATATGACTTATTTCCTAAAACAGCGGCATAACCATCACTATTTTCCAGTGTGTTTTGGGCTCCATATCCATATTGCTCGCTTAGTACGATCATTTTATAAGGCGTTGATGACAGATTCAGCACTTTGTTTTAAGATGCCATCTTTTACATATTCTTTTAAGATGGGGATAACCTCGTATTTTTTTCTTAGCTCAAAATCTTCATTTTTCTTAATAAAATAACTATGACCGAGCCAAACATCTTCTGGTCTAAACTCCTCAGATAAATGTTCCGACCTTTCTAACGTTACTGTGTTATCATTTTTATAGGCATCAAAGTTTTTAATAAAGAGCGCGGACACTTTTATAAACAACTCTCGTTCAAACGCATCACCCTCTATTACTTTTGGTAATACGTCAATAAAAGCAAAGCGCCGGCGAATAGCGTAATCAATATGCCCGACACTGCGGTCGGCTGTATTCATCGTACCGATAATATACAAGTTAGGTGGTAAAACCAAGGTATTGCCTTCATCTGTTGTAGAATATATGCTTTCAACTTTTTCGCCTCTGTACTCTAAAGCATAAATCAACTCCCCTAATACAGCAGGCAGGTTGGCTCTGTTAATTTCATCAATAATTAACACATAGGGTTTGTTGGAGTCTATGGCGCTTGGAGGTATAAAATCTTTTAACTTATATTTCCCAGCCTCATCCTTAAGAAAATTAAGTACGATTCTATTATAGGTTTCATATTTTAAATCGGTTTTGCCAAACCGGTATAACTCATAGGTTTTTTCATAGGTAGCTACAGGCGTTTTAAACCTGATGTTACCTTCTGAGTTGAGATCTACTTCCACATCGCTACTGCCAATTTTTTTTACCTTACCGTCATTAATATCCTGCACCAGCTCGTACCAGGCTCTGTCAAAATCATCAACGCCACCCGATAAATTGCTTTCGTTTGCTTTTTTTGCAAACTCGCCTAAAATTTTATTCACCGTTTTGTATTCGGGTGCAGAACCATTATCTGTTTTTACAACTATGCCACGCACAAAATCTTCATACGTATAGGCAGGGTGAAACTGAATTACTTTTAAAAACTCACTGCAATCTAAATTTTCAAAAATATATTTTGCTATGGCAGCACTATAAGGATCATTACCCTTTGATTGACCTCCTAGCCATAATTTGGATTCATACGCTTTGATTATTTCGCTCATTGAAGGGGCGTACTCGCTACCTGTTTTAAGTTTTAGTGTTACTTTAGTGTCCTCAATCTTCGAAATTTCATATTCACTATAATCGGTAGCACTTTTTAGCTTACTGCCAAGGCGAAGTGTATTTATAACATCATTTATTGTAATTGATTTTGGCATTAGTAATTCTCTCGCCATTTTTTTTGCCTCACGCGTTTTACCCGTGCCCGGGGGGCCTTGTAAAATAATTTGTCCTTTATGTTTCAGTAAGTTTATTATTTCCATTTCAATAAATGTGTTTTGAATTGATTTAATATTATCATATAGGGCATCAATAAAAGCTCTGTTCTTCCATTCGACTTCTTTAGCTAATGATGCACGTTCTCTAATTTGAGAATGCTTGTTTCCATCCCATTTAAAAACCAGTCTTGAGAAATATGACTTATCAACTGGCGCTCCTTTTTTGTTAATGATTTCTTGTATAAGCCTTATAATATCATGCCAATGGTTATTATTTTCGAAATTATGGTGGTATTGTCCACTTTTTCCTTCTGCCGTTATTTTTTGAATAAAACCCGTTTTTGAGTTATTTGCAATTGACTTTAATAACGTTTTAAATTCCACGTCATTGTCATTGGCCATCTCATCAATTATGGTTTTTTCAAGTTCTGCTTCTCCGGCTCCTCTAGCCCAATCATTTTTCTCGTTATCAAGCCAATATACAGTTTCGCCAAAATAGTTGACTATTTGATTTGGGTATTTTATGTTTTTCTGATGCAGAATATTCTTGTAATAAAGTTTTGTAGTTGTGTAGATTTTGCCTTTAAAAATATAATCTACTATAACCGATTTGCTGTGGTTTTGAATATCTTCAGGAGTAGATACATCCCTTTCAACCACCCTAATTTCTTTGAAAAAATTAATACAATCAATTAGCTCCTTTTTGTCCATAACTAAACCAACCTAATTTTACCCGTTAATAATTCCTGCATCATGCCTTGCTTGATTTGCCTGGCTTTGATGAGTTTGGTTTCTAATGAAGAAATTTCATTATCCATATTTTCCAGAATATTTGCAATTTCATTTTGTTCATCTTCGTTAGAAGGCACAATAACTTCCATTTGCCTGTATTCTCCAATCCAATGACGTTTATGATCTCCAGGTATATATTTTATTTGAAGCATCAACTCATAAACAAATCTCAAATTCACTTTTTCATGTTTTGGAATAAGCATTTTCATTGCTGAAGACTTTGCTTTAAAAGGGAAGTCAACATATTTAACAGCCGTTGTAAAGTCATCAAATATTATTACAGGCAGTTTGCCATATATACCCTGTTCTTCATTTGTATAACCAAGTATAAATGTTTTACCGGCTGTTAGAACAGGGGTTTGATTAAATTCATTATACTCCGTATCGTTAACTAAATAATTGGTTGGTTGTTCATAATCCAAAAAATCTCCCAACTTCTTCGTCACCCATCCCTTTTTAGGTTTGAGCAATTGCTGCATAGCGCCTTGTTTGATGAGGCGTTTTTTGGCAATAAGTTTTTCAAGGCTGCTGATATAGGCATCGGCATCGCTTAAGGCATTGGCAATGGCGGTTTGTTCTTTAATGTCACTTGGTGCAACAAAAGGTAGTTTCTTTGCTATTCCTCCTGTGTAACTTTGTTGTTTAGTTCCTTGACAGTAATTAAAAGCTAACCAATCTCCGTACTTTACATAAAATTGAAATATGTAAGGGGTAATAGTTTGGTTTGGTTTAGGATATAAAGCCATACACGACTGGTTGGTTGTTGCATCCATTCCAGTTATACCACAACTTCCCCTTGTACCTGCTGCTTCTAATCCAGTAATTGCAAATAAAAAAGTGCCTTTAGGAATTATCTTTAAATTAGCAGCCTTAACGCCTTCTTCAGTTATTTTTTCAAGTGTATCATTAATTGTGTTATAATTTAGCTCGCCACTAGTTATCCAGGGGATCTCACCTTTATAAAATTCTGGTCGCCCTCTATAGGGTGTTTGCCCACTAGAAAAACCACTCATGTAATCTTCAAACGTTCCTTCCGTCCAATCATTTGGAATTGGTCCAAGAATAGAATTTTTATACCCTTTCCTTAGTTCCATACAAAACCCATTTTATTAAGGTGAGTGTTTACGGCGCTTTCGAAGGCCTCAAGCTCCTTGTGTAATGCAGGCAATGGTGTTTCGTAGCGCTCGGCCAATTCTTTAATGCGTTGAGTTAGGCGCTGGCTAATGCGTTGCATTTCGTTACTCAAAGCATTTTTCAAATGGGCCATCCATTTGTGTTCTACCACTAAGGTTTTTATTTCCTCTTCCTTTAGGGCTTTGTATTTGTTCCACACGCTTTGCTCTAAGGCTTTTTGGGCTTCTTTTAGTTGCTTGTTTACATCGGCTACTTTGTCGGCGTGCTTTATATAGGTTTCCAGTAGTTTTATTTCTTCTGCATCTGCTTGATGTTCCCCCTTCGACGAGCTCAGGGCAGGCTTTATTTTTTTCAATCTTTCTTTAACAGAGGCTGCGGTAATTTTATCCTTATCGTTTTTAGCATCGGCTAGTAGTCCCTCTTCGGCACCATGCTCTTCTTCCATGCTTTCCAGTTCAGCCTGCGCTGTGTCGCGCGCGCTTTCCAGGGCTTCAATGGCTTGTTTTTCTTTGGTAAAATACTGCTCAATCAATAAAGCGGGCTTCATCAATTTGCTCTCAATACCATCTATGCCTTCCACTTCTTTTTCTTTGGCCTTATCATCTTTGCCCACTTTTTTGGTAATGCGGTACACATGGCTGCCTTCTTTCCAATCGTCATCACCGATTACATACACATCATCCTGCATCACCTCGTTCCAATAAGTCATTAAATGCTGATATACATCATAGCCATCCAGCAAATGAATTTCACTAAAGGCACGCAACAAATCTTCGGATAGCTGATGAATGAGCTGTTTGGGTTTTACGCCCTTGCCCATTGCTTTCAATACCTTGGTGTTTTTCTTTTTCCATTTGGCAAACACCTCCGTAACCGTTTGGCTATAGGCCGTAAATTCAGGGTGGTTAAAGATGCGTTGTTTTACGTCATCCTTATTTACTTTTAATTGCAAATAGCCCTTGCGCTTGTGTTTTTCAAACAAGGTCTTTCTTAAACCCGGATATACTTCCCAATAGCCATGCAGGGCATCAATATCGCGCTCGGGTATGCCACCGTTTAAGTGCGCGTCAATATCCTGTAGGTCTTCTTCTTCCTGCGCATCAATGTAGCGCGGTATATTGAGGTTGTAGTCCTTTTCTTCAATCTCTTTATAGCTTACAATGCGGCTGTATTTTTCAATCTCCTGCTGCTTGTTAAAGGTGTCCACAATTTTATGAATATCCTGGTCGCGCAGGCGGTTTTTAGGCCCGTCTTTGGTAAAGCCTTTGCTGGCATCCATAATGAACATGGCTTTGCGGCTATCGGCCTGTTCTTTGTCAATCACAATAATGCAAGCCGGTATGCCCGTACCATAAAACAAATTGGCAGGCAAGCCAATAATGCCTTTGATATACCCCTTACGAATTAAGTTTTTGCGGATCTCGGCCTCCGAGCCACCCCGGAACAACACACCATGCGGCAAAATCGCTGCCGCCTTGCCTTTGCTTTTTAAGGAACGTACCATGTGCAATAAAAACGCATAGTCTCCATTTTTTTCGGGCGGAATGCCAAAACCTTCAAAGCGTTTAAATTCATCGGCCGTGCTATTGGAAACACTTACACCATTGCTCCAGTTTTTAGACGAGAATGGCGGATTGGCGACGATGAAGTCAAATTGCTTCAAGCCGCCGTTGTCTTCTTTAAATTGAGGGTCGCTTAAGGTGCTGTTACCGGTGCAGCGAATCAAGGCCGTAGGGCAATCGTGCAATACCATGTTCATGCGCGCTAAACCGGCAGTGGCACTTTCCTTCTCTTGCCCGTAAATGGTAATCTTACGTTCTGCTTCATCGGCCGCTTTTAACAACAAGGAACCCGAACCACAGGTTGGGTCATAAATGGTAATAGTGGCATTAGACGTTTTGGCGTTGATGCCAATAATTTTAGCCATGATGCGGCTCACCTCAGCAGGCGTGTAAAATTGCCCTTTGCTTTTACCACTTTCGGTAGCAAAGTTGCGCATCAGGTACTCGTAAGCATCGCCCAAAATATCATCGCCTTCGGCTTTGTTTTTCGCAAAATTCAATTCAGGCTTTTCAAAAATGGCAATGAGTTTGGTCAGGCGGTCCACCTTGTCTTTTCCGGTTCCCAATTTTTCGGGATTGTCAAAATCTACTTTAATAGACCCTAAAGTGGGATTGGCTGCCTCAATGGGCGCAATTATTTTTTTGTTGATGTCATCACCTATTGTTGTTTTGCCTTTTAAGGCAACCATATCGGCAAAGCTGGCACCTTTAGGTACAGTGATGGGTGCATATTTTACGCCGGCGTATTTATCGCTGATGTATTTTATAAAGAGCATAATGAGTACATAATCTTTGTACTCGCTGGCGTCCATGCCCCCGCGCAATTCATCGCATGCCGCCCAAATGGAAGAATAGAGTTCTGATTTTTTAATGGCCATAAATTTATTTACTGCTTTTAGTGACTAATAATTCTTTTGGATCGATATCTAATATTCTTGCTATTTCATAAAGCACTTCTAAGCTTGGTTGCTTTCTGTTTTGCACATAGCCGTTAATGATGGGATAACTCTTTCCGAGTTTCTCAGCCAACCAGGTTTGTTTTATTCCCTTTTCTTCAAGAACTTCTTTAATCCGGTTCATTGTAATCAGTTTTAGATCCATTAAAAACTAAAACGTTTGAAATGGATAATCGCAGCTAATATAAACTATTAAGTTAATAAAATATAATGTTTTACGTTATATTTTATTAACTATTGGTTCACTGAGGTATGGCTGAGTTTTCCTGTAAAGCGCGTCCTGCAGACTCATGAGGAGCGTAAATTGCCAGATCTGACCCACACTTTGGTTTACCCGGCCATCCACATGGTAGGGGTACTCCGTTCTGACAATTCCTTTATACCAAATATATGTATAAAATAGTCCAATGTATGACAGGGAAATTTTTTATTTTTCGAGGCGAAAAACGCAGGCATAGCAGAAGCTACGTCGAGTATTTTCAACGAAGAAAAATGGAAAATTTTCGATCAGAATTGGACTATTTTATACATATATTTGGTATTAGTTCTTTATAGCTGGCAATTGCATAGAGCGGACCCAAATTGTTCCAGCCAATACTAACGGTATTGTTACTGATAAACGCTTCGATAAGGTAACTGCCGCCGGCACGCATCATCCAGTTTTTTGTGTCGTTGTTCATTTTATTGGGTTTGTGTTTGGTTGCTTGTAAAATAACCAAAATCAGTATGGAACAGAATTACCCCCCGCCCAGGGACAGCAGCGGCAGCCCTGCGCGGACGTTGGCGAGCAGCGCACAGTGGCGGCGGCGACCAACGGAAGCCCCCGCACGCTGATGCGATGCCGGCAACGGTAAGCAGGCTATAGCGTATGGCCCGGCCCCGGTGCATGGGTTGGGGAAATCGTTTTCAACGTTCCGGAACGTTGAAAACGATGGTATAGGCGCAACGGGGAGGGCGCCTGATATATACTGTACTAAACTAAAACAGGCAGTAAACACTGGTTTACCACCTGCTGTTAGGGGATGTTATTATAAATGATGTTTACTCTTTAATCACTTTTTTATACATGCTATTTTCACCGGTCTTAATCTGAAGCCAGTATATGCCACTTTTTAATTCCTGCGTAAAACCGACCTCTTTACTTAACCAGCCGGCCTCCGCGTCCATACGCTCCTGCATCACTTCGCGACCCAGCGCATCGCGTAAACTTAATGTTAGCGAGGTGTTTTCAGGAATAAAAAGGTTAAGGGTAAAGTTGTTGGTGAACGGGTTCGGAAATACTTCGGCCTCAGTGCTAAGGATTTCGCCATTAGCGCCCGCGCGCATTCTGGCGGTTCCTGTATAATAGGTTGCATTTCCCGATCCCCCAATGGCTGGTGGTACGGTAATGGTATAGTTAGCCGCCCAACCTGCCATTACGGTAGCGCAATCGCTGCGAAAATCAATTAACACGGTATCATTACTGATTGTTAGCACACCCGGACTGGTAGTGCCGCTGTATTTACCAACTACGGGCGACATGGTTTTTCCGCCGTTATGAATAAACATGTAGTCGTAACCGCTTTCGAGACTGAACTGGGTAAAGCTGAGTTTAATGCTGGTAGCCCCAGGCCGTGTAAAGCGGTAAATTTTGCGTTCGTCGTTGGTATAGTTACCGGCCGATCCGCCACTATCGTAGAATGTGCCGGTAGCCGATGTGTAGTTTATGCCTGTGTAGGTGCTGTTGATTAAACGGTAATACTTATCCCAGTTCCAGTTTGGTCCCGGATCAGTGTGGGTTTGGTTAGGATACATTTGATGGCCCTTTACTTTGGTGCAGGCCCCTATGCCACATTGCGCACTGGAGCCGCTGCACCCGGGGCCGTAGAATGTACGTAAGGAGTTAATGCTGTGGCTTGTGCACATATCTTTAACCAGAAGAGCGGAAGCATTATACATAGCGTTGGTGTACCAGGCCGCATTATTGCTATATCCTTCGTGCTCTATTCCCAGAGTGTAAGGGTTTTCGCTGCCGATGTGCCAGGCCTTGTCTGCCTCGAGTACCATTTGGGTAATTTGCCCATCGCTGCTTCGGATTACATAATGCGCACTGGCATTGGCCGTACAGTTTTTAAACCAGGAGATGCAGCCCGCGTAGGTTCCTTCTACATCGTGTATGGCAATGGCTGTAATGGCTGTTCCCGCGCGCGATGAAAAATTACAGGTGGTAGGATTCCAGATAGCCGGACCATAATCGGCAGAGGCAACAGAGGCCGCAGCATTGGTTACTTTGTAGGCCGCGCCATTGTCGCCCTCAATGTTAGTTTCAGTAATATATACTTTTGACGCACTCAGCACTTTTAAATTTTCCGCGCCAAAAATGTCGGAGAGATTTACGCGGTGGTTTTTAAAATGATAGGCAGTCTGAAACTCTGGAACACTAAGGAAATAATAGATTTGATACAAATGCGCGTTAATGGCAAAATCATTTTCGGGATCGGTACTTAGCGGCAACTCGCTTAATGCGATAAGCAAGGGCTTGTAGTTTTTAAGATCGGATTGTGCATTTAATTTGTAATCGGATTGCAACTTGCTGAATGCGGCGGCATAAGCCATAATGCCTGTCGCTGCGTTACTAAGAAGTTCTGTTTCAGTGTAGCCTGATAGTTTAGCCACATACGAGAGGTTATTACGGAAATAATTTTTCCCGTCTTCTATTAAGCCCATCACACCATGAGCCTGGGGGTATCCGATGCAACTGGGTTCAGACGATTTCTCCAGATTTTGAAAACGGGTTTGGGTAAACGCTACGGCCTCGAGTATTCCGGAGGGCAGGGACGGATACTTACTATACGCTTTTTTGAAAGATTCCTGAAACGCGTTTTCGGTAATAATGTCGGTGTACGCTGTTCGTGCGGTGGCACAGGCGAAGGTTCCGGCAAGCCACAATGCTGTAATTGTTTTTTTCATTGGGAGATGGTTAATTGGTTTATGTAGCTAATGTATAAAAACAATTGTAATAGTGTTCACAGCGTTTGCACTAAATCTTTTTAGCGAAAATTTAGCGAACAACTATTACTTTCTAGTTATAATATCTGACTTGAGTGCGGTCAGAACCCTCTATTGATAAGGGATTTAAGGCTTTCAGTACAAACGTCTGGTGTGTTTGATTTATTGTTGCAACATGCATTAAACCGCAAATAGAGATTAATAGTTTCCTGTTTTGTCTGCACGGGTGTTGCTAGCCGGATGGTTATGTTTATGCAAATACGGCATTTTCCGTATTGATAGTTTTATAGCTCTCCCTTTCTTTGTGGGTATGTTTATACCTCGTTTTTGTTTCTACGTTTTATGGGTAAATGTATTTGTTTTCTGCCGCACGACTACAAATGCCCAATGTCCAGAAGGAATGTTAACCTCTACAGTTAATCTGGTAAAGAATGGTGATTTTGCATTGGGTAATACCGGTTTTAATAGCGATTACGGTTATTTACTGGACGTAAATTGTGGCAACCACTGGTTACCCGAAGGCATGTATTCGGTTTTGCCGAGTCCGCGTTTAGCGCATTGTAACTTTGCCGATTTTGGCGATCATACTAACGACAAAAGCGCCATGTTGGTTGTAAACGGGGCTACTATTACCAATCAGGTGGTGTGGCGACAAACCGTTGCGGTTATGCCAAACACCACCTATTACTTTTCTACCTGGATTGCCAATGCTATTAATGATGCGCCATCGCGTATGGAATTTTCGATAAATGGAAAATTGCTGGGCGATCCTATTATTGCGCCTCCGGTGGCCGGACAATGGAAACAGTTTTTCACCGTGTGGTTTTCTGGCAATAGCAGTAATGCTGACATCAGTATTCTAAACAGGAGTACGATTAGTCAGGGCAATGACTTTATTCTGGATGATATTGTGTTTTACACGTGTGAAAAACCGGATTTTTCTGCTCAGTTAAAAAATGCGGCAGCAGGAAGTATTATTGAACTCAGAAATGTTTTTTTTGAAACCGGGAGCGACGCTATTCTTCCTGCATCGGACGAGCAACTGGGACAACTGATTACCTTTCTTAATAAAAATACGGGGCTATACATTGCCCTGTACGGACATACGGATTATATAGGAAATGATAGCGATAATCTTTTACTTTCTGAGAAACGTGCCCGGGCGGTTTACAATTTCCTTATAGACAAAGGCATAGCCAAGAGCAGATTAAGTTATAAAGGATTTGGAAAGCAAAAACCCATTGCCACAAATGAAACCATTGAAGGACGACAAAAAAACAGAAGGGTCGAATTCGTTATTTTAAATAAGCAACAGCCATAATCGTTCTTGTTCTACGATAAGTTGCGCCGTAATAATTGAGAAAGCCGCTTTCGTGCGGTTCGCTATTGCATTGCCTTTACCGCTTAACTATACTTACCGGATCTGTTTTCTATAAAACGTTAATTGTATGTCTTCATCAAGAGATGCGAACGGTTTGTCAATACTAAAATGTATTTCCATTTCGTGTTTCTAACTTTGATTTATTCATGGTTCTTTTCAACTAAAACTTATTCTATTCTTAATATGAACAAAATCATTTTTATTCTGGGGCTTTTAGCCATAGCAGTATTAGGCAAAACACAAACGTATAAATCGTATCTTATTCCTGGGCCAATTAATAATGGTTCTGGGCTCAGGGTTCCTGCGGGGATTGCACCTCAAACAAAACTGGTTCTAATAACTCATATATCGGCAACAGAGATGGCCTCTTTCCCTGCCAATCTGCCCATCAGTTCATTTGGTTTTAACTATGTAAATGGCGTTTTATCGTCCGCTCCTGTAACGGGCAGTCTTCAGGTTTACTTTCAGCATACTTCAGATCCTTCGTATCAAAAAGGCACCAGCTGGTCAGGCGCCATAAGCGGGATGAACAGTGTGTATAATGGCACCATGGCTATTCCAGCATGCCCTACCAATACCTATGTTGATGTTCCGTTACCAACTGCCTATACATACACAGGGGGCGCTATGTATATTGCCTATGAGTGGACATGTACGGGACCATACGCTTCTAACGCCAATTCTGCCGTGGGAATGCTAAACTGTGATGTGCCTAACTCGTGTTACGCCGCCTACACCAGCTCTAACATAACGCCGGTTAGTATCAGCGGGTCCAACTTCCGTCCAACGTATCGGCTCGGAACCATAAATACTTACACTAACGAAGCGGAAGTAAAGGGCATTATAAGCCCTGCGCAACTATATACCGCTAACAGCAATACTTTACATTCGGTAAAGGCAGAGATAATGAATAATTCTATCGTTGCCCTGAACAACCTTCAGGTTAACCTTTCCGTTAATGGTCTTGTTTCTCATACCGACAATGTGGTAATCCCATCTCTGGCCGCTGGAGAATACACTACTGTAACGTTTAGTTCATATACTCTGAATCCGACTGTGAGCGGTGTAAATACTATTTCGGTTTCTATTGCGGGAGATGAAAACAACACTAACAATCTTCAAAGCGCCACGCAATCCGTTAACTGCAATACATTAGAATTAGGGTCTCATTTACAGCCAGGCAATTTTTTAAACAAACTAGGTTTTGGTCACAGTAGCGGGTACTTTGTCAATAAAACAGCATTTACCAGTCCTACTTCTGTAACAGGAATGAACATCGCTATTGCTAACCAAACCACTAATATAGGTAACAGTGTAAGTGGGGTAATTATGACTGCCGGAGGCAGTATTGTAGCGCAGAGTGGGCTTGTTCCGCTTACAGCTTCAAATATTGGATCGTATGTTGCTTTTAATTTTCCTTCAGCTGTTAATTTAACGGCGAATACGCCTTACTATTATGGTATTTACCAAACTGCCAACTCGTCTGTTGGCTACTCTCCTTTAGCCCTTACTCCTATGAGTGCGCCAATGCCAATGGAAAATGACTGGTATATGCGTTTTAGTCTTGCGGGGCCATTACAAAAGATGCCTGCAGCGATGGGAATTCCCGCCGTTGAATTATTGATCCAAGGTTCCTGCGTTCCTCTCGGGTTACCAGAACAAGAAAGACCATCTACCGCCTCTGTCAGTTGTTTTCCTAATCCGGCAAATTTACAAATGACCATTCAACTTTCAGGAACCGGCACAAACACCAACATTGACATTTTAAATGTTTTGGGACAAAAGGTTGGCAGTATTAAAGGCGCTAAAGACGGGATGACTTATGATATATCCGGCTTTCGTCCGGGGGTGTACTTTTTAAAAGTGGCAGATAGTACTCTTAAGAACACTACTTATAAATTTGTAGTGGATAAATAAGGACTGCCTCCATGAGCCTGTTTCTTCATTCCTGTCATCTTAAAATAGTTTTCATTTAATTAGTACTGGTGATATGTTCAAGAGTCCCTGCAAATAGGGACTCTGTATTTATTTTTAATTTGATGCCGCGACGGGACAGTGCCCCCTTTTAAGATTAAAAAGTCCTGAGGTAAAAATTTCGAAGAGCATAATTTCGATCCTCCACTATTCGCTTAAACCGCTCGCCAAGAGCATGCGTTTCGAAAAGTACTCGCACCGGGTACCTCTTCAAAAAAACACCTGTGTTGTTTGGTTCTGCTCTTCTTGTCCTCATGTTGTCAAGACAATAGCAATATTCGTCAATATTGCTACTTTACTCCGGTTTAAATAATTAACTTCGCTTGTTGCCCTTCCTTCTCAGGATCTCTCCACAACTTCTTGATTCTCTTAACATGAATAAACTAGTTTTTACTTTAGTCGTTTTGTCTGCCATACTTGTAGGAAAAGCGCAAACATATAAATCTTATCTGATTCCGGGACCCATTAATACCAGCAACGGAGCGGGAGTTCCCACAGGTTTCCCATCAGATACCAAACTGGTTTTAATAAGTCATATTTCAGCGGCAGAAATGGCTTCTTTTCCGAATAATTTACCCATCCATTCATTTGGCTTCAATTATATAAACGGGGTTTTATCGTCCGCTCCGGTTACCGGAAGCATTCAGGTTTATTTTCAGCACACGTCTGATTCTTCTTATCAAAAAGGGACTAACTGGTTAAGCGCCATAAACGGAATGAGTAGCGTTTATAATGGTACCATGACTATTCCGTCCTGTCCAACGAACACCTACGTTGACCTTCCGTTCCCCTCCGCCTTTACTTATACAGGAGGTGCTATGTATATTGCGTATGAGTGGACTTTTACAGGGCCTTATGCCTATGGCAGCGCTATGGGAATGGGGATATCCAATTCTGGCGTGGCGAGTTCATGTTTCAGTGCCACCACTAATTCTACCATTACACCCCTTACTATAACTGGTTCGGTTTACCGCCCGACATTTCGTTTTGGGACAATTAATACGTTTACCAACGATGCTCAGGTATTGAGTATTGTAAGTCCGGCACAATTACACACCAGTAATAGCAACACCTTACATTCCGTAAAAGCGGAAATAATGAATAACTCCGCTATTACACAGACTAATCTTCAGGTTAATCTTGTTGTTAACGGCCTTGTATCTCATACCGATAACGTGGTTATTCCTTCTCTGGCTGCCGGAAACTATACCACGGTAACCTTTAGTTCATACTCGCTGAATCCTTCCGTGAGTGGCGTAAACAGCATTTCGGTGTCTGTTGGAAGTGATGAGGATAACACCAACAATCTGAAAATCTGGACACAATCGGTTAGCTGTAATTCGTTGGAATTAGCACCACATTTGCAACCCGGTTCTTTCAACAATAGGATGAACTTCAATTATAGTCCTGGCTTTTATATCCTTAACAAACTATTCACTAAAAACCAGCTTCTTCTATCCGGCATGAATATTGCCATTTCGAATGACTCCAGTCATATTGGTAACACCGTAACAGGTGTCATTCTTAGCTTATCTGGCATGACTTTAGGCCAAAGCAACAGTATTACTCTTACATCGGGAAACATTAACTCGTATGTTACGTTTAGTTTTCCCGGCACGGTAAATTTACCTGGTGATACGACTTACTTCTTTGGACTTTACCAACCTGCCAACAACTCCATTCCGTATCCTCCCATAGCATTAACACCTACGGGCAACGCTCTGCCAATGGACAACTGGTATCTTTTCTTTTCCACACCCACGCATTTTTTTCACAAAATGCCCTCTTCCATCGGCATTCCGGCTATTGAATTATTGACGCAAGGCTCATGCCACTTCATTGGTCTAACTGAAAACGTAAAAGAATCTCCTCCTTCGATACGTTGCTTTCCGAATCCCGCAAGACAGTTAATAACCATCAACCTTACCCGCGTCAGTGCAAACACCAACCTTGATATTTTAAATGTTTTGGGACAAAAGGTTGGCAGCATAAAAGACGCTACAGATGGCATGAGTTATGACGTATCGGGCTTTAGTCCGGGTGTGTACTTCTTAAAATCAGGAGGCAACTCGTTTAACTCTTCCATCTATAAATTTATGGTAGTCGAATAAACAGTTCGCTTCTGCACTTTGTTTTATAGTTAATCTGGTAGCTCTTTCATCCCCCGGTAGTACCCATGCGATAAACACATCTCCTTTGTCGCATTCAGGAATCAGAAAACCCTTAATAACAGTTTATACATCGTTCTGTTGTCTTTTGGGTTTTCCGGTTCCTTTCCGGTTTATCTGCGTAGTAGGCCGTGCCCATATTTTAGAGGGCCGTATGGTTCATCAGTTTCACACACTAAAAGCTAAAGCCGCTTCAACCATATCAAATAATGTATAGCGGGCTGTGGCCATATTCTGGAAAGCTCGGATCCGTTGACCTCTCCAATAGCGGGTGCATTGTATGGAAGTATTCCGGTAATGTCTCCAAAAGGTGTATTATTGAGTGACAGCCGGTAACCCGCCGTTACTTTGTAAAGTCGGTAAGCTGCCGGAAATTGATTGTACCTGTAATCCGAACCACTTATAAACTCCAGTGTGTCTGAGCGCGGTATTATGGTATGCTCTCCTTTAATCTGATACTGATATAGTATCCATTTTCCGGACAGAACCGTATCTGCTGCCTCATTTGCAGTTATGCTTGCGTAAGGCGAACTGCCCGTTGATGTTTTTCCGCATCCAACGGGCAGTAACGAGCATAAAACAATGAGCATCATCCATAGCGGCTTTCTCATAAAACCACACCGGATCCATTGCTTTGCTTCGCTTTTATTTAGATGCCGGACAATCGCAATTAGAAGTGATTCCCTGAAAAATTTTACCATTACTTAATTTATTAAAGTAGGCCAGACTTTTATCCTTTTTACCTACATGGTAATTATCCGTACCATATACGCAGGTCCCTTCTGGTGTTAAAAGAACATAGGCTACATTTAGTTTATCGAAAAAGTAACTGGACTCCCAATCGGATATAATATTGAACATTACTAATTTATATCCTCTGGCCTGCACCTCCTTGTTTAGCTGATTCTGGAAACGGTTCTGAAGATCCGGTTTCATGCGCTTTACATCCTGATTGTAATCTTCACTGGCACAGGAAGTACCATACGGCATTTTTGCGCCCTTTTTACCAGTGTAGGTAAACTCTCCGCTGGCCACCTGTTCTGGCTGCTCTCCTTTTGTTTTGACGAGAATAGTAACCCGCATATCACTTGTCAACTCTTCAGGAAACGTTGATTTTATCCATGCATTAGACAGATCGGATGCTTTTGCCGATACCAGTGTCGCCGTTCCGGACGTTTTGAATGTTTCGGTAGTATGAGGCACATGAATTGTGCTTCTCGCCAATTCTCTTCCTTCGGAAAGAACAATCATCTCGAATGCGCTTTGTCGCTTATCATTAAGGTTTTCGAGTGGCGCGCCATCTTCTGATGTGCTTATAAACTTGTTTAATCCCTTTGCGGCAAAGAAAAGAAGCTGAATAGGTTCATCCAACGTGAACCGGTTTTTAAATGACTGTGTGCTCCCTTTTGCTTTTTCGTTAATTGCGTTTGCAAATACCACCTGCGAAATATGCGATTTATGGAAGTCAGAAGTAATTCCTTCGTCTGGTAATGCGTTTATTTTATCCCGTTTTAATTGATTAAGACGGTCATTAAACGCTTTTGCCGCAATTACTAACTGTTTCCCAAAACTCTTAGTGTAATCCGCCGTTTTTGCCATGTCCTCTTCTGAAGGCATTTGTTTTTTGGAAACCGTGTATAATCCCATGCCATTTGCTACTCCAGAATTATCTCTGTAATAGAAAGAATGAAAATACACACCACGTTGGGCATTGTATAAGAGATAACTGACGCGCTCCTCCGGGCAATACCCTTCTGAAAGGTTTTCCAGTGCCACATACACGTCACCATCTACCTTTTGATACTTCTTCCTGAAAGAACGGTCTGTTCCATGTATCGTTTCACTTAAAACAAATTCCTTTGAAGAAAGCTGATAGGTATATACCTGAACTAAAAGCATCTTTCCTCCATCTTCCAACATCACGTCCATATAACTTTTATTATCGCCATCCAGATCACTATCTGATCCATTAAAAATATAATACCCCTTACTTTGCTTATAAAAAAACCGATTGTCCTTTTCTTCGATTTTACCTAAAGCACTTTTAAAGGCCATAGAAGACCCTATACCCCTTGCTAAAGACCCCAGAGCTGTTTGAGCCTGACCGCTCAGTACGAGGATCATCAGGATCGCTATCGTTACTGCACTTCGTTTCATCTGGTTCATAGATCAGGTTTTTAATGGATGGATTGAATTGCCT
The DNA here is from genome assembly GCA_030054095.1 of Sediminibacterium sp. Classification (GTDB taxonomy): domain Bacteria; phylum Bacteroidota; class Bacteroidia; order B-17B0; family Aurantibacillaceae; genus Aurantibacillus. The sequence continues at coordinate 24,170 of JASGCO010000014.1, forward strand.
TCTTGATTTCATTAAAATAACGGCTACCATCGTGTCCGGCATTTTTAATAAAATAATACTTGCCATTTTTGATAGCGCCCAGAGAGTAACTGGTATCAACGTTTGTTGCACCGGTCTTACGCCCTTCTGATTGTTCTTCCACCAGTACTCCTTTAAAGCCATTCGGGAATTCCAGTTTTTCAATGACCTTTACGCCCTGAGTATTTAACGATGCTTTTAACGCTTCCACGGTAGCACCATCCGCATCGTTCAACTTTTCAAATAATTGAAGCACAGTAGCCGCTTCTGTTGAATCATTACTTAGTTTAAATCCGGCGTTTATGTCCCTGATTCCTTGTATTCCATCGTTCAGCAATACTTCATACTTTTCATAAGAGGTCTTGTACTCGCAAATGGAGTTGCCGGGTAAGGTAATGCCCGACAATCCCACCTCTTTCAGGTCGAAGCTTTTATCGGGCGATGGTGTTTGCTGCGATGGAGAACAAGCTATTAGTAGCCCTCCGGCAATAATTAATAATGCTGCTGCTTTTTTCATATTTACTTTGTCTTAAGCCTACTCTCTTATCGGATTTTCAGCATTCTCCGGACCATAGTGGTTTCCGGAAACAAAAATAAACGCGATGGAGCAGTTGTTTCCTGACAGATGAATATCCGTTACTGCTATTTGAATATCCGGATACAATGATTGAAGATTCGTTACTGTTCCTTTAGCGAACAGTTTACAAGCGGGCTTGTTTTACGGAAAGAAAACGGCTTAATTGCTGTAACTACTTTAGAGTCCGGCTCGTGGAAGTGTGGCGTGTGGGCAACCCGGTTACTTTTCCAGAAGCAGAAGAAACTCTTCCTTTTTCCGCACCGCCAGTGGCACTTTCGATTTATCCTTCATCACAATTTGTCCTCCATCTGATTTTAGGTAGTGATCAAAATACATCATGTTAATGAGATGTGATTGATGTGTTCTGAAAAAGCCCAGAGGACTTAACGTAGTATCGTATTCTTTGAGTGTGTTTGATACCAGAAGTTTTTGGCCATCCATCAGAAAAAACGTTGTGTAATTTTTATCCGCCTCGCAGCGTACAATATCCTGCAGGCTTACCGCGTATAAACGTTCCGCTGTTTTAAGAATAATTTTCTGTGGTTCATTTGGTTTCCGGCCGTTGCTGAAAAGATTGTTTAACTTCATGTTAAACATATCTTTGTTATAAGACTGTTCTGTTCTTTTAACTGCTTCTTTCAATTCAAAAGAATCAAGGGGCTTTAAAAGATAATCCATGGCATTAACCCGAAACGCTCTTACGGCATAGTGGTCTTGTCCGGTAATAAAAATAACTTTAAACGTTAATGGCATCAATTCCTGCAAAAGGTCAAACCCCGATCCGTCAGGCATTTCAATATCCAGAAAAACAAGATCTGGCAATAATTGTCGTATTAGCATAACGCCACTTTTTACAGAATCCGCCTCTGCAATAACCGCTACGTTATCACAATTTTGACGTATCAAATCTATATTTTTCTTCCGGATTACTTCAACATCCTCAACAACTATGGCTCTTAGCATATTTTGTTTTACTTTTCGTAAATATAAGGTATTTCAAAAGAAACACGGGCTCCCGTAACCTTTCCCATTTCATCAGTAAGGTTTTCTTCATGAATGGTTGTCTTTACAGAATAGGTCTTTAATCTGTCATTGACAATTTTTATAGCCATTGATTTATGTCCGGTTATTGTAGTTGGTTTAGCCATAAATCCCTTTCCATTATCGCGCACCTCAAAAAACAACTGATTACTAATTAACTTAAACGCGAGGTAAAGATGCCCGGATTCCTGTTTCGTAGCCAATCCATGCTTAATGGCATTCTCAATAAAAGGCTGTGTTAACATTGGCGGAACCATTACACCTCCCTGATCTATCGTATCATCAATAGTAAATTCAAACGTAAAATTGTTACTGTGCAGCATTTGTTGAATAGAAAGGTAGTTTTTAATCATTTCTATTTCTTCTTCAAAAGGGATGTACGTTTGCGTAGCGTATTCCAGAATTTGCCGGGTCAGGCCTGAAAACCGGCTCAGGTAACTGATCGCCAGATCATGTTTGCCTGCATGGATAAGCCCCTGTATGGTATCTATGGAGTTAAAAATAAAATGCGGATTCATTTGGGAGAGCAATAGCTTTTGGTTCAGACTATTCTTTTCGAACGCCACCAGTGCTTTTCGTTGCTTGCCCGCTCTGTAAACGATTACGGCAATAGCGGCTATACTACACAGTAAGAACACAAATAAAGCTATCCATAGATTTTTACGTGCCCTCTCGTTCACCGCCTTCATTTGAAGTGCCGCTAATTGTTGTTCTTTACGGAGCGTATACGCCAACTCCTTTTTTTCGTAATCGTACTTTAATTGCTGGTTAATAAGCGCGTTGTTTGCTTTTTCCAGACCAAGCTTATCCATCAGAGCATGGAACATCTCATTCATTTCCAGCGCCTGTTTATAATTTCCCTGCTGTCGGTACAACTTGTATAATCCATTGGCTGATTCAGACTGAAGAACAAGGTATCCGTTCTCGCTTGTAAGCTTCAACGCCGAAAGAAAGTGTTCTCTGGCCTTATCTGGTTGACGGGTTTTTATATAAAATTCAGCCAACGTTAGTTCAGTTTTACTTTTCAGTTCATCAGAGGTCGCTGTTCTTATGCTCTCATTGTAAAAAGCATGTGCCTGTATATTATTTCCTTTCCGCTCCTGCAACATACCATATTTTAATAGCACCGCGGCTTTCACATTCACGGCATTAATCCGTTCAGAAAGTTGCATACACTGGTCAAGGTAAACCTGCGCCATACTGTCTCGTCCAAGTTTATAACACGAATGCCCGATGTTATGCAGCAAGGTTGCTTTAACGCCCATATCTCCTGGCTTATCCGTTTTACTGTAATAGCCTTTCAGTAATTTCAGATAATAGGTGAGCGCCAGTTCGTATTGTTCGCTCTCCTGATAAAGGTTTGCAATGTTTTCCAGAGCATACGCTTTTCCCTCTTCGTCCTCCTGCCTTTCAAAAGAGCGGAGCGCTTCAAAATAATTCTTTGTAGCCCGTTCATAATTTCCCACTTTACTATATAGAATTCCCAAATTAATTAACAGGTATTCTCTGGTGTTGTATTCGGTAAGAGAAGCCGCATACTCGTTTGCTTTCGAAAAGGCATCAAACGCCTTTACTACACTATCGTGCCGTTCGTAGTAATTGCCTCTGTTTGATAAGGCAGCGGCTACCGTAGAAAGGTATTGTTCTTTTTCTGCCGTTGTTATGGGGCTTTGCCTAAGTCCCTGTAATCCTGCCGCCAACATGGAATCGTTATACCGTATGGCTGTTTCACTATCCGGATCCGGGCATTCCGCTAATTTGTTTGCCAAATAAAGGACTCTGACAGTATCCACTTTTCCTAAAACCAGTCCCTTATCATATTTAATTACATCCGGTATCTGGGCCGATAAGATCCATATTTTAAAAAGAAACAGAAAAAATACTTTCTTCATGCTATACCATCATTTAAATTTACTCGTCCAGCTTCCCGCTACTGGTATTCACTAAAACGCGGTTCCTTTCATAACTTTTGCGCTGCCAGATATTTTACCGGATAAATAGTCCCTATTGTTATAACACACCTATCATGAATGCTGCATTCACGATGCCTAGCTGGTATGATCGGATAGTATGACCCAACGGCCTCCGACTTTTTTCCATAGCAGCGTAAAAAAACCGCCTACCGGCTTTTCCTTTTCAAGCGCCCATTTACCAATTACATGCACGTACTGTTTGGAAAGTTGTTTAACCTCCATTAAGGTAAACGTTAATTGCCCCATCGCAGTCTTATCCGGATAAGCTCTTTTGTAATTATCCAGCGTTTTCTGCCAGCCGTAGGTGATGCCTTTGCTTCCGATAAATTTGAGACTGTCACTTTTCCAGTAGTATGCCATAAATTCTTCTATGTTTCCGCCATTCCATGCCTCCTGTTGCTTTTGCATGGCATTAATAATGGCTCTTTCCGAATGATTTTGGGCACTTACACCGAAGAAATAAAACCAAAACAGGAGTATCAAACTATTTCGTGTCATTTTTGCTTTAACTGTTTTTCCTGTTCAGAATACGTTTCTGAAAAGCACTTTACTTTTACATTTTCAAACGTACCGTTAACCAATTCTGCGTCTGGCTCTATTGTATTACTTACTTTTTTAAGCGCGTTAAACCCGTACAATTTTCCGGAGAAGGTCCCGGAGATAACCGCTTCATCACCATTTTGTTCCCATCGCGTTATTTCAAACGTGAACTCCGTTTTCCGGGTATTTGCGGCACCGTTTTCCCAATTCGACTGCATATAGGTCTTTTCTTTAGTGCCATCCGCAGAGCCGGTAAATGTAATTTCCATGTCTTCCTTCTCCACTTTTTGTGCTGCGCCTTTAAATTCCTTAATCATAATTGTCAGCTGCCTGTTATCCGGTTTTTTAGCAGATTGAAACGCCATCATCAAAAAAGGGTGTTTTACTTTCATCATTGCATTTCCATGCTGATAGTATAAGCAAGAGTTGAAAAACGTTCTACCTGTCCATTCCTTACCATCTATTTCACACTTAAGAGGTAGCTTTTCCATCACCATTCCTCCGCCGGTTTTTTGACTTTCTGCCATACTTCCCGCGCCTAAATTAAATCCTCCCTTTAATCCTGTTAATTTTTTACCGTCAAGGGTTGCCAGTTCAAGATACAACTCTTTACCAACCGAAACCTTTACATCCTTTGCCCGACCCATCTCATCCTTTTGTCCGTAATCTTGTATTTTCAGCACTTTCATACGAAAGGCACTGCCACCATCATCAGTTACCTGCACCTCCTGTCCTGTTTTAAGCCGGCCTTCTGCCACCTTACAACCTCCCGCATATATCCCCTTTTCTTCTCCATCAATAAAAACATATTCTATTCTGGCACTTAATGTTACAGGATCTTGTTTCTCTTTAACCGGTGCTTTTGTGCCTGGCTTAGTTTTTGCCGGCGATTGTGCCATTAACAGGGTCGTAAAACACCCAAAAAACAGCAGAACTATTACTTTTTTACCCATAGCTGTTATTCTTCGCATTAAAGATAAGGATTGAAACCGGATATTCACATCCCATAAATGGCTCAATCTTCTGTTACGTAGTTCTAAGATAGTTTTTCCGTGTTTGCAGACCTGAGGCAGTACCCGTTACCGTGTATGTTTTCGATAGTGATAGCGGGATCCGCTTCCAGGTACTTTCTGAGTTTTGTTAAATACACATCCATGCTTCGCCCGGTAAAGTAATTATCCTCCTTCCATATTTTTTTCAGTAAAACTGATTTGGGAACTACAAGGTTTTGCTTAAGGGCTAAAAGGTAAAGTAACTCTGCTTCCTTTGGCGATAGTTTAAGGCAACTGCCGGAACAGTGCGTTAATTCTCTTAATGGATAATTTAACTGAAACGTTGAAAGTTTCACGGCGGTCGCAGTATCCGGCATCAGTTGTTCGCCGCTGCGTTTTAACAAAGCGTTGATTTTCAAAATAAGCACTTCTGTATCAAACGGTTTTACAATGTAATCATCCGCGCCCAGGCGGTAGCCTTTCAGCATATCCTCACGCAACGACCGTGCTGTCAGAAAAACCAAAGGAATAGCATCATTTCGCCGCCGGATCTCCTCCACCAACACAAATCCATCCATCTTTGGCATCATTACATCAATAATGCAAAGGTTAAATGGCTCCGTTTCAAATTTTGACAAACCGGTTAATCCATCTTCACACCATACCACCTCAAACCCATTCATTTGAAGATAATCCCTCATTACAATCCCAAAATTGCGCTCATCTTCTACCAGTAATAATTTAGCTATTTGCATACGGAAGTTTTATTGTAAAAACGGAACCTTTATTTTTTTCGCTACTCAGGCTAATCTGTCCTTGCATTAACGCTATTGCCTGTCGCGCATAACTTAAGCCCAGTCCAAATCCTTTAACGGGATGCAGATTGCTTTCTGTCACTCTGTAGAATTTATCAAAAACACGCACCTGATCTTCTTTCCCTATCCCAACACCATTATCTTTAATCAATACACAGACGTAGTGCTTCTCATCAACTGTTTCTATTTCTATTTCGGGGATGTGAACACAGTACTTTATGGCATTGTCTATTAAATTTCCAAAAACATTTTTTAAATGAAAAGCATCCGCCTTTACCAATGAACACCTGGCGTTAAGCGCCAGTGTTAGTTTCCCTTTCCGTTCGTCAAGCGCTGGTTTATAGGCGGCAACCACTGCATTCACCAATTCGTGTATGTTTACACTTTCCTGTTTAAAGGGTTTATCCACCCGTTCCATTTGTGACAACTCAAGTACTTTTTCTATGTGCGCGTTCAGCCGTGATCCTTCCTCTGAAATAATGCGGGTATAATTTAAGAACGCATCGTCTGCTGCCTGACCCGCCTTTGCCGAAAGGTTGACATTTGCCAAAGCAATAGTGGCAAGCGGTGTTTTAAGTTCGTGAGTCAGGTTATTTATAAAATCGTTCTTATACTGGTTCAGTTTCTGCTCGTCGAGCATGCGCCGGTATAGCAAAACAAACGTGATAATTAATAACAGTGTAATAAGAACACTTATCGCTATCACAAAACCCCCTTTTTCCAAAAAATAAAAAAAGCCAACGTGTCCATAAACTCTCAGGCTGTAGTGCTGATTAATAATGTCCTTACCAAAAAGCGGCAATTTATAGCTACCTACTCTAACAAAATCAGGTGTATTTAAAATAATACTATCGTGCTCGTTAACTACCGCCAAACCGGGTTTTAGAAAAACACCCCTCACCTTTAATTTATTAGTAATAATGTGCTGCAAACGGCTTACATCAATTCTGTTCCGGATATTGGTTTGCTTCCCATTTGCCTGAATTACTATTTTCCTGAGCAATTTTTCATAGTCTTTCATTTTCTCATCTACCTTGCCGGGATCTACATTACGAATTAGTTCATCCACCGATTTTACCATCTCTACACTATCCCCTAAATCAACGAATGACAATGTCTGTGTTACCTGATCGGGTCCTGAAATATTGTTCATTATAATTTCGTGGCTCTTTCTGGAAATCACCACTCTAACTTTTGTACTTTCCGGCTTAGCTGCCGATTCCTGATGGCGCTCTTTTGTAACACCAACATTGTTAACCAGAACACGAAGGTCTTCCTGTTGTTCAAGTGCAGACAAGGCTTCGAGCGTGGACTGTCGGATGTTTGCCTCCAGTAATTTTTTTTCCTGACAAAACGAATTATATAACCAAAACGCCTGAAGTAACAGCAAGGCCATTACGGCACTTGCTACAAGTAATATAGCTCCTTTTGATTTGAACATATCCAAAAGTAATAAAGCCAATTGGTGTTACTCAAACTTTAACTTTTCTTTAACTCAGATTAAGTCCCTGTTAACTTACACGCTCCATCCCGGGCTATAACTTCGCATTAAATTATTAAACGTTATATTATGAAAACAATTATCACTACGGCTTATCTGCTGGCCTTATTAGCAGTAGGGGCATCAGGCTCCCTGAAGGCTCAGGAAAAGACCCAGGAAACACGCAAAGTAAAAGTTTACGTGAAAGAAAATAAGAATGGCAAAGAAACCATCTTTGAGGCTAATGAGCTAACCCCGGAAGTTGAGAAGCGTCTCAATGAGTTGGGCATAGATGTAAAAACCATTAGAAATGGTGATGGATTCACTATCAATACCCAAATGAATGACGATACACAAACCGGGGAAAACAAGAATACGATCTTAACAATAGATCATTTTGGATCCACAGACTCGCTAATAACTAACGAGTTATCCAAAATAATAAAAGTAACTCCCGGAGAAAAAGAAACCATTGTAACTATTAACGGCGAAGAAACACGCGTTGATAACAACAACGGTAAAACAGTTAAAGTTGTAAAGATTTACAGCAATTATATGCTTTTACAAAATGCTAACGCAGAAGAACGTAAACAAGCCGGTATTCCGGAAAGTAAATCCACATTGAATGTAAGTGAGATGGCGTGTACCCCCAACCCATCCAAAGGACAATTTAACATCTGTTTTAAAAGTGAAGATAAACAACCCGCTGAATTGGTTATCCGCGATGTTAATGGCAAAATAACACGCACAGATACACTGACCTCTGAAAACGGCACTTTTACAAAAAACATTGATCTCGGTTCTGTATCTAAGGGTATTTACTTTCTTACGATAACCCAAAACGGAAAGGCTACAACTAAAAAAATGCTGATTGAGTAGTTACTTAGCTTTATTTGCTTATTTCAGGCATAAACCCTACTTTTGTACTTCGTTCTTTAAACTTATTCAGAAAGACAGAGGGACACGCCCGTTGAAGTCTTCCCAACCCTTTTAAAAATTTGGCTTTTTAAAAGAAGGTGGTAATTCGTGAGGGAGCCTTTGGCTTCAGTAAATAAGTCAGTACAAACATTAGTGATTAAATATTAAAAAATACTAATCCCTTCTGACTAAAGCGCAGAAGGGATTTTTTTTGAAATAAACTATGGGAAAAGCAAATATATACGCTGAACTGGAAAAGCGTGTCCTTGTTATTGACGGAGCGATGGGTTCGTTAATTCAGCAATACAAATTAAGCGAAGCCGATTTCAGGGGAGAGCAGTTTAAAGATTTCCATAAAGATGTTAAAGGAAACAATGACTTACTTTGCATTACGCGTCCGGATGTAATTGAAGAAATTCATGAACAATACCTGGAGGCTGGTGCAGACATTATTGAAACCAATAGCTTCAGCGGCACCAGTATTGCCATGGCCGATTACGACATGCAACATATTGTTTATGATCTTAACGTTGCCGCCGCGCAATGTGCCCGCAGGGCCGCCGATAAGTACACCGCTAAAACACCGGACAAACCCCGTTTTGTAGCTGGTGCCATGGGGCCAACGAACCGTACATTATCTATTTCACCCGATGTTAATAATCCGGGATACCGTGCCGTTACCTGGAATGAAATGGTAGATGCCTACTCCGAACAAGTTAAAGGTTTACTGGACGGAGGAGTAGATTTATTACTGATCGAAACCATCTTCGATACACTGAACGCGAAAGCAGCGTTAATGGCGATTCAAAATGAGTGTAAGGCGCGAAACGTTCGTATGCCAGTAATGGTATCGGGGACAATAACCGACGCCAGCGGACGAACACTATCGGGGCAAACAACAGAAGCGTTTCTGAATTCTGTATCACACGTTGATTTACTTAGTGTAGGGCTCAACTGCGCGTTAGGCGCCAAAGATATGCGTCCGTATCTGGAAGAACTGGCAAACAAATCGCCGTTCTTTGTAAGTGCTTATCCTAATGCCGGACTTCCCAACCAGTTTGGCGAATACGATCAGGACGCGCATGAAATGGGTCATCAGATAGAAGACTTTTTAAAGGCCGGATTTTTGAACATTGTTGGCGGTTGTTGTGGGACAACCCCTGCTCACATTAAACGCATTGCCGAATTAGCGGCCAAAACGCCGCCACGTAAAAAAAATAATCCCGACACATTAATGCACCTTTCGGGGTTGGAACCCGTTACCGTTCGCCCAGAAAGCAATTTTATGAATGTAGGGGAACGCACCAATGTTACCGGTAGCCGTAAATTTGCGAAACTGATTATAGAAGAGCGTTACGAAGAAGCCCTGGCTGTGGCGAGAGATCAGGTAGAAGGCGGGGCGCAGGTGATTGATGTAAATATGGACGAAGGAATGCTGGATGCAGAAAAAGCAATGACCACCTTCCTTAATCTGATTGCATCAGAACCAGATATCGCCCGCGTTCCCATCATGATTGACAGCAGTAAATTTCATGTTATAGAAGCCGGTCTAAAGTGCATACAGGGTAAAGGTATTGTAAACTCCATCTCCCTGAAAGAGGGCGAAGCTAAGTTTATTGAACAAGCTAACATTATTAAACAATACGGTGCTGCCGTAATTGTTATGGCATTCGACGAAGTTGGGCAAGCAGACACCTATCAGCGTCGGATTGATATTTGTAAAAGGGCTTATGACCTGTTGGTTAATGAAATACAATTCCCTCCACAGGATATTATTTTCGATCCCAATATTTTCCCGGTGGCAACAGGAATGGAGGAACACCGGTTAAATGCTCTCGATTTTTTCAGAGCCACCAAATGGATTAAAGAAAATCTGCCACATGCTAAAGTAAGCGGAGGTGTCAGCAATGTTAGCTTTTCATTCCGCGGCAACGATCACGTAAGAGAGGCCATCCACTCCGCTTTTTTATTCCATGCTGTTAAAAACGGGATGGATATGGGAATTGTAAACCCGTCGCAATTGGTGGTATATGATGATATTGAAAAAGAACTGCTGGATCTGATTGAGGATGTGTTACTCGATCGCCGGGATGATGCTACTGAACGGCTGATTACATACGCTGAAGGGCTTAAAAACAAAGGAAAAGTAAAAGAAGAAAAAAATGAGGAGTGGCGTAATGGTAACGTTCAGGAACGCTTAACACACGCTCTGGTAAAAGGCATTACAGATTATATTGAACAGGATGTGGAAGAGTGCCGCACGCAGTACGAAAAAACGCTTCATATTATTGAAGGTCCTTTAATGAACGGAATGAATGTGGTAGGGGATTTGTTTGGTGCCGGAAAAATGTTTTTACCACAGGTTGTAAAAAGTGCAAGGGTAATGAAAAAAGCGGTTGCTTATTTACAGCCCTACCTGGAAGCGGAGAAATCGGGTGCCGGTAGTTCCGCTGCCGGAAAAGTACTTTTGGCTACAGTGAAAGGCGATGTACACGACATCGGCAAAAACATTGTAGGTGTTGTAATGGCCTGCAACAATTACGAAATCGTTGATTTAGGCGTAATGGTCCCCAAAGAAAAAATTCTGGAGGAGGCAAAAAAACAAAACGTTGACATTATCGGGTTAAGTGGATTAATTACGCCATCGCTCGATGAGATGGTGGATGTTGCTAAGGAAATGGAACGGCTGAATATGTCTATTCCTTTGCTTATTGGCGGCGCTACTACCAGCAAGGTTCATACCGCCGTTAAAATTGCGCCACATTACTCACATCCTGTTGTACATGTTAACGATGCCAGTAAAAGCATTCCGGTAGTAAGTAGCTTAATCAGCGAGGAACTGAAAAAGGAATTTGTAGCTGACGTAAACAAAGAGTATGATCGTGTAAGAGAGCAAAACAAAAATGCTCAGGCTCAGAGTAAATTTATTTCGCTAGCCGAAGCACGACAAAACAAATTTAAAATTAACTGGGATACTACCTCTATTGCAAAGCCTGCTAAAACCGGCATCACTGTTTTGGAGGACATCAGCCTGGAAACCCTGATTGACTACATTGACTGGACACCCTTCTTTATCAGTTGGGAAATGAAAGGCTCGTATCCTAAAATTCTGGATGATAAAGCTCGTGGAGCCGAAGCGCGAAAACTATTTACTGATGCGCAAAACATGCTGCAAACACTTATTAAAGAACAGTGGTTAAGTGCTAAGGCGGTTATTGGTTTGTTTCCTGCCAATCAGATTAATGAAGACGATATTCAGGTATTTGATGAACACGGAACCCCCCTCGCCGTTTTCCATTCGTTGCGTATGAACACCAAAAAACCCGAAGGGCAATACAATGTGGCCTTAGCCGATTTTGTAAAACCATTGCCGGTAGCCGGATTCGCCGTTTCTGAATGCGATTACGTAGGTGCCTTTGCCTGCTCTACCGGTTTTGGCATTGATGAACACGTGGCCCGGTTCGAAAAAGCGCACGATGATTATAATGCCATTATGCTAAAAGCGCTGGCCGATCGTTTAGCGGAGGCGTTAGCCGAATACCTGCATCAAAAAGTCCGCAAAGAGTTATGGGGATACGCTAAAAACGAAAACCTGAACAATGAAGATCTGATAAAGGAAACCTACGATGGGATTCGTCCGGCACCAGGTTACCCGGCTCAGCCCGACCATCTGGAAAAACTGACCATCTGGAAACTACTGGATGTAGAAAAAAACACCGGCATAACATTAACCGATAGTTTGGCCATGGTGCCAACAGCTGCCGTTAGCGGGCTTTATTTCGCGCATCCTGACAGTCATTATTTTGGAATTGGTAAAATTACAAAAGAACAGGTAGAGGATTATGCGCGCCGGAAAGGAGATGATTTTGGCAAGATTGAAAAATGGCTTGGCCCTGCATTGGGTTATTGATTTATTTACTATGATTTAATCAGATTCCCATTCATAAAGTACAGATTTTAATCTTGTATTATTTTTTAGTATATTTGGTTATACTCCCCCTGCATTTTATTTCAATTAACTGATTAATTTAATGCGTTCTATATTTTGTCTTTTTGTAGTGCTTCTTTTGCAATCGTCCTTACACGCTCAGGACACACTATTCATGAACAATAAGCCGATAGTTACCAAAATTCTTGTAATAACGGAAGACTCGGTGCATTACAAATATTTCGACAATTTAGATGGTCCTATCTATAAAATACCCACATACCATGTGCAAGGTATTACCTATGCCAATGGTATTAAAGAAAAGATAGTCCTGTATCTACCCTTTAGGGTTTCGGAGCCGTTAGAGCCTAAGTTATGGTTCGATTCCGCTTACTTCGTAAAACATCAGTATAAGTTATATGTTACCGACTTATTTTCCCGCCGCTTGACTTTGGGTTATGAATACCGGTTTTCAAAGAACTGGTCACTAGATGTCTCGGCATTTTATCAATCACCCGCAGTTCGCAAAAAATCACCCAGAGCCAATATTTCTGGTTACTTTAAAGATGCGCGTGAGGGTAGCAGCATTGCCCTGAGTTTACAGCGAACGCTTGGTCATGTTATCGGCAAAAGCAATGGGCGAATCTCGATTGGCCCACAATTTTCGTTTTATAACGACCATGTTTCACACCTCACCTTTCAGGTTCCGACAAACAACATCCCCAATCAATCTGTAGAAATTTATGACCTTTCTCAAAAACGAAACGGATTTGGAAAATTTGCGAAACTTAATTTTCAGTTAAACGGACGTTATACCGGTATCGATTTTTTTGTGGTAGCAGGAGCCTACTCCTTTTTTACAAAAACAATCTATAATTATTACAGTAACAATCCCAATTACTTTAACGCCTACAACAATTACTGGAAACCGGCCGGAATATCCGAAAACATCAAGCCTCTTTCGCATGAAGAAGTTAACAGTGGTTATACTGAGGCACTTCATCTACAGGTTGGCGCAACCATACTGTTACGTCAACCTTCTGCCAAATCATTCAAGGTAATTCGTCACTACTTTGATTCTATCCGATTTCCATTAAAAAACTTTGTTTGCTATATTCCCACCGAGCTATTTGATGGTGCATTGGGATTCAGCTATGGCAGATTAATTTATCCTTACCACCTGAGTTCTTTCAATCACATCTCAACGAATATCATCCCCTCTTCTAATTCTGCTTCATTAAGTAACGGTTTATTAACACAATTCAACAAGCATTACATATTATCAAAGAAGCTGGTAGATATGAGCAGCAGTTTAAATTTCAATTTTTCAAAACACCAGCAATCGTTCTTCTTTATGGGCATCATGGGACGCACCGCTCTCTTTGAGGGCAATTACAATAAGCAGTCCTTTCTTCTGCAAAAAAATTATCTCTATCTAAATACAGGCGTGTTGATGCGAACAGATAATGAATATCATTTTACTTGTTTACTAAATGTGGCAGCCGGATCCTACCGTGATAATTATTTAAGCGGCAAACCTCAGTATGTTCCACCTCAAAACAAAAATAGAGTGAGAACATATCCTGTTAACGCGTTTCATTTTTCAATACAATTCGGTTATTCGTTTTAAAGGCTTATTTTCGTTGTACTTTTCTATGAAACATTTACTTCTTATTGGACTCTATGTTTTTTTGTCCGCCTGTCAGCAAACGCAAACAAGCGGGGAGAAAAATATTGTTGTAGCAAACGACACCGTCAGTAAAATAGACATATCCGTTCACAGGGCAGACACCATACTAACGGTGACTGATACCACCCAAAAAAAATCAGTATTACTTATGAAACTGAGAGGAGCCGAACCCGGTTGGTACGGAGAAGTGTACACTGATCATCTGCGTTTACTGGTTGACTATGGTAAAGACAGTCTTACCGTGCTTCACAACTTTGAAAACAGTTTAAGTCAAAATGGTTTTGTTGCATCGTTATGTATTGCGCAAACGCTCAAAACCAAACAAAAAGATGTAAGCCTTACACTCGATATTATTGACAAAGCCTGTATGGAATCCGGCAGCGGCGACAAGCGCAACCGGACAGTAAGTATGTTGTATAACCACAAGGTTTACAAAGGTTGTGGCGAAATTATGGGGCATTAACCCGTATGTGCTATTTTAGATTTGCAACTCAATGAAAGAATCACTATTTTAGTTAAAGAATCATTGATGAAATCAATTCTACTCTCCCTTTTTACAGCTTTCGTTATATCTATGGATGCCCAGATTCCTACCTGGGCCGATGATATTGCTCCTATTCTTTATGGGAATTGCACCAGCTGCCATCATCCCGGTGGATTAGGGCCGTTCTCACTATTAAGCTATAATGATGCCGTTGGTTTTAAATTCCAGATTACACAATCGGTTGACAGTCTCCGCATGCCTCCATGGCCGCCGGATCCGCAGTACCGGCACATGGCCCATGAACGGGTTTTATCCCAAAGTGATAAACAGAAAATATCGCAATGGGCGTTTAATGGGGCTCCTCAGGGAAATCCGAATAATGCGCCTCCTATACCCACTTATACCAATAACGCCACGCAGTTAAGCGGCATAGACTATAGTGGAAAAATGGCCAATTATATTATAAACACCACACAAGATTTATACAGATGTTTTATCATTCCTACCAACTTTACAACTGATAAATTTGCCGCCGAAATAGAAGTAAAACCTGGAAACCGGGCCATCGTTCACCACGTGCTGGTATTTGAAGACACGAATACCGTACAATTAAACAATTTAGACGCGGCTGATCCCGGCGTGGGCTACACTTCTTTTTTCGGAACTGGCGTAAGCGGATCACGCCTTGTTGGAGAATGGGTTCCGGGAACAGCTCCTATTAAATTTCCGGCAGGAATGGGCATTCGGCTCCGTAAAAACACGAATCTGATTCTACAGATCCATTATCCCGCCGGCACATCCTCACAACTGGACAGTACGCGGGTAAATATAAAATTTGCAAATGGAACGGTTCGCGAGGTTTATCTGGCTCCGATTTTGAGCGAGAACCATATCACCAACGGTCCTTTTACCATCCCTCCTCAACAAGTAAAAACATTCCGGCAGGAATACACCAACAATCTTATTACAACCAGTCTTTTATCGGTTGCGCCTCACATGCACCTTATTGGCAAGAAATACAAAGTGTATGCTGTTGGCCCTCAACACGACACCGTTCCTTTGATAAATATTAAAAAATGGAATTTTAACTGGCAGGGAGTATATGCTTTCCGGAATCCGGTAAAGGTGCCTACTGGCTATAAAATCATCGGAGAAACCGAATACGACAACCGTTCCTCCAATCCATTCAACCCAAATACGCCACCGCAATCCATTTCTTATGGCGAAAGCACTACTGACGAAATGATGCAGACCTATATGGCTTTTACCATTTATTATCCTGGCGATGAAAATATTGTTATTGATAATTCTCCTATTGTTGGTTTAGCCGAAGAAACAACGGATATTGTTAAAACATTACAATTGTATGATGTGTTTCCTAATCCGGCTAAGGATAAAGTAACACTTTCCTTCTACTCTCCTAAAAAAGAAGAAGCGCTTTTAGAACTAACAGATAATGCCGGAAAAATAATTCTTAAAAAAACGTTAGAACTTGAAGCGGGATTTGGCTCATGTCATCTGGACTTAGTATCTTGTAGCGGTGGTTTTTACATTTGTACACTAAGAACGTCAACTACAGTTAAAACAAAAAAAATAATTAGAGAATGAAAAATAATCTTTTAATAGCTGCTGGTTTGGTGGTACTTGTTATTTTTTCCTGTACCAACAAAAAAGGGAAAATGGTTCCTTCTTCAAGCAATCCAACATCTTCAGGCACTAATAGCTGCGATACCATTACTTATGCTAAACATATTGCACCTATCATGAGTAGTTCCTGTAATTCATGCCATAGCTCCGGTAATCCGCTAGGAGATATGACAACGTATTCCGGTGTAAAACTAAAAGTAGATGATGGCAGTTTTAAACAAAAAGTACTGGTTGATAAAACAATGCCTAAGTCGCCGGTTTCACCCCTTAGTCAGAAACAGTTGGAAATGATACAATGCTGGTTGGATAAAGGGGCGCCTAACAACTAGACCTTCCCTAAAAGTCGGGCCACATACTTACCAACAATATCAAATTCAAGGTTTACTTTGCTCCCAGTCTTTATGTGCTTAAAATTGGTGTGCTCATAAGTGTAAGGAATGATGCAAACTGAAAAGTTATTTTCTCCCGATTCCACTACTGTGAGGCTAACGCCATTAATGGTAATAGATCCTTTCTGAACAGTAATGTGTCTGCTATCAGGGGCATATTCGAACAGATACTCCCAGCTGCCGTTAAGGTCTTTCACTTGTTTGCAAAGAGCGGTTGTATCTATGTGTCCCTGAACAATATGTCCATCAAACCGACCAGTGGCTGGCATGCAGCGTTCAAGATTTACAAAGTCGCCGGGGCTCAACTCTCCCAGATTCGTACGCTTAAGTGTTTCCTCTATGGCAGTTACGACATAATTTGTTCCCTCTATTGCCACTACGGTAAGGCAAACGCCATTGTGGGCCACGCTCTGGTCAATTTTTAACTCAGGCGTTACGGAACTACTGAATGTAAAATGAATATTGCTGCCTTCTTCTTTAAGCGCCTTAAGTTCTGCCTGGGTTTCTATTATGCCTGTAAACATTATTCGTGTATAAGCCGGTTAATTAATCGTTCAGTTTCTTCCTTAAATTTTTCGTATTCTTTTCCGGTAGCCGGTCCGCTGAAACCGGTATGGATTTTTACCACCTTGTGTTCCTTATTTAAGAACAACGTTGTTGGAAACGCACTTACCTTGTTCAGAAACGGCATACTTGCCGAGGCCTGATCCTTTCCGTTTAATCCGGTGAGTAAAACCAAATACGTCATATTAAACCGCTTTATCAGGCGGTTTACCTGAAGTTTTGCTTTCTCTTTATCCGTTGTCCGCTCATAGGCCAGCGCAACAATTTCGAGTCCCTGAGAGGTGTATTGCTTATAAACAGACGAAAGATACGCGCTTTCGTCCATACAATTGGGACACCAACTGCCCATTAATTGTATAATAACCGGTTTCCCTTCAAAGCGCTTATCACTTAATTTCACCTCTTTTCCGTTTAAATCAGGATATGCAAACGCTAACGGTTGCTCAGGATGGGCAATGGTGGTTATTTCATCTGCCTCTCTTAATTTAAAATCCGGATTTTTGACCGCCTCCCAGAATTCGTGCCAATGCGCGCCACTGTAAAAATCGCCTTTTAATGTCCCGTTCGTTTCCTTTTGTGCAATAAACAAAAAAGCATGAGAGCCATCAAAACAACTTAGCCGTAATGTATTTCCGTCTGCCAGTCCTTCCAGATAACGGTAATCGCCCGTTTCGGTTAAAAACGTTCCGGTAACAAAAGGCGATTGTTCCTGATGGTGAAAAATTCCTATTGCTTTTGAACTATCGGGTGTTTGCGGGCTAAACGTGGTTTCCCACCGTCCTTCAAAAACAGCTGTTGATGACAAGGACGTGGAAGAAGGAAAGCGCCACGACACCCCGTAAACGGCTTTAAACGGAATTTCTTTTTTTTCTTTACGGTAATGATTTATCCATACACCCTGCCACCCGCCATCGGGGAGCACCACTACTTTAAATCCGGTATCAAACACGGGCATTTTAATCATCAGGCTGTCGCCCTTCTGTGTTATTTCATCCACCCGTATCCGCTCATCACCGTTTTGTATCAGTACCACTATCCTTTTCCCCTGAGTTTTAACCGAAAAATTAAAGGGTAACTCTATGCCCTTGCTTTCATCCAAAAACAAAACACCTCTGTAAATCCCTTCCTTAATTTTCGCGCTCATTCCTGTTGAAATTGCTATCAGGCATGAAATAATCAATCGCCACTTCATACATTCAAAATTAACTAATTACAATGGATTTGCGATACAATACTAAATCCGGCTAAAAATAGCCTAATCCGGATTGGAAATGCCCTATTAATACACCAACACCTTGCGTTTCAGGAAAAACAACGCTTCACTTAATTTCACCATTAATTTCTGACTCTGATAGGCGTTTACTCCCGCCTTCTCCAGAACATTAGCGTAACCATAGATGTCGCCAAGCTGTTGCTTATAAATTACATTTCCTGTTTTGCGTTCCTTCAACTGAATATTAACCACTAAAGCCGCCAGTTTCAATTTATAAAAATTCTCCAGTACATCGCTGCTTATATCTTCCTGTGTGTCGGCCTGACTTTCGATAATATAATCCGCCTCTTCGGGTTTAGACACAATCCTGACTTCCTGTCCGTTGAACTTCTGCTGTATGGCCATTTCTATACTATGCGCCCCCGTTGGTTTTCCGAAGTTGTTTTCTATCGATTGTATAAAAACCGTTACTGGTGATACGGCAGCATATACTTTTAGAGAAGACGTATTAATGAATTGACTTAACACCGTTATTCCGGCGCGACCCACAGAATCATTTCCCATCAGGGAAGAAATATCAGGATTCAGTGCAAATGCTACCGATTGATTCAATGGCTCTACATAGGTTGCCTTTAACTGTAACTCACCGGAGGCATTCGTAACGGCCTTCTCGTTAATCTTTACTTTTTCTTCATCGCTGCTCAACAAAAAAGGAAAATTTTGCAAAGGTGCTTTATTTTTAAGTTGCAGGCTATAAACCATTGGGGAATAGGTTTGCTGATACGGCTTTAATTGAAACACCGTTTTGGTTTGTACCGCCTGAATGGATTGTAGTTGCTGCTGCACCAGATTGGTAAGATCAAAAACCGTTTTTACGCCTCTGGTTTGAGCAGGATCAAACACAATCTCTTCGCTAAGATAAGGCGTTAATACCCCAAATGCCTGAATACGCTTTTTAAGGCTTGATGAAAAATCATGGTTCTGTTCATCTGTAA
Source organism: Sediminibacterium sp. (assembly GCA_030054095.1). GTDB lineage: Bacteria > Bacteroidota > Bacteroidia > B-17B0 > Aurantibacillaceae > Aurantibacillus. The sequence goes on from JASGCO010000014.1 coordinate 43,434, forward strand.
AACTGGCCGAGATAAGATTGGCCGCCTTGGAAACCACCTGTTGCTTTTTTTCAGCTTTGCGACGGGCATATTCTTCCTTGTCTAACTGATAATACACCCAGTATTGCTTGTCATTTTCATACGAATCCACCAGTGTATAGCCTTCTATATTATCACTGTTCGATAACTTTATCAATGAGTTAAAATTTTCGTTGAATTGATTGTTATTCTGAACCGTGTATAAAACCGAATTGGTAGAAATGTCAACCTTTATTTCAGAAGCTAAATCATACAAGGCATTTTTCTTTGCTTCCATCTGGTAATTAGATCCCTTTTGTTTGTCGCCTACACCAATGCCAATGTATTTAAAGCCATTGTTTGGACGGCTACTTACCCACAATGGTACTTTCACCTCTACCGGCTGCATTTGGTTAGCCGGTTTCTGTGCCAGAAGGGGTAGTAAAAACGCCTGTAGTATGAGAATGCTATAAAAAACCCTCCGCTTCATTACTTCACAAATTTGTTAATGCTGTTTTTAAATACCTTCTGTGCCTCTTCGTTGGTTTCTGCCTTAAGGGTTTCCATTGGCTTAAGGTCGCGCTTTGCGGTGAACAACTGCCGCCATTTGCGAGGATTAAATTGTTGAGCAACGGGCGTGGCCTGTGGATTATACGGGTAAAAACTATTAATGTTCGGCTGAGCGGTTCCGGCCAATTGGCGCCCCACTACCAACTCATTGTATTCAATAAGATCTTGTGATTGTACCGTGGTATTCTGAGAAGACACAATCTGATTGGTTACCGCGTTGATTAATTTATACTGAAAATTATACGAATACACACGTTGCGCCTTATATTGATTATAATCCGCTAGCCTATATTCTGTAACTACTAATGTGTCATTTTTTCTCACCTGAACCTCTTGATAACATTTAGCGGGCGTTTTCACGGGGCCTACGTTCTGTTCCTTACGGTCTGATACATTAAACACATAGAAATAATCTGCTCCTGTGGCTTTGCGTATTGCCTGAATAAGATCAACATTCCCCACCGCCGATACATCGTTTACATCTGGCAGATACAGAAAAGGTGTATTATTAATGACCTGCACATTCGACAGATTTTGAGTAGCATATTGACTAAAAGCACTGAATAAAAGATCCTCTACTTCTTTTTCCTCACTCTTCATGGGCTCAAAAAGCATAAAACTTTTTTGTTGCTGCAACTTTACCAGTTCCTCCAGATCCTTCGTGTCTTTGTAATTTTCGCTTTTGTAACGTATGTTATTAAGGAAAAACGCCGCTGACACGTAGTTCTTTGCTTCCAGTGCCGAAACAGCACTTTGATACTGCGGCTCACAAACGCTTATGATTTCGAGTTGCGCTGTGTTTTTATAATTGGCATTATACTTTTTATAACGGCTAATGCGGTCAAGCGCTTCCGTAAACTTGCGTTGGTTTACCAAAGCACTGGCTTCAGCATGATTTTTTGAGCACAGTACTTCTACCGCCTTCTGATAATCCTCTTCGTATGATTTTGGATAATCTAACCCGACATTAAGTGCCGATGTTTTAGCGGTAAATTCCTTCAGACGGTCAAATGTTTCAATGGAGGCTTCTGTCTGCTGGGTATTATAATTCCTGAAAAATTCAGATGCCAGAGACGAAACATACTTTTGTCCCACTTCCTTTAATTTGATACGGGCATTCACATTGGTGGGTTTACGTTGCAGCGATTCCAGATAATAATCGGCGGCTTCGTTTACCAATCCTTGTTTCTCCAGCTTTTCGGCAGCTTTAAAATATTTTTTGGAGCCGCTGCACGCGCACAGTACAAAGACCAGACATGCTGATAGTATGTAACCGGTTTTTTTCAAGAATGAATGGGTTTTAATTTAAAACGGGCGGGTTAAGGATATTGGATTTTCCTTTGCCTCGCCCGTTTAATTCAAAGCTAATGCTTATTGTTATTTATTAACGGCCTTCTTCGGCAAGCTTTTTCATTTCAGCGTCAAAAATCTGTTGGAATTTTTGCTTATCATAATCCAACTTTAATTTATTGTCGTTCGAAATTTTTTGGTCCATTTTTTCAAACACTTCTTTTTTTCCAGCTTCAATAGCAATCCAATAACTGAACGCTCCATCTGGTTCTTTGAAAATCTTCTCGCCAATTTCTTTTACATTGCTTAACTGCATGTTTACTACTTCGCGGGCTAACTCTTCAAACTTATTTTCATACTCCTGAGCATTACCTACCGAACGTTGATTGGTGTATTGGTCCGTAACACGCTTAATCATACTCTGAATATTACCCGCCATTTCTGATTTGGCATTCTGGAAAGCGATTTTTTTAGCAGTTGCCAGATCCGGCGATTTACCAACTTGTTTAGCGCGGAAGTTATTCTCATCGCTGCGGTATTCTTTCGAGCTGAAAGGTACCGTAATTTCAATGGCTCCTGTTTCCTTTTGGATAGGTGTCTTTTTAGACTTACAAGCTGTTAATGCTAAAACTGCAACAGCAGGTATTAAAAGTAATTTTGAGGTTTTCATATTGCTTCTTTTATGGATTTATATTTTTCACAAGTCGTGCCAAATATATCGAATTTTATGGAATTAACAGGCTTTAACAAGCGGAAAGGGTTTTAGTACAAAAACCACTTGCTTTTTGTTAAAAGCCTTTAACATTTACGCTAATTTTACCAATTCTTCTTCTGTATCCTTCTCTACCCTCAGGTTCTCAATAATAAATTCCTGACGTTCCTGCGTATTTTTCCCCATATAATAATTCAACAGTTCCTGAATACTGGCTTTCTGATCAATTAACACTGGTTCGAGGCGAATGTCTTTTCCTATAAAATTACGAAACTCATCCGGGCTTATTTCTCCGAGACCTTTGAATCGGGTAATTTCCGGCTTTGGTCCCAGTTTGGCAATGGCCGCTTTACGTTCTTCGTCAGAGTAACAATAAATGGTTTCCTTTTTATTACGTACCCTGAATAATGGTGTTTGCAGAATTTTAACATGATTGTTTTTTACCAGATCAGGGAAAAACTGCAGAAAAAAGGTTAGCAGCAATAACCGGATGTGCATTCCGTCCACATCGGCATCGGTTGCAATAACTATATTATTATAACGTAAATCGTCTAAGCCATCCTCAATGTTGAGCGCCGACTGAAGCAGGTTAAACTCTTCGTTTTCGTACACTACTTTTTTGCCGAGTCCGAAACAGTTTAGTGGCTTTCCTTTTAAACTAAACACGGCCTGTGTGTTTACATCGCGGGTTTTTGTGATAGATCCGCTGGCACTGTCCCCCTCACAAATAAACAAGGTGGTATTTAAACGCCGGGCGTCCTTCAGATCATCAAGGTGCACGCGACAATCGCGTAACTTACGATTGTGCAGCGACGCTTTTTTAGCACGCTCACGAGCCAGTTTTTGTATGCCAGATAATTCCTTGCGTTCCCGTTCATTCGCCAGAATTTTAGCTTCAATGGCTTTCGCGGTTTCCGGATTTTTATGTAAATAATTATCCAGTTGCTGCTTTATAAAATCGCCAATAAAACTGCGCATGCTTTGTCCGCCAGGCGCTACTTCATTGCTACCGAGTTTGGTTTTAGTCTGCGATTCAAAAACAGGTTCCTGAACCTTTACAGATACAGCAGCGATAATTGACTTACGAATATCTGTCGGGTCAAATTCCTTTTTATAAAACTCGCGAATGGTCTTTACTACCGCCTCCCGAAAAGCCGCCTGATGCGTACCACCCTGTGTGGTGTATTGCCCGTTAACGTAACTATAGTACTCCTCACTAAAATGCTCGTTACTATGCGTCATGGCTAATTCAATATCATCGCCCTGTAAGCGGATAATCGGATACAGAATTTCGCCGGTAATATTCTTCTCCAGCAGATCTTTTAATCCATTGTCTGATTTGTACGCCTGCCCATTCAGATAGAGTGTTAAACCGGTATTCAAGAAAGCATAGTTCCATATCATACGATCGATGTACTCGTGCACGAAATGGTATTTTTTAAAAATGCTGTCATCCGGGCGAAACTCAACATAGGTTCCGTTTTTTTCTCCCGGGGCAGCCGTTAAGCGGTGTTCTTTTACCAGTTCCCCTTTACTGAATTCAGCCGTTTTAGCTTGTCCGTCGCGGTAAGAGGTTACTTTAAAATTAATGGATAAGGCATTTACCGCCTTTGTACCCACCCCATTTAAACCAATGGATTTTTTAAACGCTTCGCTATCGTATTTACCGCCGGTGTTTATCTTACTTACCACCTCAACCACCTTCCCGAGTGGAATACCACGTCCATAATCGCGGATAGAAACAACACCGTCTTTTACATTTACTTCAATCTTGTTCCCCTCTCCCATCATGAACTCATCAATGGAGTTATCCATTACCTCTTTCATGAGTACGTAAATCCCATCGTCGAAGGCCGAACCATCGCCCAACTTACCAATGTACATACCCGGACGGGTACGGATGTGTTCCTTCCAGTCTAAGGATCGTATGCTGTCTTCGTTATAATTAGATGCTTGCTTTACCATTAATTACTTAAAAATTTAAAGTTCACGTTTAATATGAAGCGTGCCTTCCCGCTTCCCATTGCCTATTTTCCGGATACGGGGATTAATCCCCGTCCAGAAGATTCCCTAACCCGCCTAAAATGCTGCCTTCTTCCTTACGGCTTCCGGTTCCATACGATAAGATACGGCCGGCAAGGCGACTGATTGGCAGTGTTTGTATCCACACTTTGCCAGGACCTCTTAATACCGCAAAGAAAACCCCTTCGCCACCAAACAAGGTATTTTTAATACCACCCACAAACTGTATATCGTATTGCACGCCGCTTGTAAACGCCACAATACACCCTGTGTCAATTTTCAGAACTTCGCCAGGCTGCAACTCTTTTTCAATGACATGACCGCCACTGTGTACAAACGCCATTCCATCCCCCTCAAGTTTTTGCATAATAAAGCCTTCGCCGCCAAATAACCCCGTTCCCAGCTTTTTCTGAAATTCAATCCCGACTGATACCCCTTTTGCCGCGCACAAAAAACTATCTTTCTGGCAAACAATTTTATTTCCCAGTTTTTGCAAATCCATAGGAATAATTTTACCAGAATATGGCGCCGCAAAAGTCACTTGCTTTTTCCCCTGCCCCACATTGGTATATACGGTCATAAACAGGTTTTCGCCCGTAAGCATGCGCTTTCCTGCTGTAAACAGTTTACTCATAAATCCTTTGTGGTTTCCATCGCCAAACATAGTTTCCATTTGTATGCCATCGGTCATCATCATAAAACTGCCTGGCTCGGCAATAACCGATTCCTGTGGATCGAGTTCTACTTCCACACATTGCATTTCTTCGCCGTAAAGCTTGTAATCTATCTCGTGATTGTTCATTGTATTTTGGTTTAATTTTTACACATTAAATCGGAAGTGCATCACATCTCCATCCGCTACCAGGTATTCTTTTCCTTCGATACGTAATTTACCGGCATCGCGGCAGGCACTTTCACTTCCAAGGGTAATAAAATCGTTGTAAGCAATTACCTCTGCTTTAATAAATCCTTTTTCAAAATCGGTGTGAATCACGCCTGCGGCTTGTGGTGCCTTAAAGCCTTTGGTAATGGTCCATGCTCTTACCTCTTTAACCCCCGCCGTAAAATACGTTTGAAGGTTCAGGAGCTTATAGGCCGACTTAATCAGTTTGTTAACGCCGGGCTCATCCAGTCCCATTTCGGCCAAAAATAATTGTTTCTCTTCGTACGTTTCCAGAGCTGCAATTTCGCTTTCCATTTGCGCGGTAATAATCATCATCTCCGCGTTTTCGCCGGCAATGGCCGCTTTTACGGCTTCTACATGGTGATTGCCGGTTTTGGCAGAGGCCTCATCTACATTACACACATACAATACCGGTTTAATGGTTAATAAATGCAGATCGGCCACATAAGGCAATTCGTTTTCATCTAATTGCGCCGCGCGGGCCGATTTACCGCTTTCCAACACATCTTTTACTTTAGATAGCACGGCATAAGTTTTTACGGCTTCTTTATCGTTGCCGGTTTTCGCCTGCTTCTCAAATTTTTTTATTTTAGTTTCCACACTATCCAGATCTTTCAGTTGCAATTCCGCATCAATAATCTCCTTATCTCTTACCGGATTTACATTTCCATCTACATGCACCACATTGGGGTCATCAAAACAACGTAATACATGAAGTATAGCATTACACTCCCGTATGTTGCCCAAAAATTTATTTCCCAGACCTTCGCCTTTGCTGGCGCCTTTTACTAACCCCGCGATGTCAACTATTTCTACTGTGGTAGGTAAAATGTTTTGCGGTTTTACAAGATCCGATAATTTATTTAAGCGTTCATCGGGTACGGTGATGGTTCCCACATTCGGGTCAATAGTACAAAACGGAAAGTTTGCCGCCTGCGCTTTTGCGTTACTTAAACAATTGAATAAGGTTGATTTTCCAACATTCGGGAGCCCTACTATTCCACATTTTAAAGCCATAAGAATTTATTTTTGTTTACCAGTTTTTAGTGATTTGCATGGTAGCTGTTGGCGACCCCGGTACCGGTAAGTTATCGCCAATGAGTACCTCTTTGTTTAATGTATTGGAAAACACGCTGCCGTAAGTAACCGGCACCAGCGCGAAGTAACATTTCTGCCAGGTGTTTACACTATTTGCCAGATAATTGGCCACGTTGTTCAGCTTTGCAATGTTTTTATTGGTAAAATTGGTATTTATACCGTTCACTATTAGATAATCTACCGCCGCGTAATCGTTTACACCAACAGTAGAAGCGGTATGGGTTAATACAGCGATTTTAATGTTTTTGCCCGCAGGAATGCTTTTATTCAGAAAAAAATTGATGGTAATGGAATCTTTATTTACAAGATTAGGCGCACTCGTTAATGTTAGTTTGTAAGGCGAATTCCGGGCAATACTAACGTTAAGACTCAGTGGGTTATTGGCTGTAAAAGTGATCGAATAAGGCGCTTGCTCGTATCCGGCTTTCACGGCTACCGGGTAGAGTTCTCCCGCGGCCACGCCGGTCATAGTGGCAATGCCCATGGAATTAGTAGTAGCACCGTGTGGTGTACCAGAAAATGACACGTTAATATTACTGCGATCTGCCAGATTATCACCCACAGAATCGTAAGCAGCTACAAACCAGGTAACGGTATTGGTTTTAGTAGTGCCCGTTGGGCCGGAAACAGGAGCTGTTTCTTCGGGTTTAGTCTCCTTTTTACAGGCCACACCCAAAAATACAATCACTGCCCAAAATACTATGTTAATTCGTTTGTACATGCTCGTCTGCAAAGGCATTTCTGCCAAAACGCAAATATACCAATAGTTAGGGGTTTCTCAGGGGCAAAACAACACGTAAATAAGGGAGTTTTTAACATCGTTTTTTCTTTTTTAACAAGGGCGGCAATTGCCATTTCTTTATAGTAATTTTGGGCTTTTATTTATTATGTCTTCACTTGCTCAACTTACCGATCTGTGTCAACAGGTTCGTCGCGATATTGTCAGAATGGTTCATGCGGTTAGCTCGGGGCATCCGGGCGGATCTCTGGGATGCGTAGAATACCTGGTTGCCTTGTATGGTGCTGTGCTAAAGCACAATCCCGGGCAATTTAACATGGACGGCAGTGGCGAAGATGTGTTTTTTCTGAGCAATGGACATATTAGTCCTGTGTTTTACAGTGTTTTGGCGCGTACCGGGTATTTTCCGGTTTCGGAACTTAACACCTTTCGCAAATTAAACTCCCGCTTACAGGGTCACCCCACTACCCACGAGGGTCTGCCCGGCGTGCGTGTGGCTTCGGGTTCACTCGGTCAGGGTATGAGCGTAGCCATTGGTGCCGCATTAGCTAAAAAATTAAATAACGACACCTCAGTTGTTTACTCGCTGCATGGCGATGGCGAATTACAGGAAGGCCAGATTTGGGAAGCCGCCATGTACGCTTCAGCTAATAAGGTGGACAATTACATTGCTACGGTAGATTATAATGGTCGCCAGATAGATGGTGATGTAGAGAACGTTTTATCCTTAGGTAACTTACGGGCCAAGTTTGAAGCCTTTGGCTGGACGGTGACCGAAATTGAGAAAGGCAACGATTTAGCGTCGGTGGTAGATGGTCTTAACCATGCCAAAACCCTTTTGGGAAAAGGGAAACCGGTAATGGTACTGATGCGCACCGAAATGGGGATGGGTGTAGATTACATGATGGGTACCCACAAGTGGCACGGATCGGCGCCAAATGATGAACAATTACAAAAAGCACTGGATCAGTTGCCTGTAACGTTGGGGGATTATTAACGTTCTCCCTTTACTTCAATTACTTGTTTGAAAAAAATAAGATGTATACGCATTGCTTCTGATGCCATCATCAGGTGGTACATCTGTATTTTTGTTCTCTTTTCCGCAATTGGCACAAACGCCCAAACTACCAACCGTATCCTGTTTATTTTTGACGACAGCTACAGCATGTACGCGCCATGGAACAGCAACATTAAAATTGAGGTGGCCAAAAAGGTAATGGGCGATTTTCTTGACAGCCTGAAAGGAATTCCTAACCTGGAACTGGCTTTACGCTGCTACGGCCATACCACTTTTTTTAAGCCCGATCGCAACTGCAAAGACAGCAAACTCGAAGTACCTTTTGCGCCGGCCAAAACCAATTACCTGAAAATAAAACAGCGCATTAACCGCCTCGAACCCCTTGGTACAACGCCCATTGCCTACTCTCTGGGCGAAAGTACCGCTGATTTTACCCCGTGCAGCCATTGCCGTAACATTGTCATTTTAATTACCGATGGCATTGAGGAATGCGAGGGCAACCCCTGTCAGGTGAGTATAGAGATGCAAAAAAAGGGCATTTTTTTACGCCCCTTTGTTATTGGTGTGGGTTTAGATGTAAAGTTTGCCGACGCTTTTGCCTGTATGGGCAAGTTTTATGACGTAAGCAATGAGGCTAATTTTAAAGATGTACTTAAGCTTGTCCTTACCGAAGCCTTGTCGCAAACCACTGTAGAGGTGGACTTACTGGATATTGCCAAAAAACCCACAGAAACCGACGTGGATATGACCTTTTATGAGGCCGGAACCGGAAAAGTAAAATACAATTACCTTCACACCATCAACCATCGGGGCAAACCCGATACCCTGGTGCTGGATCCGGACTTAAGATACGATTTAACCGTACACACTATTCCCCCGCAGGAAAAAAAAGGCATCAGCATTGTAAAAGGGCAACACAATATTATCCCCGTAGATGCCCCGCAAGGCTTTTTAAAACTCGAACTCGACGGCCCCATCAGCAAATATTACCCCAGTACCATTGTGCGCAAGGCTGGTGAGATGAAAACCCTTGTGGTTCAGGAATTTGGGAAAACAGAAAAACTGATTGTTGGCAAATATGATCTGGAAGTATTAACCCTTCCCCGCATCTACCTGAAAGATGTTGAAATTAAACAAAGTAGCACCAACACCATTAAAATTCCTACCAGTGGAAATGTGGTTTTTTCACGACTGGGAACCGGGTATGGAAGTATTTATACCGATACCGGAAAAGAAGTGAATTGGGTTTGTAATTTAAACACAACTTTGCAAAGCGAAATCATATATTTGCAACCGGGAAAATACAAGGTGGTGTTCCGGTACGAAAGTGCCCGCGAAACCCTTAAAACCATAGAACGGAATTTTGAAGTAAAACAAAATACGGTGCAAACCATAAAATTATTTTAACGCATGAAGGAATATACCTATACTGAGAAAAAAGACACACGCTCCGGATTTGGCGCGGGTTTAAGCGAATTGGGCAAAACCAATCCAAACGTGGTGGCTCTGTGTGCCGATTTAACCGGTTCCTTAAAAATGGATGCTTTTCAAAAAGCGCATCCTGACCGTTTTTTTCAGGTAGGAATCGCGGAAGCCAACATGATGGGTATTGCCGCGGGTTTAACCATAGGTGGAAAAATTCCGTTTACCGGCACTTTTGCCAACTTTAGTACCGGACGCGTGTACGATCAGATCCGTCAGAGTATAGCCTATTCCGATAAAAATGTAAAAATAGCTGCTTCGCACGCGGGCCTGACCTTAGGAGAAGACGGTGCTACCCACCAGATTCTGGAAGACATTGGCTTAATGAAAATGCTGCCCAACATGGTGGTTATTAATCCTTGCGATTACAACCAAACCAAAGCAGCCACCATTGCCGTGGCAAAATACCACGGACCGGTATATCTGCGTTTTGGCCGTCCGAGTGTGCCTAATTTTACCCCTGCCGATCAGGAATTTGTAATTGGGAAAGCGGTACTATTGCAGGAAGGATCAGACGTTACCATTGTGGCTACCGGACACCTGGTTTGGAAAGCTCTGGAAGCGGCTAAATCCCTGCACGAAAAAGGTATTTCCGCTGAGGTAATTAATATTCACACCATTAAACCACTGGACGAAGAGGCCATCCTGAAATCGGTTGCTAAAACCCGTTGCGTGGTAAGTGCCGAAGAACATCAGCGACACGGCGGTTTGGGCGACAGTATTGCCCAGCTTTTAGCCCGCAAACATCCGGCACCACAGGAATATGTGGCCGTTAACGATAGCTTTGGTGAAAGCGGAACTCCTGACGAACTGATGAAAAAATACGGTTTGGATACAGTGAATATTATTGAGGCTACAGAAGCCGTTTTAAAGCGGAAATAAGTTTTAACGGAGTATCATCAGAATTTAATACAAGTATTTTTCCAAGTCTTTATCCTTTAATATAAAGGTTTTGTTCTCCTCATAGAATCTACCCAATTCACGGCTCAGGTTCATGGCCATCTTATTCAGGCGCTCTTGCCGGTATTGCTTATCCAATGGCACATTAACAACTTGCCCGTTCTTCTGAATGGCAACAATATAGTCCTTATCCAAACCTTCGCTCTTAAAAAAGGAATTATACAACACAAAATAAGGGAACGGGTTTTTTAACTGATGGCCATATTTGTTTTTAAGTACAATAAATGCCTGTTTTGTTGGAGTACCCGCTTCTCTTACTTTTGGCGCCTGTTCTTCGCTCACAAATCCAATAGAAGAATTATACACCACATCTTTATCCGCTAATAAATAATAGGCAACATCCAGTTTAATACTATCATTGGTAACCAGATTTGAATCCAAAAATATCCCCTTCCGCACTCCTTTTAACAGTGAATCGGTACTGGTAGTATATATAAAATACAACTTGCAAAAACGGAAATGATTAGTGAATGCCCGGTAATACAATTTATTCAGCGCAATGGTTTCATTTTCCTTTTTTACAGCCCCTTCTTCATTCCCCGCCTTTCTTAATTTTTCAATAGCCAGTTTATTGGTCTGCAATCGTACAATGATGGCGCCATCCTTCAACTCCTTAATCTGCCACTTCGCCACATTTTTACGGCGTTTTTCAAATTTGCTGAAATCCCCATTAGGTGATACAGGATCATCATCCGGCGGACGGGTAATGTTATCTGAATTCTTCTGAGCGCATAATACACCTGACAAAAGAAGACCTAATACTAAAACGAGTTTATTTAATTGTAGCGCCATTATTAATTACAGTTCCCTTAGTTGGTGCAATAAAACTTAATTCCCCTGCGGCATTTTCAGCCATTAAAATCATCCCCTGACTTTCAATTCCCTTTATTTTCCTCGGTGCCAGATTCACCAGAATACTTACCTGCTGGCCAATAATATCTTCCGGCTTATACCATGCAGCAATGCCACTCACCACCGTGCGTTTATCAATGCCCGTATCAATAAGCAGTTTCAGTAATTTATCCGTTTTAGGCACGCGTTCAGCTTCCAGAATGGTTCCCGAACGGATGTCCATTTTAGAAAACTCATCAAAAGAGGTTTCCGCCTTGGCGGGTTCCAATGCCGCGCTTGCTGTCGCTATTGCCTCTTTCGATTTTTGAAGTTTCTGGATCTGGAGATCTATCGCCTCATCTAGTACCTGAGGAAATAAAATTCCACTTAACTCCATATCAATACGATGACCTGAATGCAGATTTGTATTCTGACGAGCGGAATTCCATTTTAAAGGCACAATGTTGAGAAGGGCAAATAATTTTGAAGAAGTAAAGGGGATAAATGGTTCTCCCAATATTGCCAGATTTGCAGAAATTTGCAAAGCAATATGCATAATGGTCTTAACTCGCTCTGGTTCGTTTGCCTGTATCTTCCATGGCTCGTTTTCTGCCAGATACTTGTTTCCTAAACGTGCCAGATTCATCCACTCCTGCAAGGCTTCCCTGAACTTAAATTGCTCCAGTGCACTTCCAATTTTATCCGGGAAAGCGTTCATTTGTTCCAACACCAATAAATCCTCTTTTGTAAACTGCACCGCTTCGGGCACAACCCCATCGTAATATTTACGGGTTAATACTATCGTCCGGTTGATAAAATTTCCGAAAATGGCCGCTAATTCGCTATTATTTCGCGTTTGAAAATCTTTCCATGTAAAATCGTTATCTTTTGTTTCCGGGGCCGTAGCACACAACACATAGCGTAACACATCCTGCTGGTCTTTAAACTCTTCCAGATACTCGTGTAACCACACCGCCCAGTTACGGGAAGTAGAAATTTTATCGCCTTCTAAATTTAAAAACTCGTTTGCAGGCACATTATCCGCCACCACAAACTCCTCATGTTCCATTAACATGGCCGGGAAAATAATACAATGGAAAACAATATTATCTTTTCCGATAAAATGCACCAAGCGGGTTTCCTTATCTTTCCAGTAAAGCTCCCACTTGTCGGGCAATAACTCTTTGGTGGCACTGATATAGCCGATGGGTGCGTCGAACCACACGTACAGTACTTTTCCTTCCGCATCGGGTAATGGCACCGGCACACCCCAATCCAGATCGCGGGTCATGGCGCGGGGCTGCAAGCCATCACCACTGTTTAACCAGCTTTTGCACTGGTTATATACATGGGTTTTCCAATCCTTATGTTGTTCAAGGTACGTTTCTATTTTTGGCTGCAACTTATCCAGTGGCAAAAACCAGTTTTTGGTTTGCTTCAACACCGGCGCGCTACCGCTCAACGCCGATTTTGGATTCTTTAAATCCGTTGGGTTCAATGAGGAACCGCACCGTTCACACTGATCGCCATACGCGTTCGGGTTGCCGCATTTCGGACACTCCCCGGTGATATACCGGTCGGCCAGAAACTGTTTGGCTTCTGTGTCGTAATACTGTTCGGTAACCTGTTCCGTAAATCCACCTTTATCGTAAAGGGTTTTAAAAAAATCAGACGCTGTTTCGTGATGTACCTTGTTCGAGGTGCGCGAATAAATATCGAACGAAATACCAAACTCCGCAAACGCGTTTTTCATAATGTGGTGGTACTTGTCCACCACCTGTTGCGGCGTTGAATTTTCCTTTTTCGCTTTTATAGTAATGGGTACACCATGTTCATCACTTCCGCACACAAACACTACATCCTGTCCCTTGCTGCGCAAATACCGCACATAAATATCCGATGGCAGGTAACATCCGGCCAGGTGGCCAATGTGCACAGGTCCATTCGCGTAAGGTAAAGCAGCGGTAACAAGGGTTCGTTTAAAAGCGGGCGTCATACAATCTAATCCTAAAATACAGTATTTTTGAGCAAAGATAGCATAATAGGGCCATTCTGCCTGATGCCCTTGTATAAAGAGAGAAAAATTAATGAATTTTAGCAAATTAGTTTAAACGTGGTTATGAAGCCTTTTCGTTGTCCCGGTTACCTGAAAGCAGGCGACACCATTGCGGTGATTGCCACTGCCCGTAAAATAGCGCCCGAAGAACTGGAACCCGCGCTGCACCTCCTGCGCCAATGGGACCTGGTACCCGTTACCGGGCCACACATTTATGAAGCCTACCACCAGTTTGCCGGTACCGATGCCCAACGCCTGAGCGATTTACAATGGGCCCTCGATCACCCAATTGCTAAAGCCATACTGATTGTAAGAGGTGGATACGGCAGCGTTCGCCTGATAGATAGCGCCACGTTTGATGGCTTTATCACGCAGCCCAAATGGTTAATTGGCTACAGCGATGTAACAGTTTTGCACGCGCATCTGCAAAACAAAAGCATTCAGAGTTTGCACGCTACCATGCCCATTAATTTCGGAAAAAATGAAGCCGCTACGCTAAGTTTAAAGACCGCCTTATTCGGGCAATTACCCAGCTACACTGTCCCCGCGCATCCGCTGAACCGCTTTGGAACCGCTACTGCTCCTGTTATTGGCGGAAACCTTTCTATTTTATATGCCATTAGCGGTAGCGCTTCTGATATGAGCTACGACAACTGCATCCTGTTCATAGAAGATCTGGACGAATACCTTTACCACATTGACCGGATGATGCAACAGCTTAAACGCAGCGGTAAACTGGCAAACCTGAAAGGACTTATTGTTGGCGGCATGAGCGATATGAAAGACAATGCCGTTCCCTTTGGCAAAACCGCCGAAGAAATTATCGCTGAAACCGTCGCCGCCTACCATTACCCGGTTTGCTTTGGCTTTCCGGCCGGACACATTAACGATAACCGTGCCGTGTTTTTAGGCAAAACCCTTACCCTGAATGGCACAGCGCATGGAACCGAAATTCACTATACCGAATCCCAATAACGTCATTGATATGTATGTAAAAACAACAGATGGTTTAAACCTTTATTACGAAGTGCAGGGCAATCCTAAGAGCCCGGAAACACTGGTGTTTCTGAATGGTTTAACCCAAAGCACCATGAGTTGGTTTTTTATGCTCCCCGCATTTAAAGAAAACTACCGTATCCTTTTGCTCGATTTTATTTTTCAGGGACAAAGCGATAAAACCGGTCCGCACCGGAACTTTGATACCCACGCCGCCGATGTGGTAAGCGTGTTAGACCAGGAAAACTGTGCAAAAGCGCACATCGTGGGCCTGTCGTATGGTAGTCTGGTCGCCCAGCATCTATGCGTTAATAACCCTCAACGTGTTAAAACCCTTTGCCTGTTAAGTACGTTCGCGCATAAAACCCCTTATTACGAAGCCATTGAACTAAGCTGGTGGCGGGCGCTGGAACTGGGGGGCTATAGTTTGTTGTTAGACATTATGCTGCCCTCCGTATTAAGTGAAAACTATTTTAAAAATCCGGTTATTCCCATAGAGGTAATGAAAAACGCCCGCAAAGAAATAAATGATAACAGCGAGGCTATTTTTAAACTGATGCGGGCCACCAAAGAGCGCGATGATTACCGGCCCAAATTGAAACAAATTAAAACCCCATGCCTTATTCTGCATGGCGAAAGGGATCTATTGTTACCGGTGCATCTGGCGCAGTCGGTTCACGAACACATTTCAGGGTCTATTTTTAAAGTATTGCCGGGCGCCGGACACACACTCAACCTGGAACATGTGGAGGAGGTGTACGCGCTCATTCATTCTTTTCTTTTACAATATACCACCAACCATTAGGTTGTTCCATCCCATTCACTTTAGTGTAAAACTATCGTTCAAAAATCGTTGGGCCGTTTTCCCTTCGCCTGTTATCCACGCTAAAACCGCGCTTTACGTTATAGCTTGCTAATCCTTTGTGGCTTTTGCTGCGGCTCCGGTAGCTTCCTATGGTCGCTTCCTCGCTCGCGCAAAATCACACAAAGGCTCGCGCAAGGCTGCCACTGCAATCGCTCGGCCATACGCCGCTTAAGATTCTTCATAAATAAAAGAAACACTAACGCTTAGTGAAGCAGGATCTTTAACAAAAAAGTATGCCCTGAAATAATCCGGCTTATGCCCATTACATACCGGGCAATACCACCACAACATATAAACAGACCTCTGAAATAAAGCCTAAATTTTTGTAATTTTAAAGCATGAACTTTGTTGAAGAATTAAAGTGGAGAGGCATTTTGCACGACATTATGCCCGGAACCGAAGACCTTTTAAATAAAGAATCCGTAACGGGGTATATTGGTTTCGATCCTACCGCCGATAGTTTGCACGTGGGCAGTTTGGCTCAGATTATGACCCTCGTTCGCTTTCAGCAGGCGGGCCACAAACCCATTGCCCTTGTAGGCGGTGCTACCGGTATGGTGGGCGACCCCAGCGGTAAATCGGCCGAACGGAATTTGCTGGACGAAGCCTCCCTTCAAAAAAACATTAACGGTATAAAAGCCCAGTTAGAAAAATTTCTGGATTTTAACAGCGAAACCAATAAAGCCGAACTCGTCAACAATCTTGATTGGATGAAAGACTACTCTTTCCTGAATTTTATACGCGACATTGGCAAATTTTTAACCGTTAATTACATGATGGCGAAAGATAGCGTACAAAACCGTCTCGAAAGCGGGATGAGTTTTACGGAATTCAGCTATCAGTTATTACAGGGCTTCGATTTTTATCATTTATATCAGGCAAAAAACTGTAAACTGCAAATGGGCGGTAGCGACCAATGGGGCAATATTACCAGCGGCACAGAACTTATCCGCCGTAAATGTGGTGGCGAAGCATTTGCTTTAACCACACAACTCATCAAAAAATCAGACGGCACAAAGTTTGGAAAATCAGAAGGTGGCAACATCTGGTTAGATAAAACCAAAACCTCGCCGTACCGCTTTTACCAGTTTTGGTTAAACGCCTCTGATGATGACGCTAAAGCGTTCATCCGTATCTTTACACTACTGAATCAGACTGAAATTGAAGCCCTGGAGCAGCAGCACGCCGCGTCACCGCACGAACGCATCTTACAAAAAGCACTGGCAAAAGATGTTACTGTTCGTGTACACGGACAGGAAGAATACGACAACGCCATTAACACCAGCAGTTTTTTATTTAACGCCAGCCTCGAAGATCTGGCTGCGCTCAGAGAAGACGCGTTTCTGGATGTGTTTAACGGTGTACCCCGCTTTGAAGTTCCCAAAGAAATAGTAGAAGCCGGCATTGGCTTATTAGACTTACTGGCTGAACAAACCAACATTTTACCCAGCAAAGGCGAAGCCCGAAAACTGGTTCAGGGTGGGGGATTAAGCGTTAACAGAGAAAAAATTAACGATCCTCAACTAAAAATATCGTCCGGACATTTAATTAACAACAAGTATATTCTCATTAAAAAAGGGAGAAAAGACAACTTTCTGTTAATCGCTCAATAATATATGGCCCTCAAACAAATACAAAACCTTAAACTGCTTCAAAAGCTCAGCCCGCAACAAATTCAGTTGATGAAAATGTTGCAGATGCCCACTCTGGCACTTGAAGAACGGATTAAGGAAGAACTGGAACTAAATCCCGCCCTGGAAGAAGACGATGGAAATGATGTGGACGAAGAATTGTATTCGAATGAGAACGAAACAGAAAGCGAAGATGCCGAATACGATGAAAGCGGAGAAATTAAGGAGAAAGAGATCGAAAAAATAGATGATGGCGTAGAAATGGAAGATTATATGGGCGATGAAGAAATGGACGCCTATAAATACGAAATTTCGAACAAAGGCAGTGATGATGAGCAACGCGAATTTGTAGTAGTGGAAGGACCAGGGTTTCACGATTTACTGGAACAACAACTGGGACTAAGAGCCTTAAATGAACAGGAATATACCATTGGGGTTTATCTTATTGGTTGTATTGACGAAGACGGCTACATTCGCCGGGAACTGGATTTGATTGTAGATGATCTGGCGTTTAACTACAACATTACCACCACGCTCGATGAATTAACCGCGGTGTTACGCACTATTCAGGAATTTGATCCGGCAGGTGTAGGTGCCCGAACGCTTCAGGAATGCTTACTCATTCAACTCAACCGCAAAAAGGAAAAAACCAAAGAGGTGCTCGATGCCATAGAAGTGGTAAAACACCACATGGAAGAGTTCAGCCGTAAGCACTACGATAAAATATTAAAACGCCTCGATCTGGATCAGGAAGAACTGAAAGATGTTATTGAAGAAATCCGGCATCTGAACCCCCGTCCGGGAAACAGTGATACCAAAGAAAATAATCTTACCGAAATTGTTCCCGATTTTATTATTTCAGTAAATGATGGTAAGCCCGAATTAAGCATTAATTCACGTAACCTGCCCGATTTAAAAGTCAGTAAGGAGTACATTGAAATGCTGAAAGAGTATTCCAGACAAAAAACAAAAGACGGAAAAGAAGCCACTACGTTTATTAAAAGTAAAATCGAAAACGCGGAATGGTTTATTGAAGCCCTGCAACAACGCCACCTGACCCTGATGGTATCTATGAACGCTATTTTGGAATATCAGGAAGAGTACTTTGTCACCGGCGATGAGAGTAAGTTAAAACCCATGATTTTAAAAGACATTGCCGAAAAAGTGGGATTGGATGTTTCTACCATTAGTCGTGTCGCCAACAGCAAATACGCGCAAACGCCTTATGGTACCTTTTTACTGAAAACCTTTTTCAGCGAAACCATGACGAACGAAAGCGGCGAAGAAATCAGTAACCGCGAAATCAAAAAAATACTAAAAGATTGCATTGCCGCCGAAGACAAAAAACACCCTTTAACAGACGATGAACTGTGCGATTTACTGAAACAAAAAGGCTATCCCATCGCCCGCCGCACCGTTGCCAAATACCGCGAACAAATGGAAATTCCTGTAGCCAGACTAAGAAAAGAAGTATAGCAATTACGCTTTACTCTTTCTCCCTTTAAAATACCCGATGATAATCGGTAATACAGACAAACCAATAATCCCGAAAATTACTTTTTCAAAATTGTTTTTTACTATCGGAATATTGCCAAAGAAATAACCTGCCAGGCTTAAAAGACTTACCCAAACAATGGCGCCTACCACGCAAAACGAAATATACCGGGTGTAATTCATTTTACCCAAACCCGCGGCAAAAGGGGCAAACGTACGCACAATAGGCACAAAACGCGCCATGATGATCGTTTTGCCACCATGCTTTTCATAAAACGCGTGCGTTTTATCCAAATACTCGCGTTTAATCAGCTTTTTAAGAATGGGGATTTCAAATACCTTCTCGCCGAAAAAACGACCTACAAAATAATTAACGTTATCTCCCAGAAAAGCCGATAGAATAAGCAACAGTATCAGCAATCCAATATTTAAAATACCAGTACTGGCGGTTAACATCCCCGCTGCAAACAACAGACTATCTCCCGGTAAAAAAGGTGTTGCTACCAATCCGGTTTCACAAAAAATAATGAGGCAAAGAATCAGATAAGTACCGGTTTGATACTGTTGCATCAGATCCGCCAGATGTTTATCCAAGTGTAAAAAGAAATCAATAAACTGACTTAACATAGTGTGTTGTTTAAAAAATTAAGAAATACGTTTAATTAACTCGCGAACGATCAAACTCATTTTTGGCTCCTGCTGTTTGGCAATATGCTGAACCTCTTCGTGGCTTACAGTCTCTACAATTCCTTCCACTCCCAAATCTGTAATAATACTGATACCAAATACATTCATTCCTCCATGCTTTGCCACTATCACCTCAGGAACGGTGCTCATGCCCACACAATCGGCTCCAATGCGCCAGAGATAGCGGTACTCTGCCGGTGTTTCAAAACAGGGTCCGGTTAATCCGGCATATACGCCTGTTTTTACTTCAATCGCATGTTCGCTGGCTATTTGTTGTGCTAATTGCACATACTCCTTTTTATACGCCTCACTCATATCCGGAAAACGCGGGCCCAACTCGTTTACATTTTTTCCAATTAAGGGATTGGTAGGAAACAAATTAATATGATCGGTAATTATCATAATCTCCCCTACTTTAAACGCCGGGTTCATACCACCACTCGCGTTACTTACACATAGCGTATTAATTCCCAGTGCTTTCATGACACGAACCGGAAACGTAATTTGTTGCATCGTGTATCCTTCGTAAAAATGAAAGCGCCCCTGCATGGCCATCACCCGTTTACCTCCCAGCAAACCATAAATAAGTTTGCCACTATGTCCCTCCACTGTACTAACAGGGAAATTAGGGATCTCTTCGTATGGCAGACTATATTTTACGTCTATTTCTTTTACCAAGCCACCCAGACCCGTACCCAAAATAATCCCGAACTCCGGGTTAAAATTCTGCGTTTTTTCAAGAATACTTTTGGTGGTAAATGCGATTTGTTCTAACATATGTGGTAATTATGGAATTAAACTCTTCTTCCTTGTCTTTAAAGGTTACTTCAACAGGGAGGACAAAAATATTCATTCTTTTGGCAATTGGCCAAATATTTGCTCGCTTCAGACGCATAAAATCCTTTTCTGTAGTAACCAATAACGTCGGGGCGTCTTCAAAACCATCTCTGAATTTTTCTATATCCAGCAAATCTTTCTCCTCGTACTGGTAATGATCCGAAAATGGCAGATGACGTACTTCCAGTGCATATTCCTTCAGGTAGGTTAACATAGGTGAAGCGTTGGCAATACCTGTGAATGCAATAACCCTGTACTTATATAATTCCTTTACGGTGTCAATACTTTCCTCCGGATTAGTAACGGAATAAAGTTCTCCGTACCTGAGATAGCTAAAAAAAACGCGCTGGTGCGCCAGATTCTTAATATCTTTAAGAATGGTTCTCATTTCAACAGGCGTTAGTTTATCGGGCGTTTTACTTATTACAATAACATCTGCCCTTAAAAATCCCGACCTGAACTCCCGCAATGTACCCACCGGCAGCATTTCATCCTGAACGTACAGGTTGTTGAAATCGGTAACCAGTATAGATAAACCACATTTAATGGCCCGGTGTTGAAATACATCATCCAGCAAAATAATTTTTGGGGCCGGTTCTGATTGCAGTAATTTTTTTACGCCATTTACCCTGTTGGCATCTACGGCTACTTTAACGTAAGTGTATTTGGTATGATAAATAAGCGGTTCATCGCCTATCTCATCGGCCGTACTATTCTCAGAGGCCAGAACAAATCCGGAAGATTTACGCTTATACCCCCGGCTTAATGTTGCCAAACGTCCTTCTTCCTTTAATAATCGGATCAGGTATTCTACCATTGGGGTTTTACCCGCCCCACCAACGGCCAGATTTCCCACGCCAATCAAGTGCCTGTCAAAACGGGTTTCCTTAAACAAATGCCAGTCGTACAAGCGGTTACGTACGAGCGTGATGAAGCCGTACAACCAGGCAAATGGGTATAGCAATATTTTGAAGGGTTTCAACAGTGATAAAAGTGCTTATTTTTTTTTACTTTATCAACTATTAATTCATTTCCGCCAGAGGATATGGAGGCTACTACCTCCTGATGCACTAACGCTGTTGTTTTACTATCAGACGTACATTTTTACTTTTTATGTCTCCATAAATAACCAGATGATATACACCGTCTTTTAATTCGAGGGATTGTGCATTAAGTTGCAGACGATGAGACCCGGCATCGTACCGTTGCTTTTCAGTTATTGTATGAATCAGTTTTCCGGAATTATCTATTAACTGAATGGTAAGATCTGTTTGCTTAAGCAGTGAAAATTCAATCGTGGTTTCCTCACTAAACGGATTAGGCTTTGCGGCCAGAATGCTAAGGTTATCTATGCGCTCTTCTTCATTTTTAAGAATAACCGGATTCACCAACGAGGTATAAACGCTGAGGGCGCCGGAAGAGGTCATTTGCATCCAGATGGGCCGGATCACATTGTTGTGCGCTGACACGCCAATATAATCACCAAAGAAAAAGTTAGCATTAGGGCTGAATACATTGGCATTAATCTGATAATTTGTAAACGTACTGCCTCCATCTTTGGAAACCGCTAAATACACATCCGTATTATCGCCGCTGCTGTAATTACGACGATCGTAGAAAACAACATACAGATAGCCGGTGACCTGATCAATGGTCATAGCCGACATAAACTGTTGTTTACCCGGCGCATCATTATTTACGCGTATGGGCGCACTCCATGTGTTCCCTCCGTCCGTTGATTTTACCAGCCATATATCTGTGTCTGTTGCACCATTGCGCTGATCGCTCCAGTTAACATAAATAGATCCGTGGTAAGGGCCATTGCTAAGATCGCAAAAGGTAAAAGGCAATCCATTACAACGCATCAGACCGCTGATGTTATAATCCCATCCGCCAGGAGTTGTTGTAATAAGTTGCTCTGCGGGTAACCAGGTATTACCGCCATTGGTAGATTTTTGAAACATTAAACCCTGCGCCGATGCCCACGACACATACACCTCGCCGGCAGGACCAATAGCCGGAACAGCCCCCTCAACCGTCCCGTCACTATCTATACAATCACCTGCTTGTTTAGATATACGCTGCGGAGCGGTCCAGGTATTTCCGCCATTAGAAGACCTGGAATACAAAATTACGGAACTGTCCGTTGAAGAGGCGCTTCCATAATTGTCAAACTGGGTCCAGGTAATATGCATTTCATTGTTTACAGGGTTTACTACCGCCCATTGTTTATCCTGAACCTTTGATCCGTTCTTTCCCACGCCCACACAGGTGGTGTAAGTCTGACCGGCATTTCCCGAACGCTGAATCACTATACGGTCCACCCAGGTTCCCCCTGGTGTAATGTTTGGATTAGGGTTAGATAAGTGCATATAATAACACACATTACTGGTATCCCATATCAGAACCGGATCGCCATAAACCCCATAAGCATTACAGGCCAACGTTGATACGTTCCACGTAACTCCTCCGTTAGTACTCCGGTACATATTGTTAAGGTTTGCCCCTGCCACTATCTCGTTTGTATTCTTCGGATTAATGGCAATACTCACCTCTTCCGGGCTATTGCTCGTACTAATCAATACATTCTGGAACTGTCCAAAAAACAGGTGATGACATAATACCATCCCCAATCCTAAAAATTGTCTCTTTGTTAATTTCATACTTAATTTTTTAATGCAGCGCTTCTGGGGAGGGAATACGTTACTATATAAAGCACTTTAAACTTTGCTCCAAATTAGGAAAGATTAAGGGAAGTTCAAAATCAGGCCATCTGTTTGTTTAAATACTCCTGAAAGTCTAACGGGCTTAGTGCTTGCTCTACTGAAAACCCACCAATCCGGGTTCGTCTCAGTGCTGTTAAATGCGCGCCGCTGCTTAACGCCAGTCCAAAGTCGCGGGCTATGCTACGAATATAAGTGCCCTTGCTGCAAACAATACGGAACGAGACATACGGCATTGTTATTTCTGTTAGCTCAAATTCATGAATTATAATTGGCCGGGGCTTCAGCTCTACTTCCTTTCCGGCTCTTGCCAAATTATAGGCCCGTTTTCCATCCACCATTACCGCGCTAAAAAGCGGTGGCACCTGCATTTGTTCGCCTATAAAGGTTTTAACCGTTTCTTCCAGCAGTTCAGGAGTAATATGTTCAACCGGAAACGTTTGATCAATTGGCTTTTCGAGATCGAAACAGGGGGTAGTGGCGCCAATACAAAACGTGCCGGTGTACTCTTTATCCAGCCCCATATAGCTATTAATTTCCTTGGTTTTTTTTCCGGTACAGACAATTAACAATCCCGTTGCCAGCGGGTCTAACGTCCCTGCATGCCCTACTTTAGGCTTTACTTTTTGTCCATCGGGTAAAATCAGCGATGGATGCTGTTTAATACTGTACTTTACTTTATTTACCGCCTGAAAACTACTCCAGGTAAGGGGTTTGTCTATTAGCAGGATTTCGCCCTGATGAAAATTATAACTCATTACAACACCGCCAGTTTATAGCCTCCCAAAAACAACAAAATCAAGATTCCGCCTACCACAATCCGGTATATTCCCCAAATCCGGAATCCGTACTTATTCAACAATCCGATAAAGGTTTTAATGGCCACCATGGCTACCACAAACGCCACAACATTTCCAACAGCCAGTAGTTTTAGTTCGTCACCGTTCAAACTTATTCCTTCCTTACTAAAATCGTACAGTTTTTTGGCAGTAGCGGCAAACATGGTAGGAACTGCCAGAAAGAACGAAAATTCCGCTGCTAACTGGCGGGATAAACCATTTGCCATACCGCCAATTATAGTGGCCCCACTACGGCTAACCCCAGGAAAAAGCGCCAGACATTGAAATACCCCTATTTTAAACGCATTTACAACATCCAGATCCGTTTCTTCTGTTATCCGCGGGCGCTTAAACCATTTGTCCACAAATAAAAGAATAATGCCCCCAACCACCAATGCAATGGCCACACCCATTAGGTTCTCGAGCGCAGCGTCTATCCAATCGCCAAGCAAAACACCAGCAATAGCGGCTGGGATAAACGCTACAAAGAGTTTTATGTAAAATTTAAAACTTTTAAAAAACCGATTAAAATACAGAACTACTACACTTAAAATAGCTCCCAATTGAATAGCTACTGTAAACAACTTCACAAAAGGTGTAGGCTCAAGACCCAGTATAGCCGAGGCAATCATCATGTGTCCCGTTGAAGAAATGGGCAGAAACTCACTGAGTCCCTCCACTATGGCAATTATCACCGCATCCAGATACGTCATTTTACTTTACCTCCTTAACTTCCTGAATAAAATAATCTGTTTCTCCCTGCCAGAAGAAATTCTTCATGACCTGTTTGTAATCCACTACCACCTTTTTCCCTTGAAGGTCTTCCAGTTTTTTAAATACGCTTTCTTCACTTACCGAAAATTTGAACATCGCGTTTGGCATAATAGTTCCGTCGCCCTGACTAATACCCCCGGAATTTAACTCTCCTTCATACGTTTTAAAAATATATCCTTTACGACTTACCTTTATCAGTACACCGCTACGCTTTCCTTCACTATAAGTTAAACCGCAGATAAAATAATAAATCAGCCAGATAACACTAAATATTCCCAGCGCCCAAAGCATATACTTTTTCCAGCGTGGTTTTTGATCCGGAATGCCGGTTCCTGTTTTTGTTGCAGATGTTTCCATACAATTGAATGTAAAAATAAGGAAAAGAATAGCGTTTACAGGTGTGCCCCTCTTTAAAATATTACATACCGCGCTATTATTACCATCTTTTGATACCAACAAGGCATTTTTAGAGTCATACGGTGTCTGTCATTTCAAAACATCCTTTTGAAAAAGAAGTACAAAACAAATCGGGCAAAATTTATATCTGTCTATTGATTATAACTTCTTTTTAGAAAAGCACTGTTGAATATTTCCTTACATTTGATGTCAGCGTCATTTTACCTTATGAAACTAACACCCGCCTTATCCGTTTTAATACTGGCCTTTAGCCTTTCTCTTATGCGTTGCGGATCGAAAGAAGAACAAAAAACAATTACCGTTTCCCCTTTCGATACAGCCATTATTAAAAAGACGGTAGCAACAGGGGCCATTATCCCACGGAAAGAAGTAAACATGAAAAGTCAGGTAAGTGGCATTGTGGAGAAACTTTACATTGTAGCCGGACAACAGGTTAAGCAAGGCGATGTTATTGCGCGCATTAAAATTATTCCCAACATGCTTAATCTGGCTAACGCTGAAAACCGCATCAATTCTGCTCAGATCAATTACGACAATGCTAAACTGGAATACGACCGGAACAAAACACTATTGGATCAGAACATCCTCTCTAAACAGGAATTCCTCCCCTTCGATTTAAGGTTAAAAACCACTCAGGAAGAGTTAAACGCGGCACAAGATCAATTACAAATCATTAAAGAAGGTGTGGCCAAATCCTCTCAAACCAGCTCCAATACCTTTGTAAAATCTACCATTTCAGGCATGGTACTTGATGTTCCAGTAAAAGAAGGGTCGCAGGTTATTGAAAGCAACACCTTTAACGAAGGCACCACCATTGCCAGTGTAGCCAACATGGGCGAAATGATTTTTGAAGGAAAACTGGATGAAAGTGAAGTCGGAAAGGTGCAGATTGGCAATCCGATTGAGCTGACTGTTGGTGCCATTGATAAAACAAAGTTCTCGGCTATTCTGGAATATATTGCTCCGAAAGGTGTATCTGAAAATGGTGCCATCCAGTTCATCATCCGGGCCAAAGTGGATAATACCTCCATTGGCAATGCATTTTTAAGAGCCGGTTACAGCGCCAATGCTGACATCATCCTGGCCCGTAAAGACAAAACATTAGCCATTCCGGAAAGCGTATTACAATTTGATGGCGACAAACCGTTTGTGGAGGTTCAGCAAAACGGGAAAACCGAAAAACGCGCCATTAAAACCGGCATCAGTGACGGGATAAACATCGAAGTACTCGAAGGACTCAAAAAAGAGGATAAAATAGTTCCGGCCGCAAGTAATATGGTGCAGGGATAATCGTAAGATTCTACTCCTTTTCAGCATTCCTTTTATCTTCTGTTTTTTACCCTATCTTTGCGCTTTCTTTTTAAAACCATGAGTCAGGATAAAACGATTAAAAGCGCGCTCATTTCTGTTTATTATAAAGACCAGTTAGAGCCCATCATCCGTAAATTACATGCCCTAAACGTAACGCTTTACAGCACCGGCGGCACACAAACGTTTATTGAAAATCTCGGTATTCCGGTTGTCGCCGTTGATTCGGTAACCTCTTATCCCGAAATTTTCGGAGGACGCGTAAAAACCCTGCACCCTGCCATTTTTGGAGGGATTCTCAACCGCAGGGACAACCCGGGTGATCAGAAAGAAAAGGAAACACACGCTATTCCTGACATTGATTTGGTAATTGTGGATTTATACCCATTCGAAGAAACGGTTGCCAGCGGCGCCACTCATCAGGACATCATTGAAAAAATTGATATTGGGGGTATTTCGCTTATCAGAGCGGCCGCCAAAAACTATAATGATGTTATTATTGTCTCGTCGCGTCACGATTACAGTGAATTGCAATCACTTCTGGATACTAAAAACGGCAAAAGCACTCTGGAAGACCGCGCCCTGTTTGCGGCCAAAGCCTTTGCGACCTCGTCGCATTACGATACCGCTATTTTTAATTACTTCAATCAAACCGCTGGTTTACCCCGTTTTAAACAAAGTCTTCAACAGGGTCAAACCCTTCGTTACGGCGAAAACCCGCACCAAAAAGGCGTGTTTTACGGAGATCTGAACGCCATGTTCGACAAATTAAATGGCAAGGAATTATCGTATAACAACCTGCTGGACGTGGACGCGGCCGTTAATCTGATCAGCGATTTTAACGATACCCCAACTTTCGCCATCCTGAAACATAATAACGCCTGTGGTGTAGCATCACGCCCTACCATTGCGGCAGCCTACCGCGACGCCCTGGCTGGCGATCCTGTATCTGCTTTTGGGGGCATCCTGATTGCCAACCGTAGCATTGACATGGAAACGGCTACTGAGGTAAACAAACTGTTTTGCGAGGTGGTTATCGCGCCTGCCTATGAGGCCGATGCTCTGGAATTGTTGAAATCGAAACCCAACCGTATTATTCTGGTCCAAAAACCGGTTAAACTGGGCGCTACTACCTTCCGTACCCTTTTAAACGGTGTAATTGAACAGGATAAAGACCTGAAAACAGAAAGCACAACCGATCTTAGTGTTGTAACCCAAACTGCCCCAACGGCACAGGAAACAGAAGATTTACTGTTTGCGAATAAGTTAGTGAAGCACACAAAATCCAACACCATTGTATTGGCTAAAAACGGGCAATTACTGGCCAGCGGAACAGGTCAGACATCGCGCGTGGATGCCCTTAAACAAGCCATTGGCAAAGCCCTTAGTTTTGGTTTCGATTTAAAGGGATCTGTAATGGCCAGCGATGCGTTTTTCCCCTTTCCAGATTGTGTGGAGCTGGCACATAAAGCCGGCATTACAGCGGTTATACAGCCAGGTGGCTCTATAAAAGATAAAGACAGTATTGAATACTGCAACACAAATGGCGTCAGCATGGTGTTTACCGGAACCCGTCATTTTAAACATTAGATAGTCTTTCCTCATTCTCTTTTCATTAAGCCGTTTTCCTGTGTTCTGTACCATGGAAAACGGCTTAAAAATTTTTATAAGCTTCCCTCTCAAAACAAAAATTTGTTATTAACTTCAAAGGCAGATTTTAACGCTGTTTGCGTTATTTTCAACCTAAAAATCGCTTATACAAATTATGGCATTACTCGACTTTTTAACTCAGGACATCGCCATTGACCTGGGTACGGCAAATACAATTATCATCAGCAACGATAAAGTGGTGGTAGATGAACCCAGTATTGTAGCGGTTGACCGCACTTCGGGAAAAATTATTGCCGTTGGAAGACAGGCGCAGATGATGCACGGTAAAACGCACGAAAACATCAAAACCATTCGTCCGCTGAAAGACGGAGTTATTGCCGATTTCCAGGCCGCAGAAGAAATGATTAAGGGAATGATCAAAATGATTAATCCCGGAAACCGTTTGTTTAAGCCTTCTCTTAAAATGGTAATTTGTATTCCGAGTGGCATTACCGAGGTTGAAAAACGAGCGGTGCGTGACAGTGCAGAACATGCCGGAGCGAAAGAAGTGTACATGATTCATGAGCCCATGGCTGCGGCTATAGGTATGGGCATTGATGTGGAAGAACCCGAAGGGAACATGATTATTGATATTGGTGGAGGAACCTCAGAAATTGCCGTTATTGCGTTGGGTGGAATTGTTTGCGATAAATCCACACGCATTGCCGGCGATGATTTTAACGCCAACATTGAAGAATACATGCGTCGTCAGCACAACATCCTTATTGGTGAGCGTAGCGCCGAACGTGTAAAAATAGAGGTTGGTGCCGCCATGACGGAAATTGAAAACCCTCCCGCAGACTATGCCGTTCAAGGACGTGACTTAATGAGCGGGATTCCCAAAGAAGTGTACATCAGTTATGTGGAAATTGCCCACTGTCTGGACAAATCCATTTCTAAAATTGAAGAAGCGATTTTAAATGCTTTGGAAATGACGCCTCCTGAACTGGCCGCTGATATTTACCGTAAAGGTATTTATATGGCCGGGGGTGGTTCATTACTAAGAGGTCTTGATAAGCGTATCTCCATGAAAACCAAATTACCGGTTCATGTCTGTGAAGATCCATTAAGAGCTGTGGCAAGAGGTACCGGCATTGCACTAAAAAATGTTCATAAATTCCCTTTCCTGATTAAGTAATCCCTGCCTTTATAGCGTAGCTTTATTATGGTAAAGTCTGATCTTTTTAGCTACACTTACGCATGCGCAATCTGATTGCTTTTTTTATTAAGCACAATTTTCTATTTGTGTTTTTAGTACTACAAGGGCTTTGCTTTGTGCTTATGTTGCGTAACCGTAACTATCAGGGTTCACGCTTATTTAACTCTACAAATGCCGCGGTTGCGAAAGCTTACGAAACCTCTGCCAATACTAAAGCGTACTTTTCGCTTCGTGAAGAAAATGACCGCCTGGCAAAAGAAAATGCCATTCTTAAAAACTACCTTAAATCGAATTACGCTGTTCTTCCGTTGACCGAATACAAAAAAAACGATACCATTTATAAACAACAATACACTTATATAGACGCTAAAGTGGTTAACGCTTCGGTAAATCGCAGAAGTAATTACCTTACACTGAATGCCGGATCTTCAATGGGCGTGGGGCGAGATATGGCGGTTGTACATCCCGAAGGGATAGTAGGAATTGTTAAAGCGGTTTCTTCGAATTACGCCAGCGTTATGAGCATACTGCACAAAGATGTGCGTGTGAATTGTCAGTTAAAAAAAGACGGAAGTTACGGCCCTTTGATTTGGGATGGAAAAGATTACCGGTATTGCTTGCTCACAGACATTCCTACTCATGCCCGTATGAAAAAAGGAGATACCGTTATTACCTCTGAACTTTCGGGTATTTTTCCGGAAGGCATAATGGTAGGAACTGTAGAATCATACGAGCGCCGGCAGAACGAACCGTTTTACACAGTTACCGTTAAACTGAGCGTTGACCTTAAAAAAGCAAATCATGTTTACATTGTAAAAAACAAATTTAAAACAGAACGCGACTCCCTCGAAAAATTATCGCAAACACAAAATGACGACTGATATTCTTAAAAATAGTATTCGCTTTGTGGTGCTAATCCTGTTACAGGTATTAATCATACAAAACATTCGCTTAGGGATGTATATCATCCTTTTACCTTACGTTTTGTTTATTCTGATGTTGCCGTTCGAAACGCCTCGTTTACTCTTACTGGCTACTTCCTTCTTTACTGGTCTTGTTATGGACAGCTTTTACGACACCTTAGGTTTACACACTGCCGCCTGCACCTTAATGGGATTTTCAAGGTATTATCTGCTTAAATTTATTTCTCCCCGCGACGGATATGAGCAAGGCCTAAAGCCTGTTGTAGAAGACATGGGGTTTGTGTGGTTTTTGAGTTATGCCGGTTCGCTTATTCTGATTCATCACTTCTATTTTTTCTTTCTGGAGGTATTCCGGTTTGGGGAAATTCTCAGAACCCTGTTACGCATCTTACTAAGCAGTATTGGTACCTTTTCTATTATTTACCTGATCCAATTCTTGTTTTACACCAAACGCCGTAACCGATGAATGCCAACAGTCACCTGGCCGACAGAAAGTACATTATAGGAGGATTTTTTATCCTGGTGGCCGTTATTTACATTGCCCGTTTGTTTTACATACAAATTATTGATGATAAATATAAACTGGATGCGCAGAACAACGCCTTTCGTTACATTACGGAATATCCGGTTCGTGGCTATATCTATGATCGTAACGGAAAGTTGCTTGTTTACAACGAGGCCAGTTATGATTTGATGGTAACACCAAAAGAAACAAAAGGCTGCGATACATTGGCTTTGTGTGAGGTGTTACAGATTACAAAAGAAGACTATTTAAAGCGGATAAAAAAAGCGTGTCAGGCACCCAACTCTCCCCGCAAACAAAGCGTATTCGAAAAACAAATGTCGGCCCAAACGTATGCTGCCCTTCAGGAAAAACTGTACCGCTTTAACGGGTTCTTTGTTCAGAAACGAACTGTACGGAAATATCCTAAACCCATTGCCGCGCATTTATTAGGTTATGTTGGCGAGGTGACCAAAGAAAAAGCAGAGAAAGATCCATACTACCGTGAAGGAGATTATATTGGCATCAGTGGAATGGAGCGTAGTTACGAAGAAGCGCTCCGCGGAAAAAAAGGCGTACAGATTGCCATTACTGATGTTCACAATAAAGTAGTAGGCCGGTATATGGATGGGAAATACGACACGCTGGCCATTCCGGGAAAACCCTTGTTTTGTACCATTGACATGACGCTTCAGGAGTATGGTGAACAATTGCTTCGTGGCAAAAAAGGGGCAGTAGTGGCCATTGAACCTTCATCAGGTGAAATTCTTTGTTTGGTTTCTTCTCCTACTTATGATCCTAATTTATTGGTGGGAGGTAAAGAAAGGGCCCGAAACTTCACCAAACTATATTATGATTCATTAAATCTTCCTTTATTTAACCGGGCCTTACAAGCCATGTATCCTCCGGGCTCTATCTTTAAACTGATTGACGCGCTTATTGCGCAGCGCGACGGTCTTATTTTCCGGAACACATCTTTCCCTTGTCACGGGGGGTACCCTCCTATGGGCGGAAAACCCAAATGTCACTCGCATGGTGGCGTAGATTTACCCGGAAGTATTGCCACTTCCTGTAACTCGTATTATAGTTATGTGTTTCGTGCCATTGTTGATCAAAAAAAATATCCAAAGTTTAAGGATGGTTACAATTACTGGCGCGAAACCGTTCAGTCGTTTGGCCCAGGCACAAATCTGGGAACTGATTTGCCATACGATAAACCCGGAAACGTTCCCTCTGTAAAATACTACAACAAAGTTTTTGGTGAGAATGGCTGGCGAAGTAATACCATTGTATCGCTTGGCATAGGACAGGCCGAATTAACCTTGGTGCCTTTGCAAATGGCCAATGTGGTAGCTACTATTGCCAACAGGGGGTATTATTATACTCCGCACTGCGTAAAGGGTGTGGGATATGAAAAAAAACAAGATCAAAAATTTAAAGAAAAAAAATACGTTTCCGTACAGGGAGAAACCTATTACACCAACGTGATTGATGGAATGCAGCGCTGTTTAGATGGTGGTACAGCAACCGCATCTAAAATTAAAGACATTGTTATGTGTGGAAAAACCGGAACTGCGCAAAACCCACACGGTAAAGATCATGCCGTTTTTCTGGCATTTGCTCCACGTGAAAACCCAAAAATTGCCATTGCCTGTATTATCGAAAATGCTGGGTTTGGCGGCACCTGGAGCGCTCCCATTGTAAGTTTAATGGTAGAAAAATATCTGAAAGGCAAAATCACGCGTCCTGAAATGGAAAAGCGCATGCTGGAAGCCGATCTGATTAACGGCAAAAACCTTTTACACGAAAAACACTAATGCGTAATAACGAAAATAGCTTGTTTTTTGGAGTAGACCGATTAACGGTTCTGATTTACATTTTGTTAGTAGTGATGGGATGGCTCAACATTTACGCCGCAGTTTACAATGAAGAACATCAGAACATTTTTGATATATCACAGCGCTACGGAAAACAATTGATCTGGATGGGTGGTGCCGCCATCATTGCTTTCTCTATCCTTCTGGTAGATGCTAATGCTTACACCGCTTTTGCCTATGTATTCTATATTGTTTTGGTTGTGGCCAATATCGCGGTTCGTTTTTTGGGTCGCGAGGTAAAGGGTAGTCATAGCTGGTTCCGGTTTGGCGATTTTGGCATTCAGCCGGCCGAATTCATGAAGTTTGCGACAAACCTGGCTCTTGCCAAATTTTTAAGTAACCAGAACATTGTCGTTAACTTCCGGTTCAGGCTTCGCATTAAGGATCTCTTACAAAATTACCGAAACACGATTATTGCCCTCTTAATCATGGGAATCCCTTTAATTATTATTAAAGTTCTTCAGGACGAAACTGGTTTGGCCATTGTATTAATCTCTTTTATTGTTGTTTTATACCGCGAGGGGCTCTCCGTTAATTTCTTAATCTTTGGGTTGCTGGCTGCCATTCTGTTTGTTGTGTCGTTGGTTGTAACACAAACCACCACCCTACTAGTCGTTTTGGGAGTAATAGCGGGTCTTTCCCTTCTCTTTGTGGGGCGAAAACGCAAAAACATTCTTATTGTATCGGGCATTTATTTACTGGCAGCTGGTGTAGTGCTGGGGACCAATCAATTTTACAATAAACTGGAACCTCACCAAAAAGTGAGGATAGATGTATTATTGGGGCGTGGCAATGTTAATCTTAAAAAAGAAGGATACAATGTTAATCAGGCAAAAATTGCCATTGGAAGTGGAGGTTTCTGGGGCAAAGGCTATTTACAGGGTACCCAGACCAAATACGATTTTGTACCGGAACAAGACACTGATTTCATTTTTTGTACAGTGGGTGAAGAATGGGGATTTGCAGGCAGCACCATAGTGATTTTTTTGGAGCTATTCCTGATTCTAAGGGTTGTATTTATGGCGGAGCGACAAAGGTCTTCATTTAGTCGTATATATGGTTATGGCGTTGCCTCTGTTTTGTTTTTCCATCTGGCAGTAAATATTGGTATGACCATTGGCTTAATGCCGGTTATCGGCATTCCTCTACCATTCTTTAGTTACGGTGGGAGTTCATTGTGGAGTTTTACACTCTTATTATTTATTTTTATAAAACTCGACGCTTCCCGGCTTCAGATTTTGCGCTAATCGCTTTCCGTTTTTCCTGTTGTTTAATGCCAAAACGCATATTATAATGCGCCGGTTTGATTCTCCGGGTTTATTCATCTATTACAACGTCTCAATCGTTTGCTCACATAAAGACCCAGATATAAACACCAGAGGTGCCTGAAAAATTTCAGGCACCTCATTAACATGTCTTTATTTAATCGCCGATCAAAAATTTAGTACTGTCAAACATCTGACACCCTAAAGTATCAGGCATGCTTCCTTCTCACAAATTCAGGCGTGCTTTCTTTATTATACCTGTTCTGTTCGCATTAGCGTGAAATAATAATTTTCCCACTATATGTGTTTAAGCCATCGTAAATGCTATAAATATAAACTCCGCTTTTCCATCCATCCGTGTTGTAGTTGTGCGACTGCTTTCCTATACTCATGTTTTCATACTTTCGTTCATCCATCAATTGTCCGGTAGTGTTGTATACTTTTATAGTCACATCAGCCGGATAACTTAGACTATAACTAATATTAAAGTGGTTAATCGCCGGATTAGGGGTCGCGGAAAAATCTGTTCCTTCCTTTTTAACCTCTCCGATACCCACAGAATTATTATATTCGGCATCAAACATGGCTACTCCCTTTGTTCCAAAACCCTCGGCAATCCAGGCGTGCGCGGCCTGAACAGTAACCGGATTAATTTCTACACGGGGATAAGGATTTTTTAGATTTGTGGTTAAGTCGTTGTATTGGTTTTTAATCACAATCCAATTGTTTGGCGCTGTAAGATTAAATGAATTTACCACATAAGGCAATTTTTTATTAGTTGAATCAAAATAGGTAGCTATAAAATTATTGTAAGCCGGGTCGTAATTAACATGAGGATGTATTTCGTTTTGAGACGTATTGCTTACGTCTAGTCTATTCCAGAAATTTGCGAAATGCGCCTTTTTATTGTAAAAGCCCAGAACATCGTAATCAGATCCGGTTCCATTATAATCTCTCTCAACCAGCACCAATGCCGTTAAAGACGAACTATCATTGTCAATTGTATTGAACTGACAAGCTATTTTTGGGTTTCTGCAGGCTCCCGTCATTGTGTTATTAAGTGAGTCCAGATTTTTTTGTGGTGTCCATGCTCCGTTTATAGTTGATGCATTTCTCGAAAAATAGATGTTACCAGTACGTTTTGTAGAAGAAGAAAGGCTTTCCCACGTGGCAAAATAACGGCCATTAGACGCGCTTAAGCTTTTACCATAAGCCAATGATATATTACGGTAATAAGAAGGTGTTGTTGCTATCGTATTCCTGACCGTAAAGGAGGTACCACCATTAACAGAAACCACACTGCATATAGAATCGCGGGAAGAACTAAAAGTAGAGTAAATAAAAGCGACACTGTATGGGCTTGCTCCTACTGCCGGGAAGCGATAATCACTGGCAATGGCCACATCATATATTTTCCGGGTTCCGTTTGGCTGATTGAAATTACTACCGATAAAGTTTCCTGTTGTCGCGTTATACCTGTCAACATACATTATATAATTACCCGATGCCATATTGTTATTAACCCCCACAAGATATAACGTTAAATTGTTTGTATCTGTGCCCGCAACCACAATATCATGCGCGGGATACCTGACGTTAACAGCCGTGTATGTATCAATCGTTTGCCAGGTTACCCCATTATTACGGGACGAGCGTATGGTTATCCCTCCCGCGTTTGATGCACTGTCCACAGTGTTGTATGCCGCATACAACCAGCCATTAAACGCCACAGACAAGCGTACCCTGCGTTGATTAATCTGAGGGTCGTTTTTGATGATAAGATCGTTTGAGTAAACAGGCGCGTTTGCTTTTCCGTAAGTTAACGTCTGCTCTCGTTGTTCCTGAGCAGAAAGAGTTGTTAGGATAAATGCATTCAGGAATAATTGTAATAATTTTCTCATTAAGTTAATTTTTAGGTTACTGTACAAAGGTAACGGACACATTGCTTTGCCTTTGTCAAAACCGCTTAATGGCGCACTATAAACGCTAAAGGCTGGTAAAATTAGTGTTTGCTTAATTCAAGCGCTTTTAAACATCAGGTTCACGCGGGTTCCTTCTTCATTAAGCGCTTCGAACAAAACCCCGATACAGATCTTTGTGCTTAGTTCACTTACTAACTTTAAACCCAATCCTGATAATCCGGTTGTGCGTATTGTTTGTTCATAATCTGACTGACCAAACGGCTTTCCTGTATTATCAACCGTTAATGTTAACTGATGCGCATTATAAGAAATTGTAATTGGTGTTGCGTGCAGCGAGGCTTTTATGGCATTATGCAATACATTCCTGAATATGATTTGTAAATAATCAGGATCGGCCATTACCCTCTCGTTCGGATTAGCATGTACATTCACCACAATACTTTTTGCTTCCGCATTCAGTTTCAGCAACGCCACCCCTTGCATAACTACCTCATATACGTTTACCGGCTGCAATTGCGGTTCAAACAAGTTCAGTTGGGTTTTACTCCACAACAAAAGGTCTTCCATTGTTTCAAGAAGCGCTTTCGTTGCCTGCTGAACTTCCGAACTTAGTTGTTTTTTCTCTGTTTCATTAAGAATTTCAGGGTGTTCATGTAATTTTAAAAACTGGTAAACCTGACTCACTGGTGAGCGTAAATCGTGGCTAATAATACTAAACAGCTTCGCTTTAGAGGCATTTGCTTCGTGTAGCTCCTTGTTTAAATGTTCAAGATCCCTGTTTTTGGTCAGCAGTATCTTTGCTGTTCGCTTCTTATTCCTGTAAATAATTACCAGAAGTATGGAAATTATCATCAGTAGCAAAAGTCCGGAAAAATACAAGGTCTTTTGCTTTTTTTCCAGGCTAATCTGTGCCTGCTGACGTTCGATTTGTCGCTGTTTTTCCTTATTCTGGTATTTTGCTTCTGCATTGGCAATGCTTTGCTTGGCGGCCTCTTTATATAAAGAATCACGCAAAGGAACGTATTTGTTATATGCCAAAGCGGCATTTTTATATTCTTTTAAGCTATTGTAGCATTCTGCTTCCGATTTTAAAAGGTCGGCATAAATTTCCGGCCCCAGGCATTCGTTTCGTGTGGCTGCGTTACTAAAAGAAATCAGGGCGCTTTTATAGTTCTTCGTTGCCATTCCTATTTTTCCGGTAATATAATCCGCCTGCCGTTCAATGCAAACATTAGGATGGTTTTTTAGTAATTCAACCCCCTTTTTAAGGTACAGAGAGGCTTGATCGGCATTGCCTTTAGCGAGATAATAATCACTGAATGAGAGGTTAATGGCGATAAGTGTTCCCCAATCATCCATGGGACTTGACTTCGTCACCAGAAAGGATTTCAGACTATCGTAATATACATGAGCCTTTGCTAAATCAGGTTGTTCTATGTATATATCAGCCATTGCCTTGAAATAATAGCACATCCCGTTTCTATAGTTTTTGAAATATGCTTTTGATGGCAGAACATACTCCATTGCCTTATCCGGGTTTCGCAACCCCAGATAGGATTCGCCAATACTCAGATACGCAACCCCCAGATTACTTGTGTCAACCGAAGAACTCTTGCCGCTCAACAGCATCTCTTTTTTGATACTGAGTGAAAGCAACTTATAATTTATCTCTTTTTCATACAAGCCTCTGGTATTGTAATAACCCGCCATTGTTCCGTATAGTCCGGCTTTTGTTCTTTTGTCAGAAAGATCCCCGGAAACGGTTATTAGGTAGTCTATTAAACTCTCTCTTTTACGGAAATACATTTCGTTACTATTATAGAGCGGAACTAATCTGTTTGCCGCTTCTAGAATTCGTAATGTATTGGCGGAACTTCTGGCTTCTATCAGTGATTTTTCATAATAATACACTGCAGAGTCATGTGCTGTATTCTCAAAGGTATAGGCGATATAAAAATATAATAATGCCAGATGTTTGTGGTCGTTCGGTTGCACCATTGATAGTGCCTTTTTGGCTACTATCCGTTCCTTATAAACCTCATCTATTTTGGCAAGTGAATCACAAATTTTTGCCACTTGCTGCACTTTTATTTCAAGAATCGTATTTTCGGAAAGGTTTTTGGATTCTTGTGGAAAGACACTCCATTGTACTAATACTAAAAACGCCAAGAGAGTCAGATGCTTGGTGATCATCCCTTAAAATTTTTTAGAATTGTCCGGTAGGTTTTACCAATAGGAAAAGATATTTTATTACAAATCAGATTATTACTTCCCACTTCCTTAATTCCATCCACCGGTACCGCGTAACTACGGTGAATCCTGAAGAAGCGGCCCTCCGGAAGCTGTTTCATAAAACCAGAAAGCGGAATATTTACCAGATGTTTTTTGTCTGTCGTTACAACCTTTGTATAATCCTGCATGGCTTCGAGGTACAGAATCTCACTTAGCATTAACTTAATCCTGTTGTTATAACCAACCTTAATGATCAGTTCTTCTTTCTCCAGAGCAGCTTCGTAACAAAGCGCTTTTTGCTTCATCTGCCAGAAATACTCTATACGACGCCATGTTTCTTCAAAACGTTCTGGACTCAATGGTTTAACCAGATAATCCAGCGCATTTAAGTCGAATCCTTCTAACGCGTACTCGGAATGAGATGTTACAAAAACAATCATTATGTCATTGTTTTTCAAAAACCGGGCCACATCTAACCCTGAACCCATAGGAATATCAATGTCGAGGAAAATAAGATGAGGCTGATATTCTGCCACTGCCTTTTGGGCATCGTTGTAAGATCGTGCCGTAGCCTTGTGGCTTAGCCGCGAGTGCTTTTGCGCATGCGCTAAAAGCGACAATTCATCAATGCGGTTGTCTTCAACTACAATATAATCAATATGACTTTCCTGCATTTTCTGTTTAACTCGTTTTCCCAATTACTGTTTAGCACTATCAAATTTACACATAAATCATTTTAGGGTCGAGCTGATATTTGTTCTTTGTTTATTTGTTGATACTTATCTTTTTCCTACACACCATTACCTGTATAAGAAATTTCCATTTAGCATCTCATCTGTTTCCCGTAAATTCATGCGTCTTCCGAATCCTTCCAAGCGTTTAAGCCAGGGGCAATGCTCTACACTGAAATTCCATAGCGGTGTAACCGTCTGGCATATTCTGAAAGAACCCGCTGCTGGGTGCCACCAGGATGATGCTTTTCGGCTCCCTGCTGAGTTCGCATATTTAAGTTAAATTCCTCTTCACTGAAATGGCTGAATTTCTTACGGCGGCGGCGATTCATGAAATTGAACAAACGAAGCTCCAGCCAGTGACCAAAAGGGCCGTTTAAAATGGCCTCCCAGCGTCTTTTCCATCTAAAAACAGGTGTTTCTGGGAGTAATACGACAGTATATAAGCTCCTGTTCGGCAAAAACACGTTGACCCACTCATTGCTCTTCTGAAATGTGGTATAAAGATCCAGATTGAACGCCGGAACCAAAGTTCTTACTTCGGTTGCGACAAAAAGATTATGGTCAGGCACTTCCAGATTACCTTCCTCCAGAAAATAATTCATACAGAAGTATTTTTCAGATTGCTTCAGGAAAAATTTTTTATAGCCCCGTAATAAACTTCTGCACAACCACAATCGTTTGCTTGCTGTAATAATGAAGTAGTCATAGTCATCTGTTTCTTTTAATACGCCCTTTGAGTAAGAGCCTGAAACGCACACTCCCCTTACAAAGGGGAAGCCCGCAATTCTATTGCTGTAATGTTTTATACGATCCTGTGCCTGTCTGTGTCGTTCTTCTCCTTCCTTACGTCGTATTACACTATCTTCGCTTGTTTCGTTTAACATGTAATATCCGTCTTTTTCTCTAAGAATTCCGGTCATAACCAGTTCAGAAATTTGTTTTTGAGTCTCAGCTAACGTACAGGTCAATACGCTGTTCATCAGGATTTCTTCAGCTGTAAGCGGGTGGTTAAATACATCATAATAACACACTACACGCAGAACGTTTTGTTGATCCTCCGATAATCCGGGTCTTTTCTCCGCGACCTTATCTGGCCTTTCCTCTGTCATGCACACTTTATCTCAAATATATAGTTTTCTTCCCATCTAATTTTTTTGGTGTGAATTAAATGAAAAGATAAACGGTGTTGTAAGGCCATAAACCGGATTCTTTCGATATCACAGTTTTCGGCTAAAACCATGTAACATACTCCTCTTGCTTTCAGGCGGGATTGCAGGGCAGCAAAAAACGTTATAAAAAACTCACCGTTTTCACCGCAGTTCCAGGCCAACTGTTCATCCTGTTCTACTTTGGCAAAGAAATATGGTGGATTTATTAAAATGACATCATAGGTTTGGGAAGGGATGGCTTGAAAACCGTCCGACAAAAAAAATCGGAACCGATTCTGTTCTTCTCCACTAAGGTTTTCCCTCGCGTTTTTCTTTATTGCCTCCACCGCTACAGGATTAATATCATAACACACAACCTCCGCCCCTTTTCTGATGGCAATAAAAGCCGTTAAGGCGCTACCAGTACAAGGTTCACAAACGTCTTTCCCATTCAGATCAAGTGTTTCCGTAAACTCTGCGAGAAAAAGGGAACTGAAAAAAAATCGTGGATGAAACACTCCTGGAGCAATCCTCAATTTTAAGCTTCCATAATGAAATGGTCTTTCCTTTTTAAGGTAAAACCTTACAGCCGGTTTAATAATTGTATCTGCTAGCCATTTCCGTATCACATTAAAACCCTTCCTTTTCCGGCTGCCTATACTTCCAAATTTTATGAAACAACCGGATCTCTTTTGGAGAAGTATAAATGCCGCTTTTATATCGCCAATAGCTGATTGCCTTTATAAGTTTTCGTTTTAATGGGCTCAACTGAATATCGGAACACGAAGGGTACCGTCCGTTTAGTACCGTTTCAAAATCCCGTATTTTATCAATCATATATGGCTTTAGCCAGGGAGTTAGCGGGTTTTTCCGCAAATCAAAATTTTCCCATTGCGGGCTAATCCAATCTTCCAGCCTTTCCGGAAAACGAAACCCTGCCGCTACAACACTGTTGTAAAGTTCTGATCCCTCTGTTGGAACAGGGCTATAGGTATAAATAATAATTTCTGTGTCCGGATTAACCGCTTTAATTTTTTTTATAAACGCGATATCTTCGTCTATACGCCGGTTTACTTCTTCTTCTGTCTCTGCGGGAGTTCCAAGCACAAAAGAATATTCGGGAATGATATTAAATTTGCGAAGTCTGGCAGCAAACTGCAGGATTTGTTCTCCGGTTTGGGTACCGCCCTTATCCATTTGTTTTAACACCTCATCGTTTCCGGTTTCCGCACCGAAAAAAATCATACGGCAACCTGATTCGCTCAGCGCTTGCAAGGATTCGTCCTTATACTTATCCATAGTGTCGATGCGTGCCTCTCCCCACCAGATCATCTTTTCGGGCGAAATCAACCGGGCAAATTCCACCGATCGTTTTTCGGATACAAAAAAATTGTTGTCATGAAATTCAATCGCGTCACCTCCATATTTTTGTTTCAGGTAAAGCACATCCTTGTAAATCATTTCTGCGGAACGGCCTTTCCAGCGGGCGTTGTAAATAGGAACTACAGCACAAAACGAACACGTAAACGGACAGCCAAAACTACTATGATAGGCAATTGTCTTCTTTCCCAGATACGTTTTGCAAAGGTATTTTTCAAGCGGATAAAACGAATTCAGCACATCATAAGGCAAGGGGGACAATTCGTCCATGTTACTTAGTTCCGCCTTAGGTGTTTTAATAATTTGTCCGTTTTGCTTATAAATAAGGTTTTTTATTTTCCCGTAGCCGGCCTTGGTTTCTATTGCGCTGAGTAATTGAGGAAACGCGTAATCACCAGGGCCGTTTATGATAAAATCCACAAACCCCGATTCCAGGCATGTTTTATACTGGTTCGAAGCAAAGTACCCTCCCCATATAATAATAAGCTCCGGAAACATTTCCCTGATTTGCTTCGAAAACGGAATTGCCTGTTTTAGCTGCGGGCCCGGCATCACCGTGCAACCAAAATACCGGTAGTCGCCAGTTTCCAGCAACCGCACGATTTTCTCCCAGGGGTTTCTTTCTATGTTACCATCAACAATTGTCCAACAATACTGCCCGTTAATACTGGCGGCTACCTGCAACACGCTATTTGGGATGCGGGGCTTAACCGATGTGGCTAACGGATTGAATAATAAAACACCTGGTTTCAACGGCATTTATCTGACTTTAGGATTGTCTTGCCTTTTCTGTTTTTGTTCCCGGTAATAGGCATGACCCATCGCTAGTAAAATACATACAGGAATAATCGCCAGTAACAACCATTTAAGTTTAGGGAAGACGGGCTTCTTACTGACAACGCACGGTTTAATAAGCTCAAAGCTATTAGTAAGAATTTTTTGTGAAATAAGCGTCAGTTGCTCCTTGTAATGCGCCATGTTTACTTCGTACGCCCTGAACGGGTCAAGTGGTACATTATATACAAGTCCCGCACCAACCATACCTGCCGATGGCTTTATAGTGTTTACCACTAGTTTTTTAACACTGTCTATTTCGCGTATCTCGCGTGTTAAACGGCTACGCATACTATCCAGATTATTTAGTCTTGCTGCTTTCAGTTTAGTGAAATGCGGGCTGTTTTCAAGATAGTTGGTTATTCCATTCTGCACTTCCAGAAATTTATCCTTTTGTT
This sequence comes from Sediminibacterium sp., assembly GCA_030054095.1. Lineage (GTDB taxonomy): Bacteria > Bacteroidota > Bacteroidia > B-17B0 > Aurantibacillaceae > Aurantibacillus. Next base: position 85,708 of record JASGCO010000014.1, read on the forward strand.
TCATGAACAGGTTTACGATAGCCGCACCACTACTGTCTGATGATTTAGCGCTGCTGATAACTGTTAATGTAATCTGTGAAATAAGGTGTGTCGTTTCCTCGGGTAACCGTAGTTCTCTTGCCAGGCCTGCTTCATCATCATCCTTCGCTAACTTCTCCAGATCCATCAGCATGTTTACATAATAATTATCCTTTTTTTCATTGTTTTTAATAATAAAAGAGGCCGAGTACACCGGAGGCAATACAAATTTCAATACTATTGCCAACAGTACCCCCAGTAAAACGTAAGCTACCGTTAGTTTATAGTGCCTGAGCAGTAAACGAAAAGGATAAACTACCTTTTCCATAAATGCCGAAATGTCAATGATATCGTCTTTATAGTCTGTCATTTGTTGTTGATCAGGATTGCAAATATAGCTGGCATATTCCGTTAAATATAGTTTTTTTTATTAAACACGCCGTAATTACTTAAGTTGTAAATTTATTGGGACATTATGCACATAACATCGTCTTTTCCTGCTTATTTTAGGGGTTCTGTTAAATCCCATAACTATATAACGCTGCATATATAGGTATTTGGTATGTCGGCACAGCTAACTAAAAATACTTTGTGGAGTCTTTTGGATATTGCGCTCTATCCTTTAATGATGATTATTGCCACCCCCGTTTTTATACATTATCTGGGATCCGAGCAGTATGGCGTATGGATGATGGCCGGAACCGTTAATCAATTTATGAATGTTTTAAACTTTGGTCTGGCCGACAGCACGGTAAAAATCATTGCATCGAACAGAACCGCAGATATTCCCCGAATAGCTATTGATAAAATCCGCGCTAATTTTTCAAGGGCTTTATGGCTTGCTGTTATTATTTTTGTGTCCGGAATCCTTCTGGCCTTTTCGGGGTATATTCATCTGTGGTTTCATATTCCGGCCGACATGGAAAAAATGGCCAGATACATTTTAGTTCTGGCTTTTGCTTCTACGGGCATAAAGTTTACCGAATTGGTTTTGCTCAGCATTTTTAAGGGTTACGAGCGTTTCGACATTTCGGCGCGTTTATCTATTTTGTCGCGCAACAGCGTCATTCTCGCCTCAATTGTTGCTGTTGTTTTTACCCGATCTTTAGTTGTTGTTTTCCTGATTACTGTGCTGCTAAATATTATTAACAGTACTGTACAGCTGATTATTGTTTTAAAAAAGTATCCCTTTCTCCGGTTCAACCCGGGGACTTCGGGTTTAAGGCTCTTTGATGACAGGCAGCAGTTTTGGTATTGGCTGCAATCTGTATTTGGGTTGCTTGGGTTTTTAAGCGACAAAATGATTGTTGGCTACTTTGGTGGATTAACTGTTTTGGGATACTATGCTACAGCGTCGCTCATTGGCAGTCAGATTTACAATGCTCTTACCGCTTTAGGCAATTTTATGTTTCCAAAAGTAGCGTTGCGTTTTAGTCAAAACCAAACCATTACGCCGCTGTACTATCGCTCGCGCTTTGCAATTGCAGCGTTAGGATGGGGTGGAATATCCTTTCTGATTCTATTTGGCTGCCCACTTTTTGAATGGTGGCTCGGAAAACCCTTTTATGATGAATCCGCCACATTCATTCAACTCTATCTGGTTTATATTGCCGTTTTGTTATTAAACATTATTCCTACACAATTTATTAATGGTTCAAATCATGTTCAGTATAACTCATGGATTGAACTGGGGCTCAGGTCGGCTCATCTTATGACCATGCCTGTTGGATATATGCTTGCCGGAGCAGAAGGCCTGCTGTGGGCGCTTATCCTTGTTACCCTTTTTGTTCTTCCTGTTCAGTATTTTGTTTTCCATAAACGCATCCTTCTGTTTCCTTCGGCGGGTACTTCGGCATTGCTACCATTTCTTCCTGTAATTGGCATGGTTGGACTCGCTCTTAATACTTACCCCATCCTATTAATGCTATTTGTGTTATTTAGCGTATATTTCGTTTACTATCAACCAGCAGGATTTAAGTTGTGGAGAAAATAATGACGAAATATTCGGGCTTATTCCGGCTTTCTATTCAAAAGATGGTGGGGCACCTGTACTTTTTCTTTAACTCATTAGGTCTGAAAGGCGGGCTTTTATATACCAACTTACTCACGCCCTTTTTCTTCGTATGGATTATAAACCATCGCTATCTGGGAGTTTTACTAAAAACATGTTCGGTCTTAGCTATTTATGGTTTCATTCATTTGGCCTATGGTGTTGATCACAAAAGCTTTCTGGTTTCAAATGCCTTGGCGATCAGTACCATTATTTTTGTGATAGCGGCCTACATTTACCTGAAACACTATTCTTCATTGCGCGATCTGATGCAACAAATTCTGGTTCTGAATTTTTTACTGGTTATTGTCGCTATTCCTTTCTATTTTCTGGACTATTCCTGGCAAAAATGGTTTTGGTACACCAATTTGTTTACCACGCAAAAAACATTTACCCGGTTGGCCCTGTTCACATTTGAGGCCTCTTACTATTCTTTGCTGCTAATTCCCTTATGTTATTATTATTACCTCCGGATTTTTCTCAGTATGCAACTGATAAAAGGCCGGACTGTTTTAGTAATGATAACCTTACCATTATTACTTTCTTTATCGTTTGGCGTTATTGGCGGAACGTTGATAACTGCTTTTCTGATGTGCTGGCTTCACTTCAAACAACTGATCAGATACCGTTTGCCATTACAGATTTTATCTGTTGTGTTGATGGCCGCCATCTTAACCGGCCTTATTTTACTTATTTTCTTTTCGGACACGCTGGTTGTAAAACGCATGCTGAATGTATTTAGTGGCATTGATACTTCCACAAACGGGCGTACCTTTGAGGCTTTTCAGATCGCCTGGAAAGCGGCGGGATCAAAAAGTGTATGGTTTGGTGGCGGACTGGGGCAAACCAAGTGGATTATTCCGGAAATTATTCATTCCGATTTTCCACACTGGGGTAAAATGGCTGTTTACCGCATACCTAACGCTGTAGCGGAAACTCTTGCCGTATTTGGCATATCAGGACTGATGATTCGTTTTGGGATATTGATTTACCTGTTCTTTAAAACAAATGTTCAGAATAACTATTTCCGCCTGGCCTTGTTTATCTTCATTTTTATTTATCAGTTTACCGGTAGTTATATTACCAACGTTGTTGAGTATGTTATCTGGCTTTTAGTCTTTGTTAATTGTTTCCCAGAATTTGATAAAAAGCCATTATCTTCAAGTACTGTTCCGCATGCAAAAACCGCCCCTTAAAATAGTAATGATTGCCCGGCCCAATCTGTTTTCGGTAACCGGCGGTGATACCATTCAGGTAAAAGAAACGGCTCATGCGCTCCGCCAATTGGGAATAAATGTGGATGTTGTTGTAAACGGGGAAATAAATTATTCGCAATACGATCTCCTTCATTTTTTTAATGTGATTACGCCCGAAGATATTTTAGGACATATACGCCGTACCAACAAGCCTTTTGTTGTTTCTACCATCTATGTCAATTACCGTGAGTACGACCGGTATCACCGGGGTGGCAGCATCGGTTACTTAAGCCGCTTTTTATCACGAGATGGGATTGAGTATGTAAAAACCACCGGCAAATTTTTACTAAAAGGCGAAAAAGTGAGCACTCCTTTGTTTTTTATAAAGGGACATCGCCGGTCCATTCAACACATATTGAAGCGGGCTTCTCTTCTTCTTCCCAACTCCGAAAACGAATACCGGCGTCTTGTTACTGATTACGGCATAAAGAAATCTTACCGTGTTATCCCAAACGCCATCAATCCCGACTTATTTAAACCGATTCCACACACTGAGCGTAATATTGTTTTATGCGTTGCGCGCATAGAAGGGCAGAAAAACCAATTAAACGTTATCCGCGCACTTAATGGTGCTCCTTACAAGGTTGTATTTATTGGGGCAGCAGCGCCCAATCAATTGGCCTATTACAAACAATGCCGGGATGAAGCAGCTGAGAATATTACTTTTGTTGATTTTATTCCACAGCCACAATTATTAAAGTACTATAGTTCGGCTAGGGTACACATACTTGCCAGTTGGTTCGAAACGACAGGACTGAGCAATCTGGAAGCCGGTGCCATGTGTTGTCGTTTAGTGGCCGGAGACAGGGGCGACGTGAGGGATTATCTGGGAGATGAAGCGTTTTATTGTGAACCGGGAGATCTTTCTTCTATACGAAACGCCGTAGATAAAGCCTGGCAGGCCGCTGAAACCTCGGCCCTTAGTGATAAAATACGTCAGAATTATATCTGGCCTAAAACAGCAGAAGCAACACTCCAAGCATACCAATCTGTTTTAACCTCTTCCACATGAATCTGGCAATAATAGGAACCCGCGGCATTCCAAATCATTATGGCGGCTTTGAACAGCTGGCCCAATACCTTTCTGTTATGCTTGTGGAGCGGGGACACCAGGTTACCGTGTACTGCTCTTCCCTTCATCCGCTTAAACATAAACATTACAAAGGGGTAAAACTGGTTTACTGCTACGATCCGGAAAATTACATAGGCAGCGCCGGGCAATTTGTATATGATCTGAATTGTATTTGGCACAGCCGGTCGCAATCCTTCGATATTATTCTCCAGCTTGGCTACACCAGTAGTTCCGTTTGGTCATGGCTCTTTCCAAAAAAAGCAAAAATTGTTACCAACATGGATGGTCTTGAGTGGAAACGCAGCAAATATGGCAAGTGGACGCGGCTATTTCTGTTGCAAGCCGAAAAGTGGGCGGCACGAAACAGTCATCTTTTAATTGCAGACTCCACAGGAATACAACAATACCTGAAAGCGTCTCTTAACGTTGATTCCATGTACATCCCCTATGGCGCCGATTTGGTAACACAAGCAGAGGCATCACTCATTCAACCATATAGCGTAAGTTCCGGCGCTTTCTTTTTGGTTATTGCCCGCCTGGAACCAGAGAATAACGTAGAGTGTATCATCAAAGGCTATCTCTTGTCAGGACGCGCCGAAACACTTGTAATTATTGGCTCTACCCGTACAGCTTTTGGAAAGTACCTCAAACAACACTACGCCTCGGAACAAGTCGTTTTTAAAGAGTCTGTTTTTGACATAACACACTTAAATGCCCTCAGAGCCAACTGTCTGTTATATTTTCATGGTCATTCCGTTGGCGGCACAAATCCGTCTTTGCTTGAAGCAATGGCATCCGGTGCTCCAATTTGTGCACACAATAATGTGTTTAACCGCTCCATTCTGGAAGAGGATGCCTGTTACTTTTCGGAAGAAAAAGAGGTTGCTTTCTTTTTAAAAAATCTGCCGGCTCCCGAAGAGCGGAGAGTTTGGGTACAAAATAACCTGACAAAGATTAAAACATTGTATAGTTGGGAAAAGTGTTGCCTTGCCTATGAAAAGGCTTTTATTGAAGCATGCCGGTGATAACAACATACATACGGGACAAAGTTCATTACGCTTTGCTGGCTGCTATAATAGCGTCCTGTGTTTTTCCTCATCCATATACCTCCTGGCTGATTGTCTTGTGCAGTCTTCACTGGCTGATAGATCCAAAACTGTTCACTAAAATCAAAATCAGTGCGCGTCAACCTCTGACAAAATTTTTATGGTTGTTTTATCTTGCGTATATCATCAGCGCGTTAATCAGTCATAATCATCGTGAAGGATTTGCCATTGTTGAACGTCGCAGCGCGCTTCTGGTTTTACCACTTCTTATTCTGGGGCAGCCCATACAAAATAATCAAATCCGTAACATTATTCTGGCGTTTGTTGGTTCATTAATTATTGCCTTTATAATTTGTCTGGTGTATGCTGTTTCGCAATACCTGCAAAAACAGGAAGTTTCTGTTTTCTTTTACCATCCGTTTGTACGCATACTAAAAGGGCACGCTGTTTATATAGCGTCGTATTGTGTTATCGGTATTCAGGGTTTGTTGTTTTTCAGACACGAGATTGACCGCTGGTTTCTGGTTAGCGGGCTGTTTATTTTACTTGTTTTTATAGTGCTTCTAAATTCTAAAATGGTTTTATTCTGTTTGCTGATTGGTTTAATCGTGTTTGGTTTAAGGGAATGGTCTCTAAAAAAGGCTTTTGGTTTATCTGCTATCGCTGGCCTTTGCCTGTTTGCTGCAATAAGTGTTCTTCCGAACACAAAACAACGGTTTCTGGAAGAATGGCGTACAGACTGGCACGTGGTTAAGCAAGATTCCTTCAGGTACGATACGCCCTTCACCGGTTTATCGCTCAGGCTTGTTTTCTGGAAACTTTCTGTTTCCATTATACGTGAACAGAACGCATGGATAAAAGGGGTAAATACCGGCGATTTTCAGGATATACTCAATTCACACTATGCCGGAAGAGGAATTTACATGGGTAATCCTGAACTTGGGGATACGGGTTACAGGGGTTATGGTCCGCACAATCAATACATAGAGTTACTGTTAAGTATGGGGTTGCCATTTTTAGTCTTTTTTATCCTGATGTTGGTGTACCTTTTCCGTAAAGCGCTTCTGGAAAAAAACTATTTATCGTTCCAGCTTCTGCTTTTGTTTAGTCTTTTCTTTTGGTCTGAGTCTGTTCTCAGTATGGCCAAGGGAATCATTCCTTTCGTGTATTTTTTATGCCTGTTCACTCAATATGTTGCTTTTTTTAACAACGATAGAAAATAAAAATATTACTTTCGTCCCCGTTTAAATAATGAGTTCCACAGCACTGGAAAAACCTATCAACCTTTTACTAAAACGCACCATGGATATTATGGTGTCCATTTTTGTTATTCTTTTGATTTTGTCGTGGCTGCTGCCTATTCTTGCCATTTTTATTAAACTCTCTTCAAAGGGGCCTGTCTTTTTCATACAACAGCGTAGTGGCAGAAACAATATCCCTTTTCCTTGCGTAAAGTTAAGAAGCATGTACACCAATGTACTGGCTCATAAACAACAAGCGGTTGATAACGATCCCCGGGTTACTCCTGCCGGTAAATTTATCAGGCATTACAGTTTAGATGAATTACCTCAGTTTTTTAATGTCCTGGCTGGTCACATGTCGGTGGTTGGTCCACGTCCGCACATGCTTTTTCATACAGAGAGTTACTCACAACAGGTAGATACGTATATGTCGCGTTTAAATGTAAAACCCGGCATCACCGGATTATCTCAGGTGATGGGTTACAGGGGGGAAATAAAAAATCGCGCCATGATTGCCAACCGAGTCAGGCTTGATCTCTTTTACATTAAAAAATGGTCTCCCTGCCTTGATTTAGCATTGATCCTGAAAACAGGGCGTTTGCTGGTGTTTGGGGATAACAGTAAAAGCACGCAAAAATAGATCCATTTTAAAAACCAGAGGTCAGGTGAATATAAATACCACCCCTCATTTGCCTGTTAACAGAGTATTCTATTCTTAACACCACATCGTAATAACTAATCATATCCACACCTAAGCCATATCCATATTGCCAGTTATTTGCCAGATTATTCGTTTCCTGAAAAAACCGGTCTTCTACATAACCAATATCACCATGTAAATTCATAAACATATAAAACGGAATGGTATTAAATTGCTTTATCTTCCGGATAATGTGTGGTTTGAAAAACCGTGTCTTTACCAGTTGAAACCGGAGGCTGTTTTTACTGTAGAAATAGCTTTGCCCGTCTAAAACATAATACTCGTAACCCCTCAGATTGTCGTTGTAACCTAGCCCCCTGTTTAAAAAGAAATTCCATTTCTCGGGCCGCATATAACGGGTTTTAATTTGATTCGCCAGAAAGAACCGTCCGCCAAGCGCTGTATGCTTTTTAAGGGAACTTGTGATGCTAAGGTTGTCAATTGCGGCATCCGGATTAAAAGATAACCCCTCTTTTATCAACCACATATCAAACGCCCAGCCCCGCAAAGGATATTGTTTATTGTCGCGTTCATCATAGGCATAACGGTATTCTGCTTTTACAAATTCTGTTTCCCGGTGTCCGTTTCCGAAATACCGGGTCTGGAGTTTAGCAATGGTATCGCTCACCACGGCGTTATTGTAAGAAAAGTCCAGAAGGTGCCTAAGGTACAAACCCTGCCGGTACTGCAAACTGGCCTTTGCCTCGTGATTAGCGAACACGTACTGGTGATAATCTCTATAAAAAAGTGGCGCATTCTGTTCGGTACGGTACGTTATTTCGTTATTTCGTCCGTAACTATAGGCGATTTTAAAGCCAAGGGTTTGTTCCGCATTAAGATAAGGTAACTCATATGAGCAGCCATATAGTTCAGAATAACCCCGCCTCGCTATTATCACCATTCTGTCCTTGTTACCACTAAAATTATCGAACCCCAGCGCGAAGCCATAATTAATGCGAAACAGGTCTTTGGTTTGCCACCAGGTATTCAAATTACGGTCTTGTATTTCAAATAATGGGATTGGCCAGATATACCATCTTTCTTTAACCAGCACATCGAGGTCAATTTGCTTTATATCATGGTGAACTGTTGCTTTTATGCTATCGTATATAAAAAGCTGAGTGTTAAAAATATTTTGTTCACTCCGTTTTAAAATATAAGGTAAGGTTTTTAATACCAGTGTATCTGTTTCGCGCTTTACAAGTTCACGACGAATGATCCGGTCCTTTGTTATTTTATTTCCTGTGTACCGTATCGCTCCGATTTTATAAGTGGTCAAACTGTCGGGAGAGATTATGTTTTGTGTGAAGGCGTTACAATAAATGAATAACGCTCCGATAAGTACAAAAAGCTTACGTACACTATTAACCGGTGGTTTATGCATTGTATAGTTACATTCCATGCC
>JASGCO010000015.1 GCA_030054095.1 Sediminibacterium sp.
AAGAGATGTAAACTTCTTCCTCTTCAGAATCTCTAAATTGTTTGCTTAGTCCACAGGTTTTGGACTTGATCCAGTTTTTGTATCAGGGACGGATCAGGGACAAAAGTTGTGGAGGGGATCATTTTTTAGGCAAATAGTTTTGTGATTCTGAAGAGGAAGAAGTTCACGTCCGTTACTCCTCTGTATTGAGACCTGAAGGCTTTAATTTTTGCATTAAAAGACTCTGCGGAGGCATTTGTACTTCTGTTGTTGAATCAGGGATTTCTTTTGATTTGAATTTTAAGAATCTCTCCTAAAGCCTCAGTTTTACCATGACTATTTTTTCGTGTTAATTCAATTTCTCCGTCAATCCCAAAGTCATGCTTAGTAACTTCACGAAATGTAATAAATGGTTTATGTTGATTGCAATAGCTATAAAAAGTATAGCTCCTTTTTCGCCAACTTGATGAGGTTCTTTTACAATATTGACCATGTTTATTTCCTGAATTGAAACAGCTGGTTTAATTAATAAAAAAGAAAATAGGTAAACCTTTCGGGTTATTTATCATAGTGGTTAATTATCTTATTTCTTTAAGTTAAATGTACAAAATCAAGTTCTTTTATAAAACACTTTATTGTCGTTGTGATATTTATAGCTAAGATTGATTTTCGTTTCTTAATTTTTCATCTTAAACAATTTAATGGCTTCAAAAGCCTCCAATAAGTTCGATAAATTAAGGTGTTCGTGTGCTAAATTCAAATACATATTTCTTACTTTAGCTGAGTAATACCGTTAACATGCACATCGGAAAAGGATACACATTCAAGGAGGTAATACTCTGGACCAGAAGAGATATTTTTGTTTTATTAATAATTGCAGCAGTTCCAACAGCTTTATTCCACTTTTTTAAGTGGAAGTGGTTGCTGCTTCCATGGTTGCCAATAGCGCTATTGGGAACAGCTGTGGCATTTGTAATTGGGTTTAAAAATAATGCCTCATACGACCGTTTGTGGGAAGCGCGTAGAATTTGGGGATCAATAACCAATGTCAGCCGCAGTTGGGGAATTATGGTAAAGGATTATGTAACGAATCGGCATTCTAACCTAAAAATGCCGGAAGCGGAATTAAAAAATATACATCTCGATCTCTATAATCGTCATTTTGCATGGCTTACCGCCTTGCGTTACCAAATACGGGAGAATAAGACATGGGAAGCGATCAACCTAAAACACAATAAGGAATACCGTAATCGGTGGTTCAGGGTTGAAGAACAGGATAAGAAACTAGAAGAAGCGATTAAACCCTATTTATCGGAGCGGGAATATCAGGACGTAATATCAAAGTCTAATAAAGCGGCTCAGATTCTGGCTTTGCAATCTGAGCATCTTAGAAAATTACTGGAAGATGGATTAATTGAGGATTTCAGGCATATGGAGTTGGAGCGCGTATTAGTAGAATTATATAATCAGCAAGGTGCAAGCGAACGGATAAAAAATTTCCCTTATCCGCGGCAATATGCGAGTTTAAATAACTGGTTTATTAAAATATTTGTAGCGCTTATACCCTTTGGTATGTTACAGGAATTCGCGAAAATTGGCGAGGGATACATCTGGATGACTATTCCCTTTTCGGCACTATCAGGGTGGATATTTACAACATTAGAACGTATAGGCGAGACATCGGAGAACCCTTTTGAGGGAAGCGCCAATGATGTGCCAATTACTTCTATCAGTAGAAATATCGAAATTGATTTAATGGAGATGCTGAATGTTCAGCATAATTTGAAGCCGGTTCAATCACAGAATAATATTCTTACATAAGATGAAATTTGAAACCATATTTAAAAACAATGAAAAGTGGGTACAAGATAAATTAAAGGTAAATCCGCATTACTTTGAGAACCTGTCTAAAGGGCAACATCCTGAGTTTTTGTACATAGGGTGTAGCGATAGCCGTGTTACAGCGGAAGATTTGATGGGTGTGAACCCTGGAGAGGTTTTTATCCACAGGAATATTGCCAATCAGGTAATACCAACCGATAATAATATTAACGCCGTGATACAGTATGCTGTAGAGCACTTAAAGGTTAAGCACATTATTATTTGTGGGCATTATGAATGCGGTGGTGTTAAAGCGGCCTTACATCCCAGTGATATGGGGCAATTGAACAGCTGGCTGCAAACACTGCGTGACGTAAGGCGTTTACATAAAGCGGAACTGGATAGTATAAAGGATGAGCATGAGTTGTTTGACAGGATGGTAGAACTGAACGTAAAGGAACAGTGCATGAATGTCATAAAAATTGACCATGTACAACGCAGTTGGTACAAAACAGGATATCCGCAAATTCATGGCTGGATTTTTGATGTGAGGACTGGAAAGTTGAAAGACTCCGGATTGGACTTGGAGAAGGAGTTTATGGAAATACGGGAGATTTACGATTTAAAACCCTTAGAGGGCAAATAGGAAAAACGGAATTGTAAATGATGTTGTATAGCATTAAAATGAGTCTCTGCTTTTAATTTAAACAGATTATTTAATTCCGTTATTTGGATTAAGTCCCAAGCTTGGTCCTATTGAAAACTGGAATTAATAATTGATAAAAGCGCCATAGAAGTAAGCACAGAATATTATTCTACCAATGTGGAAGGTATTTACGCGATAGGCGACATTAATATCTATGAAATAAATTAAAGTTAATGCTGAGTGGTTTTCATAAAGCGGCTTTAATGGCACATAGCGCTTATAAGTACATCTATCCGGGTGTGAAGTACACAATAAAATATGCAACCGTAAACGGTGTTAATTCCTTTTGATTATTTTACCTTTATGCTATACTTAAAAAACTAAAAATGAAGATAAACCTAAAGCGATTAAATGATAATTTCCACATGGAAGCATCTAATGAAGATGGTAATGTTTTGTACATGGATGGGTCTCCGGATATTGGCGGAGAAGGTAAAGGAATGCGCCCTATGCAACTCTTACTGGCCGCCGTTGGTGGTTGTAGCGCCATAGATGTGATTTTAATTCTAAAGAAGCAAAAACAAATGATCGAATCATTTGAAGTAGAGGTGGAAGGTGAAAGAGAAAAAATAGATGAATATTCATTATTTAGAGATATCTGTTTAAATTTTAAAATTAAGGGGCAGGTTGATTTGGAGAAAGCCGAACGGGCCGTTAAGTTATCAATGGAGAAATATTGCTCTGTTTCTAAAACATTGGAACCGACTGCAAAAATTACATATAAGGTAACGTTAAATTAAAGTGTGAAACCCTCACTTCGTTCAGTTTTACCGGCCTTTTACTAACTGGTAGTATTAAGTGAACAGTAAAAAGTACAACATAGTAATACGAAAATATAAATAAGGCAGAGTTTCTGCGCAACATGAAAAATGGATATGAATACTATAGAAAACAAACAATTCGAAACACAAGCTATCAGAGCCCAACTAGATCGTACGGACTATAATGAACACTCGGCGCCTTTGTTTTTAACATCAAGTTTTGTATTTGATACAGCTGATGAAATGAGAGCCGCCTTTAATGAAGAATCTGATGATTTTATTTATTCCCGGTATGTTAACCCAAATACCAGCGAATTTATAAATAAGGTATGCTTGTTAGAAGGGGCAGAGGCCGGATTTGCAACCGCAACAGGGATGGCGGCTATCTTCACCACATTTATGTCTGTTTTAAAATCAGGGGATCATGTTGTGTCATGTTCTTCTGTATTTGGCGCTACACACGCCATCTTTACAAAGTACTTCCCAAAGTGGAACATGTCTCATTCCTATTTTAATACAGGTACAGTCTCTGAATTGGAAACACTGATCAGGCCGGAAACTAAATTTATCTACCTCGAAACACCTACAAACCCGGCCATCGAATTAATTGATCTGGAGTTGGTGGCTTCTGTTGCCAAAAAGCACAATTTACTGTTAATTGTGGATAATTGTTTTGCTACCCCATATTTGCAAAACCCTATAGCGTATGGTGCCGATCTGGTCATTCATTCTGCTACAAAATATATGGATGGACAAGGCCGTGTTTTAGGTGGTGTAGTAGTTGGTAAAAAGGAACTGGTGCACGATATTTATTTGTTCGGCCGATTGACCGGCCCATCTATGAGCCCCTTTAACGCGTGGGTTTTAAGTAAAAGTTTAGAAACGCTTGCTCTAAGAATGGACAGGCATTGTGAAAACGCACTTTATGTTTCGCAAAGGTTGGAAGGGCATACGCAGCTGGAAAATGTATCGTATCCGTTTTTACCATCGCATCCACATTATACCATCGCAAAAAAACAAATGAAGGCGGGCGGGGGTATTGTAACAATTACCTTAAAAGGTGGGTATGATGCTGCGAGAGCATTCATGGATAAATTAAGCATGATTAAAATTTCTCCCAATTTGGGCGATGCCAGAAGTATCGCTACTCATCCTGCTTCATCAACACATTGCAAACTATCTGAACAGGAAAGATTAAATGTTGGAATTACACCGGGTTTAATCCGTATCTCCATTGGACTGGAGAACAAAGAAGATATAGTAAATGATTTGTTAAGTGCTTTGGAGGGATAAGGATATTCACCGGAAATAAACCACTTCTGTGTTTTTGAAAAATTAACCGTTTAGGTAGTTTAAAAGATGCACGTTTAGATAAGATTGAACAGAATTTAACGGAGGTGGAAGTGGCTAAAATGAATTCGCCGGTAGTAATCCATTTAAGCGATGATGTGGACGTGAGCAGAGGAAATTATATCATACCAATTGATGCGCTTCCGAAAACAGGAAAGGAAATTTCAGCAACTATCTGTTGAATGAAAAGCACGCCGTATATCCCGGGACAAAAACTAGTGTTATAGCAAAATAGTTTCCGGACAAAAGCAGTAATAAAAGAGGTTGTTAGTAAAATGGATATCCGTTCGTTTGCGTCTCTTGAAAACGATGATGATATGAAACTGAACGATATTTGTAAAGTACTTATCAAAACGGCGGACCCCATAAGTTTTGACAGTTACACAGATGACAGGAGTACAGGTTCATTTATTTTAATAAATGAGAATACCAATAATACTGTCGCTGCAGGAACAATTGATTAAATGCAACGCTATTAATGGTAAAAATTACTTTGCCTACTGTTTTAAGATACTTTCCTAAAGGAAAGTTAGGCTGAATTTGGTAAGTATGGGTAAAATTAATTTTAAAATGTTGATTTTTGGTGTTTAAAAGACTCAAATGAAAATAGCGATTATCGGTACCGGAAATGTCGGCGGCGCATTAGCTACCAAATGGGCCAACAAAGGACATGAAATAATTCTGGGTGTAAGGAATGTGGACAATTTTAAGGGAATCGGTTTATTAAGTAATCCAAATACAAGTGTAGCAACGATAAAGGAGGCAGTGGCTAAGTCTGATAGCATTTTACTGGCAACACCAGCTATGATGGCAGTTGAAGTTGCTCGATCGTTAGGGGATACGGATGGGAAAGTAATCATTGATACCATGAACATAGTCATGGGCAGGGGCCCCGAGGGATATGCCAATACAAGCGATGCTATTTTAGCAAATACACAAAGCAAGGATGTGGTGAAATGTTTTAATACAACTGGGTTTAACAATATGCAGAATCCTGTTTACGATAATTTTGCCCCTGATGTATTTGTGGCCGGGGATAGTGAAAAGGGAAAGCAGGTGGCTATTCAATTGGCGAAGGATGCTGGCTTTGCTGAATGCTACGCTGTTGGTGGAAACGATAAGTTTGAACTTATGGAACGATTCGCGTTTTTTTGGATTAATCTGGCCATGTTTCAGGGGCAGGGACGTGAGATTGGGTTTAAGTTATTGAAGCGGTAAGTATTGACTAGTTGGTTTTTTAGCCGGAGTAATACATCGCTAAAATGTATACTGTAAGTGATGGCATAATACTGAAAAATAGTTGGTAAAAATCCCTGAAGGCATTGCCTGTATTGGTATAGAAGAAAGTTTAGTGAAAGTGGTTTCACTAAACTTTTTTTGTATATGAAAAGCTCAAAAAAAAGCGTTGCTGGGCCTGCGGAAGTTTGGATGTAATCCGATGGGGAAAACAATTAGGTAAGCAAAGATTTAAGTGCCAAAACTGCGGGATTTTATTTACCCGAAATGATCCGGAACAGCGATTAAAAAATAGATTTGTTTGGTTTAAGAAATGGATTTTAGAACGACAAACATTTAAAACCTTGAGTCGGGATAGTGGCTTGTCAAAAGATACTTTGCAAAAGGCTTTTTATGTTTTCCTGGAACGCTCACCTTTGATTAGAATCCAAAAGCGTCCTCATGTTCACCTGAGAATTGATGCAACCTACTTTAAACAGTTTTGCTTGGTTTGTTATCAGGATAATAACGATGGTTATACGCAATTGATTCGATTTTCGGATGGAGAGCATTATCAAGAAATAAAAGAAGATTTAGACAATCTTATAAAGCTTGGAGTAGCTATTGAAAGTATCACAACAGATGGACATAAAAGCATTTTAAAAGCGATAAAAAAGACCGTTCCGAATGTCATTACTCAAAGATGTCTTGTTCATATCCAACGAATGTGCTTGTTATGGCTGACAAGGCTTCCGAAGCATGAAGCAGGTAAGGAATTAAGAGCGTTGACTCTGATGTTGCTCAAAATCAAAACCCGTAACGATCAGATTTTTTGGACAAGAGAATTTGAAAAATGGCATACAAAGCATAAGGATTATCTTACTCAAAAAACATACAATGAAAGAACTGGATGGTATTGGTTTACACATAAACTGACCAGACGTTCATACTATACCATAAAACGAGCTTTACCAAATATGTTTCATTACATCAATAATCCCAATATTCCACGTACGACAAATGGTATAGAAGGCTTCTTTAGCCACCTTAAAAACCATCTTGACCTCCATAGAGGACTTACAACAAAACACCGAATAGATTTTATCAAATGGTACATATACTTTTCTAACGAAAAGTGAGTTTTTTTAGACCATAAGGCTTACCAAAAAAAGTTAGGGGCGACCTTTTATGCCACCCCTCTTTTTTTGTACAAGCACCAATCCTATTGCTGACAAGTTACTCTCCAGTAGAGCTTGTTTCCTCTTTGGACTGACAAATGCAGTTTGCGAATCTTTTTTGGAAAAGCTACCAACTATTTTTCAGTACATTACCTAAGTGATAGCATGTTTTAACCGTATTAACGAAAGAGGGATAATGCCGGAATGACACTAAAGGTTCAAGTGGTCAGCGTTTTTTCTTTAACCGTTTTTTCATACTTTTCCAATAGTGATTGGTGTAATCTACAAAGATTTCTTCTCCTGCTTTAATGTTCCGCGAGGCAACAATAAAGCATTTGTCGCCATAAATGATATAATCACTATTGTTTTTTACACCTTTCAAACGTGTAAACCCATTCGCGTCGTTAGCGTACCGAGCTTTATACTGAGGAGTATGCATGGCATCAATGCACAAATCACGCCGTAAATAGAACAGGTATTGATCTACTTCTTTTCTGGCTCTACGACGGTATTCCTGATAATCTATTATTTCGCCCCTGTACTCTATAATTTTACAGCCTTCACGAATGGCTTTAGTAGTAAATAAACCTTTTCCGGCACCGGGTAATCGCGATTTTTTAATGAGGAGGGCCATAATTCGTTTTGAAATTACAAAAATGGCAATAAGTATCAAAGGAATATGGCAACACATATTCCCATAGTGTGGGTTTAGATTAACTACTTGCCGCAAGTTGAACACTACTGACCTTAATTCAGAAGGTATATTTTATCCCGCCGACCAGAATATTATAACGGTAATTAAATTTCTGAATCGATTCTTGTTTGAACTCTAATTGATAAATACCATATACGTCAAGGTGTTTTGAAATGGTTACATTCAACATTCCTGAATACCTTGACGATGTAAGGTCAGGAGAGTTATTAACGAAATAACCATTGTCTTCTATAATGTTGTTGCCGGTATTGAGCATGTACGTCAGTTTCGCCGATATACGCCTGTGTGGTTTTACGTAAACAAAGGGTAACAGAGAGTAATACGTGTTGGTGTACGAATCGTTTGTATGCAGATACAACGTGTTGCCAATTACTAGAGAACTATTTCCGAATATAGCGTATGAAGCAAACGCACTATGTAATAACTGTGTTTTGTCGAATAAGTTTGAAACACTTGTCCCAACAGAGAGTGTAAGGCGTTTGTGAGCTTTTTGAATGGCAGCGGAGCCTACAAAATAATTGGAAACCGATACAGAATTTGTAATCGTAGGCGGTCCCGGAGGCCTTGGTGGAGTGGGATATACAGGAACCTGACTTGTAAAATTGATGTTGACCCAATGAATAGATGGAGATAACAACCAATTTCCTTTTAATGGCAGCGCTGCCTTTAGGTAATATTCTGATTGAACAAGATTACCTATAAACGTTTTTTGAGAGAAGTACGTGGCTGCGTGCGAAATAGCGACTCTGTTTTTTATATAGTGGGTTAAACCTGCATGCAGATAAGTTGGCGGATCAAAAAAAATGGTATTCGTTTTTTTATTGGTATCGTAGTAGGTAAGACTGTCACTTAGTTTAGTCCCGCCTTCAACAAATATGTTTTCTATGGGCTTACGTGAAACAACACCCGTCCTTTCCGCTAATCCACCCGAAAAAGAGTGGCTTAACCATCTGGCATGTTCATTTTTGCCCGTGAATATATAGCAGAAGTACAAATATTCCAGCGCTGCTTCGTCGTTGTTATTGAGTGTTAGTGCCTTTTTAAAGTAGTTCTCAGCCAGACAGTAGTTTTTCAATTGATAGTACGCAATACCTACCCGCATTTGCATATAATAGTAATCATGCCCTTGTTTTATGGCTTCCTTTCCAAGTTGTATCAGTTTTTTCCA
This sequence comes from Sediminibacterium sp., assembly GCA_030054095.1. GTDB lineage: Bacteria > Bacteroidota > Bacteroidia > B-17B0 > Aurantibacillaceae > Aurantibacillus. Next base: position 8,894 of record JASGCO010000015.1, read on the forward strand.
GTCGCCGTTCGTATATAGTTGGTAGGTTTGCTGCTCTATATTTTCACTAGTGGATTCTTCTTGCGCAAATAGGCTAACTCCGCAAAAGAAAAGAGAGATAAGGAAAAAAATGCTCCGTTTACACAAAACGTTCAATAGACCTGAGCCTTTAAAAATGCGCTTCATTATTTAATCAGACTTAGTCCCTCCAGTGCAGATTTATCATTAGGGCTGTAAAGTAAGACTTTATTGAATAAGGTAACCGCGTCGTTCTTGTTGCCAAGGAAATAATTGGTCCATGCACTCATCAGCATATTATTATACCCAAATGGTGTAAGATTCAAAGAAACATCAAAACATTTCTTGGCATTTGCATAATCTTTACGGTAGTAATAAATAAGACCAAGGTTGTAATTGGCTGAAGCATTTTGGGGATCAGATTTTATAATGCCCAGATAGGTTTTTTCCACATCAGTCCAGTTTTCAAGTTTTGAGTAAACGTTAATAATGGCCCATTTTGGTTCCGTTGCAGCAGGCATTAAGGCAATGGCTTTCTGGTAATACGAAACAGATTCTTTGTATTTGGCAGACAGATAATATAACCAGCCCAGTCTTAAATTTGTTTCATAAGATGTAGCAGTATAGACGCTTGTTAGCTCATTTATAGCCGAATCGTATTTTTGAGCAGATTCGTACTCGTATGATTTACTAAAGGCGCTTACTAACGGTTTGTTAGTTTGTGAAAAACCTGTAAAGGTTACAGCTGTGGTTAAAATTAAAAATGCTCTTTTCATAATAATTAAAATTTAAAGTTTTATTCAGATACGGTGTAATAGTTTTCGGTTGTGTTTTTGTGATGAATGGTAAAGCGGTGTATTTTGCTGTTTTTTAGTTCAATTTCAAAATTGATTTTTTTTAATGATGATGCCATTAATTTTGTTTCTACTTCTGTAGCTACAATAAGTTTTTGAGGCGCGTAAGCATTATCGCTGTATGTAAAACGCGAGGTGTACCGGGCTTTTGTAAACAAATAAAATGGCGACAAAAAGTCCTGGAAAAACTGAATAAGTTTTGTGTTAAAGTGTATCAGCGGGACATTGTCGCTTACTTCCACATTGTCGTAGTACCCAAGTAATTGTCTATAAGCAGCCAGATAGAAGTGGAAAAGCAACGCGTTTTTATCGCCTTCAAAATCGGTAAAATAAAGCATGACACCATCATTCACAAAGTAGGCGTGGGATTTTGTTTTTGTACAGTATAGATAAGTTCTGTTTAGCGCGTCTGTATAAATCTCCCAAGTTATCAGTTCATCGCTGTTTTCTTTTTTAAAACAGATTTTATTTCCAGGCAAAAAGGAAAAGCCGTAGAGAAGTAATTCGTTTACCTGTACGTTACTAATAAATGAACCTTCTGTCGGAATTTCGGATATCCGCAACTCTTTTTTGTTATTTTTCCGTTCAATGAAATAAGCAATAGGGTATGATAAGGTATGAGCCCCGATCGTTGGCAGTGTCTGTAGTTGAAAATGAATATGGGGTTCAGGTGAACGGCCTGAATTTCCGCAGGTTGCAATAAATGTCCCTTTCGTAATGTACTGGCCTATAAAAACATTAAAAGAATCTTTCTTTATATGACTTATTTGCGAAAATAAGCCATTCAGGTGGTTTAAAATAACCGTATTTCCCCAATTCTTTTCTGTATCTATATCTCCTATGTCGTTTTCTTCAACCGTATTAATAATATCATATACATATCCGTCATACGGCGCCACAATTTCCTTGTTGTAGCAGTAAAAATTTTCCCGGCTAAAGTTTTCCCGTAAATCAGAAGGTTCTCTGTAAGTGTTATTTTTCGAATCCACAATAACAAAATCGAGTGCTTTGCTCCAGTCGCCGAGATGAGTTATTTTTCCATCGTAGCCCTGACTAACATACCATTCGCCTAAGAACGGTAGCGATAGTTTGTATAAATGTTCATTCTTAAACCGCTGAATGGAATTGAGGTATTTGTATATCGTTTTTTCTGCTGAAAAATACTGTATACTGACAACCGTAAGGTATTTGTGGAACCAACGCTGATTGAGGGCAAACAGAAAAGCGGTACATACGAAACTAAAGGATAGCGAATAAGCTTTTAGTTGAAATACTTCCATAATTTTGCCAAGGGATAATGATACTAAGAGTAGCACGGGAATCAGTATAACAACAGTTAAGTAAGAATAGAAATTAGGAATGATAAAGAAACAACCAATGGCTATGGCCAGAAACATGAAGTTGGCGCCTAACAGGTTATAATTCAAATCCGCCACATCTGCACCAAAAACGGAATAGTAAAAATAAGCAAGGTAAAAGCCTAAAACTGCAAGTGAAAACGCTATTCTTGAAAAGTACAGTAAGCCAAAAGCTACCAGTATGCCCCCCAGTACACTCTTCTGGAAAAAGGTAGCGGAGAGTGTTTTAAAAAAAATCATTAAAAAATCGGGCAGGGCGATATTATTTAGTGAATATACCATTTGGTAAAATAAGGAAGATTCGTTGCGCGTGGCTTCATTTATCGTATAAACGTGGGCCTCATCAAATTGTACGTTAGTAAAGTTAAAGGCGGCGAGCGAAACAATCCAATATGTAATAATAAACGGAAAGGAGAGAAATGGAAGATTGTAAATAGCAAAAAGTCCTTTCAGCCATACCGTTACCAAAAGAAGCGCGATAACTGCTGAGAAAAAAAGAACGATAAACGACAGATTAACGGAAAATTCATATCCCATTGCCAGACCTAAAAACAAAGCATTGAATCCGAACAGCCCGCTGCGAATCTCCTGGCGGTTAAATCCAATAAAATAGGCGATGGTATTTATCAGTAAAACGGATAGTAATCCCCATAAACCAATCAGTGGTGAAAAAAAGGTAACGATTAGAATAATAAGCGCAAAAACCTTGTTCTGGGAAAAGAACATAAGGCTGTAACTGTTCAATGTACTCTGTAACCAGTAATCTGCATGTAAATATGTTGCCTTGTTATTCATTAACCATTTAAGCGGTGATAAAATTATACTTTTATTCCATACTTAATTCATTCATCCATCAGTACTTTAATCCATCTCTTTCTGATTAGACGGTATTTTAAATTTGTTCCTTCGCTATAGCTATTTATTTTTTTAAATACCGGCGAAGGATATCCGGAGGATTGTCGTCTAATTTAAAATGAGTTTTGATTAAGTTGGTTTAATATTATTGTTACATTTAGAGTTAGCATCAATACACGTTATATGGGATCTACGGTTAATTTAAAGAGCAAAATAAAGGAAGCTAGTCTTCAGAAGATCAAGCAAAAAGCCATTTTTAAGAATTTTGTGACCTGGTTCGAGATTCCAGCCTATAACCATTACCGATCCGTTGCTTTTTATAATTATATCTATGGCATAGAAATTACATCGGTTGAGATTAATGGATTGGCTATGGGGTTTTTTCCTGCGGAAAGCGGCATCGGAGGGGCAATTGTGACAGGCCCCGGATGTGTTCCCAGTGAAATTGGCCCGCTGATTTACCTTAACGGAGGAGAAGACCTTAATCTCGTTCTGTCAAAAGTGAACGAAGCGGGCGGAAGGGTAGTGATGGAAAAGACCTATATAAGTGATTCTGCAGGTTATTTTGCCATTTTTATTGATACTGAGGGTAACCGACTGGCCCTTCATTCTAAATATTAATACACCCTTTATGAGTTTAAAGCATTATAATATCCATCATTTAAGAGTTGATCTCTGGAATGAGCTAAAGGAAAAGAGTAATCAAATAACCCGGTTACAGAATACGCCAGCTTTTGAGGAGCGATTACAGGAAATGAACATTGCACTTCGAGACCTCCTTAGTATTGAACAGTATTTCTCTTTTCCCGGCTCTAATTTGGTGGGGCAGATTATGAAGGCGGTAAAAAAAGGAGAATTAAAAGCGGTTAGTAACAGAGTGTCAGAATTAGTTGCGCTATTAGTTAGCGATAATTATCGGCTTCATCCCGAAATGATGGACGAAAATTACAAGGGTGGGTATGTTAACGATGGTAAATCGGGAAAGATAGGCGCGAGTCCTAAAAAGAATTATTTTGAAGTGTTGTATGTTGAAGACCTCACGGCAAAAGAAGAAGAACTTTTAAAAGAAAAGTTTAGAGACCTGGTTAATCCACAAGCTCAGCTTACATACGATATTGTCGTTCAAAGGTCGTTTCAGGACGCGTTGATTTGTTTATTCTTTAATTATAATATTCAGGCTGCTGTTATTCGTTATGCCCCGCAACTGCTATCCTCTAATATTAACAGTCTTATTAAACCATTTATTCAAAATGTTTTAAAGGTAGATCTTTCAAATGTGAGCGATGCGGAGATTGGTCCGCTCTTAGGGAAGTATATTCACCAGTTCAGGCCCGAACTGGATATTTATTACGTTACCGACAATTCGCTCTCTCACCTCGATGATTCTACCGTCAAATCATTCCGCCGTATTTTTTACCGGATGGAGGATTTTCAGGAATTGCATCTTACCATTATCAGCGGAATCAACGATCGTTATGAAACTCCATTCTTTACGGCTTTAACAGAATACAGTAAACGCCCAATCAGTGTGTTTCATGCCATGCCAATTTCACGGGGTAATTCTGTTTTTAAATCACGCTGGATTACCGATTTTGGCGATTTTTACGACAGAAACCTCTTTCTTGCCGAAACTTCCGCTACCAACGGGGGGCTTGATTCTCTCCTGCAACCAAAAGGGCCTATGAAAAAGGCTCAGGACAAAGCGGCTAAGGCTTTCGGAGCTGAACATACTTTTTATGTAACGAATGGAACATCTACCGCCAATAAAATTGTACAACAAGCTCTTATTCGTCCCGGTGATGTGGTTTTAGTGGACCGTGATTGTCATAAATCGCATCACTATGGTCTTGTGCTGGCAGGGGCGTACCCCGCTTATCTGGATTCATATCCCATCCAGGAGTATTCCATGTATGGTGCCGTACCCTTAAGCGTTATTAAGGAAAAACTAATCCAATTAAGCAAAGCCGGACGTTTGGATAAAGTAAAAATGTTGTTGCTTACCAATTGTACCTTCGATGGTTTAGTATATAATGTCGAAAAGGTGATGGAAGAAGTATTGGCGATTAAACCAGATATGGTGTTTTTGTGGGACGAAGCCTGGTTTGCCTTTGCAAGTTTTACATACACATACAAGCAACGTACAGGCATGTACGTGGCTCAAAAGTTGTTTCATAAGTACCGGAGCGAAGATTACCGGAAACAGTATAAGGCGCATCTGGCTTCACTAAAACCGGGAGAGCTGCCAGCACTACCGGATCCCGACAAAGTAAAGATAAGGGTATATGCTACACAGAGTACGCACAAAACACTGTCTTCTTTCCGGCAGGGATCAATGATTCAGGTATGGGACGAAGAGTTTAGCCGCCGGGTGGCCGATAACTTTCAGGAAGCATACATGACGCATACGACCACTTCGGCCAACTATCAGATTGTAGCGTCACTGGATGTGGGACGGCGTCAGGTTGAGCTGGAAGGCTATGAACTTGTTGAAAAGAGTATCGAGATGGCAATGATCCTTCGTTCGAAGATTCAGGATCATCCGAAATTAAGTAAGTATTTTCATGTGTTGGAGGTAAAAGACATCATTCCCGGTAAGTACCGTAAATACGGAAAGGGAGAGTATTACACCGTGCAGGATGGCTGGGACCGAATGGAGGAGGCCTGGGAAAAAGATGAGTTTGTACTCGATCCGACCAAGGTAAATCTTTCGGTTGGCAAAGCCGGAATTACCGGAGACGCGTTCAAGAACAGTTACTTAATGGATCGTTTTAATATTCAGGTAAACAAAACATCGCGTAATACGGTGTTATTAATGACCAATATAGGAACAACGCGTGGCAGCGTTACATTTTTAATAAACGCCCTCTTGCAAATAGCCGATGAATTGGATGAAAGTAACCGTTCCCTTAACGAACGTGAGACAGAAATATCAAAAAAGCACATACAATCTTTAATTAAAGATGTGCCACCTCTGCCCGATTTCAGTACGTTTCACCGTTCGTTTTTGGCGGCACCGGGTGTACCGGGCGGAAATATACGTGAAGCTTTCTTTCTGGCCTATGAAGAAGATTTGTGTGAGTATGTGTTGCTAAAAGATTGTTTGAATGAGTTGAAAGATGGCAAAGAACTTGTTTCAACCTCCTTTGTGATCCCCTATCCTCCCGGTTTCCCTATCCTTGTTCCGGGTCAGGTTATTAGTGAAGAAATTATCCGCTTTATGATAGCCATTGATGTTAAGGAAATCCACGGTTACCGGGCCGATCTGGGATTAAAAGTATTTACCCCGGAAGCACTTAATCGTAAAAATACCATATCGGCAATGGGAGCGATGCCACTCCCGATTTTTGATAAAAAAATTAAACCAAAAAAATAACGCAAGAGTATGCCTGATTCTAACAGCACTGTAAAGCCGCTTAAAAGTTTAGCTGAAATACGCGACTTTTTTAAAAATAATACCACGCCTGTCTATTTCATAAGCGCCACTAATTTTAATTTGTTGGGGATGGATGAATGGATTGGTAATTTTAAATTCATTACATACATAGATTCATTTGATGGGCAGCATCCCAATTTATTTTCACCTCAGGAAGAACTACCACACGATGAATTTCGTAGTATCGAAGATATTAATAACTACTTGCTCAGGCATCCGGAAGTAAAGACGTATATTGAGAAAGGAAAAGTAAATGGTGAGGCAGGAAAAGCACTGTTCCTGATGTTCGACGAACGCACAGAGGAACTTGGGGATGATCTTGGCCTTGATGTTTGTTTTCCCGCGGCAAGGTTGCGGTCTTTTTTAGATAATAAAGTGAACACCAATCGCGTGGCAGAAAGAGCAGGAGTAGCCTGTGTACCTTATGTGCTGTCTAAAGTAAACGATTATCAGCATTTACTATCAGTTTCAGAACATCTTGGTACAGATCTGGTTATCCAAACACCTTATGGCGATTCGGGACACACCACGTTTTTTATTGCCAGTGAAACTGATTTCGATTTGCATAAGGATGAGATTGTGAAAGAGGGTGAAGTGAAAATTATGAAGCGGATTAATTGTTATGGCACCGCTATTGAAGGATGCGTAACGAGGCATGGCACGATTGTAGCGCCTTTGATGACGGAGTTGGTAGGTTTTAAAGAATTAACGCCCTACAAAGGCGGGTGGTGTGGTAATGAAATTTTCCCCGATGCTTTTAATGCCGGTATAAGAGAAAAGGCAAAGACCTACACACAAAAATTTGGCGATCAATTACGAAAAGAAGGATACAAAGGGTATTTTGAACTAGATTTTTTAATTGATAAAGACAGTGGTGATATTTATCTGGGAGAATTGAACCCTCGGGTGTCTGGGGTAAGTTCGCTTACTAATCATTCTAAATTTGCAATGGATGATGTGCCATTGTTTCTTTTTCACATGTTGGAGTGGATGGATGTACCGTATGAGATAGATGTGAATGAGATAAGCAACCGTTGGACTCAGGCGGCCAGTATGGACAGCTGGAGCCAGTTGGTAATAAAGCATACCGTTAAAACACTTGAAATAGCCACGCAGGCACCCGAATCGGGTATTTGGGAGATGAAACGAAATGGTAGTATTCAGTTTAAAGCAATGGATCCCCACAGACAATCTGTGGTTGACGACAACAAGGCCTTTTATTTACAGATATCACAAAAGAACGATTACTTGTATGAAGGCGCCGATTTGGGAATACTGGTAATGCGAGGCAGATTAATGACCGATAATTTTGAGTTAACAGAACGGGCCACGCGCTGGATAAAAGCACTACGCTCACAATACCGCTCGCATGTGATTGACCCGGGTGAATTTAGTGAAGATGAGCTTTTGAATCTGAGTGGCTTTAAAATGCTTTAGAAAACCAGTTGATTCGATGGTACTAGTGAAATGTTGCCTGAGTATAAGTCAGATAAAGTATAATGAACTATTCCAGCCTGAAGCGAATTAGATGGATGCGTAAAGGCAACGAAGCATATTCGTTCAGGCGGTGTAAATACGATTTCTTTGTAGTGTTGCTGCTGCTGGGTTTAAACATCTATAAAGCATCAGCAGTTTTAAATCTGGATTCTCTTAAGTTGGCTTTACAGAATGCAAAACACGATTCAACACGCTGTGCTATTCTCTCTGCTTTAGCGGAGACTGCGCCTGATAATGAATGGCCTGGGTATAATGCGGCACTTAAAAACATCGCGTATAAAAATCTTTCGGTGCTAAAGGAAGGTAAGGTCAAAACAGTATTTATCCGTTATTTTTCCATGGCTGTAACAAATGAAGGGGTCATCTTATCGGAGCAGATGGGAGATAATGAAAGCGCAATGCAGAAATACCGGCTTAGTTTAAAACTGAGTCGGTATGCCGATGATAAAAAAGGTGAGGCAGCGGTTTTAAATAACATGGGTTCTATTTATGAAGGTTGGGAGAGCACAGATAGTGCTATTTACTATTATGATCAGAGTCTTAAGCTTAGTACGGCTATCAGAGATAAGGAAGGAATAGCGAATTCGTTGAATAATATAGGTTCAGTATATAGTAAGAAAGGCAACAGTATAGCGGCTTTGGAGTATTATTACAATGCTTTGGATTTAGCCGTGAAGAGTCATAATTACCTGGATGAAGCTCTTGCTTTGGGTAAGATAGGGACTATTCATGATGATCAGGAAGAGTATGATCTGGCGTTAAAAAATCTGACAAAGGCAATGGATTTATTTCAGAAACAGGGAAGCTTAAAAGACGTGGCTAATATACTTAATTGCATTGGAACGATTTATAAAAAAACAGGACGCTTGCAGGAAGCTTACCAGTGTCATTTAAGAGGCCTGGAAGTAAACCAGCGGATTGGAAATGTATATGGTGAGGGAGAGTCTTTATTGGGAATAGGGAATTGTCTATACACTCAGGGGAAGACCAAAGAAGCACTGGATACATTAGTAAGGGCCTTGTCGTTTTTTGATAAAGCGGAACGGAAATATATGCAGATTCAGGTGTTGAATAGTATTGCGCGAATTTATGTGTTTGAAAAAAAGTGCAAAGAAGCCCGGACTTACGCGGAGACTGCCTTACGGAAAGTTGAACCCAATCATGGGTTTTCTGAACAGGCCTATCTGGCAGAAACGCTTTCTGAGATATATAAATGTGTGGGGGATTATAAGCGGGCATTAGAAATGAACGAATGGTTTCGGGTAATGTCCGAAAAAGTAAGGAATGAAGCTATTAAAAAGCGAAGCCTTCATAATCAGTATAAGTATGAATATGAGCGGAAGGCTTATGGAGATAGTGTTAAAGTTGCATCAGAGAAACAGCTATATGAAGCCAGATTAAAACAGGAAAGGGCAAATGTATCTATACTGTTGCTAAGCCTTGCTCTTTTGATCTTTTTGGGATTGTTTATTTTTCAGCGCATCCGCTACAAACAAAAACAACGTGTTATGCAGCTTAGAAACGAAATGGCAAGCGATTTACATGATGATGTAGGGGCCGCCTTGAGCAGTATTAAATTACTGGCAGGAATAACAAAGTCTAATCCCGAGCGGGCGATAGCTTCGGGGTTGGTTACAAGAATGGAACAAACCAGTCTGGAAACAATTGACGCTATGAATGACATTGTATGGAGCATTCATGCAAAGGAAGATGATTTTACGATGGTACTCGACAAAATGCGCCAGTTTGGTGAACGCATTTGTGAATCAGGCGGGATTCAATTCGAATTTCTGACAGATAAAGGCATTGAAGGATTGTATCTTGGTATGATGCAAAGAAAGAACATATATCTGATTTTTAAGGAAGCCATTAATAATGCGGTAAAATACTCAAAGGGCAGTCATATTAGAGTAAGTGTCTCAAAAGAGCGAAGGCAACTCTGTTTGCGTGTAAGTGATAATGGAACAGGTTTTGACCCGGAAGCAAACATAAAGAGAGGGAATGGGTTAGGGAATATGCGAAGACGGGCGGAGGAGATTAAAGGGCATTTGAATATCATGTCTGATACGTCGGGAACAACAATAACATTAGAATTCAAAACTACCTGATTTGGTAGTTTTAGAATAACTGTTTTAAGTTTAATTTTACGCATCGGGCTAATTTATGAGTATTAAAATTGCCATAGTTGAAGACAATAAAATCCTTAGGAATAGTTTTGTGGATCTGTTCAGTTTTTATCAGGAATATGAATTGACGGGTGTTTTCGCTAATGCCAATACAATTGTCGAAGACATCAGGCAGTCAATGCCAGATGTGGTGCTAATGGATATACAGATGCCGGGAATAAATGGCATTGAAGCGGTAAAATTATTAAGAGGCTCTTTCCCTGAACTGAAAATTATCATGCAAACGGTTTTTGAAGATGACACCTCTGTTTTGCAGGCTATTTGTAATGGCGCTTCGGGGTACCTGCTTAAAAAATCTGCACCTGAGGAATACATTCAGGCAATACACGAGGTAATGGAGGGCGGAGCCCCAATGACGGGAAGTATTGCGAGAAAAGTACTAATTATGTTTCGTTCCGCTCAGGAAAACCAGATAAACACAACGTTCGACTTATCGGCGCGTGAAATAGACATTCTTCAGCATCTGGTAAACGGATTGAGTTATAAGATGATCGCGGACAAATGCCATATCTCTTATAATACAGTAAGATTTCACATGAAGAATATTTACGCTAAGTTACACGTTGAGTCAATGACAGAGGCTGTATCGGTCGCTATTAAAAACAAGCTGGTATAATGTATTTATTGTAAGCCGGGCAGGTACGCTTCGCTAATGGTGTATATATCCAGTTTATCCAATGTCAGCAAAGGGCGTGGGTTAAATGTCATGGATTTGGTAACCGTTTTCTTTTTTTCAATAATTTCATAGTCATTCGATTCCACTGCTATTTTATACATCTCTTTTTTGCCGGTTTTTAAATTGTAATCCTCTCCCCAGTAACCTGCTTTATAATCCGATGTATGAAGTTTAGTGGTAGTTCCAATTAAATACCAGGTGTCTGTTATATACTGGAGATATAAGAAAACGTCTTTTGTGATTTGATTAGGAGTCTCTGAGCTGAAGTTAATTTTGATGGTGTTTTTACGACGTTCTAAGCTATAAAAGTAGTAATTGGATTGGCAGTCATTACTAAACAGATTCTCAGAGGTGGCAGACAATTTATAACACATATTGCCGGTGCCTAGTAAAATAATTAGTTTTTCAGGATAATATTCTTTTTGCGGACAAGCACCCGAATAGGTTTTTTTACCTTGCGTATTGGCTACTACCATTACAAAATCTGTTAAACGATCGTTATTAAAATCGTAGCTAAAACTATCGCGTATTTCCCATTGCTTAGGAATGAATTTTTCTTTTTGTGCGCTATTTTGTCCTCTGTATAAAACAATTGTACAGAAAAATAGTGCGGTGAATATTAGCCTCAGGGAGCGGGATGAATTTAATGCCATGTTCTATAGTAGAATAAGAGCCACCTGTTGAGAGATGGCTCTTCGCGTTAATGTTGCTTAATCAACTAAATGAAAAGCCTTTTTTACGGTAATATAGTCCTGATAATTTAAACCCGGGTTTTGTAAACGGGCGGATGCCGGGATTTTTACAATTTTATAAATCAATGTGCCTGGATTACTTGGTGCCTGTATGTCAGAACGCATAATAGAGATGGCTATTTTGTTTACACTGGCCGTGTATTCCATTTTTATAGCATACGCTGTTCCCGGATACATGGTAAGCGGTAACTGAGCAGCCGAGTACCCTCCTGAAACAGGACTCATCATATACACCAGTACAACACCTTTTTCCACAATGTCCTTTGTAATCGTATTATCGCTTATTTCTGTGTATTGAACCGAATTTCCGGATGTAGCAGTCCAGCTGGCGGCTGTAACAGTAAATGTGTGCGATACAACATTGGCATTGCCGTTAATACCATTGGTGCCATTGGTTCCGGCGGGTCCCTGAGGGCCTGTTTCGCCTTTTTTGCAGGAGCTTAGACTTAATCCTGTTACCAGTAATATACTGCTTGTTAGTGTTGTCAGAGTTACAATTGTTTTTTTCATAGTATTTTGTTTTAAGGTTTATTTAAAAAGGAAAGCCTGTTAAACGGATTATTATACCTGATTTTTCGCTAATGATGCTTCATGTAGTTTAAAATCCGGTTAAAAGACTAGCGTGTAATCGTTATTTTTCGCCTTTCTGTTTTGTGATGTGTTGAAATCTCAATCAGGTAATTACCTCCTGGAAAGTTTCTTACATCAATACTTACTTTTTCAGCATCCGGTTGAACCTTCATTACCTCGCATCCCAGAATGTTGTATATTTTAAGCATCCGGATGTTACCCGCAGCGTTTTCAATGTGAACAAAACTATTTGAAGGATTGGGGTACAGCATAATAGCTGAGTTAGTTGACGTTTCAGGCAAACCGGCGCAGGTGCTTACGGTTACCGTTTGCACAGCGGTATAACTACAACCGGTTGACCCATTTGTTGAGGTAAACCCAATGGTGTGAGTACCCACCCCTGCAGTAGCAGGATTAAACTGGTTGCCACTTACTCCCGCTCCGGAATAGCTTCCACCCCAAATCGAATACGCGCTCAGTGTTACTGTCGAAGAATTGGTACAGAACAAGTTTGGATTCATAGTGAATGTGATTCCCGGTCCGGCGTCAACAGTCAATACTGCGGTATTAGAGACATACGGAGAAGTTGAACATTCATTCGAGATGAGGCATTGGTACCAATAACCATTGTGGTTTAAGGGAATGTTGCTAAGTGTAAGTTTGTTGGTGTTCGCGCCGGAGTATATGCCGCTGTTGTTGATATTCGACCAGGTTGAACCGTTGTTTGTACTTACCTGCCATTGATAAGTGTCCACAAAAAAAGTACTCACGCTGAACTGTGTACTGCTGTTTTCGCACACTATTTTGTTGGTAGGATGTGTTGAATAGGAGGCGGCCCCACAAAACATAAACCCGGCACCAATATTTCCGGATGGAGTTGATGAAGCTGGTGTATAGCTTATACCCATGCCGCCACCAACAAACCTGTTTTTATAGATGCTTACACTGCTGCCAAACCAGTCGCCGGAAGATGAATTATTTGGCGCGTAGCCGGTACTCCAGTTTTGTTGCTGAAACTGCCCAGAGGTATTTTCCTTGTACAACGCGCAAATTCCGCTGTTAGAAGGATTTCCTACTTTATTCCCCTCTCTGCCCCCAACAATAATTTGACGATTATGAACGGAAACGGATGCCCCGAATTTTGCTCCCGTTAACGCATTAGGAGAAGTTAAGAAGTTGATGAGGTTATAATTTCCGGATGCATCCTGCTTAAAGGCAATTGCCATACCTTGATACACTAATGTGCTGGTAGGCGTAGCGTCCTGACCCGGGCAACCAATCACAATAACAGAATCATGAATGGCGACTGATTTTCCGAATTCGGCACCGGCCATGCGGTATGGCCCGGCAGTATTGTATAGAAAGTGACTGTGTTGCCATTGGTTGTTAGTATTCTTTGTTAATACATAGGCAGCGCCGGCAGCGCCTAGCATATTGACTGTTGCTGTGGAAGAGGTAGAGGGGTAGCCCGGACTACCTATTACTAGCCTATCGCTATCAATGGCAACTGAAACTCCAAAAAAAGAAGCTGTTCTTCTGTGTGGTGCCGTAATGTGATGTGTGGGAATCTGATTTGTGAAATGCGGAAAGGGAGTAGTCGTATATTGCCAGACAAAAACGGCCCCGGAGGTAGATATCGCATTCACGCCACCAGCATCGTATTGAAAACCGGGCGCCCCCACGGCGATGGTTTTATCATCGTCTATACATACTGAAGCGCCAAAGTTATCGTATGGATTTAACTGGCCTGCCCAGCCACTTAGTTTATTCAAAAACACCCAGTTGCCAACGCCAACCTTTTTAAAAACATAAGCGGCTCCTATCGCAAGAATGGAATTGCTTGGGCTTGAATTGCTGAAATGGTAGGAGTGGTAAGGGGCTCCTACCACCGCGAAACTATCGTTAATAGCAACGGAGGTGCCAAAGGAGTCATAGGCTTTTCCATCGGGAGGGCTTAGTTTAGTTTCCACCCAAGTATTGGGACTTGTTTCTTCGAAAATAAACGCGCATCCTACATTTGGAGCATAGGTTGAGCCAATGTAGGCATGTTGATGAGCGCCCATAATTACTTTATTTTTATAGGTATCGACTGATAGGCCCTGATTATCACCCGGTAAGGCACTATTTCCGCAAAAGTGCTTGTGAAAATTCATGGCAGGTTGAGTGGGAATTTGCGCCTTCATTGAAATGATAAGGAAGCAACAGTTTAAAAGTGTAACTAATTTTTTCATAGCTTTTTCTTTTTACAAAGAACCTGAGTTTTTAATGGTAAATCAACTACCAAATGTGGTAGTTGCTGTTGACGGGCTTCGCCTTTAATTTTGCGGAAAAAGAATATGAAAGCTTTAATTATTTTTTCAGCGGCATTAATTACAACATTGGCAACTCTTAATGTAACCGGGAGTTATACTACTGATTTCGGGAATCTGAACCTGAAACAGTCCAAAAGCAGCGTTAGCGGAGATTATTCGTATCCATATAACGGAGAACAAGTGAAGGGAACTTTGAACGGAACGCTTAGTAATAATACCTTAAATTTTAACTGGGAACAAAAGCAGGGGACGGGTAAATCAGGAGGAACCGGTGTGTTTATTTTTTCCAAAGATGGAAAATCTTATACCGGCACCTGGAAAGATAGTAAAGGGCAAACAGGTACATGGAATGGCAAACGTAAGTAGGACGTGTTGAAGAACGGAATAGAGAGATACTTTTAATTCACATTATGTAATGGAATTCCTATTGCATAATGTGAGTTTAAGCAAACGCATTTTTAAGGATAAGGTTGGTATTCAGTTTCTTTTTGTGGATAAGGGAGGCAGTACAAAGAAATTGAATAAATTTATATATGGCTTTTAACGAAAAATTATCCGACCGAATCCGGGAGGCCTTAATGAATGAGATGGATGTAGAAGAGAAGTACATGTTTGGAGGCGTTTGTTATATGGTAAATGGGAAAATGTCTGTTGGTGTGGTAGGTGAAGAGATGATGTGCCGTATTGGCGAGGCGAATGAATCAGTTGCTTTGGAGAGGAATGGGTGCCGCCCAATGGATTTTACAGGTCGCCCCATGAAGGGACATGTTTACGTTTCTGAAGTTGGCTTGAAACGAAAAGCAGACTTTGACTATTGGATTCGCTTATGTCTGGAGTTTAATGCTATTGCAAAAAAGGCGCCAAAAGCAAAAAAGAAGAGTAAGGAGAAGTGATACTTGTTCTGAATTTTAAACGTAAGGCCGCTGTTAAATGCAGCCTTACCTCTTCTTAAATTCTCCCTTCTTTTATTATATCTACAAGTCCCGGATCTAATAAGGTAGAAGTATCGCCAAGGTTAGAAACATCACCCTCCGCTATTTTACGGAGAATCCGGCGCATTATTTTTCCACTGCGTGTTTTGGGGAGGCCCGGCACAAATTGTATTTTGTCAGGTTTGGCTATTGGGCCAATTATCCGGGATACAGTATGAGTAATGTCCTGTCTGGAAAGATGCGCATCGCCATGACTGCCATCATAAATCACATAGGCGTAAATGCCCTGCCCTTTTATATCATGCGGATAACCAACCACCGCGCTTTCTACCACACCAGCGTGCATGTTAATGGCATTTTCCACTTCCGCAGTACCAATACGGTGACCACTTACATTCAGTACGTCGTCCACGCGACCGGTTATACGGTAATTGCCATTTTCATCCCGCAGACAGCCATCGCCGGTAAAGTAAAAGTTTTTATAGGTTGAGAAGTACGTTTGGCGGCAACGCTCATGGTCGTTGTATGTAGTACGAATCATGCCCGGCCATGGAAATTGAATGCAGAGGTTACCGCTCACCGTATTCCCTTCTATCAAAGCGCCATTCTCATCCAGTAAACAGGGCTGAACACCCGGCAGTGGTAAGGTGGCATGCGCGGGTTTGGCAGGCGTTACGCCCGCAAGATTCGAAATCATAACACCACCAGTTTCGGTTTGCCACCAGGTATCAACGATGGGGCAATTCCCTTTTCCTATGTTTTTATGAAACCAGTGCCAGGCTTCTTCGTTAATAGGTTCCCCAACCGATCCCAATGTTTTCAATGAACTCAGATCGCTTCCATTGACAAAATCAAGTCCAAAACCCATTAAACTACGAATGGCTGTTGGAGCCGTGTACAAAATGTTCACTTTAAACTTTTCAATAATTTGCCAGAAGCGGCCGGCATCGGGCCAGGTTGGCACCCCTTCGAACATAAGCGAAGTAGCGCCTGCGCTCAGTGGGCCATACACAATGTAGCTGTGGCCGGTAATCCAGCCAACATCGGCGGTACAAAAGTGAATTTGTCCTGGTTCGTATTGAAAAACATTAACAAATGTGTAATTGGTCCATACCATATAACCAGCACAGGTATGTACTACTCCTTTCGGTTTACCGGTAGATCCGGAAGTGTATAAAATAAACAAAATGTCTTCCGCGTCCATTTCTTCCGCAGGGCAATCAGGATTACCATGCGTTTCTACTTTTTTAATCTCATCTTCCCACCAAATGTCCCGCCCTTTAATCATACTTACCGGAGTCCGGGTACGTGTGGCTACAATTACTTTTTTTATGGTATGGTTTCCAATAAGGGCATCATCTACCACATCTTTTAATGGAATGGCTTTCGCGCCCCTGTAAGCTCCGTCGCAGGTAATAATGTATTCAGCTTTGGCGTCTTCTAAGCGGTCGGCAATGGCCTGAGCAGAAAAACCACCAAATATAACGGAGTGAATGGCACCTATACGGGCACAGGCCAGTGTAGCAATAGCCAGTTCAGGAATCATGCCCATGTAAATACAAACCCTGTCGCCCTTTTTAACGCCATTGTTTTTAAGCACATTGGCAAATTGCACCACTTTAAAATGCAATTCCTTATAAGTCAATACCCGGTGGTGCTCTTCCGGATCATTTGATTCCCAAATAATGGCGGGAGTATTACCAATAGTGTCCAAATGCCTGTCCAGACAATTTTCAGTAATATTTAGTTTAGCACCGGTGAACCATTTTACATCCGGTTGTTCAAAGTTCCATTCTAGCACCTTATCCCATTTACGCTTCCATGTAAAATGCGACGCAACATCGCCCCAAAATTCTTCGGGCTGTTCTACACTTTTCTGATAGGCTTCTTTATAAGCTTGCAAGGTTTTGAGTTGATAAGGATAAGGCATAAACGCGCTAAATTAATTATGAATGTCACTAAAATACTATTAAGAATTTATAAATCAAACGATTTTAAAACGGAGTATTGGTAGTAGAATTAGGTACCATACACTTGCAAGATGGCATGATCAGTAGGAGTGGCATATCTGAATTTATGTGTGATTTTTGTCAGGTGGGGTGTTGCCGATTCACAAAATACTTGCTGAATTATAAAACTGTACCTTTTACTCTGGGGACATTAAACGTCAAAACGCGGCCGAATCTATTAAATAGTGTTAAAAAGGCAGGCGTTTAGTCTTTTAAAAAAAGTGCTCATAAGGCACCTGAACCCTTAAAGACTCTATAAAAAGCTATAATCAGGCTTTTACGATCCTTGTTAAGTAGTATGTTCAAACATAGAAAATAGTTGGTAGTTTCTTTTTTGTTTAATATTTTTGATAAAAGATTAAACAAAATAATGTCAACTATTGCAGTAATAGGAAGTGGATTTTCGGGACTTGCCGCCAGTACTTATCTGGGAAAGGCCGGATACGACGTGACCATTTTTGAGAAAAATGACCAGATTGGAGGCAGGGCACGCGAATTTCAGGAAAATGGCTTTCTGTTCGATATGGGACCAAGCTGGTATTGGATGCCCGATGCGTTTGAAACGTTTTTTAACGCGTTCGGTAAATCGGCGGTTGATTTTTATGATTTGAAACAGTTAGATCCCGGGTTTCAGGTGTTTTTTGGAAACAAAGAAATCATTCCGGTGCCCGCAGGAAGAGAAGCCTTGAGGGAGTTATTTGAAGGTATTGAGGCAGGAGCGGCAAACAAATTGGATGCGTTTCTCGAAGAAGGAGCTTTTAAGTATAAGGTTGGCATGCAGAATCTGGCGCATAAACCGGCTTTATCAATTATGGAATTTATGAATTACGAAGTGGTGTCTGGCGCTATTCGTACGCACATGTTCCGTTCCATGAAATCGTATGTTCGCCGGTTTTTTAAAGACCCGCGTCTGGTCGCTATTATGGAATTTCCGGTTTTGTTTTTGGGGGCGAAACCTTCCAATATTCCGGCATTGTACAGCTTAATGAATTACGCGGCGCTGGAATTGGGAACGTTTTATCCCATGGGTGGTATGCATAAGATTGTGGAAGCTATGCAAACACTGGCTGTTGCCAATGGGGTGAAAATCAGAACAGGTAGCAATGTTCAACAGATTGTAACGAATAACCAACTCGTTACGGGTATTAAAACCCAAACAGCTTTGTTTTCGTGTGATGCAGTGGTAGCCACTGGCGATTATCACCATGTTGAACAGGCCTTGCTTGATAAACCACATCGTAATTACGATAACGCTTACTGGGATAAACGCATTATGGCACCCTCATCGCTGATCTTTTATCTGGGAGTTTCTAAGAAAATAAAAAAGCTTATTCATCATAATTTATTTTTTGACCGTGATTTTGACGCACATGCAATGGAGATATACGATAATCCACAATGGCCTAAAGAGCCTTTGTTTTATGTATGTTGCCCTTCAAAAACAGATCCGGCAGTAGCGCCTGAAGGTATGGAGAATGTGTTTGTACTGATTCCACTGGCTCCTGGTTTAACGGATACAGAGGAGCTGCGTGAAAAGTACTATGCCATTATTATGGAACGCTTAGAATCGGAATGTGAGGATCAGATTAAAGATTATGTGATTTATAAACGCAGTTATTGTATTAATGATTTTGTGTCCGATTATAATGCTTATAAAGGGAACGCGTATGGATTAGCCAATACCTTATCGCAAACCGCTGTACTAAAACCTTCTGCCAGAAACAAACACCTTGATAATTTATTTTATGCCGGACAACTAACCGTGCCCGGTCCGGGGGTTCCGCCGGCGCTTATTTCCGGTAAAATAGCGGCACAACAAGTCATCAACCAATTAAAACCAGTTAAACATGAAACACTTGTTTGATTCTGTATCGTTTGCAACGAGCAAACTTACAACACGAACCTATAGTACCAGTTTTTCGCTGGGGATTTATTGCTTAAATAAATTAATGCATACGCCCATTTATAATATCTATGGGTTTGTGCGGTTTGCCGATGAGATAGTGGATTCTTTCCATGGCTATGATAAAGTGACTTTACTGAAAGAATTCCGCGAAGACACGTATAAATCTATTGAGCGGGGAGTAAGCCTTAATCCGGTATTAAACAGTTTTCAGGATGTGGTTAACCGTTACAAGATTGATCGTGAGTTGATTGATTGTTTTCTGGATAGTATGGAAATGGATCTGGATCAGAGCGAACATTCTGAGGATTCCTATAAGACCTATATCCTTGGTTCTGCCGAGGTGGTAGGGCTCATGTGTCTTAAAGTGTTTACAGACGGCGATAAAGCACTTTACGAAAAACTAAAACCGGCTGCCATGAAACTGGGGTCTGCTTTCCAGAAAATTAATTTTCTCAGGGATATTAAGGACGATTACAAAACCTTGGGTCGCACGTATTTCCCGAATGTGGATATTGCCTTGTTAACCCAGCGCGATAAAGAAAGCATTGAAGCGGATATTGAAAACGATTTCAGAGAAGCACTTGAAGGGATTCGTCAGTTGCCACGCACTTCAAGGTTTGGGGTATATGTAGCCTATGTATATTATTACGCGCTCTTTACCAAAATCAAAGGGATCCCATCTTACCGCATCATGATGGAACGTGTGCGCATTCCTAATTATCAGAAAATAGGATTATTGGCGCGTTCTTATGTTAAACATAATTTTCATCAGCTATGAGGTATTTACTCTTTTTAATACTAATGTCTTCCCGCATTTTTTGTATGGCGGGAGAGGGCGACCTTTTGCATGTGCGAAACCTTTACTACAAGGCATCGGCTAACCGGGATGACGCGGAAGTATTTAATACATTTCTGACCGCGTCTCCCAATATTCATACATCTCTGCTGGAAGGATACAGGGGCATGTGTTACATGATACGCGCCAATCATTCCTGGAATCCTTACAATAAACTGAGCTTTTTTAATAAGGGCAAAGATCTGCTGGATGGATCTATACAAAAAGCTCCTCAGAATATGGAACTGCGGTTTTTGCGTTTTTGTGTACAAACCAATGCGCCGGGATTTTTGGGGTATAGCGGAAAAATAGCGGAGGACAAGGCACTTATTCTGGCCTTATACGGAACCTGTGAGGACGCGGATTTGAAAAGCCGGGTTAGAAATTATTTAATGAGCAGCACGCATTGCACTGCTGCGGATAAGGAACGTTTAAAATGATACTAATGGTAGTAAATGTATTGATTACATTAGCCGCGTTTGTGGCGATGGAAGGAGTAGCCTGGCTGGCGCATAAATACATTATGCACGGGCTGTTGTGGCATTTGCATAAGGATCATCATCAACCCACGCAGAACGGCGTTTTTGAAAAAAATGATTATTTCTTTGTGATATTTGCTTTGCCTGCTATTGTGTGTTTTTACATAGGCTACGATCAGTTCACCATTCCCTTTTGGATAGGGTTGGGAATTACCTTGTATGGAGCCGCTTACTTTTTTATTCACGATTTGTTTATCCATCAGCGGATAAAAGTATTACGCCGTGCCAATGGCATGTATTTTAAGGCCATCCGTAAAGCGCATAAGGTACATCATAAGCACATGGGAAAGGAAGAGGGGGAGTGTTTCGGTATGTTGTGGGCACCCTTAAAATATTTCCGCGACGCAAAGAAGTATGCCAATTAAGTACACATATCTGTTTATTAATGTAGGGACTATTCTGGTACCTTTTATCTTTAGTTTTTACCCTACGCTTAAATTTCATAAAACCTGGAAGGCTTTTTTTCCGGCTAACCTTTTGGTGGCGCTGGTGTTTGTGGTGTGGGACATCATTTTTACCAAAGCAGGGGTATGGGGCTTTAACCCGGATTATTTATGCGGGTTGTATATTTACAATCTTCCCTTGGAAGAAGTATTGTTTTTTTTATGTATTCCGTATGCCAGTGTGTTTACTTATTACTGTTTTACCTTGTTTTTTAAGCGGGTGGCATTACCTGTAAAACCGGTAACAGGTGTTGTTATTCTTTTTCTATCAGTGGTTGCCATGTTTAATATGGGGCGGTTGTACACTTCTGTTACATTTTTAGCGCTAACGGGTTTTCTTGTGTTTGCGTTATTGAATAAGCAGCCCTTAAAGTGGTTACCGCATTTCTACCTGAGTTATGCTGTTATTCTGCTACCGTTTGTGATTGTTAACGGAATTCTTACCGGATCGTGGATAGAGGAACCGGTGGTGTGGTATAACAATGCGGAAAATCTGGGAGTGCGCCTGTTAACCATTCCGTTTGAAGATGTGTTTTATGGTATGTTGCTACTTATTTTAAATGTAGGATTGTATGAATGGTTCAGGCAACGGCAAGCATCGGGAACGGCTGCTGATCTTTCCGTTTGATCTGATGTCGCATTATTTGCGCTGTCTGGTTTTGGCCAGGCACTACCCGGAAGCGGATATCGTTTTCGCGGCATCTTCTAAATACGATGCGTTTGTTCACGAAGCTGGCTACAAAACATTTCCGGTAGAGCAGTTTGATCCGGTGAAAGTGATGACCTGTTCTGAAAAATTCGATTTTTCGTGGCTGAATGTAGCGGATATCGAACGAGTGTTTTTGTCGCAGGCAGAAGCGATCCGTATGTTGCGGCCCGATCGTGTGATTGGGGATACATCCCCCACGCTTAAAATGGCGGCAGAGGTAACAGGTGTTCCTTATACAGCGCTGATGAACGGATACATGAGTCCTTATTACGCCTGTGTAAGGGCCTTGTCGCGCACGCATCCGGGGCATGTTCATTTATATAAATTGCCGCCCGCCATTCGCGATACAATTATCCGCTTTGCGGAAAGAATATCGTTTCGTTTAGTGCATCAACCTTTTCGTAAATTACGCCGCAAGTACCGTTTAAAAAAAGTAACTGATTACATGCGGGAAATGCAGGGCGATGATAACCTGTTATGCGATGAGCTTTGGCTTTTCCCGCAACGAAATTTGCCGGCTAACTATACCTGTATTGGCCCATTGCTTTACAAGGCCACTACAACTGCGGCGGACGATGCGTTTCTGTCGGCCTTGCCTGCCGCTAAAAAGCGCGTGGTGGTGTGTATGGGAAGTACAGGGAACTGGGAACAATTGGCATTTTTATCTTCGGAGAAATATTCGGATTATGTGTTTATAACGGCGGGTGATGCAAAGCGGTGCATCAGTGGCCATCATGTTGTGGCCCGGTCGTTTGTGTCGTTAGATCATGTGTTACCAGACAGCGCTTTATTAATTTGTCATGGTGGCAATGGTACCATTCATTACGGACTCAAATACAAAGTACCTATGGTGTGTTTAACCAGTCATTTTGAACAGGAATGGAATGTTCAGCGGCTGGAGGCATTGGGCTTGGGTATTTCGGCTAATACTGATCCGGAGGCGTTGATTGATGCGGTTTTGAAACGTTTGCCCCACCTTTTGTAATGGGGGTGCCCTGAAGTGTCATGTATATGGCATAATCGGGGTTTAATGCCCAAAAAGGACAGGTCACCCTCCCCGTGAGGGACAGCAGCGGCAGCCCTGCGCGGCACTTTGCACGTCAGCGCACAGACAAGGAGGCGGCGGAACAGAGCCCCCGCAGGCTGATGCGATGCGGCAAAGGGTAAGCAGGCTATAGCGTATGGCCCGACCCCAACCCTATACAGTGAATGATTTTTAAATTGTCAATTCGCAATGGATAAATTGTAAATCTCAAATACGTTGTTGGGGCACGGCCTCATCTTGTGTATTACCACCCCGCAATTTCCCAGGTGCCCTGTACGCGCATAACCTGTTCCATTACATCGCGCACGCAGCCCTCTCCGCCTTTATGTGGTGATACATACACGCAAAGGTCTTTTATTTCAATAGCGGCATCATTAGGGCAAACTGCCAGACCCACGCGGCTCATTACTTCGTAATCGGGCAAATCATCACCCATGTATAAAATTTCATCTTCTTTTAAATCGTGGGTATAGATGTAATCTTTATAACATTGTAATTTATCACTTTGGTTTATAAAAATGTCCTGAATACCTGTTCTTTCCAGAGCTTGTTTTACAGCCACATTATTGCCCCCGCTGATAATAACAAGACGGTAGCCTTTTTTAACGGCCAGTTGCAGGGCATACCCATCTTTACTGTTCATGTTCCGCACCATTTCGCCGTTCAGCATCACCAGTACTTTGCCGTCGGTAAGTACACCGTCCACATCAAATATAAAGGTTTTAATTTTTGTTAAGCGTTGTTTAAAATTCATATAGCAGTGGCGTTAGAAAAATGCTTGGAAATATAGGAGGAAAGTTCTTTATACACTTTAAGTAAGGGTTTATTTTTGGCTAATACCTGCTGGTGCCGTTTCAGTGTCAACAAATCGCCACGTTTGGCCGGGCCGGTTTGTGCCGCTTCGGGTCCGGTTTCAAACGCTTTGTAAATGGTTTCGAAGGCTAATGGTTTTAATAAGGCAAACTCTTTTTTAGAAAGCACACCCGAAGCCCCAAGGTAAAGCGCGTTTACAAAATTATTAACGAGTACAGCGGCTAAGTGAAACTGCAAACGTTTTTCAGAATTAGCGGTATGCAGTTCGTTACTCAGAAGGCCGGCAATACCTTTAAGCCCTTGTTGGGTCGCTTTGGTGTTTCCTTCTAACAATACCGGAATCGTCTTCCAGTTTAGGTTTCGGTTTTTACTGAACGTTTGCAAAGGATACAGAACGCCATACGGTAAACTTGGGTTCTTCAATACAGAGAGTGGGGTGGTGCCTGAACAATGACACATAATGCCGTGTTGTATGTGTTGACTGATTTGCTTAGCCATGGATGCAATAGCCGAATCGCTTACGCAGATAAAGCACGCCATGGCTTCAGTGGGTAACACATCAATAGTGGTGCAAGTAAACGCGCCTTGTTGACGGAGGGCTCTCAGCGCGTGTGTGGCCCTTCGGTTATAAACATGTACCGTAACCTGTTTGGTATTCAGAAACGCGGTGGCTAACTGAACGGCCAGATTACCAGCCCCGATAATAACTATGGCCTTAGTTGGTTTCACCCGATTGTTTTTTGCAAACGTAAGCGGTTCACCCGTAAACGCTCCATAATGGCAATAACGGTTCCTATGGCCATTACCAGACAGCCTAGCCATAATACATTAATGTAGGGGAACACATAGGCTTCCATCACAATAAAATCTTTCGCGTTGCGGATGTGTTCACTCATGGTAATTTCCAATGTACCCTCCTCAGGATTTATTTTCCAGAACGCGAATTTTAATCCCAGCGTTTCTTCTACCGCGTCTTTTGGAATCACAATATTGTTTTTTATCACGTATTGCGGATACACTTTATACATGCGCGATTGCGCGTCCACGCACCGCAACACCGCGGTTACAATTAATAAAGAATCGTTTTTGGCGTACTGTTCCTGTGTCAGGTTGGTACGAATGGAATCAATAATAACAAAGGAGTTGCTGGCAAAAATAGTATCGCCTACGTGGCCTACATAATTCTTAGGTTCAGTATAAGCGTTTTTATTGTTTTTCTCCTTATCCGAAGGCATGGTGTTTAAAACGGCATACGTTACATGCGTATAAATATCACGGTCTAAATAGTGTCGCGTATCCGGCTCGGGCGCTTTACCCATGCGTGGGTTATCCTGCACGCGCGGCACCAGTGTAAAGTCCAGTTCCGGTTTTTGTGCGGCATTTAGTTTATAGTATTCCACTTTAAAATACACATTAATGCCTTCACGTATTTTCTCGCGGAACGATACCAGATAAGGTCCCATGGGCAAGGTATCGCCCTGTGTGAGCAAAATACTTTTTTGCCCGTCGTAATCTTTACCAAGGCTTTCTACTTTTTTATCGGAAGTGTTTTTAGAAAGCGTTACCTTTTTAGAAGTGGAAACCAGTGCCCCAATCATAATCAGTGCAAAACCAATGTGAGCAATGGATGCGCCCGATTTCATGACCTTGCCTTTTAGGACATTGAGCCAGTAATCGCCATTACAGAATACAGCAAAAAATCCACTGATGAGTAACAACGTGTAACTGATCAGGTTCCATTTTTGAAGCCCGCCATCCGCCTCCTGAAAATCGCGGAGAAAATAAAGCGGAATAGAACAAACCAGACCCAATACCACAGCGGCGATACTACTCCATTTTATTTTCCGGAAGAATACCTTCACATCGGAATGTCTGTATTTTAAGTACTGCGCACCCGCCATCAGTTTCAGCATAATAATGGCAAACGGCACCATCCACACATTGTACTCCGCTACTTTTAACGGCGCCTGATTCATGCCAAACAGTTTATTGCTTACCGGAATGGAGGTGAAGTAGGTAATGATTAAACCCGACAGTAGCAGTACCAGCGATCCTAAAAACAGCCAGAATTCACGCGAATACAACTCTTCTTCCTTTTTTTCCTTAGGAAAGTAGCGCGTGTAGGAATAAATGGTGAGTAGTACACTTGCCGGAATCCATACAAACAGGGCGTACCGTTTAAAGCTGAATAAAACGGCAAAAAACAAAAGCAGCAACGAGCCAATGATGTAACTGGTTTTAATCAACTCATCGCGAATCAGCAAGGCTACCGTAATAAACACAAAGGTTAATACGTAAATCACTAATTGCCCCTGCATCCCCAGATCGGTGAAGGCGTGTACGCTGGCGTTTCCTAAAATACCACTGCGTGTTAAAAAGGTAGAATATAGTACCAGTAAAAAACCACCAATGGCCAGTAAATGGGTGGTAAATACCGAGCCGCCTTTGTTTTTGTTAATGAGCATGGTGTGTCCGGCTGCTACCAGCACCAGCCAGGGCACCAACGACGAATTTTCAACCGGATCCCAGGCCCAGAAGCCCCCAAAACTCAAAGCTTCGTAAGCCCACGCGCCCCCCATCAGAATGCCAATACCCAATACAAGAATTCCGAAAAATGTATACGGCAGCGCCATGTTTTGCCAGTCGGTATATTTTTTGTTCCATAAGGCCGCTATGGCAAACGCAAAGGGCAATAAGGTAGCCGAAAACCCCAGGAAAAGCGTAGGTGGATGTATGGTCATCCAGTAATTCATCAGTAAGGGATTTAAACCGCGTCCATCCAGCTTGGCCAGGTAATTGGCGTTTTGAATAATTGATTGTACGAAGGGCAAATGATTAAAATCCGGATGCTCGCGCAATAATAAAAACGGATTGCTGCCAATTTTATAATCTCCTATGTAAATGCCCATAATCATACTGGCCAGAAACACCTGAACAAGCGAAAAAACAGCCATTACCGGCGCTTCCCATTCCTCGTTCATCCGCTTTTTTAAAAACTGACCCAGAACCACATTCCAGAACGTCCACAGTAAAAAACTGCCCTCTTGTCCTTCCCAGAAACACGACAGGATGTATTTCATGTCCATTTCCTTATTGCTGTGCTGCCAAACGTATTGGTATTCGAAGTAGTGATTAAACAGCATGAAAAATAAAGTGCCGGCAATGCCAAATACACTTAACGCGTGCGTTAGAAAACTAAGCCGCGCCACTTTGTAAAACGCTTTGTTTTTAGTGCTGAGGTAATAAAAGACGGTTGCTGTTAATGCTGCCACAAACGATAACACCACAAAGGCGTTACCCAAATGTCCGGCCCATAACCGCTCGCCCACATACGTAATGGCTTCCATGTAAAAAGTACTTAGTTTAGTTGAGGTTTACCGTCGTTGTATTTACTCGGACATTTCATTAAAATATCACTGGCATGAAACGTTTCGCCGTTCATTTTACCAATTAGTACCAACTGCTCGCTCTTGTCAAAATCCTGTGGTTTACTTTTATGCAACACCACGTTTTTCGAAAGCCCGTTATTATCCAGCATGGTAAAACGGAACTCATCGGGGTTAACCGTTGGTTCGTAAATCTGCGGCATCTCTTTGTTTAATTTTCCCACCACGTGGTATTCTTTATCCGGGTTAGCCATGGCTTCGCTGAAATTAGCGTAGGTAGTGGTGTTCTTCAGCGACGAAAAAATAACGCCAATGGCTACAGCAATAATGATAATTCCTACAATATGTAATTTTTTCATGCTTTCGTGTTTAATTTATTTTCCAGTTTTTTCAGACGGCGTTCAATAATTACCAGCAGAGTTACGGCTGATCCAAACACCAATGCCATAACGGCAATCACCACATATATTTTTCCGCTTTCGCGAAACATGTCGGCCATTTCGGGACTAGTGTTCTGTGCCTGGGTTATAAAACCACTCAGGCAGAACAATACTAAAAGTATCAGCGATTTAAGCTTCATCAGTTTGTTTTTTTAAAAACGTAAAACGGGTTTTAACTTCAAATAACCAGTAGCTGAATAATATCCAGCCAATGCAGGCCGGGTAAAATACCAGGCGCATGTTATTATCCAGGTCGTACTTTCCAAAGGCCGGATTACCGCCGTTTCCGGGGTGCAGGGAATCGGTAAGCCTTGGCAGAATCATAATAAACACATTGAGCATCACAAACGCGAAAATGTTATACACCGCCGAAATCCGCGCGCGTTTTACCTCGTCGGTAACCGATCCTCTTAAAATAAAATAGGCCAGATAAATCAGAATCCCAATAGCCACTCCGTTTAATTTCGGATCCTGAAACGTCCAGAACGTTCCCCAGGTATAGCGGGCCCAGAGCGCGCCGGTTAAAATGCCCGGAATGGCAAAAAACAAACCCGTTTCGGCCGATGTTTGCGCTTTGGTATCGTGTGCCAGATTGTTGTTGCCCAGATAACGGATACTGTACACCAGCGACAAGCCCATCTGAAACAGCATGGCAAACCAGATTGGGACGTGGTAATACACATTACGGATGGTTTCATTCAATATATCAAGGCGCGGAACGGTGTTTAACAAGCCCCACACAATCGTGTAAAGGATCAGCACCACAGCCGCTATTTTATAAAGGTGTTTCATGCGCGTCGGTTTACACAAAGTGGTATAAAAGGAGAATGACCCATCGGTTAAAATTTTAAAGAAACACCCTGAAAAAGAGGCGTTTTTTAATCCTGCCAAAGATACGGAAATAAAAGTATTGCCAGCATAATCATAATGACATTTAAAGCCATTAAAATTCCTAAAAACTGGTAACTGACACTCCATGCCAATCCGTCCACCGCCTGTTTACTGACGCGGATCACCAGCACCAGCAGCGGCATCAGCACCGGAAAACTGAGAATACTCATAAGGGCAAAGTTCCCCTGAGCTTTGGCAGCCACCGCGCTCATTAAACTTAATACCCCGGCAAACCCGGTAGAAGCCAGCGACAAAACAGTAACAAACAACCCCATGTTTTCGATCTGGTTACTCACAAACCAACTGTAAAAAAACAAGGTAATAAAACTCAGTACCAGCATAAACCCCATGTTATAGATCATTTTCGATAAAATAAACTGGTGCGGGCGGTAATACAGGTAATTAAACAGCGCTTGCCCGCTTTGTTCCTTTAAAAAACTCTTCCCCGAAATGGTAATGGAGCTAAACAACAGAATCACCCAAAACAGGGCATTCCAGGTGGGTTTATCCACCTTGCCTTTAAAGCAAAGGGCGCTTACAAACACGGTGCCTATAATGTACACCAGTATCCCCCCTAAGGTGGTTTTCTGTCTGAATTCCAGAAGAAATTCCTTTTTAATAAGCGATAAAAGCATGCCCTGCAAATATAAGAAATGATTGGCGCATAGCGCGTTTTACAAACCTGCCCCGAAAATCATCAGGCGGCCTCCCCTTGCTGCCCGCATCGTTTCTAAAGTTTCAGAACTTTGGAAACGATTTTCCAGCCCGCCGGGGTCGGGCCATCCGCTTTAGCCTGCTCGTTCGTGGCGGCATCGCATCAGCGTGCGGGGGCTTCTGAGGTCGCCGCCGCCACTGTGCGCTGGCACGCCACGTACCACGCAGGGCTGCCGCTGCTGTCCCTGGCCGGGAGGTGAGAGTTGTTCTTTTAAACCAATGTTGGGAAGTCGTAAAGTATAGTGGAAACAAACACGGGCTATTATCAGCTATGCCAGTTCACTTTAAGATTTATTGTAAGTGCTGTGCGAGTGGATAAAGCGTAGCTTTTCTGCTACAACCAATGTAAGTGCTTACAGGAGGTAAGGATGTAAAATGAACCGCTTAATTTTTAACCATCAATAGCAATCCCACCTTCGGGTGTCAAGTCATTAAACGCGATGGTTAAGTAGTGATCCATTTTTAAAGAATAGAGTGTTAACGACCATTTTACAGTTGAGTGCTCCGTTCTGAATAAGAAAATGCTATCAATTTTAAATTCTGTTTCAAAGTCCTTTAGTTGGTTTTCCTCAATCCAGTCGTGTAATTCTAACTTTAAAAATGGAATGAGAGTTTCATTCTTAAAAGTGGTGTAGGTATTACGCAGGGCTTTAAAAAAATCTTTTTGTTTAGTATCCGGGCCATTTTCATCAGCCTCTAATAGTATCTCTATTAGTTGAGAGTCAATGGTTATCCTTCCATTGTAAAAATTTTTCGTACTGTCCTTAAAAGTGGTATAGTTCAATTGGCCAAATAAGTCGTCAACGATTTTCGGTTTCTTTTTAAATAAATTAAGTAGTCCCATACGTTTTTAGTTAGTAGTGTTGGTATTCTCAAACAATAAAACGTCAAATAACGCTATTTGCCTGCTAAAGCAATACTTGTATTGTTGAAAGGTTTGCTGAAACATGTTTTGCGTAAAACGATGTATTACTACTTCCAAGGGCCATTGGTTGTAATAGTTGTAAAAACGTTTCCGTTATACCTGTACACACCACCACCACCACCAAACCACATCCGCCCCAGTTTGTCCTGAAAAATACTTTGTACGGCAAGGATAGGGAGACCGTCTTTGTTACTGTAATTAACGAGAGAGCGACCATCGTGCCGGTAAACCCCAAATCCTTCCGAGCCGAACCAAATGTTTCCTGCCCGGTCTTCATAAATGGTCCAGACTTCGTTATCGCCAATTTGCCGGTTCTTCACATTAAAGTGAGTAAAGGTTTTGCCATCATAGCGGCTAACCCCACCAAACAAACTACTGAACCAGATGTTTTGATTTTTATCAATCACCATACAGGTAATCGAATTATCACAAAGTCCCTCCTGTGTGGTAAAATACCGGAATGTTGTGCCATCGTAAACACAAGCGCCTTTGCCATCGGTACCAAACCAAAGGTGTCCGTTTTTATCTTCGGTCATGCACCACACCAGTTTTTCAGAAAGCGCAGGTGTAATGTTTTTAAGTGTGGATGCGGGGAGCGTAAACGGAACAAATTTTTTCCCGTTAAAATAACAGACACCTTCTTTGGTCCCCGCCCAGATCCGGCCCTTACTGTCCTCAAACAAACTCCAGACACTATTGCCGCTTAATCCATCCTTGTCGTTGTAATTTGTAAAGGTTTTGCCATTATAGGTGCTAATACCCGATGTGGTACCAATCCAGAGGGTACCATTGTGGTCTTCGGTAATAGCGGTTACCTGAAAGCCACTTAGCCCCTCCTTAACGGAATAGTTTATCAGCGAATCGCCATTAAAAAAGAACACCCCGTCGCTATTTGTTCCAAACCAAAAGTACCCGTTTTTATCCTGAAAAATTCTGCGCACAATGTCACTGATCTGAATGCTATCTGCAACGTTGCGACCGGCAATAGGCTTTTCAGTCTTTAATAAACCGTCAATAGTGGAGTGTTCCGTAATATCTGACTGGCCGGAAGTTTGTACATGGCACGATACTAAAAAGAACACGGCACTTAACGATAAAAGAAACGCTGATTTTATTTTCTGTGTTTTAGTTTTTACTGTTAACTGCCGGTTTGCCATTTATCTTTGCTTTTATCGTTAGCTGAGTCTATTCAAAAGTACACCTTCTTTATAAATTAACCACACGAGAAAATCCTGTGAAAAGAAACACGCGTATAAACTATTTAACAGATATTCCCCTCCATTATACAAAAGCACTCATCCTCCCTTTGCGCTCTTTGCGACTTTGCGAGCGCCATATTCCATCATTATACCCCCCTTCTCATCACTCGCACAAAACACGATTTTCTACCATATTTATGGTATGCTAACTGACTGATATTACCATGTTTATGGTATTGTTTAGATTTATTCTAAATAATAATTTTGTCCTGTAAAACTTAATACATGAACAAACTACTACTTTCTTTCGTTGCCCTGTACTGTTTAAAAACGGGCGCCCAAACCATCACCGATACCGTTTCGCTCGGCGCGGGTTACAGTAACCAAAAATGGTACAGCTTACAAAATGATGAACAAGGCACGTCACAAAATAAAGACAACTGGGACATCGCGTTTGAAATTACCGGCTTTTCAGGAGCCATTCTCGCTAACACGCAAAAATCAAATCTGCAGGTTTACAAAGCGCCATATAAAATAAGTGATTTTGCCAGTATAGATACCAGCGGCATTACAAACTGGCCCAAGCTTAATAACAGTGATACTACCTGGGCCATAGGCGCTTTTAACAAAGGTGGTAGTTTCTCAAACTCGTATTACCTGGGATGGGGATTGTACGATGTGAATACGCATGTTGTAAACGGGGATAGTTGCTATGTAATTAAATTGTCGGCCGCAACGTATAAAAAAGTAAAGTTTAACACACTGGCAGGGGGCATTTATAATTTTACCTATTCCGATCTTAATGGTGCCAATGCGCAAACGGTGTCTTTAAATAAAGCCAACTACACCGGAAAAAATTTCGCGTATTATAATTTAACCACAAATACAGCCCTCGACCGGGAGCCAGCTTCCAATTCATGGGATTTAACGTTTGGGCGTTATGTTTCATTGATTCAGCCAGGGAATACGCCTTACGCGGTGGTGGGCGTGCTTCAGAACAAAGGGGTTCTGGCAGCGCAGGCAGATAATGTAGCCTCTCCGCAAACCTATGTTAACTGGCAGGGGCAACCATTCGTAACCGCTCATTCGGTTATTGGCAGCGATTGGAAAACTTTCGATCTGACTGCTAATGCCTGGCGTTTGGCCGGAGATACAGTGTATTTCGTGAAGTCGAAGTCTGGTGCAATATGGAAATTACGTTTTACAGGTTTTGGCGGAAGCGCTAACGGCTCTATTATTTTTACGAAGGAAATGCTATCGGCAGTTTCTGTAGCCGAACAGCAATCCAGCTATTTAACAGGGTTTACGCTTTATCCGAATCCCTGCCAATCGTATCTCAATGTGTTATTGGCTTCTGATCAGCATCCCGCTATAACGATTGAAGTAGCAGATATTACCGGAAAGGTATGGCACAGTGCCGACGTTAAAATGAATGCAACACTTATCAACGAGAGGGTGGATGTTACAGGCTTACCACCAGGTGTGTACCTTGTAAAAGTGACCTCCAATAAAGCCACATCCGTACGTCGGTTTATAAAACAGTAAATTTTACCAAACACTAGATACATTAAACAATACAACATGAAATCATTAATAACAGTGGCAGGATGCCTTATCATCTTTGCCGTAAACGCGCAAACTAAAAAAGCAGCCATTCAAACAGCGGCCTTACCGCCTGCGGAAACAATGCAGGATAAAAAAACTGCAGATCGGGAATGTATTAAAGCGATGTGCGGCATTTATAAGGTGAGCTTTAGTTTTGCAGAAACTTTTTCGCCGGATACGGCCTATCAGTTTCATAAACGTTATAACGAGTGGGGCATAGAATATGTTTTTGTAGCGGAAGAAACAAGTGATAAAATAAGTTTACAGCATTTACTGATCGTAAACGATTCCGTAATTGTAAAACACTGGCGCCAGGATTGGGTATATGAAAACCGGGAAGTGTATCAGTACTATAAAAACAATGAATGGATCCGGAAAACCATAACTGAGGCGGAGGCCCGAGGTACCTGGACGCAAAAAGTGTATCAGGTAGATGATAGTCCGCGTTACGAAAGTTATGGTACCTGGGTGCATATAGACGGAAAGCATTTCTGGGAAGGCGTGAATGATGGCCCACTGCCGCGGCGTGAATTTACCAAACGCAACGACTACAATGTGTTAAAACGCCATAGTCGCATAGAAGTGTTACAGGATGGTTGGGTATTAAATCAGGACAATGAAAAAATCATTCGCGCAAACGGCATAGATAAATTATTATGCTGGGAAAAAGGAATTGAAAAATTTACCAGAGGTAATTACGATCCCACACCTGCCCAAAAATGGTGGAACAAACAGGTACACTACTGGGCCGATGTCAGAAAAGTGTGGGCCGAAGTGTACGCCGTTAATCCGGCATTGAAACTGGACAAACGTGTTGGAGATAAATTTCTGTTCGAGGCACTGATGGAACTTGGCGATACGCAGTGTGTTTCAAAACCCTATGTGCGGGGAGCCGCTGATACCGAGATACGTAAAGTAATAACCGCCTATCTAAAGGCATAGCATTAAACCGAGAATGAATTACAGCGAAAGTACAATCAGAGAGTTGGTGGACAATAACAGTATATACCAGTTGTTAACCGATAAACTCGACGTTCCGGACGAAGAGTACGATAAAACCTTCAGTCAGATTTGTTCCGAGCGCCGGGTGGATGCGGGACTTATGGAACAGATACTCAAAGCCTATGAAACGGATGCTGATTTTGCCTGTAATGATTTTAAACGCTTCCCTGTTCCTGATCTGGTAAATTACCTGCAACGTTCCCATGCCTGGTACCTCCATAAAAAATTACCGGAGATCGAACAAACGATTCTGCAGGTGTTTAATATGTATCAAGGATCTCATAAGTTGCTGGTGTATCTGTGTCTGTTTTTTAATGATTATAAAGAACGTGTTATAATGCATATAAAAGACGAAGAAGAGCGGCTGTTCCCGTACATTCATCAGTTAATGGATGCGGCAGAAGGGAAACTGAACACTAAAACAACTCTTCAGCTTCTGGAAACATTTTCGGTAAGGCAGTTTTTAAAGGAACATTCACATATTGAGGACGAACTACAGGAGGTTCGCCGTGAAATATTAAAGTATAGTTATCAGAACAAATTGCCTTTGCCGTACAAAATATTTTTAAATCAGTTATACTATTTCGAAGTGGAACTAACCCGCCATGCCATACTGGAAGAAGAGGTGTTATTACCCAAGGTAATGGAAATGGAAGAAATGCTATTACGTAACCTTGCCATACGTTAATTATGTGCGATTATAGAAAACTGGCCTGGCAGGCAGATGGGTACGTGGTGGAATGTAAGGCGTGTAAAAGCATACAACTGGCTTTTGGTACAACCGTACTGAGAATGACGAAGAAAGCCTATCGGGCATTTTGCGCGCAGGTAGAACGAGGAATGAAGTCTATTCATAACGCACCCTTTCCTGAATCGAAATCCTTTCACCTGGATACCTATTCTGCTGGTACCCTTATGGTATTAAATCAACAGGAATTAATTAAACTACAGGCATTGTTAGAAGAGGCGGCATTTTCACTTGAAATGAAACGCGTATTGGATAGCAGCAAAATAGAAGGATGAGGAACTGTTGGGTGGTGATAATTGTTTTAGCGAAAATGACTCTCGGGCAAACGCTTAAAGTAGTGTCAACTGTTGGCGATGAACCAGTGTCGTTTGCCGCGCTGAAAGCAGAGCACAATGGAAAGACGTGCGTTGTAAAATTAACGGACGCGTATGGTATGGTGAACTGGAACGGTGCACTGACAGATTCCCTCGCCTATACTGTAAACGTAAAATCAGTGGGTTTCCTCCCATTCACGCAACGGTTAACCGGCGCTGAACTTAAAACGCTTTCACGTATTCGTTTGCATCCTGATTCGGTTCAGTTGACAGAAGTAGTGGTTACCGCGCAGTACGCGCCTGTTCCGGTACATCAAACCGTTCAAACAGTACGGGTAATAGACCGGGAAAAAATGGAGCGGATGGGAGCCGTTAACCTGCGGGATGTTCTGATCCATCAATTAAATGCACGCATTGAACAGGATAATATTTTAGGTGCAGGAATGCGGTTTCAGGGAATCAGTGGCGAAAACGTAAAGGTGCTTATAGATGGCGTACCTGTAATAGGACGGCTTAACGGAAATGTAGATCTCTCTCAGCTAAATTTAAGTAATGTGGAAAGGATAGAAATTACGGAAGGCCCCTTGTCTGTACAATATGGAACCAACGCACTGGCAGGAACCATTAATTTGATTACTTCCAAACCCTTTCAGAAAAAATACACGATCGGAACAAGTTTGTGGTACGAAAGTACAGGACAGTATAATACCACGCTTAATGGCTCAGTCGCTTCTGGGCGGCACTTTGTTCAGTTTTCGGGTGGCCGTAATTATTTTGATGGCTGGAATGCAGGAGAAACACCTTTTACGTTTCCGGTTTCGCAAGTGGCGGATAGTACACGCTATAAGCAATGGAAACCTAAAGAGCAGTATTTTGCCGGGCTTGAAGGCCGGTGTGGACTAAAGCGGTTGTCGGCAGATTTTAAAACGGCATGGTTTACCGAAACCATTACCAACAGAGGCTATCCCAGGGCACCCTATGGAGAAAGCAGTTTTGATGATTATTACTATACCCGAAGGCTTGACAATGCAGTAGCGCTTAATGGAGCGATTTCTCCTGACTGGAGCGTATCATCCGTATCCGCTTTTAACGTGTACCGGCGCGTAAAAAAAACGGTGTACAAGGATCTGACGACGCTTGACGAAATGCTTAGTGCTAATCCCGGTGATCAGGACACTACCGGGTTCCACTTATGGATGTCGCGCGCTTCTTTTATCCGAAAGAAAGAAGCGGCTGTGTTTAATTATGAGCTAGGATACGATGTTAATTATGAGTCGGCCATCGGCAAACGCATAAAAGAACATGTTCGTTATATGGGCGATTACGCCTTGTTTGTTACAGC
This sequence comes from Sediminibacterium sp., assembly GCA_030054095.1. Classification (GTDB taxonomy): domain Bacteria; phylum Bacteroidota; class Bacteroidia; order B-17B0; family Aurantibacillaceae; genus Aurantibacillus. The sequence continues at coordinate 45,181 of JASGCO010000015.1, forward strand.
TGAATGCAATCTGTTCCGGAAACTGCAATTAAAAGGGGGAGCAAGATACGCCTATAATACACGTTACCGGGCGCCGCTAATTCCCTCGCTGAATATCAGCTACAGGCCTTTTCCGGCGCATACCATCAGAGCCGGATACGCGCTGGGTTACAGAGCCCCTTCTATAAAAGAATTGTATTTCTATTTTGTAGATATAAACCATCAGATTGCAGGAAACGATAAGTTAACGGCGGAAAAGGGAAACACTATTACCTTTAATTACCAATACACACTAAAGCGTCATGCTTTTCAGTTTAAGTATGAGGCGGGAGGTTTTTATAATGCGATACGAGGATTGATTACATTGGCGCAGGTTCAGGGAATGGAGTACACGTACGTGAATATTGGGGAGTACAAAACAAAGGGCGCACAAATGCAGCTACAATGTCAGTATAAACAAACGGGTTTGCAACTGGGTATGGTGTACGCAGGGCGCTCTAATGTTCCGGAGAGTCCGATGGTAAAGCCGTTTAGCTATAGCCCGGAGCTAAATGCTTCGCTCAATCATTCGCTTTTAAAGCAGGGTTTAACGCTTTCTTTCTTTTATAAGTATAATGGAAAAATAGCGGCATTTGTACAACAGGGGGATGCCATAAATCAGCGGTTAATTCAGGATTATCACACCGCCGATTTTACAGTAACAAAACAGTTTCTGTCAGATCGTATTCATTTGGTGGCGGGGTGTAAAAATATACTGAACGTTACCTCCATACAGCAAACAGCCGGGGGAGGTGCCCATGCTTCCGGAAGTAATTCTTTGCCAGTAGCCACAGGGCGTAACTACTTTATGAAATTAACTTTAACAATAGAACAATGGAAATGAAAAAGACAATTCGCGTAACGTTTATCGTCTTACGCTTAGCTTTAGGGTCGCTTATGGTTTGGGGCGGCATGGGAAAATTTACCGGTAGCAAGCCTCCTGCCGATCAGATGCTTACATTATCTCAGGAGAAGAAAGCGGCATTACTAGGCGACCCGGATGCGTTAAAAATCCGGAATTATATTTTTGGAATGAAGCAAAGTGGTTTTGCATGGGAGCTACTGGGTGTGGCAGAAATGGCCGGAGGACTCTTGTTAATCTCGCAGATTTTTTCATTTCTGGGAGCCTTGATGCTATTGCCGGTAACCATACATATTTTCTTATTTCACCTTGTGCTTGAACCACACGAGCCGGGCGAAGTTATTCTGGCGGTTTTATACCTGATTGTTAATCTCGCATTGATTGTTAAGGAATACCGATTATTTAAACCCTTGATAAAACTGAATGTATGAGATGGTTTTGTTTGTTAGTGCCGATTATCGTGCTTATTGTTTCCGGATGCGAAAAAAGGGAAATACCTGTGCCTCCTTTTAACAGGGGAGATATTATTACAGCATCTGTGGAGATGATGCCCGATTACCGTCAGCAGATCTGGTACAGTCTGAATGCTAATAAAGTAATAAGTGTAAACACCAAGGAAGATTGGGATCTGGCATTCGATTGCCGCTCAGGAAGCGGTTCTGTTTATATAAATACCGCCAAGGTAATGCGGGCTTACCGTACGGGGAAGCAATCACTCCGTGAAGTAACTGATACAAGCGGGCTTGGGGCAAATGGTAAAGCCGATGCCCCCAGTGGTAATCCGGACAGTATCGTGATTAAGGATTGGCAGACGCAACCGTCAGTATATATTTTGAACATGGGCTACACGCTTACCAACCAGCCGGCAGGGTATTATAAATTGAAACTAATTTCGGTAAATGGTGATAAGTGCTTTATTGAATATGGAAAAGTGTTTGATACGCTTGTTCATACTGCTGAAATTACCATGCAGAAAGGGTATAGTCGTGTTATGTATTCGTTGCTTAAAGGGCAGCAGGTAGCTATAGAGCCTAAGCAAGCCGATTACGATTTGTGTTTTACCCAGTACACGCACCATTTCGCCAATCCTTTCCAGTACTATCAGGTAACGGGCGTGCTTACCAACAATTATAAAACACGGGTAGCACCATGTAATGGTAAATCGTTTACGCAGGTAACCGCGGCAGATACAGGACGTGTTGTGTTTACCAGTCGCCAGAATGCCATTGGTTTCGATTGGAAAACTTTTGATCTGAATACCAATCAGTTTACGGTGGATGCGTCAAAAGTTTATATTGTACAGGATAGTAGAGGGTTTTATTATAAACTGCATTTTATAGATTTTTATAACCCATTTGGGATAAAAGGTTGCCCAAAATTTGAGTTTAAGAAGCTATGATGCAAACGTAGTATTGCCAGATAAATCTGTTTGTATTAATCTATTTTAATCCCAATCACCAACACATCATCCACCTGTTCCAGATGTCCTTTCCATGCCTGAAAAGCCGTTTCTATTTGTTTATGTTGTTCTTTCATGGAAAGCGAACCTATGCTTATAAATAATTCTTTCATGCGTTTGTACATGAATTTTTTGCCTTTGTCGCCGCCGAACTGATCGGCATAGCCATCTGTAAATAAATATACACAGTCTCTGGTTTGCAGATCAAATGATTTGTCGGTAAAACTGGTATTCTGCTGTTCGGTAGAGGCGGTTATAGGAAATTTATCGGCTTTTAATTCCGTTAGTTCGCCATTTCTTACAATAAATACGGGATTATTGGCGCCGGCGAAATGCAAACGTTTGGTCTGTTTTTCAATGGCAATTAGTGCCACATCCATACCATCGCGTAACGAGGGTTCGTGTTCAGAGGCTTTATTGTTTAAGATTTTTTTGATTTCCGCATTGATAAAATTCAGCGCATCCGCCGGAGAGTTTACTTTAGGGTGTGTTGAGGTTTGGGTGAGCAGATTGCTGCCAATAATGCTCATAAATGCCCCGGGAACACCATGTCCGGTACAATCTGCTGCGGCTACGCATAACAACTCGGTTGGGTTGCCGCCACTTTGGTTAGCGATCACACGGTCGAACCAGTAAAAATCGCCACTTACAATATCGCGTGGATGAAAGAAAATAAATGCGTCGGTAAAAAGATTAAGAATCCCGTCTTTGTTTTGAAGAACGGAGCCCTGAATACGTTTGGCGTATAAAATAGAGTCAGTAATGTCTTTGTTTTTTTCCTCAATGATTTTACTTTGTTCCTTTATTTCATTTTCCATTTTAAGGCGTTCCCTGATGTCGCGGGCGTAAATAACAATGGCCGGCCGACCGGCAAAAGGGGCCACCTTGGCGCTGCATTCTACCGGAAGTGTGTCGCCGGTTGCGGTAACAAAAGGAATATCTGTAAAAATCAATCCTTTTTTTTCCCATACATCGGCCACGCGTGCCGAGCTTTCGTTTAATAGTTCGGCGGGCTGAATGTCGAAAAGGGTGCGGGTGAGCAGTTCCGCTTTACTATACCCTAACATATCCGCGGCAGAGGGATTGCATTGTAATATACTTCCGTTGGCAATGTCAATTACAAATAAGGCGTCATTGGCTTGTTCGATAATGCTTTCGTAATTGTTTTTGTCTTTTTCGAGCAGGTTTAAGTTATTGGCCAATAGTTTCTGTTTCAGGTACTGACCCCAGGCAACGATCAGACTCATGATGAAGAAACTGCTTAAAATAATGACGATAACGTATAACATACAGGCTTTTATTACAGGTGTTCCAGTATCGGAAATATTTTTTCAGGGTTCAGAAATTCGCCCACTTTGTCGGGGCGCGAAACGTAACGTACTATGCCGTTTTTGTCCACCAGAAAGGAGGCAGGTAGCGGAATACCTTCTTCGTACTTATCAGCAAAGTCATTATCATATTCGTTGAGTTGCACACCGTATTCCATGGCAATACGTTGCCGTTCATCGGCCAGCACCTTAAACTCCAGTCCAAGTTTCATTACCATATCGCGGTTAACACCTACCGGATCGGGGCCAATAGCCATACAGAAAATGTTTTTTTCTAAAAAACGGTGATTGTTTTTCATGTAGGTTCTCAGCATCATGTGGCAGGCCGGACACCAGTCGCCACGCACAAAAATCAGTAAAGTGTGTCGCTGCCCTCTAAAATCGGACAGAGTTACGGGCAACCCGTTTTGGTCAGGGAGGGTAAAGTCCGGTGCCTCTGTATTTAATTGCACTTTGTAACCACTTTGCACATGCGCCCCCAGTTGTTTCTGATCTTTGTAAATACCCCAAGCAAGAATCCCCTGAAACGCAATCAGAATACCCGGAAACAGCCAGGCCTTAAAATCATGATCCTGAAAAAGGTTTCCGCTTAGATACAAGCCAAGTGCCGTAAAAAGTAATACAGGTTCCAGCCATTTGCCGCCGGTTAGGGTAAACGTTCCTAAAAAAATAATCCGTAGTAAAGCTCCTGAAACCGAAACCAACAGAGCCAGAGTGATAAACGGAAAATGCTGAAAAGGGTAATCAATAGAAAAACCTATGGTTAGCGCGGTAAAGAAAGCCGCCAGGAACTGGTAACGTGATGTGTAGGTAGATACTTCTTTCATGGCCATAAAGTAGCCGGCCATTGCGTAAATAAACCCCAGCCAGGGGAGTACCGACCACAGGAGTGCTAAAGCCGTTAAGCCACAAACAACGCCTAAAAGTGTGTAAACGTGCAGGATGCGCATGCGAGTGTAAATTAATGAATATTATTTAGTTAGGCAAAAAGGAACGTTTTGTTTCATAAAATTTCAAGTTTATTTCTGATACTTTAACTACGAATTTAAATGGGGCTTTGGTTTTAGAGCCTGTTTAAATTTTATCTGATTTCTTTGTTATGCATCTTTTTGGCTCATTCTTCGTTGGATTTTTCGACATAGTTAGCCCCAACTATGACTACAAAATCCGCCTCAACTGAGCCCAAAATCTGCTATAACAAATTCATGATATAAATTTTAAACAGGCTCTTATTTTTTTTAAAAATTACCTACCTTTAAAGTCTATTCAAAAACAGTTTGATTTTTTTAAAAATAAAGTATCATGGCATTTGACATTGAAATGATTAAAAAGGTGTACGAACGTATGCCTTCGCACGTGGAAGCAGCCCGCAAAGCGTTGAATCGTCCGCTTACTCTGGCGGAAAAAATTCTGTATTCGCATCTGGATGCGGAAACGGCGCTGAAAGATTACCCGCGTGGTTCTTCGTATGTGGATTTTAATCCAGATCGTGTGGCTATGCAGGATGCTACGGCGCAGATGGCCTTGTTACAATTTATGCAGGCTGGCCGTCCTAAGGTTGCGGTTCCGTCTTCGGTACATTGCGATCACCTGATTCAGGCAAAGGCAGGCGCAAAAACGGATTTGGAAAGAGCAAAAACGGAAAGTGAAGAGGTATTTAATTTCCTGGCCTCTGTTTCTAATAAATATGGTATTGGTTTTTGGAAACCAGGCGCGGGCATTATTCATCAGATTGTTTTAGAAAATTACGCGTTTCCGGGCGGGATGATGATTGGTACCGATAGCCATACCGTAAATGCCGGTGGTTTGGGAATGATTGCGATTGGTGTAGGTGGAGCGGATGCCTGTGACGTAATGGCTGGTTTACCGTGGGAATTAAAAATGCCAAAATTAATTGGTGTTAAATTGACCGGGAAACTAAATGGCTGGGCCAGTGCAAAGGATGTTATTTTAAAAGTGGCCGGTATTTTAACCGTAAAAGGGGGTACCGATAAAATTATTGAATATTTTGGTGAAGGTGCGCAAAGCCTGAGCTGTACCGGTAAAGGAACCATTTGTAACATGGGTGCTGAAGTGGGTGCTACTACTTCCACATTCGGATACGATGAAAGTATGAGCCGTTACCTGAAAGCTACCGGTCGTGCCGATGTGGCTGCTTTGGCCGATGGCATTAAGGAGCATCTAACAGGTGATGCCGATGTGTATGCCAATCCTTCTAAGTATTTCGATGAGGTAATCGAGATTAACCTGTCGGAACTGGAGCCGCATGTAAACGGACCATTTACTCCGGATTTAGCGACGCCTATTTCAAAATTAAAAGCGGAAGCGGAGAAGAATGGCTGGCCAATGAAAGTAGAGGCTGGTTTAATTGGTAGTTGTACCAATTCAAGCTACGAGGATATTGCGCGCGCGGTTTCTCTGGCGCGTCAGGTATCGGCAAAAGGACTTAAAGCGAAAGCGGAGTTTATGATTAACCCGGGTTCTGAGCAAATTCGTTATACTATTGAGCGCGATGGTTTCCTGAAAGTATTTGATGAAGTGGGCGCTACTGTATTTACAAATGCTTGTGGGCCTTGTATTGGTATGTGGGATCGTGTAGGCGCGGAAAAGAAAGAGAAAAACACCATTGTGCATTCGTTTAACCGGAACTTTGCTAAACGTGCCGATGGCAATCCTAATACTTACGCGTTTGTAACCAGTCCGGAATTAGTAACCGCTCTGGCTATTGCCGGAACCCTGGCGTTTAATCCGGTTACAGATACGCTTACTAATGAAAAAGGCGAGCAGGTTAAACTGGATCCACCAACTGGTGATGAGTTGCCAAGTAAAGGATTTGCGGTGGAGGATGCCGGTTATCAGGCTCCTGCTCTGGATGGCAGTAGTGTAAAAGTGTTGGTAGAACCTACCAGCAAGCGTTTACAGTTACTGGATCCGTTCGCAGCCTGGGAAGGTGTTGATCTGAAAGGATTGAAATTATTAATTAAAGCCAAAGGAAAATGTACTACCGATCATATCAGTATGGCGGGTCCCTGGTTAAAATTCCGCGGGCACTTAGATAATATTTCAGATAACATGTTGATTGGCGCGGTGAACGCGTTTAATGAGAAAACTGATTCGGTTAAAAATCAACTGAATGGTGATTATGAGAGTGTGCCAAAAGTACAGCGGCAGTATAAAGCGCAAGGTATTGGCAGTATTGTGGTAGGTGATGAAAACTACGGTGAAGGGTCATCACGTGAGCACGCGGCTATGGAACCCCGCCATTTAGGGGTACGCGCGGTATTGGTAAAATCGTTTGCCCGTATTCACGAAACCAACCTGAAAAAACAAGGGATGCTGGCTTTAACGTTTGCCAATCCGGCAGATTATGATAAGATTCAGGAAGATGATGTAATTGATATTGCTGGTTTAACATCGTTTGCACCGGGTGTGCCGTTAACTTTAACGCTGCATCATGCCGATGGTACATCGGATGCGTTTAGTGTGAACCATAGCTATAACGCTCAGCAAATTGAGTGGTTTAAAGCTGGTGGCGCGCTGAATATTATTAGAGCCAATGTAAAGGCGTAAAAGTTATTTCTTAATATGTAATGTAAACCCGGATCGTAAACATCCGGGTTTTTTTGCGTTTAGTTGTGAATGAAGTTTGTTAGCGTAACAGAACTATTGCCTATAAAGATCTCTTCGTGTTAATTGGCCGAGCGGTTGGAGTGGCAGCCTTGCGTGGGACTTTGTGTGATTTTGCGCGAGCGAGGAAGCGACCAAAGGAAGCTACCGGAGCCGCTGCAAAAGCCACAAAGGCCCCGCAAGCTATAACGGAAAACGCGGTTTTTAGCGGAGGTAGCGGGACGGAAAAACGGCCCCTGATTTTGAAACTAGCGGCAGGAATTAAGTAAACGACTAATAATTCAAACGGATAATGTGGCAAGGTTCTGTAGTTCCTTCGGTGTGAACAAGGGTTAGCTTTTGCGGGTATTTGTTAAGAATGGGGCGCACAATATCGTGCATGGTGCCAATAATTTGCCCGTTACTTATTTTCGGATTTAACCGCAATTGCGCCAAAAGAATATGAGTGACCTTGTTTTTTTGAAGGAAGGCCAGCGCGCTGTCAGGGTTTGCTTCGTTGGTAAGTGAATCGCGTTTAATAACACTATAGACCGGGAAGAACTTTTTTCCGCCGGAGTAAACAAAACTCATGGGTGCTTTACGACTGGCTACGAGAGCAGTAGATGGCAGGCTATCATTACACCAGCGGCTACCTTTTAAAAAATTAACCCAGTCGGGGGTAAAGCCGGCAAATACGTTTCCTTTAAGGTGTTGTTTAGCAATGGGGTAATGTGTTTGCGTTCGGGTATAGGTAGATTTAATAAGGGAACCACAACTAATGACCAGTATAATGATGTATGCCGGTTGAACAAATGGATAGTTTAAACTGATGGTATAGAGGGTATAAAAAAAAGCGATTAACAGTACAGGCATTCCGATTAAGATGATGCGGGGCTGTTCCCATCTGGTTTGCAGGATGACAAAAGAGAAAAGGAGAATAAGTATGGTGTATATAAAACTGAATCCGTAGAATACATTTTTATTTTTGATGAACAGATAACCGCCAAATCCTATCAGGGCAATGATGATAAAAATAGAGAATGGTTTTATGGCGGGTGCATCCTCTCTCAGGAATCCCATAATCTGAGGGGCACACTTACCAAGATACAGTTGTGTGTTTACTACAAAACGACCCAGGTAGCCTGAAAAATCTTCAGCCCCTTTGGTGGCATCGTAGTAATCTTTACGCATAAATAAATGAATCTGTCCACTGAACTGATTTTTGCCTTCCCAGATGCTATGGATCAGTAATTCGTATAGTCCCCGGAATATACTAAAGGATATGAGTCCCCATGCCGCGTTTTTCCATTGCTTTTTTAAAAGGAAGATAAGTATGAATGCAGGAAGTGCCAGGATGGCAATGTTTTTTGTAATACTGATGAGTACCATTAATATGCCGGCAATTGCCCAGTAACCGGCTTTCTTTTTAAAAGGTGTATCCGCCGGGATGCTTGAAAATACGGATACGAAATAGAAAAGAAGTGACTGCATAAAAAGATAAAATGCTTCTGTAAATGTCATACTGGCGTAGTACAGGAGCAAATGATTGACTGATAGGAAAAGGGTAACAGGTATTAAAACGCTGTAGGAGATGTTGTGCTCAAATGCTTTCCAGAAGAGGAGAACGGAAAAGGTATAGAGTAAAACATTTATGATTTTAAAGAGGAGAATTTTGAAACCGAACCCCTTGCACAGGAGTGCCAGAAACATTGGGTAAAGCGGGGCATTGAAGGTGTATTGGTAATGCGGAAACTCATGTACGTATTTCCATGCGGCTTCCACATAGGCTGAATCGTCGTTGGCATCGCTAAAACCGGCATTGAAATTGGCTAAGGCCAGTAGTAAGGTGATTAGTGGGAAGGCGAAGAGTAGTTTTTTACGGTGTTTCAGGGCATAGGTTTCCAGCCTGACAAATAGTGTCAACGAAGAGGACATAGTAAAAGTTTAAATGATACATTACTGCCGTTGCCATTATGTGCTGTAACACGGATGATGTCATCAACTCCCAGAACGGAACGGAATGCTTGCTATAGATAAGAGCCTTAGTTGGCCGGAATGTTGCCTGAAAACCTCACTTTTTTTAAAAAACAGGTTGTTTGACCTGGTTTTAGGTAATCAGCAACGTTCTGTTCGTCAAGTTTTTTCTGGCTTTAGCGTATAATGTAAAACCTGATCTGCAGATGTGTTATATTCCGGATAAATTAAAGAGGGTATTATGAAAATTGCAAAAGTATTTTTGATGCTGATTGTATTTAGTCATTTTGTAACAAAGGCGCAAACGTTGAGTTTTACAGTTAAAGCCAGTCACCCTCGTATATTGCTTGATACACCTTTGATTCAGCGATTACAGGCCAGAGCATTGGCCAATACTCCGGAGTGGCAGGAGTTGCAGACACGTATAAATGGAGTGAACAACCTGAATGCCACGCAAATTATGAATACGGTTTATGAGGGGCAGCATTATGCTATTATGCACGCGCTGTCGTTTTACGCAACGGGGAATACCCAGCACCGGGATACGGCGGTCAGCATATTTAAACGATTTTTCACTTATCATACCACAGATAGCGCTATGTATTATGATGCTGGTTACGCGTCGCGTAGTACACTGTGCGAGGTAGCCATGTTATACGATTGGTTGTATAATTATCTACAGGAGCCGTTCCGAATACAGGTCAGAACCCGGCTTATCCATTGGGGAAACTGGTTACTGACTAAACCGAATATTTATGGTATGTGGGGCACTCTTTACTATGATGAAGGGAATAACTATACAATGGGGCACTTTTCAGGAATCACTCATTTGGGTTTTGCTATATATTCTGAAGATCCTGTAAATGGCACACGGTTTATTTATAAGTCGGATTCTATACGTCCGTTTTTGACGCATTTTACGAACACCCGGCTGAAACACGGTGATGCCAATGAGGGCTGGGGGTACGGTGCCGGATATGCTGCCAATTACTTTAAGGCGCTGGCGGTTTACAAAACGGCTACTCAGGCTAATATTAATTATTTTGCTACTACTACTTATGATGAGGATGTACTAAAATTTTTACCGATGGCTACGCTACCCGATTTGCGCCGGATGTTACCCGAAGGGGATTGGGCGAGGGAATCAACAGGTAAATTGTGGGACTATCACCGTTTGGTGACCGATCTGGTTTCTTCTTATTCCAATAGCACTAACACACAGCGTGTGGCCGCTTTTTATGGCCCTGAAACGGTTCCTACAAATACGTTTGAGGTAACGGCTTATCGTTGGTTCCCTTTTTTATTTCATAACAAGGAGGTAGCCCCTCTGGATTACCGAACATTGCCTTTCTATCAGGGAAATTACATTTATACAGATACGAGCGGAACTGATCAACTGGTTGCCCGAACCGGATGGAATACCGGTAGCACCTGGGTAAGTTACAGGGGAGGCGGGCGTTATGGCGATCACGCGCACAATGGGTCAGGTCATTTTTCGGTGTATAGCAAAGGATGGTTGTTAATTGATAAAAATATTCAGGCTGCCTCCGGAATAGAGGGGTCTGACTCTATGCATAATTGTATTCATATTGAACGTATGAATAGTATGGAGTTATATCCGTTTAACGGCTATCAAAATGCGGAACACAGTCAGGTTAAACAGCGCGAGTTTACAAACGATTATAATTATGTGTGGACAAACGCGACACCGATTTATACTGCCCGAAACTCGCATTTTAATAATGTTGTAAAAAAGGAGCGGCAGTTCTGGTATTTTCCGGCACTCAATAAAATAGCGGTTTATGATGTTGCCGCGACTACAACTTCTGGTTACAAAAAATGGTTTGGTCTGACATACAACGGGGCACCTTCAATAAGTAACGATTCATCCTATACGTTTTATAGTAATGCTCAGGATAAAGCGGTGGTTTATACTGCGTATCCTTTACAAAAGCAGGTAACGCGGTTTGGAAATTCTATCCGCGTTAGAAACCGGAACGCACAAGGTAAAGATTATTTTATGCATTTAGTGTCGGTAGGCCCTGCATCGGGTACTATTGCTCCTGTATTACCTTTGAACCGCGATAATGGTAGTGTTATCATTTCTGATTTTTACGGATCCTTCCACAGAGAAGCGCTTAAAGATTATGTTATTCTTTTTGCCAGCGATAATACGGCATTTAATTATGATTCGCTTGTGTACGAAGTTCCTGATCATTCTGTTACTCTTCATTCCTACATTGCGGGACTTAACCCTAATACTACATTTTATGCCTCTTACCTAATATCCGGAATAAATCTGCGGGTGCGGGTCTCTAAGATAAATCATCAGGGGGCTATTCAGATACAAAGCTCTTCAGCGGGATTACTGTCTTTTGATTTGCCGGGAGTAATAGGGGTAAAGGAAAATACATTTGTTAAAGCCAATTTCAATGTGTTTTACAACGCCTCAGACAAACAAATTGTTGTAAAGCCTGTTGCAGAGTTTAATGAGAGTTATGCTTTTGATTTGTATAGCGTAGAAGGAAGATACGTACAAAGTGTCGAAATGAATGGAGTAGGAATGCAGGTTATTTCTGTAAATGGATTAGCCGCGGGAGTTTATGTATTGAAAATTCAGAACAAACATACAGGAGTTAGTGTTGGGTATAAACTGGTAATTTATTAACAGAAAGATGTATTGAAACACATTGCCGTGGATTTATATTTCCATTACCAGACAGGTAATGTCGTCAATCTGTTCGTTTGCTCCCTGCCAGTTTGTAATGGTTTGATTTAATAGTGTTTTAACCTGAGATAAGTTTTGACTGGCACTATCGGTGGCTAGTTTCTCGAATCGTTTGTACATAAATTTTTTACCCTTTTCTCCACCGAACTGATCGGGTAGCCCGTCTGTAATCATAAACAAGCGGTCTCCTTTTTTCAGGATGTGATGTTTTGAGGTGAACGAGTTGGCATTTTCGGTATGGAAGCCAACGGGCATTTTATCGCCTTTAAACTCGGTTAGTGCGCCATCGGATAATACATAGAGGTTATTATTAGCCGCGCTGAACTGCATGTTGTTGGTTTGCTGATCAATATGGATGATCGCAATATCCATACCTTCCCGGTTGTTGCGTTCCCGGGAGGTTTTATTGAGTGTGGTTACCAGTTTGTCGCGAAGCAGATTAAGAATTTGGGCGGTATCGCTTATCTTGTTTTCATTTACAATTTCATTCAGATAAGAAATACCCATTAAACTCATAAATGCTCCCGGAACACCATGCCCGGTACAATCGGCTACCACGACAAAAAGATCGGAGCCATGTTTGGTAAACCAGTAAAAATCGCCGCTGACAATATCCTTGGGTCTGAAAATGACAAAAGCGTCTGCCACATCTTTCACTAAATCCGTTTCCTGTGGAATAATGGCGTTTTGTATGGTTTGCGCGTAAGTGATAGAGTCAATAATTTCCTTTTGTTTTTCATCTACCAGCATTTTTTGTTTTTCAATAATGCCACGTTGTTGTTGCGATTGCTGTACCCGCTTGTAGAGCAGGAACGCAAATACGGAAATCAGCAGCAGTACAATAATAACAGCCCCCAAAATAATATTCCGCCGGTGACTTTCTGCTTCAGCCTTTTCTTTGGCACGTTTGTTATTGGTTTGTAACAAGGCAATTTCCCTCTCCTGTTTATCTATTTCGTAACGGGTTTGTAATTCGTTTAAAGCGGTTAAATTGGTATTGGTGAAATGTTTTTCTTTTGCCTGCAAATAACGTTCAGAATACTGATACGCTTTATCAAAGGCTTTCAGGTGGGCGTAAATAGTTTTTAAAATGGAGAGGTTACTGATTTCCATGTTGGAATCTTCCTGCCGGTCTATAATTTCCTGAGCGGATAGGGCATAGTTTAAGGCTTCCTTATAATTGCCAAGATCGAGAAAAGTTTGCGCCATGTTTGATTTAAGGATGGCTATGGCGTAGTTATCACCTAATTCTTCTCTTATTTTCAGGGCTTCTTTCGAAGTTTCAATGGCTTTTTGATATTGTTTAAGCGCCGTGTAAGTGGCTGATAAATTGGTAAGGGTAGCACCAATGCCGCGTTTATGTTGTAGCAGTTTAAAGTATTTTAAACCTTCAAGGTTAAATAGTAAGGAAGAGTCGGGTTTGTTCAGGTAGTTGTATTCTCCGCCCATACGCGCTGTGATATTCGCGTAATTGAATGTATCCTGCGACTCAAACGCTAACTGGCGCCCTTTGCCAAAGTAATAGAGCGATTTTTCGTGTGAGCCAATATTGCTGTAGATTAAACCCAGATCGTGCCACACTTTGGTTTTGATTTTTACCGAACCGGTGTTCTCAGAAAAACGTTGTGCTTGTAAGCAATACTTCAATGCTTCGTTATAATTGGCAACCGTTGATAAAATACGGGCATGTAATAAAAAACAGGCAATGGTTAAATCGTTGTTTTTACTAACACGGGCATGTTTGATGGCTATTGGCGAATACAGGAGGGCAGAATCATTTAGTCCTTTTAACGTGTAATAACGTGCCAACTGGTAGTTAAGCCGTGAATATCCATAAGAGTAGCGCGCTTTAAGGGCTTTATTAAGGTTTTCCCGTATCAGAAGCGCCGCAGAATCAGTTTGCTGTTCCAGTAATTTGTCAACGTTTAATAATGTTTTGTTAAACTGAGTCGTATCCAGTGGTATCTGGGATACCCCCCATAAGACTTTTGCTAAAGCCAAAAGAATATAAAAACGTTTTAAAAACATATATGCCCTCTGTCCGGGATGTGAGGCGTTTACGATTTGATGTTTTTTGCCAGATCAAGATACAAAAAACAAGTAAAACTTGTTGCAACAGATAGTGATTTGATAAATCATTCTGTTAAATACGTTTCACAAATCAGTTAACCGTTTTCAAAAGTTGGAAAGCAGACCAGAAATACGGATGAGGATATGTCTTTCTGACGAAGGATCTGGCTTCTTCAAACGCTTTTTCAGGGTCGGCAGATGAAACAAATTGTTTGTAAAAGCTGGTCATCAGGAGTTGCGTGGCGGTATCATCCACCGGCCACAAACTCATAATAATATAACGAGCCCCGGCAATGGTGAATGCCCTTTGCAAACCAGCTACACCTTCACTGCCCATTTCCGATCCTAATCCGGTTTGGCAGGCACTCAATACTACCAGATCTGTATTGGCTAAATTCAAAAGTTCTGCTTCCTTGGCGGTTAATACACCATCGTTTTCCGAGTTAGTGTTTAACGAATCGCTCGTAGCCGGGCCAACACCTGCCAGAATAAGCCCTGAACGCAGCGCGGCATTATACCTGAGTTTCGAGTTCTCGAATCCAAGCAGTAATTTGTCGGATGTGGTTACATCACTTAAAAAATAACCATGTGTGGCAATATGTAAAATAGCCGGGGAGGCAATCGTTCTGAGATTTGCTTCGCTAGCCTGTTCATCTGTAAAGAGTGAAACATGCCAGTTGTTTTTTTGCAGTGTGTTGCGTGCTTCTTCCACTTCTGTTTTTGTGCCCGGAAGTTTCGACAGATTGGTTAATCCATACCGACTGGCCGCCCGTTCACTACCCGAGGCTTGCTTTCTGGCTTTAAGATCAAAGTCAAAATCAGGATAACCAAAAAGAGCGGCGGTGGTCTTCTTTACGGTAGCTGCACTTTTTTGCCGTTTGTAATCAGAAGTATTTAATACGATCTGGATGGTAAGTTTATCGGCAACATACGTTTTGGTGACGTGGTTCCAAAGTCCTGCCGTGCTTATTTTATGAAATACACCTGAAGGCGACAAATAGATTTTTGAAATACTGCCAAGTGCCAGATCTATGGGCTTAAAAAAGGATGCGTAGCTTAAGCTGTCTTTTAATTGCTGATCAATATGCCGGTAATAATAGTCGAACCCAGACGAGTCTATGTAGTTCCCGTTCTGGTAGATAATTAGTTCGGGTGCCTTTGAGGAAGCTTTGGTAATAAGAGCTCCATAAAGCGTATTAACAGACGAATCGGTAACGAGTTCATCCACCTTGAAAATTTCAACTAACGCTTCCTGCGGCAATAGCCACTTTTTGTAATTGTCAAATGTACTGAAGCGCTCCCGCTTGAATCCGTTTAAGCGGGCTTTTAGCTTTACTTCCAGATCTGAAATGGTTTTCATAAGTTCTGTGTCGTCAAATGCAGCCTGTGTAGATTTATAGTTGTTAATCAGTTCGTTCTTGGCCAGTATCCAGTTTTGGTAGAGCGAGCGTAATCCCTCGTCTCCACTTAAGATAATTTGCTGCCGCAACTGAGCCGATTGGCTGGTTAACAAAGACTTCAGACGGATCTGATACTCCAGCATTTTTACAGTGTAAACTGACAGGTCTGTATTGGGGTGCTTTAAGCGGTAATTCAATACAAAATCATTAAAGCTTTCAATCACGGGAGTTATAAAAGACAGAAACGCCATCTGGTCTTCTTCACTCATGGCATCAAAGTAATCATTTAGCTGTTTAGCATAGTAATCAAGGCTTGGGAGGTAATACAAACCGGCTTCTTCATAACGATTCGTAAGGGAATACACTTCAGCCAGTTTAAATTGAGCCAGCGCGTATAACTCATGCGTTTTACCAAAATATTTTGCTGTCAGTTCCAACGCTTCTTTTAAATTACTTTCTGCTTTTTTGTAGTTCTTTGTACGAATGTAAAGTCCACTTCCCGAAATAAGATACGATGCATACCGATAGTGGCTCTTCCCCACGCTTTGTTCAATAATCATTAGTGCATTGGTTTTGTATTCTTCGGCGTTCTTATACTCTTTCAGGTAAAGGTAGTTTAATGAGAGGCAGTTCAGAATATTAGCGTAACCCTGATGCTTTTCGCCAACGGTAGAGGCATAAATTGTTTTTGCTTTGAGGAAGATATCGAGTGCTTCACGGTATTGACCAGCATCCTGCAGAACCATTCCCAGATTAGTGGCCGCGTTGGCATAATTTTCTGTTTGGGTGCCAAATCGTTCGGCTCTGGTATTTAATGCGAGTTGTAGTATGCCGGCCGCTTCATTAAACCGGCCCAGTTCACGCAGTAAATCGCCTTTATTACTTAGCACACTGCAATAAGGCTCAGTTTGGGTTTGATTAAACTGTTTGTATATGCCAATGGCCTTGTTGTAATATTCCTCCGCAGTTTTAAAATCGCTGGTAGCTTTGTAACTCAATGCCAGATTGTTGTATATAGTGGCTGTGGTAAGATCTTCTTTTGACCCGTATTGCTTTTGTGTACGGTGGGCCATCTTCAGATAGTAGATGGCCTGTGTATAATCTCCACTTTCACGGTAACAGTCTCCCAGATTCAGAAAGGAGGTGACATGCGCGCTGGTATCCTTTATTTTAAGCGCCCGTTCATCCTCCACAATGTTTTTATAAATGGCCAAAGCATCGTTGTACTGCCCCAGGTTCTGGAGAATAATGGCTTTGTAATTCAGCAGGCTTAGGTATTTCAGATTGTTTTCGCCATCCAGAGTTTTGTAATAGAAAAGCAGAGCTTCTATATTGGGTTTGGCGGCTTCGTACTTCCCCATATCTACAAGTAAGCCTGTATAATCGTAAAAAATTTGTGTGTATTCGCGGCTACTCTGACCATATATCACCGACATCCCGTACATGCAGGCGTTATAGAACTTCTCGGATTCGGTAAGATAATTCTGGTGGTGATAAAATTGAGCAAGGTTTAATTCTGTTATATAGATCAGTTGTGTGTCAACAGCCGTTTTAGCAAATTGAAAAGATTGCGCGTAGCTGTTCCCTGCATTTTCATAATCGCCATTGTTAAACTGGAGGTTCCCCAGCAAAGCATAAAATTGCACGGAGTTGTCGGGGTATTTATCAAACGACCGTTTGTATTTTTTCTCGAAATTAAGAAGCTGTTCCGTAGTTATGGAATTAGCGGCCCCGATGATAACTTTAAAATCTGAGATGTAATTCTGGGCGTTTAAATTAATGCCAATCAGAAGGGAAAGATAAATACGCAGGGGTAATGCCATAGTATAAAAATAAAAATAAGTTTTGGCTATGATCGTACTATTTTAGAAACTTACGGTAACGGGTAAATAAGCGGTAAGGGTATTTCATGTGTTTTGCAGGATATAGGGCTAAATCACAAAAATTATTACATTTGGATTACAAGACAAATACTGACATGAAAAATCAACGGGCATTTATCCTCATTTTTGTATTGATAATGGTATTTAAAGCAAAAGCACAAAATGTGAGTTGTTTCTATTCACCCTCAAATTCTTCTTATCCATTGGCTTTGGCAAAGACACTAGCAATAGCTGATTTTAACAATGATGGTCATTTGGATCTGGCGGTTGGCGGTGGAAATCAGATTAGGATTTTCTCCGGCAATAGTACCGGGAGTTTTACACCTACTTATACGTTAATGTTGATGGAGGTTGTTAAAAACATAAAGGCCGTTAAAGTTGACGGTGATAATTACCCTGATTTACTCATCACTCAGGGCGATTTCGGAAGTTCTTCTTCTTTTACTGGTTTTGGAATATACATCAATAACGGGGTTGGTGGGTTTATCACTCCTTCATCTTTGCACTATATCTGTGCTTCGCCCGGAGTAGTGCTGCCCGCAAAAATAAATAATGACCCGCATCTCGATTTTATTGTAACGAAGAGTTGTTCCCCCACTTTTATTGCTTTAGAAGGAGATGGATTGGGTGGCGCTTCGAACCCTTTTACAGTGACCGGCCCACTGGGTCAGGGGTTATGTGCAGATGGAATTGTTGGAGACTTTGATAATGATGGCTATCAGGATATAGCCACAACGCGCACAATGTTTAACTCAGTGGTTGTTTTTAATGGGAACGCATCCGGAACGTTTACAACAATTACCTCTTACACAACAGGACCTTATAACACAGGCGCTGTTCCTGGTAATTTACGAAGCGCAGATCTGGACAATGATGGGTATCTGGACTTGGTAGTATTGCATTCCAATAGTGCCTCCTATGCAGTTTTAAAGGGGGGGGCTGCCGGGTTCACTTACATTGCCACTTCTGCAAGCCTTTCGGCGATTCCTCGTGCTTTGGCTTTGGAAGATTTTGATCAGGATGGAAAGAAGGATATGGTGGTATCTTCCAATGCCAACACTAGTACAAATCTGGTTATTTACAAAGGTAATGGCAATGGAACATTTACGCCAGACATACAGCTACCTTCAGGTATACGCCCCTCAGATATACTGACGGATGATATTAACGGAGACGGACGTAAGGATATTATTGCGGCAAACGAAGGATCGAATATGATAAAGGTGTGGTTAAATGATTTGCCGGCGTTATCCGCCAGTAGTAGTCAATCCGTTATTTGTCAGGGAGGAACGGCTACTTTAACCGCTTCAGGAGCCAATACCTATACATGGAGTAATGGTTCAAATACGGCACTTACAATGGTTTCACCATCTGTTACTACTACGTATCTGGTTACCGGAATGACATCAAACGGGTGCAGCGCATCTACCAGTCTGGTTCAAAATGTAAGTATTTGTACAGGTTTGGATGTAACAACAGAAGGACAGAATCAGGTTAGGTTATATCCCAATCCGGCTAGTTCCGAAATTTATTTAGAAAAGGAAAATGATAGAGATGGTGAACTGACTGTTATGGATATAACCGGACAGGTTATTTATGCCGCTTTGGTAAAAGGGTCAAAGGCTAAGATTAGTGTTATGAGTTGGCCGGCGGGTATTTATACCGTATTACTTCGTGAAGAATCCGGTGAAGTCACGCGATATAAAATCACAAAAAATTAGATCCGGTATTTTTGATCGAAACGTTAACGACCTTTTGTTGCGAATGACTCATGGAAATTTGTGTGGGCTTAAGACAAATGTTTTGGCGCGTAATAGGTTTTCTAATGCATAGTCTGGGTTAAACACACATTTGTACGCGACTATACATTAAAAAACCCCGTTACTATTGTAAGTGAACGGGGTTTTTAATATCTCATAAACAGAGGTTTTATTGTCCGTGACAGTTCTTGTATTTTTTACCACTACCACAAGGACAAGGGTCATTACGGCCAATTTGTTTTTCAACACGCACTGGCTGTAATTTTGGTTTTTGTTTTTCCGCTTCTTCCTGTTCCGAACCAACTTCTTCGCGGCTTTCAGTTAAACGTTCTTTCTTTTCAACCGGCGCTTCCTGAGTAAAACGGGCTTGTTGCTCCACGTTTTGCTGAGGGCCTTCCTGTGGCAAACCTCCCTTCATTAAAAACTGAATCACGTCTTTATTAGTACGGATTACCATGTCTTTAAACAAATTGAACGATTCCAGTTTGTAAATCACTAATGGATCTTTTTGTTCCAGATGAGCATTTTGCACGCCTTGTTTTAAATCATCCAGTTCGCGCAAATGTTCTTTCCAGGCATCGTCAATCATGTGTAGTACAACACCTTTTTCGAATGACAGAGCCAGTTCTCGGCCTTTGGTTTCAAACGCTTTTTTCAGATTGGCCATTACCTGTAAACCGCGTATGCCATCTGTAAATGGTGTGACAATATTTTCAAATGTATTATTCGGATTAGTGTACACGTCGCGTACTACCGGAAATACCATATCGCACAAACGTTGTGTTTTTTCATGGTAATGTTTCTGAGCGGCGTGGAACAATTCCTGAGCCAGATCGTCTTCTTTTTTGCTTGAAAAGTCCTGCTGACTTACGGGAGCTTCAATGCCAAATACTTTTACACATTCCAGGCCAAACCCTTCATAATCTTTAGAGTCACGGTATTCCTGAACAATACTTTCCGCGGCTTCAAACATCATATTGGCAATATCTATGCTCAGCTTATCACCATACAGGGCATTACGGCGACGCTTATAAATAACGTCGCGTTGTGCATTCATTACATCATCGTATTCAATCAAACGCTTACGTGTACCAAAGTTATTCTCTTCCACTTTTTTCTGTGCCCGTTCAATGGATTTGGTAATCATGCTGTGCTGAATGACTTCGCCTTCTTTCAGTCCCATGCGATCCATCAGCGCGGCAATCCGCTCACTGCCAAACAAACGCATCAGGTTATCTTCCAGACTCACAAAAAACTGTGAACTACCCGGATCACCCTGACGTCCGGCACGACCACGTAACTGGCGATCAACACGGCGACTTTCGTGGCGTTCGGTACCAATAATAGCCAAACCACCCGCTTCTTTTACACCAGGACCCAGTTTAATGTCGGTTCCGCGGCCTGCCATGTTAGTAGCAATGGTTACCGTTCCGGCCTGACCCGCTTCGGCAACGATATCTGCTTCTTTCTGATGCAATTTCGCATTCAGTACATTGTGTTTAATGTTACGGAGTTTAAGCATACGGCTTAGTAACTCTGAAATTTCCACGCTGGTGGTACCCACCAGAACAGGACGTCCTGCGGCAACCAGTTTTACTACCTCTTCAATTACCGCGTTATATTTCTCACGTTTGGTTTTATATACTAAATCCTGTTCATCTTTCCGTGAAATGGCACGATTTGTAGGTATTTCCACCACATCCAGCTTGTAAATGTCCCAAAACTCCTGCGCCTCGGTGGTAGCTGTACCAGTCATCCCCGCCAGCTTATTGTACATACGGAAATAATTCTGCAGTGTAATAGTGGCGTAGGTTTGAGTGGCAGCTTCAATTTTTACATTTTCTTTGGCTTCAATGGCCTGATGCAAGCCATCGCTGTAACGACGCCCTTCCATGATACGGCCGGTTTGCTCATCTACAATTTTTACCTGCCCGCCATCAATGACGTATTCTACATCTTTTTCAAAAACGGTGTAAGCTTTTAGTAATTGGTTAACCGTATGGATGCGTTCACTTTTTACGCTAAATTCGCGCATTACCACTTCCTTGGCGGCTAATTTATCTTTGCTTTCGGTTAAGGTCCGCTCAATTTCCGCAATTTCTTCTCCAACGTTCGGAATTACGAAAAACTTGGGATCGTCTGAGTTTCCGGTTAAAAAGTCAATACCTTTTTCGGTTAATTCAACGTGATTGTTTTTTTCTTCAATGGTGAAGTACAATTCTACGTCAATCTTATGCATTTCCTTATTCTGGTCCTGCATGTAGTAATTTTCCGTTTTTTGTAATAACGCCCTTACGCCCTGCTCACTTAAAAATTTAATTAAGGCCGAGTTCTTTGGTAAACCACGGTAAGCGCGTAACAGTGGAATCCCCGCTTCTTTTTCCTTACCTTCACTAAACAGGCGCTTGGCATCGGTAATGCAGGTTTGAATATATTGTTTCTGGGCGTTAACTATTTTTTCGATCCGTGGTTTATAATCATTAAACTCGTGCTTATCACCCTGAGGAGTTGGTCCGCTGATAATTAACGGTGTCCGGGCATCATCAATTAACACAGAATCCACCTCATCCACAATGGCAAAATTATGCTTACGTTGCACCAGTTCTTCTACCGAGCGGCTCATGTTGTCGCGCAGGTAGTCGAAACCAAATTCGTTATTGGTTCCATAAGTAATATCGCATAAATACGCGTTACGGCGTTCAATGGTATTAGGTTCGTGTTTATCAATGCAATCTACCGATAAACCGTGAAACTGAAATAAAGGCGCGTTCCATTCGCTATCCCGTTTAGCAAGGTAGTTATTCACCGTTACCACATGCACCCCGCGTCCGGTTAAGGCGTTCAAAAATACCGGCAGAGTCGAAACCAGTGTTTTTCCTTCACCAGTAGCCATCTCCGATATCTTCCCCTGGTGGAGTACCATCCCGCCAATTAACTGTACATCGTAATGTACCATATTCCAGGTAATTTCGTTGCCAGCGGCTATCCATTTATTTTTCCAGTAGGCCTTGCCATCGCGTATTTGCACGTGAGGGAAACTCTTTGCCATAAAATGGTCAAATTCACCGGCACTTACTTCTAATTCTTCATTGGTTGAAAAACGCCGGGCGGTTTCCTTAAGAATAGCAAAAGCTTCTGGTAGAATGGCAGTTAGAGCCTCTTCCAGTTTTTTGGTAATGTCCTTTTCTATATCATCAATGTCCTTATAAAGCCCTTCTTTTTCATCAACTTCCATGTCCAGGTTAGAGGCTATTTTAGACTGTATGGTCGCGATTTCATCTTTTTCTTTTTGAACACTTTCCTGAAGTTTTGCCTTCAGATCCTGAGTCTTTTGACGTAGCGCATCATTCGAAAGGCCAGACAGAGAATTAAAAATGCTGTTTATTTCAGCAACGATTGGTTCAAGGCTTTTAACGTCTTTTTCACTCTTCGTGCCAAAAAATTTTTTAAGAAAATCAAACATACTCCGTATAATTTATAAGGGATTAAAGGTAATAAAAAGAAAGAATATATAGCGTTTCAGGAGGTAAGCTTTAACCATTTTATCTGTTTTACATCAAACAGATAAGTGTTGCCGCCTCTATCCGATAAGTTTATACGTCCGTCTTCTGTTACTGCTTCAAAAAACAGGCTTAGCGGCATACCTTCTACTTCCACGTTAATCCAACTCTTTAATCCGAACAGAAAAAACGCGTAGTTTTCATTGATGCTGTTAAACGACTTATTCTTTAATTGCAGGTAGTAGCCTTCAAAAGCTGTGCAAAAGTAGCGGATAGCTAACATAATGTCATGGTCTTGGCCAGTACACGACTTTATGGATGTAGCATTTAGTCCATCGGAAAAGGAGGTTTGATTTATGTTAAGCCCTATGCCTGCTACTGACCACGACAATTGCCTTCCGGATAAAACATTTTCGATAAGAACGCCTGCTATTTTTTTACCATTTACCAAAATGTCATTAGGCCATTTTATTTTAATGTCAAAATGACCCGTATTCAGGAAATACGCCAACACGTCATATAAAGCTAAAGCAGCGCACTTACTTAAATAAAATAGCTGGTTTTCGTTGAGGAAAGCAGGTTTTACAATCAGGCTAAAGGTAGCGTTTTGCCCAGCCACAGCGTTCCACAGGTTTCCCCTTTGCCCGCGTCCTTTGGTTTGATGTTTGGCACTGATCAGTGTCCCTTCGGTCAGGTTAACGTTCTTTAACAAGGATATGGCATACGAATTGGTACTATCCACTTCATCCAGATGAATGTGATTTTGACCTATAAATAATGTATCCATTTACCCAAAAAGGTTAAATTTGTCAGTTAATCTAAAAGATACCTTTTCTGTAAAAAGGCATCCAAAGTTAAGACAAGATTTTTGATAAGGCTATATGGCAAAAAAAGTTGTAAAAAAAACTGCAGCAAAAAAAGCAGTTAAGAAAGCGGCTCCTAAAAAGGCGGCAAAAAAAGTAACAAAAAAGGTGATCAGTGATAAGGAGCGGGAGCAACGGGCAGCCAATCTTATTGCCAATAGTGAAAAAAAGACAAAAGCGAAGCGTCCTAAGAAGAAGGCATCGCCGCAGCAAACCTCTTCACTTCTGGATGCGATTATTGATGGAATGCAGGACAGAAAGGCCAAAAACATTACCGTAATGGATTTGCAGAAGATAGATAGCAGGGTTTGTGACTACTACGTTATTTGTGATGCAGATAGTAAAACCCACGTAAGTTCGATTGCCGATTCAGTAGAAGAAATGGTCTTAAACAAAACAAAAGAAAAAGCGTTTCATAGCGAAGGACATCAAAATGCCGAATGGATACTGGTTGATTATATCAATATTGTGGTTCATGTTTTTCTTAAAGAGATACGTGATTTTTACGCTATTGAAGATTTGTGGGGAGACGCGGATATTAAAGTGATAGAATAACATTAAACGATACGATTTAAAACAGAAGCATGAGCCAACAACAGGAACCAACAAATAATCAACAGCAAAAACCCTCGGCGGAAGAAGAGCGCAGGAAGCAGTTTGAACGGATGAAGGAACGTTTTTCTAAGGCTGGTGGAAACGGCGGGGCTAAAGGACCCAATAGCGGAAACAATTTCTATTGGATTTACGGCCTTGTTATTGTGGCCTTATTAATTGTGACATTTTACGGCAGTAATCTGGGTTCACGGATAGAGGAAACCAGTCAAACCCATTTTGAACAGCAGATGCTGGCTACCGGTGATGTGGTGGATATTAATATTGTTAACCAAAAGGATGCATATATAAGTATTAATACAGACAGTCTTATAAAATGTAACCGTTACAAAGATGAAAAATCGGGGAAGCCACGTTTTCCGGATGCCCGTTACAAAGGCCCTCACTTTAAAATCAGTGTGCCAAATGTAGAAGATTTTATGCGTAGGGTCGAAAAGGTGCAAATGGACGCTAATATTCCGAAAGAACGGCAAATTTATCCGCGAAGCACGGAGGAAACCAGTTGGATGAGCGAACTAAGCTGGGTTATTCCGATTCTGATAATGGTTATCCTCTGGATTGTGATGATGCGCCGGATGAGCGGTGGTTCAGGCGGTCCGGGCCAGATTTTTAATATCGGAAAATCGAAGGCGGTGCTTTTTGATAAAGATACCAATGTAAATGTTACGTTTGATGATGTGGCGG
Organism: Sediminibacterium sp.; assembly: GCA_030054095.1. Lineage (GTDB taxonomy): Bacteria > Bacteroidota > Bacteroidia > B-17B0 > Aurantibacillaceae > Aurantibacillus. The sequence continues at coordinate 69,928 of JASGCO010000015.1, forward strand.
GTTTAGATGGCGCAAAAATTGAAATTAAAGAAATAGTGGATTTTCTTAAGAATCCCAAAAAATACACCGATTTGGGAGCTAAAATCCCAAAAGGTGCCTTATTGGTAGGCCCTCCGGGTACGGGTAAAACCTTACTGGCAAAAGCGGTGGCGGGTGAAGCAAAAGTGCCTTTCTTCTCGCTGAGCGGTAGTGATTTTGTGGAGATGTTTGTGGGAGTTGGTGCCAGCCGTGTACGGGATTTATTCAGCAACGCCAAAGCCAAAGCACCGTGTATTATTTTTATTGATGAGATTGATGCCATTGGCCGTGCCCGAGGTAAAAGTATAAATGCCGGGGCGAATGATGAACGTGAAAATACCCTTAATCAGTTGTTAACCGAAATGGATGGTTTTGGAACCAACAGTGGTGTTATTATTCTGGCAGCTACAAACCGGGCAGATATTCTGGATCGCGCGTTGATGCGTGCCGGACGTTTTGACCGCCAAATCTATGTGGATATGCCGGATATGAACGAACGTAAGGAGATTTTTCAGGTGCACTTAAAACGTATTAAAATAGACGCTTCTGTAGATATTGACTTTCTGGCGCGTCAAACGCCTGGTTTCAGCGGGGCCGATATTGCCAATATTTGTAACGAAGCCGCACTTATTGCTGCCCGTGCCAATAAAAAACAGGTTGAAAAACAGGATTTTCTGGATGCGGTAGATCGTATCATTGCCGGTTTGGAGAAAAAGAACAAAATTATTACCCCTCATGAAAAACGGGTTATAGCGTTCCACGAAGCCGGACACGCTACGGTAAGCTGGATGCTGGAGCATGCCAGTCCTCTGGTAAAAGTAACCATTGTACCAAGAGGCCGGTCTTTGGGAGCAGCCTGGTATTTGCCCGAAGAGCGTCAGATTACCACTTCGGAACAGATAATGGATGAAATGTGCGCTGCTCTAGGTGGGCGCGCGGCGGAAGAGATTATATTTGGTAAAGTCAGTACCGGCGCACTCAGTGATCTGGAGAAGATTACCAAACAGGCCTACGCCAGCATTGTTTACTATGGCTTAAACGAGAAGGTAGGTAATATCAGTTATTACGATAGCAGTGGCCAAAGTGAATATTCATTTGGCAAGCCATATAGTGAGAATACGGCGAAAACCATTGATGAAGAGGTTAAAAAAATGGTAGATGTTGCCTATGCCCGTACGAAACAGATTTTAACCAGTAACAAAGAGAAATTGACTTTACTGGCTGAGAAATTGCTCGAAAAAGAGGTTATATTTAAGGAAGACCTTGAAGAGATATTTGGTAAACGCCCATTTGATAAACAGGAAGAGAAATCGGAGGCGGTAATTCCTCCCCCTCCAGCCAATACAATTATTTAAAGAACTACAAACGTTAAAACCCTTCAAAAAAATGAAGGGTTTTCTGTTTAAATTGGCTTGCACATATTTATGGCTGCCCAATAAACCAGGTAATTGATATTTATTTTGGTTTTTGGGTAAAATTCGCCGAAAAGGCAGTTTTATGACTTAAAAATGGCTTTTTAGATAAAAAAACCAGAAAAAAAAGGCTTTTTTTCAAAAAAAATACTGTTACTTTTGCGCTCTAACTAACTAAATCTTTAAAAATGAAATTAAACGAAATTCAAGATCTTATAAAGTTTGTTTCCAAAAGTGGTGTAAGCGAAGTAGAACTGGAAACTAAAGAGATTAAAATCGTTATCAGAACACCGAAAACAGTTCCTCCGGTTGTTATGCAGGCCGCTCCGGTATTGCCTGCTGCGGTAGCCGCTGCGCCTGTTGCTCAGGCTGTTCAAACTGCGGTGCCGGTTAACACGCCAACAGCACCGGTTAACCCTCCCGCATCTAATGCTGCTGCCAATGAGGACAGCAAATACATTGCCATTAAATCTCCGATGATCGGTACCTTCTACCGTTCCGCGGGTCCCGATAAACCAGCTTTTGTAAATGTTGGCGATGAAATTACAGCCGGTAAAACGGTATGTATTATTGAAGCCATGAAGTTATTCAACGAAATTGAAAGTGATATTAAAGGTAAGATTGTTAAGGTGTTGGTAAATGATGCCACACCGGTTGAATACGATCAGCCTTTGTTTCTGGTTGACCCTTCATAATATAAATGAAATTACTAAAATGTAGGTGTTCTCTGTAATCGTGTTATTACTAGAAGACGGCTGCATTTAGCCTGTACTCAGGAAAATCATTTTAACATTTAAAACTTAAAGCAATGTTTAAAAAAATACTAATTGCTAACCGCGGCGAAATCGCTTTACGTGTTATTCGCACCTGTCATGAGATGGGTATCAAGACGGTTGCCGTTTATTCTACCGCTGATAAAGATTCTTTGCACGTTAAGTTTGCAGACGAAGCGGTTTGCATCGGACCTCCACCCAGCAAGGATAGTTACCTCAACATGGCTAATATTATAGCCGCTGCTGAAATTACAAATGCTGATGCTATTCACCCCGGATATGGCTTTTTAAGTGAAAATGCTAAATTCAGTGAGATTTGCCGTCAGAATAATATCAAATTTATTGGTGCCAGCCCGGAGATGATTAACGCTATGGGCGATAAAAGTAATGCCAAGGATACGATGAAAAAATGCGGGGTGCCAACAATCCCCGGATCGGAAGGCTTACTAAAGGATGTAGATGAGGCGAGAGAAGTGGCGGCTATTATCAAATATCCGGTTATTATCAAAGCTACCGCCGGAGGCGGTGGAAGAGGTATGCGTATTATCTGGAAAGAGGAAGATTTGCCGGCAGCCTGGGATAGTGCTACGCAGGAAGCAACCGCTGCATTTGGCAACGGGGCGCTTTATATGGAGAAGTACATCGAAGAACCGCGACACATCGAAATTCAGATTGTGGGCGATCAGTATGGGAAAGCCTGTCACTTAAGTGAACGCGATTGTTCGGTACAGCGCCGCCATCAAAAATTGGTAGAGGAAACCCCTTCGCCTTTTATGACCCCGGAATTACGCGATGCAATGGGAGATGCAGCCGTTAAGGCAGCGTTGGCCATTAGTTATGAAGGAGTAGGGACAGTAGAGTTTCTGGTGGATAAGCACCGTAATTTCTACTTTATGGAGATGAATACACGTATTCAGGTAGAGCATCCCATTACAGAAGAAGTGATAGATTATGATTTAATTCGCGAACAGATTCTTGTAGCCAGTGGTGTTCCTATTTCAGGGAAAAACTATTACCCGCAGTTACATGCTATCGAATGCCGCATTAATGCCGAAAATCCGTTTATGAATTTTGCACCAAGTCCTGGTAAAATTACCACTCTGCATACGCCGGGTGGGCATGGCGTGCGTGTTGATTCACATGTGTACAGTGGTTATACCATTCCGCCTAATTACGATAGTATGGTGGGTAAGTTGATTACCGTAGCACAAACCCGTGAAGAGGCTATTGCCAAAATGCAAAGAGCATTAAGTGAATATGTAATCGAAGGGGTAAAAACTACTATTCCGTTCCATCTTAAATTAATGCAAAACGAGGATTTTAAAAAAGGGAACTATACCACCAAATTTTTAGAGACCTGGGATTTTAAATCCTGATAAACAGGCTATTAAAGAATATTTCACCAACCTGCCTAAAAAATTTAGGCAGGTTGTTTGTTTTTGTATCAATATAACTTATTTTTGAATTTCAAGTAAAGAAGAAACCGGAACAAAAAATAAACTAAACTGTTGTAGATAGAAACATCCTCCTATGATAACACTTGATCCTTCCAAATTAACAGTGCCTGTACTGCAAAAGTATCTTCAAAACAGTATTGCGCCTCGCCCTATATGTTTTGCCAGTACGGTAGATAAGGAAGGAAGACCGAATCTGGCGCCTTTCAGTTTTTTTAATATATTTTCATCCAATCCGCCTATCGCGGTTTTTTCACCGGCTTTGAGCGGAAGAACAGGCGCGCCTAAAGATACCCTGTTAAATGTACAAGATGTGCCGGAAGTGGTGATTAATCTTGTAGATTACAAAATGGTGCATCAGATGAGTCTGGCAAGTAGCCCGTTTCAGCGTGGGGTAAACGAGTTTATTAAAGCCGGATTTACGCCAATAGCGTCTGATCTGATTAAACCGTATCGCGTAAAAGAGAGTCCGGTGCAACTGGAGTGCAGGGTTAAGGATATCATAGCGCTTGGTGATAAAGGAGGTGCCGGAAATCTTGTGATCTGCGAAATAGTGAAAATTCACATACTAAAAGAAGTATTGAATGCTGATCAGCAGATTGATACGCGTAAAATAGATCTGGTGGCGCGAATGGGTGATAATTGGTATTGCCGTGCCAATGGTGATGCGCTGTTTGAGGTGCAAAAACCCATTACCACCATCGGAATAGGAATAGATCAGTTGCCTGATCACATCCGCAATAGTCATGTGCTGAGTGGAAATAATCTGGGTTTATTGGCCAGTGTGGAAGAAATTCCATCCAAAGAGGAGGCTGATGTGTTTAATTCGGGATTAAAGCCCTTCCGGTCAGCAGAGGCAAGGCAGTTATACGCTAAAACTCTATTGGAACAGGATAAGGTAAAAGAGGCCTGGTTGATTTTATTGGGAGAATAAAGGCCGGAAAAGGGACTCACTTGTTGAAATGTAAAAGAAATTGTCAGAATTTTTTAGAAAAACAGCCGTTTATTATTGATTATCTTTAACAAGACAACTTGTTGTAAAAAACGTGCTGTTTGTTAATATGGTTTTATTAAAACCAATTCAGAAGTAAAAAATAAAATAAATATAACATGGAAGTAACAGGAACATTAAAAGTGAAGTTCGAGACGCAGAAAGTAAGCGACCGTTTTCAGAAACGTGATTTTGTATTAATTACGGAGGCCAATACGCCTTATCCGCAATACGTTAGTTTTCAGGTAACTCAGGATAAATGCAATTTACTGGATCAGTTTAGCGAAGGTGAAGAATTACGCGTTCAGTTTAATTTAAGGGGTCGCGAATGGAATGGTCCACAAGGGGTGAAGTATTTTAACACATTAGATGCGTGGCGCATTGAGAAAAGCGGAACCGTATCCGGTAATCAATCAGCTACTCCTCAGCAAAATCAGAATACGGCAATGCCTAACAATTCTGCCCCGGTGTTTACAAGTAATATTGACGATAACGACGATTTACCGTTTTAACAGGCGCCAGATAAAAACAGGCTTTTTGAAATCGCTTTTGGGAAACCTCGAAAGCGATTTTTATTTTTACAGTTTAAATCTTAACAGCGTATGGCAAAAAGAAGACGGGCATCGGTATTGTTAATTTATACGGGTGGAACTATAGGAATGATGCAAGATCCCCGTAGCGGGGAATTAAAGCCGTTTAACTTTAATGCCCTTAAAAATCAAATTCCGGAATTGTCTAAGTTCGATATAGATTTATCATCCGTGTCATTTTCGGAACCTATTGATAGTAGTAATATGCAGCCTAAAGTATGGACAGAAATTGCCAGAATTATTGAACAGCATTATACTAAACACGATGGGTTTGTTGTTTTGCACGGATCAGATACCATGAGTTATACGGCCAGTGCTTTAAGTTTTATGCTCGAAAACCTTAGTAAACCGGTTATATTAACCGGATCGCAATTACCAATAGGTATTATCCGGACAGATGGCAAAGAAAATCTTATCACCGCTATTGAAATTGCAGGTACACTTAAAAACGGAAAACCGCTTGTGTCAGAAGTTTGTGTGTATTTTGAATACAAGCTTTACCGCGGAAACCGCACGTTTAAATACAACAGCGAGCATTTTGACGCGTTTAAGTCGCCGAATTACCCTGCACTGGCCGAAGCGGGCGTGGATATAGAATACAATACTGCTTTTTTACGTAAGCCATCATCCAGAAAACTGAAAACCCATTTGGTACTGGATAACAGTGTGGCAGTGCTTCGTTTGTTTCCCGGAATAAGTGAAACTACGGTAAAGGCAATTCTCAACAGTCAGGGAACACGGGCGGTTATACTGGAAACATTTGGTGCTGGTAATGCCACAACGGAGAAATGGTTTTTAAATGCGGTGCAGGATGCGTTAAACAAAGGTATTGTATTGGTAAATGTTACGCAGTGCCTGGAGGGCTCCGTTATACAAGGCATGTATGAAACCAGTACCGCGCTTAAAAAAATGGGTGTAGTCAGTGCGTATGACATGACGTTTGAAAGCGCTGTTACCAAGTTAATGTTTCTTTTAGGACGTTATAAGAAACCTGAAGAAATAAAGGCCGCATTTGGAAAAGAGTTGAGAGGGGAGTTGACACCAGCCAGACGTTAAAAAATTGTCATTGAAAAAACTAAACTACATAGAAAAAGGAATTGCCTGGATGCATGAACGGATGAATGAGCGTCAGTTCCTGATCTTTAGTAGTATTTTGGTTGGGTTGAGTGCCGGATTAGCGGCAGTCATTTTGAAGCTGTTTGTTTCGCTTATCCGTGTTTATCTGGTAGAACGCGATTTCGCCGGGTTTTTCTCGCAATATGTTTACTTGTTATTTCCCGTGGCAGGTATAGGTTTAGCCGCTTGTATCATTTATTATGTATTTAAAAACCAGTTAACAAAAGGAAATGCTGGTATTTTATATGCTATTGCGCGTAAAAGTGCTTTTATTCCTTTTCATAATATGTACGCGCATGTAATTACCAGTGGCTTAACAGTGGGATTCGGAGGTTCAGCAGGATTAGAGTCGCCGATAGTGAGTACGGGTTCAGCGATAGGATCTAATTTTGCCAGAACTTACAAACTTTCATATAAAGAGCGAACCATGTTACTTGCCGCGGGCGTTGCCGGTGGAGTCGCGGGTGCTTTTAATGCGCCTATTGCAGGCGTGTTATTCGCTCTCGAAGTGATCCTTATTGATATCAGTATTAGCGCGTTTATTCCTTTATTGATTGCTGCTGCTTCCGGTGCATTAATATCCAAAATACTTTTAGGAGAGGGATACCTTTTGTTTTTCAGATTAAAACAACCGTTTAATTATCATAACGTGCCATTTTATATTCTGATGGGTTTATTGGCAGGATTGGTTTCTCTGTATTATGTTAATGTATTTGAGCGGGTAGAACAAAAATGGCGGAATATGTCTTCGGGAGTAGTAAGATGGTTATCAGGGAGTATATTGCTCGTGTTGCTGATTGCATTATTTCCGGCTCTTTTTGGCGAGGGATATGAAAGTGTTAAGGCGTTATCGGAACTGAAATGGGAACAATGGTTGAAAGGAAGTTTTTTACACCAATACGTATCAGGAAACGGTTTAATGATGGTGATGATTGTATTGACCCTTTTGATTAAACCAATGGCAGCGGGGTTAACATTGGGAGGTGGTGGAAACGGTGGTAATTTTGCACCTTCGCTATTTGTAGGGGCTTGTTTGGGATTTGTATTTGCTTCCGGAGCTAATATGATGGGATTCGACTCCGTTCCCGTTAGTAATTTTACACTGGTAGCCATGGGAGGTGTTTTAAGCGGCGTTTTTCATGCCCCGCTTACAGGCATCTTTTTAATTGCTGAAATTACCGGCGGATACGAATTAATTATTCCGCTGATGCTTGTGTCAACCATCAGTTACATTGTGGTAAAATACTTCCACCCCGATTCGCTGGAAGTAAGGCGTTTAAAACACATGGGGGCGATCATATCTGAGAATAAGGATACAAGTATTTTAAGTAAAATTGCTATCAGTCAGGTGGTAGAGCGTGATTTTACAGCTATTCATTTTAAAGCCAGTTTAAGAGAGATTGTGGAAAGCATTAAGCATTCGAAAAGGAACATTTTTCCTGTAGTTAAAAAAAACGGGAAATTATTGGGGGTTATTTATCTGAATGCCATTCGCGAGGAAATGTTTAATACCGATTTGTACGACCAGATTTCAGCAAGGGAAATAATGCAGAAACCGGGAGTGGTGGTAGAAAGTAATGAAGATATTTTTCAGATAATGAAGAAATTCGAGGAATCAGGACAATGGAATCTGCCTGTAGTTGAAAACGAAATTTACATAGGGTTTCTCTCTAAATCCAGTATTCTGGATACCTATCGCCACGAATTATTAAAATCTGTATAAATTATTTTTTTGCGGGAGATGTAACGGGTTTAGTCTTTAATAAAAGATGACTCAGTAACTGTTCTTTACATAAAGCTGTATCTGCCAGCAAAAAGGCTTTTTTAAGAATAGCATCATGCCCTGCTGTTTTAGGAAACAATTGCAATGCAATAGCCAGCGCTTCTTCTTTTTTTACATGTCTGGTTTTACGGATGGCTTTTTGCACCCCTTCAATAGTTAGTCCTTCATCTTTATACTGACCAAGCTCTTTTATAAGGGTACTTAATGCGTAAAAAACGGTTTTGTTTAATTCAATGCGGTGTTTAATGGTTTTATTAACCGGTAACACATTGTAAGGCGATTTCTTTGCTTCGGGCGTTACATATACCTTTTCCCACTTAAATTTTTCCGGACTTTTTTCCAGAATAAACAAACCGCCGTAGGCTTGTGCGTATATACTTAACCAACGGAGCCTGCGCCTGAGTTCATGTACCTGAAGTTCCATATCGTCGAAACGGCCTTTGCTGTGATAGTTGTCCATAAAACTCATGATAGACGCTATTTCCTGTTGAAAGGCATTGCGGATCAGCATTGTTTTACCGGAAGTGTTATCAAAAGCAAGTGCTTTTTCCGCTTCGGGTAAGCATTCTAAGATCTCTTTTTTCTCAATGAGTTTTTCAAGCTTTTTAAACGTTTTATTTTTTTTATGTTCAAAGTAATTCAAGAGGGCTTCATCGTTTAGTTTTAATGCGATCAGTTCTTTGTAGATCGCATCATAATAATCTATCTCCCCAAGTATATCTTCAAATTTCTTAAACAGTTTTTGCCAGTTGCCTGAATTTTTATCGTCAAAAGCCAGTTTGTTTAACCGGGCAATGCTTTCCAGCATAAAAAAAGCACCGCGGGCATTCTTCGCGTAAAAGGCTTCCGCTTTATTTTTAGTTCTGCCAAATTTAAGTAAACTGATAATAAATGGTTTGGCCGGGTTAAGTTGAGTAATCATGGGGTGCTGAATGGATTAGGGTTAATGTTCGTAAAATACTTTATGCGTTTTTAAGCCCATGCTGGGGCGGTAACGGTCTTCCTCATAAAGCCGGTTAAGTGTTTGCAGGGTATTTAAAACTTCTTCTACACCTATCTCGTCGGCCCATTTTAAAAGTCCTTTCGGGTAATTAACGCCTTTTGTCATAGCCAGATCTATATCTTCTTTACTGGCAATGTTATAATAAAGCGCGTCGGCAGCTTCGTTAATAAGCATGGCCACTACACGACCTACTATAGTTTTGCCCAGTTCCATATCTTTAGTGGGTTCAGGCATTGCCGCTCCCTCTGCGTAATTGTAAAATCCCCTGCCACTTTTCCGCCCAAAAAATCGGGCTTCCAATAAACGTTTTTGTGTAAGCGCGGGTTTAAACTTAGGGTCATAGTAAAACTCTTTCCACACTGTTTCGGTTACCACATAGTTTACATCATGGCCAATTAAGTCCATCAGTTCAAAAGGTCCCATCTTAAAACCGCCGATTTCTTTCATAGCCCAGTCAATCGTAGCCATGTCTGCAATGCCTTCCTCCAGTAGCCGTAGCGATTCACTGTAAAATGGTCGTGCTACGCGGTTTACAATAAAGCCGGGGGTGTCTTTGGCTATAACGGGTAATTTCCCCCATGTGGCAATCAGTTCTTTGCAGGCATTTACAATAGAAGCGGAACTGGCAATTCCTCCTATTATTTCTACTAGTGGCATTAAAGGAGCCGGATTAAAAAAATGAATGCCAACTACTTTTTCAGGATTACTGCAGGCAGAAGCAATAGAAGTGATGGATAAAGAAGAGGTGTTGGACGCTAAAACCGTTTCTGCCCCGCAAATTTTTTCCAGTTCACCAAATACAGTTTGTTTTACGTCCAAACGTTCAATAATGGCCTCTATCACTAAGGCACATTCTTTTAAGTCGGTGAGCTGAGTACAGTATTGTATATTGTTAAGAATACCGGAGGCTTTCTCTGAAGTTAATTTTTGTTTTTCAACAAGTTTGTTTAAAGTTTGTGTCAGTTGACTTTTAGCTTTATCCAATGCCTGAGTGTTGGTGTCGTAAATAAACACCTGATGTCCGGCAGTGGCAGCTACCTGGGCAATACCGCTGCCCATAGCGCCTGAACCAACCACGCCAATTTTAGATGAGGATGTGAACATAAAAAAAGTTAATGCTGTAGAGTAAGTTTCCGGGTAAAAAATGTGCGAGTGTCTGTTTTAAGTGTAACAAAATAAAGGCCGGAAGGCAAGTCTTTTGTATCTACCGTAAAATAGTTTTCCTGTGCCTGATAAGTATTGGTAATGGTTTTGGAAAGAACTGTTTTGCCATCAATACTTTTTACAGTTAATTGCATGTCATCTTGAATTCCCGAGGGTAAATTGAACGTTACATGATTTTTTGCAGGATTCGGATAGAGTATAAAGTTGGTATTGGCTGACGCTATTTCGTTGATATTAGTTGTTAAAGAAGGGAAGTTCAACATGAATAATCCGTTTTTCATATCCAATGCTATAATGTTTTTACTGGGAAGGTAAGGGTAAGCCCCCCATAATCCATCGTAAGCATCGTTGCCATAATTTCCAGTGTTGCCTCCGCCTTGTGGATACGTGTCAAAATAGCCTGCTAATGTTGGGTTAGAAGGATTTGTTAAATCGTAAACCTGCAGCCCGTCCTGATAGCTTGCTAAAACAGCCCAGCGGTTACCTATTACAAAAGGGTTATGCGGGGTTGTTTGGTTAGCAAATTGCTGACGGGTGGCCAGTACCTGAATATTGGAAAGATTAGTCACATTGCAGAATTTGATGGGGAGTCCGTCCGGAACTTCATCTGTAAAAACCAGATATTGTCCGTTACTGGTTAAGCTGCTGCTGTGATTATAACCCGATCCGGGATAAGTGGTTAATGAACCCAACGAAGTGAAAGTATTTGATGCGGTGAGCCTGAGTACTCTTAATCCCTGATAGGCGGCTGAGGCAAAGATGGTATCGTTTCGTACAAACATGTCGTGTACATAAGTAATGCTGGGAATATCCTGATTCAATGCACGGATAAGAGTTGGTGACGCTGGATTTACCAAACTGTAAACAGCCATGGAATAGGCGCTGCCGTTACTTTTTGTAATGCCTCCGGCGTATAATTTATTGCCATCTACCCAAATAGTATGTGCCCTTTCAAAAAGGGCTTTACTGTCATATACTACATGAACACTATCCGGCAGGTACGACATATCTATAATCTGGAAACTGTTAGGAGCCGCATCGTCACTCACCGAGTAACAATAGTTTTGGTAAGTTTTTACTTCCCGCCAGGTGCAACCGGTACGTTTACCGGCCACGTAGTCGCAAATAACAGGACTCGAAGGATTGGTTACATCTACAAAGTAAGTTCCGCTTTGTGAGCCAAGTATGGCATACTCTCTGTTTTTAGCGGATTGAAACCATCCCCAGCAACCAGAATATTTGTCGCCATAACTATTGGTGCCGGTTTCCGGGTTAGTAATACTCAATAGATTGATGTTAGAAGCGGAATAAGTTTGGGTATAGCTGTATGAAACAGTAAACACTAGCAAAGCTATTAACAGTGTTTTTTTGTGTGTAAAAACCATGGTAAGAGTAGATTAATGTTGTACAATTAGTTTCGTTGTAAACACCTGTTCATCGCCTTGCTTAACAGAGAGCAGGTAATGCCCGTTGGCAAGGTCTGTTGTTTTCAGAAGTGTTTCTGTTAAACCGCCCGTTCCCTGACTAACAATCGTTTGGCCCAAAATATTTTTCAGTTCTACTGTATAAAGACCTTGTTTAGGTACACTTACCGTAAGCGTGTTATTTGCCGGATTCGGGTAAACTGAAACATGACTGAGTCCATTTTTATGTTGTTTTACTCCTACCGCAGTTCCCAGAATGCTATTGGCCTGTAACAGGAAAACACCATTCTGCATATCGCAGGCAAGAATTAAGCCGCTGGGGAAAAACGGATAAGCCCCCCAGTTACCACGGTACGGAGCGCCATTGTAATTACCGGTATTGGCACCGCCCTGAGGATGTGTGTCAAAGAAACCAGCCACAGTGGGAGCGCTGGGATTTGAAATATCGTAAATGTAAAGTCCATCCTGATAGCAACTAACAACCGCCCAGCGATTGCCAATAACATAGGGGTTGTGTGGTGTAGTATTAGGATGGGGAATAACGGTAGATGTTGTTTGTATATTTGATAAATTCTGAACATCCAGAACTTTGATCGGTAATGCGCTGGGAACCTCATCGCACATTACAAGGTATTTACTGTTGGCAGTGATGTAAGAACTATGATTATATCCTGCGCCCGGATAAGAAGTTAATGACCCCAGTAAACTAAACGAGTTAGTGGCACTGGAGTATTTTAAAACATTTAATCCCTGATTGGCGCATGAAGCATACACCGTATCGTTTTTCACGAACATATCGTGTACGTAACCAATGGACGGGTAGTCCATGTTTAACGATCTTAAAAATTGCGGATTAGCGGGCGTATTAGCCAATTCATAAACAGTCATTGGACGCAATCCAATACCGGGTTTGGTTTCACCACCAACGTACAATCTGCTGCCATCTACCCATAAAGTGTGCCCCCTTTCAAAGTAAGAGGTGCCTTTATGAATAACGTGTACGCTGTCTGGTAAATACTGCATGTCAATGATTTGAAATGTATTTGGAGCACCGTCATCGCTGGAAACATAGCAGTAATGTTGATAGGTTTTTATTTCGCGCCAGGTACAACCATATTTACCGCTTACCGAGTCGCAAATAACCGGATTGGCAGGATTGGTTACATCAATAAACCACGTTCCTGTTGAGGAACCAACCAGCGCGTATTCACGGTTTTTTGAAGCCTGATACCAGCCCCAGCAACCCGAATATTTCCGGCTGTCGCTTCCCATTCCGACGGTAGATTGCGGGTCAATATGCCCTACCATAGAAATGTTGGAAGAAGGATAATTAATTTGTGCAAATGCGCCAAACAAGGGGATGAGAATACATGTAAACAGTAAAATTCGCTTCATTACTTTAAAACTATTGATTCGAGATAAAGCTAAAGAATTAATATGTTAAAACAAAGCTGTTAAGCCAAAGTGAATTTTTCCGTTTCTGAAATCGAAGCCATTGCCTTGCTGGTTGCCAATACCGTAGTTAAGTGTTAAAATTCCTGCTTTTGTTTCAAAATTTATTCCGGCGCCAAAACTCAATGGCGTATCTGATTTGTAAAGCCCCAGACTATTGTTCTCGTACCAGGCCCCTTCCATAAACACCAGGAGGTTGGAATTACGGGCAAAGAGGTAGCGGTATTCCAGTGTAGGAATGATATAAGTAGAAGCGTAGATGCTTTCTTCGTCGAAGCCCCTTAGCGTTTTTAATCCACCAATACGGAAGAGTTCATTCCGGAAGAGGGTTGAATTGCCGAACACTCCGCCACTTTGAACAGCCACATGTATAATATTGTGGCCCTTAACAGGAATGAACCAGTTTATTTCGCCTTCTATCTGATTTTGGTTCGATAACAGTTGCACATTGCGGTAAGCCAAATCATTTACTTTCGGATTTTTTTTAATGGAGCGCGTTCCGGTACCGGCTTGCAGGGATATGCTGATGCCTTTATGTGGGTTAAACCGGTAATCCAATGCTTCAAAGGAACCGCCTAAACCATACGATTGGGTGGTAATATCCGCGTAGTCGGGTAGCGTAGAAATAAACTGAAGTCCTGACGTGCTGATCAGATTGGTGGTTCGGTTTTTATAAAACGCTTTGATATAATTTAATCCTGAAAAGTAATACTGTAACCCTACATTGTTTAACAGGTCAATAAAACTGGAATCTTTACGATAGATTTTAAGGGAATAATCAGTACCTACCGGTGTATTGAAAAGATAGGGGTAAATAATTCGTCCTTTAAAATCCTGAGTCTGGGTTTGCAAGCGCCGCCATTCCAGATCAAATGTTTCCCCGTTTCTGAAAATGCTATTTACCAGTTTTATTTTTACATCGCCGGTAAAAACGGTTTTGCCGGTAGTGTTGTCCGGTAAAATGCCTATAATCCCGTCAAATTGCGACGCGTTTTTCTTATCAAGGAAAAGTAAAAGTTTATTTGTCTTGTCGGTTAGTCTTACCTGCTGAGGTTGTTTTTCGAACAGAAAGGCGAGTTGTTTTAATTTGCCGGATATGGCTTTTAAATTTTTTTCATGGTAGGGGCCACCTTCTTTTACATCCAAGTAGTGTTCCAGAAAATTTTTATTGATTTTGGCATTCCCTATTATCACAATGCTGTCCAGTTTAAAGTAAGTGTTTTTGTTAATAACGAGGCGGGCAGCTATACGATTGTCTTTAAAGTGTAAGGAGTCCAGTTTAACACTGGTAAAAGGGTACCCCATATTTTCGTAATAACTTACAATTTTGTCACTCAGTTTTATAAATTCTTTATACGAGCAGGGAGCGTTGTGAAACTGCTTTGGATCGTATTTTAAACGGGACAGAAGACTTTTGTCTTTATCGCTGATGCTGAGATGCGCCCAAAGTATTTTTGGACCGTGCTGAACAATCAGTGTTTGCAAAGAAGAATCGTGGTTAAATTGAATACTGTTGAATCCGGCCATTAAAAACCCTTGTTCGTTTAGTTTTCGTAAATGCGCTTTTTGAACAGTTTCTGTACGGATTTTTTCTTTCTGAATAATAGTTTCCTTTTTTAATAATGGCATCGTGTCAGCATACTGAATAACGCAGGTATAAGTTTGGCTCAGTACGGAAAAAGCAGTAAACAGGAAAATCAGAAACCACTTTTCCCTGCATTTGCCCCGCTTATGTAATAATCTGTACACTATTTCTACCGATAAGCTAAAAAATAATTACATTTAAATTTACGTATTATCTGACTCAGATAATGAAACGATTTTTTACAGCGTTTATTTTGAGGGCAGAGGTATTTGGCAAATGAAAACGATACAGCTGATGAAATACAATTAATATAGATGTTGTTTTCTTTTGCCACTAGCGGATGAGTATATAAAACCAGAAAATTAAATGACTATGAAATATATTTTTACCAGTTTATGCTTAGTAACAGGGATGCTTTGTGCGCAGAGTCCGATTACCCTTAGTAATACAAATATGCCAAGTAATAATGATACGTTACGGTATTCGAGCGCGCAGGTATCGTCAGTTGGAAACTATACCCAGACCGGCACCAACTATAATTGGAATTTTTCTTCATTAGTGCCTGTATCGCAAGGTGTTCGGGAGTTTAAGAGCCCGCTGTCAACGCCTTACGCCATATTTTTTCTGAGTTTTACAGGGTCTGCGGAGAAAGTGGCAGATACCTTATTAAATGTTCCGCCTTTAGTTACGCTTACCAATTACTATTTATTTTATAAAAAATCAACATCAAATCCTAATGCTTATCTTGCAGATGGGGCAGGATTATCTATCAGTGGCATTCCTTTGCCAAGTTATTACACGGATAAAGATGAAATCTATAATTTCCCGATGACGTACCCTAAATACGATTCTACAACGTTTCGTTTTAGTACGCCTAATTCCACGTTGACTCCTTTTGTTTATTCGAGTACCGGTTCGCGTGCCACCAGGGTAGATGGATGGGGTACTATTACTACACCCTTTGGCTCGGCACCTTGCTTGCGTCTCGTAAGTAATGTGTACGCTAAAGATTCAATTAAAACGTCGCTTATCTCTATCCCGTTTACAAATAATACGCGGAGTTATCAGTGGCTGACCAATGCGCAGGTAAATGGTAAAAATGTGCGGATTCCTATGCTTGAAGTGAGTGGTACTGTGTTTAACGGAACGTTCACTCCAACACAAGTGCGTTACCGCGATAATTACCTCAACTTGAACGGAGTTGGAATCCGGGAAATGGATGGGGCTATTCCGGCCGTGTTTTACCCTAATCCGGTTGGCGATCAATTACAGTATCTGCAACACGAACAATTGGAGGGGGTAAACTACCGTATTGTTGATGCAGGTGGTAAGGTGCTGGATGCAGGGGTGATAAGAATCATAAACGGGCAGGCCACGGGAAATATTTCTGTAAGGCAGTTAGTTCCAGGATTATATACACTTAGTTTGGAAAAAAACGGCGTTACGGATGCGTTTCGCTTTGTTAAACAGTAATACCAATGTTTTTTTTCATAATTCATTATAACTGTTAATTTTGTGCCTTAAATTAAAACTATGGGAAATCATCACGACGAGCATCACGTAACTGAGAAAAAACCGGTAGCTTTTACCGTTCCATTAATTTTATCGGCGGTAACCGTACTGGTTATTGTATTATTGGTTAGTCTTTGCGACCCTAAACATGGTCATGGACACGAATCTAAGTGTGAATGCAA
The DNA here is from genome assembly GCA_030054095.1 of Sediminibacterium sp. GTDB lineage: Bacteria > Bacteroidota > Bacteroidia > B-17B0 > Aurantibacillaceae > Aurantibacillus. Next base: position 86,387 of record JASGCO010000015.1, read on the forward strand.
AGAAAATTGCAGTAAAGAATGTATGGAAGCGTGTGAGCGTGGTGAACATGATAAATACATGACGGAACATGCCACTGCGGAAGAACACGGAGACGTAAAACCTGATTCTGTAGCTGCTCCGGCCCCGGTGCGCGAATCCTTAATGGTAAAATTGGTTAATGGCAAGGAACTGGAAGCCTATAAAGGTGGAATTGAAGATAATCTGGTAGCGTATCTGAATGATGCCGCTTCTAAACTGGATAAAGAAAAATGGTTCAATTTCGATAATTTATTGTTTGAGACCGGAAGCAGCAAACTCACACCGGAGTCTAACCGTCAGTTACAAAATGTAGCGGATATTTTAGCGGCTTATCCTAAAGTAAAATTGAAATTTGGAGGTTATACCGATAATGTAGGCGATAGCATTGCCAATGTGAAATTATCGCAGTCTCGTGCGGAGAGCGTAGTAGCTGAACTGAAAAAATTAAAAGTAAATGCCGCGCAGATTGTTGGTGCCGAAGGTTACGGTCCTATGCACCCGGTAGCGGATAATACTACAGAAGAAGGACGCGCTTTAAACCGCCGTATTTCTGTAAACGTTCGCGAAAAATAAATCAGGTTCATAAACCTTAAACATCTGGAAAACTGTTCCGCAACCGGAACAGTTTTTTTATGGAAGAATATATCGAAATATATACCGATGGTGCCTGTTCGGGAAACCCCGGCAAGGGAGGCTTTGGTGTTGTGATGAAATACAAACAGCACCGTAAGGAGTATTGTGCCGGATTCCGTAAAACTACCAACAACCGTATGGAATTGCTGGCGGTAATTGTGGCACTGGAGCAGATAAAGGACCCCGCTCTTAAAATAAAAGTATTCAGCGATAGCCGTTACGTGATTGACGCCATTAATAACAACTATTTATTTGCCTGGAAACGAAATGGCTTTAAAGACCGGCCCAACAGCGATTTGTGGATGCGTTTTCTGAAAGTATATAACCGGCAGGCTCAGCAATTTATATGGGTAAAGGGTCACGCCGATAACGCGGAAAACAACCGTTGCGATCAGATTGCGGTAGCCGCTTCGCAGGGTAAAGACCTGCAGATTGACCCGGGCTATGAGACGGGGGCGTTGTTTTGAAGTGTTAAAAACGAAACGTTATTATTTCTTTTTTGTCCTTTTTGGATAAATCTGTACCTTTGACGCGTTGTTGGCAACAGACCAAATTACAACCTATCACGTACAACTAGTTAAAACCTAATTCCTAAAAGAAAAATTAAAGTATAACCAATACTATGAAAACCAAAATCAGTAAGCTTACTCGTTTGATGCTACAAGTTGCAGTAATCGTTCAATTATTTTCTTTTTCTTCCCTGGCGCAAGTGGTGGCCGATACTTCTTTTGCGCAGATCAGAGCGCGTTTTCAAAATTTACAGCCGGATAATACATTTGATTCGGATTATAACCGGTGGAAACGTTATGAAGCGTTCTGGCGCCGCCGGCTGGGAAACGGGGGGCTGTTCAGGCCTTACGAAACCGCTTACCGTCAGTATTATCAAACGAATTACGGAGCAGCCGCTATTGTTTCGCCACCGGCACAAGCTCCGTTTCTGAGTTTTGGCAATTGGCAGGAACTGGGCCCCAATGGCATTAACCCTAACGATTTAAAATTAGGACGAACGGACAGGATTCAGGTAGATCCGGATGATGTTACCGGAAATACAATTTATGCCATGTCGCGTAGTGGCATTTATAAAACCAGCGATGGCGGGCAAAACTGGATCAATTATTATACGGATCAGTTTCCGGTGTTATCATTTACAGAGATGAAACTGGTAAAAGACCCCGTTACGCTTAAAAAATACCTGTATGTGGCTATAGGTGGCGATATGGCGATGAAATACGCTAAGACTGGTTACTCCGATATTTACAGCGTACCGTTTTATGGCATTTTCAGATTGGAAATTGGCACCACGGTTTGGCAAAACCTCAGTGGAAATCTTACCTGTCAGGGAATGCTCGAACAAAAATTAAGTAGTTGCGTGTATAAAATTCTGGTAGATCCGGCGAATATTGATAACGTATTTCTGGCAACCAGTGAAGGCATTTTTTATACCTGTAACGCGGGTTGTACGCCTATTGTGTCGCCATGTGGCGGGCCTCCGGGGCTTGTATGGAAAAAATCGGCATATACCCAGCCGGCACTGGGTTTAGATTTTGATTACAGTGATCCTACACATAAAAGTTTATACTGTTCCTGGACACAATTACATCATACCACTAACGTGTACGCGAACACACCATTTACATTGTTGTCATCGCTTAATACAACGTATCAGGCGGCATTTAACAATTGGCAGAATTTACCGGCCAATGTTATTCCACTGCCCCCACAAACCGTTGTGGCTGATATAGCTACCCATATTAATATTACTACACATCCTGCTTATCCTAATAATGTGTTTATGTGCGCGTATGCCAGTGGCTACTATCTGAATAGTAATAATAATCCGGTTGGCGTTCAATCTACCGCTGTTCTGCGTTTTGATAAAAATTCGGCAAACGCTTTCCCGGGTAATTTTACCTCATTAACGCAGTTTACGCATTCGTCGCTTCACATGGATAAAAATTTTATTCATATATCGCCTTATAATACCAACAGGCTGTGTTACAACTATTCGTTTTATGGCGGCATGGATGTGCTGGATGTTGCTACAGGTACATCAGTGTATGCGGCTCAGGCTTCACACATGGATCCGCATGATTTTGATTTTTCACCGTCTCCGGGACACGTTGTTTTTTCAAACGACGGAGGCGTATTTGATTTCAAATATACATCACCGGTTAATACGCAGTGTCTGAATGGAAATGGCTTAAATATCAGTACGTTTCATGGTGGAAATGTTTATGAGAAAGGGGGGCAAAAAGTGATTGGCGGTTTTCAGGATAATTACCATCATTATAGTAACGCGGTAAGCGCCGCCCAGCCATGGGATTTACTGGACACCTATGCCGGCGACGGAGACCGGGCCTTGTTTTTACCTGATGGGCAAGCTTTTTATAATTCCTGTTATAATGTAAGTATAGCGCATCGCTCAGCTTCAGGAACACCTCTGACTCCTGTTCTCCCGCCAAGAAAAATGGGGGGAGTATGGAATAAAAAATACCTCTCGCCTGTAGGGAAGGAGGAGTTGTACTTTACAGGGGAGGAGTTATATTATACACGGGCACCTTATGCTACGGTAGAAACCTGGAATGTTGTAACGGGGCAGCCACCCAATACGAGTACGATAACATTAACATCTCCGTTTTTACCACTTACTAACTATAACGCCGAAAATTGGGCGGGGGGCAATTGTTATCAGAACTTTGTTTCCGATTTTGATATGTCGCCCGATCATAAAACCATTTACGCGCTGTTCTTTAATAACGCGGCCATTTGGTTAAACACCTGCCAGCCACAGGCGGGAAATTTTATCCCCTGTATTAAAACCACTGTGGGCGGTAAAAACAATCCCAATGTGCCTGCACCCTGCACCGGCACCAATTGCTGGACCAACTTACCCAATATGAACACCTTGCAGTTAAAAGGCATTGCTACCAATGTGGTTATGAATCCGGCTAATCCAAATCAGGTGTGGATTGGCAGCGCGGGCTACGAGTCGCTGGGCTCATCGGCCAATACCAGACGTGTGGTGTATAGTGCCGATGGTGGGTTAACATTTAGCGATTTCTCGGCGGGGTTACCCGATTTTTCGATTAACGCCCTGGTAGCCCGTAAGGGCAGTAATTACGAGTTATATGCCGCCACCGATATTGGGGTGTATTACCGTAACGAGAGCATGAGCGCCTGGCAACGTGTGGGTACTAATTTCCCGGCGGTACTTGTGTACGATTTACAAATTGATTTGTGCAATAACAAGCTATACGCTTATACATTTGGCCGTGGTTTGTGGGCCATTGATTTGCCGCCCACCAACACGGTTAGCGATATGCCTGTTGTTACCCTTGCCGCCAATACCACCTATACCGGCGATCAGTATTTTCTGCATTCCTTAAAAGTGCCGGCGGGGGTTAAACTAAGTGTAACAAATGCCAATGTGCGCATGGGGCCGTTTACCAAAATAGAAGTAGAGCCAGGGGGCGTGCTGGAGGTAAACAACAGTACCATTCAAAGTTATTGCGATTACAATATGTGGACGGGGATTGTAGCCAAAGGTGTGGCCAGTCAGCCTCAGTCGCACAGCGCGCCCAATGGCGGCTACCTGAACCATGGTTATGTGGTTATCAGCAATAACGCTAAACTAAAGGACGCGGAAGCCGCTTTAAGTTCAGAAAACGGCGGGGTAGTGGTGGCGCTGAACAGCCGTTTTGAAAATAACCGTAAAGATGTGCAGTTTCTGGCCTATGCTTACCCTAACCACCAAAGTGTTTTTGTGAATTGCGTGTTTGAAACCAACGCGCAGTTAAAAGCGGTAAACAATACCCTGGACGCGCACGTTAGCGCCTGGGCAGTGGATAATGTTAAATTTCAGGGCTGTACGTTTCAGAACATTGCGCCATTTGGCGCCAATGGAGGGTATAGGGGCAATGGTATTTATAGTATAGATGCTACCTGCAACCTCATCAGTTATTGCGCCGGTGGTACCGGTTGCGCGCAAACCCCGGCTACGGCGGGGCGTAACCTGTTTAAAAACCTGAACTATGGTGTGTATGCCGAAACCACTGTAAACCCTTTGCTGACGTATAATGTGGTAAACAGCGATTTTGACGGGTGTAACTACGGGGCGTATTTTAAAAGCGTAGATCTGGCGGGGGTGCAATACTGTAATTTTACCAATATCCCCAATGGCGTTTATGCGCCACCGGGTACACCCTATGGCGTGCGCAGCCCTTATGGCCTGTATTACGATAACTGCCAGAACTTTTTTTGTGAAAAGAATACATTTAAGAGTGTGGTAACGCAGGCCACCAATAACCTGGGCCTGGTGGTAAATGGCGCGGGCAGCAATGCCACCCGCGGGTATTACTGCGATTTTACCGATTTAAAGGTGGGCAGCGCGGCCTATTACGATAATTACAACAATACGGCGGGTGTGGGCCTGCGCTTTAACTGTAACCAGTATAAAGCCAATGGGTTTGATGTGACCCTGCTGGGCGGTACGCAAAGTACAGCCACCGATATGGATCATGTACAGGGAAGTTTTAATCCCGCTTTACCTACCTTTACAAATACCGTACGGAATTTATACAGCGCGGTGTGTTTGCCGGGGGCTAATAACCAGTGGTTTGATGACCGTACCACCGCCTGGTCGTTTTTGCACGCCAACCACAGTACCCAGAGCGGGAACGGGGGTACGTATTTTACAGCGCCGCAGAATGGGTGTTATGCCCCTTCAAAATTAACTCCGCAGTATGTTGGGGGTATTCTTTCAAGGCTGAACGTTTGCCCGGTAAGTCCCTTGTTAGGGACTACCAGCGGTGGCGGCTCTGGTGGCGGCGGTTCCGCTTCGGCGGGAATGAGCGCTTTAACTCAATCCATCAGCAGTGCCGAACAAAATGTAATGGCCTTAACGCCGGTCAGCACGGTATCTTCCCAAAATTTATCCGCTTCCACGCAGGGCGCGGGATCGGGCAATGCGGCCCCAAGCCCCGCGCAGGCCGAACAGGCGCATGCCCGAACGGAGTTACAACGCTTATACACCCAGAAATTGCGGGCCTTTGTAAGCGACAGTATGTACCGTAACGCGGACAGTGTGCAGGTGCTGCTGCAAAAGAGCCCCTTTGGCGATAAAGAGCAAAAACGTTTGGCGCAGTATTTGCACACCCGCCGCTTTACCCAGGCCCAGGCCCTGCTGAACACGCTTCAGAACCAGCCGGGTTTAAGCGGGTACGCGCAACTGAAACAGATACAGTTAAACGCGTTGCAGCAGCCCAACGGCTTACAGAGTATAAAAGCCAACGCCGCGCTGAAGGCGCAGATACTGCAGTTGGCACGCGCTGATTTTGACGCGGGGCAAAAACAGGCGCAGTCTTTGGCAAAATTACTCTGGAACGAGCCCTTTTACGAGCCCATCCTGTTGCCCGAACAGGCCGGCAGCGCTGCCGCGCGCATACAGCAAGCGCCTGTAACCGAAACTGTGACTGAAGCTTTCACTCATCAGGCACTCTTGCAGATTGTTCCTAACCCCAGCGCGGAGCGAACGGCCATACTGTACCGTTTACCGGAAGGCGTGGTAAATGGACAGATCGTTATACAGAATGAATTGGGCGAAGAGGTGCACCGCTACGAGGTCATTGCATCCTTACGGCAGTTAAATTTAACAACGGCTACGTTACATAACGGGATATATTTGGTAACTTTAATTTGCGGGGATAAGGTGGTGAAGAGTGAGAAATTAATAGTAAATAAATAATATGTGTAAAACTGCTTGTGCCTTTCTGTTGCTGTTCTGTGGTTGGATAACTACGACAGCGCAAATCAAGCGGTTTAGTATGCAGTATAATTTTAATGTACCAGTAACGCCACATTTGGGGCAAAACGTTTTTAAAACGAACGGCGGCTATTTGCTTGCGGGTTATACTTCTAACACGGTTACCGGAGTAGATAAGGGTATAGGGATTATAGCAACGGACAATGACGGAAATGTAGTGTGGCAGAAACAAACGGCTAGTGCGCAAGGGTATCAGTACAGTAACAATACGGCAAATCAAGCATTTATACAGTTACAAAATAAGGATTTGTTGTTCACGGGTCAACATGAACTGGGGATAGATTATTCAAAAGCCTGTATGGCGCGCGTGAGTCATCTAACCGGAGATACTTTGTGGACACGAATGTATAGTCAGCCTGGCGATAGTACGTATTTGTTATGCAGTACAGAATTAAGCGATAGCAGTATTATCAGTTTTGGATTTCGGTATTATCTGAATACGGTAGCTAATGTAAATTACACCAAACCGTTTATGCTAAAGGTGGATAAGTATGGTAATTACAAATGGCATAAATACATTAACGGGATCTGGACGAATAGTATATTTTTCATGTACCAGAAAGTAATTCGTTTAAATGATAATGATTTTGTGGTGGTGGGAACCAGACAGAACCCATACAGTA
>JASGCO010000003.1 GCA_030054095.1 Sediminibacterium sp.
GCCCAATCAAAGGGAACACATTATAAAATTCGTGAAGGAGTAATCCGTTTTATTTTAAACCATATAAGACATAGAAGAACATATAAGAAAACCTTATATGAAACCTTATATGCCTACATAGTTTTATTTTTTAGAGCCATTTTATTTGAACCATATAAGACATAGAAGGACATATAAGAACACCTTATATGAACCTGCGATGTCTTAAATGGTTTTTATTCTTCTTTAAATTATCTGTTAACTTTCTGTTTTAGAGTACCCTTTCCGTGAGGGACAGCAGCGGCAGCCTTGCGCTGAACCTTGCGTGATTTTGCGCGAGTGAGGAGGCGACCTGAGAAGCTACCGGAACCGCAGCAAAAGCCGCAAGGGGCAAGCAAGCTAAAGCGTATGGCCCGACCCCAACCCCACACGCATGAACACGCTCTCAAATTGTAAATGGTCATTTAAAAATCATTAATACTTTAATTTCTGGTTGGGGGCACGGCACATTAAAAACCAAAACTGCTAACTTTAAGGGAATGGACAGTACCACTTTGTATAGTTTAGCCAACCAATGTCCTTACTCCGGTGGTGGCGTGGTGTATCAGGCCAGAGCCTTATACAATGCCGTGTACAATACCTACCAGAAGTTCAGCGATAATTGCAATGTAGCATTGGGTAGCCGCTTGTTCGACAATGTGGTAAAACCGGAGGAAGTAAAGGAAATAAACGTGGTCTTACAATCTAAGTTATTCCCTAATCCAAATCCGGGTGCCTTTACCATTGAGTTAAGCACAAAGACCGATGAGTTAACCGAGGTGCTGGTTTACGATATAAATGGTAAATTAGTGGTAACAAAATCATTTAAAGGGCAAACCCAACTGCAACTGACTACTGACCTTGCAAAAGGAACGTATCTGGTAAAAGTAATGCAGAGCAATAAAACCTTTGATGTTCACCGTTTAGTCATTGAGTAAGTTGAAACATAGCGATTTAGTAAAGCCAAAGGCAGGGAGAATGTTCTCCCTGCTATTTGGCTTTTTACTTTTAATGGGCAGTGTTTTCGCTCAGGAAAAGAATTTAGTAAGTAACGGTGGGTTTGAGGTTTTAGATAGTTGTGTAATTGCAATGAAAACACCAAGTATATGGCCTTATGTTCCAATACAAATAACTACACCTTGGGACACATTAAAATCTGGCGGTGGTTTAGGTTATATTAATCACAGATGTTTCTACCCAAATCCTTCTTGTGGCGTACCTTATAATTTATCAGGGGGAGGTTATCAATATCCAAGGAATGGGAATGGGTATGTCTATTTTGGTTTTTTCAAATTAACACCTAATTCTTCTATTAACTGGCGTTGGTACATTCAGCAAAAAATGAAGCAAAAACTAACAGCCGGAAAAACCTATTGTGTAACCTATTGGGCAAATCTGGTAAATTACTCAAATTACGCTGTAGATGAACTGGGAGCATTTTTTGATGATGGAAGTATTCAATCAATAGGCTGGTTAAAAGAAGCTCCAGCTAATCCACAGGTTAAAAGTCCTCCGGGTGTATTTTATGCCGATACCTTAAACTGGATGAAAGTTCAGGGAACGTTTACAGCGAATGGAACAGAGGAATATATTACCTTAGGAAATTTCCGGTTAAACGCGGCAACTACTTATACCAGTTTGGATGGAAATACTGCCGGAACTGCTTTATATTTTATTGACGATGTCAGCGTCTTACCTACCGATTTACCGGCTTATGCAGGGCCTGATAAAAGTTATATGGTGGGCGATAGTGCCTTTATTGGCCGCCCCTCTGAAATAGGTTTAGACGACGATTGCTTTTGGTATAAACTCCCTAACCAAACCACTGCTATGGATACGGTGGCGGGTTTATGGGTAAAGCCTTTGGTAACCACGACCTATGTCGTAAAACAGGATATTTGCGGCACGGTAAAATGGGACACCGTGGTGGTAACACCCAATTATGTTGGTATTAACGAACATACTTATTTAGCGGAACAGATTAGGTTGGCACCTAATCCGGCCAGTCAGCAGATACAAATTTACAGTCCGCTCTTTACTGAAACAGACCATCTGAAACTCACGCTTACCAACGCTTTAGGGCAAGTGGTACGGGAAGAAGACATCACCCTTAAAAATCAGCAGGTGGTTTTAAACACAGCCGATTTACCGGATGGGGTGTATTCGGTTCAGGGATATATAGAAGGGAAAGGGAATTTTGTAAAGCGGGTGCTTATTCAGCATTAGATTATTTTTTTTAATTAATTCAAGTCCATTCACAATAAAGATGCGACCTAAACAACTATTATCTGAAAAGGTACAATTAGAGCCGTTTCAGATTAAAACTATTAATGTAGGATTCATTGAACGTCACATTGATTCTTTTTCTATTGTAGCGCGCTATACAAGGCGGTTTCAGGATAAAGGATTTTACGCGGAATTTCAGTGCGAAGACCAAAGCCTTTTGTTAAAAGTTAAGTTTCCATACAAAGATTTAATAACCGGACGCTTTGTTACCAAAGAACGAATTATTGAAAATGATTCCAATCCTTATCTGAAAGTTTTACTTTTTAGTGAATACGCGGTTGAGTTTGATATGGATATTTTAGCGGTTTAAACCTTATAAAGGCAATTAAGGACATATAAGAACACCTTATTTGAAACCTTATATGCCTACATAGTTTTATTTTTTAGAGCCATTTTATTTGAACCATATAAGACATAGAAGGACATATAAGAACACCTTATATGAACCTGCGATGTCTTAAATGGTTTTTATTCTTCTTTAAATTATCTGTTAACTTTCTGTTTTAGAGTACCCTTTCCGTGAGGGACAGCAGCGGCAGCCTTGCGCTGAACCTTGCGTGATTTTGCGCGAGTGAGGAGGCGACCTGAGAAGCTACCGGAACCGCAGCAAAAGCCGCAAGGGGCAAGCAAGCTAAAGCGTATGGCCCGACCCCAACCCCACACGCATGAACACGCTCTCAAATTGTAAATGGTCATTTAAAAATCATTAATACTTTAATTTCTGGTTGGGGGCACGGCCTGAAAATACCGGAGTATGGCGTTGATATGTGCCTGTTAAAACCTTAGATACCTTAATGCAAATAAAGCCGCTGCGTCAGAATCACATTGGCCATAAAATTATACTGCTCCTGCGTAAAGCGGCAACGGCAGGGTTTATAATACGTCATATAATTATCTACCGGCGGAATAAAATACTCATTACTGGCATCTTTGGGTCCGTGCAAAAAGCCACAAGGCGCCAGCGCCGATACACTTTGCGAAAAACAATCGGCATCGGTATCGCAAAACCCATCGCCATTCGTGTAACAATTACGCCCCGTAACGCTGCGGGTTACCAGCTCAGTGGTTAAAGGCTGACTGGGGTTAGGCACTACTGTAGAAGTGGGAATAGGGCCCGATATATCGTCAAACGTGTGCACCAGCCCGAAAAAATGTCCCATTTCGTGAATGGGGGTTGTTCCGCCAATGGCATTTTTTTCGATCACAATGGCATCTTTGCCGCCCGGAAAATACGCGTACCCCGATGCGCCGGAAGGTAATTTAATGGTATCTACCAAATAAATATTAATGGTTTTATCGGTGTACCAGTTAGACGTAACAATAGGATCGGTAACCGTTTTATACCACCGGTTATACGGGAAATTAGGGATAACCGCGGTACTGCAATTCATAAACGACACGCAAATGGGTTTAAACGCGTTATTCAGGTTATTAATACAGGTAGTTAAACTGGCCGCCGTTAAACCACCGCCCCATTGATAGTTACTATCAAGCACCACGTAAAACACCACCGAAAATTTTTTATTGAGACAGGTATCGTGCTTCAGTGTGGTTACCATGTTTCGATTGCCCACTACCGAATTTCGCCAGGTTCTGTAATTGGCCGGTGTTTCGGTTCCGCAACGGTCTATTAACGCTGCATGGTGTTGTAACGTGTTCGTTTGTGCCGTAACGATTCCTGACCACACAACCAGAAGCAGGAGAACCTGAAATAGTATTTTTGTTTGTTTCACGAATTAACTTTTCTCCTTAAAATATTTTTATACTTTTGATTAAATCAAATTTAGAAAAATTCCGTGAATAGACTTAACGCATGCCACATATTTTTAGTTTTTCTGCTTGCATGCTTTTCAATACAATCAAACGCTCAGGTAAGTGCCACGCCTTCTGCCGGCTGTGTACCGCTTACGGTTAATTTTACATCGCCACCGGGAGCCAGTGGTATATTGTGGAACTTTGGAAACAGCATTACGTCTAACGTCGCGAATCCTTCCAACAACTACACCAATCCCGGCACTTACACGGTTACACTTAATTGTAATTTGGGTACGTTTACAACGCTGGTGGTGGTACACCCTAAACCCGTTGCCAATTTTACGTTTACGCAACCGGCCAGCGGCTGCGCTGTTAAAACCGTAAGTTTCACCGATCAAAGTTCGGCGCCCGCGGGTTCTTCGTTAACAAACTGGCAATGGAGCTATGGCGATGGCGGCTCTGGCAACAGTTCGGGCAACCATACCTATGGTTATACGGTAGCCGGTAGTTTCAGCGTAACACTTAAAGTAACCGATAACAATAATTGCGACAACACCGTTACCAAAGGGGTTATTCATGTTTCCGCCCAACCTACTGTTGTTATCAGCAATACCGGACTTAACTCCTGTGTGGCGCCTTTTACAACTTCCTTCAGTGGCAGCAATTGCGCCAGTGGGTCGCCATTAGGCGGGGGCTTAACCTACAACTGGAATTTCGGAAACGGTGGAAACGGCTCCTCGTCACAAAATCCGGGAAATACAACCTATACCGCTCAGGGTAATTATAATGTTGTGCTAACCGTAACCGACAATAATAACTGTAGCCGTTCTAACACTGTGCAGGTTTCCGTTAATTTACCTGCCGTAAAAGTAAAACTAAAAGATACGGTTTGCTTAAATACCCCTTTATTTGTACGCGACTCTTCGAATGTGCCTTTTACCACCTGGAACATGGGTGATGGCGCTACACCCTTACTGAATACCACCACATCGCCTGTATTATCGCAATCGGTACATGTTTATACTACCCCTGGTAATTATACGATCAGTATTACCGCTACAAGCGGCACCTGCTCAAGCACCATTACCAAAACCATACATGTACAACAGGTTATTGCTAACTTTACCACTACCCTGCCCTCTTATACCTGCGGGTCGCATTTTCTGGCACCCATGATTAACCAGTCTTCGCCCAATGCCACTACTTACACATGGACGTATCAAACGTACAATCCACCCACAGTTACTACTTCCACGCTTCAAAACCCTACGTTTACCTATGTGGTAAATAGTTTGAATCCATACCACATTTATTCGGTCTATAATCCTACTATCAGCCTTCAGGTTAAATCGGCGTTTGGCTGTATCTCCGGGTTTTCGTTTCACGCGTACGACAGCGTGATGCGCCCGAGTGCCTGGTTTTCGGTTAATAAACGCGAAGGATGCGCTCCGCTGGTGGTAACGTTTAAAGACAGTAGTTTTACACGTCCGGTTTACCCCATTACCAGTTACACCTGGAACAATGGCGCTAATCCGGCTACACTGGTAAGCGGCACCATTCCGCCGCCGGTGGTAAATCCTACGTTTACCTATTCCTCCCCCGGAACCTATACGCCCTATCTGATTGTACAAACAGCGGGCGGATGTATTGATACGTCGTTTGTGGATACCATTACAGTTGTAAATCCACCGGTAATCAGCTTTAGTGTCAGTCCCAATATTGCCTGCTGGAACCAGCCGATACAAATTACAAATACTTCGCCTCCCACCACGCCCCCTATCCAACACTGGCATGTGCAAAGCGACAACAGTTTCTTTTCGCATTGTGTTAATGATGCCAATCCCTCCGGATTATTTACACATTTTGGTCCGCACACCTTTACCATGAGCGGCTACCACCACAGCTGCAAAGGCACCGCCGTTTCAACACAAACCGTGTTTGTGAAAGGCCCTATTGTACAAAGCCGTTTTGAAACCAACTGCGCGGCTTCGCAACGCAAAAATGTTATATTCCGGTCCAGCTTACAGGACGCGCAGTATGCCACCCTTAATTTCGGAGATGGTAGCCCTGCCTTTACAATTACCGGAACCCCTAACGCTGTTATTAACCACAGCATCACACATAGTTATGCCGCTACCGGCGATTATACGGCAAGTTTAACGGGTTATAACGCGACGAATGGCTGCCCGCCCTATACGTACACCATGCAGGTAAAAGTTAGAGATGTAAGTGCCAGTTTTACCTTACCTGCCGTAGCCTGCGCCAGTTTAGGGACACTGTATGATGCCAGCGCGTCAACCGATGTGTTTGCCTCGTGTGGCAGAGGTTACCTTTGGTACTTTAATAATCTGCCACCGGTAGAAGTAACAACACCTACATTAAATTACGCTTTACCAGCAGCCGGCATTTATACCGTTACACTGTATGTAAGAGATGTAAATGGTTGCAGCGATACCGCGCAACGCACTATCCGCATGAGCAGCGCTGCCGCCAGTTTTACGTTTGGCGCCAACCCGCTTTGTTATTCTACAGGTACAGTGCAAATGGTAAATACCACCAGTGGCAGTCCCGATCCCATCACCAGTTACTTCTGGAATTCAGGCGGTGCAGGTACTTCTACCTTAACGGCTCCTGTTTTTAATTATGGGAATACGTTTGTACCACCACCCGGACAATCGTTTACTGTAAGCCTGATGGCAACAAACAGTATTGGCTGCACAGATACTATACGCCATGTGCTTCAGGTTAATAACCCCAGTTCTTACATCTTCCCGAGTCAAAGCAATATTTGTACTGGTACTTCGGTTAGCTTTATTACGCCACAGGGTTATCCCAATTACACGTTTACATTTGGTCCTTCCACACAATCGCTTGCTACCACCAACTATACGGCGGCCTATACCTATACGGCACACGGGTCGTTTAACGCTTCTGTAACAGTGCAGGACGCGGGCGGCTGCCTGAGTTCGAGTTATTTCCCCATTAACGTACAAAGTTTTCCTACGGCCAGTTTCAGCATTAATGCCGCTAACTCCGTTAACGGTAATAATATCTGTTCCGGCGCACCGGTTACCTTCAGCAATGCCAGTACATCCAACTATCCGCTTTCTTACAACTGGAATCTGAATACAGGTAGTGCCATTGTAAACAACAGCGTGGTGGTAAACACCTATACCGCCAGTCAAAACAGTGTAGTACCGATCAGTTTAACCGTGAGTACCACCAATGGGTGTTCGTCGGTCTTCACAAATACGTTTGCTATTTTTGTGGCCAAGGCCGATATTAATCTTGATAAATCCGTTATCTGCCTGGGCGAATCCATTAAAGTAAACCTAAAGGATACCACCTCGGTACACGCCTGGGTGTGGGGATTTGGCGATGGCACACCAACACATACCGTATTTGCAGGTCCTTCTAATCCAAGCTTTACCTTGCATCCGTACACATTTTATCCGGCAGCGTCTAATGGCAGCACAACCTTAAGTTTGATTTATTTTTCCTCTCAGCTGGCCTGCCGCTATTCCGTAGATGTGCCCATTACCATCCGCCGTATTGACGCTAATTTTATACGAAATACGGAAACGATTAAAGCGGACAGTATTCATTGTATTGGCAAAGCGGATACCTTTTCGAATACCACGCCCAATTCGGCTAACTTTACGTTTAACTGGGACTTCGGAAATGGTGTTACCTCTACTCAAACGAATCCAAATTATACCTATCCTAACGCGGGAGTATATACCGTTTCGTTAACCGTAAAAGATCCGGCTAATAATTGTATAGGATCAACCGTTAAAAACATGACCATTCATGCTTTACCGGATCCAAGAATAAACGGTCCCGACTCCGTTTGCCAAAACAAACCGTTTACCTTAAATGGTCTCTCTACAGGCACTGTGCCTATTGTATCGTATCAATGGACCCCTTCGGTTGGATTAAGCCAGCCCAATAGTCCAACAACAAACGTTACCGCATCTTTAGCCACACAGTATTCCCTTACCGTTACAGATGCCAATGGTTGCAGTAACGGAACCACCAGTTCTGTATTTGTTCAGGAGCCGCCTTTACCTATTCAGTGGGACACCACAATTATTATTGGCCAGAATATTACAGTGAATGGCTACGCAGGCGCTAACATGAGTTATACCTGGAATCCGAACATAGCGATTAATTGTACAACGTGTATTACGCCGCTCTCCACCACCACCGCTAACATTGTGTATTCGGTAACCGTAGCCGACAACATGGGGTGTTTCAGCCGCGTCAATACGTACACCATTGAAGTTTTACCAAAGAGTTCGGTAGATGTTCCTACAGCGTTTACCCCTAATGGCGATGGCAAAAACGATATTATTTATGTGAGCGGATGGGGTATAAAAAAACTGAATTACTTCCGCATCTTTAACCGTTGGGGGCAATTACTTTTTGAAAGTAACGACATAAGTATTGGATGGGATGGCATATTTAACGGAGTGCCACAAAACATGGAAACCTATGTGTATCAGGTATCGGCGGAAACATTTGTTGATTATAAAGCCTTACTGAAAACCGGTACTTTTAAACTGATACGTTGATATGGAAAAGAAGTTCATTTACATACCGGCGTTTCTTGTACTGTTTTTAATCAGCAGTTACTGTATAGCACAGGACATACATTTTAGTCAATACTACTTATCTCCCCTTAGCCTTAACCCGGCCAACACAGGAAACTACAAAGGCGACTACCGTTTATTCGGTAATTACCGGAGTCAGTGGCGGGATATTGACAAAGCCTATAACACCTTTAGTGCCGGAGGCGATGCCAACTTTTACCCCATGAATCAGCAGGTAAGCGGCGGCCTTATTTTTTTAAATGACCGCAGTGGCGGTAATCTGGTGGTTAATAAAATTTTCCCATCGGTAGCGGTACATAAAAAAATAGCGGGGGTACAGTTACACGGCGGTTTACAACCGGGCTTCGTTATAAAAACGATTGATTTTTATGCCCATTCCTTTCCGGAGCAACTCAACTGGAACACCGGGAAATTTGACAACACACTTCCCAATACCGAAACCAATGTTAACCAGCGGTATTCATACTTCGATCTGAACGCGGGGTTTGCCGCCAACAAACGATTTGGAAAATGGGAACCAGAAATAGGCCTTGCGTTTTTCCATCTTAACCAACCCAGGGAAACGTTTTTGCAAAACACCAATCGCCTTAACATTCGCCAAATCTATAACGCCGGACTCACTTACTACCTTCACCCGGTGTTTAATGTGAAAGCCTATACCATGTGTGGCTATACTACCAAAGCCAGCGACTGGGTAAGCGGCATTAACGGCGAATACATCCTGAGTCAGAATACATTTTTCACTAACTCTGTTTTTGCAGGAATGATGTGGCGCGATGGACTAAAACGCAATAGTGACGCCGCTATTGCCACCGCAGGTTTAAATTACAACAACTATACGATAGGCTTTAGTTACGACATCACTTTATCGCAACTCAACACAGCCGTTGACCGTAAAGGCGCGTTTGAAATTGCGCTGATCTATAAAGCAAAAAATACAAGATTGAGTAAAAAAGCGATCCCTTGTGAAAGATATTAAAAATATACTCTTGCTTTTGATAATCTGCTGTTGTGGCCATGCCCAGATTGACAGTAGCCTTATCAAAAACGCGTCGCCCCGTACCTTAAAGAAAATGGGGAAAAATGCCCTTCAGCAAAATGATCCGGAAATGGCCATTGCCTGTCTGGAAAAATACCTTAAATCCGTTCCTGGTGACGCAAAAGCCTCCTTACTACTGGCCAACAGCTATTTGGCTATCCGGGATTATGAACGCGCGCAACGTCAGTTTTTAACCACTTATACACTAAATAAAACAGATGAGAATGAAGCGCTCTATTATTACGCCCTCATGCAAAAATCGAACGGGCAATACGACAGCGCCAAACTTAATTTTCAAAAATTCAGAAAAGAATACAAAGGCAACGATAAAGTACTGAAAAAACAAGCCGGAAAAGAAATTACCTTTTGCGACAGCGTTCAAAGTTTAATTAAGAACGAACGGAAAATTATTGTTGAACATTTGGATACTACCATTAACAAAGTTAATACAGAAGCGGCACCTGCTTCCTTAGACGAAAACACACTTGTATTTACATCGTTACGAACCGATAAAAAAGAATTCATAACCGAAGACGATACCAGTCGTGTTGTTAAACGTAAACTTTACCTGGCACAAAAAGAAAACGATAAATGGTTATTTAAAGGCGAGTTTGGCACTAACCTTAACGATCCCACCTTCAATACGGGAAATGCCTGCTTTAGCCCAGACCGTAAACGTTTGTACTTTACACGTTGTAAACCCAATTTTAAAGGCGAAATGATTTGCGCGTTGTATGTAAGCGAGAAAAAAGACGGAGAGTGGCAGGAGGCCGTGCGATTACCCAAGAGTGTCAACAACCCTAAATACACCAGTACCATGCCGGCGGTAGCTACCGATCCTGTAAAAGGAAATGACATTATCTATTTTGTAAGTAACACTAAAGAAGGGCGTGGTGGTATGGATATATGGTACACCGTGTACGACAAAAAGAAAGGCATTTACAAAACACCTAAAAACGCGGGGAATAAAGTAAATACACCACAAAACGAGATTACGCCGTTCTTTGATCAGGAAACACGATGTCTTTACTTTAGCAGCGATGGTTTAGGCGGGCTGGGCGGTTACGATGTGTTTAAGGCAATGGGCGACGGACGAAAATGGCTGAACACAGAAAATGCGGGACAGCCCATTAATACCGGAGCAGACGACATCTACTATACTATTTCGCCTAACCGGGAAGAAGGCTTTTTAGTAAGTAACCGTAAAGGAGGAAATGCCTTAAAAAACAGCACCTGCTGCGACGACATTTACCGGTATAAATACACTCAGTACATTAAAATACATTTAAGCGGTACCATTTCTGAATTAACAGATTTAACCACACCAATAAAAGAAGCGGATGTGGAAGTATTTATTAAAGACAAAAAAACAGGAGAAAAATTTTTGGTAAAAACCATTCCTACCGATGATAAGGGCAATTATAAAACATCACTCGAAGCCGGTCAGGATTATGTTCTGGTTGTAAAGAAAAAAGATTACCTGGGGAATAGTGCCGAGGTTAGTACAAAACAGATCAGCACCTCGCAGGATCTGGTAAAAAACGTATCATTAAGCAAAGAACCGAAAGAACCCATCCGCATCCCGAATATTCAATACGAATTTGACAAATCGGTTATTGTGGAAAGTTGCAAACTGGCCATTGACACAACCGTTCTGGCATTGATGGAGGCTAATCCGGAAGTAATTATAGAAATACAATCGCACACTGATAGCAAGGGTAGTGAACAATACAATCTGAAACTTTCCCAAAGTCGTGCGGAGAGTGTGGTGAATTACCTGGTGAGTAAAGGAATTAAACCCGAACGGCTGAAAGCTAAAGGTTATGGCGAAAGTAAACCCGTAGCACCAAACGACAAGCCGGATGGCAGCGATAACCCCGAAGGTCGGGCCATGAACCGCCGTACCGATTTTAAAATTATTGGCAAGCTAGACGTTGAAGTCATAAACGCGGCAGATCCCGATTAGCATTAAGGCCCCGAAGATTTAATAAACTTATACCATTGCACCGTATGATCTGTTTGCCATTTGCAATAATACATCCCATCCGGTAAATGACCTATTTCCACCGTTCTGCTGTTTATTTCAGCCGGAACAGAATCCCAATACTTTGAAAGCACCAGTTCAGAAGCGGCAGAATACAGTTCGATAAGTCCGCCTTTTTCCATTCGCACATCAGATGTCAGCGTTATTCTATCGCGTGCCGGATTAGGAGATAATTTCAATCTTTCCTCTGAAAACACGACCCGTTGAATGTCAGAGTAGTTATATATCCCGTTCTTCTTTTGTAATCGCAAACGGTAGTAATTATTTCCCTGTAATGGATCCACATCTGACCAAGTGTAATCCGTGATCTTTACCTCATCAAACAAAATCCTTACCGAATCCATTGGCAGAAAGACACCGGCATCTCCCGCTCTTTCTATTACAATTTGTTCCGGTAATGCGTGCTTCCCTAATTGCCAGTTCAGCTTTACCTGTTTATCCCATTTGTCTGCTTTAAAAACCAGTTGATCCAACGGCAAAGGCAACGTATAGCATATTGAAATACTGATTTCATCAATAAAGGATTGTACATCGCCCGCGCAGGAGTAATCAATGGAAGCAAACACCAAGCCAAAATTAGCAGCATTAATCTGTGCCGGTGTCCAAACCGTTCCCCATACGTCGTTACACCCTCCATACGTTACTTTTGTATCTATCCAGGGCCAGGGCGTGCCAAAATTTGCTTTATCCAATCCCACCTCTGTTCCTCCGCTCAACAGGCGCAACCCATTATCCTCTGCATGTGCGCCAAAATCACAGCGCTTTTCAACATCAACGCTAATACCGGTAATACTGGCTCCGGCGGGAATCGTAAACCCAAAATTTGTCAGGCGTAAACAATTTGTATTGGCATCGCAACACCCGCAATGCACCGCTGTAGCATATACATTATCTGATAACTGAACGCTAGTTACAGGTGCATAATTCAGCAGACTGGAATAACTAAACGAACACGATCCGGACGTAATTACAGACGCGGTTTTTGGTCCGGTATTTATTTGCGCGTGTAATGCATTGTTCAGGAAGCAGATCAGTATGACCCAATGCAGATAAATAATAGTAGTAGGTGTTTTCTTTAAAATATTAAACACTTGCTTCATTGCGTCCGAAAATTAACAGTTTTAAACCGACCGGCATTTTTTTTAACACCTGTGCATTATAAATAACAAAAAACCAGTAGATACCCATTACCGGAAAGGCACAAAATTCGTCTTACGTGTTCCATTCCCGCCTCTTATTTTAATCCGTATATTTGGCGCTATGCGCATTGTATTCCTCTCTTGCTTATTAGCGATCTTATCTGGTTTCTATGGACAGACCAGTGCTTTAATTCCTCTGCCGGCTGTGATTAAACCGGGAAAAGGCAGTTTCAGTATTACTGAATCTACCCTGCTTGTTGTTAAGAACAAACAAGACAGTAATAGTGTGCGGTTTTTAAATCAGTACCTTTCTACCCATTACGGCTTTAAACTTCCTGTCAGCACTTCGGCTACTTCCAGCTACATTGAGTTAAATACGTCGCTTAGTGGGCACTCCAACAGTAATTACTATGAACTATATGCAGACGATAAACACATTACCATTGACGGCACTGATCCCGCTGCCACATTTTACGGTATGCAAACCTTACTGCAACTGCTTCCTGTACAAAAAACAAATTCATTGAAAATAAAAGGTGTACACATTAAAGATTCCGCCCGTTTCGCATACAGAGGGATGCATCTGGATGTAGCCCGGCATTTTTTCCCTGTAAGTTTTATCAAAAAGTACATTGACTACCTGGCTCTTCATAAGTTTAATACCTTTCACTGGCACCTTACCGAAGATCAGGGCTGGCGCATTGAAATAAAAAAATATCCTGAACTGATCCGGAAAGGCGCCTGGAGAAATGGCACCATTACGGGTAAATATCCAGGAAACGGTAACGACGGCAAGCGTTACGGTGGCTATTACACACAGGAAGAGATCAAAGAAATTGTGCACTACGCTTCGGAACGCTTTATTGAAGTGATTCCCGAAATAGAATTACCGGGGCATTCATCGGCAGCCATAGCCGCTTACCCCGAATTAAGCTGTTTTCCGGAGGAACCCAGCAAGATGTATTATCCTAAAAATTGCCAATGGCACGGGGACTCCACCGGCAAACAGGTTCAGCAAACCTGGGGTGTTTTCGACGATGTGTATTGTGCTGGTAAAGACCATACCTTCACGTTTGTAGAAGACGTATTGAGTGAAGTGATGTCCCTTTTTCCATCTAAATACATTCACGTGGGTGGAGACGAATGCCCCAAGAATAACTGGAAACGTTGCCCTAAATGCCAGCAGCGAATGAAATCCGAAAACCTGAAAGACGAACACGAGCTGCAGAGTTACTTTATTCAACGTGTGGAAAAATACCTGAACAGTAACGGTAAAACCCTCATCGGATGGGATGAAATTCTGGAAGGTGGTCTGGCTCCTAACGCTGTAGTGATGAGTTGGCGGGGAGAAAGTGGTGGTATTGAAGCGGCCGGGCAATCGCACAACGTCATTATGTCGCCTAACAAACCGGTGTACTTCGATCATAGTCCCAATAAGCCCGAAGATTCTTTAACCATAGGTGGTTATAACTCCCTGAACAGTGTGTACCTGTATGAACCGGTTCCTCAAAAATTAAACGTGGCCAAACACGCGTTTATCATGGGCGCGCAGGCTAATGTATGGACTGAGTACATGGACAATACTAAAAAAGTTGAGTACATGATATTTCCGCGGATGAGTGCTTTAAGCGAAGTATTGTGGAGTCCGAAAGGAAAACGAAACTGGAATGATTTTAGCGTACGCCTACAGGAACAACGTAAACGCTATAACCTTTGGGGTGTTAGCTATAACAGGAAGTAATCTGATAAACTAATATCCTCGCTTTAGGATGTTCCTGTGGAAAAACAATGCCTCTCTTGTTTCAAACCATTGTACTACTTAAACTCAACAGGAACACCCAAGGCATCGGCTACTGCCAAAACCCACCTTTATCCGATCTTCCATTTACTGACTTTTTAAATGACGATTCTTTAGTACACTTTCTACATTCTTTAAGCTATACCCCTTTGCTCTTAATAATACCAGATAATGAAATAACAAATCTGCCGCTTCATTCAGAAACAGTTTATCATCTGTATCCTTCGCTTCAATAATCAATTCGACGGCCTCCTCGCCTACTTTCTGCGCTATTTTATTGATGCCCTTTTTAAAGAGGGTGTTTACATAAGACGTTCCGTCATTTTGGTGTATACGCTCCTCTATTATTTTTTCCAGATAGGGAATAAAAGGCCCCGTATTTGCTTCAGACCAACAGGTATCGGTACCTGTATGACAAACGGGTCCCGCAGGCTTTACTTTAATCAACAGGGTATCGTTATCGCAATCTGCTTTTATCTCATTCACCCATAAATAGTTTCCGCTTTCTTCACCCTTTGTCCATAAGCGCTGTTTACTTCTACTGTAAAACGTCACCCGTTTTTCATGAATTGTTTTGTCCAAGGCTTCCGCATTCATAAACCCTAGCATCAGCACTTTCAGTGTTGTACTATCCTGAATAATGGCAGGTGCTAAGCCATCCTGGTATTTTAAAAAATTGACTTCCATATTATAATCGTATCGCTAGTTGTTGTTGAAAAAGAAATTGTTTCAGTACCGGTAGTTCTACTGTTCTGAAATGAAAGATGGATGCTGCCAATGCCGCATCGGCTCCCGCTTCCTGAAACACAGTGGCAAAATGCTCCATGGTTCCCGCACCCCCGCTGGCTATAACCGGAATAGGTACCCCCGTACTGATCATTTTTACGAGCTCAATATCGAAACCCTGCTTTGTGCCATCCGCGTTCATGCTTGTTAACAGAATTTCACCTGCGCCAAGTTCTGCTCCCCGTATGGCCCAGTCTAACGCATTTAAGCCCGTTGGCACACGTCCTCCGTCTAAATAAACCTCATAGCTATTCTCCGCATTTAAACACGCGTCAATAGCTAGTACAATGCATTGCGAACCAAACCGCTTTGAAAGTTCTGTGATCAACGAGGGGGCTCGTACCGCTGCGCTGTTCACTGAAATCTTATCTGCTCCCGCTTCCAGTAAAGCGCTTACATCCGCTACAGATGAAATGCCACCACCAACGGTAAAGGGAATATTCACCCGTTGCGCAATGCGCTTTACAAGGTCTATCAGTGTTTTCCGCTTTTCGTGTGTGGCGGTTATATCCAGAAACACCAATTCATCGGCCCCTTCCTCGCAATAACGAATCGCCAGTTCTACCGGATCTCCGGCATCCCGGATGTTCTCAAAATTCACCCCTTTTACGGTTCGCCCGTCTTTAATATCCAGACAGGGAATAATTCTCCTGGTTAACATGCTTACGGTTTTAGTAAGGTTAATTTATTTTCGTAAACCGCTTTGCCGACAATTGCCGCTTTACAGCCTATCTCCTGCAGTTCTAAAACATCGGCATCACTGGCTATTCCACCACTAGCTATAAGGTAAAGGTCTGGAAACCGCTCCAGTAACTGCCGGTACAAATCTACTCCCGGTCCCTGCAACATACCATCTTTACTGATATCTGTGCAGAAGAAGTGATTGAATCCCGTTTTAAGATACCATTCAATACAATCCCACACCTTGTAATCGGAGGTCTCCTGCCAGCCATGCAAAGCCAATCGTCCTTCTTTTACATCACACCCTATCAAAAAGTTACCGGTGCCGTAATGAATCATCCATTCTTTAACGCGTTCAGGTTGTTTTACTGCCATACTTCCAATCGTTACGTAAGCTGCGCCCGCCTTCAGAACAGAGGCAACGTCGTTTTCCGTTTTGATCCCGCCGCCAAAATCAATCTGCATATCTGTTTCGGCAACAATACGCTCCAACACGTGTAAATTACAGATCCGTCCTGCTTTGGCGCCATCCAGATCTACCAAATGCAGGCGTTTTATTCCCTGAGCCGCAAAGCGCTTCGCTACACGTACCGGGTCTGTATCATATACGGTTTTCACATCATAATTACCCTGACTTAAACGCACGCACTGACCGTTGATAAGATCTATTGCCGGAATTAATTCTATCGTGTTCATACTATAACTTTAAAAAATTGTTCAATATTACTTCCCCTGCTTTCCCCGATTTTTCAGGATGAAACTGCACGCCGTAAAAATTATTATGCTGCAAAGCAGACGAGTAGGTTCTTCCATAATTCGTTTTTGCCACGGCCAAAGGCGTATCGGGCACGTAATACCCGTGTACAAAGTACTGATAGGTAGCCTCATTAAGTCCACTGAACAATTCTGAACGCATCCCAAACAGTGTATTCCATCCTACCTGCGGCACTTTTAATGTTCCTGCCGGGAAGCGTTCTACCTTTGCATCAAATACACCTAAACAAGGGGTGTTTCCTTCTTCAGAATAGTGACATAACAGTTGCATGCCTAAACATATTCCCAATACCGGCTGTTGCAATTGGGTAATCACTTTATCCAATCCCCTTGCTTTCAGATAGGCCATAGCCCCCGAAGCCTCTCCCACTCCCGGAAAAATAACTTTATCCGCTGATTGTATTACCTGATGGTCGTCACTCACTATGCCCTCGTATCCTAAACGTTGAAGGGCAAAGCATACCGACTGAATATTACCAGCATTATACCGTAGTACTACAATTTTCATTACAATACACCTTTAGTAGTTGGTAACTGATTACTGCCATCGCGTTTAACGGCCATTTTTATACACCGGGCAAACGCTTTAAAAATAGCTTCAATTTTATGATGTTCATTTTCTCCTTCTGCTCTAATGTTCAAATTACATTTGGCCGCGTCGCTAAAGGATTTAAAAAAATGAAAAAACAACTCTGTTGGCATTTCGCCAATGCGTTCGCGTTTAAATACGGCTGACCATTCAATCCAGTTTCGTCCACCAAAATCAATTGCCACCTGTGCCAGGCAATCATCCATCGGCAGAGAAAAGCCGTAACGCTCAATCCCTGATTTATTTCCTAATGCCCGCGTAAACGCTTCTCCTAAAGCAATGGCGGTGTCTTCTATCGTATGGTGTTCATCAATATGCAAGTCGCCTTTGCATACTACCGTCAAATCGCACATACTGTGCCTGGCGATTTGTTCCAGCATGTGATCAAAAAAACCAAGACCCGTATTTACTTTTGCTTTTCCGGTTCCATCCAAACAAAGGGTCAACATAATATCCGTTTCGTTCGTTTTACGTGTATGATTTATCTCCCGCGGAGGCTGCTTCAGATAATGATAAATCGCTTCCCAGTCTTTTGTTACCAGTGCTATTGGAAATTTTGAACGTGAAGGTTTATCGTTGTTCTTGATCAGAATCGCTTTTGCATTAAGATTAAATGCCAGCTCCACATCCGTTAACCGATCGCCTATTACATACGAATCGTGCAAATTGTACTTTCCATTAAGATACGATTTGAGTAATCCCGTTCCCGGTTTCCGGGTTGGTTTATGTTCATGCGCGAAACTTTTATCAATCAAAATTTTTCGAAAATGTATCCCTTCTCCTTTCAGGGTATTTACCACAAAGTCCTGAACCGGCCAGAATTTCTTCTCCGGAAAAGAACGGGTACCTAGGCCATCCTGATTGGTTACCATGACTAACTCATAATCCAATTCTCTGGCTATTTTGCTTAACCAGTAAATACTACCGGGAATAAACCGCAGGCGTTCAAAGCTGTCAATCTGGAACGTATCACGTGGCTCTGCTATCAGGGTGCCATCGCGATCTATAAATAATACTTTTTTCATGTGTAGATTTTATTTTCAGTTTTTGCCACAAGGAATAGTCTGCTCTCGCTCTATCTTCGTGTACAGTTGTATGCCTTCTCTGATGGCTATTTCATACTTGTTATTTAATTAGAAAATTCGTTTAATGCCCTCCATAACCGTTCATTCTCCTCGACAGTACCTATTGTTATTCTAACGTAATTACTGCAATGTTGCTGACTACTCCGGTTACTGATCAGAATTTTTTTGCTCAGTAAATAATTACATAAGGCCTCCGCGTCGTTTACCTTTACCAGCAGTGAATTGGCATCGCTTTCGGGAACGTACGTCACGTAGGGCAAGCTCATGAGCTGTTCACGCATTCTGGTTCGTTCTTCCTGTATTACCCGAATGTACCACATGCGCTTATCGGCAAATGCCAGTGCCTGAAGCGCTTGCTGCTGAGTATAAGCCGACACATTAAAAGGCGGACGTACCAAGTTTAATACACTGGCCATAGCCGCTGATGTGTAAGCCACCCCCAAACGTAAACCTGCCAGTCCCCAGGCTTTTGAAAAGGTTTGCAATACAACCAGATTAGGCAATTGTTTAAGCAGGGCCAAAGCCGATACTTTTTCCGAAAAATCAATATATGCTTCATCAACCACCACTAATCCCGGACTTGCTGTTGCTATTTCCATCACCTCCTGTAGCGGCAAACTACCACCAGTTGGATTATTGGGTGAACAAATAAAAATTAATTTTGTACGGGGATTTATCGCCTTTTTTATAGCGCTTACATCCCAGTTAAAACCAGGCGAAACCAAAGGAACATTTACCACTTCCAGATTATTGATTTGCGCATACTGCCGGAACATTCCGAATGTTGGCTCGCACACTAATACCTGATCCATAAACGGTTCTCCCACACAACGCATTAATACATCAATTAACTCATCGCTGCCATTACCCAAAATAATCTGATCTGGACCCAGCTGTTTAAACTCTGCCAACGCCTGCTTCAGTTTTGCCTGTGAAGAAGACGGGTAGCGTTCCATTCCTTTCCCCAGCGGAGAACCATAATTATTCTCACCGTTATCCAGGAACAACACCTCTGTATCATCCAAATACTGATCGCGCCAAACGGTATAGCCTTTTAACGTTTTAATATTTGGTCTTAATAACTTATTTATTATTGCTTCCATTTTCTTTACTTGGTTTTTGGAATCGTTTCTAATTCTCCGGATTCGATTGCGCGTAAACGGATCTCTACGGCCTGTTTATGTGCCTGTAATTGTTCCGCTTCCGCCATCACCATTATTGCTTTCCCTAACAGCTTTAAACCATCAGGGCTGATTTTCTGATAAGTGATTTTTTTTACAAAACTATCCAATGAAACACCACTATAGTTTTTCGCATAGCCATTAGTGGGCAAGGTATGATTGGTTCCCGACGCGTAATCTCCGGCACTTTCAGGTGTATAATTCCCTATAAAAACAGATCCTGCATTGAAAATTCCCTGAACAAAAATTTCTTCGTTCTTACAGGCCAGAATCAAGTGTTCAGGCGAATAGGTATTGATAAAATGTATCGCGTCCTGCTCATCAGACAATACAATTACCTTGCTATTCGACAGTGCAGCGCCTGCCATTTGCGCACGCGGCAATGCCATCAATTGCCGGTCTAATTCCACCTCTACCCTTTTGGCAATTTCCTGACGGTTGGTTAACAGTATGACCTGACTATCGGCACCGTGTTCGGCCTGTGATAAAAGATCGGCCGCCACAAACGCCGGGTTCGCGGTCTCATCGGCATACACCAATACTTCGGAAGGACCGGCCGGCATATCTATCGCCAGTCCGAATTGCAAGGCTTTTTGTTTAGCCGCCGTTACGTACTGATTCCCAGGCCCGAACAGTTTATTGACTGCAGGAACCGACTCTGTTCCAAACACCATGGCCGCAATGGCCGACGCGCCACCCGCTTTTACTACCATGGAGATACCGCACCGTTTTGCGGCATACAGTATTGCCGGATGAACACGCCCGTTCTTCTGCGGAGGCGTGCACATCACCACTTCCCGACATCCCGCTATTAACGCCGGAATTCCTAACATCAGTACCGTAGAAAATAAAGGCGCTGTTCCCCCGGGAATATAAAGCCCCACGCGCTCTATTGGAACCGGTTTGCGCCAGCATTGCACGCCGGGCATCGTTTGTACACTAATCGGCTGCTCCTTCTGCGCTTCATGAAACGTGTAAATGTTACTATAGGCTGTTTCTATCGCTTGCTTCAGTTCCGTTTGCAGCTCTGAAACGGCCTCATCAAACTCTTCCACGCTCACCACCAACTGTGTTAAACATACACCATCGAACTGTTCTGAAAATTTCATTAGTGCCCCGTCACCATTTTGCTGTACCTGATTAAAAACATCTGTAATAAAAAAATCCAGATCCTGCTGATTTAACCGCGGGCGAGCGGATAATTCCTTAAATTGATCGCGCGTTGGTTCTATATATCTATTACTGTTCATATAATCATTTTTTCGATGGGCACCACCAGTATTCCCTGAGCCCCTTCCGCTTTTAATTGTTCGATAATATCCCAAAATTTATTTTCGTTTACCACACTGTGCACACTGCTCCATCCCTTTTTGGCCAGAGGTAAAATTGTAGGGCTTTTCATTCCCGGAAGTATCTCACAAATGCGTTCCAGCTTAGCGTCGGGGGCATTTAACAAAATGTATTTATTACACTGAGCTTCCTGTAAGGCTTTAATGCGGAATACCAATTTGTTCACTATTTCCTGTTTTTGCGCGTTTAATTTTGGATTAGCCACCAGAATGGCTTCTGATCGCAACACCACATCCCCTTCCTTTAAACCATTGGTTAACAAGGTTGAGCCGCTACTTACCAAATCACAAATGGCATCGGCCAAACCTATACCCGGCGCTATTTCAACACTACCCGATATTTCGTGTATTTCCGCTTTAATTTTTTGTTGTTTCAGGAATTTCCCTAATACATACGGGTAACTGGTAGCGATGCGTTTTCCATTCAGATCCTTCAGTGTTTGCACGGGGCGGTCTTTAGGATAGGCAATGCTCAGACGGCATTTTCCGAATCCCAGTTTTTGGACGACTTTCACTTTCTTGTTTTTTTCGTAAAGGACATTTTCTCCCACAATACCGACATCGGCTACGGCATCTTCCACGTATTGCGGAATATCATCATCCCTTAGGAAAAACACTTCTACCGGAAAATTATCCGCTTCCGCTTTTAGTTTACCGGTTCCTGAACGGAGACGGATTCCGCATTGGTTTAACAGGGCCATGCTATCTTCGTGCAGGCGTCCCGATTTTTGTATGGCAATTTTCAGTTTCATCTGTATATAATTACGTTTTAATTCTTTTGTCAGCCAGGATAGCCGGCTTTCGTGCTATCTTCATTTGTATTTGTGTGCCTCTGTTCATGATTATTTCATTGGTTTTATAAAATAAAAAAGGCTTACCGCATTGGTAAGCCTTCGTATAGGTTAATACATAATCATTACGACTTACCGTTCAGGAAAGCAGAAATGATGATGTAATTGATTTTTCACGATGCGAAAATAAATAAAGTTTTAATACAGACCAAAATTATTTTATGCAACCATCCTTAATCTCAATATTGGCGCCGTCTTTCAGTTTAATTTCACCACAACTGGTATAAATAATCACTTCTTTATCGCCACCCTGAATGGTAACGTTTGACGTTTTACTGGCATCGAACGTTACTTCCTTATAACTGCCATCAATTTTTACCTTAAAGGTATAGCTCTTGCTATCTTTGTTATAATACCGGAGTGTTACGGCTCCGAAAACATTTATAGCCATAACTAAAATGGCTGCTGCTGCGATTACTTTTTTCATTGTTGATTTTTTTAGATTAGACTTTTAATATAGTAATTTTTGCACTAAATCCTACATTAAGATCAAAAAATTAACCCTTTTACTTTATCTTCCAAAGTTCTTTTGCCTTTAGTAGCTCCAGGTCTTTCCGTTTTACAAAATCGTTAAACTGATAAACTACCGGATAGTCGGGTAAAATACCCCTTCCGGTTAATTGCTGAATGGGGTCGTGCGTAACCCTGAAAGCAGGTACCCGTATCCGTATTTTTGTATTGGGAAGCGTGTAAAATGGTGTTGTACCAGCATTGCACCCTTCATAAGCCCCGCCGGTTTCCTGACCTATAAATTTTGCGCGTTCCTGATACTTTAAATACGCACTTACCAGACAACTGGCACTGAAACTGCCTCCGTTAATAAGTACCAGCACCTCTCCATCGTAATGATGTTTGGTTTTTGGTTTAATAGTATAAGTGTAGTAATCCGTATCATTTGTTCGCCTGTGCTTGCCTATGTATGCGAGTCCGGCGCGAGTCATTCTGAATGAAAAACGCCCGCGTGTATATTCTTTATAGGGATAGTGCCGAATGCCTGTTTTAAGCGTCTGGGCTGCTTGTTTATTAAGAAGGTACCTTAACAAGGTATAGGAGTTGGTTAAACTACCACCTCCATTATTTCGTAAATCGATAACTAAATGTTTGGTTTTATTTTTTTCAAGTTCCTTAAAAATACGACGGTAGGCCTTTTTATAACGCCATGGCGAAAAGCTGTGAATACGGAGATGCATGGTTCCAGATAAAGTATCGAGGTAACGGTAACTTATTGCCGCCCGTCTGTAACGTTTATACAAACTATCCTCTTTTCGTTGCAGAGGAAAAGAGGGAATATCCTCAGCCAGAAAGGCTTTGAACTTAAGGGTAGATAAGGAACTGTCAGGTTTTACGTATTCGACAGACATGGTATCAGGTCTGCCAAACAACGACAGGTGATAGGCATTAAACCCACGCTGAAGAAACAGATCTTTTCCACTATTAATATACCCATCGGTTGAAATCATTTTACGGATAAGGGCAAAACCAGTATCCATAGAAATACCATTCAGTCGCTTTATCTCCATTCCCTGCTTTAACAAGGTATCCTTCTTTTTATTGAGTGCAGCCAATACATACAATTTATTATTTACGGGCAAAAAGTAGTAAGGAGAAAAATTCACCTTTAGGTGCCTAAACGCTTTGAGGTAGGCTTTGGAAAGAATTACTTCTGTGTGACCACAACGCAACTCATCCGTTAAAAGTTTTAAGCGGATCCGGAACTGCTTTTCAGTAAGACTATCGGTTAACTGTGCAATAAGGTCATCAAACAAGCGCTCTATTCTGTTACGATCCTGATAGACTCCAACAACCGGATGCATGGCCAAAATAACCGATTTCATAATCTTAGCGTCCTCTTGTAAAAGAGAAGGCGGGTACTTTTTGGTAAGAATGGCCGGACTTTGAGCGTAAATAGCATTAACAGCCAGTAAACTTAACCACAGAAAAAGCCATTTAAACAAATTCATAATGCTATCTTTGTAAAATTAGTAATTATTCTATGCAGAAGATTAAAATTGGCGTATTACGCGAAGAAAAATCGCCACCGGATAAACGGGTTCCTTTAACTCCGTTAATTTGTTCAGATCTGAGCCGGCGCTATCCACAACTGGAATTGGTAGTTCAACCCAGTAAGATACGTTGCTACTCTGACGAAGAATATACCGCGTTTGGTGTTACTCTACAGGAAGATCTTAGTGATTGTGATGTATTGATGGGGGTAAAAGAAGTTCCTTATGACAACCTTATACCTGGTAAAAAGTACTTCTTCTTTTCGCATACGATCAAAAAACAAGCGCATAATCAAAAACTCATGAAGACTTTGATTGCAAAGAAAATTCAGATGATTGATTATGAAACACTCACCGATAAAAACCGGAACCGTATTATTGGTTTTGGACGTTACGCCGGTGTAGTGGGCGCATATAATGGTATTTTGGGCTATGGCCTAAAGTATGACCTGTTTCGCTTAAAACCGGCTAATCTTTGCCGCGACCGGGCGGAGATGGAAGAAGAACTAAAACGGGTGAAATTACCGAATATAAAAATAGCTCTCACCGGCGGAGGACGTGTGGCAAATGGTGTTATTGAAACACTTAGCGCCTTACGTATCCGTAAAGTAACACCTGAAGAATTTCTGGGCATGAGTTTCCGTGAGCCAGTGTATTGTCAGTTAAACCCAAGAGATTATGTGGAACGCCCTAACGATCATAATTTTGACCTGAATGATTTTTTTAATCATCCAGAACACTTTGTTTCTAAATTCCCGGCGTTTACCAAAGTAACAGATTTGTTCATTTCGGCTCACTACTGGGATCCCCGCTCGCCTAAATTATTTACGCATGATGATATTAAAGCGCCTGATTTTCATATTAGTGTGATTGCCGATGTTACCTGCGACATAGACGGATCGGTACCAACCACTATAAGAGCCAGTACCATTTCACAGCCATTTTATGGTTACAACATGGTAAGTAACTCGGAAGATCTGCCATTTAACAAAGATACTATTTGTGTGATGGCAGTAGATAATCTGCCTTGTGAATTACCACGCGATGCCAGCGATGATTTTGGAAAAGATCTTACTGAACGTGTTCTACCGTATGTTCTTGGCGATGATAAAGATGGGGTTATAGAACGTGCTACTATTTGTAAAGAAGGGCGCCTGACATCTCATTTTGAATACTTATCGGATTACGCTTACTAATCTACTGGACTACACATTTAAATAGCCTGATCAGAAACGTTTGATTTACCTTTCTGATCAGGCTATTTCTTTTTAATTACCAAAAGATCAAACTTTACAAGGCCGGATACAGATTAATTTGTTTTAATAATCTTAGCAACGTTCGTTCCGTACACTCCTCTGCATTCGGCATAATATAATCCGGCCGGCAGATCCGACAGATCCATTTGCAAAGATTGTCCGCTAAAATGGTATTTTTTAACTACTGATCCTAATCCATTTAAAATGATTACCTCTGATTCGGTCTGCTTATTTGTAGTCAATACAACGTACCCCTGGGTTGGTTGAGGGAAAACCATCATCCGGAACGCATCTTCTCCCTTAGTCTGTTCCATTACAGAAAGTGGAGATGAGCAGTAATTCAAATCCAAAACAGGCGTGAATGACGATACCGTGTAAGACACGGGTTGTGTCGAAAAAGTCGTAGTAACAGGCACGGTATAAGTCATGAACGAAAATACGTTTGCAAATTCAACTGTAGAATAACGGCAAGGTGCCGAGTTACAAAGCTGCGTGGTTCCCAACGAAAAATTGGTGATGCAGGATGGCGGTGTTTTACCATCAAATAACCTTATGGTATTAGCCGGTAAGGTATTACTATGCTCCTGAATAAATACAGATTGATTATGAAATGGCCACACCTTTGTCCATAACGGATTAGCTTGTGCAGTTCCGGCTGTGTATTGAAAAGCACTTAATTTAGTAAAATTTGAATCGAGGTTTACAACTATAGGAATAACTCCATTAGCTGATCCATTATGAAACACCAGAGATATATTTCCCTTTTCATCTTCACCCACATTATCAAAATAACTCTGAGCCCAATTAATTACAGTATAATTTCCTCTTTGACGGGTTGAATTGTACTTAGCCAGCCGCATTTCATCAAATATTATTCCGGAGGATTGCTTACTGGTTCCCAGATAAAAATCGGTGGCATTGCGATCGGATTTAATAAATCGGGATAACGTCAGACTAGACATGAGATTCGCGACGAACTTCATGGTATCTTTTAAACGGTTGTTACTAGAATTATAGGTAAGTAAATAGGCATTGGGGCCGGGGGATTCGTGATAGGTTACTAAAAATGAATAATACCCTGCAGAATCCTGAATGATATTAAAATTCTGAAGAAATGCCCCCGATGGTAAACTGTTGAATAATAGCTTTTGGTCAACAACAGTACCATTGGTATCCAATTTTAAGAAAACCGCGTCTGTATTCCCAAAAGGAGCATTTATGCCACTAATGGCCAAATGATTATTTCTATCCAGCAACAATTGAGTAAAAGCCGGAGAAGACTGATATTGTGTTCCTCCTAAGGTGTACGCGTACCCCGGATACGATTTTACCCAAACCATATTGCCTGTAGCCGCATTTAGTTTCCCGACCTTTTCGCCTGCAAGAAAAAATAGACTCCCTGTTTTAGATAATAACAATGCGCTAAAATTGACTCCATTATAGTTCTTTGACCATTGAATGACTTTGTTTTTATCCATTTTTAAGAGTTTACTGCCATCAAGGTAATACATACTACTATCGGGGCCGCGTAGAGTGGCGTTCGTATTTCCGGCTGAAGCATTCAGATAAGGCATGCCAGACTGACCCAACGAAATACTAAAACATGCCATTAAAACGACAACATAAAAAATAAATTTTGTTTTCATAAATTAAGAAGATTAAGTTATTAGAGAGAGGAGTACAAATCTACCACTATCTGTTTCTACACAGATTATCGTTAATCAAGTAAATTAATCTATTCGTAAAAAGTATAGCATTGCAACTCTATTTCTTTATACTGCACATATACCGTTTTCATATTCTACTCTTTTACAAACTTCAACACTTCGTTCTTTCCATTGCTTTGTATAGTAACAAAATACAATCCTGAAGCCCAATTGGTAAGGTCTATGTTAAATACTGTACCCGCTCCATTAAACCGTTTTACTTCACGCCCCTGGGCGTCCATAATTGCGATGGAATATACTTCCTGTTCCTTTAATTTTACGGTAATGACACTACTGGCTGGCGATGGATAAACGATTGATGAAGACCATACGGCTGCTTTCCTTTCTTCTTCTCCAAGCACGATACTACAATAATTAAACGAAAGCCCTCCGGGGACTGATGTTACCGATGGGGTTAAAACGGATGATGTGAATGCTGCCTGAACTGGAGAGACGGGTGCTGTTCCTCCAAATGCACCTGTGTATGAAACCACCGGGAATCCGCAATTAGAATTGGTACACAGCGCCGCAATGCCTTGTGAAAAACTCTGAATACAAACTGGCGGCGAATTAACATCAAATAGATTAACCAATCCTCCCGGCGAATTGAAATCAACTGTTTCGACAAAAACAGACTGATCGTAAAATGGTAATATGAATAAACTGGCGAATTGGGAAGTTAGTGTATTTGTTTGCAGTCCTGTTAAACGGTTAAAGGCCGGATCGAGTGTTATAAACGTATAACGTGGCTGAACAGGAGATGTGGCAGTGAACATTGGGGGAATTAAAAAAGATACATTTCCGTTTTTTGTTTCATTAAGTGACCAGCGGGCACTGTTAAAGCAATTCGGCAAGGTAAATGTGCCTATCATTCCGGAAGTGTTCAGTTTACGTAAGACAGAATATTCTGATCCGGGAATGTAATAAGAGCTGGCAATGTAAACGTCATTTGGATTAAGTTGTGACTTATAAAATTTATACGTTTCGTAGAGGCCGTTGAAATTATCAACCAAACGCAATGTTCCGTTGTGCTGATGGGTTTGCGAGTTATACTGAAACAGATATACTTTGTGAGAGCCAGTACCGGATACACTTTTGGTTTTTACAAGAAAATTATAATATCCGGCTGAATCATTTATCAGATTAAAATGTTCAATCGCTTCTGTTTGTGTTTGTATCAAGACATTCTGCTGGAGTATATTTCCGTTAGTATCCAGTTCTAAACAAAACGCGCTGGAACTCATAAAACCACTGGTTCCACTTAGCAATAAATTATTGTTACGGTTCAACAGTAACTGATCAAAATAAGCTCCCTCTGTAATCTGGTTTATTCCATTGTGGTACGTGTAAGTACCGAATTGTTTAACCCAGACCACATTGCCGGTTTGCGCATTCATTTTTCCTATTATGTTAACGGCTCCCTTAAAAAACAAGCTCCCCGTTTTAGATAACAGAATATTATTAATAGAAAAACCATTAAATTTCCGGGTCCATAGTACGTTCTTATGCTTATCAATCTTCATTAATTCTCCTCCAAAAAAACGATAGACCGCGCTATCGGGGCCTGCCACCGGTGTATAGACATTACCGGCCGATTCATTGAGATAGGGCATTCCGGTTTGTGCCTTAACCCCACTTGTAAGCTGCGATAAAACAGCAACGAAAAGTAAAATTGCTTTTTTCATAACCTGATTTTTAGTGTTTATACCTTTTTAGCTAAAGCAAAAACCTTCTTACACACATGACTCAAAATCAACTTTCTGCAACATCACTTAGTTAGTGCTTTCGGAATAAAACTACACCTTGCTTCTCCCAAAAAAAACAGGCATTAAACAAGTGGCTGTATTTTCTTAATAATTGGCAGAATACATCACTTTTTAATTTCACCCAAGCCGTTCTAACTGGCCGAGCGGTTGAAGTGGCAGCCTTGCGCGGGCTTTTGCGTGTTTTTGCGCGAGCGAGGAGGGGGCAAAAGCCTTGTAGGCTTTTGAGCCGGATTGGAGCCAAGGCAGAAGCCACCGGAGCCGTAGCAAAAGCCGCAAAAGTCAAGCAAGCTATAACGGAAAACGTGGTTTTTAGTGTTGATAGTGGGAAGGGAAAACGTCCCCTGAACTTAAATCAGAATCATGTAACAATAACTATAAAGAATCTATGCTTTTGAAGGAGAACTGCTTTAAGTAAAAAAAATACACTTACGCAATGGCTTAGAAAATATGTTTTTCGGCATGATACGATGAGCGCACCAGCGGGCCACTTTCTACAAAGCGAAATCCTTTATCGAGCGCGTAGGCTTTGTATTTTGCAAACTCATCGGGATGTACAAAACGCGCTACAGGTAAGTGCTTAGGCGTGGGCTGAAGGTATTGTCCTATGGTTAACACATCGCATTTTACGGCAGCCAGATCGTTAATGGTTTCGTAAATTTCAGCTTCGGTTTCTCCCAATCCAACCATTAAGCCACTTTTGGTTTTTACACCGGCTTCATCCAGGCGCTTTAATACTTCCATGCTACGGTCGTACTTGGCCTGTATGCGCACCTGCGCCGTTAAGCGGCGCACCGTTTCAATATTATGCGATACAATATCGGGTTGCACATCAATGATGCGCTGTAAATTATCCCACTTCCCTGCAAAATCGGGAATCAGACATTCAAATTTGGTTTCAGGACTAAGCTCCCGAATGGCTTTTATGGTTTCCGCCCAAATAATAGAACCGCCATCTTTCAGATCATCGCGATCCACACTGGTAATAACACAGTGTTTTACGCCCATTAATTTAACGGAGTTGGCTACGCGCTTAGGTTCATCCCAGTCAGCTGGTTTGGGTTTACCGGTAGCTACCGCGCAGAAGCCACAACTACGGGTACAGATATTTCCTAATATCATAAACGTGGCAGTTCCAGCCCCCCAGCACTCACCCATGTTTGGGCAATTTCCACTTTCGCAGATGGTGTGCAGTTTATGTTTGGAAACGATGTTTCTTACATTTACATAATCCTGACCGGTTGGGAGTTTAACCCTTAACCAATCTGGTTTTTTAATTTTCTGAGGTGTTTCCGCAACTGTTACCTGCTCGTCTGACTTCACTTCCATGTTAGAACCACTTTTTACCGAACACAAATCCGGCATGTACGGTAAGTATTAAATTTTCTTTGGGATTACGGGCCATGATGGGTAATCCTACCGGATAAAAATCGGCTGATACGCCTACTTCAAACGCCCTTACCATGTAGGACAGCGGCGCATATTCAAAACTCAGGTTTACACGGGCGTTAATGGCGGGATATACTTTGGTTTCCGCCAATCCATCCATAAACGTTCCTTTACCAATTACAGAATCTTGTGTAAACGTGGCGCTGTTAAACGGAACCGACTTCTGTGTAAATCCGTTTACCGCGTCGCCTCTGAATATCTGAACGTAATAGGGCTTTGCTAATGCAGCGGTTGCACCTAATAAATAATGTACCCGTATCTCAATCGCTTTACGATCGGCTTTTTTAAAAATAGCCTGTTGAATTCCGATCCCGGCCCGAAGGCAATATACCGAATTGAGTTTCCCATATACAAAACGTTTATTGTTTTCGGCAGTACCGGTCACTTTTATTTCTTTAGGATGCCGTAATGTGGTAAATTCTATATCCAGTACCGATTTATTTTTAGCAGTAACATGCTTTAATCGCCTGTAAGAAGCACCTATGCCCCGGGAATGAATGAAAATTTTACCGTTTGCTTCATTTTTGAACAACACATTTACATCCTGTCCGCTATTGATCATATCGATAGCGCTTTGCGAAAACGCCGTATGAACCGATACAAAGGTTAACAAACTTAACAATAGCTTTTTGAACATAAATCAAAATTACGAAATAATAGTATTACATTTAAACTCTTTAAGTGTTAATACCTTATAAAAGTAAAAACAAATTTCATGCTAACAAGTTCAGTTCAATATACCGGCAGTTTACGCACTCTGGCCGTGCATCTGCAAAGTGGTAAGGAAATAGTTACCGATGCGCCAAAAGATAATCACGGTTTGGGCGAGGCCTTTTCGCCAACCGATCTTACGGCTACTTCACTGGCCTGCTGTATGATTTCCATTATGGGTATAGTAGCCAAAAAGGACAATATGACTCCTCCGGATAGCGCTAAGGCCGATGTTTTAAAGGTTATGTACACCGAGCCCCGCAGAATAGGAGAGATTCATGTTACGATTACCATGCCGGCTCTTAATTACAGCGAAAAGGAAAAGAAAATATATGAAAATGCTGCTCATACCTGCCCGGTGGCCAAAAGTTTGCACCCCGATATTAAACAGGTGATAATTTTTATCTGGCCTTAAACTTAAAACAAGTTCTCATCTTCCATCCCTTGCTGATTTTCAGATAATAAGTATTATGCCCAGAAAAGAAATCGTCTTATTGCTGCTGCTGGCTTTTGTTCAATTTACCGGAATCGTAGATTTTATGATTTTAATGCCCTTAAAACCAAAACTAACGGAAATCTGGGGCATTACACCAAAACAATTTGGATTTGCCGTATTTGCATTTGGCTTGGGAGCCTTTTTATCGTCTCTGTTTTTTGTTAACAAGGTAGATAATTATGACCGTAAAAAAGTTTTAGCGTTTGTATATGGAGGCTTTACACTTGGTACCTTTTTTTGCGGATGGGCCACAAGTTTCGAAATGCTGGTATTGGCACGCTTTTTAACCGGTGTATTTGGCGGCATTTCAGGAAGTGTTATTCAAAGTATTGTTGGCGATGCCATACCCGTACAACGGCGTGGTCAGGCCATGGGTATTCTGATGATGGGTTTTGCGCTGGCAAGCGTGTTAGGTGTTCCCGGAGGGCTTTATCTGGCCGGACATTTCAATTGGTACACGCCTTTCCTTTTCCTTGGTTTACTTTGCGTTTTTGTTTTTGTTGGCATCCTGTTTATTATTCCTTCCTTTACGGCGCATCTGGCTACTGCAAAAAAACAAAGCTTTACGGCCATTATGCGCACCATTTTGAGCGATACAAACCGAAGAAGAGCTCTTTTACTCACTTTCCTGACGATGCCTTCCCATTTTTTCATTATCCCGTTTCTCACCGATTTTTTCACTAAAAACCTTGGTTTCGATTACGCTACTACTGTTCCTTTTGTGTATGTAGTAGGCGGTTTATTAACCGTTATAACATCGCCCTTAATAGGAAAATTAAGCGATAAAATCGGACGCTTTAAAGTACTGGCGGTGCTTTCCGTTCTTACAAGTGTTCCCATGCTTATTATTCCAAATCTCGACACTACCAGTAAAATTATATTACTGGCGGCCAGTTCTTCCCTCTTTATTTTCAGCGGGTCGCGAATGATTATTGTAATGGCTCATGTTACCTCAACTGTTGAACCCAGAATCCGGGGTGCCTTTCTTATTGTAAATTCTGCTGTTCAGCAATTTGGAACTTCTATTGCCTCTTTGATTGGTGGTTTTGTTGTTTGGGCATTACCCGACGGACAACTGGTTAATTATCCTTACCTGGGCATCCTAGCTCTGGCATTTACAGCTATTGTTCTTGTTTTATTCAGAACGGTAAAAGTATCTGCCAATAGTTAATTTTTAATCCTTTCACCTCCCCCACCATAGGTAGGTTTTCGTACTAATGTTAAAAAAGTAAATTTATTTGGAATAAATAGTCTTCTATTTATAAATTTACGGAACGCTTATTCCGTTTTTTATAATGAGAGATTATATAGACTATACTTTTCAGGCTAATCAAATCATTTTAGATACGATTACGAACCATACCATTACTGATGAAAAAATTCTCAGGACAATGAGTCATATTGTTTTATCGGCACAATCTATCATTTCGCAAATAAAACAAGAACCTGCCCAGGAAGAAACATTTGTAATACGGCCAACAAAAGAATTGATTGCCATAAACCGGGAGAACAAGGAAAATCTATTGATCTTACTGGAACAAATGCCACAAAACACCATGATTCCTTTTACGGGTAAAGATGGAAGGGATTTATCAAACTGCCTGCACGATTTTATGCACCACTTATTTTTTCACGCGGCACATCACCGCGGACAAATCAGTATGCTGTTAAGCGAACGGGTAAAACTTCCGGCCGAGATCAACTATATCGCTTTTTCCGCTAAACACAAACAATTAAAATCTAAAGCAAATGCCTAAAACAAAACAATTCAATAAAGAAGAAGTGCTCGACAAGGCGTCGGTTATCTTTCAATCTAAAGGATACAATGGCACTTCTATTGACGACTTGCTTCATGCAACCGGCCTTAGCCGGAGCAGTCTTTACGATACGTTTCAGGACAAACATAATCTGTATCTGGAAGCGCTGAATTACTATAAAAGCAAATCCACGCATCCGTTTGAGCAGATAAAAACAAAAAACGTCAACGGACTTAAAAAGATAGAACTATTAATGAGCGGTGTTATTGATCACATCACCGCCTCACCCGACACCAATGGCTGCTTAATGGTAAATGCAGCGGCAGAAATGAGTAAACAATGTAAAGAAACATCTAACGTTATTTGTAATGCCAAAAAAGACATGGAAATGATGATGGATGAATGGGTAAAGATGGGACAGGAAGAAGGACTCATTAACCTGAAACAATCTTCTAAAGCCTATAGTATGTTTCTTTACAATACCATTTGCGGACTCAGAGTAATGAGTCAAAGCGGTGCCGATAAAAAGGAATTGGAAAGCATAGCCAAAGTGGCTCTTCAAAGTATTAAATAAAGGGTTACTGAATAAATTATTAATTTCGCGCATGCCTTCAGCGGAAGAAATTGTTACACGTATGTTTGAAAAAGACGCCTTTAGCCAATGGTTGGGAATCGAACGCTTGGCTGTTAAAGAAGGATACTGTCTTTTAAAGCTCAGGGTCAGGGAAGATATGCTGAATGGCTTTGGTATTGCGCATGGTGGCATAACGTATTCACTAGCCGATAGCGCTCTGGCATTTGCCTCTAATTCAAAGGGAAGACAGGCAGTGAGCATAGAAACTTCCATTTCTCACATTCAGAAAACAAAAGCCGGAGATTGTATTGTAGCGGAAGCCAAAGAACTAGAACGGAATCAAAAACTGGCACATTATGAAGTACGCCTGTACGATGAAGCTACGAAGCATACGGTTGCGTTATTTAAAGGAATTGTATATTTAAGTTCTAAAAACTGGGATTAAAATGATTAAACAAGCATATATTGTTGGCGGTGTAAGAACCGCCATTGGAAATTTTGGAGGCACTTTGTCTGCAGTGCGTACAGACGATTTAGCGACACTGGTTTTAAAAGCCTTAAAAGAAAAACATCCGGGGGTTGATTTTTCGGAAGTGGGCGATGTTATTCTGGGCTGTGCCAATCAGGCGGGAGAAGATAACCGGAATGTAGCCCGTATGGCTTTATTAATGGCCGGCTTA
Source organism: Sediminibacterium sp. (assembly GCA_030054095.1). GTDB lineage: Bacteria > Bacteroidota > Bacteroidia > B-17B0 > Aurantibacillaceae > Aurantibacillus. The sequence continues at coordinate 34,384 of JASGCO010000003.1, forward strand.
CCGGTTAATGTTCCGGGGCAAACCGTAAACCGTCTTTGTGCCAGTGGCTTAAGCGCTGCCATAGATGCGGCACGAGCCATTATGTTAGGAGACTCATCGCTGATGATTGCGGGAGGTGTGGAGAATATGACCCGCGGGCCCTTGGTAATGAGTAAAGCGTCTTCGGCCTACGGGCGCGACCAGCAACTTTATGATAGTAGTTTTGGTTGGCGTTTTGTGAATCCGCTAATGAAAGAACTATACGGGGTAGATGCCATGGGTGAAACGGCCGAAAATGTGGCCGCTCAGTTTAATATATCGCGTGACGATCAGGATCGGTTTGCGCTCTGGAGTCAGCAAAAAGCGGCAAAAGCCATAAGCAGCGGCCGTTTGGCGAAAGAGATTGTACCGGTGAGCATTCCGCAACGTAAAGGCGATCCATTGGTATTTGATACGGATGAATTTGCCAAACCATCCAGCACACTGGAAGGACTTACCAAATTAAAAGCGTCGTTTAAAAAGGACGGATCGGTTACCGCCGGAAATTCGAGCGGCTTAAACGATGGAGCCGCCGCTATGCTACTTGCCGGAGAAGATGCTTTGAAAAAGTATAGTCTGAAACCACTGGCTCGTATTGTATCTATGGGCGTTACGGGTGTGGAACCTCGTATCATGGGCATTGGCCCGGTTGAAGCCGCTAATCAGGCCTTAAAAAAAGCCGGCCTTACGTTTAATGACCTGGGGGTTATTGAACTGAATGAAGCATTTGCCGCGCAAAGCCTGGGTTGTTCCCGTTCGTGGGGCATTGCTGATAATGATGAGCGTTTGAATATTAATGGTGGTGCCATTGCTTTAGGACATCCATTAGGGATGAGCGGAGCCCGTATTTTAAACAGCGCGGCTATGGAGTTACACATACAAAACAAACAATACGCGTTAGCCACCATGTGCATAGGAGTAGGACAAGGTTACGCTGTTGTGATTGAAAAATGTTAGGCCCTCCTCTTCTATAACTAAGCATCATGTTCAAAAGCCTTGGATTTAAAATTATATTACAGGTTGTATTTCTGTTTTTAAGTCTGTGGCTTTTAGTTTACCTCTATCAGAATACGACACTCTGGTTTTCGATTATTGGCATGAGCCTGCTGGTTATTCTGCAGGTGGCTTTATTGATAAGGCTTACCAATAAAATAACCAGAGACGTTGAACGATTTGCTGATACGCTGAAAAACAAAGATTACTCGATGGTTTTTTCTACCACGCAAAGTGGTGGAAGTATTAAGCGTTTATACCAATCCTTCAACGCTATTATCCTGCACAGTAAAAATATGGAACTGGAAAAAGAACGGATCTTTCTTTTATTTCAAAACATTCTGGAAAAAGTAAAATTTGGTGTCATTACCATTTATGCCGAAGCGTTGGAAGAAGGTAATGAAAAGGAAGAGATTCTGTTTATGAATGAAGCCATTTTATCCATTCTTAAAATACCAAAGTACCAATACTGGCGGCGCTTCGAAAATCATATCCCTGATCTGGTAAACGAAATACGTCAAATTAAAGGAGGAGGTAAAAAATTCCTGGAAATGCTGATTGAAGGAACCCGGTCGCAGTTAAGTGTGGAGGTGATGCCGCTTCAGTTGATTAACAAAACGTACCTGATTATTACCATACAGAACATCAAAGATGAAGTAGAACAGAAAGAAGTGGAAGCCTGGAACAAGTTGATTAATGTACTATCCCACGAAATACTAAATTCTATAACGCCTATAGCGTCGCTTAGCGATACACTAAATGGCATACTGGCTGGCAAGAATGAAATAACGGATACCGAAGATATAGATGACATCCGTACAGCAGTGGCCACTATTAAAAAACGATCGGATGGTATTGCAGATTTTGTAAAAGATTACCGCCTGGTAGCGGAATTACCCAGTCCGGTTCTTAAACCCTGCAATGTAGAAGAACTTATCAGTGAAGCACTGGAGTTAATGAAACCACTGATCCGCAAACAAAGCATTAAGCTTGATCTGGAAGATATTAACGAACGGGATACGTTGGAACTGGATAAAAAACTGATTGATCAGGTGGTCATTAACCTTATTACCAACGCTATTCACGCGGTAAAAGATAAAACAGATCCGGTTATTAAAATCAGTACCGAAAAAACGCACAACCAATATTGTATTACGGTCAGCGATAACGGGAAAGGTATTCCGAAAGAAAATCTGGATAAAATATTTATTCCCTTTTTTACCACCCGCGAAGGTGGCTCCGGTATAGGCTTAACCATTTGTAAAAACATTATGCAGATCCATAACGGTAAACTGGAAGCCAGTTCGGTTATAGGACAAGGAAGTAGTTTCAGGATGGTGTTTGGGTTGAATTAATATTGAGAATTAACTACTCAACATCAATTTCTTAATCTGCTCTACCAATTGAAGATGGCCAGCATCAAAATCTTTCCAGGCCAGTTGCATGGCCTTTAAATCAAAATGTCCGACTACAGTACCATAGTGCTCCATTTTACCATTAATGGTTGGATAGCCGATTACATAAATGGAATCTGCAAGGCTAACAGCCAATTCTATATCATGAGTCGAAAAAATAACTGTATTTAATGTATGATCTGCACCAATTTTGTGAATAGATCGTTTTACATCCTCCACGTTTCCCACATCCAGACCTGAAAAAGGTTCATCCAGTATCATATAACTACCGGAACTGAAAATTTGCTCGATAATGGCCGTACGCTGCCGTTGCCCACCCGATAACTCATTCGGATACTGATTCCTGACTTTCTCTAAACCCCACTCCTGAATGTATTTATTGATCTTATCCTCCTTCTCTTTTTCACTCAGACTGCTCTTACGCAGGGCAAACTTCAAGGCCTGATAAATGGTCTTATGGCGAAACAAGGTGTACTTCTGATCCACAAAGCCAACATCGCCTTCTTCTACCTGTTTTGCTTTAATATCCATTTCCGTACTATTCTTAATATCACGGATAAGTACCTGCCCGGTAGCAGGTTTTACCAAACCGGTTAAGGCTTTAAACAAGGTGGATTTACCCCTACCCGAACGGCCTAACACAGCAATTACCTGACCTGTTGTTACCGTTTCGCGGTGCACGTCCTTTTCAGTGATATTTATATCTTTAATAATAACCTTACCGTCGTAGGCTACACTCAGATTCTCCACATAGAGAATAGTATCTTTCACTATATACGACATACTCAAAACTTAGAATAACGGAAAAGCGATTTACGGCAAAAGTTAAGAAACACATCTATGAGCAATCCTAAAATCAGGATAACAATCTGCAAAGCGAAAATTTTACCATGATTCATGAATTTATCATTGTTCTTAATAAGAACCCCTAAGCCACCTTCGGCCACCAATATAGATTCTACGGTTACAATCATCATCCACACAATAGCCAGATTCTGCCGGAGTACATCAAACACGTAATCTAAACGCCCTTTTATAATAACTTCCCAGAGGGTTTCCCAACGGTTACATTTAAGCGTGCGGGCATGATCAAACTCTTCGTCCGGTATATCTTTTATTACCGCCAGCAAAGACGTGATAAAAAACGTACTCATAAAAACAACCAGTACCGCAATTTGCATACCTCTGGCTGTATGAAAGAACACAGTAAAATAATAGGTAATGCCGGTAAGCGGCAAATACCTGAATTTACTGATCATGGATGCCAATGGCTTTAAGGCCGGCAATGGCGAAAGGTAAACAATGATGAGAGAAACTATTATAGAAAACAACACCGATTGAAAACATAACGACAATGAACTTCCTATATGGGTTACCAATCCTTCAGACATAAGTTCTCCAAATCCGGTAAATACCTGAGCAGGACTCGGGATAAGGTGCTTTTGACCTGAAGTCAGTAAAAACCAGGTAAACAGCACCATTATTAACCAGAATAGTATTATATAAAGGTTAAATGGCGCTTTTATTTTCTCAAGCGGTGTAAATAGTTTCCGCAACATTCGTGCAAATATTATTTAAGTAATTTAATAACCACACGTCGGTTCTGGGCGCGCCCCTGTTCGGTGCCATTATCGGCCACGGGTTCCGATTGACCTTTACCAGATACGCTCTGGAAACGACTACTATTCACCCCTTTACGGATCAGGAATTGTTTCACGGCACTGGCGCGTCCTTCCGACAATACCAAGTTCGACTGTTCGTTACCAACATTATCTGTATGCCCCTCCAGTTCCAGTTTAGAATCTTCGGCTTGTATCAAAAGATTGTAAATTTCATTTAACACAGCGTTAGATGAGCTATTAATTTCAGTACTTCCTGTTTTAAAATTAATTTTCCATTCACCGGAAGCAATTTGCTGCGTGGCCGTTTTAGAATAATCTGATTTTGTAGCCGTACCACTTTCAATGTCATTAATATTTTTAATATAATACAAATTAACGGCTTCTTCGTAAGGCACCACACGCTTAACCGATTGGTTAAAGCCCATAGGATTCAGATCCGTCAGATAAGAACTTACCTGATCGTACACCGCTTTATAACGGTTTACGCCATCTGTGATACCATAATACTGCATAGCATCAGCATAATTAAATACGCGCGACCCACCCATGTTGTACTCAATACCATTTTTAATGGCTTTTTGACCGGCAAACATTTTATACCAATAGTCCGGTGTTTCCTGATTAAATGATTTTGCCACACATTCCGAAGCTCTCTTACGCCAGTTATCATGTTGTTTCATTTGATTACTGGCTGTAAATGATGATTTTAAAATATTGGTAATAACGTCCTGATTTTTATCGGCCCATTCTTTCACCACAATCAATACAGTTGACATCTGGTTATTAAATTCTTTGGTAGATACGATATCTGTAAAACCATTCAACGCATCAAAAACCATTTTATCACCAGGAGTCCATGTAGCACAACCATCCACTTTTTTATTCACCTTTTTACCGGTCAGTTTTCCGTTCTTCACTTCCTTCAATTCTACGGTGTAATTTTCTAATTGTGATTTAATCAGCACTTTAGAGGCTTCAATGTAATCGTCGTTTTCAGCAGCTAAAAAGTTAACCGCTTCTTCGTCAAATGTAGAAGGATCCGGATTAATTTTTAACCCATTGGCTGAAGCATAGTTAACAGCCACTACCCAGTCACCATCGCCTATTACCGCACTGATAAGAGACCCTTTCATGCTTTTAGGATCCTTTTTCCAGTTAACCGGACCAATCAGTTTATCCTCACCATAAGATAATCCTAATGAGCCTACAATCTGAAGATGGTACTTATTACCATATTTATCGTTTAAGGCTTGCTGAGCAGAAGATATATAGTAAGGCGCGCCATCTCCCATAATCATTAATCCCATTACGCCTTCTGTAGGGTTAGCATTGCCTTTATCAAATTCCTCCACAAACTTCATTTGTTTGTTGCGTAACTCACTTAACCAGTCTTCACGCAAAATTTCAAGATTTACTCCATTCTTTTCCATTAATGAGCCTTTGGCAGTTTTAGCCCCACCATTGGCAACAATAATACCCGACTGGGCATTCCAGGCATACCCCGAAATACGTACCAGTGGCTTAGAACTTACTTCCGACGACACCTCATCTGCTGGTAACGGCAATTCATCCGCTGCCATCTGATTATTGACATCCCCGCCATTTACATCAATCTTCTTAACCGTTTTGGCATCTTCCACTTTAATGCCGGGAGCCAGTTTATATACACCATATACAATGGGCGCTGCCACTAAAAGTGCGATTGAAATTTTACCTACACCTGTTAATCTACTCCAGAAACTCATAGTTTTATTGTTTTATGTTATGTTTGTTTATTTATTATAATTAAAATAAATCCGAAAAGCCGCCACTATTCGCCTTATCCTGCGATGTTAATTTGTAATTTGGATTATTGTACTTCCCGGCTTCCGGTATGGCATTTTGCCCGGTCTTAATTTTATCCGCCAATGTATCTAGTTTAGAATACAGCTCATCACTATCCAATGAATATTTTGAAGTCAATGTATCCAGATCAGCAAGATTTTCCTGGGTGGTTGAGATATCCATAGCAATGGTGTTGGTTACCACATCCAAAGCATAATCCAGTTCCCAGCTCTTTGTAAATAACATGGCCGATTTAGCTTGCTCTGTAGCGTTCTTAGCTGACTCAGCAAATTCGTATTCCTTTCTGAGCATACTGATACTGGTTTCAAAATCGGAAATTTTAATATCCATTGCTGTTTGCACAAGCGTTAATTTACGATCAAGTTTCCCCATAATGTTTGCACGAACACCATACTTTTGTACAAAACTTGAACTTTGTTCCAACTGATGTGCCACACGCTGAGCTTCCGATAATACTTTTAATTGTTCAGCCTGCAATTCAACATAAGCATCCGTTTCCTTTGCCTTTTCCCCCATATTCCGATCCATATCAGAGAGCTTGTTTTTAATGGCTTCGGCCTTCTTTTGTAATTCCAGTACCATCGTTTGAAAATTTTTAGCCTCCTGTTCCGACTTCACCGCTTCTGTTTCCATGTTACTTTTTAACGCCTTAATTTTAGCTTTAGCCTTTTTAAAGTTCTCACGGTTGGCTTTCATCTTTTCCTTCTGAATTTCTAATTCACCAAAAGGATTGTATTTGATAAATAACTTATTCAAATGACGGGCCAGGCTACGCAACATTTTAAAAATAAGCGGTGCCAGTAAAATAAGCAATACTACCCCAACAGCTGTAATGGCCAAAGCCAGTAATTCTCCAATGGCTCTGAAAACAGGTGGCAGAATGTATACCCAAGTAAGGTATCCCAATGCGATAAACACTATCAGTGTCAATACGCTGGTGGTTCCCTTTTCTCCGGGCCGGAATTTTTTGTTATCGGTAAGTGTGAGTTCAGCAGAATCAAAATGCTTCAAAATAGGTAATTGCAACATCTTTTCCGAACTGAACGTGTTGGGAGAATTTGAACTCATAGTTTTTGATTTATTTCTTATGTAATGTTAGATATTGGTTAAAATACCATGTTTAACCGTATTGATCTTTGAGGTTATGATCTCTCTGGCACTATTATTAGCCTGTAGTTTTTCTTCTATCAGTTTTAATTCTGCATGGTATTTAGTGTCAATCGGGCTTAACTCGCTTTCGCGCTGGCGTTTTTTATTTTCCAGTTCAGCAATCTGATTTTTCAACTGGTTAATCTGATTTTCAATACTGGCAATTTCATTCGTCAGCGCCTGCTTTTCATTGGTTTGGGTCTTGGTAATATCATTACGCTTTCCTTCGCCTTGTAAGCGATAATTTTCGTGAACTTTATTAATTTCAGATATATACTGATCAGCACTTTGAATCAACGCATTCTTCTCCAAACTGGCATTCATTACTTTTCCCATCTGGAACGCCATTTTATATGCGCCCGGAGAGAAATCATTTACAGAATGAATGGCCTTAAAAAATTCGTAAAAATCATAGCCTGGTTTATTCAAAGAGTCGAATCCCTTTTCATATAACTCTACTACCTGATTCAGAATTCCTTCACTGATCGAAACGGTAGGAGGAACATAAGCGTTCCCGGTTGTGCTTCCCGGAAATTTCATCCCTGATCCTGTTTCCGCAGTTTTTTTAACACTATTCTCTTCGTGTTTAGGAGACTGCTCATCCTCTTCCGATTTAATAAAAATATTTTTAAGACTGAACTTAGACATACAGATCAAAATTACTATAAAAAACCTGATCTTGGGTAAAAATCGGCAGAACCATAAAATCTCCTTATGCCGTATTAGGCCTCAAAAACAACAAAAACCCACTTGTATTGAGTGAATAGGATATTATATTTTTTAAAAAATTTGGTTTTTAAAACATAAAAACCGAAAGAAGGTTGCTGAAAACCTAAAAAAACACTCTCGCCCCCACTCCCAGAACTACATAATTTTGTTGCAACCTGTACTGCCTATTCCCTATATTAACTGCTCCCTGAGTCAAACCCAATAGGTATTGCGGCCGTAACAGTAACTGGTACCGATTGCTAATACGCCACGAAACATCCATTCCTACCGATACACCTATCCGGCTGATTAAATTACTGTTTCTGTGGGTTCCAGACTGAAAATCGGCAGGTGCCTTCTCTGGTAGATCTCCTGCTACCGGAGAGGTTATATAAACCATCGTATCAGTTCCTAAGGCGTAAATCCGCTCATGCTTTATTGTTTGCCATCCCATATTCAATCCGCCCGAAAGACTCAACGATAAACGATTCCATTTCACAAGCTCATAACTTAATCCCATTCCCACATTATATATCATTCCTCTTTTAATATCCGTGAGTGTTTGCGCTTTAACGTATCCGATAGAATCTCCTCCAATGGTAGAACTAACTGCAATCTTTGTACGGAATACCTCTTTATTACGCTGTTCCCATTGACTGTACTTTACGTCTGAATGCACAACACTAACCTGAAAAAGCAGATCAACCCGTTTTGTTATACGATAACCAGCACCAATACCCGCTATTACTAGCGGCGCAATGCTTTTTACCGGTGCATTTCCTGAATAAACCGAAATTTCAGAGAATGACACCCCTGTTCCCGAATATACCTCTGTAAAAAACCGTTTGTTTTTCCCTATTGCTTTTACCGAAAACGTATCGCCTGATGTAGGAATTAAATCAGGAGTTCCGGATACTGTATCCTGAACTAAAACTTTTCTTGGCACTAAAGAAATACTGCGCATGGTATCCACTCCTTGCCTTCCCAACATTACTAAAGTCTGTTCTGATTCGCGAGGCTGTATATTTCCCCCATCCTGAACCTGATGTGTCACGATCTGTTTGCCCAACCTTACTTCTGACTGCTTCTTTTGGTTAGGCTCAGGTCCAGTACTCTTTTGATTGTCCAAAACCGTTAAACCAGACTTTAAAACACTCCTGTTTTGTGTTGTACGCCATTCCGTATCAGGCACTTTTTGGTGAATGGTAGTCTGAATCTTCTCTGCAACTTTTTCTGATGCTCTTTTTGATCCTGAAGAACCTGTATCGCGTATCGTTTTTACACTATCCGTAAACGACTCACCCATTGAAGGCAGCGACGTTGTTACCTCTTCATTCCCCTCCTCATTATTGGTTATTATAAAGAAAATGACCATTAATAAAAATGCAAGCCCCGCTGCACCCGCACATCCAAATAGAAGAAAAAATAAACCCCGGCGCTTTTTTTCCTTTTGAGGTACGAAAAACTTTATTTTTTCCCACCCCTCATGAATGTGTGCATCATCAACGTCCGGGTCAAAACCAGCAAATTTATCGTGAATAGTTTCCGGCTCTCTCATATTACTTCCTTGTTAATATGTTCATGTAATAATTTCTTAAAATAGGCTTTGGCTTTAAATAATTGCGATTTAGAAGCTCCCTCGCTGATATGAAGTAACTCCGCTATCTCGCGGTGTTTGTAGCCATCTATGTAATATAAATTGACGATCATCCGGTAGCCCTCCGGTAACTTACTCAAAAGGGCCAGAATTTGTTTCGCGTCCATCCACTCAAAATCAGAAATGGTTTCTTCTGCCACTTCATGGTAATCATCCAGTGTCACATGCAAATCAAATTTCAAGGTGCCGCGGTAATGGTTGATAGCCGTATTTTGGACAATACGCTTCATCCACCCTTCAAACGAACCGCTCCCTGTATATGAATCGAGATTATTAAAAATCTTTATAAAAGCGTCCTGTAGTATATCTTCTGCCTCTTCGCGCCCCCGACTATAACGCAAAGCTATAACAAACAGCACACGGTAATAGCGTTTATAAAGCTGCTCAAAGGCGCTTATATCTCCTGCTTTACATGCTTTTAATATATGTTCAGGTGTTATTATCAATCTGTATGTGCCCTTGTTAAAGTTTCCGCTATCTACTTTCCGTTATTCGTTATCTTTTGCATTAATCGGTAATTACCAATTTGTTTACAAATATTATTTTATTGTCTTGAATCAGGTGCATGAAATACATTCCACCGGAAAGGTTTTCACGAAATATAGTAACCGTTTGCCCGGAAATATTTTCTATTTGCCTTACAAGCTGCCCGAATGAATTGTAAATTACCAGTGTTGCATCATTAAAATAATTATCAGTGTGCAAATTCATCTGTGTAGAAAATGGGTTAGGGAAAATTGAAACGGAATGTTGTTCCGTTATTTCATTCACGCCTAATACTAAGCAAAGTGTAGTTTCTGAGCCACCACTAAATGTCTGAGTTGCAATATTGCCGGTTAATGCTCCCACTGTTCCCTGTATACCACCAGTGCCTTGCATTCCTCCGGAACTTACTATTGTCGTTGGATTAGTTTCATTGCACCCACTGTTACCGGCAACATCCGTTTTAATTAAATAAACATCAAAAGTTCCGCTATTACTTATAGTTCCAACAATAGTATATCCCCCATCACTGGTTTGTTGAGCAGATGTTATACCGCCCCCACCTAGTAGGTTACCATAAATCTTTGACCACTGAAGAGTGCCATTAGAAGCAGTTTTCAATAGATACGCGCCACTTCTTTCTGCGCCAATAATATATCCACCATCACTGGTTTCCTGAACAGAATAACCTATGGCATGGTTTGTATTCCCAAAGGTTTTATTCCATTGAAGCGTTCCATCTGAAGCGGTTTTAATAAGATAAACATCTCCATAGTATTGTGTTCCTCCACTAATGGGAACACTCTTCCCAAAGGTGCCAGCAATAACAAAACCTCCATCATTCGTTTGCTGCACATCATATCCTCTGTCATCTAATGTGTCACCAAACGTTTTGGTCCATTCAAGCGTTCCATCATAAGCCGTCTTCACAAGGTAAACATCAAAGTGATTGCTTTCTCTGCTTGTAAAACCTGTAATGATATATCCACCATCATTGGTTTGCTTAACAGCCTCTCCAAAATCATTCCCAGATAAATAACCATACGTTTTCGTCCATTGTAAAGTACCATTAAACGTCGTTTTAACAAGATAAATATCCCCCGCTCCTACACTAGTTGTATTTCCAGTAATAATAAAGCCCCCGTCACTGGTTTCCTGAACAGAACGCCCCTCCTCAATCCCTGTTCCGCCAAAGGTTTTAGACCACTGAAAAGTTCCGTTAGAAGTAGTTTTTACAAGATACATATCCCATGGGCCTCCTGAAACATAAGTATCTGTATTTCCTAAAATAATAAACCCTCCATCTGAAGTTTGCCGAACACAATATCCAATTTCATTACCTGGTCCGCCAAAAGTTTTAGCCCATTGTATTGTTCCATCATAACCGGTTTTCACAAGGTACATATCTGAAGGACCTGCACCTAGCGATGTCTGCCCGGTAATAATAAATCCCCCATCCACAGTTTGTTGAACAGATCTCCCAAAATCGCTGGTTGCTCCTCCATCGTAAATTTTCTGGAAAACAGTCTGTCCTTTCAAAACAGATAATGTGAAAAAAGATACTAAGATTAAAAATTTGCCTTTCATTTTACTCTCATTTTTAAATTTAAAATAGTTTTGTTTATTATTACATGGTACTGCAATCATCGGGAACATATAAGCCCTGGTAGATAATGCCTCTGTTTCAATCATCGTTTCCCGTATGTTAATCCAGATTTATGAAAAAAGCAGATCTAATTAGTCAGACAAGTACATCCTACATTTTCCTCACAATCCATCTGCTGATTTATTCACTGCATTTCTAATCCTTCAGCAATTTAACCGACTGATGCCGCCCATCGCTAAAATAAATACTTAACACATAGGCTCCAGCGGGTAACTTGGTCGTTTCAATCGTCACTATATCTCCATCTCCGTTAAACCTCAGAGGATAGCCTTTCCCCATCAGATCGCCCGCAATTACCTTTTCTATGCGCTGACTCGTTTCAATGGTTAATACCTCCTGAACCGGGTTCGGATAATAGCGTTTCAAAGCGTTAATATGCTGTTCTCCTATTGCCAGAGATGAGTTACACGGTATATTAATTGCGGCATAAGCGTAACAGGTTACAGAAGGTACCGCGTTCATATCCCATTCCCTTACCTCAAGAATGTAGTTACCGCAACTTCCATAGGTATGATAGGGATAAGGACTAACGCCAGAACCATCACCATACTGATAATTAGTGATGATTTCAGGAATAACAGATCCCGCGTAAACGGTTACCGAATTGGCAGATAATGAAAAAGTCGGCACATTATTCACACACGTCCCCATTGGTGGGGGTGGTACCGAAATGGTAAACGTATAAACATTAGGTTGTATCCCACATAATGCCGGACTAGTGTATGTAAGAGAAAACGTATGATTCATAACACCTATGGAAGGAGAATAACAATGGTAAACCGTTTTTCCCGTTGCAGTTACATTACCGAAATTCCATTGATAATACGAATCGGGTTCGTTGGGAGCCGCCGTATTTGTAGCCACAATACTATAACACCCATAGGTATTAGGAATTGGCGTTATGGCTACATTTGGCACACATGGATTAACGGGTGCAGCGGTTTGCGCTTTCATCATTGGCATTAGAAATAAGCCGGCTGCCACTAAAAGTTTAAGTCTTTTCATTTTAATTTCAGATATAGGTTCTATAGTTAAGACATCCTAAATCTGTAAATGGTTGCCTGATTAAGCATTGAAACTTATTAAAAATCTCTTCTGATAAACGCCAACAAAAAAGCCATTCCTTACGGAATGGCTTTAATACTTAACATTTTATCTGAAATTACTCAGCTACAACTTCAAAACTAACAGTAGCTACAATTTCTTTAAACAAACGTACTTTCGCACTGTAAGTACCTAATTGCTTAATGGTATCTTCTGTTAACTCAATGTTTTTACGTTCCACATTGTAACCCGCTTTTTGTAAAGCTTCTGCAATCTGGATATTGGTTACTGAACCAAAAATTTTACCGCTTTCACCTGCTTTAGCACCAACTTTAATATTAACACCTGCTAATTTCTCAGCACTTGCAGTAGCTTCTTTACGTAATTTATCTTCTTTAAACGCACTTTGTTTTAATAATTCAGCGTGCATTTTTTTGGCACTTGGGGTAGCCAGTACAGCCATTCCTTTTGGTAATAAAAAGTTGCGGCCATAACCCGGACGTACAGTTACAAGGTCATTCTTATAACCCAGTCCCTTAATATCTTGTTTTAAAATGATTTCCATTGTTATTTCCTCCTAATTTTTATTTTAATCCGTCAGCTAAATAAGGCATTAAAGCCAAATGGCGGGCACGTTTAACAGCCTGAGCCACTTTACGCTGAAATTTTAATGAAGTACCGGTTAAACGGCGTGGTAATAATTTACCTTGTTCGTTTACAAATTTCAATAAGAAATCAGGGTCTTTGTAATCAATGTATTTAATACCACTCTTTTTAAAGCGGCAGTATTTTTTCTTTTTCACCTCAGTAGTTTGAGGATTTAAGTAACGGATATCTGATGGATTTGCCATTTTCTGATTCGTTTAGTCGTTAAACATTACGCCGCGGCGTTTTCTTTCTTCTTGGTTTTAGCTTCAGCTACTTTCCCTTTGCGTTTTTCAGCATAAGCAACAGCGTGCTTGTCTAAAGCAACGGTTAAGAAACGCAGGATGCGCTCATCACGTTTGTAGGTTACTTCCAGCGTATTGATGATCTCTTCTCCACTTCCCGAAAACTCAATCAGGTGATAAAACCCGGTGGTTTTCTTTTGGATAGGATACGCCAGTTTACGTAAACCCCAGTTTTCTTCGTGCACTACCTTACCTCCCAGATCAGTAATGGTTTTTTTGAATTTTTTTGCGGCCTCCTTTGCCTGATCTTCAGACAAAACGGGAGTTAAAATGAAGACCGTCTCGTAACGTTTTTCCATTATTTATTTTTAATTAGGGCTGCAAAGATAGGAAGTTTTATTCAAACAAAAAAATATCGTTAAAAAACAAATAAAACATTGACTATTAATTATTTACACCCAAAAAAGACCAATATATTACTTACTGTGCGTTCCAGCCTCCATCTACCGGCAATGCGGCTCCGGTTAAGGTTTTGGCCGATTCGCCTGCCAAAAACAGAGCCAATTGTCCCAGCGTTTCCACCGGAACAAAATCCTTTACCGCCTGCTTGTATAACATCACCTTACTCACCACTTCCGACTCACTCATCTGGTGCGCTTTCGCCTGATCGGCAATTTGTTTATCCACCAATGGCGTTTTTACATACCCCGGGCAAATGGCATTACAGGTAATATTAAAAGGCGCGCCCTCTAAGGCCAGGGTTTTAGTAAACCCCACAATACCATGTTTACTGGCCACATAGGCGCTTTTAAACTCGCTGGCTACCAAACCATGTGCCGACGCAATATTGATAATACGCCCGAAACCCCGCTCCTTCATTCCTTTCCACACTGCCTTGCTCAGGTAAAATGCCGAACTAAGATTAATCCCTATAATCGCCGCCCATTTCTCATCCGGAAAATCCTCTATCGGCGATACATGCTGAATGCCCGCGTTATTTACCAGTACATCCACCGATCCAAACGCCGCTACCGCCGCATCCACCATTGCCCGCAACTCTTCGGGCTTTAGCATATTGGCCCCGCTAAACAGAGTTTTAATACCAAATTCACGCCCCACACTTTCCGCTATTTCAGGGCCATTGGGCTCAAGCCCGTTAAACACAATATTGTAGGCTTTGGTCTTTGCAAACTCTCTGGCTATTCCCAAACCAATACCACTGGTACTTCCGGTAATCAAAACTGTTTTCATGTATTTTTTATATTAAATAATTTACAAACGTTGCACTGTCCATACTACTGAATAACTCCTGTTCATCCATCGTATTTTCTGAACAAAAATAGTATTTAATTAGTTGGGCGTGCCCCCTTTTATGAACGTAAAAGGGTATAACTATTCAGAAAGTTCCATTTTCATAAACCGTTCCAAATCTAACACAAGCCGGGGTCGGCCTTTCCGCTATAGCCTGCTTACCCCTTGCCGCATCGCATCAGTGTGCGGGGGCTTCTGAGGTCGCCGCCGCCACTGTGCGCTGACAAGCAAAGGGCTTCGCAGGGCTGCCGCTTCAATGCCTCACGCGAAAATAAAACGGTTTGACTGGAAAATTTGGTTTCCATTAAAAATAATAATCCTTAATACGCACTCACTCCACCATACCTTCAAAATACGCACTTTTTATGTACCTTCGTTATTCTTTAAACTGTATGAACGCTTCTTTACACATTTACAATACGCTTACGCGAAAAAAAGAATTATTCAAAGCCATCAATCCGCCTTTTGTAGGCATGTACGTGTGCGGGCCCACCGTGTACAGCGATGCACACATGGGTAACGCGCGCACCTTTATTTCTTTCGATATTATTTTTCGCTACCTGACACATCTGGGGTATAAGGTACGGTACGTACGCAACATCACCGATGCCGGGCATCTGGAAAGTGATGCCGATGTGGGCGAAGATAAAATCTCCAAGAAAGCAAAACTGGCTCAGGTGGAACCCATGGAAATTGTTCAGAAATACACCGTGGGATTTCATGAAATCATGCAACAACTCAACACCCTTCCGCCAAGCATTGAACCAACCGCTACCGGGCACATTATAGAACAGCAGCAAATTGCCGAAGAAATTCTCAAAAAAGGCTATGCTTACGAAGTTAACGGATCGGTGTACTTTGATGTGGAAAAATTTGCCAAAGAGCATAACTATACCGCTCTTACAGGGCGCAAACTCGAAGATTTACTGGAAAACACCAGAGAACTGGACGGACAGGAAGAAAAGAAAGGACGTTTGGATTTTGCCCTTTGGATAAAAGCCAAACCCGAACACCTTATGCAATGGAAAAGTCAGTGGGGACAAGGCTTTCCCGGCTGGCACATCGAATGTAGCGCCATGAGTACCAAATACCTGGGCGAGCAATTTGACATTCACGGTGGCGGCATGGATTTAACCCCTACTCACCACACCAACGAAATAGCACAAAATGTAGCCTATTGCGGCAAGCAGCCCGCCAATTACTGGATCCATACCAATATGCTGACCGTAAGCGGGCAAAAAATGAGCAAAAGTTTAAATAACAGTTTCCTGCCGCATGAGTTATTCAGCGGACAACATCATTTACTCAGCAAAGGCTATAGCCCCATGTGTGTCAGGTTCTTTATGATGCAAACCCATTACCGCAGTACACTGGATTTTAGCGACGAAGCTCTTCAGGCCAGCGAAAAAGGATTTGATCGTTTAATGGAAAGTTACCGCACGTTGCTGACGCTTACTGCGGGGAAAGAAAACCCCGAAAACATAGACGTGCTACGTGAAAAATGTTACGAAGCCATGAACGATGATTTTAATACACCCGTTCTTATCAGTCATTTGTTCGAAGCCGTGCGCATCATCAATACCGTAAATGATAAAAAAGCAGAACTTTCCGCGTCACAGTTAGATACCTTAAAATCTATCTACCAGCACTTTATCATTGATATTATGGGTTTAAAAGTGGAAGAAGACAACTCCAAAACCGCGAAAGCCCTCGATAAAGTGGTAAACATTGTACTTGACATGCGCAATAAAGCCAAAGCCAATAAAGAGTTTGCCGTTAGCGATGAAATCCGTCAGCGTTTAACAGACGCGGGCATACAGGTAAAAGACAGTAAAGAAGGAAGTACCTGGAAACTATAATACATGAAAATTCACCGTCCCCTGCTGCAAGGCATTGTCACTGCCCTCGAAAAAATTTTCAGAGATCAGGAGTACTCCGATAAAGTACTGGAACGCCTGTTTAAGCAACACCCGCAATGGGGCAGCCGCGACCGGCGTTTTGTCGCCGAAATGGTGTACGACAGTGTACGGTATTACCGCTTACTAAGCACGCTGGCCCAATCAGAAACCAATTTCTGGTACATTAGTGGTATTCTGCTTTGCCTTAAAAATAGCCCCCTGCCCGAGTGGCCCGACTTTAAACACCTGTACCCCGATCAGATTGTAAAGCAACATGCTTTGCTAAAAGGGCAGTTTAACATTATCGAATCCTATCCCGACTGGCTGAGCCTATTATGCGAAAAAGAACTGGGAACTGATGCCTGGCAAAAAGAAGCGCACGCCATGAATCAAACCGCTGAAGTTGTGTTGCGTGTAAATACATTAAAAACCGACAAGGCTACCCTGATCAATGCTTTAGCTGCCGATGGTATTGAAACAGAAGAAATAGACAACTTCCCATCCGCGTTAAAACTAAAAAAACGTCAGAATATTTTTTCGCATAAACGCTTTAAAGAAGGCCATTTTGAGATACAGGACGCCGGTTCGCAACGCATCAGCGAATTTATGAACCCCAAACCCGGACAAACTGTTATTGATGCCTGTGCCGGAGGTGGAGGAAAAACCCTGCACTTGTCTGCACTTATGCGCAACAAAGGAAAAATTATCAGTATGGATGTGGAAGCCTGGAAACTGGAGAACCTTAAAAAACGCGCCAGACGGGGAGGCGTATCTAACGTTGAAACCTGTTTAATCGAAAACGATACCATCAACCGGTTCAAGGAAAAAGCGGACATGCTCCTGCTTGATGTGCCATGCAGCGGACTTGGCGTTCTAAAACGAAATCCGGATACCAAATGGAAACTGACTAACGAAAGCATAGAACGCACTAAGCTTACTCAACATCAAATCCTGAACGATTACCAACACATGCTTAAACCCGGAGGTGTTTTGGTGTATAGTACCTGCAGCCTCTTACCTTCAGAAAATGAACAACAGGTAGAAAAGTTTCTGGCGCGGTATCCTGAATTTACATACGAATCGAGTTTACACCTTTTACCAAGCGAAGGCTTCGACGGATTTTACATGTGCAGGATGCTGAAACACAAAACCGCCTCATGAAACATAAACTCTGGTTACCCATAATCATTGTAGTATTCGCTGTTTTTCTGGTCTGGTTTTCTTACCATTACTTTGTAAAACAACAGGTTAAATGGCCTGATACAAAAGAGTACCCCTTACAACTCGACTCTATCCGGTCTATACGACATACGAATAAACATGCAGACCATAACACACTGAAAACCGCCTTTGAAAACACCATGCTAAAACGTGTTTTTCCTTATTGGTACGGCACATCATGGGACTTTAACGGCACCACAGAAACGCCACGGAAAGGACACATTGCCTGCGGGTATTTTGTAACCACTACCCTGCAACATGCCGGTGTAAAGCTTAATCGCGTTAAACTGGCACAATGCGCCTCGGAAGAAATGATCAGGCAACTGGTAGCAAAAGAAAACATTCATCACCTCTCTCAACTATCCATGGAAGTATTTGTCAATAAACTTAAACACTACGGCAATGGATTATATATTATCGGATTAGATAATCACACCGGATTTATTTGGATAAGTCCAAATGAAACCAGTTTTATACATGCCTCAGGATGGTTTCCGAGAGAAGTAATTAAAGAAGCATTAATTTCGAGTAGTGTTATTCAGAAATCTGCCTACAGAGTAGTTGGTAAAATCAGCGATGATGAAGCGTTTTTAAACAACTGGGTGAAATAACAAAATTCTTTACACTACCACTTTCCGCGTTACACATCCATTTCTTTAATAGTAAAAGGGATACTTAAAAAATCGGCGTACTCTTCCCCGCCTTCTTTCATATCATCATCGTTTTTATCGTAATACCAATCTACTGTTATAGCGACACCTTTACCGGAAGCAATGGCATCGAGTTTCATAAAAAAATCCAGAAGTACTTTGGCTGAAGCTGTATTAAAATATTCAAACCGCATTTCAAAAGCTGAACTCGGATTAGGATTCTGAGCATAAGCATCTAACCAAGCCAAAACAGGATTATAAAATTTATTCACATCCTCTGGCAAGGATCTACCGCCCATTTGAAATATACCTTCTTGTTTATCGAAAAGCACAGATGGGGTGTCTTCTGTGCCTTTAATTTCAAGTCTTTCCATAATTTATCCTCTACTATTCCCTGTTTGCTATATTCTTATTATTCAGCCTCTTCTGTTTTAGAGATGCGGCAATTCAACGCAAAATAAAACATCCCATCTGAAATGGCCTCAAACCCATATTCCAGTTTATTGCCCGATTTCCTGGCCATATCTACAAACCCTAATCCTGCTCCTCCCACATCTGATAAGGTTGCCTTCATACGTAAATCTTTAAACAAAGCCTTTAATCCATCTTTATCCAGGCTATTAATTACATCCAGCTTCTCCTTTGTCCCCTGAACATCTTCAGACCTTATCGCATTGCCTGTCATTACCGCTATTTCCTTTTCTGTTTCTCCTATAATAAAAATAGCCTTCTTGTAAATAACATTATCCGTATACTGATGCTTACAAATATTCTGCAATGCTTCCACCATTACATTAAACACCTTTTTCCTTACAGTCAGAGCAACGTTTTCATTCGTGAAGTTTTTTTCAGACATTGCCAATACGCCTTTTGTTATCTCCTGATTAAACTCACCTTCATAAATCAATACCACATTTTCCGCATCCATTAAGCGGTGGAAGTCAACAATATTTTCCAATCCATTTACCATAATTAAACAGGGGTGCTAATTGTTGTACTCATTACAAAATACGAATTGTTCTCATCGCGCGGAGCAAAAACATAATTGAGTTTATTTCCCGACTTCTTAACAATGTCAATAAGTCCGAGTCCGGCCGTCCCTCTCGCATTCCAGGGCACATCCGTTATCTTATCAATGTACATTTGATTCAATTCCTCTCGGGTTGCCTTATTAACCGTTTCAATCTTTTCTTTAAGCATCCAAACATTATCATTCGATACAAGGTTGCTGCTATAAATTATAAATTCGCTGTCATTCTTCCCTATCATAATCAATCCATCTCGGCTATTATTCTGTACTTCGGCATGGTAACTGATGTTTTGTAAACACTCGATTAACACATTAAAAACCTTCTTTTTTACCGAGCGTATGGTGCCGTCTATCTCCATCTTTTTTTCAGCCAGCGCTAACACCGCCATAATAATATCGTGCGAAATATTCCCCTTATAGGTAAGCAGGAATTTGTGTTCTGCCATCTTACTGCTCAGTAACTTTATTGAATCGAGATTATACTCCATTAGAAATCAAATGTTTTAATTAAAGTACCAAAGATCACTTTTGCAACTATTATCAAACAAATATGTGAAATTATTCCTTAAAATTTCACACCAATGAATAATACATCGTCTATCTGTTTATTTACTCCCTTATAGCTGTTAAATGCCTCAAGAAATTTCAGCTTTTGTTCCTGCATGGATAACTGGCTGTTTTCCAGGATCATGTTTTTAACACCGCTATTCATGAATTTTTTCCGGTTAGGTCCCCCTATCTGATCCGGAAAACCGTCGGTATAAAAATAAACAGCATCCCCTTTCTGAAGGTGAATAACCGAATTCTGAAACGCATCACTCTCCTTATACCTTATGCCACCAATAGGGCGGCGGGTCCCTTTATATTCTGTCAGTTCGCCGTTCCGGAGGTGATAAAGATGCCGGTGTGCTCCGGCAAATTCAAGGGTATGGCTTACTGCATTATACTTACACATCGCTACATCCATCCCATCTCTGGTTTCAATATTCTGCTCCTGCTTTAATGTATGTTTAACCCCCATGTGAAAACGGTCGAGTAAAACGCCCGGATCAGTCACTTCCGGATTACGAACACATTCATTCAACACAAAATGGCCAATTACTGACAGCAATGCCCCCGGTACGCCATGTCCGGTACAATCCACCGCCGCTACATATAAATCCTCCCCTTCCCGGTGCATCCATGGAAAATCGCCGCTTACCTTATCCTTTGGCATGTACAGCATCATGGCATCGGGCAATATTTCACGTAATTGACTTTCCTTAGGAAGTATGGCCTCCTGAATATTGCTGGCATAATTTATACTATCCAGAATTTCTTCATTCTTCCCCTCAATAATTCCCTTTTGCTTGATAATCTCGTCATTAAATCCCTGTAATTGAACATTGCTGGCTGCAATAATCCGCTTTTGTTTACGGTTATGCAGAAAACCATAAAAAGCCAACAACAACAATGCCCCCACCAGAATAATCCCAATAAGATACAAACGTTGCCGGCTTCTGCTTTGTTGTAAGTTTAATTTTTCGATCCGTGCTTCCGCCTCCAGTTTATTCTTTTCCGCCAGTGAACGTAACTCCCGGTCCTTTTGCTGTTTAATCGTTTCCTTTTCACGCTCCGCGAAAATTGCTGCTTGTTTTTGCTTATCCTGTTCCGAACGTGCCAACTCAAGTACCTTTCTCTGAATTTCAATTTGCCTGCGTGCCGCCAACAGCGATTGTTCCGTCTTTTCCTTTAACAGAATCTGCTGCCGTACCTCTGCCTCTCTTTCCTGTTTAATTTTTTCAGCCATCAATCGCAACTGAGCCAACTCAAGGTCTCTCTTCTCCTTTTCATTAATTTCATTTAACATCCGCTTCTCATCCTTCTCACTCTCATAATTAGCTTCCTGCTCCCGTTTGTTGACATCCAATTCGGTTTGACTTAATTCGGCCATTATTTTATTATACCGACCTTCATACTCCTGCGATGCTTTATAATTACTTTCTTTAGCTTCCAGTTTAGAAAGAATGAGGTAAGATTCTGCCAATACTTCCTTATACCCTTCCTTCAAACTAATACCTATGGCTTTGTTAACATAATCGCGCGCATCCTTGTTGTTATTCTGCAACATGCTTGAAAGTGCCAGATAATTATCTGATTCCGCAATTCCCTTTTGATTGTTTCGTGCCTTATTAATGGACAAACTTTTAATAAAATAATCCTCCGCTTCAAAAAATTTATTTATATAGGCGTAATTCACTCCCATATTATTATAAACCGCTGTCCATTCTGTTCGGAGGCTCTTTAAAATATTTTCCGCGTTATTTAAAGGCAAAAGGGCCTCGGCGTATTTTCCACTTTTACGCAAAAGATACCCCATATTATTTAAAGCAACAACTGCACTTAACTTATTACCAGCCTTCAGGTACGATTCATACGCCTTTTTATGATACGTTATGGCATCGCTGTATTTTGCATTTTTCGAAAAAGCAAACGCTAATTGAGCATAATTATTTGCTAACGCCTCAAAATCATCTTTTTTCACACAGAAGGTCGAAAAATCCGTAAGATGGTTTACAAGGTCTGTATTGATCTGGTTAAGCGAAATACTTGTATTTATGTAATTGTTAAGATTTTTACACCAAAATTCATTTAATGATTTTTTATTGATCTCTGTAATCCCCTTCTGGTAGTACTCAAGCGCCTTTAGCCGGTTTTGGGCAGAAGCGTAAAGTACGCCGGTTTTATAATAGATCTCTGAGAGTTCCAATGTTCGAACAGGTGCTTTGGTTTTAATAAAATACTGCAAAGCCAGGGAGTTTCGTATCGCATTCTGAAAATCCTTTTTTACATAATAATAATCAAACAAGCATTGATGGCTCCTTATCCGCAAATCAACCTGGGTCTTAATAGTATCCTTTACGGTTTCCAATTCAAGTATCTTATCCGCCAATTCTTTACTGGCAGGTTGCGCAAGACACTTATAAATAAAATCAATTATGGCCGATGTTTCTGTTTGAGAAAACCCACCAGTACCTAAACAAAGTAATAGTAAAAGAAGTAGTGTATGTATCCTGCTTTTCACGTATTACATGCCTATTTTATAAGTTAAACGAATGGTAAACTCGAACCGCTGGTCAGGTAAAAAACTAAAACCGTTACTTACTGTATTTAAGTAGTAATACGTTTGGTTAAAAATATTATTAAGAGTTACATCTAATTTAAGCTGAGGCATAAAGAGCTCCCGTTTCGAAACAGACAGATTTAGTAGTTTATAAGGAGCCACTTTCCTCAATTCCAGGTTCGTAAAAAGAGAATCGGTGTATATATAACTTTTACGTGCCGAAGTATAAATAAAATTTGTGTTCACACTCCAGTTCTTAGGCAGATTAACGTTCAGATAAAAAGTTGCCTTATAACGCGAAATACCTGCCAGTTCAGGTGTTTGAACGGAATCAACAAAGGTTTCATTCAACTCATTCTTGTAATTAAAATAGGTACTGAAATTAGCGTGAGCGTTAATCACTTTACTTCTATAAACAATTTCCGCTTCTGCTCCCCGGTTGTATATAAGCGTCTTGTTAAAATATTCTTCAGTTGCTTTAAGGCTATTATAGCCAAACACGATAGGATTACGAATCTGGTTATCAAACACATTAACATTAAAGGTTAGCGCGTTACTTAATTTAAACCCTGTTTCAAATTCAATAACCTGTATATCTTCGGGTTTAATGCTGCCTAAAGAAGCATTTATGTTTTGAATGGTTGGGATTTTGTACGAGTTACTATAAAGTAACTTAAGGTGAAAATACTCAAATGCTTTAGTTACCGCGAATCGTGGCACAAATGCCTCCGGAACATTTTCCAGTTTTAAACTGGAATTCAGTTTTTCATAACGGGCTCCCGCTGTAAGATTAATATATTTGGTGAAGAGTTGTACTTCCGCAAAAGCTGCCGCGTTATTGAAACGGGCACTGTTGCTGCTGTCATAAAATGTAACAGCCCTTGCCTGATAACGGGACTCATCAATATAATACTGCCCTCCTGCCGATACCAATATATTAGCATTAGGTGTAATCAGTGTTGTAAGTTTAAAATCAGACCTGTTATTGATAGCTGTTAACGGGTCATTTAACCGTCTGTCACCATCAATATAGTTCCAGGGCAACGACCAGCGATAACTGACTTCGGGCTTTACTGACAACCACTTAGCGGCCTTAAACGTATAATCTACCTTATTAATAATATTCTTCATAATGCACTTAGAAATATTATCGGAAATGTTTAAGTTATAGTTATCGTAAACGAAATTATAACTAAACCCCTTTAACTGAAAACCTGCAACAAACCCTTCGCTGAAAACGCCTGAACTATCATTGTAGTTTAATGGAT
This sequence comes from Sediminibacterium sp., assembly GCA_030054095.1. Classification (GTDB taxonomy): domain Bacteria; phylum Bacteroidota; class Bacteroidia; order B-17B0; family Aurantibacillaceae; genus Aurantibacillus. The sequence goes on from JASGCO010000003.1 coordinate 58,355, forward strand.
TTCCTCGGCCATTATCCTTTGCATGTATATTACTAATTGTAGAATGATTAACATACCCCGAGAAGTTGAAAATAGTTCCGTTGTTAAACTTATGTCCGAAATTAACAGCCCCCTGCTTCCTCGACAGTTTACTTTCAGATACCCCCAATCCTCCCGAAAATTCAACACCATCATTATACCGTGATGTTTTGGTGATGATATTTATTACAGCAAGAGACGCTACCCCTCCATAAAGTGTAGATCCGGGGCCACGCACAATCTCAATTTTCTCTATATTATCTATTTCAAGTCGCCCCTTGCAAACGAACGTTCCGTAACCGGTTTCATTCATTTGTAAACCATTTAGCATAAATAATACCTTACCCTCCATTGCCCAATTACCACGAACTGCAACCCCTACAGCATCATCCACATCTCGTGCAAAATCCATTCCAGGCACCAAACGTAATAGATCTACTAAATCTCTGGCTCCCGAATTTTGTATGAACTGATTATCTAAAACCGTAATAATCCCCGGTATCTCTCTTATTTTGGTATCCTTAAAGCTCCCTATGCTGGCTGTTTGCTCTTCCTCTGCTTTTGGCTTCAGTTCCATCATTTCTCTGGTACTGGCTTTTAACAAATAAGATGTATCCGCTTGTTGCGCTCTGCCAAGATACCCCAATACACATAACCATAAAACACAAATCTTAATTGCCTGTTTGATTTTCATCCACTGTAAAATAATGAAAAGATGACTGATGCCAGACTCATTCATCTAATTTTTAGTTAACATAAACTTGTTAAAATAGACGAACTTTACAAGCAAAAGACACCCGCTTATTCGTCTGTTACAACACCTATTGTGCCAGATATTACATTTGAGTAAAACTTTCATTATCCAACTTTCTACCGTTCTATACCATCAATTTTATCCACTCTTATTACCATCTGCGGGCTACGCTTTTTACAGAGCCTCAAGAGGTATCTAAAACGGTCAATTATCGAATGTGATATACGCACAAGTGCTGTTTACAAACACCAAATCAAAAACTCATAATGGTATTACCGGGGCCAATGATTTAAAGACGATCTGTAAGTCAATACCCCAGAACTGGCTTTTCTGAACATTCCGTTACAGATAGAAGGGGTTAGAGATTAATTGTTACTTTTGTGATTATGGCAAACGTGGTAACACTTATTAAAAAGTCTTGGCATTTTGTAACCATACAAATGTGGCATTTCCGTTTAGAGAAACTCAACAAACGGCAAGGGTTTCTTTTAAAACAATTGCGGATTTTTTCTCTGGCCATTCAGGGCTTTAATGAGGATAAATGTTTAACCAAAGCTACAGCGCTTACATTTTATACTCTCTTTTCCATTGTACCAATTCTCGCCCTCGCGTTTGCGCTTGCCAAAGGGTTCGGTTTCGAAAAAAACCTTGAACAACAATTAATGGAAAATTACGGCGAATACTCTGAAGTATTGAGCAAAGCATTTATTTACGCCGATTCCTTGCTGGCAACCACTAAAGGAGGTATTATTGCAGGTTTCGGTGTGGTGTTATTACTTTGGAGTGTTATGAATCTGCTGGTAAGTATTGAAAACAGCTTTAACGAAATATGGGAGGTAAAACGGGGCCGCAGCTGGACCCGTAAATTCACCGACTACATTACCATCATGGTGGTAAGTCCGTTTTTTCTGATTATCTCCGGAAGTTTAACCGTTGCTATTCAGGCCAAATTGGGAAACATTGTTTACTTTAATTTTATCGGGACTTTTTTACTTAAAATGATTGCATGGGCGCTATTAGCCGGCGTATTTACATTCCTTTACATGGTACTACCCAATTTAAGAGTGCAGTTCAAATCGGCTGCTGTGGCTGCCATTATAGCTACGGTTTTATTCCACCTCCTGCAATGGGCTTATATTAAATTTCAAATCGGAGCTAACCGCATGAATGCCATTTATGGTGGCTTTGCGGCTTTACCATTGTTCCTGATCTGGGTGCAGTACAGTTGGTACATCGTTCTATTTGGGGCCGAGCTGGCCTTTGCCAATCAGAATGTTGAACATTATGAGATGGAAAATGACATCAAGAATTTAAGTCACCGGTATAAAAAAGTAATTGCCCTGCGCATAGCCAATTTAGTAGCCAAACGTTTTTACGATGGACAACCTGCTCTTACTGTTAGTCAAATAGCGAAAGAGCTGGATTTAACCTCACGCCTGGCCCGTATTATTATCAACGACTTTGTTGAAACCGGTATTTTCGTAGAGGTGAGGGGAGAAAAAGAAACCCTTTATCAGCCGGGGATTACTGAGAGTAAATTTACTGTACGCTATGTTTTAGAACACCTTGATCGTAAGGGAACCAACATGCTTCCGTTTGAGAATAGCGACGAACTGGCCAGTGTAAACACTTTAATGGATAAGGTAGATTTATTACTGAACAATGACCTTGGTAATCAAAAAATAAAAGACCTTATATAACACAGTGAAACAGTTTGTTCTCATAGTCGTGTTTTCTGTTTTCGTTACCCTATTGGGTAAAAGTCAGGTTCAGGACACCACATCTCTGAATCCGGTTACGAAAAAAAAAGTGTACAGCGGCCCCCGGAAAGCCGCGATTCTGAGCGCCGTTATTCCCGGACTTGGTCAGGCATACAATAAAAAGTACTGGAAAATACCTATCATTTATGCCGGAATGGGAACCTTAGGTTACTTTTTTGTTAAAAATCAAAACGACTATAATTACTACCGCAACAACCTGATTGCTGTTAACGATAATGATCCGGCCACCCTTAACCAAACCACTTATAGCAGCGATCAACTGGTTACTATTAAAACAACGTTTCGTAAACGCCGCGACCTTAGCGGATTCGGACTAGGCCTGATATATGTTTTAAACATTATAGATGCCAATATAGACGCGCACCTCAAAACATTTGACATTAGTGATAATCTTAGCTTAAAAATCACGCCAAAAACAGATCTTATTGCCCTTGATTATAATGGTAGTGTGCATTGTGGTATCGCGGTTAAAATTCTGTTCAGATAGTATAAATCATTATGAATACCATTACAGATATCTTCTTACATAACACTGAATTAAAACAGGAATTAGAAAAACACGCCCGGTTAAAACGTATAAAAAAAGGAGATATCATTTTGAATCCGGGAGATGAAGTCCTTTTCATTCCTATAGTACAGAAAGGAGCTATCCGCATTATACGACAGGATACATCAGGCGCTGAAGTATTTCTATACCACATTTATCCTTTACAAACCTGCACTCTGTCTCTAACCTGTTGCTATACCGGTAAACCAAGCAGCATAAAAGCCATTGCTGAAACGGATTCTGAACTTATACTTATTCCGTCAAATCTTATAGACACATGGAATCAATATCCTGAATGGAAAACATACATAAACAATAGTTACAGTAGCCGCTTTTCGGAACTAATTCAGGTTATAGACCTCATGGCGTTTAATAACATGGACAAACAATTACAGCATTATCTGGAAGAACGTTGCAAGGCGCTGAATACCTCCCTGTTAGAAATTACGCATCAGGAAATTGCGGATGAATTACATGCCCACCGCGAAGCTATTAGCAGATTATTACGACACATGGAACAGAAAAAAATGGTAAAACTGGGCCGAAACAGCATTGAAGTACTCTTAAAGATATAGCATTTACCCTATTGAAAATCAAACAATTGATAAAAATCAGGGTTCTTTCCAACAATTGTTCCCAACCAAAAACATCAACTACCCTAATATTGTATTCAAATTAAAACTTTATACAATGGAAAAAAACATGGGAACTATCGACAAAGCTATCAGGATACTGATTGCTATTGCAATTATTGTACTTTACTTTACCGGAGTTATTAATGGCACTATAGCAGTTATCGGCCTTGTTTTTGCTGGTGTCTTTATATTAACGAGTCTCATAGGGTCTTGCCCACTATACCTTCCCTTTGGTTTATCCACCTTACGTAAAAAAAAATAAACCGAAAATAGTTAAAAAGTCAGTTAAAGAAACCCGATATGATACAATTGTTACACTCTGAACCATAATTGTATTGTAACTTTGCATAAAAAACATGCTACAGACTTTAAAAAATATACTCGGAATAGGGCCTAAAGTGGACTTAGGAGAACTGATTAAGGAGGGTGCGGTTATTATGGACGTTCGTTCACGCGAAGAATACGCATCAGGACATGTTAAAGGGTCCATTAATGTACCACTTAATCAGTTGTCCTCCGGCCTTAAAAAATTAAAAAACAAAGATGTTGTTATTATTACCTGCTGCGCGTCTGGTATGAGAAGTGCTTCCGCTAAAGGACTATTAAAATCGGAAGGGTTCAAAAATGTTCACAACGGCGGTTCATGGCTAAGCCTGAGAAAATATGAAAAAAAATAGTCCACTATCATTACTGTTAAAACGTATTGGCTCAAACTGGTCGTTTTTAAGAGTACTAAGATTCGTTCTTTCCTTACTTATTTTAGGAGAGTCGTACTATAGCGGAGAATGGATTTTTGCCGGTATAGGTAGTATTCTGTTTCTTCAGGCGCTCCTGAATACAGGATGTTGCTCTGCCGGGGGCTGTTACACAGACACACTAGACACTACACCATCACAACGTTCTTCCGTTAACGAAATCGTTACATTCACCGAAATTAAATAAGCGATATGATCTTACCAGAAGTATTCTACTCAACCGTAGCCAATAAATGCCCGCGTTGTCATAAAGGCAAGGTATTCAGTAGCCGCAATCCATACAATTTTTCTAACGGATTACACATGAACGAACGTTGCAGTAAATGCGATCTGAAATATGAACGCGAGCCGGGCTTTTTTTATGGCGCGCTTTACGTATCCTACGCGTTAATGTCAGGCATATTTATTCTGTGGTTTGTTAGCGATTTGTTGTGGCTACACATGGAAACCACAACACTTTTGATTTGCGTAATAACCACCATGCTTGTTTCGTTTCCTCTTATGTTCAGATGGGCACGTACTCTATGGCTTAATTTTTTTGTCCGTTACGATAAAACGTATTCTGACAAACCACATCTTATTCAAAACAATTCATAGATCAACTTCTATTCCCCAACATCATGGAAACTGCAATTTTCATTGACAATCTTAAATGTGGTGGCTGTGCCAACACTATCAAAAAAGGACTTTCGGCATTAACAGGCGTACAAAACGTTGTGGTTGATGTTGAGAAAGAACAAGTAAATGTTTCATACACCAATGAAACCATACTTTCTGATATAAAACATAAACTCTCTCACATGGGATACCCTGAAAAAGGAAGTTTGAGCGGAATAGATAAACTGGCAGCAGGCGCAAAATCGTATGTGAGCTGCGCCATAGGTAAATTTTCTGAAAACAAATAATTACATGTTGTCATGAGTTCATTTAAAGACCTTATTAACAGCGGAAAACCAGTTCTGGTTGACTTTTCGGCGGAATGGTGCGGCCCTTGTAAAATGATGGCTCCTATTCTGGAACAGGTGAAACACCAAATTGGAGACAAAGCGGTTGTTATAAAAGTAGATGTGGATAAAAACCCTTCGGCCTCGGGTGCCTATGGTATCCGCAGTGTACCTACATTACTGATCATTAAAAACGGCGAAGAAAAGTGGCGTCAGGCAGGTGTTATACAAGCACCGGACTTGCTCCGTGTACTGAATCTTTACGCTTGATGTCTATCAGTGTTTTCCTGACAAGATAAAGCATCAATGATATAACGCTTAAAGGTTTTTCCAACGGGAATCGTACTATCTTTTACCGACAGAAGCATATCGCTGAATGCAGTAACGTACATTACATTAACAATATACGATTTATGTACACGGATAAGTGAAGACCCTTTAAGTTTCGCTTCCATTTCTCCGGTGGTTGAATGCACCAAAAGATTCTTTCCTTTGAGGCATAATTTCACATAATTTCCTATACTCTGGATATAATAAATATCGTCTATTCTCACTGTATGAGACTGCCCATTGGCCCTGACTTCAATAACATCATTACCCGTTCGCTTATCGGAGTGGGAACTAACAGACAGCGATTGCTTTACTTTGGCTATAGCCTTTAAAAATCGTTCAAACCGGATAGGCTTTAACAAATAATCACATACATCCAGATCAAAACCATTCACCGCGTAGTCCGAATAAGCTGAAGTAATTATAATCTTGGGAGGAGTACTGAACAATTTTATAAAAGTCAAACCATCCAGTTCTGGCATATTAATATCCAGAAAAATGAAGTCAACGGTATTCATTTCTAAAAACCGGTAAGCATCCAATGCGTTAAAAAAACGATCGGTACAAAACAGTCCTGGCACTCTGGATATATAGTTTTCAAGAACTCTGTGAGCCCCTGGCTCATCGTCAATGATTATACACGAATAGATTTTCATGTCAGATGTAATTTCAATACCACATAATGCATTAGACTATCCTCCTTTATTTCCAGATGATATTTATTCTCATAAAGTAAATCCAACTGACGGCGAACATTAGGTATGCCCTTTCCTGTCTTTACCAGTACCGGCTCCCGCCTAAGCGAGTTTTTAACTTCAATATAAAGCGCGTCACCTTCCAGCATCACTATAATGGCAACGTGGCTGGTTCCTATAGTATTGGTGCCATGCTTAAACGCGTTCTCTATCAGCGGAAAAAAAAGCAGTGGTGCAACTTTAAAATCTTTCCCGTTTTCTATATTAATGCTTACATCTACCTGACAGCGGTTTCCCAACCGTTCCTGTTCAAAAGCAATATAATTACGTAAAAAGATAACACTTTCTTCCAGCGTAACCTCTTTTTTATCACTACTCTCTGTAAGATGCCGCATCAGCTCACTCAACTTCAGAATCAACTCCTTACCCTTCCCGTCTTCATTAATTAGCAGGTAACTATAAATATTATTAAGCGCGTTATATAAAAAATGCGGGTTTAGTTGCGTTTTTAACTGCGTCAGTTCCACCTCACGCTTCAATAATTGAAATTCCAGAATTTGCTGTCGTTGCTGATAATAAAGAAACGCGTAATGGAGAGCCAGCCCTAGGTAAATCATAAACACACGGTTAAGCGTATAAGATTTGGGATAAAAATTTTCCGAAAACAACCAGTATATTCCCTTTCCGATAAACTGATCCGCAATAATAACTGCCCCCATGGCTATTAAATAGACCACCCACCATTTTTTAGAAAATAGGCGCTTAAATAAATAGAGGTTATTTAGTAAAAAGATGCTATAAAGTGTACAAAGGGAAATGAGATCTTTAAAAATAGTCTTCGCGTTTAATTCATGTTTTGAGAAAAAGAACATCAAAGCCATCCAGCCCGATAGCAATCCGGCAAAAACTAATAAATTTCGTTTAAAAATAGAATTTACCACTTTTACACAAATGTAAACAGATTCCGCTGAGATTATCCTAAGTGTTTGACAAAATACGTTCGTCAAAAGTTAAGTCGTCTGGCGTAAATAATAGCGAATCCCGCCCCTAATTGATCTAATTTTGAACGAAAAGCGACTTATGAAATACATTCTTCTCCTTATTGGCTCAATACTTATTACCAATGGGTCTATTGCTCAGACGATTATTGTTCCCGGCAGCAAGCTTATCAATTATAAACTTCTGGCAAACCGGGTGCTCGATTATAAAATGCAACTGGTTACGAATAAAGACGAGGTCAAAAGTGAGTTCAAAATTCACAAAGAACAAATCATTGATACTAAAGCCAAACAAATCATTGTTGTTCAGCAATTCGATATGATGGGAGAATTAGTAACAGACTCCACATTTGCCGACTTAAAAACCATGAAACCCACCCGCATGAGTATGACCGATGCAAAGAAAGGCAATCTGATGAAACTTAGTTTCAATGGAAAAACCATTAAAGCATTCAGTAAACGTAAAGAACCTGTTACCGACACTATACACACTATAGAAGAGCCATACTTCGACTCCAACATTATGGATTGCCTTATTGGTGCGTTGCGATACGAAAAAGACACGCTGTTTCAAATTACTTTTTACACCTTCGAACGAAATGGCAAAGACCCGTACATCATTCGCAAAATAGGTGAAGAAAAGTTCAAACTGAACGGCAGCAGTAAAGAAATAGCCACCTGGCGCATTCAGGTACAACCTCTTGACGAGTTTAAGTCTGGCCGGAAAGCGTATGATTACTGGATAGATAAAGAACGTGGCATTTTACTGAAACAAGAATTAGTATTAAGTGCGAGAGGAAAAAGCCGGATTATACTGGTAGAATAAACTATTACAATTTGGCCATTGGGCGAATTGTTAACGGATTTAATAGCACACCCTTAAAGCATTAGTTCAATAAAGTACCTTTCAAAAGACGATGAAGTACCCCCACTCTATTTTTAAATCGGAGGTAGTTGAAAATGCTATCAGTTGGATTATTGTGTTTGCAATGTTCGTTTATGGAGGCGCCAAACTGATACAATTTGAGGGAGCCGTAAGCATTGATAAGACCGTTTCTGAAATGACAGGGATGCAATTGATGTGGGCTTTTTACGGGTATTCCAAATCATTTGCAATTATTCTTGGGATTCTGGAGATTACAGGAGGAATATTGATTTTGTTTCCAAGAACCAGACTAATAGGCTGTTTATTTACTACTACATTGCTGGTGAATATTATCATTCAGGACATTGTATTTGAAGTAAACACAGGAGCATTAAAAGCCGCTATATTTTATCAGTTCTTAATTTTAATTCTCTTTTGGAGAAAGAGGAAACAACTCTTCTTAAGTATAAAAATGCTGCTAATAAAACGGAAGTTAAACCAATCACCTCAAACCGGAGTTATTCCGAAATTTCTTATTACAGTAGTTTTGTTTATGGCATTAAGAGTGCTGGAATATTACATTACAATTTTCCACTAATACTACCGCTGGCAGAGGCGACTGTGACACTCTGCCGCATCACAGACTACGAATCAGTGCCATAAAAATAAGACGCTGCAAATCCTGAATTCGGAACAATATGAAAATGGTAAAGCCAGCATTGAGCGCGGAATAGTTATTATCCTATTGGTTCAAATCTTGAAAATCGCATGAAAAACATAAAAGTAGTATGAAGATTAACGATACAAAATAGCGAAATATAGATCTAAGAATATTTGCAGAAAAGGAAAGCTAAAACGCCTGATTTATTGGCCGTTCGGGAGATAACAACTCCGGTGTCTTTATTTTAGGTCCTGATGGCAAACCAAAAATTTTAATCTATGTAGATGCAGAGGGCAAACCAAAGTTTGAGGTGATTGACAATGAAGGCAAGTCAAAAAAACATTTTAGAAGCAAACTAATCTAACAGTGAGAACTAATGCTAACTACACAAACTATTCAAACTTTTTTCGATAAGCGTATCTACACTTTGTTTATAATCTGAAGTAAACTCCTTCCGGACACGATTAGCAATGATTACGCATACAGTAAGGCAATTATGCCCCAACATCTTGCCTAACCCGTAAAGAGCAGATGTTTCCATTTCAAAATTGGTAATCCGGTGCTCTCCGCAACGGAAACCGGTAAGCAGTTCGTTTAAGCCTTGCATAGATGCTTTCAAGCGTATTTGTCGCCCCTGTGGCCCGTAAAAACCAGGTGCTGTGGCCGTGATACCGCAAAAAGCCTCATTTTTAAATTTGTCAATCAGATGATCGGATGCCTTTACACAATAAGGATAGGGCAAATTGCTCAACCAGCCCGTATGCCTTATAAAATCTTCACTGATCGCGTCTTCATTTATCTCTCTCCAGTTTTCATAATAGTTTAACAATCCATCCAAACCGAGGCCGTAAGAACTGGCAACCAATCCGTTAACCGGAATATCTGCCTGCAATGCACCACTGGTACCAAGCCGGATAATGTTTAATGAACGCATCACCGGATTTAGTTCTCTCTTTACCGGGTCAATATTTACAGCGGCATCCAATTCATTTAAAACAATATCAATATTATCAGTACCAATTCCGGTACTTAATACAGTCATTCGCTTACCATTAAAAACACCGGTATGCGTAACAAACTCCCGATGCTCGGTCTTAAATTCGATTTTATCGAAATACTTCGATATCTGAGCGACCCTGTGCTGGTCGCCAACAACAATAACATCATCGGCAATGTTTTCGGCCAGCAGGTTGATATGATAAACCCTGTTTTCAGATGTAAGTATTAATTCTGTTTCCGGAAAAAGCATACGCAAATATAAGTTTTTTAAAAGTTTACAAACGGCTATATAACTGAAAATAAGCGCGGAAGGACATGGATAAACTGTGTTTTAATCTGCCTGTTTCAAAATTAATGAGTATCTTCGTGGTCTTAATTTAAACTATGGAACAGTTCTTAAAAAACTTAGGAATAAAAGAAATAAACGAAGGTTGCGCTACCGGAAACAACTGGTTTTCGAACGGAGAGGTGATTGAAAGTTACAGCCCGGTTGATGGCAAACTTATCGCAAAAGTAAAAGGTGCTAATAAAGCCGATTACCAGAAAGCAATCAGCGCCGCCAGTGAAGCGTTTTTATACTGGCGTAACGTTCCCGCCCCTAAACGCGGGGAAATTGTACGTCAGTTTGGCGATAAACTCCGCGCTAAAAAAGCTGATCTGGGCAAACTGGTATCTTACGAAATGGGTAAATCGTATCAGGAAGGTTTAGGCGAAGTACAGGAAATGATTGATATCTGCGACTTTGCGGTTGGTTTGTCCCGTCAGTTATATGGTTTAACCATTCAAAGCGAAAGAGCCAATCACCGGATGATGGAACAATGGCACCCATTGGGAATTGTAGGCATTATTTCAGCGTTTAATTTCCCTGTGGCTGTGTGGAGTTGGAATACGGCTCTGGCATGGATTTGCGGCGATGTTTGCGTTTGGAAACCGTCAGAAAAAGTTCCACTGTGTTCTATTGCCTGCCAGCATATCTGGAACGAAGTGGCTAAAGAAAATAATTTACCTGAAGGCATCAGTTGCCTTGTGAATGGTGATTTTCATGTCGGGGAATATTTAACAGCCGATACCCGTGTTCCATTAATATCGGCCACAGGTTCTACCCGGATGGGTAAAATTGTAGGCAGTAAAGTAGCGGAACGTTTCGGGAAAAGTATCCTTGAACTGGGTGGTAATAATGCTATTATTGTCAGTGAGCATGCAGACCTTAACATGACCATTATTGGGGCTGTTTTTGGGGCTGTTGGAACCGCCGGACAACGTTGTACTACTACACGCCGTTTAATTATCCACGAAAGTGTTTATGAACAAGTGAAAGAACGTCTTGTAAAAGCCTATGGCCAGTTAAAAATTGGCAATCCTCTGGATGAAACCAACCACGTGGGACCACTGATTGACAAAGACGCGGTAAAAGCATATCAGAATGCGTTAGAAAGAGTAATTGCAGAAGGCGGCAAAATTATTGTTCCCGGAGGTGTTATGGATGGTAAAGGCTACGAAAGTGGTTGTTATGTAAAACCGGCAATTGCGGAAGCCCGTAACGAAATGGAGATTGTTCAGCACGAAACATTTGCTCCCATACTTTATTTAATGAAATACAAAACCATTGAAGAGGCTATCGCGCTTCAAAATGGTGTTCCTCAAGGTTTATCAAGTGCCATTATGACCTTGAACATACGCGAGGCAGAATTATTCCTGAGCGCATCGGGAAGTGATTGTGGTATTGCCAACGTAAACATTGGCACCAGTGGTGCTGAAATTGGCGGGGCATTTGGCGGTGAAAAAGAAACTGGTGGTGGTCGTGAAAGTGGATCAGACTCATGGAAAGCGTATATGCGCCGTCAAACAAATACAGTGAATTATGGCAGCAACCTGCCATTAGCTCAAGGTATCAAATTCGATTTATAATTTAAAATAAAACAAATAACACATGAAAATTACAGAAGACATGGTAGTAAGTGTGAATTATCACCTGACTGCTTCCATTAACGGCGGAACTGAAGAATTAGTTGAACAAACCAGCATAGAGCAACCTTTTGTATTTTTATGTGGCTTTGGCGCAGTATTGCCCCAATTTGAAGAAAACCTGAGCGGTAAGGAAAAAGGACATCCCTTCGATTTTAAAATTGATGCGGCTAACGCTTATGGCGCCGTAGAAGCGGATTACGTTGTCAACATCAGTAAACAGGCATTTGAAATAGATGGTAAATTTGATGAAGAACGCATCCGTGTAGGGGAAGATATACCTATGAATGACGCGGAAGGAAATCAACTGTTAGGTAAAGTTGTTGAGGTTAGTGACGCACATGTACGTATGGACTTTAATCATCCTTTGGCTGGTCACGATCTACATTTTGTTGGAGAAGTACTTGATGTTAGACCTGCTACTCAGGAAGAACTAGACCATGGTCATGTACATGGCGTAGGTGGTCACCATCATTAATCTATTCTTTTTTGATCAGAAGGCTGTCTCAAAAATTGAGACAGCCTTTTTTATATCCTTATTCCATAAAACAAGTGTTTAAAGGAATTTCCAGACAAGCCTATCAGATTACTTACCAAAACGCACTTTGCTTATTTTTTAAGTCTATCTAATACCTCCGCTTTTTTCCGCCTGGCAACATCAAAAGAACAGCCTGAACTTAAGGTGATAACAAATGGGTCGCCTTTGCTGTACTCCACTATTTCCTCAGTATTTACCAGTAAACTCTTGCTAATTCTAAGCAAGGTACTGGCCTCCCCAAAAAACTCTTCAAACTCTTTAAGATTACGGGGCGTAACGTACTTACTTCCATCAAGGGTATAAATATCGCTATATCTCCCATCCCCCTCAATGTATATGATCTCATTGGCGTGTATCATCTTCACCTTATCCCCTACATGCACTGCCATACGCTTCACTGTATTTTTAAGATTATACACCAGCGTATCAATTGGTTCCCGGTTAACCAAATTTTCCCCAATACGTTCTACCACCTTCTTCACTGCTTGATCCAGTTCCGTTGTATCTATTGGCTTCAACAAATAATCTATCGCGTTAAATCGGATAGCGCTTATTGCATAATGATCGTAACTCGTTACAAACACAATTTCAAAATCAATCGCCTCAAAACGTTTCAAAAGCGAAAAAGCGTCTCCTCCGGGCATTTGTATATCGAGAAAAACCAATTGTGGTTTTAACCGGTTAATGATCTCAAACGCCTCTTCTGTGTTAGCCGCTTCGCCTATAATGGTCATTGATTCCGTATACGGCAAAAGTAGTTTTCGCAATACCTCTCTTCCGTTTCGTTCGTCATCTACCAACAAACAACTAATTGGTCCATTCATCATCATATTCCTCTATTTTAATCCACAATTCAACTTTTGTTCCGTTTGCTTCTCCTGCTTCATTATACTTATCCGTTATTTTTATATTACTGATTCTATTCCCCTGAAGTTTATTCACCAATTCCATACGTTCTTTTGTAATAATCATTCCCGCTGGTTTATGCGTGTTACTTGCTTTATATGCACTAGCCTTTTCTCTGCCTATTCCATTATCATCAATAACCACATACAAAAAATAAATTTCTGATTCGCCTGATTCCGGCAAAGGCGCTGTTACATCCACAGTTACCACTAGCTCTCCTCTCCGTTCACCCTTCAGACTATTCAGTCCGTGCCAGATCGCATTTTCTACATAGGGTTGAATAATCATGGTTGGTATAAAAACACCATCCGGATATAGCTTTGGATTTACACTTTGCCTGTATTCAAAAGCGTTTTCAAAACGCAGTTGTTCCATTTCTACATATAACTGCAGGGTTTCCATTTCATCGGACAGAGATATTTTCCGCTGTCTTGAATTGTTTAATACTTTTCTGATCAATCTGCTGAACTTAGCCAGATAGTCATAAGCCTGCTTTTCGTCTTTATCTAATATATAGTTCTGAATACTATTAATAGCATTAAATATAAAATGAGGATTCATTTGCGACTGAAGCGCTGAAAGTTGTGAATCGGACAACCGCTTTTCCCAAAGGAATTTTTCCGCTTCGCGCCGTTTAACCCGTTTAATTACTACGCGGATAATGCCATATACCACCCCGCCACCTATAAGCATCAATAATACGATAAACCATATTTCTTTCCAAAAAGGCATTTCTATAGTTATTTCCAGACTATACTGATTCCGTTTACCCGTTCCGGTAAAATTTGTTGTATAAGAATAAAACAGGTATTTACCGGGTGGTAGATTCTGGTAACTGATTTTCCCATCTTTACTAAAATAAAACGCAGTATCGTATGGTTCCAGTTTATAATACATTCCTGAATAATCATCCTTCCGGAACGTAAAAATATCGAAAACCATATCTATCGTATTTTGATAGTAAGGCAAGACCAATGTATGTCCAACTTGCTTACGAGCCAGTTTATTCACACTAATACTTCTAAGACGAATGTCTGGTATATACTCCTGACTACGGCCTCCAACAATTGAAAAGCGGAATAATCCGTTATAGGAAGACGCAAATAATACGGAGTCTGCAATAGCGATTTTGTTAATGTTACTGGATGGCAGCCCAGGCACTTTGCTTATTTGCTGAGCATTTCCGGCAGAGATATCATATTTATAAATACCATAATTACTGGCTATCCACAGCACCCCATTTTTATCTGTTGCTAAATCATTAATATCATCCGGCAGTATCTTAAACCGCTGTAAGATAACAGAGTCATTTCTGATAAAACCTAATCCTTGCCCTCTGGTAGATACCGCTATAAATGGGCCAACTCTTTCTATCTTGGTTACCTGCACATCTATTCCAGGCAATTTCTCCGATGTACCTGTAGAAAACGTGTATTTGTAAATTCCGTTACTGCAACCATATAGTAAATACTTATCATTTACAACATTTAAGCACCGTCCCCGGCTATTAAAGCTCGTCAGTATAGACGTTTGAAAATCCTTATCCACTTCATAAATCGCTGATTTAGATATGCCATAAAGTTTACCATCTCTCTTATCTAAATCGTATAGCGTTACACTGGATTTTGTGTTGGGATCTTTTAAAGAGAGCTTGTAATTTAGTTGGCTATCGTAAATATCTGCAACACCCGTCATGGCTATACACAGATGATTCTCAAAAAAATCAATATCTGAATAATCTATTGCCTCCTTTTTAGATAAGCATATACGTTCTATTTTTTCTCCGTTTATAATCATCAACTCATTCCATTCAGAAGATGTATAAATTCTGCCATTTATATTCTTAATATAATATGCTTTTTTTTCAGGCAAAACAGACTCCGGATAGCGCATAACATCAGTATTCATAGAAAAATAAACACCTTTTTCCAGAGTGGTACACCACATGTTTCCTTCCTTATCTTCACAAAAACCAGATACAGAAAGACCCGGTAATACCATTTTGGTTGGTTTTGAATGATCTATCGCCGTACCACTTTTAAAATATCTTCCTCCCTTTGTTGCCAATCCCACCCATAAACCATTACTACGATCGCCATGCAAACTAATAATTGTTGTTGGAAAAGTGGCAATTTTATAATTCAAATCGGGGTCAATGATTAGCAATTGATTGTCAACTGCAAAAAAAGTATGATCTTTTATGTAGGCTATACGTCGAATACCTGAAGCTAACCGTGTATTATCTAAATCAACCTCTATTTTCTTTTTATTCCTGCCCTTTGTCACCTCCACCTTAACTTTCCAGTTACTCTTAGTTAATTCACGCTCAGTAAATTTATAAGGTTTGATAAAATAGGCTCCCTTATCTGTTATGTACACATTATATAAAGGTCTATCGGTATCCTTGCTCTCCTTTGTTAATCTATGAATGTTATTAGATTGTGGTTCTAACAGATACGATGACGAACTGCCAGTAACAAATAGTTTACCATCAAGCGTCTCCTTCATCGCATACAAAATTTCAGACATGTTAGATCTAATACTCTGTAACTTATTCTTTTCTATGATGTCATCTAACTTCGCGACTATTTCCAAAGTATCGTTTTTACCTCTTAAAATGGTACGCTTAGATGTTAAAAACAAAAGCGATGAATCTCTGGCTTTCATAATACCATAAACACCTCCATCAAAAACGCTGTTACGCGAGTTATAAGTCGTTACATTTGTTCCGGAAATTTTTAAAACGCCCCGTTCTGTCGCTATCCATATATAACCCCATTTATCCTGAACCACGTTATAGCATTCCTCTGAAGGAAGGTTTAGTTCATCACTAACATTTTTAAAATAGACTTCCTGCGCTTTAAAATTATAAGCCCAAATGAAAAGAAAGAAAAAGAAAATTATGCTATAAACACGCATTTTCATACCTGCATAAAAATAACACTATCCCGATTAAATACATTAAAAACCTTATGCTCACGGGCTAAAAATGTTGTAAGCGGTTGGAATTGCTTCCCACTAACAAATAGCACACCACTAGTCTCCTATAAAAAAGTGTTTAACCGTAAGTAGCAGTAACTCTCCACATACAGCAAACAGTGTTTATACAAAACAATGTCTCAGGTAACTGGCAAGGATCCAGTTTTGTAATTGAGCAGGCATTTATAGATATAATCCAATTCCCCATCGGTAATACAATAAGGAGGAATAAGATAAAGTGCATTTCCCAACGGCCGTAATAAAATTCCCTCCCGCTGAAACCATTGTGCTACACCTTCCGAAGCGGCATTCAGATAGTGCTTTACCTCATCGGTCTTTAGATCCAAAGCAAGAATAGTTCCGGTTACTCTTACATTTTCAAATAACGGGTGCTGTTTCAACATTCTTTTAGCGTTGAGGTGCCTGTCCCCGATTCGCTTAATAGCCTGCCAGGTAGCCGCTTGTTCCATCAGATCAAGACTTGCCAATGCTGCCGAACAGGCAGTTGGATTAGCCGTATAACTATGTCCGTGGAAAAATGTTTTTGTTTTATCGTTACTCAGATAGGCATCGTAAATAAACTGTGCGCAGGAGGTAACACCCAAAGGCATATAACCACCGGTTAATCCTTTACTGAGACACATAATATCCGGTTTAATGGTCGTATAATCACTTGCAAAAAAACGACCGGTGCGTCCGAATCCTGTCATTACTTCATCCGCAATACAAATAACATGTTCCGCTTTACAAATAGACAGTAAAGCATCGAGGTGCTCGACCTCATACATGGCCATTCCAGCTGCGCCCTGAACCAGTGGTTCATAAATAAAAGCAGCTACCGTCCCGGTTGCAATTAACGACTTTAATATTTTACTAACGCTTTCCAGATTTTCAGCAGTTGGTAAAGGGATATGCTTAACATCAAATAGAAACTGATTGAATGCCTGATTAAATACATTTCTGGCCCCCACGCTCATGCCTCCGAAGGTATCGCCATGATACGCGTTTTCAAAAGCGATAAACGTGCACTTTTTCTGTCCAAGATTATCGGCATACTGAATAGCCATCTTTAAAGCAACCTCGACTGCTGTACTGCCGTTATCGCTATAAAACACTTTGGATTGGTTTGGCGGCAGGTGATTTAGTAAACGTTCCGCTAAGGTAACAGCTGGCTGATGCGTATAATCACTAAACATACTGTGTTCTAACACCTGCAACTGTTCGGCTACTTTTTCGGAAATATAAGGATGGCAATGCCCGTGCAGGTTAACCCACCAACTACTGATGGCGTCCATATATCGCTTCCCTGCATCATCAGTAAAGTACAACCCTTCGCCTTTTACAATATTAACCGGTGGGACTGCTGCTGCCTGATGGGTAAACGGATGCCATACAAACGCTTTATCTTTTTCCTGAAGTGTCATATTATGAAGATTGTACTTTACGATTTATGTTTATTCAAACAAAACTGTATTAATATGTTGAGATGCTGTCCATACACTCAATTTACTGATCTCTGCCAGTTCTTCTATCTCTGCCAATATGGGAACAGGGCACTTTGCCAGAATCGCTCGTTTTACAGGAGCATCAAAACGTCCATTCAGTATAATCCCTTTAAATGGTATTTTCTTTGCTTCTAAATAAGCTATACTCAATAAGGAATGGTTAATGCAACCTAAATAATTACTGCAAACTAAAATTACCTCCGCATCAGTTTTTAACGCCAGATCAATCACATCGGTTGTTTCATTCAGCGGAACCAATATACCACCGGCTCCTTCAATAATAAGCGTATTCGTTGTTTCAGGCACAACGATTTTTCCCATTTCTATTTCGGCATTCTCTAACTGTGCTGCTATGTTAGGCGAAAGAGGCGCTTCGAAACAATACGCTTCGTTAAAACACGTTGTTTCTGAATTGCTGATTAAAGCAGATACCATTTGCCGGTCGGTTCCCTCTGTGCTTCCGCTCTGAACGGGTTTCCAGTAATCAGCTTTAAGTGCCTCGGTTAATACAGCCGACACAACTGTTTTTCCTACATTGGTACCAATGCCGGTAATAAAATAACGTTTAGCCATGTATCCATTTTATTAAAAGATCCAATTCAGATTGAGTATTAAACGCGTGAAGGCAAAACCGTATGCGTTCACTACCTTCTTTAACTGTCGGGCTCTTTATGGCCTTTGCATAAATACCATTTTTGGCCAGTTTCTGTTCCATGTCATCTACTGCTCCATTGCTGCCCAATACCAGACATTGAATAGAACTATTACTGGTAATAAACCCGGGTATATCAATTGTTGCCTGTTTAAAATACGCTATATTACTCAGCAACTGCTGGCGCTGCGTTTCACTCTGAACTAGTAACAACTGATAGGCTGCCATAATATTTTCCACACTATGCAATGGCAAAGCTGTTGTATAAATAAACGAACGCGAAAAGTTAATGAGGTAATCTTTCAATAAACGGCTTCCTGCAATCGCAGCGCCATGTACGCCCATTGCTTTTCCGTAGGTATAAATGCGGGCAAAACACATTGGCTCAATAGCCAACTGCTCACAAAGTCCACGCCCCTCTTTACCAAATACACCAATAGCATGCGCTTCATCTACGATCAGAAAACTATTTTCCTGTTCATTTAAAAGCGTGGTTATTGCTTTCAGGGGCGCTTCGTCTCCATCCATGGAATAAATACTTTCCACCACCACATAAATACTCCGGAAGCCCGATTGATGACGATTGAGCAAAGCGGCCAAATCGGTGATAGAATTATGCTTGAATTTATATGATGTAGCGTGAGACAAACGAATGCCATCGTATAATGACGCGTGAATGAGTTCATCGTACAAAATAAGATCGCCTTTTTGTGGCACACAGGATAATAGTCCCACATTGGCATCGTAACCTGAGTTATACAACAAAGCTGCTTCGGCATGATGAAATGTAGCGATATACGCTTCTGTTTCTTCTGTAAAAACTGTATTACCGCTTATTAAGCGGGATCCTCCGGAACCAGAGCGGAACGAGGATGACTTTCCTTTAGCTACATAATCTGAAATAGATCCCTGAGTCGAAAAACCAAGATAATCGTTACTACAAAAATCTACTGGTGGAAAATCACGCGTCAGTTTCCTTAAAGATCCCTTTTCCGCGCGTTCCCGCAGGGCTTTTACTAAATGCGGAGGATGTTTTTCATCGGCCATTGGCAGGCATTACACCAACTCTTCCTTTAACTTATCGGCAAAGGCTTTTTTGGGCGTTAAGCCCAATATGTTAAACATTTCCATATCCTGATTGTATTCTGGATTGGGAGTGGTTAATAATTTATCACCGGCAAAAATAGAATTGGCTCCGGCCAAAAAACAAAGTGCCTGACCTTCCATACTCATGCTTAAACGACCGGCACTTAAACGTACGGCCGTTTTGGGAAGAACGATCCGAGCGGTTGCTATCATTCGTACCATATCCCAGATGGGAACCGGTGGCTGCTCTTCCATGGGCGTGCCTTCTACTGCTACTAAAGCGTTAATAGGTACACTTTCAGGCTGTGGGCGCAATAAACTCAAAGTATAAAGCATACCCACACGATCGTTTACGCTTTCGCCCATACCTATAATTCCGCCACTGCAAACGGTCAAGCCTGCTTTGCGCACATTTTTCAATGTGTTTAAGCGATCATCATAGTTACGGGTGGTAATAATATTATTGTAATTTTCTTCAGAAGTATCCAGATTATGATTATAGGCGTACAAACCTGCTTCGGCCAAACGCTTAGCCTGATCCTCAGTCACCATACCCAAAGTAGCGCATACCTCAAGTCCTTTACTGTTGATGGTTTTCACCATATCCAACACCTTTTCAAAGTCGCGGTTATCACGTACTTCGCGCCAGGCAGCCCCCAAACACATACGACTGGCTCCTCCGGCTTTGGCGTTATCCGCACAAGCACTCACTTCCGCCACATCCATCAACTTATGCACTTTCACTTCTGTATTGTAACGTGCTGCCTGCGGGCAATACGCGCAATCCTCCGGGCAACCGCCTGTTTTAATGGAGAGCAGTGAACTTACCTGCACTTCTCCGGTTTTATGATGGGTCTTATGAACTTCTGCAGCTTTTGCTATTAATTCCAGCAAAGGTGTGTTATACACATCCAGAATCTCTTCTTTTGTCCAGTCTTTAATCATGCTTTTGTTACTGAGTAATTATTAAAGATAAATAAAGTCAGTTTATCTTTCAAATTTATTCATACTTACTGATATCTATCAGATATGGCTTACTTGGCATAACTTGTAGCCCGTGTTTCGCGGATTACGGTTACTTTTACCTGACCGGGATACGTCATTTCGGTCTGTATTTTTTGCGAAATCTCGAATGCCAGTTGTTCCGCACGTCCGTCGTTTACCTTATCGCTTGATACGATAACCCGTAGCTCACGCCCAGCCTGAATGGCATAGGTTTTTTCTACCCCATCGTAACTTTGCGCCAATGCTTCCAAGTCTTTCAGACGCTTCATGTATTGCTCTGCAATTTCGCGGCGGGCACCAGGACGGGCCCCACTGATAGCATCACAAACCTGAATGATAGGTGCATACAAGGTGGTCATTTCAATTTCATCGTGGTGGGCGCCAATAGCATTACAAACCTCCGGTTTTTCCTTGAATTTTTCGGCCAGTTTCATCCCCAAAATAGCGTGTGGTAATTCTGGTTCCTCATCAGGTACTTTTCCAATATCGTGTAATAAGCCGGCGCGTTTGGCTATTTTAGGATTGAGTCCCATTTCACTGGCCATAATAGCACAAAGATTGGCTACTTCGCGAGAGTGCTGGAGCAGATTTTGTCCATACGAAGAACGGTATTTCATACGCCCTACCATACGGATCAGTTCAGGATGTAACCCATGAATACCCAAATCAATACATGTACGTTTTCCGGTTTCAATGATCTCTTCTTCGATCATTTTCTTGGTTTTTTCCACCACCTCTTCAATACGGGCCGGATGGATACGGCCATCTGTTACCAATTGATGCAGGGCCAAACGGCAAATTTCGCGGCGAATCGAATCAAAACAACTCAGGGTAATGGCATCCGGTGTATCATCTACAATAATCTCTACACCTGTGGCTGCTTCCAAAGCACGGATATTACGTCCTTCACGGCCAATGATACGTCCTTTCATTTCATCGCCATCAATATGGAAAACAGATACAGAGTTCTCGATTGCTGTTTCCGTTGCCACTCTTTGAATGGTTTGAATAACTATTTTTTTAGCTTCTTTATTGGCAGATATTTTGGCTTCCTCCATAATATCTTTGATATACGCCATAGCCTGTGTTTTAGCTTCCCCTTTAATACTCTCCACCAACTGCGTCTTCGCTTCATCGGCCTTTAAACCACTCACCTTTTCTAGCATTTCCACCTGTTTACGGTGACTCTTTTCGATTTCTTCGTTACGTTGCTTGTAAAGTTCAATCTGCTGATTAGCCTGGTTCTTGGCATTTTCCAGTTCCTTTTCGCGGCGGTTATTCTCTTCTATTTTTTTAGAGAGTTCGTTATCTTTTTGCTTTATCTTATTCTCTGCCGAAACCAGTGTACTATTCCGTTCAGATACTGCTTTATCGTGCTCCGCTTTTAATTGAAGGAATTTCTCCTTAGCCTGCAATATTTTTTCCTGTTTAATAGCTTCCGATTTTACTTCTGCCTCCTTAATAAGGTTCTCTTTTTCTTTTTGCGCCCCGGCATTCAAACGGCTGTTGGCTATTAAAAAACCAACCACTACCCCTGCTATCAGGGCCACCACAATAAATATAATGGCACTCGTTCCCATAGTTTATATATCTGTTTATAAAATAAAAAACGCACAATAGTTTTAAGGTTTACTTAAAAGCATTGTGCGTGTACATCAACAGGGACTTTCCCTGCTTTAGTTCTCTATATTACTGATGTCAGACTGATGCTGTTTAAGCATACGTTCCACATCATTTAATAATTGTTTTAAATCGCTTAATTCTTTTTCACTGGCATTTAGCTTTTTGTACAGGTAAGATACCAATTGTATCATTACCATAGCTAAAACATCCTTTTTATCT
This sequence comes from Sediminibacterium sp., assembly GCA_030054095.1. Taxonomy (GTDB): domain Bacteria; phylum Bacteroidota; class Bacteroidia; order B-17B0; family Aurantibacillaceae; genus Aurantibacillus. The sequence continues at coordinate 80,815 of JASGCO010000003.1, forward strand.
TTTATCACGTAGTTTTTTTCAAACTCCGCGATCTTTGAATTAATTAAATTAACTGCTTCCTTAATGCTTTCCTCATCATTTGCATCTACCTTAAGCGGGTAAATGCCTCCTGATATCTCTACCTTTATACTGACTTCAGCCATTAAGAAAGCGCGTTAAATTAAGCACTTAATAACGCGATACACTTATCAATTTCACGCAACAATTCGTTTATTTGCGTCTTCATCTGGCGGCGTTCATCATTACCACTTTCCGAAGACGACGCTAAGATAACATTTTTCCGGTGATTGTTCAAATCTAAAACATTAATATTCTGACTATCAACCTCTTGCGACAAACCACTCACCACATCATTCATTTTTAACAATTGAGTCGCCATTGCTTCCTTTTCATTCAGCAAGGTTAAACGCTCATCGTTCAACACATCTATTTGTTTGAACAAACGATCTATAAACGCGTCCTGCTCCGCTTCTGATTTAGAATTAACCGTCTGGTTCTCAGAATTACTAACCTCTGACAAGCGATTATTTAATGCACTAATCTCTTGTTCATAAGTATTGATTTTATCGTTAAGCCCGAAAATTGTTTCATTCAAATTACTGATACTGCCATGAAGGTCGTTAATCTGAGACAATAACGTTTGCTTTTCCTTTAACAAGACATCGTAATTATGCTGAAGAGCCGTTAACTGATCGTTACCCTGTAAAGCCATTGTTAACTGAATATTCAAATTACTGACCTCCTGTTTCAGCGCTTCCGATTCTGCCTGAAATGCCGCATTATTAGCCTGCAAGGTTGTAATTTCAAAATTCTTCAGGTTCAGGGTTTCCCTCAGATCATTTACACGCCCTTCACCTTTTGCCCGCAATTCCTCCAGTTCTGACTTTAACAATAGAATTTCATTTTCCTGCACATCAATTTTATCCTGAGCAACATCTATCTCATTAATCAGGTTAGTGTTTTCGGCTAATAATTTCTGGAATTCGATTTCCTTTTCTTTCAGTAACTGACTGTTACTAACCTCTTGCTCCTCTTTAAATACGTTCCATTGCTCTTCCTTTGCACTTAACTCAGCACTATACTGATTATTGATGTCGTTTAACAGCGCTTCCTTAGTGCGTAATTCACTATGCACTGTTTCCAGATTTGTTTCCAACTCTGTAACCTTTATCAGTAAATCATTCACTTCCTGAGAACGACTATCATATTTATTTTCTGCTTCAGCCAATTGATGCGTTGCATGTTCAAGATTAGCTGTAATTGCGGTTAATTCCTTATTAAGCGTTTCAATTTCTCCACGCAGATTCCGTAGTGTTTCTCCTTCCGTTTCATTAGCAGCTAAACGAAACGCGTCAAACTCATTTTGAATGGCACTCATTTCATGCAACTTTCCCTCCATTTCTATTTGCATAGAAGCCAATTCCTGAGACAATGCCGCAAATTGTTCATTCTGATTATCAATATGTATAACCATTTCGCGGATCTTTTCCTTAAAATGATCATTCTCCAGTTGCACTTTGCTTAATTCCTCTGTTAATCTGGTGTTTTGTGAATTGGAGTGAATTAAGGTGTTCGATAGTTTTTCTTCATAACCCGCCACAATTTCATCCAGTTGTTTCGATGATCCGTTTTGCGCGTCGCTTAACTGTTGTTCAAGTCCTGAACGTAAAGCCTGTATATGCGCATCTGATTCTGTTTTCAGGTTCAATATCTTCTGTTCATAATCCGCTTCGAGTGTCTGCTTTTCCATAACAGCAGTACTCTTCAGACTCTCTATTTCCTCTGAATAACGGTTAACCAGTGTTTCTGTAGCTGCTTTATGCAAAGCATTCTGCTCTTCGAGCTTACCTTCGTAATACCCTTTAAGTTCCTGCTCCTTTAAACGCGCTTGTTCCATCAGAGCATTCAATTCATCGCGCAGCGCGCTTACAGAGCCGTTGCGCTGCTCTTCCAACTCCAGTTTAAGCGCCGTTAAAGCATTCCGGTGATTGTATTCCAGCGTCTCTGTTTTCTGATTAAACTGTTCTTCCATCTGAAGTACCGTCTGCTCATGCTGATTTTTAATAGCTGCTAACTCTGTTGTATATGAAGCAGATGTTTCCGTTTGGTATGTTTCGAATCTGGTCTTCAATTCAGCTATCTCTGTTTCGTAGCGTTGCGTTAAGTTTTGTATCGCTTCCTGATGTTGATTTTGCAATGTCTGTTCCTTCTCTGCAGCCGATTGACTAATACTCAGTAATCTGTTTTCGTACTCCTCGCGAATGCCCATTTCCTTGTAGTGCGTTCCTGAACGCAGTTCTCCAAGCTGTGTGTCGTATTCAGCTTTGAGTTGCGATAACGTTTGGGCCGACTCTTCCCTTAATTGATCAATTTTAGTTTCATATCCCGATGCAATCCCCGACAATTCTGTTTTCAACTGTTCTATTTCCAGAAGGCGCGCATCAATCTCGTCTTGTTTTGCCTGTAATTGCTCTTTAATACTTCCGCGTAATTCTTTAAATGACTGCAACTCGCCTTTGTAAGTGGTATTATCGCGTTCCATTACCACCAACTTAGTGTTTAATACATCAATGGTTACCTGCAAACGTTTGCAGTCCTCATCTCGCATAATCAGTTGGTTACGGTAATCACTCAACGAGCGTTTTAACTCATTGAATTCTTTACGCAGAGCTAAATCACTATTTAGCACTTGTTGTAAATCATTTTTAAGATTTTCAGCATTCATCACGACACAGTATTAGTACTGCTAAAAATACCGATTGGTCGAATGGGTAAAACAACCCCGCACAATTTAAATTACACAATGAAATGTTGATGAAACAAGCCGTTATTAAACAGGCATTGTTAATAACAGGAGCGTGTTGTAAAACCGACTACAAACGTTATTATCCTTTTTTGCGTCTTGTTTTTTCTTTGATGATCAAACTTAATTCCCGTCCGGTTTGGCCTTTTACACTGGTGTTTTCCTGAGCCCGGCGAATCAGGTAAGGCATTACTTCTTTAATAGGGCCATAAGGCACATATTTCACCACATTATACCCGGCCTTTGCCAGGTTGTACGAAATATGATCACTCATCCCCAGTAATTGCGAAAAATAAACACGCGTATCGTTATGCGCCAACCCCTTTTGTTCCATTAACTGCGTTAACAGCAAACTACTTTTTTCGTTATGCGTTCCCGCGCAAATAGCCATGCGATCAATGTGCGCCATGCACACATTCAACGCCGCGTCATAATCACGGTCGCTGTCTGCTTTAGTGGCGTTTATAGGCGAAGCATAATTCATCTCTACCGCGCGTAAGCGCTCTTTCTCCATATAGGCGCCTCTTACCAGTTTCGCACCTACTTTAAATCCTTTGGCTGTTGCCGTTTCCAGCGTTTGCTGTAAATACGCCACCCTGTCGTGGCGATACAATTGATACGTATTATAAACAATAACCGATTCCCGGTTAAAACGTTCCATGTTGGTATTGGCCAACTCATCAATAGCAGGCTGAATCCAGCTCTCTTCCGCGTCAATAAAAACAGGTTGTTTGGCCTCATGCGCTGCTTTACAGATTTTTGCCACACGGTCTTTTACCGTATCCCATTCATTTTGTTCCTGTGCACTTAGTCCCTTACCCGCGCTTACATTTACCAGTAAATCAAACCGCGCCAAACCCGTTACTTTAAACACACAAAACGGAATATGAGGGTTTCCTTTAGCTTTGGCTATGGTTTGCAGGGTTTCTTCCACACAATGGTTAAAATCCGCCTCACTTTCTTTACCCTCTACACTATAATCCAGTATGGTTCCAATTCTGAATTTGCCTAACTCCTGTATGGTACGTTCGCAATCCGCAATGTCTTCGCCTCCCACAAATTGCTTAAAAATGGTGCGTTTAAATAAGCCTTTAAATCCCAGATTCAGTGCCAGCGGAGCCATTTGCGCGCCCATTTTCACCAATCCAGGATTACTGATCAACTTAAACAACCAATACGAACGGTTTAAATCCGCCTTGCTTTTCGACTGAAACGCAATCTCTGTATTATCAAACGAAATCATTTCCTGTAAAGAAATTTTAAAACACGGTTAACGGTACATCACTTCTTTTACCGCCTTAATCACCCGTGCCGCATTTGGCAAACTGGCATCAATTAAGGTTGGCGCGTAAGGAAGCGGTGTATCGGCTGTGGTTACCGCTTTTACAGGCGCGTCTAAATAATCAAACGCGTCTTTTTGTACTTTATATGCAATTTCGCGGCTGATACTGGCTAAAGGCCAGGCCTCTTCCACCACTACCAAACGGTTGGTTTTCTTAACCGAATTAATAACTGTATAGTAATCAATAGGACGAACGGTTCTTAAATCCACTACCTCCACACTAATACCTTCCTTCTCTAATTCCTGAGCCGCCGCCATGGCTACTTTCATAATTTTCCCAAAACTCACAATGGTCACATCCGTTCCGGCACGTTTAATGTCCGCTACGCCTAATGGAATGTAATACTCCTCTTCGGGCACTTCCATTTTATCGCCATACATCTGCTCACTTTCCATAAACACCACCGGATCATTATCACGGATGGCAGACTTCAACAAGCCTTTGGCATCGTACCCGTTGCTGGGCACCACCACTTTTAAACCCGGACAGTTCGCGTACCAGTTTTCAAATGCCTGAGAGTGCTGCGAACTCAACATCCCCGCGCTTGCTGTAGGACCACGGAATACGATCGGCACATTGTATTGGCCGCCACTCATACTGTACATTTTAGCGGCACTGTTAATCACCTGATCAATAGCCACCAGACTAAAATTAAACGTCATAAACTCTATAATAGGACGTAAGCCATTGGATGCCGCTCCAACACCAATACCGGCAAAACCCAGTTCGGCAATAGGCGTATCAATCACACGCTTTGGCCCAAACTCGGCCAGCATGCCTTTGCTCACTTTATAAGCGCCGTTATATTCGGCTACTTCTTCACCCATTAAAAAAATGGTAGGGTCTTTACGCATTTCTTCGCTCATAGCTTCGCGTAAAGCTTCTCTGAATTCAATTACTCGCATAAGGGAATGAATAACGTGCAAAAATAAGATTATTTATTCAATAAAAGGGGTCTGTTCAAAAGAGGTATTACTATTCGCGTTCCTCAAAAAACAAGCTCAGTTCATTTTCTTTTCAAAATAGCGCCAGGCTTCATTCAAACATTCAGGCGCATCCACGTTTCCACCCACACCTTTTCCAAAGTTTCAAAACTTTGGAAAAGGTTTACCACCCCACGTGGCCGGGCTTTCCGCTATAGCCTGCTGGCCCTTTGCTGCTTTTGCTGCGGCTCCGGGGTCTTCGTACCTCAGCCGCCTCGCCCGCGCAAAATCACGCAAAGCGCTGCGCAGGGCTGCCGCTTCAATCCCTATGCGAACAGGGGATATCGTACGTAATCAGGCTTAACCGTAAAACAGACAGTAGGATTTCTATTACGCACCAAAATTTGCGGCGGCGTTTGAGAATGCTCAACTTTCCGGTCTTCAAAATATCGTTAGATATTCTTACAGTCCTCAAGTTTGCGCTCCTCAAACCCATTGCAACTTTTGGCGCTCATTACAAAATCTACTGTCTGTTTACGGTTTAACTAAAAATGAGATACTACCTTTCCCGCAGCCCCGGAACTGACAAGAATCAGGCCGTTGCCAGATCAAACTGCATTTTGCTCAGCTTATAATAAAAGCCCGATGGATCCGCAATCAGTTGCTGATGCGTGCCACTTTCCACAACCTGCCCTTTATCTAAAACAAGAATGCGATCCGCGTTACGGATAGTGGATAAACGGTGCGCGATTACTAAACTCGTACGTCCCTGCATCAAGGTATCCAATGCCTCCTGTACCAGTTGTTCGCTTTCGCTGTCCAGACTACTCGTTGCTTCATCCAGAATTAACACCGCCGGATTTTTAAGAATAGCGCGGGCAATAGCAATACGCTGACGTTGTCCGCCCGATAACTGAATACCCCTTTCACCCACCAGTGTATTAAACTGATCGGGAAACGACTCTATAAACTGCAGGGCATTGGCTTTACGCGCCGCCTCCGCAATCTCAGTGTCGCTGGCTCCCGGCTTGCCATAAGCAATATTATCCTTAATGGTACCCGCAAACAAAATTACATCCTGAGGCACCAGCGCCATTTGTTCACGCCAGTCGGTTAACGCACATTCATCGCTGGTTTTCCCGTTCAGGGTAATGGTACCACTTTGTGGCTGATAAAACCGTAAAATAAGCGAGGCAATGGTGGATTTTCCTGATCCGCTCGACCCTACCAGTGCAATGGTTTGCCCGTGGGCCGCTTTAAACGAAATACCATTCAGCACTTTAAAATCAGGCCGCGAGGGGTAATTAAAATGTACATCCGTAAATTCGATTTCCCCTCCCTGCATTGCCCCTTTATACCGGTTCTGTTCCTGCATCGAAATGGTTTCGGTTTCCCCGTCAATCAGTTCAAACACCCGATCGGTAGCTCCCAGCGCTTTTTGAATAGCCCCAATCTGATCAGGCAAAGCCCCCAGCGACGCCGCCACAAAAAGTGAAAGCATTAAAAACCGGCCAAAATCTTCCGCTTCCAGCTTTTTCTCTATTTTCAGCTTAATCATTAAATAGAGGATAAAAAACACTGCCCCAAAAATAAACGCGATCACAAAAGCAAAAAAAGTGCCCCTGAAAATGCCGTATTTTTTACCAAAATGCCGTATTTCCTCTGTCTTATTCTGGTACTTATCAAATGTTTGCTTTTCATTCGTAAACACTTTCACATTTACAATGCCGGTAATGGTCTCTCCCACCAGAACACTTAATTCGGCCAGCTTATCCTGAAACTGCTTACTGTAAAAACGAATCCGCTTGGCAAACACAATGGTTACTACCGTAATAACCGGAATTACCGCCAAAAACCAGATCCAGATATCGGGTGGAATAAGCACAATCATTAATACCAATCCCCCAATCCCAACCACCGTTTGGCGAATCAACTCCGCTATATTAAAAGTAAACGCGTCCGAAATCACATTAATATCTGTAGCCATACGGCTGCTGAGCTCTGCCGACTGATTTTTAGAGAAGAAACTCATCGGCATTTGAATAATGCGCTTAAACACATCATCGCGAAGGTTTTTAAGCAAACTTTCCGTTACCATCGAGAAAAAATACACCCTTCCGAACGAAAAAAACGACTGAACCGCCAGCAACACAATAAGCCCTAACCCAACCTGTGCCAATAACGCCTTTTGGTCTTCAACAGGCCGTGTATCATCGGCGCCCACAAACCCCAGTAAAGATCCGGCCTTTAATGGAAACAACAATCCTACCACTGCTGTTCCTATCAAACACAAAAAACCAAATATAAACTGCCATTTATTTCTGCTCAGATACTGAAACAAGCGTCCTGATTTTTTAAGGTTAGCCCACGTCAGTTTCACCTTTGGTAAATCTTGTGTATCTGTCCCCGTAGGACCTCTTCCTCCGCCTCTTTTTGCCATAATCTTAAATGTGTTAAGGGCTCAAAATTAGGCTTTTATAGAGCGGCTCGTGTCATAATAATGTAATTAAACACAAGGTTTTTGGCTTTTTTAAAGAGTTTTTAAATAAAATTTGTGGATTAATAAAAATACTGTATCTTTGCAATCCAATTTTAAAATTAACATTATAAAATAGTATATCATGAAACGTACATTTCAGCCATCGCGCCGCAAGAGAACAAATAAACACGGGTTCAGATTACGTATGAGTACGCCAAATGGTCGTCGTGTATTGGCTGCCCGCCGTAAAAGAGGACGTAAAAAACTAACTGTAAGTTGCGAAAAAACGCATAAATAAACTAATTTTTCGTTTTTAACGATTTAAATAAAATAGTTATAAAAGAACCGAATTGTTAAAAACAGTTCGGTTCTTTGTTTTAATAATATTAGGTCATAACTTTATATAAAATAGAAATCTATGAAGAAAATTGTACTACTCATACTCCCCTTTTTACTGAAAGTTTCGGTAACTACAGCTCAACAGGGTGCTGTTAAACCTTGTTACACAGATGAAGCAATAGAAGAACACTTCAGAGCCAATCCTGAGGCCAGAGCCCGTTACGAACAAACAAAACGCCAGTTTAATCAGGACTACGCTAATTTTATTCTTAAACAAAATCAGCAACAAGGTAAATCGGCGGCTAGCGCGGCACCGGTTTATACTATCCCGGTTGTGTTTCACATATTACACATTGGTGGTGCTGAGAACATCAGCGACGCGCAAATTTTAAATCAAATGCAGGTGTTAAACGAAGATTACGCTAAACTGAATGCCGACATCGTTAATACCGTAGCCTCATTCACCGGTATTGCCGCCGATGCCCAGATTGTTTTTAAGTTAGCCACCCTTGATCCGAATGGAAACTGTACCAATGGTATCGTCCGTCATTACGATGTAAATACCGACTGGACACGGAATATGTCGCATTATGTTTATACCTGGAATCCTCAACGTTACATGAACGTATATGTTGTAAAATCAATTACTAACAATGCTGCCGGATACACGTTTAAACCAGGAACAGCTCCAACCACGGCTGCCGATTGTATTGTTATGCTTTACAACTACGTAGGCGCTATTGGTACATCGAACGCCAATAATGCCAATACACTTACTCACGAAGCCGGTCACTGGTTCAATTTATCTCATACCTGGGGAAATACCAATAATCCGGGAGTAGCCTGCGGCGACGATGGCATTACCGATACCCCAATTACGAAAGGTTACACTTCCTGCGCTTTAGCCAGTTCTTCGGTATGTAACGCTGGGATTGCGGAAAACGTTCAGAACTACATGGATTATTCATACTGTTCTACCATGTTTACAGACGGACAAAAAACCTATATGCACGCTGCCCTTAACAGCGCTATTGCCGGGCGTAATAACTTATCCACGCCAGCCAATCTAGCACTTACGGGGGCGCTTGGAACCGCTAACTGCGCTCCAATTGCCGATTTTATTCCAAATCCTCCCGGATCCTTTACTATCTGCTCCGGCCAAACCATTACGATGCGCGATTTCTCATATAATGGTACCATTTCCAGCTATTCATGGGCCAGTTCAGCAGTAAACACTATTGCTACTCCTAATAACAGCATCACAAACATTACCTTCCCGAATCCCGGAACTTATAGCGTTTCGCTTACAGTCAGCAATTCTCAAGGAAGTAACACGGTTGTAAAAAATGTTACGGTATTAAATGGTGTTCCTAACTTTACCACTACCTATAGTGAAAGTTTCGAAAACGCTACCTTACCTCCTAACTGGACTGTTCTTAATATGGGGGGTGGAACAACCTGGCAACGGGTTTCAGGACCAGCCTCTGACGGCACGTTCAGCTATAAATTAGATGGTACTATCAGTGCCCCCAACCAGGTAGATATTTTGGAAACCGGTTCCTATGATTTCCTGAATAACCAGGGAGCTATTTACACCTTTAAGTACGCATACGCCCGTTACAGTGCAGCTGCCGCTAATGCCGACGTATTTAAGGTACAGGGGAGCAGTGATTGTGGCGGAACCTGGAAAGATATTTATACACCTACTTCCAGCGCCTTATCAACCGGATCAGGTGGTGTAATGACAAGTCCGTTTACACCAACATCTACCGCTCAGTGGAAACTCTTTACGTTAACCAATCACCCGGCATTTGTGTTCTTTGGTAACTCTAACGTAAAATTCCGTTTTTATTTTCAGGAATCGCCTAATGGCTTTGCCAATAACATGTATCTGGATGAAATCAATTTTACAGGCAGCATAGGTGTTAATGAATTAACCAAAGATTATGGTTTTGCCTTATTACCTAACCCGGCAAATAATAGCGCCACCCTCAAATTAACGTTAAGCACCGCCACAGATGTAAAAGTGAAGATTATGGATTTGAGCGGACGTATTTTAAATGAACAACACTATGGTAGCCTGATGGGAGAACAAACACTGCAACTGAATCAACTCGATCGTTTAAGTTCAGGTGTTTATTTAGTGCAAGCCAGTGTTAACGGGGCTATCCTTAATAAAAAACTAATTATAGAGCATTAAGCTTTATCCTCTTTCTTTATACTCAAAGAGCGGAAGAACATAACAGTCTTCCGCTCTTTTATTTTCAATGGTTCCCGTGTAACTCCATATAATAGCTTTTGGAAAGTGATGTTGGTTTTAAACCCGGATTATGCAATAGGCATCGTAGCAAGAGGTGAAAGCCCAATAAAACAGGCCATTTGGCGAGTGAGGCACGGCAATAACGCAGTGCGTTATTGAGCGGGGCAGTGGGCAAGCACCTCTATAGTAAAGGAGCCAAACGGACGAAGTTTACTGTTTTGAAGGGATTTCGCCTCGTAGTAGATGTTCTATTACATAATCCGGGTTAAACCTTCAACTGTTCAATTGCGCCATTATGCTATCCAGATGTTGCAGTTCCCGTTTTATCTCCCTGCGTTTAATATAAAACGTATAAAAAGAGGCCCATGCCAGATAGGACAGCATAACCAGATAAACTACGTACTCCCGGTCTGGATCAGTATAAACCATTTTTTCAAAAACAGGCTGCAGATACAAGTAAACGCCAACACTCAACACAGAGGAATAGAGCCACTCCGCATACATCAAAACATACTGCCTGAAACGCCGCGATGCTTTCACCTTACGGACAGTTTCTGTAACGCTATCCGACAAACGTATTGTTTGCAAACGCGCTAACAGAAATAATTTAAGAAAAACGTAATACAAAGCACAGCCCAACAAGATGTAATATCCTGCTTTTGAGGTAGAAATTACACCTGTAATACTTCTATCTACCAGCATAATAGCAAAGAGGGTTATCAGGTATAAAACAAACTGTTTCACCTGTGCTTGCTTCATTCGTCTGATTAACCGGCCTGCATCATCCGGCAGGTGCTTATTAACTTTTACACTTACGGTATTTAACGTACGGTTCTGCCATTCGGCCCGATACATTTCCAGATCAAATTCCATATTCTATTCGTTTTTTAAGTTGTACTTTAATACGCTGTACTTTTACACCAATATTGTTTTCGGTCATTCCCATCACCGTACCTATATCGCGGTAAGACATATTTTCCAGAACCATAGATATTATCGCACGATCCACATCATTAAGTTGCTGAATGGCTCTGTGTAAAACAGTAACACGCTCTTCCCTGCTATGCTCCTCCTCTTCTGTAATGCGATCAGCCTCGTGCCCTAACTGAACAGTCGTAATTTTTGCTTTCCGCCGATACAACAAACAATTATTTACCGCAATACGGTAAATCCATGTGCCAATGGCCGATTCGTGCCGGAATGTTCCCAGATTTTGCCACACCTTAATAAAACAATCCTGTGTTAAATCAAGAGCCAGCGTTTCATCGTGCGTATAAAGACAACATAACCTGAAAATCTGATCTTTATACGTTTCGTACAAATCTGTAAATGTCAGTTCCTGCGTTTTCATTTTTCCAGAAAGGCATTCACTGTTTTTATAAACCACAAGGGCTGGTCAGAAGCTATAAAATCTTTGGCTTCTTCTGTAACGGCGTAAGTCACTGACCGCGCTTTCCCGAACATTTTTCTGATAACCGGTTCAGATTCGGAAACCGGCATTTTTTTATACGTTTTTGCAAAATACCATGTTGACACTGATAGTATTGGTATGTTTGCGCTCTTTAAAGCCGGGATAAGATCATCTTCCATCTGTTCGCATAAGGTACCCGCCAGAGTTTTGCGATCGGAATGGCATTGCCAGTTAACAAACCTACTGATGTGCAATGTATCCATAAAGTTCATACTCTGCGCCAGATATTTCTGGCTTTTCCGGAACGTTTCCCTATCACTATCCACAGTAGTTGCAATAATGGATTTTTTAATGGCTTTCCATTTTCCGGCACTCATGGCTGTATCTAAAACCATGCTTAATTTCGGATAAAAATCGGAGGCTACCACACATTTAATATTTCCCGGAAGACGCTCTGCCAGTTTAACTCCTACGTAAGCACCATAGTTTTGCCCTATCACCACTACCTGCTTTAATTTCTCTTTTTCAATAAATGCAACCAATGCTTCCACATATTTGGGAGTATATGCCGAGTCTATCGCCGGCATTTTGTAAAATCCCGCAAAATCAACCTGATAACAGGTGTAGTATTTACTGTAATGCGCTACTATCGGGGCCCACATCTCCGATGAACAACCAATATGAGGTAAAAACACCAAGGGGTTTCCTGATCCTGTTTTCTGTATGGCAATGGCCTGCTGCGCCCGCAATCCAAAACCGGTAAATCCACAAACTAAAAGCAATGTTAGAAATTTCTCTATTTTCATATATCTATACGTTTTCACTTTAGATACACTTTATCTGTAAATCTTACACCTTAACAGCTATTTTTTTATTTCCACCGTTTTAAAACAAAAAAGCCGGATTATTTAACTAGTCCGGCCTTTAGTGTTTAGCTGTAAGAATTTTTACTGATTATAAATTACTTCCAAAAGCGTTTGTCCCACTGCTTTAAGCGTGTTCTTGTCTATAGTACTTAAATCGTCGGAATTTTTATGATGGTGTGGAAAAAACGCGCCACGATTCATGTCATAATGTAAAATATCTATACAGGGAATCTGGGCAATCTTATTGATGTAGTAGTGATCATCGGTAATTTCTCCGTAAGTAGCATCCATAAAATAATTACTATACCCGGCCGTTTTAGCAGACTTCCAAACCATATTTAACACATCCCCTGCAAAAAACGCTGAAAATCCCTCTTTGGGAAACTGAGCGTCTTTAGCGCCTACCATATCTAACAAAATACCATATTTGGCCCTATATCCCTGCTTGTGAGGCGTTCGTGACCAGTACTGAGACCCTAAACACCAGGTTGTTTCATCCTCAGGCGATCCAAAAGGCTTTCCATAATCTTCCAGATCAAATAAGATAATATCTACTCCTATGTTTGGGCTTTTCGTTTGCAAAATACGCGCAACTTCTAACAGCACACCTACCCCACTGGCACCATCATTTACCCCGGGACAAGGCTTTTCCTTCAATAAAGCATCCGTTTCCTTTTCGCAAAACGGACGACTGTCGAAGTGAGCCGAAAGCAAAATACGCTCCGTTGCCGACGGGTTTATTTCTCCGATTACATTTGATAGCGTCCAGGCTTTTCCATCAAATGAGGTAGCCGGGCCATTCTGGATATAAACCTTTGCCCCATATTTTTCCAGCTGCGCCTTATAATAAGCGACCGCCTTTTTGTGAGCGGCGCTACCGGGTACTCTGGGGCCCATATCCGCCTGGGCTTTCACAAACGCATAAGCGCTGTCGGCATTAAAATCGGGGGGAACCACACGCGGTTTGGTAACTGTCTCTTTAGGCTTCTCATCAGACGTAGCCGGTTTATCAGTGGTTTCTGGTCCGCACGCTGCTAATGCAAGCGAAAGTAAAAGACCTAAATAGAAATTAGTTTTCTGTATCATTGACTAAGGAAATCTTCTTAATTCATAGGCTCAAGGGCATTTACCATCTCGAACAATTCACGCTCGGTTTTAGGATCCATTGCCAGATTATTTTCCTGCCAGGTGTAAATAATATAGGTTATTTTTTCTGGCCTTGCCATATAACGAATAGCATCACACGCCTTTTTACCTTTTTTTACATCTGTAAAAACAGACACCCGCTTTTCGAAAGAAAAGACTTTATTCGTTGTTTTGAAATACTTCTCTACTTTTTCGAAGTGCAAATCGCCAACCCTGTTTCGCTTGGTAGAATCTAACCCGGAAACCGTACTGGGGTAAACCATTACTTTTAACGCCCCATTGGAATGCTGTTTAGTAAACAATATACCGGCACAATTACAATATACCGATTGCGCTTTTTCCCAGGGTTCTTCAACCGCAAACACCTCGGCTACCCATCCCTCAGGCAAGGCATACTTTAATTTTAAAGCTTGTACCTTTACTGTTTTTTGAGCCAATCCGGCTACCAGGTTTACTACGAATAGCGCTATCAGAAATTGTTTCTTCATATTTACAGTCGAAAGATACAAATACTTTTGATTCGGCCATTGGGGGATAGAATACGTTCGATACAATAAATCCTAAAAATCCTTAGTCCGTTTAACATGTGCGTCATGAATTGGTATAGGGTCGGATGTTGCAGGTATAATAGGACTAAAATGCTTGCAACATCTATAAACGGCCCCCTCTGGCGGAACCAAGTGGATGGTGGCATGAAACCCAAAAGATGCCCGGTAGAGCAATCAGATAAAATTTAAACAAGCTCGTAGAACGCTATTACTTAAATAGCCTTATCTTTGTTATTCTGAAATTTAAAATTTAACTGGATATGCCAAAAGGAATTTATAAAGTGCCGGTGCCGGTAAACGAGCCGGTAAAATCGTATGCGCCCGGAAGCGCTGAAAGAAAAGAATTACAGGCCATGCTGGCTCATTTACGTGCTCAGGAGTTAGATATTCCGATGTATATTGGCGGGCAGGAAATACGAAGCAATGTAGTAGCGCGTATTCATCCGCCACACGATCATCAGCATACGTTAGGGCATTTCCACAAAAGCGATAAAACACATATTCAGCAAGCTATTGACGCGGCTCTGGCTGCAAAAGAAAAATGGGCTAATTTGAGTTGGGAGCACCGGGCAAGCATTTTTCTGAAAGCCGCGGATCTTATTGCCGGACCTTACCGCGCCAGGCTAAACGCGGCTACCATGCTGGGCCAAAGCAAAAACGCGTTTCAGGCCGAGATTGATAGTGCCTGCGAGATCATTGACTTTTTGCGCTTTAATGTGCACTTCATGACAGAGATATATGCCGAGCAGCCACAAAGTGCGCCTGGTATGTGGAACCGTTTGGAATGGAGACCACTGGAAGGCTTTATTTATGCTTTAACACCATTTAATTTCACGGCCATTGCTGGGAATTTACCAACCAGTTGTGCCATGATGGGAAATGTGGTAGTTTGGAAACCCAGTAACACTCAAGTTTACAGCGCCAATGTGTTAATGGAAATATTTAAAAAAGCCGGGGTTCCCGATGGTGTCATTAATCTTATTTACCCAAGTGGTCCTGATGCAGCGGAAGTTATTTTTAACCATACTGATTTTGCTGGGATTCACTTTACCGGTAGTACCGAAGTTTTCCAGAACATCTGGCAATCTATCGGAAATAATATTCACAAATATAAATCGTATCCTAAAATTGTTGGTGAAACCGGAGGTAAAGATTTCGTCATGGTTCACAAAAGCGCCAACGCCAAAGAAGTTGCTGTTGCTTTAGTAAGAGGAGCGTTTGAATACCAGGGGCAAAAATGCTCCGCTGCCTCCAGAGCTTACATTCCTTCTAACTTGTGGGAAGAGGTAAAAGCGTACATGATTACCGATCTTAAAACCATGAAAATGGGACCAACAGAAGACTTCACGAATTTTATCAACGCCGTCATTGACGAGAAAAGTTTTGATAAACTTTCAAAATACATCAACGCGGCAAAAGTTGATAAAGACGTGGAATTAGTATATGGCGGCACCTGCGATAAAAGCACGGGGTATTTTATAGAACCTACTGTTCTACGCGTAAACAATCCGCATTATACTACCATGTGCGAGGAATTATTTGGTCCTGTACTCAGCCTGTATGTTTATGATGAAAATAAGTTTGAAGAAACACTGGACATCGTGGACAAAACCAGTATTTACGCTTTAACAGGATCTATTATTTCTAACGACCGGTACGCCATTGAGCTAGCCACTAAGAAATTAGTAAACGCTGCCGGCAATTTTTACATCAACGATAAACCGACCGGTGCTGTTGTTGGTCAACAGCCATTTGGTGGCGCCAGAGGTAGTGGCACAAATGATAAAGCGGGTGCTAAAGTTAACTTACTGCGTTGGGTGAGCCCAAGAACAATTAAGGAGACCTGGGTACCTCCTACCGATTATCGTTACCCGTTTTTACAGGCTGATTAATACTCATTTTTATTACACTAAAAGGTACGGAAGATTTTTCCGTACCTTTTTTATGCACTCATTCCTGAAATCCATTAAGTAGATTTTTACATCTACTTGCCCACGTAAAACGTAACCACCTGCCAACCACAGGGACATACTGCAAATACTCGCGTCTTTAGTTTACCAACTTCAACTAAAAATCTTCGTTTTATCTGTGTTCGTCGAATAAGCGCATATTTCACCTTTGTTTTTTCTAATTTGCTATTTCAAAGCCAGATTTTATGCTTAAACAACCATTACATTCATTTGTACACTTTCTCTATAGTTCAAATAGACGGCAGCGTTCCGGGATATTGATTCTTGTTATCCTTATTCTAGCTATCTGTATAGTAAGAATCATCCTTAAATATTACAACACTTCCCGCGACACATCTTATGCCGCAAGCTATATTGACTTTTCGCGATTACCGTATCCTGCATCAAACAACACAGATACACGTGGCAAACAACTGTTCGTTTTTGATCCAAATCAGGTAACTTTTGAACAGCTTGTTCAACTTGGCGTATCAGAACGGGTAGCAAAAACATTTCTTAATTACAGAAAAAGCGGAGCTGTATTTTATAGAAAAACGGATATAAAAAAGGTTTTCGGATTTAATGATGCCATTTATAAAAAACTAGAGCCCTATATCATCATTGAAAAAAGAAAACAACTGAATTATCTGACAAAGAAAGTGAATACTACTTTTAAAGCACATCGCATTCAAAAAGAGCAGATAGAACTAAATTCTGCGGACAGTTCAGTATTAGTTGCTTTGCCGGCTATTGGACCCTCATTTGCCAGAAGAATACTGAAATACAGAAGTTTATTAGGTGGTTATAGCAATACAGAACAACTAAAAGAAGTTTATGGATTTACCGACAGTATGTTTTGTATTGTTAAACCCCTTGTTAAAGTTGATGATAGTAAAATTAATAAACTCTCCATCAATACTTGTGAATTTAAACCACTCTGTAAGCATCCTTACATTGGCTATGAGTTGTGTAAACGTATTTTTGACTGGAGGAAAAAGACGGTAATAACCCCGGTAAATTTTAAACATATTCTAGATAATGATGTACTCTATGAAAAACTTGTACCTTATCTTCTTTTCTGACGGCAAGGATTAGGCGGCACCTTCAATAATTGTCATTGTATTGTCAATTAAAACACGATTCTTCCCATCCATCACATAAGACCTAACATTTAATTCATCTAACTTGTCAAATTAACTTTTATTAATTACTTTTACTTTTGTTATTATACTATACTAAACACATGAATAAACATTTACTATTAGGGAGTGCGCTTTTAGCAGCTATCAGTGCGTATCCACAAAATGGCAGAAAGCCTAAGCCAACGGGTATTACAAACATGGCAGAACGTTTAGCCACCCGTTTTAATGTAATAGACGAAGAAACACCTTCGAATGTTACAACTGTAAAAAACGAAACAGCTTCTAACTCTGAAGCCGCTGTAACAAGCAACGCAAAATCAAGCGCTGCGGTAACAGTAACTCGTCTTTCCGGTTCAATGAACATTTTTGGTATGTTGGTTAGCCAGTCTAAACCTCTACAATGGAATGACAATGTAAATGCAGTTTCTTTTATTCACCGTAAAAGTGCAACTTATAGCGCAGCTCCTGTAAGCAACTCAGGTGCTATTGTGGCTATGTTATCAACTAATATGGGTACTACCTGGGACAGTACCTGTGTATGGTCTAACAGTACTAACTTAGGCCGTTACCCACAAGGAGGCGTTTACAGCGCTCCTGGTAACACTAATTATAACAATGCAGTTGTAGTTGCTACTGGTCCGGTTACAGGTGGTAGCGGCTGGTTAGGTAACTTCTACGCCAGCAAATCGGTTACTGCTACGCCTAAAAATACAGCAGGATCTGATCAACAGTTTTTCTCAAATGCAGGACCTTTTACTCCGGTTGGGAAACATGATTTTTCACGCTATTCCTTCTCTACAACGGATGACGGTTTAGTTCGTTCTTTAGGTTCTATCTATTTCGATGCCAATGGTTCTACAGCCGCAGCTCAGTTATTCAGAGGCGCTCAGGTGGTTAAAGGTTCTTTTAACGCCGGTGCATTTGTATGGACTTCTGACTCTTTAATTCCTCCTATGGTTGTTCAGTCAGGCGGTAATGTTCAGGGCTGGAGCCAGCCAGTAATGGCATGGAATGAGCAAGGTACAGTAGGTTATGTTATGTTTATCGGTGCCCGTACGGGTCAAACCCTTTCTAATCAGGGATGGCAGCCAATTGTTTACAAAACTACAAACAGTGGTGCATCATGGTCTTTACTGAACGGCATAGACTTCAACAGTCCTTCTATGCAATTTGTAAAAAATTCATTACAAGGTGTTAACACCAATACTAATTTGGAAATTCCTTTCTTTAACGTTAGCGAAGGATATGATGCGATTGTTGACGGTAACAACAATTTACACATTGTTGCTACTGTTGTAGGTACTGCGCGTCAGCATCCTGATTCTTTAGGTTATACTTTTCAATTTGGTTCTGCTAACACATCATGGCCTTATGGCGTTGGCGCATGGCCTTATATTTACGATTTCGTAGGAGATGGTTCAGGTCCTTGGAAAGCATTCACCATTGATTCTATGCAAACAGAAGGTCCTAGCGGCACCAGCGGACAACCTGGATTTAACGAAAATCCTTGGGATATTGATGCTAACGGTAGTAAAGTTACTTCTGATTCACGTATCCAATTATCAAGAAGTGTAACCGGTGACCGTATTGCTGTAATTTGGGCAGAAGGCGATACCAGCTTAACCAGCAGCAAATGGTTACAATTTCCTGATCTGAAAGCACGTCTAATTTGTGCGTCTAACGGCACGATCAGTGTTGACCCTAACAAAACAAATATCACTTCTACTTTGCCAGCCTCTGCCATAAATAACCGTGTAAAAGGAAAAGCATATTTCCATTATGTTTCTCCAAAAATGCGTTTAAATGGTAACTTATTCGAATTACCAGTTACTGTATCTAACAGTTCTCCTTTATCTAATGCTACTTCTAATGATCACTTCTATATTTCTGCAGAAATCAATAACTTTACCTGTCTGGTAAATATTGATGAAACTAAAACAGAAAACAATGGTGTTAATTATGCCATATTACCAAATCCAGCAAAAGGTAATGCCACTGTTAATGTTAAATTGATAAATGCAGGCGCTATTGATGTAGCTATTTACAACATGGTTGGTCAGGTTGCCAAAACCATTAAAACTAACGGTGAAGTTGGTGAAAATACTGTTAACTTAAACCTTGAAGGTCTTTCTTCAGGTGTTTACATGGTTAAAGTTGCCGTTAACGGTAAAGTAACTACTAAAAAATTAATCGTAGAATAATACGGTTCTATACTCTAAAAAAAGCCGCTTTTAATAAAAGCGGCTTTTTTTGTTATTTTATGTACATTTTCAATAAACTCCCTTTTTCAAATCCCCCAAAAAACGAACAGGTCTTTGTATACCTTTCACCTCATAATAACTTATAAAAGCGCCAGATATACACCCAAAATCAAAATATTTAACCAGTTATTGTTAAATATCTACCAGTTATAACCAAAATTCGACCAGAAATTAAATAAGAGTTTATTTTTACAAAAGAGTTTTTTAATTTTATAGACATACATCCCACCTTTATTTTAATAATCTAAAAATAATTAAGAAATGAGAAGATCTTTTTTACTTGGAAGCGCGCTATTAGCAACAATCAGTGCCTATCCGCAAAATGGAAGAAAACCCATTGTAACAGGAATTACCAATATGGCCGATAGAATGGCCAGTCGGTTTAATGTAATAGAAAACGAGGAGCGTTCAAATAGAGTGGCTAAAAGCGAAACCTCTTCAAACTCCGAAACTCCTGTAATGGGTAATGCCAAATCCAGTGCTGCTGTAACAGTAAACCGGATTTCTGGTTCTATGAATATTTATGGTATGCTGGTTAGCACTTCTAAACCGTTACAATGGAACGATAACGTGAATGCCATTTCCTTTATCCACCGTAAAAGTTCAACGTATAGCGCAGCACCTGTGAGTAACTCCGGCGCTATTGTAGCTATGTTATCAAACAATATGGGAAGTACATGGGATAGCACCTGTATCTGGTCAAATAGTACTAATCTGGCCCGTTACCCGCAAGGTGGCATATACAGTCCTCCAGGTAATACGAACTACAATAACGCGGTTGTAGTTGGTTCTGGTCCTGCTACAGGTGGTAGCGGTTGGTTAGGTAACTGGTACGCCAGCAAATCCGTTACAGCTACTCCTAAAAATACAGCAGGATCGGATCAGCAGTTTTTCTCAAACGCAGGCCCTTTTACCCCTGTTGGAAAAACTGATTTTTCACGTTACTCATTTACCTCGACCGATGATGGTATTGTACGCTCTTTAGGCGGTATTTACTTTGATGCCAATGGTACTACCCTTGCCGCACAGCAATTTCGTGGAGCACAAATTGTAAAAGGTACATTTAATGCCGGCGCTTTTGCATGGTCGTCTGACTCATTAATTCCTGTTACACAAGTTAATCCGGGCGGATCATACAAATACCTTTCGAGCCAGCCAATTATGGCATGGAACGAACAGGGTACTGTTGGGTATGTTGTATTTACTGGTGCCCGTACCAGCCAAACATTATCAAATACAGGTTACCAGCCGATTATTTACAAAACAACAAATAGCGGAGCTTCTTGGTCTTTACTGAATGGCATTGATTTTAACGCGCCAGCCATGCAGTTTATCTTAGATCCATTACTGGGAACAAAAAGTAATACAAATATTATCGTTCCGTTCTTTAATACAGGAGAAGGTTATGATGCTGTAGTAGATGGAAATAATAACCTGCACCTTGTTTCAACAATTGTAAGTGGCTACAGTCAACACATTGACTCTTTAGGCTACACTTACAATTTTGGTACTGCAAACACCAGTTGGCCATTTGTTCAAGGTTCATGGCCTTTTATTTATGATTTTGTAGGAGATGGTTCGTCCGCTTGGAAAGCCTATGCTATTGATTCTATGCAAACAGAAGGTCCTAGCAGCACAAGCGGACAGGGAGGTTATTCAGAAAATCCATGGGATGCAGATCCTTCTAATAGCAACGCTAAAGTAACCTCTGATGCGCGTATTCAATTATCAAGAAGTGTAAGCGGTGACCGTATTGCTGTAATTTGGGCAGAAGGCGATACCAGCTTAACCAGCAGCAAATGGTTACAGTTCCCTGATCTGAAAGCACGTTTAATTTGTGCTTCTAACGGTACCATCAGTATTGACCCTAACAAAACAAATATCACTTCTACTTTACCTGCCTCTGCAATCAATAACCGCGTAAAAGGTAAAGCGTATTTCCACTACGTATCACCGAAAATGCGTTTAAATGGTAACTTGTTCGAAGTTCCGGTTACAGTTACCAACAGTTCGCCTTTATCTCAGTTAACTGCTAACGATCACTTTTATGTTTCTGCCGAAATTAACAACTTTACCTGTCTGGTAAATATTGACGAAACTAAAGCCGATAATAATGGTGTTAGCTATGGTTTAATACCAAATCCGGCTAAAGGAAACGCTACTGTTAATGTTAAGTTGATCAATGCAGGCACTATTGATGTAGCTATCTACAACATGGTTGGTCAAGTTGCTAAAACTATTAAGACTAACGGTGAAGTTGGTGAAAACACCATCAATGTAAATCTTGAAGGGCTTTCTTCAGGCGTTTATATGGTTAAAGTTGCCGTTAACGGTAAAGTAACTACTAAAAAATTAATCGTAGAATAATACGGTACACAGACTTTACATTAAAGCCGCTTTGTTAAAGAGCGGCTTTTTCATTTTAAATCCATTTATTCATCTATAAAAAAACGCATTTGAGCAAATTTTTTACCATCTAATTGCATTTAGTTTTGATAATTTATATATTTATTGATAATTTAAATTTTAATTTATATGAAAAAAACTCTATTAATTAGCAGTTCTTTGCTGTTAGCTATTAGTGCTTATCCACAAAACGGGCGGAAATTTGAGCCTTCGGGGTGCATTAATGTTGCAGAAGAACTTAAACAACGATTTAAAGTATTGGACACGGAGATGCCTAAGCCTTCAAATCCAATCAATACAAACACTACACCTGAAGGTGTTCCTGTTACTACTAACGCTAAAGTGGCCACTGTAACGGTAACCAAATTTTCAGGTTCAATGAATATCTACGGTATGCTTATCAGCCATTCTAAAACACTTAATTGGAATGATAATGTAAACGCCGTATCGTTTATCCACCGTAAAAGCGCTACTTATGTATCTTCGCCGGTCAGCAATTCCGGTTCAATTGTAATGATGCTGTCGAATAACATGGGCGCAACCTGGGATAGTACCTGTATCTGGACAAACAGTACCAATCTGGCTCGTTACCCTCAGGGTGGCGTGTATAGCGCACCAGGCAACACCAATTACAATAACACTTACGCTGTAGGTATGGGGCCTGCCACAGGTGGCAGCGGGTGGACCGGTAACTGGTATGCCAGTAAACCGGTAACTCTGACTCCTAAAAACACGCCAGGCGCTGACCAGCAATTTTTCAACAATACTGGAGCAAACGGCCCTTTAGGTAAGCACGATTTCGCGCGTGTAGGATTTAGTGTAACAGATGATGGTATTGTTCATGGTTTGGGTAATATTTTTACTGATATTAACGCTACTTCAGATGGTTTACGTGGCGGCCAAGTTATTAAAGGTACTTTTAACGCTGGTGCTTTTGTTTGGTCTTCCGATTCACTTATTCCACCAGTTGTAACCGAATCAGGAGGTGACAAATCGTTAGCCTTTAACCCGTTTATGGCATGGAATGAATCCGGAACAGTAGGATATGCCATGTTTATAGGCTCCAGACTTGGTGCTACAGGCTCCAACGTAGGATGGCAACCACTTGTTTACAAAACAAGCAATAGTGGTGCTTCGTGGGCCTTATTAAGCGGTATTGATTTCAACAGCCCTGCCATGCAGATTGTTAAAGACCGGATTGGAGGTGTAACCACTAATACTAATCTTGAAGTGCCTTTCTTTAACATTGGAGAAGGAATTGATTTAACCGTAGATGGTAATAATAATCTGCATATTGGTTGCTTGATTAATACAAGTTTTAGTAATCATCCTGACTCTGCCTCATATTCTACTATATATGGTTCTGCGCAAACACGTTATATTTACTCTAATGGCGGATGGCCTTACATTTACGATTTTGTTGGAGACGGTAGCGCACCCTGGAAAGTTTTCACAATTGATTCGCTACCTACAGAAGCTCCGGGAGGAGGATCCTCATCACCAAGTTTTTCAGTAAACCCATGGAATGCAGATGCTAACGGCGACAAAGTTGTTTCAAGTAACCGCTTACAATTATCAAGAAGTGTAAATGGCGATCGCATCGCTTTCATTTGGGCTGAAACGGATACCAATCTTACCTCATCCAAATTTAATCAGTTCCCTGATTTAAAAGCACGTTTGGCCTGTGTAGCAAACGGAACTGTTACCATTGACCCTAATAAAACCAATATTACTTCTACACTTCCTGCTTCAGCAGTTAACAACCGTGTTAAAGGGAAAGCATACTTCCATTATGTTTCCCCTAAAATGCGTTTAAATGGCAACTTATTTGAAGTACCGGTAACCGTTACCAATAGTACTCCATTAGATCAGTTAGGCGCAAATGATAACTTTTATATCTCTGCTGAGATTACAAATTTCACATGCCTTGTTAATATCAACGAAACCAAAGCCGGACTTAACGAGTCAGGTTATGCTATGATGCCTAACCCTGCAAAAGGGAACGTATCGGTTAATGTAAAATTAATCAACAGTGGCACCATTGATGTAGCTGTTTACAACCTGATTGGTCAGGTTGCTAAATCTGTTAAAGCGAATGGTGAAGTTGGCGAAAACACCATCAATGTAAACCTGAATGATCTTTCTTCTGGTGTTTATATGGTGAAAGTGACCGTTAACGGAAAAGTGACTACTAAAAAATTGGTTGTAGAATAATCTTGTTTTAATATTTTTTCATTAAAGAGGCAGTTCAAAAAAACTGCCTCTTTTTTTATGCGTATTATCCACAACAAACAAGATGTCTATTATCCCAGATTGTGCATTAGAAATTTGTAGTGAGAGCAAAAAGGCCTATAAAATCTGAACTTTTGCGATTGAGTCATAGTCACCACTATGGTGAATGAGCAAAAGTTGCGAAGCTTCAGATTTTGAAGGACGTTTTGTTCGTAGTAGGATTTCTAATACACAATCTGGGATTATACCACTTATATCAAAAACACCACCAATTGTAAATAAAACATCACCTTACATCAAGTTACTTTCCATGCATAAAATTCATTCGCTAATTTTGTGCCACCTCCCTTTGTTTAACACCACTTTTTACAGTTAAATCACATGAAAAAACAATTACTACTAAGTAGTGTATTGATAGCTTCTATCGGTACCTACGCGCAAAACAACAAAAACAGACAACCCGTTGGTTGCTTAAATGTAGCCAAAGAATTAGCGCATCGGTTCCAGGTAAATGAATCGGGTAATACTGTTTTACAAACAAACTCCGTTGCAAAACAAAACGAAGGCGATCAACCTGCGGATAATAATCCGGGAGCCAAATCGGTAGCCGCTATTACCGTTACTAAGATCAGTAGTTCCATGAATGCTTTTGGCATGCTTGAAAGCAGTACAAAGCTTTTAACCTGGAATGATAATGTGGACGCGGTCACGTTTACCCATCGCAAAAGCCCCACCTATGTCGCCTCTCCGGTTAGTAATTCCGGATCCATTATTTCCATGATATCAAGTGACATGGGAGTCACCTGGGACAGTACGTGTATATGGACTAACGCTAATGCCGGACGTTTTCCGCAAGCTGGTATTTTCCAGCCAACTGGAAATACCGGCCTTAACAATTCCTATTTGGTGGGTATGGGGCCCACAGTAAATAATAATGCCTTTACCGGTGTATGGTGTGCCAGTAAACAAGTTAGCCTTACACCCAAAAATGCACCGGGGAACGATCAACAATTTTTCTCTAATGCTGCAGCCACTCCTCCTATGGGAAAAATGGATTATATACGAACCGGGTTCGATATCACGAATGATGGCGTAGTTCATGGTATGGGGCTTCATTTTACCGACATCAATAATAGCACAAGCAGTGGATTAAGTGGCGGATACGCGGTTAAAGGCACCTTTAACCCTGGTACTGCTGATTTTTCATGGACGTCCGTCCTACTTTCACCCCCTGTTACGTCAGATGCCAGTGGGGAAAAAAACTTATCCTCTACACCATATATGGCATGGAATGAAGCTGGCAATATTGGATACGCTATGTTTATTGGTGTAAGTCAGGGTGCTACCGGATCTAATCAGGGCTTACAACCTATCATTTACAAAACGACAAACAGCGGCAATTCGTGGTCTTTATTAAATGGTATCGATTTTAATAGCTCATCTATGAAAATTGTAACGGACAGGCTTTTTACATTACCATCAAATACCAATCTTGCTGTCCCGTTTTTTGATGTTGGAGAAGGTATAGATATCACCGTTGACGCTTATGATAATCTTCATATAGGTTGTCTTATTGCCTCCGCTAATAGCATTCATCCTGATTCTGCATTTTTCTTAAGCCTTACCCCGCCTGCTTTAGGCAGAACAAAACATGAGTACGTAAATGGCGGATGGCCCTATATCTACGATTTTATGGGGGATGGTAACAGTCCATGGAAAGTATTTACTATTGACTCATTGCCCACTGAAGCGCCAAGTGGTAATTCCGCGTCTTCCAGTTTTTCAGTTAATCCTATTACTGACGTTGATCCCAACAGCGGAAATAAACAGGTTTCCAGTACCCGCCTGCAACTTTCCCGTAATATTAACGGCGACCGTATTGCCTTCATCTGGGCCGAAGGAGATACCAATCTCACCAATTCCAAATTTTTACAATTTCCTGACCTAAAGGCACGTATGGCCTGTGTTGCTAATGGGACTATTACAGTGGATGTTACTAAAACAAACTTCACCTCTAATTTAGCTAACATACCTATCAATAATAAAGTGAAAAGTAAAGCCTACTTCCATGCAGTGTCTCCGAAAATGAAAGTTGTTTCTACCGGACCAGCATCATCCATATTTCAAATACCTCTTACCGTTACCAACAGTGCGCCACTGGTTTCGCAGGGAGCAAATGATCATTACTATATTTCGGGAGAGATTACAAATTTTGCCTGTTTTACCGGTCTTGATGAACAAAGTGCAACCAGTATGGTATCTCACGGATTACTTCCAAATCCTGCCAAAGGAAACGTAACAGCAAGGGTTAATCTATCTCAACCCGGGGCTATTGAGATTGCCGTTTATAATACCGTTGGTCAGGAAGTAAAAACCATTAAAACCAATGGTAACAGCGGAGATAATGATATCAATATTTCCCTGCAGAATATATCTTCCGGTATTTACATTGTAAAAATAACCGCTCAGGGCAAAATCACCAGTAAAAAGTTAATAGTGGAATAAAACTAGTTTTTATTCTGACTATTGAAAAAGCCGCTGTCTTCTCAGGCGGCTTTTTTATGACCTTATACCAATAACACTTCTAAAAATTACCATTAAACCCAAGGATTACGCAAGGATAAATTCTCACTTCTGTAAAGTGAAGAAAGACTAGAATCCGGCTATAATCCCAACATAAATATTAGGATTCATATAAGGTGATAGTTCCGTTTGATTAAGATTATACAAAACACTTAATTGAAGGGCTGCATTGGAACCCAACATCTGACGGTATCCGCCCCCGATCCAATAATTTTCAACATTTACCCTGCTATTTGGGTTGCGTGAATTGGGGTTGTTTCTGTTAATAAAATCATAGCCTACCTGTCCGAATAATTGTGGCCAAAAAAAATACTGCGCCTGCACACGGGCACCGTACATATTTACTGAATACAAAAAATTCCGCGCCTCATATCTGTAATACGTATAGATGCCTCCAATAGACGGCACAAATTTATCGGTAACCTTAATCCCTATTAAAGGTGACAAATCCACATAGGTTACAGTTCCGAACGACAATCCAAAATTGCCTCCAAATACCAGACGTTCCCGCCAGTTGAATACCTTTTCCTTTTTTTCCTGTGTTCTGGGCTTTGGCTGCGGATTTCCTGTATAAACACTGTCTGTCTGTGCCGGTATAGTAGTAATACATACCATCCAAATGACTAAAACAAACAAAACTTTCTTCATTACCATAAAATTAATCATTTACCTTTGCCCTAAAAAATTTATTATGCTTTTGCTGATAACCGGCACATCTAAGGGAATAGGATTTGAACTGCTTAAACAATTGGCCAGTGACGAAAATAATACCATTATTGCTGTTTCACGAAAATCGGATTCGGTTCTTAAATTGAAAAAACAATACGGTTTTACTAACATTATTCCCGTTTCGGCGGATATTACCAAAACCGGCGGGCGAAAAAAAATAGCGGATATTGTAAAAAAACAAAAACAGCCACTCGCTATTTTGGTAAACAATGCCGGACAAATCGTTAACAAACCATTTGAAAAAATAAATGCCAGAGAATTAACCGAGGTCTATCAAACCAACGTTTTTTCGCCCTTTTTGCTTATTCAGGCGCTGTTGCCGTTTATGGGAAATAAACACAAGTCCCACATTGTAAACATTAGTAGTATGGGTGGGTTTCAGGGAACCGCTAAATTTCCCGGGCTAAGCGCATACAGCAGCAGTAAAGCCGCTATTACCGGTTTAACAGAGTGTCTGGCCGAAGAATTTAAACCCAAAAATATAGTTGTAAATTGTCTGGCTATAGGTGCGGTTCAAACTGAAATGCTTACAAAAGCGTTTCCCGGATACAAAGCACCATTGCAACCATCAGAAATGGCATCATTTATAGGCAATTTCATTTTAACCGGTCATCAGTACTTTAATGGTAAAATTATTCCTGTATCTTCAACCACTCCTTAACACGGGTTATGTACGATTTTTTAAAACAGGATATTTTTCAACTCATTGGCCGTTGTGCTACCGAATTGCAAACCGATGCCTACGTAATAGGAGGGTTTGTGAGGGATATTTTTTTACAAAGGCCCAGTAAGGATATTGATGTGGTTACCATAGGCAAGGGTATTGATCTGGCTACCAAAGTGTACCAGACACTGGGAGAAAACGCCCACCTCACTACCTTTAAAAACTTTGGAACCGCTCAGGTTAAATTTAATGACCTGGAAGTAGAATTTGTTGGCGCCCGTAAAGAAAGTTATAACCGCCATTCCCGCAAACCCATAGTAGAAGACGGAACCTTGCAGGATGATCAGAATCGCCGTGATTTTACCATTAACGCGCTGGCTATTTGTATCAGTGGCGAGAACTTTGGAAAATTACTGGATCCGTTTGAGGGTATTCAGGATCTGGAAAATAAAATCATACGTACACCACTCGATCCGGACATTACGTATAGCGATGATCCGCTTCGTATGATGCGTGCTATCCGTTTTGCTTCTCAGCTTGGCTTTACTATAGAAGAACGATCGTTTGCAGCTATTAGTAAAAACAAAGAACGCATCGGCATTGTTAGTCGCGAACGGATTGCTGACGAGCTAAATAAAATCATTCTTTCGCCACAACCCTCTTACGGGTTTAAACTCCTGTTCGATACAGGTCTGTTGGCTCTTATCTTTCCGGATATGGCACGACTTCAGGGAACTGAAACCATAAAAGGGCTGTCGCATAAAGATAATTTTTACCACACCCTCGAAGTGCTGGATAATGTAGCAAAAAAAAGCGACAACCTATGGCTACGGTGGGCTGCCATTTTACATGATATTGCCAAGCCTGCCACTAAACGATTCGAAGAAGGGCATGGATTTACCTTTCATGGACACGAAGACAAAGGCGCACGCATGGTACCTAAAATATTCGATAGTTTAAAATTACCATTGAACGAAAAAATGCGGTATGTGCAAAAACTTGTCCTCCTGCATTTACGCCCTATTGTACTGGCCAAAACAGAAGTTACAGATAGTGCCGTGCGACGTGTACTATTTGAAGCCGGAGAAGATATAGACGATTTAATGGCCCTGTGTGAAGCAGACATTACAACCAAAAATCCGAATAAGGTAAAACGCTACCTCGCCAATTTCGAAATTGTAAGAAAAAAATTGGTTGAAATTGAAGAGAAAGACAAAATCCGTAACTGGCAACCACCCATTAGTGGCGAAATGATTATGCAGTTTTATAATCTTCCTCCAAGCAAAATGGTAGGCATTCTTAAAGATTCATTGAAAGATGCTATACTGGATGGCATAGTTGCCAATGATTTTGAAGAAGCAAAGGTCTTCCTTGATAAAAAATATAACGAGCTGCAGGAAAAAAAATAGCGGGAATCTTTCAGGCTTCCCGCTATTTTTCGCTTAATTGTTTTTTACTCACATCATTATTTCAACTTCACAATAATAAACTCTGTCCGGCGGTTCTTTTGATGTTCCTCTTCAGAACAGGTCGGCTTCACTTTGCCTTCGCAGGCGCATCCATTCAGCAATTTCGATTCACCATACCCCTTACCATAAATACGGGCCTTTTCAACACCTTTCGATACAATATAGGCCGCACTGGCTTTTGCTCGTTTATCGGATAACTTCAGGTTAGAGGCAGCACTGCTCCGGCAATCGGTATGTGATCCCAATTCTACAACCATATTAGGGTATTGCTTCATTACCGCTACCACTTTATCCAGTTCCATAGCCGCGTCTTTCCTAATCTTGAATTTACCGAGATCGAAGTAAATTGGTTTAATATCAATCATCTTGGCCAGATCCATTCCTACTTCCACTTTACCCAATGTTAGAGAGATGGAGTTATTCATTAACACTTCCCCTTCCTGCTTCAGATCATACGTAAAGTTTACCATTTTCGATAAATACCCCTCCTTCTCAAGTTTAATTTCATAAATCAGTTTATCGCCTATTTTTTTACCCATTAAAGGCTTCTTATATTCACCATTTACCGGTGTAACATAACTATCAAATGGTGCATTGGCATAAAGATCTTTGATGGTTACTTTAACGCCCTCCAGAGCTTTATTGGTTTTGGCATCTGTTACAAAAGCGAGCAACGAAAAATTAGGGATTTTTTCCAAAAGTAATTCCTTTGTAAAATCATCATCCGGTGAACTTAAAGTGGTAACCGAATCCTTAAGATCCGTATATTTTTCGCGCTTAGCCGTCAATAGGTATTTTGTATCTTCTTCTATAACCATTTCGTATTCACCCTTCTCATTAGTGGTAAATGTCTCACCATTTATTGTTATACTGGTGTTTGGTAAAATATCCCCTTTACCTTTTTCCTTGGTTATCAGTTTTACGCCTTTACCCCGCTTCACTTCGCGTAATATACTTACACTATACACATCATCATTTAAACCGCCCTTTTCGCGGTTCGAACTCAGGTAACCAAACTTTCCATCTGCACCTAATGTATAAGAGAAATCATCGTCCTTGCTATTTACCGGTGTTCCCATGTTATACACACGAGTAGCTTTATCATTTTTGATCTTCGTTTCATAAATATCCAATCCTCCAAGTCCTTCATGTCCATTGGAAGAAAAATACAACAGATTTGTTTCTGTTATATGCGGGAAAATTTCATTACCTGATGTATTCACTTTATCTCCCAGATTCTCTGGTTTCCCCCATTTACCATCTCCTGATTTTCTGCATACCCAAATATCCATTCCTCCCACTCCGCCTGGCATATCCGACGAAAAATAAAGCAAGCTGCCGTCAGCCGACACACTTGGGTGCGCACAATTATAGTCCGCGCTATTAAAAGGAAACTCTGTTACCTTCTCGAAACCATTTGCATTGAGTTTAGCTTCCAGAATCCTCAGTTTGTAGGTACCGTCCTTAGCTCTGACTGCACTCTTTGCACCATTCCGTGTAAAATAAACCGTATTAAAATCTTTACTGAAACACACCGGCCCGTCATTGTACTTCGATTGCAGATCTTTCATAAATAGTTGGGGTGGAATGTAAGAACCTACAGGATTTTTACGGGTCACAAACAAATTAAGGTATTGATTGTTTGTCCACCCGTGCTCACGGTTGATCCATTTTGTCTTTTTCCGGTTAGACGCGAAAACAATATTATTATCTCTGTAAAAGACAGCCGAAAAATCGTTCTGTTCCGAATTAAATCCTTCTTTACTTACTTTATAGGCATCTTCATTTTTAGAGAACCGCTTAAGATCCGTCAATCCTTTGGCCAGACTTTTTCCTCTTGCATCAGCAGCGTAATCCTCCATAAACGTCTTTGCGCGTTCGTACTCATTATTTGCCATCAGAGCCTGTCCCATATACAACTTGTGAATAGATTCCGCTTTGCCTGTTCTGATGAGTCTGTTGTAACACAACAACTGCCCTTTTGTATTATTCGTGTAACGGTAACAATCTCCAAGATTAGATAAGATCAGTTTATTATTACTGTCGTTCCGGATCGCCTTCTCGTAAAAAGGAATGGCTTCTGCATAAGCCTGCGCCCCATAATACTTATTTGCTTTTACCAAAGCCGTAGATTGTGCACAAAGAAAACCTGCTAATGCAACACCAATTATTGTAAAAATTCTGCTTTGTTTCATACAAATTAAAAATAACGTGGACTGATAACTTTACGACCTTTAAATGCAAAAAGATAGCTAATAGCCAATTCATGCGATCCCTGTGAATACTTCTGTATGCTGTTTAATCCGTAATCATAAGAGTACGACGCCATCAACTGAGGTGTAATCTGTGCTCCCAATAAACCAATAGCGCTGCTGTTACTGCGGTATCCCAAGCCTGCCCATATTCTGTCCACGATCAGTACATTTACATTAACATCGTATTGAAACGGTGCATTTTGTACCGCCTTTACCATGGCCTGTGGTTTTATCTTTACCGATTCGCCTGCACTAAATACATAACCTAATGTTAAATAGTAATGAAAACGTGAAGGATCTACATTAATATTCTGAACAGCATTACCTTTTGCGTCAAACGTCGTGCGATCGTCTATCATACGTGGCACTGAAAATCCGGCATAGAGCTTATCCGTATTAAAATAAATCCCCGTTCCAAAATTTGGCGCCAGGGTACTTGGCGAATTTTGAGAAACCTGAACATCCCCAATATCAGTAGTTTTTAAATCTGCAAACCGGTTTACCTGATTGTGAATACCAGCCATGACACCAAACGCCAAACGTCCTTTAGCTGATGTTTTAATCCGGTAAGCATAATCCGCATAAATCAGGTTACGATTTAATACCCCAATCTTTTCATTCAGAACACTGAGCCCTAATCCCATTTTTTGTTCCATTAAGGGGCCATGCAACGAAAAGCTGGTAGTTACAGGACGTCCCGGGAAATTAAGCCATTGCTGACGGTGTAACGCTGTTACACTCATCGCCTCCTTACTTCCGGCGTAAGCAGGATTGATAAACATCTCATTAAACATGTATTGCGTAAACATCGCATCATACTGCGCATTTACCTTACCTGAAAGGCAAAACAGCAATCCTACTGCCAGCAACACATGCCATCTTTTAGTGTATAGTTTCATGTTTCCGAACTTTAATTAAATTAATACTGTATTACAACAAATCCCGTTACCGGCTTCGTGCCATCTTTTATTTCAAATATATAGTAGTAAGTTCCCTGAGGTAACTTTTGTCCGCCAAGTGTACCGCTAACATTTGGCGTACCATCCCATGTATTGTCATAGTTTGGTTTTTCGTACACTTTATTACCCCAACGGTTATAAACGGTAAGATTGTTATCTATGTTAGATTTTAATCCTTTGATAACAAAGAAATCATTTTTACCGTCTCCTTCCGGTGTAAATGCCTGAGGAATAAATAAATCATTTGGCTTAATAACTAAAACAGTTGGTTGATTATCTACTGTCTCATTCCATATACCATTACTATTCGTATCCGGATTATTACCTGTATTAGAGGTATCGGATACCGCTATACTTCCGGTACCCAAAGCGCTGCCATACGCGCTGTTGCGGTAAATGGTAACTGTATCAGGAACGATATTAATTGTAAATACAATACGTT
Source organism: Sediminibacterium sp. (assembly GCA_030054095.1). Taxonomy (GTDB): domain Bacteria; phylum Bacteroidota; class Bacteroidia; order B-17B0; family Aurantibacillaceae; genus Aurantibacillus. Next base: position 114,024 of record JASGCO010000003.1, read on the forward strand.
CCGTACTGAATGGTGCTATTTTACTGCTTCCCGGTAAAATTAAATTAATATCAGAACGACCGTTAAATGCCGGATTAGAGATCAGGAATCCGGAAGTTAAAGGTCCATTTTTAACTGAATAATTGGCCGGTATTTTCACTGTTGTCTGATAAAGACTGTCCTTAATCGTAACGTTTCGCAGAGTGTCATTTCCTTTGTTATGAACGGTGATAGTATAAGTGACATCATAAGTACCGTCCGTTAAGCGTTCACCAACACTACCCTCTTTGGTTATCCCAAAGAAACGGAAAGGATCCAATAACAGAACGGTAGGCTGATTATTATCAGAGAAATCAAAATCAGAATCACTGTCTGGTATCATACCTGTTTGCGAAGTATCCCTGATCGTATTCGTACCCGACAGAACAGAACCTGTAACACTATTATTAAATGGACCAAATACACCATTAGGTACAATATTTAATTGAAACACTATGGTATCTTTAGATATAGCACTCATTGAACTGGTTGGTAGTGTAAGGGCTACCTGAACACTTCCGTCAAAAGCCGGATTCAGCGCCAGGCCACTATTGGTGTTAGTCAATACTGGCGGAGCTATAATGCTGAAGGTTGATGGTGCCGGAAAAGTAGTACTTAATGGCTCCAGTAATACAACGTTATTCAGTACGCCACTGGTAGCATTTTGCGCTACAACAGAATAGGTAACATTATAGGTACCATTTGCCTGAAGCGATGGTGTACTAACCGCTTTAGCCAATCCAAACTCCAGATTAGGCGGCAAACAATAAGTGGGCGTTAATGTAAATGTTATATCGCCTGTACATCCATTGCTATCAAATACTCTTACCGTATAAGCCACAGTTGTACTTGGGTTAGCCAGTGTATTGGTTATCACACCTCCAAGTGGAATGGTTGTAGCCGAAGTATATGTAACGGCTCCTGTGTAACTGGTTCCTGCAACCAAATCGTAACGATCGGATGGTGAAAACCCACTCAATTGGATGCTCGCATCATTGTTAGCTACCGTACCTGAACAGGATGCTGGTGTAATCGTTCCTGAAACAGGAATTGCCGTATAACCACCAATAGTAATAACTGTTGATGCCCTGCAACTATTATCCAGATTAGTAACCGTTAAAGAATAAACACCCCCTGCACTCACGGTGATACTAGCAGTTGATGCTGTAAACGAACCTGGACCATTCCAACTGAATGCCGCGTTTGTAACGTTGGTAACTGCTGAAAGTGATACTGTTAGTGTATTACAGGTTAAACTTCCGCTGGTTGTAACCGTTAATTGAGGGACAGAAGGATCTATTGTAACCGTTGTTACCGCAGTTCCGGTGCAACCACTTGTTATATCTGTTACCGTAACGGTATAATCACCGGGAACGGCTATACCCGTTGGGCTCTGAACCGATGAGGTATAAGACCCAGGACCACTCCAGCTAAAGTTAATGTTTGTTGCGCTGGTAATTGCACTTAAACTAACTGCGGCTAATGAACAACTAATTGGTCCATCATTAGAGGCAGTTACTACCGGCGCTGTTCCGGTAGAAACCTGAATGGTTCCTGATCCGGCACAACCATTCGCATCCGTTCCGCTAACAGTATAAAGTGTTGTTGCCGTTGGTGTTACAACCACACTGGATCCGTTTATACCTAAAGGCTGCCAGGTATACGTTTGCGCACCAGACACCGTTAATGTTGAAGAATTTCCACTACAGATAAGACTCGGTGTAGCCGCCACTGTAAGTGCCGGTAAAGCGTTAACCACAACCGTCTCTGTTGCCAGAGTAGTACAGGTACCATTAGAACCAATAACCGAATAGGTTGTAGTAACCGTTGGCGATACAGGCAAAGAAGATACGGTTATACCAAAAGGTATCCAGGTATAACTGGTAGCTCCGCTTACATTTAGTGTTGTTGAAGCATCCGCACAAATAGTCAATGATGGAGCCGTAATGGTTAAAGATGGGGCTGGTGTTACAGTTACCGTTGTAAATGCGCTACCTGTACATCCTGTTCCATTGTCACCAGTTACTGTGTACGTAGTAGTAACAGAAGGTGTAACCGCTAACGTTGTGGCAGTAACTCCACCCGGATTCCAGGTATAAGTAGCAGCTCCTCCTGCGGTTAATGTTACTGTTGTATTCGCGCATACTGCAGCTGTTCCTGAAGAACTGGCTATTGTAACCGAAGCGGATGGTTGAACAGACAAAGTTATCACACTCTGATTAGAACATAATCCGTTTTCGCCAACCAATGTGTAAGAACTGGTCACTGTTGGTGTCACGACTTCCAATGTTGCTGTGTTACCACCTGGCAACCAGGTATAGCTGGTAGCGCCTGAGGCCGTTAAACTCACTGATGTACCAGCACATACCGCCGTGGCGGTTGCTGCAATAGTGACACTTGGCAAAGGTGTTACCGAAACTGTAACCACATCCACATTACTGACACAACCAACTGTACTGGTTCCCTGAAGGCTATATGATGTTGTAACGGTGGGCGTAACAACCACAGATGTTCCTGAAATACTTCCCGGAGTCCAGGTGTATGTTCCGGCACCACTTGCGGTTAAAGTAACACTGCTTCCACTGCAAATATCTGTAGATGAAGCCACCGCCGTAACTGTTGGATTAGGGTCAACCGTAATTGTAATCGTTTGAAGAGATTCACAACCGCCGTCTTCACCCGTTAGTGTATAGATGGTTGTTGCTGTAGGATTATCGGCAAGTACAGAACCGGTGCTGGCGCCCGGAGTCCATGTATAAGCAGTTGCACCGGTTGCCGTAAGCGTCACCTGACTTCCTGAGCATACTGTGGAAGAGGAAGGAGAAATAGTTAAAGATGGTAAAGGAACAACCGTTATTGTTAACGTTTCGGTCTTCACGCATCCTGCGGCCGATTCGCCGGTTACTGTATAAGTTTGTGTGCCAGATGGTGTATCGGTTACGGTAGCATTTGTCAGTCCTAAAGGTTGCCAGGTATAAGAAGCCGCGCCACTAGCCGTTAAGGTAACATTACTTCCGGCACAGATACTGTTCGCAGGAGCTGCCGTTACTGTTAATACAGGCAACGCGTTAACGGTTACAGCTACCGTGTTAGTTCCTACACAACCGTTCACATTTGTTCCGCTTACGGTAAATACAGAAGATGTGCTTAGAGAAGTCGTAATCACCGAACCATTCTGTGTGCCCGGAAGCCAGGTATAGGTTAAGGCGCCAGTTGCCGTTAACGTTGTTGTGCTTCCTTCGCAAATTACAGAAGGCGAGGCTAAAGCGGAAACATTTGGATTAGGAACAACAAAAACGGGTACGGATAAGGTACGGGTACAAACGCCATTGGCACCTGTAACTGTATAATTTATTGTTGAACTTGGTGTTACAACAGCCACAGCAGAGTTTATTCCGCCAGGGTTCCAGGTAAAGGAAGTAGCGCCAACAGCGGTAAGGGTAACACTATTCCCTGCACAAACAGGTGTTGGAGAGGCTGTGGCATTAATGGAAGGTGTCGGTGTTACAAAAACCGCAACAGTGCCATTACCTGTACAACCCAAACTACTTGTTGCTACAACTGAAAAAACGGTGGACGTTGAAGGTGTAGCCGTTACACTTGCGCCATTCAATGCACCAGGGAACCAGGTATAAGACGTTGCTCCAGTAACGCTTAAAGTCGTGGTAGCACCGCTACAAATGGCAGTAGGTGATGCGGATGCAGAAACAACCGGATTAGAATTTACAACCAGATTAACCGTTGAACTACCTGAACAGCCCAGCGCGCTGGTACCAGTTACAGTATAAAGCGTTGATACAGTTGGGCTAACTGTTACAGATGCGCCATTCAATGCCCCGGGAATCCAGGTATAAGTTATAGCGCCATTGGCAGATAATGTGGCCGTTGCCCCATTACAAATTGCCGTAGGCGAAACAGAGGCTAAAATTACAGGCTGCGGATTTACAACAACATTTAAGGTGCTGGTAGTTGAACACACGCCATTGGCTCCCGTTACAGTATAGGTAGTAGATACAGTAGGCGATACAACAATACTACTTCCTGTAATTCCCCCCGGATTCCAGGTGAAGGAAGGAGCGCCAATAGCAGTTAATGTTGTGCTATTCCCGGGACAAATGGCAGTAGGTGAAGCTGATGCTAAAACAGTTGGCGTGGACTGAACAAATAAGGCAACTGTAGTACTTGCCGTACAACCTGATCCGTTAGTACCTGTTACACTGTATATGGTTGAAGTAGCCGGGGTTACAGCAACACTTGCCCCAATAAGTGATCCTGGATTCCAGGTATAGGATGTAGCGCCTGTAGCTGACAACGTAGCACTGTTACCACTACAGATAGAAGTTGGTGAAGAAGACGCTGCCAGAACCGGAAGCGCGTTTACCGTTACAGGAACTGTTACCGAACTGGTACAGGCACCATTTACAGCCACGACTGTATAAATTGTGGAGATAGTTGGTGTAACTACCACTGTTGTTCCGGTTAGTCCTCCGGGGGTCCAGGTAAAACCTGATGATCCGGTAGCTGTAAGCGTTGAAGAACCTCCTAAACAAATAGCGGAAGGACTGGGGCTTGCATTAATAACAGGTGGAGTATCTACGGTTACTGTAACAATTGCCGTGTTGGTACATCCACTTGACGCTGTACCACTAACAGTAAAAGAAGTAGTAGCAGAAATACTACTTGTAACGGCACTACCGGTTAAGTTTCCGGGATTCCAGGTATAAGTTGAGGCACCGGAAGCTGAAAGTGTTACATTTCCGGAACTACATAAAGCTGTTGGTGTCACTGTTGCCGAAATAACTGGTAATGGATTAACAGTAATGGTCAGCGTTGCTGTGGACGAACAATTCGCGCCATTTTCACCGGTCACAGTATAGATCGTTGTAACCGTTGGATTTACGGCTACTGCACTTCCGGTAAAAGCGCCCGGATTCCAGGTATAAGATAAAGCACCGGTGGCTGACAAAGTTGTTGCTGCGCCAAGACAAATGGCAGAAGATGATGCCGACGTATTTACAGTAGGGGTCGGATTAACATTTACAGTAACCGTCTCCGTTCCAATACAACCATTTGTCTCTCCGGTTACAGTGTAAGTAGTGGTCGTTCCGGGACTCACCACAACAGAAGAAAGAGGAATATTTCCCGGATTCCAGGTATAACTGTTGGCCCCAGACGCATTAAGCGTAGCCGTTCCGCCAACACAAATCGCAGTTGATGTTCCAGCGGTAGAAATTACGGGATTCGTATTTACAACAACATCTACCGTTTCGGTACTAACGCATCCAAGCGCATTGGTTCCGGAAACACTATACGTAGTTGTTACTGTTGGTGTAACACTTACAGATGCCGTGTTAAAACCACCGGGAATCCATGTATAAGTTAAAGCTCCTCCCACAGTTAAGGTTGAACTATTACCTGAACATACCGCGGTTGGCGATGCCACAGGATTCAGTACCGGTGCACTCAGCGTGGTAATAGTGGATGTGGCACTATTGGTACAGGTTCCGTTCGATGCTATAACTGTGTAGATGGTAGTAGCCGTTGGTGTTACAGTAATAGTAGGCGTAAAAAGATTAACCGGCAACCATGTATAATTAATAGCCGCGGCAGACGCAAACAAATTAACAGGTGTATTAGGACACACCGTTGCGGAAGATGGATTTATAACAACAGGAAATAAAGGTAATACCGTAACCGTAGTACTGGCAGTAGCCGTACAGCCTCCACCCGAACTACCTGTTGCGGTAAAAACAGAAGTAACAGTTGGACTTACTACAATGGCTGTTCCCGTTCCACCTGTACTCCATGTGTAAGAGGAGGCTCCCGATGCTGTCAGCGTGGCACTTGATCCCGAACATAAAGGGTTAGGATTAACATTAATACCAACAACAGGAGGGCTAACTACTGTTACCGTTGAGGTTACACTGGATGTACATCCTGCAAGATCGGTACCAGACAGAGTATAAACAGTGGTTGCTACTGGCGTTACAATAACGGATGACGCATTTGAACCAACAGGTTGCCAGGTATACGTAACACCTCCACTTGCAGATAACGTGGAAGAAGAACCCGCGCATAAACTAGGAGAAGTATTACCGATAACTAATGCCGGACCAGGTAAAACAGTTACCGTGACCTGGGCAGAGTTTGTACAAGATCCGGCTCCGGTACCAATGACTGTATATGTTGTAGTTACTGTTGGGTTCACCGTAACAGTACCACCTGTAATATTTCCCGGATTCCAGGTATAAGTATTAGCGCCAGATGCATTAAGCGACACGGCGTTTCCGGAGCAAACGGTAGTTGTTGATGATCCGGCTGTAATCGTAGGAACTGGCGTAACAGATACCTGAACAGTACTGGTAAACGTATTAGTTGCTCCGTTACATTGCGTTACCACCATAGATGAAGTATATGTACCTGTGGACGTTGGACAAACCGTTGCCGTTAAGCCTGTACCCACCACTCCCGAAGGTCCACTCCAGGTAATGGCTGTTGCAGAAGCGCCATTTGGCCTAAATAACCATCCTTCATTAATAGCCGTCCATGCACCCGGAAAGTTACGGGCTGGCGCGGCAGTGGCAATTGTACCATTGTTATTCTGTATACCCACAATACCAGCACCACCGCTGTTAGCATTACACGCTGTATGATTATTGATAAATACCTGTATATCGTTAGTTGTTTCATTTAAAACAATTTGAAACGTTGTCGTCGGAATGCCAGCGCATCCTCCCCCCCAATGTGGTACACCCGACCAATACGCTACAAAACGACGGCATGGCGCCGTTCCAGTCACATAGGTTCTTACTACCCCACCCTGCGAAGGATCGATATCCCTAAAAGGGCCACATATCGTATTTCCGGGAACATTTACCGTACTGGGAATAGCAGTAGTTATCGTAAACGTATTGGGCTGACCAGCCAATGCTGTATTAAATGTAATTTGCCCGTTAGACCCCACCAGACATTGAGTGAAGGTATTACCGAAATAACAAAAGTTAAAACCGATATTGATAGGCTGACTCCAGATATCATCGGTAGCAAAGGCAAATGCATTTGTTCCGCCGGTATATGGTAAAGGTGAATGCGCGATAGAAGACACAGTATAAGCAGTGGTAGCCCTTACCGATTGCGACAGTACCGCGCTGAGATTTGCACAAGCCCCTGAACAAACAGTGGTGTTTGATCCGGCACTAATAGTTAAACAACTTTGTGAATACCCTGCATAGGATACAATCACAAAGAGCAAAACAAAAAAACGGGAGCGTATAGATAAATTCATACTATTATTTTAAAATTTGAAGGCTAAAAACAGAAGTTTCCGTTGCGTTTAAAACATTACAATCAGCCAGTCGTTTCATTTGTGAGGCGTCAAGCTGAGCATTGGGCTTAAAGGATTGCTTCCTCGTAAAAAACTTCGCTTCAAACGTTTCGATAAGCGTTTCTTTCGGTATTCTCACACCTATTCGCGTAAGCAAATTCATAGCTTTTTCACGGGCCGCGTAGCTGTAATCAAGTGCTTCCTCCATTTTCCCCAAATGAAATAATTCAATGGCATAAAGCTGGCTTTTATACGCTTCCTTCAGTTCAGGTGCGTACTGTGTAGCCGACCGGTAGTTTAACTCCTTCTGAGCTTTCCAGATGGAGATGGGTGATTTATTAATAAAATTCCTTACTTCATCCTGAGTTTGAGCAAAAGAAGTGAATACAAGTCCAAGGAAAATTGAAACCATAATAAAAAACTTATTCATATTTTTTTAGAAAATTCATTCAATATTATACATTATTTTTCAACAAAATACCAGTTGAATTTATATCCATTTACCCCAAAAGCATATTCAACTGATTAACAAGCTATTAAAACTGTTAAAAACTAACAGCCATTGTTAATAACTCTATTAAACGAATAAAAAACGTTAAAGGTTTCAATTTTTAAGCGATGTGTACCGTCACAAGAGCTGCATAAACTATTAAAAGATGGTTTTTGAGTACATTTGCAGAGTAAGATATGAGTAATGTTATTTCGTTATTGCCAGAGAATGTAGCCAATCAAATTGCGGCAGGAGAAGTTGTACAAAGGCCAGCCAGTGTTGTTAAGGAACTACTCGAAAACGCTATTGATGCCGGAGCCAGTCAGATAAAACTTATTGTAAAAGATGCGGGGCGTACACTCATCCAGGTGGTGGATAACGGAAGTGGCATGAATCCTGCTGATGCGAGGTTGTGTTTTGAACGACACGCTACCAGTAAGATAAAAATTGCCGATGACCTTTTTAAATTGACCACAAAAGGATTCAGGGGAGAGGCTTTGGCCAGTATAGCAGCTATTGCTCAGGTTGAACTAAAAACACGATTGCAATCTGAAACAGTAGGAAGACAAATTGTAATAGAGGGGGGCAAACTTATAACAGATGAAGATTGCCAAAATCCTGTAGGAAGTAGTTTTAGCGTAAAAAACCTGTTTTTTAACATTCCTGCCCGTAGAAATTTCCTGAAAGACGACAGCATTGAACTCAAACATATCATTGACGAATTTGAAAGGGTTGCTCTGCCCCATCCGGGAATAGCCTTCAGTTTGCACTCTAACGGAAACGAGGTATTTCAGCTACCGGCCGGGAACCTTATTCAAAGATTAAACGGATTATTTGGGAATAGTCTGTCTGCGCGTTTGGTGCCAGTGAAAGAAGAAACACCTTTTATGAAAATTACCGGCTATATCGGGAAACCTGATGCAGCCCGTAAAAAAAGGGGGAATCAATACCTTTTCGTTAATAACCGGTTCATTAAAAGTGCCTACCTGAACCACTGCATCTATGAAGCATACCGTGAGCTGATAGGTTCCGATTCCCATCCTGCGTATTATGTTTTTCTGGAACTGGCTCCTAAAACAATAGACATTAACATTCATCCTACCAAAACGGAAATTAAATTTACCGACGACAGAACGGTTTATGCGCTCCTGTTAAGCACCGTTAAACGGGCTCTTGGAAAAGCCGGAGCCGGTCCCAGCCTCGAATTCAACGTCGAATCAGGATTTTCAGATACCTATTTTCCCGCTGACAAACTTCCCGTTCAACCTTCAATTCAGGTAAATACCGATTACAATCCCTTTAACACCACGGGCACAACATCATCGTATGCCAGGTCTGAGAACAGCTTACAAAACAGTAACCAGAAAAACTGGGAACGACTTTTTGACGGATTCCGCCAGGAAGAAAATAACCAGACCGATACGTTTCAACAAAACGTTGTTCAGGAAATAAAAACACAATCGGAAGATTATCCCGTTTTCCAATTTCTGAATAAATACCTGATTACACAATCGGAAACAGGCATTGTAATAATAGATCAGCAACGGGCACACGAACGGGTGCTTTACGAACATTATCTGTCCAGTAATCAGCAAAGGCAACAAGCTTCGCAACAACTACTTTTTCCAGAACATGTTGAACTCAGCACAAACGACTTTATACTGGTAGAAAAACTATTGGAGGATTTTAAAAACCTTGGATTTGACGTGGAATTATTTGGCAAAAATAACATCGTTGTAAACGGTACTCCGGCAGATCTGGCTGAGTTTAATGTACAACAAACAATCGAAAGTATCCTGGAAGGGTATAAACTCAACATAATTGATACCAAACTTGATCCACACGACAATCTTTGCCGGGCACTGGCTAAAAGCGTAAGTGTAAAATACGGCAAATCATTAACGGAAGCGGAAATGAAACTACTCGTATCTAACATTATGAACTGTGAAAATCCTGTTTATACCGCAAATGGTAAAGTTATTAGTATGGAAGTGGAAAAGGAGCAAATTGATAAATTTTTTAAACGTTAACAGTGAATTACAATCAGCCATATCGCCCGGGTGGATTCTCGTTTTTACCGCCGGTTACAAAAAATATCATTATTATTTCTTTTATTCTTTTTGCGGCCAAAGCCCTCCTGAATGGGGTTCAGCATCTGGATCTGGACAGATATCTGGGGCTTCATGATCATCTGGCTCCCGATTTCAGGCCATACCAGTTTGTTACTTATATTTTTATGCACGCCGATTTCACACATATTTTAATGAATATGATAGGCGTATTTATTTTCGGGCAGGTGCTAGAACAAACCTGGGGCGGAAAACGCTATCTTATTTTTTACATATTAACTGGGTTGGGCGCCGCTATCACACAATACATTATTAATCATATTGAACTGGTTCAGATATTGGAAAGAGTCAATGCGGAATTAAATGCCCCCAATAAACTGACTATTGAAAGCAAGGCGGAGTTAATGCGGCAAAAATACGAATTCCTGAATAGTCGTATTATTGTCGGAGCCTCTGGTTCCCTGTTCGGTCTTTTAGGTGCTTTCGGCATTTTATATCCTAATCGCTTGTTATATTTATATTTCTTTGTTCCGGTTAAAGCCAAGTGGCTGGTTATTGGTTATGGATTACTGGAACTTTATCTGGGCCTGCAAAATAACCCCAATGATAATGTTGCTCATTTTGCACATCTTGGCGGTCTGGTCGTGGGCATCATCATTGTTCTGTTTTGGAGACGTCACTCTAATCACTTCTATTAAGCTTGTATGAATACCTGGCAAACTATCAGAAACAAATTTGAAGCACAAAGCACGATGACAAAAATTATTGTTATTAATGTTGCTGTTTTCCTTGTTTTAAACCTTGTCGCTAATCTTTCTCATCTTGATTTATTAAGATATATGGGATTACCGGTTGGTGGCTTTGATTTCCTGAGCAAATTCTGGACATTGTTCACGTATATGTTTTCACATGTACAACTGGGGCATCTGTTTTTTAACATGTTACTTTTCTTTTTTACAGCGCAAACCTACTATCAGATTATAGGGGAAAAAACCTTGCTGTATGTGTATGTTATGTCAGGGCTGAGCGGCGGACTCCTTCTTGTACTTTTGGGGATTCTCTTTCCTCAGGCATTTGCCGGCAGTATTCTGATAGGCGCCTCGGCATCGGTTTTGGGCGTAATTATGGTTCTGGCCATTTATGCCCCGAATTTACCGGTAAGTTTATGGGGCGTATTTCAAATGCGCTATAAACACTTCGCTATTATGATGTTTGTATTAAGCACAATCATAGATTTAGCTATTAATACAGGCGGAAAAATTGCACATGTGGGCGGTGCCGCATTTGGGTTGATTTACGGCTATAATCTGAAAAGAGGGCGCGATCTTTTCAATTTTGCATTTTTTGAAAGAAAAAAAACAAAGTTAAAAGTGGTCAGTTATCAAACCATTGATGATGCATATAACACTAAAAAAGTCAATGAAGAAGAAGAACTAAACGCACTTTTAGATAAAATTTCTAAAAGTGGATACGATAGTTTAACAAAAAAAGAAAAAGAAACCCTTTTCAAAGCTTCGCAAAAAAAATAATTGGATTTTGATTAAATTTTGCTAAATTGTTCAATTAATTTGAATGAAAAAGAAGCAGAATACTATCATCCTACTGATGTGCGTTTTGATGCTATCCCTTAGCGCTCAAACTTCCAGTAAACCCTCTAAAAAAATAGACATTGATGTGGCCAATGAACATTTTGATCACAACAATTTTCTGTATGCTTATCCTATCTATAAAGAACTATTGAAATGGGAGCCGGATAACAAGAAAATAAAATACAAGCTGGCTATTTGCTATCTTAACACTTGTGTTAATCGGCAGGAAGCAGTAAAACTGCTTGAAATACTAAGCAAGGAACCCAAGTGTGACGAAGAGGTTTGGTTTCAGCTTGGCAGAGCCTATTTGCTAACCGAAAAACTGGAGGCGGCCGAAGAAGCATTTACGAAATATAAAAATCTTACTAAAAAAACGGGAGACATAGACATTCAATTAGGCTATGTTAAAAATGCCAAGCAACTGATCAGTAACCCGGTCAATGTTACTTTCACCAATTTAGGAAAAGAAGTAAATAGTGATGAACCCGATTATTATCCTTTTGTATCCGGAGACGAAACGTTTTTAGCGTTTACTTCACGCCGGAAAGATAATATGGGCGGGAAAAAAGTAGAGATTGACGGTTACCATAGCAGTGATATTTATTTCAGTAAACTGGAAAACGGGAAATGGGCCAAAGCGGTTAATGCCGGTCGCCTCATTAATACTGCCCTTGACGAACAGGTGGTTGGGTTAAAGCCTGACGGATCGGAAATGATGATTTACCTCGATCATATTGATAAATTCGGCGACCTTTATGTCTCCTACAAAAAAGAAGGGAGCGATTTCACAAAAGGGAAAGCCCTTGATGAAAATATTAACAAACAAATTGAAACTACCGGCGCCCTGAACGAAGAAGGCAATATCCTCTTTTTTGCCCGGCGGGAAAGTGTTACTTCAAAAGGTGATATTTATATGTGCCGGAAATTACCGAATGGAAAATGGGCATTGCCTTATAAACTACCCGACATTATTAACACCCCTTTAAACGAAGATTTCCCTTTTCTTTCATCTGACGGCAAAACGCTTTACTTTTCTTCTGAAGGTCATAATAGTATGGGTGGATACGACCTTTTTAAAACTACTTATGATGCAGAAAACAATACATTCAGCAAACCTGAAAATCTGGGATATCCTATTAATAGCACAGATAATGACCGCAGCATCAGTGTAACGCCAGATAACCGTGTGGCTTACATAAGCGCATTCAGACCAAATGGAATTGGTGATCTGGATATATACCGCGTTCGTTTTAATGATAACGAACAAATCAACCGCATCATTACAGGAAAAATTTATATTGGTGATACACTCAGCCGCTCGCAGCCTAAAGAACTGGTATGCTCAATTATTGCAGTAAATAAACAAAAAGGCGATGAGTACACATTTGTACCACATCGTAAAAACGGGAAATACGTTGTTTGTCTTCCGGCAGGTGCCTACACGTTAATCATTAATGCTGCCGGAGCGGCTACACGAAAAGAAGAACTAACCATCAGTGATCTGGGGCGCATTGAAATGGAAAAAAATAAAGACTTCATTCTGGAACGAAAATAATTCTCTTTTAAATAGCGCAGTTTCGGTTCCCAGATCAAATAGTCTTCCCTTCCTTGTACAATTCTTTTTTAACACCTTCCATTATAACGCTTTCGTTTAATGCTATTCCTTTTTTATGTTGAAGTACGCAATACATCACCACATTAATAATAGCTCCTCCCGCCAGCAAATACCGCTTTGAAATAGTTTCAAAATCAATGGTCTGGCTGTCGCAAGGCATATCTTTAAACGCCATCTGCCAAAGTTTAAGGCGTTGCCCCGGTGACGGCATCGGGAAATGAATCATTGCCTGAAAACGTCTCGAAAACGCATCATCCATATTACTTTTCAGGTTGGTGGCCAGTATAACCAACCCCGGAAAATCTTCTATCCTCTGGAGGAGGTAGGCTATCTCCTGATTCGAATGCCGGTCGTTAGATGATGTGGCCTGGGTACGTTTACCAAACAACGCATCTGCCTCATCAAAAAACAATATCCAATCCTTATTCTCCGCCATATCAAACACGTTGGATAAGTTTTTTTCTGTTTCTCCAATGTATTTGGATACGATCATAGATAAATCTATCTTGTATACATCGCGTCCGGTAGCTTTTCCTAAAAGGGAAGCCGTTAATGTTTTACCAGTTCCAGGAGGGCCATAAAACAAACAGCGGTAACCGGGTTTTATAACCCTGTGCGGCCCAGTTTTTCCCGACTCGTTCTGCCATTGTATCCAAATTTTTATATCTTCTACTTCATCCCTTACATAATCATCCAGTACAAGATCCTCCCAATCATATACTGTTTCTATGCGCTTTGCCGGAAAATCGGAACTATATTCCGGTTTAAGAAATGTTCCACTCAGGAAATAACTAATGTATTCCGGACTGACACTAAGCGTTCCACTCATTAAAGGTTCATAAGGATCAACAGGATGTAATTTTAAAACACCTCTTTTCATTAATACAGATTCCTGCAACAAAAAATTCTGCGTTCTTGCTCTGGTCGCCAGGTCATCTCCTCCCGTTACAAACAACAATGTTTCTCCGGTGGGAATAAATCCATTAAAGTTTTTACCTTTTGTTCCGCCAAATTCGGTGAAATGCCGGTCATAATTAATATTCCGTGTAAAAAAGATGTCTAACTGTTCTGGCTTTACATGGGGTGCTATTGCCAGCACCAGCGCTATACGCTCCTCCGCGTTTAACCCGTTAGTAAGTATAAAATCGGCATATAAGCCTGAGTTTTTCCTGATTTTCGGAGGGCTAATTTCACTTATATCAGCATAATCGCAAGGATTATTAAAGTATAATTTGAAACGGGCATCAAGCACTTTCGACAGCCATTGTAGCTCTTTTGCTATAACCCCTTCGTTGTTTAATTTCTCCATTTTACAATAATATTTTTCTCAAGCCATGGTAAACGTACAGTACTAATACTCCAAGGCAACTTATCAATAAGCATATCAAATGCTTTGGGTTCCACCGTAAGTATCACCTTTTCCTCTATCCATTCCAACTTACCACGTCGTTTTAAAAACGACTCCCGAAGTCCTTCAATACTAGTATTACCAATTACACTCCACCGGCTTATTGCCGTTTCCAGCAACTGTATGGTAAGAGCTGCTTCTTTTTCTGTAATTGGTGTTCTTAATCCCAGAGGAATCTGACGTGGCACTGCACAAAGTAATTTATTGAGTGTCATATTTAACTCCTTTCCTTCTTCATTTCCATAAACCAGATAATCGAGCAGATACACCGCCCTGTACGAAGCGTCAAGTGAAACAAAACGGTTCTCCTTTGTAAGGTCAAGCGTCTGGAAATAATAAGTAAAAAAAGGCCAAAGCAATACTAAACCAGCATTATCTACCAATAAGCTATCTTTTACCGGCAAGGCAGGTGGCACTTCATCACCAGGCAACGGAATCTTTTCTTTCCGCTCCCTATCCTTCCTATCCATTGTAATGGGCTGCATAATACGAAGCAACAATAAAGGCAGGTTACTGCGTAAAACTAACTTTCCGGAAACAAGCAGCGATTTCAAACGAACGATAAAACGTTTTTGCTGGAATGTGGACGTAAAAATCTGTTGCAGTATAAATTGTACGTATGCTTTTGCTCCTGTCTTGGTTTCCTGAATAAAAAATAAAAAGGTGATTTGATTTAAGGTCAGCAAATCCACATGACCTAACACTGCGTTGCGCTGTAATGTCAATTGCCATACATCCAGATACAGGGGTTCTATTGGCCGCCAATTGTTTCTGAACAATGCTCTGAATAAGGGCACCATAAACACCTGACGCTCATACAAGGTAAAAAAACGCATCCTGATCGTTTTGTTTTTAAGTAAGCTCAAAATCTGCCGGTGTTCTGCCCCATTTACATCAAGCAACATCAGATAAGCGATGACCCTTTCAGGCAACTGTTTAAATGAACAAATAGGATTAGATGGCAAATGACCAGTGGTAAGAAACTCCATTAACACATCCCTGAAAGTATCTCTGTGTACCTCCATTCGCAAAGCGGGAGTCGTAAGTACAGTCTCTGTTTTAGTGTCTATAGCTCTGTCTGTAGAAAATTCATCAGGTGTTATTTCCAACAGTTCCTTTACGAATACTTCCCTTTGCCGCTCTAGCTCCTCATCTGTTTCATTTATCAGGCTCATCTCATCTGATGCAGTATCCGGCAGAGGACTTTCAGCATAATCCCAGGCTTTCATTTGCTGCCTGTCAGAATAAGAGGCCAATACCGGTACAGCCTCCATCTCCGTGGGATCCAGTATTGCTTTCTTCGTTTCACCGGTTTTCTGAGTATCAGTTCCCTTCAACCGTTCTGAATATTGCTCTGCGACCTTTTCCTGCGTATCTTCCGTGCTTTCTTTGTTATCAGTAACTTCTCTGTCTATATTACTGAGTTGATTGCTAACAGACATCTCCGTCTGCTGCTTTTCATTCAAAAACGGCGCATCTGTTAACTGGTTTGTTTTGATCTCACTCTCCTGCTCTCCATCCTCCTTCACTACTCTTTTCTGATAAAATTGCTTTGCTTCCTCAATTGCATCGCGTCCCAATAGGTTTAGTGCCATAAATCCACCGGGTGTGCGCAGTTGATCCCACAAAAAACTATCCGATAAAGTTTCAACATCTGGCATGGCTGCAGATTGCCTTAAAAACATATCCAGATAGTAATCAGGGGCTTTTAAATCACTCTTTATAACAGCCTTTATACGCTCCCACTGCAACACAAACCATAACACATGAATGAGCTGTTGTATAAACGGATGATAGAATACCTGGGGAGCTTCTGATCTCAACACGCTGAACGTACTTATACATTTTGCTCTCAGGTAAACCGGACGCTTCAGCAACTGTTCAAAAAACGGATGACTTAGCCACTCTCTGTCCGCTACTGTATATCCTTTTATGCTACTCCAGATTCTGAAATGTTGAAGTAAGCGGTAATCTGTTTCCGGCAACCTTCTCATCAACACCGCCCAATGCTCTGCTCTGATTTGATGCGGTAACGGCAAACGGATCATTTCTTCGAAGCGCGGCAATCTGTACTCTATGAGTATCAATAAGCGTTCCGCCACAAAGGGCTCATCTATGTATTGCTGAATACTTCTTAGCGTCGTTTTAAAACGCGAGGGATGAAACAACAAACGCACTACTTCAGGAAGTTTTTTCACGTTATAATTTACCGCCCACCAGGGCATGTTTCCATAACGTAAATAATGAACCACCATACTGCGGTATTGCTCTTCACCCCATTCCTCTGTTCTATCTTCCGAAGAGTGCCCGTTAAAAACGGCTTCTGTCATTTTCCTGAAATGTTCCTGTTCGTCTTTTGTCTTATCAGTAAAAGGTACCCCTGATGTATTTTTCTTTGTATCATTTGCCTGAACAGAATCGGGTAATTGTATGGCTTTTAATTTAGTGTAAAGGTAATGATCAGGTGCAACTGCTTTTTTAAACTGTTGTAAAAGCTCACTCCCTGACAAATTGCTTTCGCTGGCAATGCCTGTGATAATATGTTGCAAAAACAGTGTTTCAGAAAAAATCCCCTGCCGCTGTTTCCAAAAAATGGCTGCCGCTTTAGCGCTTACCAATACCTCTGTTTTCCCCATCCATAAACTGCTTAAACGCAAAGGAATACGTTTTAAAATCTCCACTACTCCTTCTGTGATCTGCTCCCTGCGATGGCGTGTGGCCGGATTACTCACCTCCATTAATTCTATAGATTGAGAAGGAAAAAATAGTTGTAAACGTTCTATAGCGTTTGGCGTAGCCTTATACCTGAGATAAGCTATCAAGCTATTTCGTTGGGCACTTTTCAGCACTTTGTTTAACCACTCTGTTAACTGCTGCAATGAAATATGCTGTAGGGTTTCGGGAAGATAACCTTCTCTCAGAAGGTGGAGAAAACTACTTTTATAAACGGTTGATCTACTTCCTGAAAATATTTCAGATACATACGGCACTTCAGCGTCAAACAAAGATTTACGTCTTTCTTCATCTGATAAAAATGCTGCGCTTGTCTGTTCTGTATTGAGCCCTGTGTCATTATCGCGACCAATATTACTTTGCCGCTCATTCTTTACTTTTTCAGGCCCATTATTAGTTGATCGCTTTAAACTCTCACTCTCCGTTTGAATGCTTTCGTTACTGTCAGACAGGTAAGCGCCAGTCGGGAAGTCTTGTATGAATACATCCTTTATTAACGTCGGCAAAGACGTACTCTGCTCCTGTAAAATAAATTCATCAATATGCTCCATAAAGGTAAGTAACAAGGCACGGTAATTAAGATTGTAATGCCCTGCCATTTGTTTCAACAGGCTTCTTACAAATTCTCTTGTATTAAAGATGGAACCGCGCTCAAGTATTAAATAACTCAGCACAAAAAAATACTTAGCCCTCTTAAACTCCTCCGTTTCTGTGCGAATGAGTTCTTCCTGCTGCTTTAGTTGATCAAAATCGTTAACATAGTTAAGTATAAGCGAAGCGTTAGCTGGTTCAAGAGATCGTATCACACTGATTACTGCCGGTTCTTCTAAATGCCAGGCCAGTCGTCGCCTCACAGCGTCTTTTTTCCCGGTTTCCCTGATAAGTCGGATGACAGACGCGGTATCCGTTTTCAACAGATTAAGAAGAATTGTTTCAGGGCTGATTTCGGTATGATGTAAAACATTACCCAATGTTCCCGATTCCAGATACGAGCGAAACACATTCAGGTAGAACGCACCTGTATATATCACTTCAAAATTATCGGTAGTACTATTTTGGCGGTAGCTATGCAGTAATTTTTCCAAAGCCTCCCTCAAGACCAATTCAACACGGACCGGCAAGTCCTCTTCAAGTTTATCCGCATGTATCAGTCCCGTATCTAACACCAGTTTTTCTATACGGATGTGTTGCCCGTCTAATTCCATTTCCGTTAATAAACGGTTTAAAATAGCCGTTACCTGACGATGAAACAGATTACTAACACGCTCCTGCAATTGAAGAGCGCCCTGTTTATTTTCAGTCTCAAGGTCAAATACTACCTGCTCTATGTGATGTCGGCTATACACAGTTAACAGAGGTTAAGGCATACCAGCGGCAATCGGGGAATAAACAAATGTCTTGTACTCAGGCAAGCTAAATAACTGTTTTATCATCTCCTCGTCGGAACCATTTCCACCTTTCAAAGAAATTTCCAATGCTTTCAGGAATAATGTATATTGGTTTACATTCAGCCAGAAAACGTTAGCGGATATGTGTGCCGGAATAAGTGACATTAGCATAAAACTGAAATAATCTCTGAACGGCGTACTTGCTTTCCGAAAATCCGTTCCTTCCGGTAAAAAAACAGAAATCCTTGAGGAAAAAAAGTACTCACTAATGAGCAGATCGTTCACTTTAACCCATATCGTAATCTGAGGTTCACGACTTAACCGGTGTGTGTTATAATAACTGGCTAAATATGGCGCCATACTTTCTTCGAGTTCAGCATACGTCATTAATTGTGACATCGCCGAGTTAGAATTGGCACTATCTCGCCAGGCAAAAGAAGCCGTAGTCAAATCGGGCATTAATTGCAGGTGTTCAATAATATATAAGTTATCATACCGTTGGCATAACACTTTACATTCAGAGACCAGCACATTTATAAGCGCTTCCGCTTCCTGTAATGTAGTTGTTTGTACAACATTTAACTTCAGTTCCCGGTCAGGTGCACTAAAAACGATTTGGTAGTACCCATCCTGAAGTTGTATCAGGTAATGCTCCTTACTGCTACCTTTCCATAAACTATCGTAAAAATAAAAATGGGCCGGATTAATCTCAATGGTAAGTTCAGACACGTACCGAGGTGTAAATAACTGCGACGCATTTTCAGGGTCATAATGAACTTTTAATAGTCCGGAAACCTCAGTGTGTTTATTACGGAAATCGGGGTCTTTAAATCCACATAGCGCTCTCAGATTCTTTGTCAACCCATACTCGTTTTGGAGTTGTGGATTATATCGGTCGGGTCGCCAGCAAGACATACTGGCTCTGGTTGATGTAATTTCGGGTAAATTACGCAAGAGGGTTTCCCTGAGTTCCTGTATGGTAATATTGGCGTATTCTCCGCTGATAACCATACTATCACTCGAAAAACCACCGTAATTTAAATTGAAGCGACTTAATAAATGATTGAGAAAAGCCATTCGCCGGGCATCAAAATTATCCACACGTTTATACAACTCTCCTAATCCTTCCATGTATTCGTTTTCTGTATCAGCCATGTACTGCCGCGAAGACCGGATGTACTGAAGAGCCTTGGCGGGATCATAAATTTCATCTGCCGTTCCGGGATAACCACTCAGAAGAGGGGCTACGTCAGGAACACCATAGAGTGGCTGATAAAAATAAGTTTGCTGCTGATGCTGATGGGTAAACAAACTACCTACCTTCGCTGTATGTTGCAGAAAATCGGCGAGAAACTGTTCAAAAAACAGTAAATAGGCTTTTAACTGTAGCACACTGCTCTTTCTTAGTTCTGATGCGTTCCGGTTTAATTTATTTTTTCCGATTCCATATAATTGTGGGAATTCATTTTGAAGAGAATAATAACTTTCACTACCGGTATAGTGCCCCTGCGGAACGGTAATGTTTGTTTTATCTTCCTGTAATTTAAATCTTCCGGGGTGTTTCCGGCGGCCTTTTAATTGTGTATAATCAGATATCGCCTGACCGATTCGCACCTCGTACTTCACATTTTTTAAATAAACCTGAATCGTTGAAACTGTTTTCTCAAAATCCAGCAGAAGTGTTTCATTCGGTGCCACTGTCAGAGAATTCGGGTAACTTACACCATTCGTATCCACTAATGCCAAATTTGCCACACTCACCACCTCCGGGTAGGAGGTGATCCATTTCATAAGAGAATCTACATATACCGTACCGGTTTTTTCGGGCAAGGCCCAATCCGGTATAAAACCATGTTCAAGAGACGGGCCGCAGAAAATAGCGTCTGTTGTCATGCCAATATCTGCTAATTGCTGATACGCGTAAAACGTTACACCCGGCTTAAAAACTTGCTCCATTTTGAAGAGCATTTCAGCCAGTAATTCTTCTACTGATGCCGTTTCAGACAAGTAAAGTGTTGCCGACAAATGGATACGCTTTGGCATCAGAAACACTGCCGGCAGAAATACTTCGCCAATGTTCCGGTTTCGTTCCAGCGTCTTATTGATAAGTTTTCCCAGCTCTTCCCCTCCTGGTTCGTCCTCATCCAAATCTATAAAAACGTTATAATACCCGGCTATACCATCCTGCCGTTTGTTGCGCGTGTTCAGATAATACGGTATAACCCAGGCATTGTGTACCCCTTTTACCTGATCAATAATCAATTTACTATAGTCAGAGACCGTCAGTGGATTGTTATGGAGTATTTCGGAAGCCGTATATATGGCATTTTCCTCGGCCATACTTGTTCCATCCGGATTGGTTAAAAGATCAGCAATGGGCAGTTCGGCCCGCTGAAATAATTCGGCTATTACATAACACAATTCTTCCAGTATTGTTAAACCAGGATCATGTTCATTATAATCTGTCCACAATTTACCAGCATACTGTTGTAGTAAGCGTATTCCCTCTATCAGGAGTGCTTCATATTCCGGATCCTGATCGGCGGGCAATTGTGGTATAGTTTTCACATGAGCGGTCATCGTTTTTTCCTGCTTGTCGCTTTTGTAACGGTAGTTTGCGGTGCAGAGCGGGTACTATCTACAATTTTTTCAATAATCTGGTACACTTCTTCAAAAGGTTGTTTTCCAAGGGCATTAAGTACGACCTTTAATTCCTTTTCACTAAGCGTTATTGTATAATGGCCGGAAGCATTCATTCGCAAATCAATTTAATAATGTTATACTTTATCGTTATCCCTGCTCCTAAATTAGACGTTGTCCGTACTTCCAGGTTATAGTTATTGGTTGTACCCGTCCATCGTAAATCCATTTTACGAAACAAGCCATTGTAACGGGCTTCATGGTCACTGATTCTATTTTTAGATTGCCCGTACGCGCTTAGCGCCAAAGCGTGCAAAACGGCGTATTCGCCCTTTCCTTTAGGTCCGCTGGCCGACGCCACTACTTCAAATAAATTTAACCCATCCAGACCCGTGATAATTTTATGCCACTTTCCGTCTGCCAGCACTTTTGCCGGATCTACAGCCGGGTCGCTGAAATTCCCTTTTCTGGAAACCGCCGACATTGTTCCGTTTACTACAAATTCAAATGAGTTAGAGGACACACTACCATCCTGTTTCTTTTCGGGCGTTGCACTGAAAATAGTGGCCTTACTTTGTGCCTGCTTTACAACTAATCCATTGGAGGACGTATTTTCGAATATGGCAAACAAACCAGGCTGCTCTTTAGCGGCGGCGGCTGTTTTACTAAAAAAAGGCGTTAAGCCAGTGGCCGTCAATCCATTTTCATCACCAACGGTCGTATCTTCCAGCTTATTAAACATAGAGTCAATAAGGTCGGCAAAATTACCAGCTGTTGGTCGCATCCCCTGCTGAAAAAAACTCTTTAATGTTGCGCGATTCTGTAGTGCCATAATAGTTATATTAAATAGTATTCGTTTGATTGGTTTTTATCTGCTTCTGGTATATTTAGTGTTTTGGATAATATAGCGTTCATTTGCGGTAAGGATCGTTTTGAATCCTTCGCAATAATAAAATCATACTCTATAGCTAAATCCCCAAGCCCTACTTGTAAAGGCTCCGTGTAGGCCACTTCACTAACCGGGTTAATTAAATGGTTTTCTGCCGACACAAATACTGACCATGGGGTTAATGCATACAACATATCCGTATCCTCCTTATCGGGATGTTCTTTTTCGTACCTGGCGCTATCGTATAAATGAAAGCGGCCCTTTATTCTGGCAATTTTAATAACAGAAAATGCCGTTACAAAATCAACATACTCCAACTGCTGAATAAACCCAAGTATGGTTGATTTCTGAACACCTTCACCAATACGGTATTGTTTACTGCTACCTCCCAACCATGGCGATAAAAACGATTTTATATCTGTATTCAGTTGCCGTATATAAAAGGAGTCATTGGTTTTAAAACGGACATTGCAGCGCACAACAAGTTTTTCGTACACCGGGTTACGCACGTTAAACCGGGTATGTGGTGATGTCATTGGTCTTATACATTGTTCTATTTCCTCGAGCACTGATAATGCCAGCACAGGGCCAAAACGATCGTTCGTTATCACTCCTTCCCCCTTAACTTCCGGGATTACCACAATATCAAAATGACTTCCGGTGCTTCCTGTTGTATTCAACACAGAAGCAGTAACACATTTTGCTTTATATACCTGAGGAAAATTCTGTAACACCAGACGCTCAAAATCCCAGGCCTGAATAGCTCTGTTTTTATGACGTAACGTTTCACTCACCCTTGTATAGAAGGCCCGCTCCGCTTCCGGGAAAACACCGTTAGCAGAAGGTAAGGGCTGTTGAATGGTTTTAACACCGGGGATAAGCTGTGTACTTTTGGATATGGTTCCTGCCGGCAAAATCAAATCACTACGCTGTGAGGTTTCCGGATTACTGTAAATAACCTCTATCACCTGTGCGTAAACGTATAACAATCGGGAAAAAATATTAAGGTTTTGTGTTACCTGTGCCCGCAACCAGAAAAGGCCCGTCGGTAAAATTGTCGCCGTGGAACTCATGTCCTCTGTCAAATCCAGTTTCACCAATCCCGACCGGGTTAAGTTATAGGTTTCATCTGTCATTGACTTACCTGGTGTAAAGTTCACCCATGTATCCGTTCCGGATAAAAAACTCCAGGTAACCGTTGGTACATCGCTGGTATCTGCCTGTACCAATTTTTCTGTTAAAACCAAATACATGCTCAGTGAGCAGGGAGCGTTAACTCCTGATAAACCAATATATAAATTGCCTTGTATAAAATAGGAAGGCACCAATAAACGATAACTCCCAATAGCGTTATGCGCTGTGTCTTTCAGGTGATTCTCATCTTTCCCTCCACCAGCAGACAATGATTTATCATCTTTGCTAACTGGCTGGTGCGCTGATCGTAAACCTACTTCATACGTAGAAAAAGCATCGAGATGAAAAAAAGAAGAATTATTACCGCGTTGTTTTCCTTCAGGGAGCAGATTAATTACATCTTTGGCACCATACTGAACTGATATGGAACTGGCAAGTGGGGTATAAGGTGCTTTGGGCAAATCCTGCGTTTCGTTTACTGCCCCTTTATCCTTTCGTTTCAGAACGTCTTCCAATTGCTCCTTCGCGTTTTTTAACAACGCTGACGACAGAGTGTTAGCATAAAGTCCGGCACCAAACCCACTAACCGGATCGCTCAGTTCAAATTTCATAAATCCGTATGTAGTATCCGGGCCAAACTCCATTGGTTTCGTCATTTGAGGCAACAACATATCATCAGGTGTTACCGTATTTTGCTGAGGCTTTATAACAAGATGGGTAGTGTCACTAAGTTCCTGCTTTCCATTTGTCTGATTCTGGCTACCATCGGCACATTGCAATGTTGCTGTACTGCCATCTGCTTCACTCCCAATCTGCATAACAGCATCATTATTTATAGTTGCTGATACAACAGTAGTATTTTGTTCATTATATAACAACAAGCCCTGATTGTCTCCAAAAGGCATCCACCGTCCGTTTTGCAGATAGGACGAGTTTAGCAGGAAAGAAAAATTCGTTACCGGGGGGGTTATGCCATACGCTTTGTAATAATTGTAAAAATCGGTGTACTGTTGCTGTCCTTCAATAGTAACTGGTAAGCTCTGCCAGTTTAAAGTAACGGTCAGATTAGAGAGTTGTTTAGAAAACATTTCCGGGCTTCCAATCAGCATATAGGCCCCTTTTTCAGGTTGAACACCTAAAGGTTGAAAGGGTTTGGAAGTATCTATCTTGCCGTACTGGTTGTATAAACTGAGATTTCTTAAGTTATTGACTTCCGCGTCAAGTTCAATACGGATAACCTCCAGATTGTTCAGAAAATTATATACGGGGTAAGGATAAGTATTCAGCAGGTTGAACGCCAGCAATGGGTATCCGGTTGAAAACTGTCCTCCGTGAATACCTGGGTTGTAAGCTGTTATTGCCGGATCAGCCGTATCCATTGAAAACGAAAACTGCAAAGAGCATTGTTCTTTGGAGTAAGTAACCGCATAACCCGAAACTGTTAGCCATTCTTTTTCGCCCGTTAAACGAATAGCAAAAGCCTCACTGAATATTTTGGCAAATAAATCGTCAACAGACAAACTAATACTTTCGCTTAGTGATTTAACCGGCTGGGTAAGGTTTCTGATGGGCTCGTAAAAATAACTGTTAAATGAATTTTCGGTAAAATACATTGTTACTTGAAAATGCCGCTCACCGCCTGACATAAAAAGTACAGGTGAAGACACTGCAAATCCCAATTGTACGTCCTGCATGGTTCTCTGATCTGTTCCTTTTTCCAACTGATCTTCTCCTATTACTGCAAAACCATTATCGCCATCCAAATTCGCAGGATTCTGTACATTACTGTATATTCCAGTTATCAGCTGCACAGGTTCCTCTAACGGGAAATAAGGTTTCACATAAGCATTTCCTGCTACAAATAACGTTCTTAAATCTGCTACTTTGACCTGGTTAATTATTGTTGTTTCCTTCGCTGTATATTCAACACTGTTTCCTGCCTGATCCTTCCCTCCGTCAAACACCGTACCTGCGGCAATAAGCACCTCCGGAATTTCAGGCACCAATTGAATTGTAAGAATGGCCGTATCGGGAACAAGCGGTTGTTCAGCAAAGCGTAAGGTATCTCTATAGTAAAAATCGAGGTGTCGTTTGGTTATGGCATTTTGTTTATCCTGCGCCTGCTTAAAAAGATTAAAAAAAGTCAGCAATAAGGCCAGATCAGGTTTAATGTCATCGTGTGTATTCAGGTAATCATCAAACTGTTCGCGGGCAATATTGATGACATAGTTCAAATTGTACTGTATAATTTGTGCAATTGCCGTTACATCACTATAGGTTTTGGTTATTATTTGCCGGGGATCTTCAAGTAATTCTGTGCCCTGATTCAACTCCCGTTCCTTCTCTTCTATTTTATGGTAATCCCAGGGCAAGTGCCATACGCTTTCATCAAACTCTTCAAGTCGTTTATGATCGAGGTAAAGGTAATGTCCTAAGCGTATTCGGCGTTCGTAATATAATGCATACGCCTTTAAGGTTTGCAGATGAGGGGCAATGTTTTTACTTATCACGTTTGCCAGATCTTCCGCCAATCTTAAATGATATGCTTTTGAACGATTGTACCATGTATTGAGTTTTTCCATGGCACTCATTAAATTTTCGAACAATAAGCGCAAAGCATAAATCATATCCGCCAGCGTACTGTCTTTATTACTAAGAGTCGTGCGTATCAACATTATCTGGTTCCTGTTCGGTTCCATGTTAAACGTACCGATCTCCGCCAGGAGAAATAATTCATGTTCCGTAAAAAACCGCCAGTCACCATCCTTCGTAAGACGGTTATTTGCATCTACGGTATAATAATTCAATAAACCGGCATACTTAGCGGCAAAAGCCACTAAGTCAATAAGGTTCCGCTGATCTATAAGCGGATTATCTACGCCCAAAGGGGCGGGAAACCGCTCATCCTGCGTAACACCATAATTAATATACGTAATGTTCCTTCCCAATTTTCCGGTTACTGGTTAATAAGTGTCCCTTCATTCAGATAGAAGGGAAATACCATATTGTTCCTGTTGTTTGTAGTGCGTATCGTATAGGTTAAATCCAATACTACTATACCATCCGTATAGGCACTGGTATCAATAAGCAGATCATTAACAATGATACGTGATTCGTATTTCAGGATAGCATTGATAATTGTATCTTTCATGTAGTTCTGAAATGAATTATCTATTGACCGGAATAAAAAACTACGGATGTTACATCCATACTCCGGGCGCATAATACGCTCTCCTGATGAGGTATTGAATAAGATCGTTAAACTTTGCCGGATGTCTTCCTCATCAGAAACCATAACAATTCCGGATCCGGCCTTTTCGAACCGTGGCGGGAAACTCCAGCCTGTACCTAAAAAGTCTTCTTCCGGTTTCATACTGCTATCCTCCTATCATAACGGTCATACATCCCAACACTATGCTTCCTCCATGGGCCGTTGTATCGCCCATACGCGCAGCCGGCATATTATTAATCATTACTGTAGCCGACCCTTTTACAATACTATCCGGTGGTCCCACACATACAAGTGAATCTCCGAGTTTGGCAGCTGGTAAGCCTCCTATGAGTACTGTGGGAGCGCCCGGCCCTACAATAGGGCCTCCTACATGAGGTATCGGAGATGGCACCGCCGGGGTTTGCATCGGGCAGGTATGCATATCTGTTAATCGGGCTGCTGGGGGCATATTATTATTTTTTAGTTAATCATTACCATAGCGCCTTTAAGTGTTAAAGGGCCACTGGCTGAGAATTCGGCTGCGGCTGTACCTTTCATGGTCATACTGGTTTGAGCTGTTCCGCTTACCGCCAATCCTTCAAGTGTAAGGTTACTGGTAGCTTTTACGCTGATGTTAGCGGTTGCCTGCGCATCAATATTCTGATTGGCCTTTAATGTGATACTGGCATTACTTTGAATGGTAATTCCTGAACTACTCATTTCTATTTTGTTACTGTTCTGATCACTCAGGGTAATAGACTTGGCATCGTCGCTAATTACGATACTATTATTACCAGGTGTAATCAGGGTCAGTACTTTTTTCTCATCGTCAATGGTCACTTTTACACCGCCTTTTGTAACAATGGCTTTAGTGCTGTTTTTATCATCGGGCGTAAAGGGTGCTGATTTGGCACCACTATAGAGTGATCCTAATATAACAGGATAGCGGGGATCGTTATTAAAAAATCCGAGCACTACCTCGTCGCCTGTTTCGGGATAAAAGAATGCACCGGCAGAAGAGGTCGCGTAAAAAGTGCCCAAACGTGCCCAAACGGCTTTATTGTTGAGTAATGGCAAGGTAACCAATACTCTGAAAGCGTTATCGGGATCAGAATTGATTTGTTTAACCACCCCGGTTTGAAGTCCGGAAATACCGGGTAATAAGCCGGAGGCTGGTGGGCTTTCGATATTATCCTGCGTTTCAGTAAACCACTCGTTGTTTAATCCGATATCTACGGTGGTTCGCCAATCGCCGCTTGCAATTTCGTGTTTTACACGCGACACAAGGCAGTTTCCGTTAAAGCGATCGCCTGCACCACTTAACTCTACAATTTTACCAGGCAAAGCCAAGGCGTTGCCCTGAAATTCAATATGCCCTTTAACCTGCGAAAAACAGGCTTTTGTATAGCAACCATTGGCCCAGTTTTGTATATCGCTTTGTTCCAATGGAGCTGCTGTTTGTAATGGATAGGTACTCAAGCCTATCACATCTGCTAGTGTAGAAGAAGATAAATTTCCCGGAGGTGTTATACCCTGTGACTGGGACGTAGCAGTGAGTACAGATTGTCCTTTGCTGTCCCACGCAGATGATGTAACAGACGGATATTGCGTACGCGCATCTACCTCTGCACTAAAATTATAAATTGTATCACCATACGTTAGTTGTAATACCGGTGACTGCGACGAATCGGGTTTCAACACACTCACTTTCCCGGCATCAGTTACAACAATTAACCCGTTGGCATCGGCTCTTGACAAAAGAAAATCCCAATCGGTGGAATAATACTGAACCAGTTCTTTATACGTGTATGAGGTGGATGCTACTGATTTTTGCAAACCATGCGCCCCGATAAGTTTCCCCATTACATCGCTGTCCGTCATATTTTCAAATAACGCGTTATTCCTGCCAATGGTCATTTTTACAGACTTATCTCTGCATTCAACCATTAAAACAGGCGACTCATTTGAACGGGCCTTAACCGATTGCTTAATAATAATGCCTTCAAAAACAGAAGCCGTTGCATCGTGATAGCCTGCCGAAATAGTGATAGTGGCCCCGGGCAAAAAATCGCCACTATTACTGATGGTAAAACTTTCCTGAGCGGGATCACCATCAAGTAACTCAATGGTAGCAGAGGAAATGCGGTTGATGGCTTTGGTAATATGCACTGCTGTTACCTGATAAGCGGAATTTATTTCAGTTCCATTTACTGAAATAGTTAGGTTTACCAGATCGGTCGTTTCGCTTACGGGTGAAGTAGCCATAGTATCAGAATTTTTGAAGTGGTGGAAAATATAAACGGGTTCCCGGTGCTATATTACGGTAATGAATAATGTTATTAGCCTCCGCTACAGCTTTATAATAGTTAACGTCGCCATAAATCTGATAACAAAGGTTAGGCAGAGTATCTCCGGCCTTGAAAAGAACAGAGTGCGTCAAATCAGGCGACTTTTTATCTTCCTTTAACGCGAGTGTCTTAGCATCTATGTATGCCTGAAAACTAACATTGACACGTGCTCTGAGAGGGGTTCCATCTGGTTTAAATAAAGTGTAGTTTACTTCCAAACTGGTCAGCCTGCAATTAAACACCAATGTTCCCCATGAGAGTTTCAGGTAATTGGGGCTGTGAATATCACCATTAAAATTATAAGCAACGGTTTTTAGTTTTTCAACATCTTTAGATGCATCAGTACTACTGCCCGGAATAGCACCGGTTGCATCAAACACCAGTTCGAAACTGATGGTTTCCGGTGACGTTTTTTCGAACTTGGTACTGGCTCCCGCAGAACCAATTGCTTGTTTATCGTTATAATTAATGGTATGCGAATGCGTGTACTTTTCAGGATTTACATTAACGACAAAAGGGTCTCCTGCCTTTTGAGAAAACCCCGGATCCTTGAAGGGATAAATGGTTAATTTTTCGAGTTTACCTGATGTTGCCATTACCGTTCCCTGTCTTTTGTAAGTTTTGACTGCAGTCTGTCAATACAGCTTTCAATAATTTCCGCTTTTAACTTTTCCAGTTCCTGTCTGGACAAGCCATCTTTTTGCTTGCCTGCGGTTACGCCTTCGGTAACAGTGGTTTTAATCACCAATTCTCTTATTTCTATTGCCATAACTACGCGGAATTAAAATAGGTGTAAGCGAATTCGATAGATTCTACTACAATTTCGCCTTCGGTGGATTTAAAATCGGAAACCGACCATTTTACCGGCCAGGCGTTTACAAAGTTCCATGCTTTCAGCGGCTGCGCATCGGGCCCCATCAGTGTAACGGTAATACTTTTAGGGCTTATCGGATTCGTTAAATCTGATCCGATTGTATCGGTACACCATTTTGCCAGTTGCGAAGTGCTGGTAACTAAACCTCGTTTTGCAATCAGATTCCCGTAACGCGCCCCGGTCGGCACTTTATATTTAAAGCGGTTTTCTCCTCCGGCACCGATTTCTTCCACGTTCATCTCAGCATTGATGCCCGACACTTCCTGAAAGGCCACATCGAGGTTTCCAGTCATACCGGAAACAGACAAACTAAAGTAAAAACCGACCGGAGGATAATATTCGCTCATTGCAGATTAGGGTTATTTATTGGCAATCACTAATCCCTCGTGTGCAAACTCGATGGTTTCTACCGCCACCTCATTTCCATCCGATTTAAGATCAGTTCCCTGAATTTTTGTAGGCCATGCGTTTTGAAGAGTCCAGGTCATTGTAGGGTTACCGGTTTCATCCAATAGTTTTACCACTACGGTTACGCGCTTAATGGTATTCATCTTGATAGCGGAATACCATGTCCAGAAGTTATTGTCTTTAACAAAAATACCTTTCTTAAAGGTTACGTTTCCGAACTTGGCAATGCCGGGCATTTTAATGGTTGAGAACTGTTTGCTGTTGCTATGCCGGTACTCTATAATTTGGGTTTCGGTTTCTAAACCTGATGCTTCCTGAAAAGCATAATCTTTACCATCTATGTTTACTGAAAAGTAAAACTTGGGTAAGGGCCAGTTATTGTCTTGTTTTTCTCCTGCCATAATAATTAGTTTTATGCGTTAGTTGTTGTATGAACGGGTTGCTTATGATTTTTGTAATTGTTGCTGGAACGTGATTTCGATAAACTCTGCGGGATGCGTTACGGCTACTAAAACCGACACATCAAGGTATCCATCGAGAATATCCTGAGCGGTCATGGTGCTGCCTAATCCTACAAATACACTGAATGCTTCCGCTGGCGACGCGCCGGCCAAGCCACCCTGTTTCCACACACCGGTGAGGAAATTTTCAATCATGCTTTTCAGGTTTAACCAGGTATTGGCATCGTTATTGGCAAATACGTAAGCGCGGGTAGCCAGTTTTACGGATTGCTCAATCATGATGAGTGTACGACGCACACTAATATAGCGCCAATCCTGACTATTTCCATCGAGCGTACGGGCACCCCATATAAGTACACCAAAACCGGTGAATGGGCGGATAGCATTTACCGATTTACCGGTAACCGCATCTACGTTCATATTACTTTGCAGATCATCGTCGATGTTTAACACCGGTGACTGAACTGAAATAAGACCTATGTTGGCTGGTGCTTTCCAAACACCCTGAGTGCTGTCAACTACCGCGATAGCTCCGGCCACAGCAGGGGCAACAGGCAGACAATTGATCCGCAATGAAATCTGCTTCATCAGATTCTGATAGTTAGGACTGGTTGCCAGCAACGCGTTATGAATAGCAGAAGCTTCCGTAGCATTTGTATTCGGCAAAGCCAATATCTTTTTTACATTATTGGTAATATCAGTAGCCGCTTTGGTACTGGTGTCAGAATCGGCATAAGGTGCAAAGCCGCCTTTAATGTTAGCGAAGGTAATGTTGTTGGCGGATACCACATTGGTATTTACAAACGGATAATAACAGGCTCCGTAATTTACAAACGGCGAGGTGATACCATTACGGAACGAAGAGATAGGATCGGCATTACTGGCTTGCAGGGCCAGAAACTGCAAGGGATCTGTTACTTTATCAGCTCCCCAGATGTCCATAATTGTCATACGGCTTTGCACATCGCTGCAATGCTGCAAACTCTGGTTCATCAGGGAATAATAATCGGCCTCGGCGGCAAATAATAAAGCATCAGGTATAAGAATCATAGTAGGATCCTGTACCCCTTTTAAAATATCGAACACACTGGGTTTTCCCTGCGGCATATAATCGGCCAGCTTGGGTTGGCCATCAGCGTATGTGCCAATGGAAATAACATAACAGGTACTGCCACCATTCTGAAAAAATAACTGTACGGAATTATACATATAGAACAATGTAGTTGTATCCGGAGCAATGGTATATGATTTTCCGTTAAGTGCAATATCAGGTGTAACTTTGGTAGGATCCGCTTCAGTTAACACGTATTGTATTTGTGGACCAGGGCTGCCGCCGCTTTCAAAAAAAGCCACATAATCGGCCAGTGATGTTAACTGTACCGGCTTATTCTTCAGAGATTTTCCCTGAAAGGTATTGGTTTGGGTATATCCTATAAATACCGGAATGGCCGTTGCTACCTGTACGGCTGAATTCGGGAACGCGTTTAATTCCTTGATATAAACGCCGGGCACGGTTCTTGGTTCTATCATATGTTTTGGTTTTAGTTGTTTCTTTGGTTTAGTTTAAAAATTAGTTATCATATTAATTTAATACATCTTGGTTTTGCATTGCAGGCAGCAAACATATTAACCATTGACATAATCAATATATTATCAGTGGTTCTGATTGGCATGACATGGGGATCTGCGAAATATGGCTTCATGTGTATGGTTTCGTTCGTTATTTAGTTGATTATTACTAAATACCGGTTGCTAACTGTTTGGTGTAAACTTAAAGCAATTATTTCCGGCATTAAAATTTTATTTAACTATTCTGTTACTTTTTTTTTCAACAACTTGTTAATTACAGTTTTTACTCAATCTGGCTTTTGTCCATCAATACCAAAGGAAGACCAATGCTATTTTATTTTAATAGCGTTGTTATTGCAAATTAAATTTCCTGATCTAAGTCTTTACTTTTCTATTTCATGTTTGAGCAAAAAACGTAAAGTTCCCCTGCCTGTATTCTATTTGCTTATCCTGTTTTAGTATTCCTTTTTCCGAAAGTACAATCCTAAAAAAAACAACACAATAGGTATAAATACCTGTTTTGGTAACCCGGATCTTTTGTGAAGGATGTAAACAACTTAAAACATCACCCTTCCGTTCCCAACTCCGCTTCCATCAATAGGGTGTGTTACTGGCAACAGTTTATTATGTGTGCCGTGCCATATTATTTATCTGTATAGTCTGTCATTATTTTTCCGTCATAACGATACAAGCCTGTACTACTTGTACCAAACCATACGTTTCCTTCACGGTCTCCGATAATGCATGAGACAGCGTTACTGGTAATACCATCTCTGGTTGTGAATACCGTTAATATACTCCCGTCATAACACAAGATACCGTTAGCCTCTTCCTTTACTGAATCAGTACTGTTATCTAAACCAAACCATATCTTTCCCGCTTTGTCTTCCAACATTGCAGTAACAGACTCGTTTTTAAGTCCAATGCTTTTTTTAAAATCCGAAAAGTTCTGACCATTGTATTGATATATCCCATGATTTGATGTGAGAAATAATAAGTTACCGTTTTTTTGTTCTAAAGCGGTTCGGAAGGAAGTTATACTATCAGGCTTAAAACTAACAAGGGATTTACCGTTATAACGGCAAATTCCCTCTCCCTTAAAATCGCCGGAGGCAAACCAAATAGCTCCGTTTTTATCTTCAATTATTTTTTGAACTACTTTTAACGTCAGATGGTCTTTGTTTGAAATACTGTCATTACCTAGAAAAAGTTTAAATACAGGTTCGTTTTTACCGGAAGCCGTAACCGGATCAGATACATAAACGCCTTCGTTAGTGCCGAGCCAGATTTTGCCAGCTCTGTCCTGCATTATACTCCACACAAAATTATTTGCTGTGTATCTGTTGCTTTCTGAAAACAGAAAACTTGTAAAGGTTTTATTTGAGGTTTCATTCACAGAAGGTTTATAACGACAAAGTCCGCCTCTGGTACCAAACCAGATAGTACCGGTATTGTCCTCCAGCATACAAAGAATATCGTTATGACATAATCCGTTGTTACGCGTAAAATTGGTAAAGGATTTTCCGTTATAAGAATAAATACCATCTGCGCTACTGCCAAACCAAATAGTTCCTGTTTTATCCTGCAGTCCACATTGGATTGAAAAATAATCGTCAGGCCATTGAAGGAAATGATTTTTTATAATTTTAGACTGCCCTTCTGCGTTGGTAGTTTGTTTTGTTACGCTGTCTTTTAGTAATGCTGTTTTTTTCTGCCCAAAGCAGTGAACGAACGTAAATACGAGGGTTAGAAAAAATATCCGGACAATAATTTGTTGCATCAATGTATCATTTTTAAATTAGTATTACGGTTTCTGATTTGCATTAGCAGGTTGCTGAAACCACAACCTATTTGCCTGCTTCAGTTTAGTAATTACTCAGAATTTTTATTTCCATTATCAGTGCATTAATGCAAAACTGCGTTTGTGTTTTCCATTTTTACCTTGCTTACCATTTACTTGCCCCTATTCCTGTATTGGACAAATGAAGGCAAAATATTGCATGTTCTACTGTACGCTTAAACTACTCTTTGTCTGACACGGGTATTATTGTCCGAGTTTCTTTATGCATTGCTCTCTAATTTCCCAGATTTTATCAAAAGCCATAGTAATATTGTTTTCGCTCATCCATTTCTGCAAATAGTTTTTGTGATACTCTTCTTTATAAACAGCCACTTGTTCCGGTTCAATTTCGATTTCTTCCAGAATATCACCTATCCATTGTTCAATATCGGAACTACTGTCAGTGATATCTATCCGTTGGTTATTCAACTTTAAGTAGCAGTGTGCCTCAGGGATGTACTCTAAACCTGCCGTTGAAATTGTATCGCCTATTTTAGGTGTAGTTACCGCATTCATTCGGTACATGCCTAATATTAGTTTAATGTTATCAAAGTGGTTTAAGTCGGCCACCTTTTTTAAAAATGAATGTTTAGAGCTACATGTGCCTCTATTTTCTTTAATGACAAGTGAAAGATCTTCCCGATTTGTGTTTCTGCCGTATGGCATGTTTTTCACAAATTGAATCAGTTCACTCCAGTTTTCAATGCGTTTACGTCTGACTAAACGCGTTAATTCGTCGTTGGCATTGAGGTGAAGTTGCTTTATCGAAAAAACAATTTTAAAATTATCAGGATCTGAAATCATAACACCATGCGTTATCCAATACGGATTTTTAGGGGCTTCAGGTTTAATCGTTTTATTTACCAGTCTTTTCTTTATGCTTGTTAATTCGATATCGGAGTTTACATAAAATACAAGTATATCATCTTCGTCAAACTGACTTTTGGGCTTCTCGTCCGAAGTTGTAAACTCTAAATGCCAGTCAGCGTTTTTGTGCCCTAAAAAAAGCCCGTTATAATTTTCGTAATTTTCAAAACCTCCCAATTTTTCAAGTCCAATAACGTCAGTATAAAACTTTTCAATTTTGCCTAAATCCGTTGTATGTCTTGCGTATCTGAATATCATTTTCTGTGGTTTCTGGGTGACGCTTGCGCCTGACCGATTAATAAACGAAGTTAACACTATTCCTTTTTTTCATAACCCATCTTTGGATTTTAATTTACTATGCAATCACCAAAGTAACGTATAATCCGATTACCTTCCTGTTTTCCCCTATCTCCGCACAGGGATGGAAGCGGCAGCCCCCGATGACGGGTGGCCCATTTTGCGCGAGCGAGGAAGCGACCACAGGAAGCTACCGCAGCCGCTGCAAAATGGGCGCCCGGCAAGGGGCTACAGCTGAGAGCCCGGCCCCAGGCGCTTGCCTGTGAGTGGGCAGGGGGTGCGCCTGATACTTTACTTATTATTTATTCTCTGTTAACCATGCCCCGTGTAAAGTTTTTGTAACGCTTATCTGTTATGGCGTTTTATATTTAGATACCTTTACGCATCCGGGTTTTAGTTTTCATATTCACCTTTTTTACGGGCGTGTTGATTGCCAGCGCGCAAGTTGCTAAATCACCAAAACCTACCCGCATTCTTTTTGTATTTGATGCCAGCAACAGTATGGTGGCCAAACACGGCGCTACCAACCGTATTGAAAGCGCCAAAACCTTATTTTACCGGTTTATTGACAGCCTGAGTAAAAACCGTCATTATAGTTTTGCTTTACGGATGTATGGACACACAGTTAAATATCCGCCGGGCGACTGCAAAGACAGCAAACTGGTGGTGCCTTTTTCTAAAAACAATATAGCCGCCATAAAGGCAAAAGTAGCCGAAGCCAAACCGACCGGCATTACTCCGATTGAGCATTCACTAACCGAATCGGCCAATGATTTTCCGGATCGCAACGCGGTAAACATGGTCATTTTGATTACAGACGGCATTGAGGAATGCGGTGGCGACCCGTGCGCGGCGCGTCAAAAACTGATGGAAAAAGGGATTGTGTTTAAACCGTTTATTATTGGTATTGGTTTGAGTCCGGAACAGATTAAAACGTTTGAATGTGTGGGGAATTATTACGACATGGACGATGCCAACACGTTTACCGATATTACGCGCATTATTCAGCAACAAAAACTGAACAAAACCAGTGTACAGGTGAATTTACTGGATAGCAAAGGGCTTCCCAAAGAAACGGAGGTTAACATGACCTTTGAAGATACCGGAAAAAAACAATATGCTTATAATTACATTCACACCCTTAATGTGGCCGGAAATCCGGATACTCTTTATTTGAACGATTACCCGCAGTATAAACTAAAGGCGCATACGATTCCTCCGGTAGAAAGTGAACCATTTACAGTAGTGCCGGGTAAACATACAGTTGTGCCTATTGACGCGCCTCAGGGCTTTTTGAGTGTAAACCGTTTTGCGGGGGCTTATAATTACAACGAAAAAGTAAAATTTCTGGTGCGTAAAAGCGGCGATATGGCGACACTGAATGTGCAACCTTTAAACCAAAAAGAAAAATACCTGACCGGGCTCTACGATCTGGAAATTTTAACCCTGCCGCGTATTTATAAATACAGGGTGAAGGTTGAACAAAGCAAGGAAACGCCTTTAGACATTCCGAATGCTGGTATGGTGCAGATTAAAGCGCTGGAAGCAGGAGATGGGTGCATTTTGCAGGAAACTCCGCAAAAACTCGAATGGGTGTGTAACCTAAGCGCGGCTACCATACAAACCTTTTACCTGCAACCCGGAAACTACAGGGTGGAGTGGCGTTCAAAATCGTTAAAAGGCAGCATTTATACTATTGAGAAGAAATTCAGCGTAATAAGTGATAACCAGTTAGTTATAGAACTTTACAGATAATTTTTCCACCTTCCGGAAGGGCTAACCCATTAACTAAGAATATTTTACCCAAAATTGGGAAATATGGCCCAAACTGCTATATTTGCACCCTTAATTAAAAAAAGATAGTTCAGAATTATGCAAAACAAAGGTGCCATAAAAATATTTGCCATTTTACTAGCTTTGGCATGTATTTTTTATTTATCGTTTACATGGATTACGCGTGGAGTAGAAAGCGATGCCAGGGAGTATGCCAAATCGTACGTTGCTTCTCCTAAATTCACCAAAGCACTGGAAGCCTATGCTGCCGCTAACACGGGCAATAAAGAAGATTTCAGAGATTCGGTAGAAATGGCCATTAATGACCGTTATCTGGACTCGATGAAAAAACTACCGGTGTACAATTTATTTGTAACCGAATATTCTTACGAAGAATGTAAACGTAATGAATTAAATCTGGGTCTTGACCTTCGTGGTGGTATGAACGTAACACTGGAAGTGTCAATTATTGACATTGTTAAGAATTTATCGAACAATAGCGCTGACCCTACATTTAATCAGGCTTTAAAAGAAACTCAAGCGAATCTGGGCGTAAACAACAACGACGATTTTATTACACTGTTTGAAAAAATGTATTCGAAACTGGCTCCTAACGGGCGTTTAGCGCCTTTGTTTACCAGTGTAGAAAACAAATCGGGTATTAATTACCAAACCAGCAACGAAGATGTGATTAAGTTTATCCGCGCTCAGGTAAAAGAAGCGGTTCAAAACTCTGAGAACACCTTCCGCAGCCGTATTGACCGTTTTGGTGTGGCCCAGCCTAACATTCAGCAATTAGGTAACAGCGGCCGCATTCTGGTAGAATTACCGGGTGTAAAAGATAAAGAACGTGTACGCGAATTATTACAAGGTACTGCTAATCTTGAGTTTTGGGAAACATTCGACAATCAGGAAGTATATCAGTATTTTGAAAAAGCCAACGCGGTGTTAAGTAAGGAACTGTATGGTTCTGCAACTGTAAAAACAGATTCTATTAAAGGGGATTCTTTAGCCGCCAATACAGGTACTGCTGTTGCCAGCACTTCTGCCACTACCTCAAACACAACTGTTGCTGTTGATTCGTCTAAAAAAGATTCTGCCCTTACACCGGTTGCAAGCCCAAGTGTAAACCCTAACGATACGGCGCTCGCTAATTTCAAAAAACGCTTTCCGTTAATTTCGGGTAGCCAGTTTAGTCCGTTACGTTTTATTTTAGGTACTAATGAAAAAAACCAACAGTACTTAGTTCCGGGTGCTATGGTTGCTCAGGCCTTTACGAAAGATGACGTGAAGAAAGCAAATGAATACCTGGCCAACGAAAAAGTACGCGCGGTATTTCCTTCGAAACTCCGTTTTATGTGGGGTGCTAAAGAAGAGGAGTTAAAAGATGCGGAAGGGAAAGTAGTTCAATCGTATTACGTGTTATACGCGGTTAAAGCGAGTGATGCGAAAGGTAGTCCTGCCCTGAGTGGTGATATTATTACCTCGGCACAGAAAGATTACGATGCGCAAAGTGGTGGTACGCCTATCATTTCGATGAACATGAATAATGAGGCTGCTAAAAAATGGCAGAAAATTACAGGTGCCAATGTTGGGAAAGCCATTGCCGTTGTGATGGATAACATGGTGTATTCTGCCCCTAATGTTAATCAGGAAATTTCGGGTGGTCAGTCGCGCATCAGCGGTAACTTTACCGATAAAGAAGCCGAAGCTATTGCCGCTATTTTAAGTGCCGGTAAATTACCTGCCCCTGCCCGTATTGTGGAATACAGTGAAGTTGGTCCTACATTAGGTCAGGAAGCGATCGAATCGGGTTTAATGAGTTTTGTAATTGCCCTGATTGTGATTTTGGTATTTATGGTGGCTTACTACAATAAAGCCGGTTTAGTGGCTAACGTAGCGCTTATTGCCAATATGTTCTTTATTATGGGGGTTCTTACCTCGATGGGTGCAGTGTTAACGTTACCAGGTATTGCCGGTATCGTATTAACCATTGGTTTAGCGGTAGATGCCAACATCCTTATTTTTGAGCGTATCCGTGAGGAACTGGCATTGGGTAAGAGCATTAACCAGTCTATTAAGGAAGGGTTTAAACATGCGATGAGTTCGATCATTGACTCGAATGCTACTTTGGCTATTCTGGCTTTAATTCTGATGATTTTTGGTAGCGGTCCGGTGAAAGGGTTTGCTACTACCTTATTGGTTGGTATCCTGTCTTCCTTATTCTCTGCTATTTTAATTACCCGTGTTATTTTCGAATGGATGCTGGATCGCAAAATGCCTATTCCGTTTGACAACAACATGACGCGTAACGCGTTTAAAAATATCGCGTTTGATTTTGTTGGCCGTCGTAAATTGTATTATGCGTTCTCAGCCGTGGTTATTGTATTGGGAGTAGTATTTTACTTCAAAAACGGTGGTTTTAACTTAGGTGTTGATTTTAAAGGTGGCCGTACGTATCAGGTACGTTTTGAGCGCGAGGTAAATACAGATGATGTGAAAAAAGCCCTTGCTGCCGGATTTGAAAGTTCACCTGAAGTAAAAACCTTAGGCAATGCCAATCAGGTAAAAATTACCACTACTTTCCGTGTAAGCGATAATAGCGCTACTGTAGATAAGGAAGTGGAAGATATCTTAAACAAGGGATTAAGCGGTTTAAACAATCCTTACAAAGTGATGCAATCGCAAAAAGTAGGTCCTACCATTGCAACCGATATTGTTTATGGAGCATACGGTGCCATTCTCTTCTCTTGTATTATGATGTTTATTTACATTGTAGTGCGTTTCCGTAAGTGGCAATATGGTTTAGGTTCGGTTGTGGCTTTGTTCCACGACGTACTGTTCGTATTGGCGTGCTATACTATTGGCGATGGTTTATTACCGTTCTCTTTAGAAATTGGTCAGGATTTTATCGCGGCCATTTTAACGGTAATGGGTTACACCATGACAGAAACGGTGGTTGTGTTTGACCGTATCCGCGAGCGTTTAGCTGAAAGCGGTAAAGCCGATGTATTTGGTGAAGAACGTAATAAATTAATTAACTACGCATTGAACAGTACCTTAAGCCGTACCATTTTAACCTCATTAACCGTATTCTTTGTGTTAGTGGTTATCTTTATTTTCGGTGGCGAAAGTATCCGCGGATTTATCTTTGCCTTATTGATCGGACGTATTATCGGTACTTACTCTTCGTTGTGTATCTCTACACCAATTGTAGTGGATTTCGACAAGAAAAAATAAGATCTATTATTAATATTTTAAAAAGAGGCTGTTATAAAAAGACAGCCTCTTTTTATTTGTATAGTAGTTAAGGATTCTGAGACTGGTGTATCAAGTTCCAATCACTTAAAATTGGGCATCCAATCCTCTCAATCAATTAACACCAAAGTATGGGTTAAACAGTCCAATACTAAAATTGCATGGTTTTATAACTCGATAGCGGAAAATGAATTTAAACTCAACAGAGAAGCCTTCTGGAAAAACCGTTCAGGACTTAATAGATACCTGTTACCTTCAGTTGTCATGTTATCACCTAAACCGGAATATAGAAGGCTGTCCGTGCTGTGTGAGTGAGGAAGATAAGTACCGCCTACTTAGTAAACCGCTAAAATTATTAAGTGCTGATGATTTGTATAAGTTTACATTTAAAGCTATGACCACCTGGGGCGAGGCCAATGATTTTAAACACTACCTTCCCCGCATTCTGGAATTGGTTTTTACTGAATCATCCACGATTGACATTGAACTTTTACATAGCAAATTACTACAAGCGAGCTTTTTTGAATGGCCGGAAACAGAACAACAGGCGGTTTTAAATCTGGCTGAAGCAGCCTGGCCATTATTATGCAGTAACACTCAAAATGTATCCCTGTCAGATCTACAGAATCTTGATAATCTTGGTGTTCCTTTATTAAAACTCTTACACGTTATGGAATGCGAGCCCGGATCGGCTACTTTTCCCTTATTAGTCCGTTTTATTGATGATTGTCTGAGCGATCTGTTAAACCAAAATCTGAAATCATCGCGGAAAGAAAATGCATTACGGGATCAGATCAAACAATGGAGCAGCAAGCAACACGCCTTATTGGAACGGGGATTCTATTTCTACGAAGCCTCCGATCCCGGATTCGCAAAACAAATTTCGGATACGCTTTACCGCATGGAACACTTTATGTGAAATTTTTAGTCCGTGGTTCCCAACCATTCCATTATTAAACTATAAGTTACTTTCAAAAAAAGGGGGAAATGGTTCTGTCTTGTGCCGAAGTAATATCCTTTCAGCATTAATTTCACTGATATTTTTTGTTGTCTATTCTGATACGTTCCGGCTTGCCCCGCTCCATCCTTCTGTAATCTTCAAGCTGTACTTCGTTTAGTATAAACCCATTTTCTTTCTCATTTCGCCGGAAATAGACATGATAGTCGAACTGATGTTTGAACTCAGGATAAAACGTTACAAATATAAATTCAGCAGTATCCTGATTTATCCATCCTACAGCATTCACATAAGGGGAGGTTCTGCTATAGCTCAATTTCATGGCATCTGCCCTATCCTCGGGTAACACCATCATTCCGACGTGATTAATCGTATCTGGTAATTGCACATCCGGAAAGTCCGCATTTTTACCCAAAAACAATGTATTTATTACAATTCCTTCTTTTTGTTTCATGACATTAATGTATTCTGTAATAGCAGATACAAAAAGTGATTCAAGCTGCTGAGACTGTGGTGACGACATACTATCTGAAACTGCCGTAAGTAAAGTATCCTTAGGAGGATTTGAAAATGCTTTACTCTGCCCCTTCCGGTTAAAGTCAGAATCGGAACATGCCATTAAACATAACGCTACCGTAAACAACATTATAAATGGCGACACATTCTTATTAAACGAATAAAACAAGCGGTGTATCATCACATACTTAATAAAGTGTAAAATAAATCCGGTGATCTTTAACGCAATTACCACGTATCCGGAAACACGGCATTACTTTTCCGCTTAATACAACTTCTTAATCAAATCGGGCAGCTGCTTAGCGGCAAACAATTCACGCATCTTTTCCCTTGCTGGTCCGGCGGGGCTTCCAAAATACGTTTGACCGGCTTTCACATTTTCGCCCAAACCACTTTGTGCTAAAATAGTGGCGCCATCTTCAATGGTAATATCACTGCTAATTCCAACTTGTCCCCAAACAGTAACACGGTTTCCGATTTTACAGGCGCCCGCAATGCCTACCTGAGCAGCGAACAAACACATCTCCCCTATTTCCACATCGTGCCCTACGTGTACCTGATTGTCCAAAATACTGGCTCTGCCTATAACCGTATTACTGCTGACACCTTTATCAATGGTACAATTACTTCCAATAACCACCTCATCTTCTATAATAACATTACCACAGGTATAAAGTGGTTCAAACGAACTGGCCCGCTTTTTAAAATAAAACGCGTCGCTGCCAATGGTAGTATTGGCATGAATAGTAACGCCATTACCAACACGGCAATGATCGTAGATAACCACATTCGGGTGTATCACACAATTATCGCCAATTACCACCTGATTACCAATAAAACACCCCGGCATAATAATGGTGTTTTTCCCGATTGTTGCCGTAGCACTAATGTTCTGACTACTATATTGTCTGGGTAAAAAATGAGCTGTTAACTGATTAAAGGCGGTGAAAGGTTCCGGATGTATAATGAGGGCCTTACCCTGCGGGCACTCCACTTCCTTATTAATAATAATAGTTGTAGC
The DNA here is from genome assembly GCA_030054095.1 of Sediminibacterium sp. Classification (GTDB taxonomy): domain Bacteria; phylum Bacteroidota; class Bacteroidia; order B-17B0; family Aurantibacillaceae; genus Aurantibacillus. The sequence continues at coordinate 156,722 of JASGCO010000003.1, forward strand.
CGCGCTGGTCAATGCTTTATCGTAGTATTTAGGATGATCTACAAACACAGCATCTCCGGGACCCACACGATGTATTTCGTTAAATCCGGTAACCAAATGATGTTCGCTACCCACAAAAGGAGCATTTATATAAGCCGCAATGTCTTTCAGCGGCGTGGGTGTAATTTGCATACTATAAATTTATTTCGTCGTCGTAATTGGCAGAACTCATATATCCTAAACGTTTTCCGGTACGCAGAACAGAACTACTGTTCTTCTCCTGTATTTCCATCACGCTTACCTCACGAACCACATCGAAAGGGGGGGTAAACAAATCAAACGAAATAGCAAAAATAACCAGTTCGTTAATAATATCCTTCAAATGTTCCTTTGTTAAAGGCTCTGTACTAAAACCCGAGTATTTATAAGCTAAAGCGTTAATACGGGTTTCAATAAAAAAATGCATTTCGCGGTTTACAAAAATCCGGCAGGTTAAGTATCCCAGATCGTTTAAGCGATTATACTTAAAAGAATCGGCCAGAAAGTTATAGATATTAATAATACCACAATACGAATTCAGTTCATTTTGTTTAATATAACCTGTTTTGAACATTTGGTGCGAACGGTCGAACTCAAATACATTGGTGTGCATGTAAAAATCAAGCACGTCGCCTGCTACTTTCAGTTGAGCTACCTGAGGTCCCACATCGCTGTACTTAATGGAAATACGTGTATCTATCTTTACGGATTCTTTCCTTATTTCCTCCTCCGTATCATTCAATACTTCTTTTAAAAGTGAAAATGCCTTAATGGTATTGGCAAACACATTCTGTTTCATTACTGATTTTTGTCCGAGTAATTTAAGAATGGTTTCTTTTTGTTGATCGCTGGCTGAACTCATAATCTAAAGATTAAATATAAAAAAAGTCCTGTACTGTATCACTACATTAACACGACTTAATTTTAGGATAATACCTCTGTTTATAAACAAAGGTACCGAACCCATTTTTATGCCTTTTGAAGTTCGATAAGTGTAATTTCAGGCCATATCCCCAAACGTCCGGGATAACCCAAAAAACCAAGCCCGCGGTTCACGTATAAAAACTGTTCGTCCTGTTTATATAGTCCGGCCCATTGCGGGTAAAAGTACTTAGAAGGACTCCATTTCAATCCCGGAATCTCGATGCCAAACTGCATACCATGTGTATGGCCACTGAGCGTAAGATCCACATCCGTATATTCTTTGGTAACCTGCACGCTCCAATGACTCGGATCATGGCTCATCAGAATTTTGAATGGATACACTTCAGTTCCGCTGTGCGCCTCATTCATTTTACCGTATCTCGGAAACCGCATACTTCCACCCCAGTTCTCAATGCCCAGCAACGCAATTTTTTCGCCATCTTTTTCCAAAGACACATGTTCATTCATTAGTAAACGCCAGCCCACCTGCTGCTGGGTTTGTTTTAACTGCTCCAGATTTGCCTGCTTGGCTTCCGGCGAATCCCACGACACATAATCACCATAGTCGTGATTTCCTAATACAGAAAACACACCATACGGTGCTTTCAATTTACGATACGCATCTTCAAAACCATTGGTTTCTGACGACACATTGTTAACCAAATCGCCCGTAAAAAGTATCAGATCGGGCTTCAGATCCATCACCATATCAAAGGCTTTATGCAATGCGTTTGTGTTAACAAACGATCCCGTATGTATATCAGACAACTGAACAATTTTAAAATCATGAAATGCCTGAGGCAATTTTTTGGATGGCACTTTTACATTATGCACCCTGAATTTATAGGCTCCTCTTAAAATACCATATAAAAAACCCGCGGCCGGAATAACGGTAAACGCAATAGCAGCCTGCGATAAAAATTTTAAGCGGTCTATTTTTAAATGCCCCGCTACCTGTTCGTTTGTTGGTTGGCTGGCCACAAGAGCATATAACCAGCGGAATAAACGAAATACATCATCAATAATAAGAAAACTGCAACCGATAAGCTTACAAATCAGTAGTATTAATCCGATGGAAGAAACATACCGGAAAAAATTATTCCACTCCGGTGGCGGATAAAACAATGAAACAAGACCAATTAGCATATTAAAAGCCGCCAATACGTAAGCTATCCAATAAACTACCTGCCGGCGACTCTGCGTAAAATCCTGAGCAAACGTTTTTACCGCCTGAAAAAAGTAAAACTCTATGAGCAGAATAATGATGAAAAAAATTAAAAACCGTAAAAACATAAGGCTCAAAATTACCTAATTCAGATGATATAGTACCTTTTTAGCTTTTTTTAGGGTTAATCCACCCGATTCTTAAATTGTTCTTATAAAATCAGTAACCTTTTTAATTTACTTTGCCGTAATGAAAGTTCTGATTCTGTTAAGAGGCTTACCCGGTGCCGGAAAAAGTACCCTGGCCGGTATTTTATCTGAAAACCGTTATCCCGTTTACAGTGTAGATGATTATTTTACAGATCCTGAAACCGGAACCTACACGTTTAAACATAACGAAAACCACCTGGCCTATCAGCAATGTGAAACAAATACGCAAAATGCCATGGAGGACGGGCATTCAAAAATATTTGTTCATAATACGTTTACCCTGCAATGGGAAATGGAACCCTACTTTAAACTGGCTGCCAAACACCAGTATGCCATACATGTTGTAACCGTCGAAAATTACCACGGCGGTGAAAATATACATGGCATTCCCCGTGAACAACTTGAAAAAATGGCGGCTAAATACCCTTTACGATTGCTATAACTCACCTGTATCGGCAATTTTTACGCTTTCCTCAGGTTTTGTCAACAGACTTCCTTTGTCTTTTACAACCCCTTCATCAAACGTAAGCATTCGCACTTTGTAACTCATTGATGGCATATACTTGGCACCTATGGTGCTCCACAAATAACTCATGCTCTGGTAATCGGTTTTAAATAACTCAAATACCAATTTACTGACCCCTGGTCCCATTTCGGGATATTTTTCCGATAAAAACACCATATTGGTTTGAAAAAACAAAATGGTGGCAGATACAAACTTCAGGCTTTCATTATAATCATTAAAATTTCCCGAAAAAAGAACGTATAAATTAATGCTTACCGGCGGATTCTTTACCTCGTACCCCGCTCCGGATTTTCGGGTAAAGGGTAAATTGCTGTTAATGGTCTCTTGTTCAATATTTACCAGACTAATTACCATTTTATCACTAATGCTGGTGGGCACCGTTCCGTCATGGTTAACCAGATTAGAAACAATGGCCCTATCATCATTAATGCGAAAAGTTGTTTTAAAATAGGTGTTTAGTTCTTTTGCTACAAAATTAAGACAGGTGTGTATCATATAACAAATAAACCAAAAAAGCCCGAACCCTCAAAATATCCTGCTTCATTAACAGGTAATAATGCTGTTGCATAAGTTACTGCAAACCGTTACTTTTAAGTTTGCTTAAACTGATAAAACTAAACCACGGGGGTACATACCCTATAGAATAACATGGCTAAACTGGTAAATTTTATATTGAAAGAATTTTTCCTGTTTTTTGTATATGTGGTTATTGCTTTAATTATTGCCATGTGTTTGTGGTGGGTAATCAGTAGCCTGCTGCCTCTGGAACGCTTATTCAACCCTCTACTCGGCACATTCCAGCGGAAATCATTTGTTTTTCTCTTTTTGTTTCTTTTGATTTTAATTGCTATCTATTTTTACCGCTTCCTGACAGGAGCCATTAAACAGGCATTGGGTTTGTAAATGCGTAACTGAACCTTTCGTGCCTTTACTTCGGGAAAACTGTTTTAAGCACCATCATAAAATAAAATCAATCCACTACAATAGCATCATTTTCAGGAGCCGTTTTTAGCGCCCCCTTTTCTGCTCCCCTGCTAAAAAACGTGCTTTCCGTTTTAGCTTACTGGTCCTTTGCTGCTTTTGCTGTGGCTCCGGGGTCTTCGTGCCTCAGCCGCCTCGCTCACGCAAAACCACGCAAAGTCCTGCGTAAGGCTGTCACTCCAATCACTCGGCCATTATACGCCTGAAGAGTTCCATACAAAAAAATATGATTTTAGTTCCGCAAAAAGAAGGTTTAAACCAAATAGAAACTTAACCCAAAACAGATGTTAGCCATGTTAAATCAATAATCTGGTCAAAAAAAGCGCAAATAGCAGTTCAGTTTACTTACTTTTCGTTTATGATAAAACATACAGAAATACAAAAGTACACGTTAATCTGTTTATTCATTCTTGTATTCTTAGTTTCCCCAACAGCGGGGCAAACTAAAAAAGTATTGTTTATTGGCAACAGTTATACTTACGTTAATAATCTGCCGCAATTAACCGCCGATGTAGCCGCTTCGGCAGGCGACACCCTGATATTTGACAGCAACACTATGGGTAGCGGCTATCTGGGGCAGCACTTAACCAACAACGTATCCATTACCAAAATAAAAAACGGAAACTGGGATCATGTTATTTTACAGGATCAGAGCCTGGCGTTAGCCTATCCTCCACCTTATTTTTACCATCAGTATTCTGGTGTGTATAAACTGGACAGCATTATTAAAGATGCCAACCATTGCGAACAAACCCTGTTTTTTGCCACCTGGGGCAGAAAAAACGGAGACTCTTACTTCTGCGGTGCCTGCCCTAGCCCCACCACCATTGTACGCACTTATTTTGAGATGGATAGCACCATACAGGTTAACTATAAGTTTTACGCGGATAGCCTGAAAGCACTGGTATCGCCGGTTGGAGCCGTTTGGCGGTATATCCGCAGACACTATCCCACTATAGTACTGCACCAAGCTGACGAAAGTCACCCTGAACTAGCCGGTAGTTACGCGGCAGCCTGCTGCTTTTACGCCGCCATATTCAGAAAAAATCCGGCCACTATTTCATTTAATGCCGGATTAAACGCCACCGATGCAGCCAACATACGGCACGCGGCAAAAGTAACCGTGTACGATCAATTACTCAACTGGAACATTGGCAAATACGATTCTATTACCAACGTTAACTGTTCTGTAACAGACATTAAAGAACTAAAACAAAACGCATCGTGGCAATTGTACCCCAATCCAGCATCAGAAACGCTAACCATTAAAACCAGCGATTTTGAAACCGATCTTCACATCGAAATCCTGAATGCAAACGGCACTTTGATAAAGCGGCACAAACAAGCAGCCGGATCGGCTATTGATATCAGTGGCTTACCAAAGGGGCTTTATGTTATACGGCTATACCATACGTCTTATCCATCCCTAAAATTTATTAAACAGTAAAAACTCCCCAGTCGTAAATGACAACTACCGGTATGCCGTTAAACCCATCGGCCAGGGATGGAGCGGCCTGTCTGAGCTCTTTTGCCGCCGGTTCTTTGCGGCAAAAAGCGAGTAGCGAGAGCCCGGCCCCGGGTGTGTGGGCATCACCATTTCCAAAGGTTTAAACTTTGGAAATGGTGAGCGCAGTGTTCCGGGGGGCCGCCCATTTAAAATAATTATCCGTTTATCTTTCGGGGTTACTTACGTTAATAACTCCTCCTCTAAAAACCAAAACTCTTTATTACTTTCAATCCGGAATTTATGAAACAAATTCAGCTCCTTTATTTAACACTCCTTGTTTTATGGCTGGCAGCTTGCGGAAATGGCAAAGATCCTCGTCAACCAACACCTGACGTTAAAGTAACGGTAAAAGAACCTGCCGACGTTAACCGCTTACTGAAAGAGGCCCTGGGCCAGTTTTGGTCAGAGGTAGCAGCCGATAGTTTAACGGTTATACATACCGATACCGTTTTTACCCTGCGCTATTTCGACAGTATTCGACCCAAAACAGAATTGGTATTTATTAATAAAGGCCGTTTAAACGCGTTGGGCGACTCGCTGTGGCAACTGATTACCACTGCCCGGCAATACGGGCTTTATCCGGAAACGTATCATGCCGGCACCGTTAATGCCTTACGCTCGCAATGGTTCGACAGCACTAAAAAAGAATACAATATTACCGCTCTGCTACACACCGAAGTATTGTTAACCGACGCTTACCTGTTATTGGGAGCGCACCTCAACAAAGGTCGTTTTTTAAACGATAGTGTACTCTCACTCTGGCAACCCGCCCGTTTAGATAGCCACTGGACAGACACCCTTGCTTTAGGTTTAAAAACCGCACAATTAAAAAAAGCATTGGCCGCTCTTGAACCCAAACACAAGGGTTATCATTTTTTAAAAACCGCTTTTCAAAAATTTGTACGTGAAACCGATTCACTGTTATGGGACAGCGTTGGTTCTACCAATATCAGCGACACCATTGCCTGGAAAGCCGCTATAAAAACGCAGCTAACCGCGCAGGGATATTACAACGATTCGTTGCCACTTACTGACAGTCTCAAATTAGCCAAAGCCATTAAACGCTTTCAGATTTTTCACAATCTGGAACCCGATGGTAAGCTGGGAAAATATACCAAACAAGCCCTGAGTTTAAGTAAAGAAGGACTTATCCGCCAGATGGAAATGGCTCTGGAGCACTGGCGCTGGGAGCCATCGCGTTTTCCGGAACGTTACGCCTTTATTAATATACCCAGCGCCGATATGTATGTGTGGGAGTACGATAAAAAGCAAAAACAAGACACCCTGGTGATGATGAGCCGTGTGGTAGTGGGGAAACCAGATACCCAAACACCTTTACTCAAAAGCAAAATTAATTTTATCCAGATTTACCCTTACTGGAGCGTTCCCTATTCTATTGCGTGGAAAGAAATTCTGCCTGTTGTACAACGTGACACCTCCTATTTACGGCGTAAAAATTTTGAAGTGGTGAACAGTAAAGGCGAAATAATGGATATTAAAAAAATCAACTTCCGGAAATTCAGCCGCGATTACCTGCCCGTAAAATTCAGACAACGGATTGGAGGCGACAACAGTTTGGGCATTTGTAAGTTTAATTTCCCTAATACCTACGGCGTGTATTTACATGACACTAACAGTAAACGGTATTTCAAAACCTTTTACCGTTACCAAAGTCATGGCTGCATCCGCCTTGAACAATTTAAGGATCTGGCGCGTTTTCTGATACGGGAAGACACACTTAAAATTCCGTACGATACACTTAATGTGTATTTTGAGCGGCAGGAGCAAAAACGCATTGATGTGAGAAAACCACTTTCTATTTATGTACGGTATTATACGGCCCGTGCCGACTCCGCCCTTAAGCTTCAGGTTTTTCTGGACATTTACCGTAAAGATGAACGCATGGCCAAACTGCTTTACCGTTAACGATGATTCCCACGTTTAAAAATAAACGGATTCTGATTGCGCCGCTGGATTGGGGTATCGGGCATGCTACACGTTGCGTTCCCATTATTGAGCACCTGAAAACGGATAATACGGTTTATATTGGTGCAACGCCTGCTAATCGGCATTTTTTCAGCACACTGTTTCCTGATTTACCACAACTTGTATTGCCTGCCTACAACGTGAGGTATCATGCGTTTTTACCGGCCTGGTTAAAAGTTCTGCTACAACGTGGTGCTATTAACAAGGTTATTGCTGCCGAACATCAGTTACTAAAAAAACTGGTACCAACCGAAACCATTGATATTATTATCAGCGATAACCGGTTTGGCTGTTACCATAAGGACGTTACATCCATTTACATCACGCATCAGTTAAATATAAAAATGCCGGTGTTGGGGTGGTTGGCTCAGCGCATCAATAAAAATTACCTGTCACATTTTCAGGAAATATGGGTACCCGATACAGAAAATATTGACACATCGCTGGGCGGATCGCTTTCTCATCCCCGGTCGCTTAAACGCATCCATTCTAACATCAGGTACATAGGGCCATTGAGCCGTTTAAAGAAAGTAGCTCCAGAAGCGGCAAACAGCGACTATCTGCTTATTTTATCGGGGCCCGAACCCCAACAAAGTATCTTAAAAAATATGGTGATACAACTTGCTGCTAAATACGCCGGTAAAAAAGTAACCATTGTGCAAATAGATGCAAGTAACTTATCAGACACAGGTAATCTAAAATTTATCAATGGCACTCAGCCGGAAACCCTTTCGAAACGTATTGCATCAAGCAAAACCATTATCTGCCGCAGTGGGTACAGCACACTCATGGATTTACATCATTTTTTACCGTTGAACATTATTCTGGTTCCCACGCCCGGACAACCCGAACAAATGTATCTGGCCAAATACTGGGAAAAACGTTTTAACTGCCGGGTGGTAAAACAAGAAGATCTCCTGCAGCTATCGTTATAATCTAAATCGAAAATTTAAAGGCTGTTTAAAATTTATATCATGAATTTGTTATAGTAGATTTTTGGCTCAGTTGAGGCGGATTTTGTAGTCATAGTGAGACTAACTATGGAGAAAAATCCAACGAAGAATGAGCCAAAAAGATGCATAACAAAGAAATTAGATAAAATTTAACAGCCTCTTAGTTCTCAAACTTATAGTGGCTGTAATCGAGCAGAATGGTTTTTAAAAACACATCGTCGCTCGTCTTAACATCTGTGATACCTATTTTACGCTTTATTTTATCGGCCAGTAAACGTACGTGCGTTTTCTGTTGCTCGGGATCCGTTGCAAATACCATAACTTCTCTTATAAGATTAGCTTCCTGATCGCTTAAGGCAGCCACCTGCGGATAAACAATTACATAATCTGATTTAAGTTTATGTAAAATGGTATCCTTTAATGTAATGGGCTTACTTAACTGTATAACTGTTGTTCCGGCAGCCATATCGCCGAATCGCTGACTTTTTAATGATGCCGCAATCGTTATAATGCTTACTACCGGGCTTAAGGACACATCAATGAGCCGGAAAAGACTTCGGATAAGATACGACCCGAAACCCGGCTGGGTTCCATCAAGTCTGATCACTTTTATTTTTACTATTTTCTTTCCGAAACTCTGTCCGTTTAAAAATGTTTCGCATAACAGATGATATAGCATTCCGGGCAGCAGACACAGTATCAGTAAACCAATCATAATAGCGTTATAGGTTTCGCGTTCATCTACATAATCGTAATCGTACCGGCTGCGTCTAAACACAAAATAAACAAATAACATGACAACGATAAACATATACGCGTATGCAAAAATCATATCCAGCAATCCGGCCAATATACGTAATCCTACTCCGGCAGGCTGGTAATTCAACTGAACATTTTGTGTGGTATTAACCCGTATCGTGTCCATCGTTCTTGTAAATTCCTCTTTAAATATATATATTTAATCACTAAATATTTGTGTTTGTGAAAGAAATCACCTTCTTAAAACAACATGCCGAAAGATGGGAATCGTACGAAGAGAAGCTTCAATCCGGAAAAGACATTGAACCGGCTGAACTTACTGAAATGTTTATAGAACTTACTGATGATTTATCATACGCCCGTTCCAACTACCACAACACGAATACTACCGACTACCTGAATAGTCTTACCACTAAAGTACATCATTTGGTGTATCGCAACAAAAAAGAAAGCGCCAGCCGTATTTTCCGTTTTTGGACCAACGAACTTCCTTTACTCTTTGGCCAATATCACCGCCAGTTGCTCTGGTCGTTTATGGTAATGGCCATTGCCACCCTGATTGGTGTGATATCACAATTAACCGACGATGATTTTGTACGGCTGATACTCGGCGATTTTTATGTGGACACAACAATAGAACGCATTAAAAACGGTAACGCGCTTGGTATTTACGGAGAGGATAATGAATTTCTGATGTTTATAAAAATCACCCTCAATAATATACGGGTTAGTTTTATAGCGTTTGTATTTGGTTTACTTACTGCTTTTGGCACTTCCTTTTTCATTCTCTACAACGGCATCATGCTGGGAAGTTTCTTTGCGATGTTTTATAAATACAATGTGCTTAACGAAGCGCTTAAAGTCGTTTGGATACATGGCACACTGGAAATATCGGCCATTATCATTGCCGGGTGTGCCGGTTTTATTTTAGGCAACAGCATTGTTTTTCCGGGTACCTACAAGCGCATTGAATCCTTTAAACGCGGTGCTACCCATGGCATGAAAATTATCATTGGACTTATTCCCGTTTTTATTGCGGCCGGATTTCTTGAAAGTTTTGTAACCCGTTATACAAGTATGCCATTGATAACAGCCGGCCTGATCATTTTTGGTTCACTCGCCTTTATTTTATTCTATTTTATTATCTGGCCACTTATTTTAAAAAACCGTTACCATGTATAATCCCTTACCTCAAAAAATTTACCTGCGTAAAACCCGCGACTTTGGTCAGGTGTTTGGCGCTTCGTTTGGTTACATCCGCGAACACTTTAAACAGTTTTACGGCAGTATCCTGCTTTTAGCCGGCCCGTTTGCCTTACTGAGTGGATTAGCCATTAGTTACTTTATGAGCGGGGCATTTAAAGGGATGTACAGTGGCGTGGCAGTTGCGCCTACATTTAATGGCTTTTGGCTACCCTACATTGGCGTTATTCTTAGTGGCATGTTAGGAAACACTGTGTTTGGAACAGTCCTTAATCAGCACCTGATTCTTAACGAGCAAATGGGCCCTCAGCAAAAACCGGTTGTAGCCGATATTGCCCGCTCTTTTTTTAGTGTGTATTGGCGTAATCTGCTGGCATGGTTGTTATTTCTGGTTGTTGCCATTGTTGGTGTTATTGCGCTTGCACTCATCATCGGTGGCTTAGTGTGGGTTATTGCTGCTATCAACGGCGTTTTAGGTGTGCTATTCGGTATTTTACTTTATATATTCTTCCTCTTTATTCTGGTACCCTATATCAGTTTCATTATCATTAACTCTTTTTTTGTTATTCAGCGCGATAAAATAGGATTATTTGAAGCGATAAGAAAAGTTGGCGGATACGTTCGCGGCAATTTCTGGATGACCTGGCTATTATCATTAGTAGCTTTGGCTATTAGTTACTTCGGCATGTTTATTTGTATGCTACCGGTGTATATTCTGATGATTGTTACTGCCGTATCCAGAATTCCACAGGCGGATACACTTGGTGCGCAGGGTGGAGATGATTTTTCTCTTCTATCATACGTGTTGTGGTGCATCACATCGTTATTATTATTCGTTGTCCTTTCGTTCTATCACCTGATGTGTAGTTTTCAATACAATCATCTGGAAGAAAAGAAAGATGGTAAAAATATTCTTGACAAAATTAATGCCATTTAAGACAGACGTATTAAAACTATACTGACATATTTTTACCTCCTTATCTGGCTATGCTTCATGTCTGTTTCCGCCAAAGCTGATTCGCTGGCCGAACGGATTGATACCGCTATTGTTCTGACCACTAAGCCATTTAAAATACAATACGATTCTACCCCTCTTCAATTGAAACAACCTTCTGCTACAGCGGAACAAGCTATTTTTTCAGATCCTAAATTACATTACCAGCAAAAAACAGAAGAACACCCCGGTATGTTAGACGCGTTCTTTGAATGGTTCACTAAAAAACTATTCGGGAAAAGTTCGTTTGAAAACCGTCTGCTCGCGCGAAAAATTGTTTACTGGAGCATTGCCATTATAGCTTTAATCTGTATGATTTTATTGCTGCGCCGATCACAACTAACAGGGCTAATTAAACCCAAAAGCAAATCCAGCGCCTTCAGTTTTAACGATATTACCGAAGAACTGGATACCATTAACTTTGCCGATAGAATCAGGGCAGCGGAACAAGAGCACGATTTCCGGAACGCAACCCGCTGGAAATACCTGCAGGTGCTTTACCAACTGGATAAAAAAGGGCTCATTGTTTTTGCCAATTACAAAACCAACATTAATTACCTCCACGAATTAAAAACGGCGGCCTTACGCGATGGATTTACAGATCTCAGTAAACTCTACGACTACGTGTGGTATGGTGAATTTAAACTAACGGAGAAAGCTTACACCGAACAGGCAGAGCGCTTCTCCAATTTCCAGAAAGACATCCATGCTTAAAGGAAACCGGAAATATATTACCTTATTTGCTGCCATTTTTTTAATGGTTATGGCGGGTCAATACTTCATTCCCAAACCGATTGACTGGAGACGTACTTATCAAAACAAAGATAAAATTCCGTTTGGCAGTTATGCCATTTTTAATTTACTGAACAATACCTTTACCAGAAACGTTACTACGAATAAACAAACCCTTTATAACCTCAACAACAGCAACCAGCCGAACAGTACACTGTTTATTGCTAACGCCAGCATCAATTTTAACACCTCTGATCTGACAGCGCTGTTTTCGCTTCTAAACAAAGGGAACGATGTGTTTATTGCTGCCAATGAGATAGAAGGCGAACTGGCTGATACGTTTAAACTGGCCACCAGCGTGCGTTTCTATCCCTGGTTCGAACACCCGGATTCCCTGTTCTCAAAAGAAGGCATGCGCTTAAAACTTCTGGCAAAAAACGCTGTAAAGAAAGAATACGTTTACAATAAGGTAAGTTACGATTACGAATTCAGCAACTTCGATACAACACGCTTTTCAGTAGTATCCGTTAATGAAGATAAAAATCCGGTACTCATTAAAACGAAAGTTGGAAAAGGAAATCTCTACTTTATGTCGGTTCCCGATGTATTCGGGAACTTTTACATTGTAAATCATCCGAACCGGTTTTACGCCTACGCTATTTTATCCTTATTAAACAAACCAACCTTTATCTGGGATGAGTATTATAAAACCTATAATGTAAAAAAAGATTCATTTCTGAAATTCATCCTCACCAGCGACGCGTTATATGCCGCCTGGATGATTCTTTTGATTACCGTTATCCTATACATGGTATTTGAAGGCCGAAGGCGGCAAAGGGCTATACCGGTTATTCCGCCTGTTACCAACACCACACTTGAATTTGTGAATGTGGTAAGTCACGTGTACTTTAACAGCAACAACCATAAACACATTGCCGAAGAACGCATCCGGTACTTTTACGAAGATATCCGCCGCCGGTTTACCATTCCCACACATACCATTGATGATCATTTTTATCAACTGCTGCACCAGCTATCGGGTGTAACACACAGCGATGTAAAACAATTATTTTCTTACTGCGAAAGAATTAAAAAATTTGAGGATCTTAACGAACCGGAACTGATTGAGCTTAACCGGTTAATTATTAATTTTAATAAAAACAGTTTACGATAATGGAAAACCAATTTGAAAACCGGATTGATTTAACTGAACTTAGCAGCCGTACACAGGCGATTAAGACAGAAATAGGTAAACATATTTTCGGCCAGCAGGAATTAATTGATCTGCTGCTGATTGCTCTGTTTGCGAACGGACACGTGTTAATTGAAGGGGCTCCTGGCGTAGCCAAAACTCTTACCGCCAAGTTGCTGGCTCACACGCTGGATGTTAAATTCAAACGCATTCAGTTTACCCCCGATCTGATGCCCGGCGATATTATTGGCACCAGTATTTTTAACGCCAAAACAACCGACTTTGAATTTAAACGGGGGCCATTGTTTGCCAACATTATTCTGGCCGATGAAATAAACCGTTCGCCCGCCAAAACTCAGGCCGCGTTGTTTGAAGCCATGGAAGAAAAACAGATTACCGTGGACGGCACTACCCATCAACTGGATGAACCTTTTATGGTACTGGCCACTCAAAATCCGATTGAACAGGAAGGCACCTATCGCTTACCGGAGGCTCAGCTGGATCGTTTTCTTTTTAAGATAAAGGTAGATTATCCGGCTTTGGAATACGAAACCGCCATGTTGCAAAGTATTCACGAACAATCGGCCGTCATTGACCTGAATAGTATTGCCAAAATAATGAACCATCTTAACCTGAACAACCTGCGTAAAGTAGTAGCAAAAGTGGTTGTAGAAAATCATCTGTTAAGCTACATGGCACAAATTGTTCAGGCTACCCGCAAAAATCCGGCCTTGTACCTGGGCGCTTCACCACGTGCCTCTATCGCCATTTTAAACGCTTCCAAAGCCTGTGCCTGTTTACAAAACCGCGATTTTGTAACACCCGATGACATTAAATACGTAACGCCTGCCATATTACGCCACAGGGTACAATTAACCCCGGAAAAAGAAATGGAAGGCATTGCGGTAGAAACCATTATTCAGCAACTTTTAGATAAAATTGAAGTACCACGTTAATGGTAAGTGTATGGTGGAATAGCGTGCGGCGTATCCGGTTTACTAACAGAACCTATGGCATTGCCATTTTTCTTATCCTGGGTTTTATTGCCAGCTATTTATTTCCGTCCATGTATCCATTTATGGTTACGCTGGCCTGGTTAAGTCTGTTCGCGTTTATTGCCGATACCTATATCCTCTCCCGGCACCAGGCCATTGATGCCGTCCGGATTCCCAAATACCAGCGCTTAAGTAACGGGGATGTAAACACCATTGTACTCGAAATAGAAAACCGGTATACGTTTCCGGTAGATGTAACGGTAGTGGATGAATTACCGTTTCAGTTTCAGATCAGAAACTTTGAAATAAACACCAATCTGATTTCTGGAGAACGCCGGCAATTCAGTTACGAGTTAAGACCCCTGGAAAGAGGAGAATATCAGTTTGGACGTATTCACGCGTTTGTTACCACTAAACTGGGTTTATCGGAGAAACACTACAAACTACACGATGGCTTTCAGATGGCGTGTTACCCTTCCTTTATCAAACTCAGGCAATACGAACTACTGGCCATTAGTAACCGCCTGAGTGATCTGGGGATGAAAAAAATCAGGAAAGTAGGCCATAGTACTGAATTTGAACAGATCAAAGAATACGTTCAGGGCGACGACATCCGTACGATTAACTGGAAAGCCACTGCCCGTAAAAGTCAGCTGATGGTGAACCATTATCGCGATGAACGTGCGCAACAGGTGTATTGCATTGTGGATATGGGACGCATTATGAAAATGCCGTTTGATGGATTAAGTTTGCTCGATTACGCGGTAAACGCATCACTGGTTTTAGGGCACGTAGCCTGGATTAAACAAGATAAACCGGGCCTCATTACCTTTTCGAACAGCGTACACCAAACTGTTGCCGCCGACCGTAAAGGCAATCAGCTACTTCGCCTGCAGGAAACCCTTTATAACGCGGCAAGCAATTTTGAAGAAAGTAATTACGAAGCCCTTTTAACCCGCTTACGGCATAAAGTAACACAACGTAGTTTACTCTTGCTGTTTACCAATTTTGAAACCCTTAATGGCTTAAAGCGCCAGCTAAAGTACCTGCGCCGCATGGCCAGTCAGCACCTGGTGGTGGTTATTTTCTTTGAGAATACAGAGCTTAACGATTTACTTCATAGCAAAGCAGACAGTACGTTTAAAATGTACGAGCAAACCATTGCACAAAAGTTTGACTACGAAAAACGGCAAATTACCAAAGAGCTGAGACAGTATGGCATTTTAAGCATTTATACATCGCCACAGCAGCTTACCGTAAACACATTAAACAAATATCTGGAGATTAAAACCAGAGGATTGATATAATCACGTCTGCCAAACGAAATGGTTGCTATCCTTCGCTTACAAATTGCTGAATGGTTTTCGCCAACTCTTCAGGGTCAACTGTTTCTATAGGATGCTTAGCATTCAGTACGGTAAACCGTTGCGCCTGTTTCAAATTTTCATAAACAAACTGCGTTTCCTGTTCGGTAACCATTGTATCGCCATCCGCAAGACCAAGAAGGACGTTATTACGAATACGCTGTAAACGTTCAGTCGTTAACAGGTTGTTATTTCCTAAACCAACCATTAATTCTCCGGTTTTATTCAGTAGTTCTATCCAGGCTTCGCCATGGCGTTCGTTTAGGGCTTGCGCAAATTTGGGGACTTTCTCTTGTATTGTGATGGGATCCAGCATCTTTATTTCTTTAGCGGCTATCTCGGGCGACCAATTAAATTTTGTACCCAGAGTAATAATCTTCCCTAACAGGTTGGGTTGCCGAATAACCTAATTCAACCAACTTAAATAATTAAACCCAACTCTCTAAGAAAAATATTATTGAAACACCAATAACCAGAACACCTCCCATTAAAATATAAGCATAACTCACCAACAGGACTCTTAAATAGTATTTTAAATTGTTCAGAAAAGAAAAGTACATCCACCCCCTTAACACAAAATCAATGCTTATGTTCACTAAACTTAATAATACCGGATCCCTTTCAAATCCAAACATAAAGCATAAAATAACAATTAATAGATAAACAAATGTTACCTGTCCGGAAACATAAGCATTCAATACTAGATGTTCCGCAAAATTCCTCTTGGTAATGGCAAAAGCCCAGTAAGACCCAAAAGAAACCAATGGTAACATCAGTATATTGCCGTAAGCATAGTATTTCTCCATCCAATGGAGCAAACTAACTATCCATAAAAGACTTTCGGACTCATAACTTATTTTAACACTAACCGGAGAGTTATTTCCCCAAAAACCGTTCAATAAAGCATAAACCGTTGCGATAATGAACGCGAAAGCAAATGGTTTAAAATACGCGATACGTTTTCCTTCCAAATAATCACGGATAGCATTTCCAGGACGAAAAAACAACTCGTTGATAGTAAATAAAATTCCCTTATCTACATGAAAGAGTCCGTGTTGAATCTCGTGTAGTATAGACTTAAAATTAATCTTATGAACGCTTCTGCTTTGCCCGCAGTTTCCACAATAATTTCCACCAGCCGGAAACCCGCAATTTTTGCAGACAATCGTTTCTTTAACATGCCTCATAAAACTCAGCTAACTGAACATTTAAATACATCCATCTATTTCTATTCCCGTTATATCTACTGTACTCGCCTTTCGCCATACGAACACATCCCTACATTAAATAACCCAGTTACTTTAATAGCGTCCTTTGTAGCCGGAGTGATATTAGAAATCATATTGGACTGAATCACAGCGAAAGGCCCACCATTATCAGCCATCTTGGCTCCCAGTTCAAGAAAATCATAAACATACTTACTTATACCATGGATTTCGACTCTGGCTACATCGCCCTTGTTAAGAAGATCACTCTTTCCATTAACTTCCGCTACCCAAATATCCTCAGCAAAATAATCTCCATCAAACTCATTATTATGTCCGAAGTGAGTGATACTCAAACTGGATAAAGCGTTATAAAACTTACCATTCTTAAATGTTTTAATCCAATAATAATCAGGATTACCACCTTTAATATCCGTTGCGTTTAACATGAGTTTATAACCTGATCCGTTTACAACTACTCCTTTGTCATCTTTCTCCTCCTCTTTGTATTGCAAATAAACAGAATCTATTTTTGCTGTTCGCCTTCCATCTGTTCGACCTATATAAACACTTTCGTTATACTTTACTTCCAGTTCATAATTATGCCCACTATAAACGACGGTGTCATTTACTCCTGGAACAAATCTATAATTCCCTCCACCATTATTTTCTGTGAAGGTGAATATTCTTCCGTTGGTAAGATCTTTTACTTTAACCGATGCGCCGCTAATAGCAGAGGGCAATTTCCCACTAAAATAACTATCGGCCATTGTCAAACGTATGGTTTGGGCTTCCCGTAAATTATTAATAAAAGCGTCTATAACAACAAGCTTTTCCTGTTTTTCTATTGTTATTTGTACTCTATCCTCACAAGCTGTAACCATAACAGTTAAGGCAAGCACCAAAACTATTTTTACACTTAACTTCCTATATACTTTATTAAATACACTCATCATAACTTTATTTTATAGGTTATCAAAATTTAAAATTATAAGTAACTGCAGGCACTATAGAACCGATCATTGACAATCGTATAGCCTCATTATCAATGGGGTCGTTGGTGTTAGGATTTTTCCTGAAATAAATTGAGAAGGCATTCCGTCGGTTATAAACATTATAAACACTAACAGCAAGAGACTGTTTAAAACGTCTGGTTTCATTCTTCTTAAAATCGTAAGTCAATCCCAAATCAAGCCTGTGATAGGGTGTTACTCTGTAGTTACTTCTCTCTCCCGTGCTATTATATGGTAAATAATAGCCCTGAACCTCTATTTTACTATCCGGGAATGTTGCAGGTACACCGCTTAAATAGACAATAGTGGAACTAATTGTCAAACGTTTAGAAAGTTCAAACATAAGTACCGCATTTACATTATGCGTTCGGTCATATCTACTTAGGTACCATTCATTATTACTTAAGCCTTGTATTTTACGTTCGGTTCTTGACCAAGTATAGCTTATCCAACCTGTAAATTTCCCCTTATTCTTCTTAACATAAAACTCTGCACCATAGGCCTGTCCTATACCTTGCAAAAGATCGGCCTCCAGATACTTGTTCCCAAGAACATTTGAGTTGTCTATAAAATCAAGTTGATTCTGGAGGTATTTATAATAGATTTCGACAGAAGTCTCATAGGCATTTTCCTTCAAATTTTTAAAATATCCGAGAGACCACTGATCTGCTATGAGTGGTTTTATATTATTGGTAGCTGGCATGTAAATATCCAAAGGACTTGAGGCTGCTGAATTTGAAGCAATCTGCAAGTACTGAGCGCTTCTTGAGTAATTTGACTTAACAGAACTCGATTCATTCAGAACATAACTAACTCCGACACGGGGTTCGGGTACATGGTAAAATTTAATAGATTGACCATCTTTATACTCCGTTTCTTTGACGAGAATTTTACTTCTATTTTCCAGCGTATCTCGGAAGGTATATGCCTTTCCTTTCCCTAAATAATTATACAATGACCACCGGATACCATATTGCGCAGATAGCTTTTCACTAATTTTCTGTTCATTATTTACATAAAAGGCATATTCTAACGCATATTGTTTATCAATAGTAAACTTACTTGTGCTATTTACTTTTTTAATATTAAAACTTGTTTCGCCGGGACTAAACACATAGTAAATAGCTTGTCCACCATAGCGCAGAATATTACGGGAATTATAGAAGTAGGAAAAATCCGATTTAAAACTATAGTTAATTATACTCGCTAACCAGCTAAATTCAAACGCTTTATCTGAATACTTAAGATTATAATTGTACTTACTGTAGAAAAGTGTTACGTTCGAAAAAAGTTTGCTGCTAAAAATATGATTCCAACGAAGTGTTGTTGTTGCATTACCATAGCTAAAATTAAACCCCTGACCAAATACATCCTTACCCGTATATCCACTTAAAAACACTGTATTCTTTTCGTTTACCTTCCAGTTTAATTTCGCTGTTAAATCATAAAAATAAAATTTTGCATCTTTCATAGACTTTAAAAATGGTCTGGCTAGTACATCAATATAACTTCTTCGACCCGCAATTATAAAACTTGCTTTATCCTTAACTATAGGCGCCTCTACGCTTAACCTGCTAAAAATTGTGCCAACGCCCCCATTCAATTCCAATTGCTTACTATTTCCTTCTTTCATCCTTATATCAAGTACCGACGACGTTCTACCACCGTACTGAGCAGGGATCGCTCCTTTCATTAACTTCACGTCTTTAACCGCATCTGGATTAAATACTGAAAAAAATCCAAATAGATGCGATGTATTGTACACAGGCGCCTCATCGAGTAAAACCAGATTTTGATCAATATTCCCCCCCCTAACATTAAATCCCGTGGCTCCTTCACCTGCACTTGTTACTCCCGGCAATGTTTGAATGCTTTTAATTACATCTACTTCGCCCATCAAAGCCGGCATTTTTTGTATTGTTTGCATATCCAGCCGCTCAACGCCCATTTCGATCTTTTTAATATTTTCAGCCTCCTTATCAGCAGTTACAACTATTTCATCCAGTAACTGTCCCTCCTCTGGTAAACTAACGTCCACTTTTTTATTATCCAGCAAATCAATTTCCAAGTTCCTGGGTTTATACCCTATATACTGGATAACCAGTGTATGTTTTCCTTCGGGCAACGTTAACGAGTAAAATCCGTATTCATTAGCCGATGTTCCAATAGTTGTACCTTGTTTAGAAACAGTAGCACCAATTAAGGCCTCTCCATCTGCTTCCGACTTAACATATCCACTGATAGTGTATTTTCTTTGACTGAAGACCGCACCTGATATTAGTAACATTAAAATGAATGTGTTTCTCTTTACCACTTCCATCTTTTCCCGATAATATTTTACATAATTATTACTCATACTTTTAACTATTTACTATAAAACTGTAAACACATATCAGCAGTTAAAAAACAAACTGCATTCATTAAATAATTGATTCTTTATTGTTTCTATCAGTTATTAATTAAGGGGCGGATTAACTAAAAACTAAAATAGACGGCAAATAAATAAACTCTGCTCAAACCATAAAATACCCCCCTGGCAGTATATTTGAAAATAAAAACCGATAGAAGTCCATTTAAAAATATTTTTTAAATCGTTACATACAACCTAATAAACTTAACTTGCCAACAAATTAAAAAAGAGTATACTATGAAAAAACTACAATTCCTCATTTTACTTTTACCATATCTGGTTAAGCCTCAATCTCATTCTCTTATTGGATACTGGCATAACTGGAACGCTTCAAGTGCTCCCTATATTCCTCTTACGCAGGTTGATTCAAGATACAATGTTATTGAAGTTTCATTCGCGGAGCCTTTAACTTCTACTAACATGAACATGCAGTTTACACCGGATGGCGTTACCCCAGCAGTGCTTACTTCTCAAGTGCAACAATTACAAGCTCAGGGGCGAAAAGTGCTTATTAGTATTGGGGGTGCAAACGCGGTTATTGATCTCAACTCTACCGTTAACAAAACAGCATTTATCTCGACCATGACAAGCATCTTAACGACTTATGGATTCGATGGAATAGATATTGACATCGAACATGGCAGTTCTGTTACCTCTACTGGCGGAACATTAAATGCGCCTACCAACATAGCAACCATCAATCTTATTGATGCCATTAAACAAATCATGATCAATTACCGAGCAGCATATAATAAGAAAATGATGCTAACCATGGCACCTGAAACTGCGTTTGTGCAGGGAGGAAAATCGGCATTTGGAGGCATTTGGGGTGGTTATTTACCCATTATACACGGGTTAAGAGATTCTCTCGATATACTGCAGGTACAGTTATACAATAGCGGATCAATGATAGCAAATGACAACAACTCATATTCTCAGGGAACAGCGGATTTTATAGTGTCTATGACCGAAATGTTAATTCAGGGATTTAACACTTCCGGAGGAATGTTTGTTGGACTACCTGCCAATAAGATTGCTATTGGATTGCCTGCCTGCCCTTTAGCCGCTGGCGGCGGTTATACTTCGCCCGCTGTAGTAAAATCTGCTATTGATTACCTAAGGGGTCTTGGGCCAAAACCTGGTTCTTACACGAGAGTGAGTACGACAGGATACCCTAATCTACTCGGGATGATGACATGGAGCATTAACTGGGATGCTGTTGCAAATTGTGCCAGCAGCTACGAATATGCCAATAGCTTTCAAACAATATTCATGACTCCTACACATGTTCAAAATGTAAGTACTGAATATTCCGACATAAAAATATTTCCGAATCCATCATCTGGCATTTTCAAAATTCTACGTTCCAACTCATCCGATTATAAGAAACTAAAGGTATATAATTGTCTGGGTGAAGTTGTCGCAGAGGCTAGTATTGGCGAAAAAAGTGAAATAGATCTTTCCAATCTTGCATCTGGTATTTATACATTAGCCACTGAAGATAAAAACTTCAAACTTATTAAAGAATAACCGAGTTATAAGGTTTAAAAATATAAGATTTAGCGCGTCCAGAGTGTTATTAATGGATAACACGAAGCTACTGTTATTTATACATACCGAAAAATCACTTTAAAAGACAAGGCGTACAGGCGTTATAACTGTGCATAACATCATATGAAAAAATTACATTTTTGCTTGTTTCTCTTCATAGCACTTCAAGGATTAAAAGCTCAACAAACCGGCGATACTGTTATTGTTAAAACCATCAAATATGGTAGTTCTTCAAGAGATACAGCCATTCAGTTCCCGAATGGATCACAGACATACGAAAAAATTATCATGCGCTATAATATGCGTTGTAAAAACGGGCTAATATCTACTCAATCTCAACGGGATCTTGGATGCGGAGAATGGGACGCAAGTTGTAATTCATATATTGTCGATTCATCCAAAGTAAATGATATAAATTACTTCCATCCTAACTATATCATTGCTAATTTTTCAGGCAGTGCATTTAACTATGTAAATTCGGCTCCGTACAATTATTACAATTTTGCCCAAACCAACGTTACCTATTCGGTTAATTCTGAAACACAGTACACTGTTGGTTCGGGCGCTACAGTCGTTAATCACCTATTAAACGGTGCTCAAAAATCGGGAAAAACACAGTTATTATACACAGCTGCCGAATTGGCCGCTGCGGGCTATACGGCGGGTTCAATTGACGGGATTATGCTAAACGTAAGTAATGCCGGAGGAGCTGCCAATTTTTTTCGTATGGCCATTAAACATACCACTGTAACGGCGTTAAGCAACTTATCCATTAACTCTAACAGTTTCACAAATGTATTTAATCAACATTACAGTTTTGTTAATGGGACTAACCGTATTCAATTTCACACCCCTTTCATGTGGGACGGAACCAGTAATATTATTATAGAGTATTCTTTCACAAACAGCACTGTGGGATCTTCTGTAACGTTTAATGGTACTACTACTTCAACGGTAATGGCACTTTATGCAAACAATAATTACGCATTAGATCTATCGAACGATGGGCATGCAATTATCAACACCGCATTAATGTCGAGTGTCAGTAATGAAATTACTGTATCCTTCTGGGCTTATGGCAATAATGGCCAGATACCATCTAATAGTATTTTGTACGCTACGCCATCAAACACTCTTCACCGGAGTCTTAATATTCATATTCCATGGGGCAATACAGTTTATTTTGACTGTGGCAGTAACAGTACAGGTAGTTACGATCGTTTAAGTAAGGTAGCTACAGCGACTAATATTGGCGGACAATGGAATCACTGGGCATTTATAAAAAATACAAGTACAGGCGACATGAGAATTGTATTAAACGGTGTGAACTGGGCATTTACTTCTAATAAGCCCTATGTAATTTCTCTGGTGAATATGATTCTTGGAAAAGACATTGAAAAGAACAATAATTACAAAGGGAAAATAAATGAACTGGCAATCTGGAATCGCGAATTAAGCGTTCAGGAAATTCGAGATTACTATAAAACCGGAATTACCAATGCTCATCCATATTATAACAACTTAGTAGCTTACTATAAAATGGACGAAGGCACAGGAATACTCATCAATGACACCAAAAACAGCCAGATGGCAACTGGTGTAAATACATCGTGGACTTACGATAGAGGACATACTTTAAACCGTATGTTTAAAGAATCACTTGTGCGCCCTTCGATCGTATTTTTGCGCGGAAATTACGCGTTAAATACAACTACTGTAACTGTAAAAGACTCCCTGCAGTCGGTATCACAAACCATCCGTCAATATAGTATTACCTCTAATGCAGGGGCTGTACCTTTTACTGATGATATAGTAACTTTAGCAGGAACATTTCAGGCCTATCAAGCCATTTCAAACACCTACAATGGCGATACCGGCGCATTGACCGGATCGGTAAACATTACGCCGGCTGGTACCTACAGCATTACAAATCTTAATTATTTTAAAAGAATTCCGAACTATATTGAACTATCGTCATTTGTGACGCCTTATGGCATTGGACTAGATCTGGGGATGAAAGGAAAAACCTGGTATTTTGATGTAAGTGATTATGCGCCTGTTTTAAAAGGAAAAAAACGGTTTACATTGACCGGTGGCGTTTTTCAAGAGCAACTAGACATAGATTTTTTATTCATTTTAGGAACACCACCTCGTACCGTTTTAGATTTTAATCAACTGTGGCCAGTTACATACGACGAATCAGTTCCCATTGATAAAATTAATAATAACAGTAAATACCCACCTTTAAATTTACTCGCCAGATCTGACGGAAAAGGCTTCAAAGTACGTTCATCTATTACAGGACACGGTGCTGAAGGTGAATTTGGACAGAATGGTGGCATTATACAGCACCAACTTAATATTAACGGCGGGGCTAATGAATTCAGTTGGCCCATCACCCAATCCTGCGCTTTTAACCCGGTTTACCCTCAGGGCGGTACCTGGGTTTACAATCGACAGGGTTGGTGTCCTGGGCAACCTAGCTTACTAAAAGAAAACTACATAACACCCTACGTTACCCCCGGATCAAGTGTTACTATCGATTACAATTGCTCTTCACCCCCAAATCCGAACGGCACCTATCACTACGTAATTTCACATCAATTAGTAACTTACAGCGGCGCTAATCATAATCTGGACGCTAATCTGGTGGATGTAATTATGCCAAGCAACAAGGTGCTTTATTCAAGAATTAACCCCATGTGCGCTAATCCTGTGATTATGGTACAAAACACAGGTTCAACGGCGCTCACCGCTCTACAAATTGATTATTGGCTCAATAATGCAAGCAGTAAACAAAGCTATACCTGGA
Organism: Sediminibacterium sp.; assembly: GCA_030054095.1. Lineage (GTDB taxonomy): Bacteria > Bacteroidota > Bacteroidia > B-17B0 > Aurantibacillaceae > Aurantibacillus. The sequence goes on from JASGCO010000003.1 coordinate 181,221, forward strand.
CCGGAAATCTGGCATTTATGGATACGACACGCGTGACGTTACCGATTGGCACCTTATGGCAGAGCGGGCTTCAACCAAGCGACAACGTTTTTAACGTGGAATTAAAAACCGCCAATGCTACTACCGATCAGTATGCTTATAATAACCAGTACCATTCTCCATTTAGTGTTACCGATGTATTAACCAATACTATAACTGTTGAATTTAAGACCAACAACTATCCATCCGAAAGTTCTTATAAACTGGTTGATGAAAACGGCAATACCTTGCCAGGTGCCAGCACAATGACCGCGGCTAATACAATTTATGCCAACACATATCAGCTAAACAGCGGTTGTTATCGCTTAGTGGTTACCGACAGTGGAGAAGATGGATTACAATGGTGGGCCAACTCTGCGCAAGGAGCAGGATTTGTGCGATTTAAAAATGAAATTGGAACTATCATTAAAACGTTTCAACCTGATTTTGGAGGTGGCTTTGAATATAGCTTCAGTACCGCATCCTTACAATCTCTTGAAGATAATGAATTAAGCAAAGGCATACGACTCTATCCAAATCCAGCTCACCATCAGTTCTTCTTAAGCGGAGAGGCTCTGGATCAGACATCGGTAGAAGTAGAGGATGTACTGGGTCGTAACATGAACGTGAATATAACTAAAGAACAAAGTCAATGGACCGTAGATACAAAAACCTTTACCCCCGGCGTTTATATGGTTAAAATTGCCAAAGATGGAAAAACGGCTACACGGAAAATTGTAGTGTATTGATTGTACTCAAGCTAACACCAATCAGGCTTAACTGATGTGGTCAATATTGCGGATAGCAAACTTTGTGAGTGCGTTCTGATTACCATCCAGGTTAAGTTTTTTTACTATATTCTTTCTGTGCGTCTTTATAGTTAATTCTGAAGCAAAGAGCTTTTCTGCAATTTGTTTGGTATTATAGTTTCTTGCTATTAATTCTAAAATCTTTTTTTCGGTTGAAGTAAGTTTTGACAATAATCCTTTAAAGCCTTCATCTCCAAGGAAAAAGCCAGTTTCTTTGCTTAATCCCGTTTTTAATTGCTCACTAATATAAAACTCACCGGAAATCACTTTCCTGATTGCTACATTTAATTCTTCAAGCGCAAAATCCTTCAATACAAAGCCATTTGCACCAACCTGATAAGCTCTGTTAAATATGGATTCCTGATTAAACATGGTTAGAAAAAGGACTTTAGTTGTAACAAAATTTTTCCGTATTCTTTTGCAAATTTCGAGCCCATTAAGGCCAGGCATCTCGATATCCAAAATAGCGAGATCAGGTGTATGCTCCATAATATATTGATACGCGCCATCCCCCTCACTAAATTCCTGAAGCAAGATCAGGTTAGGATTTTTCACTATGATATTCTTTAGTCCCAAACGGATTAAGGTATGATCATCGGCAATAATTAATGAAGTCTTTTTCATTTTTTATCCATTTTTAAAATTACTTTTGTTCCTTTGCCTTCCGATACTATCGAAAGTTTAGCCCCTATCAGTTTAGCGCGTTCCCGCATAGAAATCATACCCATTGTTTTATATTCGCCCCCCATCTTCATCCCCATTCCATCATCCATTACTTCAAGTGTAATAGTTTTCTCTGTTTCGTAAAGAACTACCCGGGCATTCTTTGCTTTGGAATGTTTAATACTATTATTAATCGCTTCCTGTGCAATTCTATAAAGATTTATACGTACATTAACATCATCAATAACCACATCATCAATTTCATGGCTAAAAAACATACCACTTTTTTCAGCACTAATCACCAAATCCTCCAAATTTTCCTTAAACTGAGACTTGGTTAATCGTATCGCTCCAAGATCATAAGACAATGCCCTTAGCTTTTTAATTACCCTATCTATGGCGACCGTATTTTTAACATCTCCACTCATTTTCAGAAAAGAAAGTTCTTGTCCAAGATCATCATGCAATTCCCTGGATATTCGCAACTTTTCCTCCTCCTGACTTTGAATTATAGCTTTGGACAAAGCTCTCAAATTACGTACACGCCAAAAATTATATCCAAGAATACAACACAAGAAAAAAGATAAATAAACCACATACATCCACCATGCCTGATACCATGGTTTTCGGACGGTGAAAGAAAAAACATGTGGTTTACTCCAGGAACCGGGCATTATACAGGCCGCTACTTTAAAACTATAGTTTCCTGGTGGAAGATTTCTATAATCCGCTTCCCACTTACTAACCATTGGACTCCATTCCTTATTCAGTCCCTCCATAATGTAACGATAATAAACTTCCTGAGTTGCATCATATAAACTGGTTGTAGAAAAATGAAATGTGACATGATTCTGATCATACGGCAATTCCAGTTTCTCAGGGAGATGGTAAATATCATCACTTACACCCGTGTACTTTATACCTGCTTCAGGGAATGTTGAAGTATCCGTCTTCAGGTCATTCACTACATAAAAACTATCTAATTCAGGCGACCATACTGTATCGCTACGTCTCAAAGATTTAAACATCATCTCTCTATTAAACCAATTAACCTTCCGGTTCATTATAGCTATCGCTTTAATATTTACAACTGGCTTTATCGAGTCAAACATATACTGTGGTTTAAATGTAGTTAATACCGACCCCGATCCGATCCAAATCCACCCGCTTTTTGTCCGAAGCATACTATTAATATTAGACTGAAGACCTTTTGCTTTATCATAGATTGTTCTTATTCGATATCCTTTATCAACAAGCGCCAGACAACAAACGATCCTCTCCGTACCTAACCATATACTACCTAAACTATCCTTTGATATTGAAAGAATCGGATCATTAGAATATTCACCTGGTAACAAAATCGTTCGTATTCTACCTTCCTTCCGATCAAGAATGTTTAGTCCTCTATCTGTACCAATAAATAACTCGGTATTGTTATTTTCAAAAACGGATACGACTTCGTTGCTACACAAGCCTTGCTCCATTTCATAATGTTCCATTACCCCATCCCGATCATTCAAAATAACTAAACCGTTACTATGCGTGCCAATAAAAAACTCACCTGCCAGACCCTCAGATAAACTTAATACAACATCATCTCTAAGTCCATTAGCAGAATTATACTTTTTAATAACTTTCCGTTCCATATCCACCACATTAATCCCCCCTCCAAATGTACCGACCACAATTTTCCCTGAGCGACTTTCGAAAGTTGCCGAAATATCGTTACTGCTTAGCCCCTGAGCCACTCCCATTCTTTTTACCCGCCCCGCTTTACTGCTCACTATATTTAAACCAGAGCCATAAGTTCCGACCAAAACATCCGAATTTTTACAAATACCAATTGCAGAGACTTCGTTACTGCTTATTCCCTGTTCCTTTGTATAACTATCTATTATCCCCCTCTTTGTATCAACAATACTAACCCCACCTCCATAAACACCAACAACATAATGATTTATATTCCTCTCAATTATACCAATAATAATATTACTGGCAGACTCCTTATTAAAAAACATCCTGCTCATGTCCATTCCTCTGTAGTTAAGCACATTTACTCCACCTCCATAAGTCCCAATCCATAAATCCTCATCAGAAATAACACACAAACTCTTCACATAATCATTACTTAACCCCTCCATTACAGAATAAACATGAATTATAGAATCCTTCCTGTTTACAATATTAAATCCCCCACCTTGCGTTCCCACTAGGTAGTTTCCATTTGTATCTTCGTGGATACATCTGATGTAATCACTCGTTAACCCTTGAACTCTCCTATATATACTAATTTTACGCCTTACTCTATCCAGAACACTTAGTCCTCCATCTCTAGTAGCAATTAAAATTTCTTCATGCCTGCCCTTAGTTACCATCATAATAATATCGCTACTCAATCCGTGTTCACTGCTCACTTCTTTAATTAGACCACGATTAAAATCTATTATATTCAAGCCTCCTTCCTGTGTACCTGCTATAAGCTCTCCATTATTACTAAGCAAACACATAACAATACCATTGCTTAACCCTTCCTTTACATTAAGGTACCTGACTTCTTCCCTTGCATTATTCAATATATTAATTCCTCCCCCACTTGTTCCCATGATTATTTCTCCCTGTTCACTTTCCAACAGATCTAAAACATCATCGTTATTTAAACCGTTCTCTACCGTGTACTGCTTAATATATCCCTTACCGTAACTTACAATATTTAATCCTCCCCCTAAGGTTCCAACAAGCAAGTCTCCATTTACCCCTTCCTTTATCACCTTAACATGATTACTACTAAGTCCTTGCTCTTTATTATAGATCCACCATTCATCTCCATCGAACTTACATAATCCCTTGTTTGTTCCTACCCATAAATCACCATTACGAGTTCTTAATATTGTGTAAACAAAATTACCCGCCAAGCCATTATCCTGATTCAGGTAGCTCAACGTTGAAATGCTTTTTTCTGAAACCTGAGGACGTATTACTCTTCTTTTTAATGGCTCTCCCAACATCACAATCTTTGGAGCTGTCTTACAAACTGGAAGTTTAAGTAGACTTTTATATTCTTGCGGCAGTAGATCAACACTTATTGGTTCAACAAGGTGCCTTTCATCTGTTTTTCGAAGCAAAACTGAAGATGGTCGCTTCAGCACCACCTCCTCTTCCTTTTTTAAATTAACTGTTACGGGTGTTACCTTTTCAACATCTCTCACTCGTTTAGATGATACTCGCTCTGAAAGCACCTCTGACTGGCCATCAGGAAAGCGAATTGTAGGTGGCAAATCATTACATCTGCTAAAAAAAAACAAAATAATGATTCCTATTTGAATCCTTCTTCTTGAGAATACCCCGTGGATACCATCAAGAAAAATAAAACACAAGTACATTTTACTACTAACATCTTCTCGCATTAGTTAAATCTTACTTTATACTAAAATCGCTACATTCAGAATTGCTAATTAATGTAGGAATTTTTTTTGATTCTGCAACTTTTAACTTTCAGACATCTTTCGGTTACTTTAAAGATACAGGTACAACCCTACAAAAACTGAATTCTTTCAGGCTACAATCAGTAACCGTGATACTTCTTTTTATTTGAGGAGCACCATCTGTTGCTAAGTAAAATAAATAATCAATAAAATCACTACTACGGAATTTCGATTTTTAGAATCACAATAGCATTCAGTAAACTCATTAAGAAGACCATACAGTCAGAACTTATAAATCCAAATCAAACACAAAACTTAAAGAATATACTATACTAATTAGCAAGATTTATTTTTAGTTTCCTTAATAGTTACGAATGCTATTTATGATTCATTACTCTAAAATATTAACATGACCTGTTTTCTCATATGCTCTGCCTTTTCCATCGGTTACATTCAGTTTCCACGTATAAACATCTGTTTTACACTTTTCCTCTTTGTAATATCCATTCCATTTGGTTTCGTAAATAGCTTTAGAACTGAAAACTAACTGTCCCCAGCGGTTATATACCTCGAAACTATAATCTTTTTCTTGAAAATATCCTGTAATTACAGGGTAAAAGCCATCATTTAACCCATCATCATTGGGAGTAAATGTATTTGGAACATAAATACTAATTGCATCATTTACTCTGATTTCTTTTGTAAGCGTGTCTGTACAGCTTTCATTAGATGCTATTAATGAAACCATATAGTTACCTGCACTACTAAATGAATAACTTAAAGCTGAAGTCACTGAAGAGAAAGAGTTACTAAAACTCCAGTACTGTGCTGTCGAATATTGCGATGTATTAACAAAAGAGGCGGTTGGGGAACTTAAAACATCAATATCCTCTGGCAGATAATAAAAATTGGCGACAGGTTTAATTAATGCTGCAACCAGATTACCATATACCCGTTTGGTGCTACATCCCGATCCAGACGTAACTGTAACAGATAGACTATAGACACCTGGTTTACTAAAACAAATATGTGGTCTGTAGCCACTGGCAGAAATTGAATTATACGCAGGCGCAAATGACTCGATGCGCCAATCATATACATAACCCGGCTGTTGGTTTTGCGCTAAAGAAAACGTTTTACAAACTGGCAAACAAACCTTTACGTCTTTATCAAGTAAATTAACTACGGGAGCTGGTTTTACATCAATAGAAAATGTTGCTGTTGCCTTACAGTTATTTGCGTCGGTAACCTGAAGTGTATAATCTGTTGTTACATCGGGTGAAACCAAAACATTCTGAGTAGTAGCATTTATCGGTGACCAATTATAGCTATAAGGCGAAACTCCACCTGCTACTGTAGATAATAGTATTGTACTCATTCCCTTACAAACAACAGCACTTCCACTAAGAGCTACCAGTAAAAGTGCCGGTTGCTGAATAGATGCCGTTAAAATCTGCTTACATCCCTTGCTATCCGTTACATGTACAATATAATTCCCCGCAGATAGATTATTTAAAGTGACCGGAAACCCCGTAATTCCGTTCATCGTAACATTTCCTCCAACAATACTGATAGAATAAGGCGGAACACCTCCACTATGGTGCGTAATTTGTAATGCGCCATTTTTATCTGAATGACACTTCTGATGATTTAAAACGCCTATACCAGCAGAGAACGTTGATACTGTTGGTATTAAAAATACTGCCGTTGCCAAACACCCATTACTTACATCTGTTCCCTGCAACGTGTAAGACCCTGAAACGCCAACGCTATAGGTATTCCCGGGTGGTCCCGACAACCATTGGTAATTTAGTCCGGCTACAGACGAAGTTCCCGTTAAAACAACGCTGCTCGTCGAAGAACAACTTAAACTCCCTGAACTAACTATTGATACATCTGGTTGAGTGGTATTCTGACTCACGCTTACAATACTGGTTGTAGAACACCCTGTCATAGGATCAGTAACTATCAGTGTATATGTTCCCGCCGCATTAACCATAACCGTAGTTGTATTTACATTCTGTGGCTGCCAACTATAAGTAACGCCACCAGTTGTCGAATTTCCACTTAGCACCAAACTAGGATATGTGCAGGTTAATGTACCAAATGGCGCTACACTGATATTTACATCTATAGTATTTTGCGAAACTGTAACCATAGTACTTGCGGAACAACCATTACCCGGATCGGTTGCTAATAATGTATATATGCCTGCTGCTGTAACCTGAACTGTTGGTGTATTTACATTTTGCGGCTGCCAGTTATAGGTGACACCATTAATTGACGAACTCCCGTTTAATATCAGGCTTGGAGTAGTACACGTTAAGGTACCAAATGGCGCAACACTGAGGTTTACTACCGCCGTATTTTGTATAACTGCGGCTGTGGTACTTATAGAACAACCATTATCCGGATCAGTTACGGTTAATGTATATATGCCAGCCGCTGTAATCTGAACTGATGATGTACTTACATTCTGAGGTTGCCAGTTAAACGTAGCGCCTCCGGTAGTGGAAGTACCTGTAAGCATTATGGTTGGCGTGGTGCAGGTCAGAGTCCCCGATGGAAGCGGGCTAAGATTTGGCTGCAACGTATTTTGACTCACACTTACCACACTGTTTGTGAAACAACCATTGACTAAGTCGGTTACAGTTAATGTATAAATTCCAGCTGTATTAACCGGAAGGTTAGCAGTGTTCGCATTCTGTGGCTGCCAGTTATAAACGACCCCATTGGTTGTTGAACTACCATTAAGCATCAAACTTGGTGTAGTACACGTTAAAGTACCAAAAGGAGCAATATTAATATTTGGCAAAACTGTATTTTGTGTGACAGTCACTATACTGGTACTCACACAAGCTCCCATAGAAAGCGTTACAGAATAATTACCCGCCTGATTTACAGTAACCGAACTCGTATTGGTTGCCCCTACAATTCCATTACCACTCCATGAATACGTCAGTGGCCCGCTTAAATTTGCAGTTGCAGTCAAAACCACACTTCCTGTTTGACAATTCAACACCTGTACTGGAGAAACAGAAAAAGTTAAACTGCCTGATGCACCAGTAACCTGTACCGTAGCCGTATTTGTACCATTACAAGCGCTAGCTATTACAGTATAGTTGCCTGGACATAATCCTGTAATTGTACTGATAGTTAATGTACTATTCGCCTGAACCACCCCGTTACTCCAACTATATGTGATGGGCGTTGTTAAGTTAACAACCGAGTAACTAGCAACCCCATTACAAGCATTACACCCGGCATTAGTAAAGGAGGTCGAACTCGTTACCGGAGGACAATTTAAACTAATCAAATTAGCGAAAGATGCTGCAAAACTATTACCACAACATACTAACTCATTATTAAATGAATTTATCCCTAAGTCATATACAGCATTAGGTGTATTAACTGTTGTTTGAAAAACAAGATTTTTATCGTACTTAACTACCCCTGTGCCTGTACCCACAAAAACATTTTCACATTGATCAATTGCCATACCGGAATTTAATCCTGCTACTCCGTTCGGAACAATCACACTGGATATAAATAATCCATCAGAGGCTCTCCATTTCTTCAATAAACTTCCATCATAAGTATAAACGCTACAATTTGATGCTATGATTCCATTAATCCCACCTGGCGTATCATTAAACGGAGCGCTCCAATGAGGGATTCCGGCATATGCAGGCCCATTATAATGAATTGTAGCGTACCCGCCATTAACACTCCATAGCATGTTCAGATTTTGATCGTAAGCCGTTACTGATCCCGAAGGTTGCGTAAGCGGCGGGGGCCATGTCCCGGTATTTGCATTACAAGATAATCCGTAGAAATTACCATTTGGAGAGCCACAGAGCGCCCTTGTTTCATGACTTCCTGTGGAGGCACCATTACTAAGCGGGCCATCTACCATAGTATTCATGTTTATTGGTTTTAATCCTTGTGTGCCCATCGCATGAGTGGCAACCAGATTTGTTTTGGGAGGATTAAAAGCAAAACGGAATAACTCATGCATTGGAAAACCTGCTCCCGTTAACATTAATGTCCCGTTCGTACTAATTTTCGACGCGTTAATATTACTGGCTCCATTTGATAAATAAGTAATCCCAGCATTATCCGTAATTAAATCTCCACGCCAGTTGTTATTAAAGTAGGGGGTTACATAAGTCCATAAAACATTTCCTGCCGGACTTATTTTAATCAGTTTCATATTAGCTATTGAACCTAATGCGTAAACGTTACCGTTGGCATCTATGCTCAAATCCCACAATTTATGATGGTTAGCTCCCAGAAAATTTATGTTTGTCAACCAGGGATCAATAATTAGTTTTCGGCTGGAATCATAGTGTCCCAAAGAAAATGTAAGCAAATTTCCCTTCTGTTCCCATGCCGAAGAAATAAACTCATTACTGTTTTCATAAAACGTTACTGGTTTTCTATCCATTAATAAAGCAAATGCTGACTTTATTCTTATTTGGCCCTGATCATCTATAGTTATTTTCGCGCTTCTGCCCCATTTTAATTTTATCCGTTTAATATCCGCGCCGGGGTTTACGATAAAGTTATATTTAAGCCCTGAGTCAGGATGAAAAAAGAACTCAGCATCTATTCCGGGATAAATATTTTTATACATAATCCGTTTAAAAAGATCGGCTCTGATGTTCTCCGCTTTTCCTTCTTTTGAGATAAAACCATAATTATAGTAATGTTCAATTTTTCCAAAAGCGGAAATTTTAATGTTCGAGGTGTCTGCATTTATGAAATCTAAACGCAACGTCTTCTTATCGAAAAAGCGGAAGCTTTCTTCATCCTCCATGTGTTTTGCCCCTCCATTTTTAAGCGCTTCTTCACACTCTTCACTTTCATGCTTAAGAAAAGAATGAAATTCTTTAGAATTAGGGACAATATATTCAAATACCAGTCCTTGTTTAGTAAAATAAACATTTGCCCCATTTAGGTGCGCCATATAATAAGAAAATCCGGTCTTTGTGCTTGAAAATTGCCCATTATTTTCTACAAACGCCCTTGGTTCAAGGCCATTTAAAATCTTCCATGACAAATTCTCTCTCTCCTTTGTCATCCCATCAAAGAAAAAAGAGATAAATACAACTAAAAGAAAGATCCGGATTGCATTAGCAACTTCATTTCTTTTCAATAGAACAGAAAGGATTACATTTTCGCTCATTCTTACTATTTATAAGTTTAACCGCTTGAATAATGTACAGATGACAAACATATTCCGAGTTTTCTATTTCTTTCCATCCGGTAAATCTGCTATATGAATCCTTACTGATAAAAGCCATAAAACTCTAATTACACAACTACTATTCTCAATTAACATACGTACGCTTCTCTGTTTATTCAATCAATCCAAATATAACCAGCTCCATTCCCTGACAAAATACCTCCTTGGCAGTATATTTCATATCGTTGCTATGACGTTCAACTGATATAAAAATCGCATGATGCCTATTATCTTCAGGGCGTATCAAACACGTATCTTAGAGTCATTACTTATTCTTAAAACTAGTTAATACCTTAAAATACTATTGAAAATTACCATGCCCAGAATCAAAAAAGTAAACCGGTTATACATCCCCACGGATTCATTTACACAACAGACCGCTGAACGGATCTTTTCTGGAAAGAAAAGAAAGATGAAATAATAGTTTATCAACAGATGACGTATGGATTTGGATTGCAACAAATTAAAGAGAACTGTTAAAAGTGGAATTATATAATAGAACAGACCTACACACATCTTACATGAATCATTATACAGGCGGCACCACAACTACTTGTTTCTTATCGAAAAATAATTATGAGTGTATGCTGTTACAAGTAATACTAAAATCCGGATTGTTAACCGATACTCAAATAAAAGAAAGCAAGACGTGTAACCCAGACCAACAAATTCACTTACTAGAAGCCATCTCAAAAATACCTTGTTAAAATAATTACACATGCGAGTTGAACAAATGCGAGATAATTTTCTGCACTGAACTCATATCGAACTACGCACCTCCTAAAGTTGTGTATCCAAGCAAATAATCGCTCAATGCGTCATCGTTTAAAATGCCTCCTCAACTGTCTTCCATCTTGAGTTGGCTTTTTTCTACGACTTTCCGTATGTGATGCAATCATTTTATTCTTCTTCCTTTTAGTTTTTGATCCAGCAGGTCGCTATCCTAGGCCTTGCCGCCAATCAATACTTCTGAATTCTTTTTTATAAATCGAGCATCAACAGTATTTTCAACCAGTTTTACTTCATGGGTACTTGCTCCTGTAGTCCATATGGCGACAGGAAGACCATTACGGTCTGCGATTGCCATAACCTTGGCACCTTTGCCCCGCTTAGTTTTTCCAATATGCAGGCCCCTTTTTTGGCACTTGCAAAAGTTCCATCTATAAAGCATTCAGTAACGTCAATTTTTCCCGATCCTTTAAGTCTTCCGCTAGTTTTCGAAGAACTTTTGGCCACACACCTGACTTCACCCAGAGTTGAAAATAACGATGGCAGGTCTGGTAAGGCACATATCTAATTGGAATGTCTTTACAGGATACTCCTGTTCTGCAAACCTATAATATTCCATTTAAAACCTTTCACAAATCCTAAGCAGGTCTACCTTTTCCGTCTTCTCGCACAATTGGCTTCGGAAGTATGGACACAACTAAATCCCATTGTTTATCAGATAAATCCATACTTCTTTATTCCATGAATCGGACAATTGTTTCATCAGCAAAAGAACGAATTATTAAGATCAAAAAGTTAATTAACCATTTTTGAGATTGCTTCTAGTATTCTTCGCTTACAAATTGCTGAATGGTTTTCGCCAACTCTTCAGGATCAACTGTTTCTATAGGATGCTTAGCATTCAGTACGGTAAACCGTTGCGCCTGTTTCAAATTTTCATAAACAAACTGCGTTTCCTGTTCGGTAACCATTGTATCGCCATCCGCAAGACCAAGAAGGACGTTATTACGAATACGCTGTAAACGTTCAGTCGTTAACAGGTTGTTATTTCCTAAACCAACCATTAATTCTCCGGTTTTATTCAGTAGTTCTATCCAGGCTTCGCCATGGCGTTCGTTTAGGGCTTGCGCAAATTTGGGGACTTTCTCTTGTATTGTGATGGGATCCAGCATCTTTATTTCTTTAGCGGCTATCTCGGGCGACCAATTAAATTTTGTACCCAGAGTAATAATCTTCCCTAACAGGTTGGGTTGCTGGGATGCAAGGTATAAAGCCACGTATCCACCCATGCTATACCCGAATACAGTAGGTTGTTCTAATTTATTTTCCGTAATAAAATCAGACAATTCCAAAGCGAATTGCGCTATACTAAAATTGGCTTTAAAAGGGCGGTTAAAGTGTCCCGAAAACGACAAGACATATACATCAAAATGTAATGCGTGAAGTGCTTCTTTTAAAGGTATTAACTGATCCTGAGCACCAATGGCTCCGTGGAGAAGAAGAATGGATTTCATAAAAATAGCAATGCTTTAATTACTCAAATTACAGATTTATTACTATACAACAAAAAGAGGTATATCTTATTTACAGCAAAATAAAAGCATGAATTTTAAACCAACAACATCCTTTCCTTTCAAAAACATTCAGGTCTTTAAACTGTAAATAGATCTTTAGCGCTATTACCAGATACTACTTTCGATGCGGACTATTAAACAAAACCTTGTAAAATTGCCATTACTAAACGCTAAATGTGTCTTGGTCCAATATATACTGCTTATCCAATTGTTTAAAAAGGATTGGTTCACATGGCACTTTAGACTGACATAGAGCGATTGTATATCCGGACACTACATCATACGATTGTATGTACCATTCCTCTGATCCATAGTTAATCATGGAGCAAAGCCCATTACTCCAACTCATCCCTTTGCTTATACCCAAACCAATGGCTTTTAAAAAAGCTTCCTTTCGTGTCCAGATCTTAAAAAAAGCCTCGTTTTTCCCTTCGGGGTTAACAGACGCTAAAAAATCTTGCTCCTGAATATGAAACTCACGAATAATATCCGAAAATTCACCATTCCTTAATTCTTCAATATCGACACCTACTTCGGAATCAGAGAAAGCTACCGTTACAATCGTTCCTGCATGAGAAACATTAAAATACCTGCCGTCGTCAACATAAGGTTTTCCATTCGCAGAAAATTTAACCGACCCAAATGGTTTTTGCATAACATGGTAAATGATCCACCTCCCCATCAATCGAAAAAGACGATCCCCCATCTGTTTAAAGCTGAAAATTTCCTGTCGCTCATTCACCGTAAAGTGACGTAAAAGCGAATAAAACTCTTCTTCTGAAAATGTTTTTATGTCACAATACCAAACCTCTGTCATAGGTACATAACAAATACTCAGCCAGTTTTTCCGGATGATCAAGAATGAAGAAATGCCCCCCTTCCAACTGTCTGTCTGCGCAGTTTGCTTTGGTATAATTCCGCCAGTTTGCTACATGTAGTGCACTGGGCTCCTTTGTCCCCATTATTGCCAGAATAGGAGTCCTTTCAAGTTTTAAATTTTCTGTACCGTTAATCGTCTCTATTATTTGAAAATCGGCACGTAAAACCGGTTCAAATAACTGAAACACCTCCTCATTTTCTAATATTTCGTCTGCAATACCACCCAGATTTTTAAGTCCCTCCTTAAATGCCTGTCTTTCCAGATTGTGAAATAGTTTACTTCGTGGAATACCTGGTCCCGGATTACCAGTAACCATCAACAGCTGAGCAGAATCGCCAGACTCTTCCATTGCCTTAGCTAAATCTAATCCCAGTATTGCGCCCATGCTATGCCCATATATAAAATAAGGCACCCCGGGGATGCGTTGCTGTCTTAGTTGAGATAATAGATCCTTCACCGCATCACTTTTCGTCCGGATCAATTCCTCTGACATCCTGTTTCCCCTTCCGGGTAACTCAAGCGGCAGAAACGTTACATTATTTTCCAGATACTTTTTTAAAAAAGTGTATGAATAGCAACTTCCTCCCGCAAAATGCAGCAAAAAGAGCTGTGGCTTTTTATTCATTTACAATTTCTCCTTATACTTCTATTGAATTCCTGATTTTGATTAACCATGTATACCACATCCTAATTCTGCACTATTTCTTCAGGATGCAATTTTCAAGCATACAGAACGAAACTAACATTAGCGTTACGCCCTGTATGTCACAAACCGGTTTCGTTAGCTTGAAAATTAATCTACCTCAACAGTTTCTCTTATCATCGAATAATAAAGTTCTTTTTCCCCAAAGAGGCGCTCGGCAATAATACCACGTTTGGTACATTCTTCAACCAGCATATTCGATTGTACTATTGGGTGCGACTCGGGTGTATATTTAATGCTGCTGATAAATTCGAGCCAGGGTTCCTGCCCCATAGCATATACGTAAGCCTCTGCAGGATTAAAAATATCAATCAGATCCATTCCTTTTTTGAAATCAGATCCGGATAACCTTCTGGTCTGATCTTTATCTCTCGGAATATTTTCAGTCAATAAAGGGCCATATAACCAGGATAATGGCGCTCCTTCGCACTCCATTCCCAAAAAGATAACATCGACTCCCCCAATTTTTTTATGGATGTGTTTGTATAAATTCCGTTCCAGAATGCGGGAATCTGCCACAAATAAAAAGGTAAATTTTCCAATATCCACATGAAAGCATGCTTTTGCCATAATATTGATATCACTGTGTTCTCCGGTAAAAGGAAGGCCGGTAATACAACAGTTGGCAAATTCAATCTTCTCCATTTCACTCACCTCAACAATATTATTAAACCCAATACTGTTAAACATTAGTTTCAAATTAGGATCCTGTAAAGAGCCGGCATTCGTGCGGGGCACCACAATGTTTTTTATTTTATGCCGAAGTGGCAACAATGTTTCGAAGAGGATATGATCCTGGTGGTTATGCGTGATCAAAACATAATCAATCACATCCGGAAGGTGCACATCCGAAAAATGAGACACGCTGGATTCGTATCCATAATAGCTGATAACCGGATCTACGAGAATACTGATATCCTTTGTTTCAATTAATATGCAAGCGTGTCCAAAATACCGCATCCGGACCTTATCACCGGTGTACCGGTCATATACCGGATGTGGCTGTTTTGTAAAAAACGTATTGAACAACTCACGTTGCTCTGGTTTAATACCCAGTATTTCCGCTGCTTCGTCAATACTTCCCGGATCCCGTTTCATTTTGCTTATAAAATCAATACCCGGATGGTCGAAAGGGATTTCAAGATGTAAGATATCCGGTTCATCCAATTTAGGCGTACTTAAACAAAAGGCCCGCTCGTCATTATTCGTAATCCAAAGCGCAATACTCTGAGAAGTTTTATCATAATACTCACTATCGTAGAGCAGCGCTTCAAAAAAACGGAAAGACGGATGATTATTAAGATCGTAAACCAACTCAACATATCCTTTAAGAATGTCAGGAACCTTTTCGTATAAATCCTCCATAGAATATCCCTTTGCCTCTGCCGCCAGCAATTTGTCCAGCTCTTTTATGGCTTCAGAAAATTCGATTATGCTATGTTTCCGTTTTACTGTATCATCCCTTAAGGCTTTGATTTCTTCCGATCGCGTTCGTGTGTAATCCATAAAAGGCCCGCCCCGCATCTTAGGATTCTTAACTGCCGCTTCGTGTATTTGCGGCGATTGTATATAGGAGTTCATTATTTTCAAATGCCTCCCGGTGATGTTCATTGCTGATGTTGCGGGTGAAATAAGGTGCGGCCAGGCATACCAGCGGTCTACCAATGGTTCAATAACCAGATTTGGCTTTAAATAGTAATTAGATGTTGACATATATATTGCTTAAAAGTTTATAACATTAATGGTTTAATCGTTCCTTTTCTTCTTCGTTGCTAAGACGGGTTGCCCTTTCATTAATTTTAATTTTCCCGAATTTATAGCTCAGAGAAATCCTAAACCGCCGGGTATCATTCGTTTTATACGAATACCAATTTTGGTTAAGGTGCTTTGATTCTACACGGTTTACGAACGTATAAAACACATCATCTACCCCCAGGGCCATATCCATACGATCGTTAAACAAAGCCATTTTTACAGCCATGGAAGCCATCCATTTAGGCTTTAATTTTACAATACCATAAACATTAGGTCCAACATACAGGGCATTTAGTTCCAGTTTCATTTTCTCACTTAACAGAAAAACATTTGAGAGATTCGCGAAATAATTAATTCCGGTTTGGTAGAAACTGACATTATCAATATCACCTCTGTAAGTCATATAAGAAAATGAGCCGGTTACTACCACATCCCATCTTCTATTAATGGAGCCCTGATAAAACGCGGAACTCTCAACCGCGTTATTTGATTTCATGTTTTTAACCGATTGAATAATTGTTCGGGAACTATCTGTTTGGCTAAGGTATTGCAACATTACGTTTTGAGTGCTTGAATATGCCACGGCAAAGGAAAA
This sequence comes from Sediminibacterium sp., assembly GCA_030054095.1. Lineage (GTDB taxonomy): Bacteria > Bacteroidota > Bacteroidia > B-17B0 > Aurantibacillaceae > Aurantibacillus. Next base: position 197,617 of record JASGCO010000003.1, read on the forward strand.
CGCACCACGAAAACTATACGTCAGCTCTCCTCTGGTATTAAAATCGGGCAATAACAATGGATTACCAATCTGAAAAGAGTACTGATCAAGAAAAAACATGAAAGGATTAAGATCTGCAAAGTTAGGCCGGTTAGTACGTCTCAGAACATTTAACTGAAATTCATGATCGTCTTTATACTGATAAGCAAACGACACATTCGGAAATAGCTGAAAATAATCTTTCTTCAAAACGTAATTATTCCGTTCGCTACTCCCATTTAAGCTTGTCTTCTCTAAACGAGCACCCAATTGCATACTCAGATTTCCGATTGTTTTTATATAATTACCATAAGCCGCATAGGTTTTTTCTTCGTAGTTATACTTGTTCGATATCTTCACATCCTCAACATAATTTCCATCTCCCAAAATATCCCGTTTAAACAGGTAATTATTTGCAGTGGTAATCATTACAAACTTCAGCCCCGTTTCGAAAGTACCCACACGATTAATCACTTTTACCAGATCGCTGCGGCCCGATATTACAGAAGATCCCGTTCCATTTGTATTTTTGTAATTATTAGGCATTGAAGCCTGCACATCCGCGGCATTAAAAAAAGAATTGAGATTACTTTCTGAAATGGCTTCTGGTAAATCTGTATAATCGGCTACACAGACCCATTGAGAACCTAAAGTATCCAGTTTGTGTTCATAGTTCACATTTACATTTGTCGATTTCCAGTCCCCGTTCTGATCTATATCTGTGTACACCTTATTAAAAGGAAAGGTATTGTAGCCTGTAATTGAATTCACACTGTTACTTAATGTATTTCGGAGTCCTGCATTTCCCTCCACTTTAGCCCCTAACACATCCGTTGGAGACAATGCATAATCAAATCCAATGGTGTAATTCAACGTCCTATTCAAATCATTGGTTACATTTTTCGTATTTAGAGAAGAAGATCCATTAAGGTCAGTAAAATTTTTCTCAAACGACTGTTCCGATCGGTAACGACTCTTATCTAAACTCAGAGTTGTAAAAAAGAGTGCTTTCCGTGTTTTATAGTTAAGAGCGCCACCAAGCAGAGAACGATCATAAAATCCTTGCGAATAAGAAGAAAATAAGGACCCTGTCAGACCAGTTACAACCGCCTTCTTTGTTTTAATGTTGATCATTCCTGATGTACCTGTTGCGTCGTACTTAACCGGTGGATTCTTCAAGATTTCAATTGACTTGACCAAGTCCGCATTCATGCCCTTTAAAAGATTAATCAGTGAACTACCTGACAACTTTTGAGGGCGGTCATCTATCATAACAATAACACCTGTTTTACCCTGCATCATTATCTTATTCTCATCAATTGTTATTCCGGGCAGCTTTACTAACAACTCGTATAAAGAATTACCTTTGGCAAGCACCGAATTTTCGACATTCACAACTGTATTGCCGTTCTTAACCTCAATGAGTTTGCGTAAGCCAACAACCGTTAATTGCTCTAGCGAAGTACTTTCCATATTCATCACCAAATCAAAGACCAGATTTTTCTTATCGGCTGAATCCACCATAAACACAGGGCTTATCCCATTCCGGTATCCGATTGAAAAACAACGGATAAAATAGGTTCCGGGATTAGTGGCGTTTATACTGTAGTTTCCCAATGAATCAGTTACAGTTCCCCTAACAATGGCACTATCGGGCAACTTAACCAAAGCCATCGTAGCGTATGGCAATCCGCTTCCTAGGCTATCCCTTACAACACCACTTACTTTTGTTTGACCAATCAAATGAATTGCAGAAATTAAAAGCGTAAAAATAATACTATATGATTTCATGAAAAGTTCTGGTATTAGGCAAAATTCTGAATCAGGCTATGGTTAAACAATTCCCTTTCCGCAAATAAACGTTCCGCTATAATTCCTTTCTCGTGACACTCATCAATCAATTTATTGGACTGCACAATAGGGTTAGATGTTTCTGTATAATGAACATCTAATAAGTGCCTTATCCAAGGTTCAGCCCCCATGGCATAAACGTAAACCTCTTTAACATTAAACCGTTTCACCAGATCGATTCCTTCCTCGTAGTTACTGCCCCTACCCCTTCGCGAAAAATCTTTGTTACGCTGCTGTTGTTTCGTAAAAACAGGACCATACGCCCAGGATGCAGGCGCGCCATCGCATTCCATTCCCATAAACAACACATCCACATCTCCCAAAAGCTCATGACAGATTTTGTATAGCTCCGGTGATTGATTACACGAATCTGCTACGGCGAGCATCGTGTACCCCTTTACGTGAATATGATAGCACAATTTACTGTTAATGTGAATATCGTGGTGTTCGCCAATAAAAGGAACACCGGTGATTGTTACGCCTTTACCATCGTTTACCTGCTCTAAATCCGTCAGTTCAATAACATTTGAAAACCCGAGATGGCTTAACATCAACTTCAGGGACGGATCCTGAATAGCTCCATCTATGTTCTTCCCGACAACGATATTTTTTACTTTATGCCGGAGTTGCAACATGGTTTCTAATAAGATATGATCGTGGTGCCCGTGAGTAATTAACACATAATCTATGGTATCTGGTAAATCGTCGAATGTGAAACGGGAAATATCTGTTTCGTAAGTATAACTTAAAACAGGATCAAGTAAAATACTAAGCTCTTTTGTTTCAATAAGAATACAGGCGTGTCCAAAATAGCGAATTCTTGCACTGTCTCCGGTATATTTCTCATACTTCTTTGGTGATTTCTCAGTAAAGAAGTTTTTAAACAAGTGCATTTGTTCATCTGTAATGGACAAGGCCGTTTTAATGTAATTCAGGCTTTGGGGGTGCCGCTTCATCTTAAACAATTCGTCTAGAGCCACTGACTTAAAAGGAATTTTCAACTCCAAAGAATCAGATCCAAGAAGACGAGGAGTTGTAAAAATAAACGGACGGCTTTCATCGCAACCGGTAAGCGTTAAAGCCACACTTTGAAACGCCTCGATGTAATAAGGACTTTTGTACAATAATCCTTCATAAAACCGGAAGTCCGGGCGGTGATGCCTGTCGTAATATAACTCAACGTATCCTTTTAATGCTTGCGGAATTTCTTTGTATAATGGCTGCAGGTAGTAACCCGTCGCTTTCTCATCAAGGAGATTATCAAGTTGCCGTATGCCTTCCACAAAATCGAAAAGCGGACGGGCCACACGTTTAGTTTGCTCCAGAATAGCCCGTATTTCTTCTGAGCGATCACCTTCCAAATCAATAAAAGGGCCGCCTTTAAGCGCCGGATCTTTTACTGCCTGACTATGTACATCCGGAGCTTTTATATAGGATTCCATTATCGGAATATATCTATCCACAACATTAAGGGCTGTTGATATAGGCGGAATAATATGGTGCCAGGCGTACCAATTGTTTACAAGAGGTTCTACCTGAACGTTGCTTTTTAAATAATAAAGTGGTTCTGTTTGCATAATGTTATTCGTTTTATCGGGTTGATTCATATTTTTTAATTTTTAACTTTTGGAAGAAGAAAATGGCCAGTATTCCAAACAATCCACCAAAAGCAAGTATTTTTTGTGGTCCAAAAAAATCCATCAATGTTCCGGACACGATAGTGATGATAGCAATAACCAACTGATCAGCCATACTCTTAACAGACATGATAGTGGCCCGTATACGTTCAGGTATAAATTGATGTACGAATGTGTAAAGAACAGGCATACCTACATTAAACATTCCACCTTTTATAGAAAACACTATGCATGCTATTATAAAATGAGGAGGATAAATAAACAACAAAGACAGTAACAACAGCATTACTACTAACACCACCACTGACATAACACTTCCGGGATGAAACCGGCTAACATAACGGGAAAGGAAAGACATTCCTATTCCTACCGCTGCCGTTACCGAAAACAAATAACCCAACTGATACTGTTGCATACCAAGATCTACCAGAAAAGGCTGCATCCCTATATTACTAACCATCATAAAATCAATAAACAATCCGGCTATTATAAAATAAAATACAACTTTATGCTTCAAAGAATAAGCCACCCCTAATTTGGTCGTGTGCACCGTTTTTTTGGCGAGTTCGGAAGGACTTAATTTAAGAGAGGTATAATTTTCTTTGGCAAATAGTCCGATAATAAACGCATTTAACAAAAAACCAATCCCGAATATAAACCAGAGTATATTGATATTATAATTTTTTACGAGAACCGCCCCTATAATGGGTGCAAATATTGAACCCAACGATAAGAAACTGCTCTGTTTTATATAATACTCCTGTTGTAGATCTAATCGTTTCATTTTACGGAGATTGCCTATTACAAGTGCTTCATCTGAACCTGACGAAAAAGTCATTCCTACACCTGCAATTGCCCATAAAACAGTAATAAGATAAAAGTTACTGGTGAATGCAATTAGCATAGTAGAAATTGCAGTTATGGAACAACCAATGATCATTGATTTTTTACGACTGAACCCATCCGCAAATGCGCCTGTGGGAATTTCAAACAAAAACATCGCAAAACCGTTGGCGGCAGTAATTATTGCAATTTGCAGATACGAAAAACCCAGATTCATGAAATGTACGACAGTAAACGGAAAAATCATCGTCGACAAACCATAAATCATCACCTGTAAATAAAACGGCCATAAGTACTTCAGTTCATTTTTTTTAAAGAGCATATTTTCTATTATGTATAAAGGATAAAATTTTAAATGTTAATTCAACTCGCTAAACGACCTCGCTGAAACTCATCTTTTCGTTTTCTTCGTGCTGAACACTGAGCGCATTCACAAAATCACTAATAGAATTACTGCCCACGTCTAAAATATCATCATGGTAACAATCGAGGGGTATTACCTGCACTTTTTCTGCCAACATATTCAGGTTATTAGCGTTTAATTGTTTCAGGTAGTTATTCTTTGTTTCAGCATCTTCTAAAACTTTAAACATATCCACATTCATAGCTTTAAAGAGGTAAACTTGTGTGTACTCTAAATGACTTGAAACGTCTGATCTCCCGATTTCAGTTTCGGCCTCAATAGCGGCAAATACTTTCCTGTAATAAGCCTCATCGGCTGCATTACGCTTAAATTCTGCCGATTCTAAAGCCTGATTCCGGGCTTGCTCAACGTATTCGCGCGTAATAAAACTCCGCAGGTAATCATCCGTATGAATAGTATCCAGTGCAAATACATTAATCGCTTTATATCCCCTAGATTCGAGGATGGCAGCTATTTCAATACTGATCTTCCCGCCAAGTGACCACCCCAGCAGATTTACAGGTTCCGTTAACACATAGCTCTTTTCCAGATTCTGCAGGTAATAGCTAGCCAATTCATTTAGTGAAGCAATCTTATTTTCGTAGTGTATATTATAGTTATCGATTCCGATACAATTATAATTGCCCGCCAATTTTTCAGACAGTTGCTGGTAAACTTCCGAGCCACTTCCTCCCGCATGTATAAAAATAAAATTTGGTAGTTTGTCGCTGTATGTTGATTGATACTGGGTAATCAATTTAAATCCGTTATGTTGATTCAGAAGTTCGCTGATTGTCTTTAGCCGGAAGATATCCGCTACTTTTACAGTGTACCCCAGCAGCTTACTCATCTTAAATGCTACCTGAATGGCTAAAATAGAATTACCACCTATCTTAAAAAAATCATCACTTACACCAACACGCTTTTGTCCAATGATCTCCTGCCAGATCAGACAAATTGCTTCTTCCTGTTTAGTAGAAGGGGCCTTGTACTCTTCTTCCGCAACAATACTGGATGGGTCAGGAAACTCACTTTTATTGAGTTTACCGTTGGTTGTAAGTGGAAATTTATCCATCTCAATAAAATAAGACGGAACCATATAAGCCGGCAATACATTCTGTAGCTTTTGCTGTATTAAACTACCTGAATTCTGAGAGGAATCATTTACTATGTAATAAGCAATCAGGTACTTAATACTTCCGTTTTCGGTCACCTTTTCGCGGGCCTGCACATGAGCCTGCTTGATTTCTTCCAATTGCAAAAGGGCTTGTTCAATCTCGGAAAGCTCAATTCTGTATCCACGTATTTTAACCTGATCATCATTCCTTCCCAGAAATTCAAGTTCACCGTTCTCCAGCCACCTTACTTTGTCTCCGGTTTTATACATAGTACCATAACCGGATTGTTTTTCTTCTGAAGTTACAAACGGATTCTGTATAAATCGCTCACGGGTCAGTTCTCTGCGGTTCAAATAGCCATTCGTTGTACTTTTTCCGCTGATGTACAGCTCGCCAGGAACGCCAACAGGAACAGGATTTACTAATTTATCCAAAACATAAACCTTTACATTTTTAATAGGGCTACCAATATTTGTATTCAGATCGCCTTCATTATATGAATGCATCGTTGAATAAACCGTATTTTCTGTAGGACCGTATGCATTAATCAGTTTTCTACCTCTGCTCCATCTATTCAAACACTGCCGTGAGTTTGTTCCTCCACCTACATGTATGGTTTTCAACTGTTCCATACTTAGTGGCTCCATAGATTCTAATAAATCTGCAGGAACCGTAAAGTGCGTTATTCCTTCTGCATTTATATAAGCAGAGAGATCGGCACTTTGCTTTACTTCTTCGGGTATAATATGCAAAGCCCCTCCTGAAAACAGAACCGGAAAAATTTCTGAAACAGCACCGTCAAACGAAATCGTTATAAGCTGCGAAGCCAGAGAATCAGGCGCCAGTTCAAAATGATGCTGTATATTATAACATAGGTTTAAAAGGTTATTTTGCGTTACAACCACTCCTTTCGGTTTACCGGTTGTTCCGGATGTGTAGATAATGTATGCCGGATGCGAAAGTTGAGTATTATCAGGTAAATTACGGGTAAGTGAAGCTTCAGGAAGATCTACTGAAAGATCTATATTAATCACTCTGTATTTGGGGAGTTTAACCAGTCCCTCCTCACTGAGTGCTTTGGTGCTTATAATAAAATCTGCTTCAGTGTCCTTGAGCATAAAATCGATCCGTTCTTGTGGATATGAAGTATCAACCGGCACAAATGCGCCGCCTGCTTTAAGTACTGCCAGCATAGCAATAATAGCTTCAGGACTCCTGTTAAGGAAAAGCAGAATCGGAGAGCCTGGCTCCATTGCAAACTGCGTGCGTTCCTGATACAGATTTAAAATATGCTGTGCCAGCTGATTACTTTTTTCATCGAGCTGCTGGTAAGTCAGATATTTTCCCTCACAACTAATGGCCGTTTGTAATGGATTAATCTGTACGTGCTTTTCAAATTTCTTTATAAATAATTCATTGAAAGAGAAATCGGCATTGGTTTCATTCCAGTCGTACAAAACCTTTTTCCGGTTTTCTTCATCCAACAAACTTATCGAATAATAAGGAGTTTCTTCTTCGCTCGTCAACTGATCCAGTAAATTGTTATACTGCCTGAATAATGCTTCAATAGTCGATTTCTTAAAAAGACTGGTACTGTAGCTTAACTCAACGGCTAGTCGGTCTTCGCTATCATCAACAAGAATAGAAAGATCGAATCGCTCTACCTCGTAAGCCTCATTAAGTTTATAAGCTTTAAATAAAGGTTCAGATTTATGCGCCTCAGTGTCTGTGGATGGTGCATATCCAAAACTCTGGACAGAAAGCATAATCTGGCATAAAGGATGACGTGTAGCATTACGCTCAATTTTCAGTTCGTCCACCAATTTATCAAAAGGAAGATCCTGATGTTGCTGCGCCTCAATCTGATCCTGATGCACTTCCTGAATTAACTCACGAAACGTTTGCCCCTCTTTGGTTAATACCCGGTTTACCTGAGTATTAACAAAAAAACCAATCAGGTTTTTCACCTGATTATGGTGCCTGTTGGCTATCGGACTCCCGATGATAATATCATCCTGTCCCGAATACTTGCTTAACAAAATAGCGATGGAACTGAGCATTACACTAAATAGTGTAGCTTCATTTTGCTTTGCTATTGCACGCAATTTCATACTGATATCAACCGGAAGCGAAAACCGTTCCAGATGACCACGGTAATCAAAATTAGAAGGTCGCTGGTAATCTGTTGGAAACTCCAGGTGCTGATAATTACTCAACTTATTTTTCCAGTATTGCAATTGCTGTTCTAATACTTCACCCGTGATATAATAATCCTGCCAAAGTGCGTAATCTTTGTATTGAATGTTCATAGGAGTCAACCCTTCCACTGGTTGATTCGTTACAAAAGCACTGTAAAATGCTTCGAGTTCACGCTGCATAATATCCAGAGACCATCCATCGCTTGCTATATGATGGGTATTCATCAACAAAAGATTCTTCAAAGTTGTTCCTGATACCGATGAAATCAGTTTATAAAATTTAACACGGAGGGGATATTCCTTGCTAAGATTAAAAGGTTGATTTATATCGCTTCTTATAACAGACTCATAGTCACTTGTATCATCTAGCGTTACTTCTTCAATTTCCAGAGGTGCCGAATGTACCACTTGAATACCATCCTGATTTTCGCCCTCGTTAATAGTACTTCGGAGTATTTCATGCCGTATTACAATCTGTTGTATAGCGTACTTAATAGCATCCAGTCTTGCCGTTTCGCTTATTTCCATTACCATCGGCAAATGATATGCGTTTGTTCCTTCTTCATATTGTTCAATAAACCACAAGCGCTTTTGCGCAGGGCTTAAAGGATAAACGCTAGAGGATGTACTTTTAAGAATGGGCGTTGTCAAAAAAAGTTTAGAGGAATATATCTGATTATACTCCAGCAACGAAATCAGTTCCTGTTTATTGGTCACAATAAACGCATCCGTTTCTTTATTTTGAAAAGATTTTGGTGCCGAAAATTTGATTTTACCATTCTCTGTCCAAATGGCTCCCGACTGAATTCTGAGTTCATTTAAAAACGCGTTAATTGTTTGAAGTGCCTTCATTTTATATGTTTTGTTAATGATTCGTGTTCACTTGTATTTTAACTAAAATTCCTTTTCAACATTTTCAACATCTACCTGACTTACACTCAGGTTTTCGACAATGGCTCCGCATGATTTATATTTGAAAATATCAGCTACTTTAACCTCACACTCCAGAACTTCACTTAATTGATGCGACACTTTAATAGCTAATATGGAATTACCGCCAATTTTAAAGAAGTTATCATATAGCGATAGCTGTTCAATACCTAATACACCAGCCATCACCCGTGCCACTTTCAATTCCGTTTCAGAGTAGGCTTCTTCCAAAAGGATTGCGCCTGATAAATTACTAACATCCGGTTCTTGTTCCTGCCGCGGATTGGTAAGCAATCCTGAAAGAAGATCTATTATTTCTTCTTTAACAAGTGTTTTTTTCTGACTTAATTCGCGGGTAAAGCGCTCTATTATCCCATTCCTTTCCGTCTCGCTGACCGAAAAATTACGGCTATTGATCCAACACGACTTAGAATCGAACTGATACGTTGGTAAACCGCAGATCGTTTGTCCATCAGAAAGGCCTGAAGTCAATTCGGTTCCGGGAAGAACACCACTCATCCATAGTTTGGCTTTAAGATCTGCTTTAGTACTAACCACAAATTCTTTCTCCGTATTTAATTCTTTTGCCGAGGGCAGGAGTTGAACGGTTTGAATCGTTTTTAATTTCTTTAAATTTTTAAACTTATTTACAAAGTATCCTAATGCACGACCTACTCCTACTTCTATAAATGTTACCTGATTGTTAAAGTGTTTGCAAATGGCCTCAACCCCTTTTTCGAACTGAACAGGACTTCGCAATTGATTACACCAATAATCAGAAGTACACATGGTAGCACCATCCAGTGTTCCTGTAAGATTACAGGCTATTAATTTTGAAGGGGTATTCAAAACTACCTTATCAAAAGCAGTTTTAAATTCCTTTGAAGCCTGTTCCATAAGGCGTGAATGGCCTGCTACATTTCCGTTTATTCTTACAACAGGGATATTCTTTTGTTCCAGAGAATGCGTCAGTAGCTGAATATTTTCGGGTGTACCGGATGCTACAATGTCTTCGTGAGAGTTAATAACCGAAATATCGCATTCATGTGCCTCTATGAGCATTCTCACATCCTCAGCCCTGGCATTAATCGCAATCATACTTCCGGTGCGCATACGATACATTAAATTTCCTCTGGCAATTACAGTTTTTATCGCATCTTCCAAACTGAATATCCCTGCTAAAGTCGCTGCCACATATTCACCAAAACTATGTCCAATATATGCATCGGCAGTAACACCCATCGCATTCAGATAACACGCCAAACTGTACTCTATCGTAAACAAGGATACAGGGCTCCGGTTAATTTCATGAATATCACCAGATGGTGTAGCACTGTCGGTGTACATTACATCTAACAGATCCGTTTCGAGGTATTTGTTGGCTATATCTACACACTCATGGATATGTTTTTTAAACTCCGGTTCGTTATTATATAATGCCCTTGCCATATTGTAATATTGTACCCCCTGCCCGGCAAACATAAAGACGATTCTATTACTTCCTTCTGGATTAATTTCTTCGAAAGATTCTTCGGTATTTAGTTTAGAAATCAGTTCTTCTACTGTTTTTACAGTAAGTGCCGTTCTGAAATTAAAATGCTCGCGTCGTTGGTTTAAAGTATAAGCTACATCTGATAACAAAAACGCATTATCCTTTCCGCTTAAAAAAGAACACAGTGCTTTTTTATAACTTATCAGTGAAGTTCTGCTTTTTGCCGATAATGAAATAACGGGACTACCATCTCCATCTGACTTGACAGAAATAGCTGACTGGTTAACTTGAGTGGGAACGTAATCAGATACTATAACATGAGCATTGGTTCCACCTATACCAAACGAACTCACCCCGGCTATTCTTGGTTTTTGGTTTTGGGATAGCCATACGCGGTTTTCGTTTACTATTTCAAAAGGTGTTTCAGAAAGGCGCAGCTCAGGGTTAGGTGCACGATAGTTAACCTGCCCGGGGATAAGATTATGTTGCAGCATTGCACTCACCTTTATCAGACCCGCCACACCCGCAGCAGCTCCTGTATGTCCGATGTTGGATTTTACAGAGCCCAAAAGGGTTTTGTCATTCCGTTTACTGCCCGATGCTGTATAGCTGAAAGCATGTTGTAATGCTTGTACTTCAATAGGATCTCCTAGCGGGGTAGCCGTTCCATGACATTCTACATAATCGATTTCAGCGGCGGTAACACCAGCCATTCGTTGGGCATTAATAATACACTCGCTCTGTCCGGTTACTGAAGGCGCTGTATACCCTGTCTTCCGTGAACCATCGTTGTTGCTGGCATATCCTTTTATTACCGCTATAATCGGATCCTTATCCTGTATGGCATCAGACAGACGCTTTAACAGCACCACACCTACACCGGCTCCGGAAATTGTACCGCTGGCATCCGCATCAAAAGCCCGGCAATGACCGTCTTTTGAAAAAATCATTCCTTCCTGATGCAGGTACCCTATATCATCAGATACCGGAAAAGCAGTTCCACCGGCCAAGGCCATATTACACGTTCCTAATTGCAAATTCTTACACGCTTCCACAACAGCTACCAAACCGGTAGAACAGGCTGTATTTATGGCATTCGCCGGTCCAGTCAAATTGAGCAAATAAGCCGTTCGTGTTGCAAGCGCATCTTTATTATTGGCAATAACGGCCTCCCATAGGTTTATACTTTCTGCCAATTCGCCATTGAGGATGTTTTCGTAAAAATAATTGGCTTCGCCGCTTCCTGCAAAAACACCAATGTTACGGTTGCTGCGCTGCGCGATATACCCTGAGGATTCAAGAGCCGCCCAACAATGTTCAAGAAATTTACGAATCTGGGGATCTAACTGTTTCGCTTCATTTGGCGACAGATTCCAGAAATTAGGATCAAATGCTTCTTTACCATCCATTTTAGCTCTTACCGGAATAAAATCAGGATTTGCTATCAAGGCCTCAGGAACACCATTTTGTATACACGATTCCTTATCGTGAAATTCTATCCCCTCGCGCTGCTCACTTATCATTTTCCAGAATTCAGCGATTGTCTTGCTACCACTAAATGCACCAGACATTCCAATGATCGCAATTTCGTGCGACATAGCCGTATTAACAGGCGTATGCTGAAGATGGTATTCAGGTAATTGCCCAGGCTGTATACTTTGCATCAGTTTTTGTATGGTATTGTAATTAAACAAATCTGCAATGCTGATATGTTTAAATTCAGGGAATTGATTTAAAGTCCGTTTAAGCCGGATACTCAGAATAGAGTTTCCTCCCATTTTGAAGAAATTCTGTTGAGTACTGATTTGTTCCGGTTTAAGTCCCAATATGGTAGCATACACCTCCGTCAGTTGTTTCTCAAGTTCATTGGCTGGTCTCGTAAACACATCGGTATCACGCTCAAGTTCAGGAAGTGGCAGTGCTTTAACATCTATTTTTCCGTTAATGGTTAATGGAAAAGCATCCATCTTTATAAAGGTCTGAGGGAGCATATACTCTGGAAGGTATTCGCTCAGTTTATGCTGAATCCCTTCTTCGGATAGGCTAACCGATGCATGAAGCACATAATACGCTACCAGATAATGAAGAACTGCGCTTTCTGTTTTCCTTGATACAACATGAACATACGCTTGCTTTACTTCTTCAATTTTTAAAATCTGTTGTTCAATTTCAGTTGTTTCAATTCGGTAACCCCGTATTTTAACCTGAGAATCGTTACGGCCAATGTACTCGACACTACCATCAGGTAACCAGCGGGCTATATCACCTGTACGGTATATCACATCCGAAGCAAATGGATTTTTAATAAAACGTTCCGAGGTTAATACGTTCTGGTTCAGGTAACCTCTTGCTACTCCCGATCCGCCAATATACAACTCACCAATTGCGCCAACAGGTAAAGGATTTAATTTAGCATCGAGAATGTAAATACTGGCGTTAGCAATGGGTTTTCCAATGTTAGTATTTAGATCTCCCGTAGTATAGTGATGAAGAGTAGCACACACGGTGCTTTCTGTTGGTCCGTATGCGTTGATAAGCTTACGTCCGCCGCTCCATTTTTCCATAACTTCAGATGGACATGATTCGCCCGCTACAATTAAAGTGTGTAACGCAGGCATAGGTATTAAAGGCATTGTATTGAGCAATGCAGGAGGCAGGGTGGCCATATTGATTTCATAGCGTTGCATAAATGCGGCAACACTATCGGCATCTGCTCGTATTTCATCGGGAACAATGTGCAGTTCAGCACCAAAAACAAGTGCGCTGAATATTTCCCATACGGAAGCGTCAAAAACAAGCGAAGCATACTGCAATACCTTTAAATCACTATTAATCCCAAGTGATTCCTTTTGACTAAAAACCAGATTGTATAAATTACGGTGTTCAAGCATTACACCCTTGGGCTTCCCGGTGGTTCCTGATGTATAAATAACATAAGCCAGATTCTCCGGGAGCAGATGCGTTTTCAACGAGGAAGCATCTCCCTGATAAATAGACTGGTTATTTAAATCAATAGTAATAACCCTGCTTTCCGTTTCATGTGTAAGCACCTTTGCACTGATTGTTTCTTTGCTTAGAACGATAGAAGCTGCTGTATCCTGCAACATATAACTTATCCTGTCCGCCGGAAAAGATGGATCAACCGGAGTATAGGCCAATCCTGCTTTTAGAACGGCTACAATTCCCACAATCATTTCGAGGCTACGGTCAATACAAATAGCCGCCACTGTTTCTGGTAAAGCACTTGCCTGTATGTAACGCGCCAATTGATTGCTTCTTTCGTCCAGCTCTTTGTAGGTTAGTGTTTCTGTTCCGAAAGCAATGGCTATTTTATGAGGTGTTTTTACCGCCTGCTGTTCAAACAGACCGATGACTGTTCCCGATCCTTTGAACTCTTTTTGAGTCTTATTCCATTCATAAAGGAGTGTGTTTTTATCAGCAGCAGTCAGTAAATTTATTTTATTGTGTGGAACTTCTGGTGCAGCAGCAATTTGTACAAACACATTTTCCAGATATCCTAATAGTGTTCTCGCCTTTTGTATTTCAAGGTACTGCTCATCAAATTTAAGTTTTAAGGTTAACGCTTCATCATGGTCATAAGCCAGTAGATTCAGTGGGTAGCTTACTTTTTCATGTGTACCCCTGAAACTGATTTTCCCACTGTCTTCCGGATTATCTGTTAATGGATAGTTCTCAAAAACAAACAATGTATTAAATAAACGTTCGTCGTTCTTTTGGAGCAAAGCCAAATCAGCTGTACTACTTGCATTCAGTAAAATAAGTTGTTGCTGTATGTGATGCAATTGTTGTTTCACGGTATTTTCACTTTCCCAATCAACAACAAGTGGTAATGTATTTATATACAGCCCCACACTCTGCTCTATTCCGGAAATTGGCAGATCGCGACCAGAAACGGTAGTCCCCACAATAGTTTTATCAGCAGAATTAAACACCTGCAATAGTTTATGCCACGCAAATTGAACCAGTACGTTAACCGTAATTCCCTCCCTGGCACATAACTGTTTTAGTTCCCCATAAAGTTTATCCGAAATATCATGTTCGAGTTCTGTTGTTCCATTTATAGCTATTTGGCGTTCGGCAACAGGTTTGCTAAGCAATGCATTAATTTCATTATTAGATTTCAGTGAACCTAACACATCGTGCCAATACTTTTGCGATTTAGCTTTATTGGTCGCAATATATTCCTGTGCCTTACAGTACGCAACATCCTCACTTATTTCGGGTTTTTGACCCGCTGCAAGTTGCTCGTAATATTTATGCACTGCCGAAAATTGCAGCGACCAGCTCCATCCGTCGGCGATACTGTGATGTTCATTTTTGAGTAATGTAAATAAATCATTCCGTTGCTTAATGATATGGATTCTGAAAAGACCGGGATCAGCAAGATCAAATTTCTGAAGGCGATCAGCCACCTGGATTGTGTCAATTGCCTTATCTCGTTCTTCAGCGGACTGTATATGACTCAAATCATGTAACACATATTTTAACGAAGCGCGCTTGTAAACAATCTGGACTAATTCTTCGTCCCAGTTAAAAGCAGTACGCAACGACGGATATTGCAGTATACAGTATTCCCATGCCTTTACATAATCAGGGAGATTTATTTTTCCATGGTAATCAAATAACACTTGTACCCTGTACGCATCATCCTCTTCCTGATCAAGCGCGTGATAAATAAACCCCTGTTGCAGGCTGTTAGCTGGGAATATGGCTTCAATCTCGTTATGTTTTAAATATGCCTGACGTTCAATCTGATTAAGCAGTTCCCTGCTAATTTTTACTAACGGAAAGTCAACAGGCGTATGCCCCGGTCCCTCAGCATGGAGTTTATCCTTACAATGCTGTATAATCAAATGAAGGTATTTATCTAATGCCGCTGCCAGCGCCTGAGTAACTTGCTCCCCATAACGCGTCATAACCCCAAGCTCCATTGCACCCTCTATGACCAAGCCACCGATTTTAATCTGGTAGTGATCTGCATTTTCAGGATGCACATTTACGCCGCTTTCGGTTATAATTTTGTAATTACCTTCCTGTGTATTTTCAAACTGACCCAGATAGTTAAAACTCACCGGGGCAAGATTATTGAAACCAAATGTACACTGACGTAAACAGGCAAATGCGCCAAATCCAACTCCATTATTAGGAATTTTCAGTAATGTTTCCTTAACCGAACTGATACTCTCAGCCAGCGTTTTCTTCAATTCCATCTTAACAGGATACATGGTTGTAAACCAACCCAGAGTGCGACTATGATCAATTGCGCTATCTATGTTTTCACGCCCGTGTCCTTCCAATGTTATCCCTTGTGTTTCACTTCCATTAATTTCCTGCAACGCATAACTTACTGCAGTCAGTAACAGATCATTTATACGCGTATTATAAGCCTTTGGAACTACATTTAGCAATTCAGTTGTATCAGTTTTAGATAAGATTACCGTTTTATAAGAAGGATCGTGTAGCACGGGTGCGTCCGAACGGTCTGTTTGATTCGTTAATTGCTCCCTCCAATAGTTCTCTTCTTCGCTATGTTGTAATGGATACTGTTTCATTACTTCTGCCCATTGACGGTAACTGCTACCCTTAGGTGGAAGTGCCTTACCGTTAAACAGTGTTTTAATATCCTCTGTTATAATACGCCAGCTAACTGTATCAATCAGTAAATGATGAAACGCCAGAAATATGCAGGCACTGCCATCCGGATACCCGTGCAGGTAACCCACCTGAAACAGGTAACCCGCCTCAACACTGAAATTACTTTGCCACCGGGTAAATGTGTCTTCTATTTGCTCTGCTGTTAATGTGTGCACATTAAGTGTTTTCAGCTCAGGTAGTGTAATGCTGTCTCTGTAAACTTGTTTCCAGTTGTACTTACCTGTATGAATATCTACTTCTTTAACATAACTAACTCTGAGAATATCGTGATACTTTACCAATTCACTAATAACGGACTCTACTTTCGATACAACTGATTCCGTATTTATATGAATAAGAAAACTTTGATTCCAATGCCAGGGTTTTTCCAGGTTGCCCGTATCCACATTGTTGAAAAACCATTGTTGAATTGGTAAAATTTCAAGTTCTCCCTTAAGTACTCCCTGTTCGGTTTTGGAAACTACTTCTGTCTTTTTCCGGCTCAGACATAAAGCCAGTTGCTCAATGGTTTTACTATCAAAAATATCTTTAACCTGACAGTTATAGCCCATTTGCCTTATTCGCGATGAAACCTGAATACTGAGAATAGAGTCTCCACCTATGGCAAAAAAGTTCTCTGTTATTCCTACACGTTCAATACCCAGTACAGCCTGCCAAATTGTACATAACACTGTCTGAATTTCATTAACAGGAGGGACATATTCCTTTATAAGTTGTGTTTGTTCCGGATCAGGAAGTAAATTTTTATCAAGTTTCCCATTAATCGTAAGTGGAAATTCTTTCAATTCGATAAAGTGAGCAGGCACCATGTACTCGGGCAACTGTTGTAAAAGCGCATCTTTAATCGTTTGAACCGACAGCGTTTCTTCTGCACGAACCTTACTATAATACGCAACAAGAAACCGTGTATTATCTACTGCCCTTTGACGAGCTAATACATAAGCCTGCTGAATTCCGGATATTTGCTGCAAACAACTTTCTATTTCACCAAGTTCAATTCTGTATCCCCTGATCTTGACTTGTTCATCATTTCTTCCAATATATTCGAGTGTTCCATCTGACAGCCATCTTACCAAATCCCCTGTCTTGTAAAGTCGTGTATATCCATTTTCCAAATCAATATCCGTAGCAAAAGGATTCGGAATAAAGCGTTCTGAACTAAGTTCGGGTTTGTTCAGGTAACCAAGAGCCAGTCCTGCCCCTCCAATATACAACTCGCCGGATACGCCTTGCGGAACGGGGATAAGTTGCTTATCTAGCACATATAATTTATAATTATGATATGGACGTCCAATTCCCTTTACAATACCATTTTTACCTTTTTCAATAAAAGTTGTGCCAACTGTTGCCTCTGTAGGCCCATATTCATCAACTGGTGAATCAACATAGTGAGCAATGTGCTGTAATTGATGTTGCTATTTCATTACCTCCGGTTGAAATTACGCCTTCTAATTTAGCTTATATCCCTTAAATGCTTCGTGTGGCAAATTGGCTAATAAAGAAGGTGTACTCTTTAAAAAATCAACTTTATTATCAATTAAATGCTGAATATACATTTCAGCATTACTTAGTTCACCACCATATATAGCTATTGTTTTCCCTAGCAACAAGGGGGCAATAGTGGTTGTAACCGTAAGGTCAAAGGCTATGCTTGTAGAGAAATCAACTATTTTAACAGAACTTAAAAAGACTTCATTTACATTATTGATGTAATTCACAACGGCACTATGCGGAATCATTACCCCTTTTGGCTTCCCTGTTGTACCGGAAGTATACAGGATATAAGCTAAATTAGAAGGCGTAATTTCAACCGGAGGTAATGAAATAGCAACATCAATTGTTTCGAGTTGCAAATCAATTGCAAAAAGATTTCCAGAGAAAAAATCAATATCAAAAAGGTAATCGGACTGTGTGATTAAAACCTGCGTGCTTGTATCCTCCAGAATGTATTTTTTACGGTTTACCGGATACGCCGGATCAACAGCAACATAAGCCGCACCGGCTTTCAATATGGCAAAAATGGCAATAAGCATATTGTCGCTGCGGTTAAGCATAAGCCCAATACAGTCGTTTGGTTTAATGTTGTAGTTCTGGATTAAGAATGCGGCCAGTTTGTCTGATTCCTGATTCAGTTTAGCATAACTGGTGTATTTTCCTTCAAACAACAATGCCGGCCGTTCAGAAGACGCAACTGCCTGCTCAGAAAATAAGTCCAGAATTGTTTTTCCGCCGGGGTACGTTTTGTCAGTCTTGTTTCGCTGATAGATAATGGCCTCAACTTCCTGCTCACTCAGCAAACCCATTTTACTATACGGTTCCTGATACGAAACAGCCAATAACGACAACAACTGATTAAAATGCCTGGCAAACTGCTCCATGGTACTTTTTTTATAAAGCGTGCTGGCATAGCTTATATGGGTGTACAATTCGTCCTGGCTGGCATCAATAAAAACAGACAGATCGAAACGTTCAATTTCGTAAAGTCCATCTAAGGGAAAAGAGTTTAAATAATTACGTTTACTATCACTTCCATCTCCCTGCCTTCCAAAATTCTGAACTTCAAAAATGATTTGAAAAATAGGATGCCGGGCCGGATCGCGTTCAATTTTGAGTTCATCTACAAGGCGGGCAAAAGGAAGATCCTGATAGGCCTGAGCTTCTATCTGATCGTTATAAACTTCCTTCACAAGTTGTTCGAAACTTTGCTGCTCACTTAAAAAAGCGCGGTTGACCTGTGTGTTTACAAAAAAACCAATTAAGTTTTCGGTTTGGCGATGTTGCCGGTTAGCTGTAGGGCTACCAGTAACAATTTCCATCTGACCAGTGTACTTTCCAAGTAAAATATTAAATGCGCTTAACATTACACTATTAAGACTAACACCCAATTTTAATGCTAATTCCCGTAATTGATGGCTGGTGGCTTTACTAGCCTGAAAACTCACATTGGCTCCCTGATAATTCGTTTGCGCCGGGCGCGAAAAATCAGCCGGAAAATCAAGAGGCTGAAAATTACTTATCTTTTGTTTCCAATACTGAAGTTGCTGATTTACAACTTCGCCTGTTAAATAGGTCTTTTGCCAGAGTGCATAGTCTTTATACTGTATAGCAAGCGGTGGCAGTTGAAATGAAGAATCAGCATTTTCCCATGCCTCATAATAAGCCGACATTTCACTATTAAAAATATGGTTCGACCAGCCATCGCGGGCAATATGATGGATATTGATCAGCAGAAACACCTCCGGTTCCAAATTTTCGTCGGTTTCGATAGTATAAAACTTAACCCGTATCGGATAATTATCCGATAAATGAAACGGATGATTAATATCCTTTTTCATTTCGCGTTTCATTTCATCTTTGTCAGAAAGCGTAACCTGATCAATGGCTAATGGCTCTTCTCCCGGGACCTGAACTGCATAATTAAGTTCATCATTTTGCCGAATGTAACTCCTCAGTACTTCATGCCTGAAAACAATCTGCCTGAGCGCATAAGCGATTCCCTCTTTTCTAACACCTGATTCAAGTTGGTACACATCAGGGATATGATACGCGTTGGTTCCTTCTTCAAACTGTTCAATAAACCAAAGCCTTTCCTGAGCCGGGCTCAGAGGGTAATAGTTTACAGTACTATCTTTAATTATAAGTTGTTGCTGAAACGTTTCTTTTGAAAAAATACCATTTTCTTTAAGTAAGGTCAAAATCCGGGGTTTATTTCCGGAAATAAAATTCCGGGTTGTTTCGTTCTGAAAACGTTTTGGCGCTGAAAACACTAGCCCATCATTTTCAACCCATATTGCGCCCGCGTTCTCCCTTAAATCATTAAAAAAAATTAAAATACTTTCCATTGCTTTATTTATTTAAACCCCATCTCTTAAGGATGGCATTAGTTATAGTGTGTTGTTATTTGATTATGGATACGCTCCTCTTAAAAAATCATTTGTACATTTTCTGCTTCTTCAACCTGGCTTACATTAACCCTTTCAAGTATAGCCGCAATTGTCTTCAGGCGGAAGATATCCGCCACCTTTATATCGGCAGCTGCTGCAAGGCTCATACGATGCGATAGCTGAATCGCTAAAATAGAGTTACCGCCTATCCTGAAGAAATCATCGGTTGTACCCATTTTACTAACACCCAAAAGTTCCTTCCATATTTCGCACATTGCCACCTCTAATTCGGTTACCGGAGCCACATAGTCCGTTTGTTGTATTCCAAAATCCGGGTCGGGTAAAGCTCTTTTATCTAATTTGCCATTGGTTGTTAAAGGCAAACTATCTAGTTGTATATACGCTACCGGCAACATGTAAGCAGGCAACCGTTCTGCCAGGATTTCTTTTATGGTTGCTACTGTTACGTCTTTAACGCCAGGGTTATTAACATAATAAGCTATAAGTTGATCAACTGTTTCATGAGTGGTATGGCGCTGCTTAATAATAACAGCAACTTGCTTAATTCCCTTAATACTTAATATAGTATGCTCTATTTCACCTAATTCAACCCTGTAACCGCGTATTTTTACCTGCTCATCATTCCTTCCGATGTATTCGAGATTCCCATCAGCAAGCCACCGCACCATATCTCCGGTTCGGTATAGCCTAACGGGATTACTACCTTTGTCAGTATCGCTAACAAAAGAATTAGCAACAAAACGTTCGCGATTTAATTCCTCTCTGTTCAAATATCCATTACTTAAACCATCACCCCCAATGTATAATTCACCAGTTACACCAACAGGAACCGGCTTTCTGAAACCATCTAATACAAATACTTTTTTCCCGGGATAAGGTTTCCCTATCAACTGTCTGCCTATTTCCTGATGTAAACTATATGCCGTAGTACCTACCGTTGATTCTGTAGGGCCATATTGATTAAACAGACGAATGTTTTTATTTTTAATAAGCGAGTTAACCGACGCGTAAGAAATCTTTTCCCCGCCCATAACAATACTCAATTCCTGTTTAATCGTTTCAAGATTCAGCGAATTAAGTAAAGATGGCGTAAGACGCATCACATTTATGCCATGTTCCTGAATATACGTTTCTATGCGTCTATCCATAAAAACCGTTGCGGGGGCAATATGTGTGGTAACAGGCGCTATCATACCGGAAAGCAGAGTTGGTAAAGAGGCGTCAAAACAGTAGTTTAATACTGCATACATATTCATTTGCGTTCTGTCAATAAGAGCCCTGAATGTGTGCAGGTAATATACCGCCGCCTCATGAGAGATCATAACTCCTTTCGGCTGCCCGGTTGTTCCTGAAGTGTAAATGACATAAGCCAGAGCGGAAGAATCTAAATGGATTATCTCACATTCCGTACTTTCGGTGGTGTACTCATTTTCATCCAGATCAGCATAAACAGAACACACGCCTCGCAAGTTGCCGGTTATATCGCTTAATGCACGCTGCGTAATTAATACCTGTGCCTGTGTGTCTTCTAAAATAAAATCAATCCGATCTTTTGGATAGTCAGGATCGATAGGAACATAAGCCGCTCCCGCTTTTAGTGTAGCGATCATCGCTATAACCATTTCCAGACTTCTGTTAAGGCAAAGCGCTATGTATGTACCAGGCATAATGGCCTGTGATGTCTTTTCCTGATAGCGCTTACGGATAACATTCGCCAACTGGCTCGTTTTTTCATTCAGCTGACGGTAAGTTAACTGCTGGCCTTCGTATACAAGCGCTACTTTTTCGGGATTACTACCAGCCACCTTTTCAAACAAAAATGGAAGTGTTTGCTTAATATTAAATGAATGTTGGGCTGAATTCCATGCATGGATCAATTTATCATGCTCCTCTGCAGATATGGTAGCGTAATCCTTAATGAATTTTTCGGGATGCGCTGCAATTTGATTGAGGTACAAAACCGCCGTTCCCAGCATATTCTTTACTGTAATCGGATCTACAAACCCTGTACCGGATGACATGATAAGCGTGAATTTATCCTGAAACCGGCTTACATGCATCGTCAGTGGTATGTTGGTTTTAGCCACTGAATATTCAGAACGCAGAGACTGCTTTTTAATATTTTCTTCGGCTACGTGAAAATTAACGTAATTAAATGAACACTGGTAAATATCTTCCTGCAGTTTTAAATCTGCTTTAATACGCGCATAAGGATATTGCTTATGCGCGTTTATACTAAGCTTCTCTTTAAATAACTCAGAAAAATAATCCTTAATTGTTTTATTACGATCTGTTTTTATCCGGAAAGGGATCGTATTCAGGTGCAACCCAAATGTTTTATCACCATTCTCTTCTACAAGTCGGTTATTAACCACTATCCCTACAACCATATCATCAGTATTGCAGAACATTGAAAGAACAAGGTTGTATACTCCAAGAAAAATAAGATCGGGGGATGTATTCAGTTCACGGGCAAGTTCGATCAGTCTGGTACTCAGAGCGAGTGACAATTCCGTTTCATCGTATATAAAATCAGAATTTCCGACTGGTACTTCGTGCATTACCAGATTAGTAGATTTTAATTCATAATCGCCCAGATAATTCATCCAAAATGATTTGTGAACCGGATTTCCGAGTGCTTCAATTTCCGCCGCTATCACTTTGGCATAAGAAGGCGCCGGAGTCCCATCCAACGACAACTGATGCACATACAAATTGGTAAATTCATTCATAACAGTCGCTACGCTCCAACCGTCTGTTATGGCATGATGTATTGAAAATATAAGTGTGAAAGTACCCGGATTTGAAATATGCAACAACAACCGGAATATACCCGGTTCGGAAAAATTAAAATCTGTATTTTTTTCTTCATCCACAAGTTGTTCCAGACTACAATTCTCCCTTGCCTGGAAAATTTTTGATTGGAGATCAATCTTCCGGTAAACCAGATTAAAACAGCCTTCATTGCCTGCAACCAAAGCCGCCCTTAACTGCCCGTGTCCTGCAACCAACTGTTCCCATACCTGCGTAAATTTTTCATAAACAAAAGGAGTATCTATTGAAAAAGAAAGCACATCGTGATAGGTCCCATAGCTTTCTTCTTTCATAGACTCTATAAGCATTCCAGTTTGTAAATAGGCTGCCGGATATATGTCTTCAATCTGTTCCGGATCTAATTGTAAACGATTATACAACTCTTTTTTAGTATTTTCATTTACCAGAGAAAACGGAACGTAAACACTCTCCGTACGAATCTCCCCTTTGCTGATATTAGCAAGTAACTCCCTAATTGTTTTATGATCAAAAATATCTTTTTCGGTAACACTGTAACCGGATTGCTTCATTTTAGCCACCAACCTTATACTGAGTATAGAGTCGCCACCAATACGAAAGAAATTATCAGTTACTCCAACACGATCTATCCCCAGAACTTCCTGCCACAAAGCACACAACTCCCTCTCCGGTAAAGAATCCGGAGTAACATACTCATCTTGGGACGAAGTAAAATCCGGAGTGGGTAAAGCATCTGTATCCAACTTGCCGTTTATGGTAAATGGTAGTGATTCCATTTTAACATAAACATGTGGCACCATGAAATCGGGCAATAATTTGTTTACTCTACCTGAAATAACCGTTGAAGACAGATTATTGTCATCTTTGCATACATAGTATGCCGCCAGGTACTTACTGTTCTCTGATTCAGTTTTCCGTGTAAGACATAGCACAACCACTTGCTTAATACCATCAATAGAAAGCAAAGTATTTTCTATTTCTCCCAGTTCAATCCTGTGGCCCCTTATTTTTATCTGATTATCGTTACGACCAATGTACTCTATGTTTCCATCATCCAGCCAGCGCACAACATCTCCTGTTTTATACACTCTTGCTGTTGTGTTAGCTGTAATGGAAATCTCAACAAACTTTTCAGCAGTTAAATCCGGCCGGTTAAGGTACCCTCCCGATAAACCATCACCTCCAATATACAACTCGCCGGGTACGCCAACAGGAACCGGGTTATTGTTGCGATCAAGGATATAAACATAACGGTTATTTATAGGTTTGCCTATTGGTACATTAGCCGAGGTAATTGTACTGTTAAGGCTGTATGTGCAGGTAAACGTTGTGCTTTCGGTTGGGCCATAACCATTCAGGAAGTGCTTTGGTTTATTGGCTTGCTTAACCAGTTTATTAAGTGTCGCTTTATTCAGAGCTTCGCCACCTGCAATTAAATAATTTAACTCTTTAAAAATAGTATTATCCAGATGGTAAATGTGTTCAAACAGTGTTTTGGTTAGCCACAATACCGTTATTTTATTCCGTTCTATAAATTGTTTGAATAACTGTCCATCAGAAACCAGATTTTTGATCTGTTTGGGAATAATCAGCTTACACCCTTTAAGTAATGGCGTAAACACTTCAAACGTACTTGCATCAAAAGAAGGTGAGGAGAGAAAAGCAAACACATCGTCAGAGTTTACATTGATGTATGAATTGTTAACAAGACTAAGTACAGCTTTATGGCTGATTACCACGCCCTTTGGATTTCCGGTTGTGCCAGAGGTATAAATAATATAAGCCGTTGTTTCCGGGTAAATAACTGGCAATGCTATTTCCGCTGGGGCTTGTAAAGTATCTAACTGAATATCTATTGCCACTAAATTCCCACTATAAAATTCGAGATCGAATAAATAATCGGTTTGTGTGATAAGTGTTTTTAGCCCGGTGTCCTGAATAATAAATTCTTTTCGCGATACGGGATAATCGGGATCTATACATACGTAAGCAGCGCCAGCCTTCAAAACACCCATTATGCTAACGCTCATTTTTTCAGACCGGTCGAGAACAATACCAACAAAATCTCCTGGTTGAACATTATACTGACCCATTAAGCAATCCGCTATCTGGTTGGACTGCTTTTCCAATTCAAGATAGCTAAGTTCTGTTCCCTCGCAATCTACTGCGGTAGAGGTTGGTGTCAACCTTACTTGCTCCCGAAACGCGTCTACTATATTATTTTGCGTAGCTGTTTGCTGCTCGCCACTACTCCATTGGTTAATAATCTGATTATATTCGACTGGGGTCAACATACTAAATTTCCGGTAACCGGCCCTTGGCTCAGCCACAAGCTGTTGCATTAGCTGAATATAATGTCCCGCCATCCGCTGTATGGTATCCGGTTTAAAAAGACTAGTGGCGTAGTTCACCTGACCTTTAAGGCCTTCCGGCGAATCAATCAATGCAAAAGTCAGGTCAAAACGCGCTGTTTCATAGGCTTCGTGATCGGTGTATTCCTGCCAATACATAGAAGCAGGCGACGCATTACTACTTTCTACTGTAAATAACAACTGGAACAAAGGATGCCGCGAAGGGTCCCTTTCCGATTTAAGTTCTGCGATGAGCTTTTCAAAAGGTAAATCCTGAAAATACTGCGCTTCTGTTTGATCCGCATGTATCTGGTGAACCAATTCAACAAAGGTTTGAACATTATGTAATAGTGTTCGGTTAACAATCGTATTTACAAAAAAACCGATCAGATCCTTGGTTTGTGGATGATGCCTGTTGGCAATAAGGCTCCCCGTAACAATGTCTTCCTGCCCTGTGTATTTATTTAACAAAACGGTAAATCCTCCTAACAAAAGACTATGTACACTTACCTGTAGTTCAGCCGCTAATTGCGTTACCGCTTTACTTAAAGTTGGTGGCAACTCAAAATCGTAATTTGCACCCTGATAATTTATTTTGGATGGTCTTTCAAAATCTGTTGGAAAATTGAGTGGTTCAAAATTATCTAATCTGTTTTTCCAATATGAGAGTTGTTTATCCAAAACTTCTCCTTTTAACCAGTTCCGTTGCCAGGCAGCAAAATCCATGTAGTCTATTTCCAGATCCGGCAGATCAAGTTCCAAATTGCCATTGACAAATGCTTCGTAATAGTACTGCATTTCATTTTCAAAAATCTGAACCGACCAACCATCCAGTACAATATGATGCGCATTAATAAGTAATAACTGCTCCTCAGGCGTGCTTTCTGTTGCTGCTATTGTATAAATATATGCCCTGATGGGGTACTCAGCAGTTAAATCAAAAGGACGTTTTAATGCTTCTTTGATACTGGAAAAATAATCGTTGGTACGACTGAGTATTATTCTTTCTACAAGTAATGGCCGGTCATGAATAACTACCTGAGCTGAGTCTTGTCCCGTCTGATATTCTATAGTGCTTCGGAACAACTTATGCCGATTTACAATTTTTTCTAATGCATAATTTATACCAGAAAGATTTATAGTGTGAGCCAGCTTATACAACAATGGCACATTGTAAGTACTCGTTCCCTTCTCAAATTGTTCAATAAACCACAATCGTTCCTGCGAGAACGATAATTCACTGTTACTTCCCGATAGTTTTGTAATAGAAGGTAATCGTTCCTCTTTATTAAGAAATTTGATTAAGTGCGCAATAGTTTTATATTTAAAAATATCCGCAATCTTCACATCCTTGTTCAGCGCTTTGCTCATCAGATGCGAAACCTGAATAGCCAGAATAGAGTTACCGCCAATACTGAAAAAATTATCATTTACACCTACCTTTCCAAGTCCGAGAATCCCTTTCCATATATCGCAAATGTTAATTTCATCTGGCGTTGATGGAGCAACAAAATCGTTTTTACTAACGGTAAAATCAGGGTCAGGAAGCGCTTTTTTATCTACTTTTCCATTGACAGTTAATGGAATCGACTCAAGTGCGATGTAGTGAAGGGGCACCATATAGTTTGGCAATTGGTCGGCAAGCACACTCGTTATTTGGTCGTAGCTGAGTATTCTATCACTTACATAATACGCAACAAGTGACTTACTTTGCGTCTTATTGTTTTGTAATTCTTTTGCTACAACACAAGCCGCGTTTATTTCCTTTACCTTAAGGAGGGCTTGTTCTATTTCCTTTAATTCGATGCGGTAACCGTTCACCTTTACCTGTTCATCATTTCGCGATATGTATTTTAGAGTACCATCTAGCTGCCAACGAACACTATCTCCGGTGCGATACATCCGTGTATAACCTTTGGCGATATCGTCGGCCGTTGCATAAGGGTTTAAAATGAATTTTTCATCCGTTAAATCCGGCTGATTGAGGTAACCCCGGCTTAAACCAGCACCGGCAATGTACAACTCTCCGTTTACTCCGACCGGAACTAATTGCAGTTGCTCATCAAGCACGTACACCTTCTCATTTGACAAAGGTTTACCAATAGGCAAATAAGACCCAGACTCTTCCAGTGGCTGACTGCATAAGAACGACGTACTGCAAACGGTGGTCTCCGTTGGTCCGTATGCATTAAGCACGGTAATACCATGTTGCACCAATTTATTAACGTCTTCTACATAAACTTTATCCACTCCAGTGAATACCTGTTGCAAAAATGGCAGTTGTGAATGCTCCAGAAAATCAGCCAGGTTCTTAATATAAAACGGAGGAACGTAACAATAATTGATCCTGTTATTTGCCAGATACTGAAAGAACGAATTCACGCTTTGTCTTACTTCATCAGAAAGAATATGAAGGCTACTTCCTCCTAATAATGCGTGAAAAATCTCAAAAATGGTGACATCAAATGTATAAGCCGAAAATAAAGTTCGGTTTTCAAAAAAAGTATGCTGGTATTTATCAAAGTATAAGTTAGTATAATTTCTATGCTCCACCATAACTCCCTTTGGTGTACCAGTAGTTCCAGATGTGTATATCACATACGCCAAATCGGAGGGCTTATTGATATCAGGCATATTGTCAATTCCTTCGATGGTTTTATAGACATCGGCGTTTAGTCCTAAATCTATTTTTTGATACTGATTGGCAATGCGAGCTACCGCCTGATCCTGTGCGTGACAGACTACAAAAGGCGCCTTTGTGTCCTCTAAAATATAATTTATTCTTTCCGAGGGGTAGCTAACATCAATTGGAACATAAGCTGCACCGGCTTTTAGTATTCCGAGCATCGCAACAATCATTTCTACTCCTCTGTCCGAAAACACGGCTATGATTGTATCTGAAGGGATGTCTTCTCCATGCTTTATCCTGTACTCGCGTCTCAAATAATGTGCAAGTTGATTACTTTTTATATTTAACTCACTATAAGTTAATCGCGTGCTTTCATAAACCAATGCGGTTGCGTCCGGAGTCAAACTGGCCTGCTTATAAAACAAATTGGTGATTGTACTGTTTCCGGAAAATTGCGCATAGGTATCATTCCACTTATTAATGAGCAAATCGCGTTCTAAAGGACTTAGAATATCAAATGTGGTAACTGTTTGCTGTGGTGTTTCAAGCACTTTTTCCAACAGAGTGATAAAATGCCGTGCAAATTGTTCAATCGTTTGCCGTTTAAAAAGGCTGATAGAATAACTGATATGCCCCGTTAAATCTTTTTGGCTATCACTAATATTTAACGTAAGATCAAATTTTTCAACTTTGTAGAAATCCTCCGTGTGACAACTCGTTAGGTAATTCTCAAAATTGCTGGTCTCATTGTTACTTTCGTAAGCAAATACCATCTGAAAAATTGGGTGCCTCGATGTTTCACGGCTTGGTTCGAGTTCATTTACAAGCATATCAAACGGCAAATCATGATAGAGTTGTTCTTCTGTTTGGTTGAAATGAAGCAATTCAAGGTTTTTTTCAAAACTCTCATGAGTTTGAATTTTTGTACGGCAAACTTTTGTATTTACAAAAAAACCAATCAATTCCTCAGTTTCTTTACTAGGTCGGTTCGTTACAGGCATTCCGACTACAATATCGCTCTGACCTGTATACTTTGTAAGTAATATATTTAAGGCCGTAAGCAAAACATTCTGAACAGTAGTTTCGTTTTTAGCAGCCATTTTCCGGAGTTTAGTACCGGTTGATTCATTTATGGTAAAATACACGTAATCCCCTTTGTAATCAGGTTTTACAGGCCGGGCATAATCAAGTGGAAAATTAAGCGAATCAAAATTGCTCAACTTCGTTTTCCAATAACTAAGTTGATTTGCACACTCTTCTTCTGACAAGTAATTCCTCTGCCATAAAGCAAAGTCCTTAAATTGTAGTTGAGTTGCCGGAGTTGATATCGCCTTTTGTCCATTAGCATAAGCCTCGTAAAAAGCGGCGCATTCATTCTTGAAAATTCCCTGCGACCAACCATCGCAGGCTATGTGATGAATATTGATGAGTAAAAGTGTTTTAACCGTTTCTTTTTCAACTGAAGATCGGATATGATAAAACACAACCCTTATAGGATAAGCATCGCATAAATTAAAGGGTCGGTTTACGTCTTTTTTAATACGTTCGTAATAATCCTCCGAATCCCTAAGACTAACTTCTTCTATATTTAATGGATCCGTATGTACTTTTTGCGAAACTGCCTTCCCTGTTTCGTCGGTTACAATAGTGGTACGTAGCACCTCATGACGTTTCACCACCTCAAGTATTGCAAACTTTAATCCCTCTATGGTTGTACCGGATTTTAACTCATATAAATCGGGAACATTATACGCATTGGTGCCTTGTTCGAACTTCTCTATAAACCACAAACGCTCCTGTTCGAAGCTTAAAGGATAGCTCGTGCTGATTGTATCTGAAAAAATTTGTCTGGCCTCAAAATCCGCTTTTGTAAAAATATTATTGTGCTGTAAGAGCGACAAAATAGCAGCCTTATTTTCAGTAAGAAAATTCTTTGTTTCCTGATTTTGCATCCTCACAGGCGTTGACAGTTTCAGACTTCCGTTTTCTGCCCAAATGGCCCCTTCCTGTTTTTTAAGCGCAATTAAAAATGCGTGAATAGTGTTCATGGTTGATTCGTGGTTGATTCGTGGTTGATTCGTGGTTGATTCGTGGTTAGTATTGATTTTATTCTGCTATATAGCCCATTCTACCTGCTCTTCTTTTGGTTCTTCTTCTTCAACGTACATAAGTATTTTTTTAATCGTTTTAAATTTAAAGATATGAGCCACCTTAAAACTCCGGTTAAGTGCCTTCGACATTAAATGTGCTATACGGATCGCCTTAATTGAGTTTCCGCCTATCTTAAAAAAATTATCGGTAACTCCCAGTCTGGACAGTCCCAGTACGTCCTGCCATATACCTACTACTTTCGTTTCTTCCACTGATACAGGTCCCTCAAATGCCTCCTCACTTCTCTTAAATTCTGGCAATGGTAAACGGCTCCGGTCTAACTTCCCATTACGTGTAACCGGAAAAACATTCATCTGAACCAGTCCCGATGGAAGCATATAATCCGGTAACCGCGATGACAGCCAGTCCATTAACCCTTCATCTTGGTTATACTCTGATACATAATACCCTACCAGTAATTTATCGGTAGCATCCACAGGATGACTAACCGCTAATACGCAGGTTTGCTTGATTCCCGGATATTCCAGAATCGTGTTTTCTATCTCCCCAAGTTCTATACGGTAACCTCGTATTTTTATCTGGTTATCGCTTCTTCCTACAAATTCAATCTGTCCTTCCGCTGTCCAACGTACCATATCTCCGGTTTTATACATCCGGTGGTAACCGTGCTGTTTATCATATAATGAGGCGTATGGATTCTCTATAAATCGTTCCTGCGTTAAATCAGGACGGTTCAGATAACCGCGTGCTACGCCTGCTCCAGCTATGCAGAGTTCGCCGGTTACGCCTACAGGTACAGGTTGGGATGATTCATCCAGAACATAAATTTTTGTATTCGACAGGGTAGCATGACTTAAATGATGTGTGTTCAGGGATACTATGGAGGTGATGGTGGCTTCTGTTGGACCGTAAGCGTTAATGACAAGGGGGATATGGGATGAGAATTTATCAAACAATTCTTTCGATAGTAACTCCGCTCCAAATACAACCCGTTTTACTGGACTTAATAACGCCGGGTCTACTGTGGCTAAAAATGATGGGGTCGCATCAAGGTGTGTGATTTGGTTGCCCAGAATAAATTCTATAAAGTCACCGCTATCCTGTATCGTTTCTTCACTAACAAGGTGTAAGGTCCCGCCAGACAGAAGGGCTATAAAGAGTTGTTCGATCGAGGCGTCAAAGATATAGTTCGAGAAAAGAACAAAGTTCTCTCCGCTTGCGATACCATAACGGGGGATAAGGTCTGTGATTAGGTTAAAAAGGGAATGGTGTTCTATTAATACGCCTTTGGGTTTACCTGTTGTTCCGGATGTGTAAATGATATAGGCGAGGTCCGTTGGTCTGACTTTGTGTTTTTTAACAGACTCTTCCTGTATCTGTGGAAACGTGTGTTGAACATCCGTTAATACAACTGCTGGGTAAGGAATTGTCCAGCCGGTTTTATGCCAGGTGTGGGTATTGGAGAGAATCAGTAATGGAGTGGCATCGCTGAGAATAAAATCAATCCGTTCTGAAGGGTAATCAGGAGCTAGCGGAAGGTAAGCATAGCCGGCTTTAAGAACTGCAAGGATGGCAACGACCATGTCCGCTGATCGGTTAAAGCACAGAGCGATAATACCACCGCGACTTGATTCTTCTCCTTTATACTGGCATAACGTTGAACTAATTACCGAGGCAAGTTGTTCCGCTGACGTATTTAACGCATCATAGGTTAGCGCTACCCTGCCATCACTCAATGCTATCATATCTGGAAACCGATAACACTGCTCATCAAATACATCTAATACCGTAAGGTCCCCAGATATATCACGCTCCGTTATATTTAATCCATATAATAAATGGTGAATAGTTTTCGGAGCAATCCAATTGGCTTGCGAATAAATACTATCAGGACTATTCACAAGTTGCGTGAGTAAATACTGGTAGTTTTGAACCATTCCTTCAATTGCCGATTCCGTAAATAATGCGGTGGCATAACTCACTGTTGCCACAAACTCATCTTCGGTATCATCAATTGTAAACGAAAGATCAAAAGGTTCTACCTCATATAAATTCTGTACGGAGTGTGCTTTAAAACAAACAGATGACGTATCCTCTCCGCTAAACAGTTTATTAAAACTTTCCAGACCAAAAGTAATCTGAAATACCGGATGCATAGATACACTTCTTTCTACATTAAGCGCATCTACGAGTTTATCAAATGGTAAATCCTGAAAATCCTGAAGTTCGATTTGATCGTTATGTATTTGAAAAATCAGTTCTGTAAACCGTTGTTGCTTTTTTAAAACAGTCCGGTTGGCAATCATATTTACAAAAAAACCGATTACATCTTCTGTTCCTCTATTACTTCTGTTCGCGGAAGGGCAACCTATGACAATGTCTTCCGCTCCGCTATATTTACTTAGTAATATGTTTATACTCCCAAGTAAAATGCTATATACCGAAACACCCAATTGCCTGCTGAGTTGTTTTACTGTATTACAGGTTGTTTTATCAATATTGAAAGTGACTTTTGCACCTTTATAGTCAGGATACACAGGTCGTTTAAAACTTAGAGGTAAAGAAACGGGCTTAACGCCCTGTAATCTGGTTAACCAATATTTCAATTGTATTTCCAGATTTTCAGAGGTAAGGTGCTTTTTTTGCCAATAAGCATAATCACTGTATTGAATACGCAACGGTGGAAGTGTGTCATTAAAATCTCCAAGAAGATGAGCCTTGTAGAAAAAATGTAACTCCCGTTCAAAAATTTCTATCGACCAGGCATCGCTGCAAATATGATGCATATTTACATATAGTAAACCGCTTACTGCATCTGGGCTACCGGCATTATTTATAGTATAAAGTTTGGCTCGTATAGGGTACTCTTTCCGTAAATCAAAAGCCCGGTGCATATCTTCCTTTATTGCCGATAAACATGCTTCATAAGTACTTAAGGTCACACTTTCCATATCCGGTAAGCGGTTACTCACCTGCTGAAATGCTTCTCCTTCCTGATTAGTCTGAATTGTACTTCTTAAAATATTGTGGCGTTCACAAATCCTTTGAAAAGCATACACTAGTGCGACCGTATCTATCGTTCGATTTAACTCATAAACCAATGGCAAATGGTAAATATCCTTACGTTGTTCAAAATTATCAACAAACCATAGTTGTTCTTGCGAAAAGGAAAGCGGTGCATCCAGATGATTAGTTTCGGGAATAGCACTAACACTATTCGTACAATTTGTTAATACCGACCGAATCGTTTTAAATTTAAAGATATGAGCCACCTTAAAACTCCGGTTAAGTGCCTTCGACATTAAATGTGCTATACGGATCGCCTTAATTGAGTTTCCGCCTATCTTAAAAAAATTATCGGTAACTCCCAGTCTGGACAGTCCCAGTACGTCCTGCCATATACCTACTACTTTCGTTTCTTCCACTGATACAGGTCCCTCAAATGCCTCCTCACTTCTCTTAAATTCTGGCAATGGTAAACGGCTCCGGTCTAACTTCCCATTACGTGTAACCGGAAAAACATTCATCTGAACCAGTCCCGATGGAAGCATATAATCCGGTAACCGCGATGACAGCCAGTCCATTAACCCTTCATCTTGGTTATACTCTGATACATAATACCCTACCAGTAATTTATCGGTAGCATCCACAGGATGACTAACCGCTAATACGCAGGTTTGCTTGATTCCCGGATATTCCAGAATCGTGTTTTCTATCTCCCCAAGTTCTATACGGTAACCTCGTATTTTTATCTGGTTATCGCTTCTTCCTACAAATTCAATCTGTCCTTCCGCTGTCCAACGTACCATATCTCCGGTTTTATACATCCGGTGGTAACCGTGCTGTTTATCATATAATGAGGCGTATGGATTCTCTATAAATCGTTCCTGCGTTAAATCAGGACGGTTCAGATAACCGCGTGCTACGCCTGCTCCAGCTATGCAGAGTTCGCCGGTTACGCCTACAGGTACAGGTTGGGATGATTCATCCAGAACATAAATTTTTGTATTCGACAGGGTAGCATGACTTAAATGATGTGTGTTCAGGGATACTATGGAGGTGATGGTGGCTTCTGTTGGACCGTAAGCGTTAATGACAAGGGGGATATGGGATGAGAATTTATCAAACAATTCTTTCGATAGTAACTCCGCTCCAAATACAACCCGTTTTACTGGACTTAATAACGCCGGGTCTACTGTGGCTAAAAATGATGGGGTCGCATCAAGGTGTGTGATTTGGTTGCCCAGAATAAATTCTATAAAGTCACCGCT
Source organism: Sediminibacterium sp. (assembly GCA_030054095.1). Lineage (GTDB taxonomy): Bacteria > Bacteroidota > Bacteroidia > B-17B0 > Aurantibacillaceae > Aurantibacillus. The sequence goes on from JASGCO010000003.1 coordinate 231,844, forward strand.
ATCCTGTATCGTTTCTTCACTAACAAGGTGTAAGGTCCCGCCAGACAGAAGGGCTATAAAGAGTTGTTCGATCGAGGCGTCAAAGATATAGTTCGAGAAAAGAACAAAGTTCTCTCCGCTTGCGATACCATAACGGGGGATAAGGTCTGTGATTAGGTTAAAAAGGGAATGGTGTTCTATTAATACGCCTTTGGGTTTACCTGTTGTTCCGGATGTGTAAATGATATAGGCGAGGTCCGTTGGTCTGACTTTGTGTTTTTTAACAGACTCTTCCTGTATCTGTGGAAACGTGTGTTGAACATCCGTTAATACAACTGCTGGGTAAGGAATTGTCCAGCCGGTTTTATGCCAGGTGTGGGTATTGGAGAGAATCAGTAATGGAGTGGCATCGCTGAGAATAAAATCAATCCGTTCTGAAGGGTAATCAGGAGCTAGCGGAAGGTAAGCATAGCCGGCTTTAAGAACTGCAAGGATGGCAACGACCATGTCCGCTGATCGGTTAAAGCACAGAGCGATAATACCACCGCGACTTGATTCTTCTCCTTTATACTGGCATACCGTTGAACTAATTACCGATGCTAATTGATCCGATGCCGCATTTAACGCAGCATAGGTTAGCGCTACTCTGCCATCTCTCAATGCTATCATATCTGGAAACCGATAACACTGCTCCGCAAATATATCTAATACCGTAAGGTCCCCTGATATATCACGCTCCGTTATATTTAATCCATATAATAAATGGTGAATAGTTTCATTAAACTCCCCTAAAAGGGATGTATCGATAAAAAAATTATCTTCTGGTTGATGTTCCACTTTTTTTGACTAATGTATACGTTTAGTACACTAAACCGTATTTTGGCGGGGCGAAAATAACATTTATTCCAATACAATACATAAAAAGTACATTTTTAATAAAAATATAACTATAAAATTAAAGTAAAAATAGTGCCGACTTGTCGCTTCCTTTTGATTTTCAATTAACTACCCTTCTAACAGCACCCATTATTAAAAATGTTGCCGGTAACATTTCCTTCTTTACATGAACAGATTCGGAAAATCTCCCCTCCAAGTACAAAAGGAATTTAGCTGCATTTAGTTTAATGAATAAGAAACTTCCAAAAACTATCAAAAAATAGTTAAAGCTACACTACAGGGAGTTGTCGGTGCAACAAAACATACAAAATTCTTACCATGTGAATTCACTTTGAATTTAATACTAAAAAAATCCAGTGTTTCTGTACATTCATTCCTAATGCGCGCTTACTGCGTTTTTAAACTTGGCTTATACGCATTTGGGATGGATTTTGTGTTTGTAGTCTCGACAGGAATCGAACCTGTATCAAAAGTTTAGGAAACTTCTATTCTATCCATTGAACTACGAGACCATTTTACGATTATGGCTAACCGCGCGCAAAATTACCGTTAATTTTTAATCTAAAAAAGGTTTTTTACCATTACGGTCTTAACACAACACCTTTGTACCGTAAACGAACCGTACCGTTAGAGGCGTTGCTGATCACCTCCGCTATACGATCCTGACGGTCCTGCATAGTTTTGGTATCTACCACCAGGGTTATCTTCCCTTCTTTTCCGGGCGCTAAAGGCTCCTTTGGGTATTCCGCCTTTGTACAGGAACATTCTACTTTTACTTCATTTATAAGCAGTGGCGCTTGTCCTGTATTTTTGAACTCAAAATCTACACGCACCTCTTTTCCCTGTTTTACAAAACCGAAACTTTTCTTGGTATCGGCTACCTTTAAAAATGCTCCAGTTACCTGAGCAGAAAGGTATCCTGAAAAAAGAACAGCAAACAGTAAGCATCCCCTTATGTTCTGATTAAATGACTTCATCCTTCACTTTTGTCCTTACAAGATACCAAAAATTGTGAATATGTTTGTTAATCATTCCTTTGCACGGGAAGCAATCCCACCTTATTTTCTGTTTATTTTCAATCTGTAAAATCCGGATATGCTTTATATTGTTCCCACTCCTATCGGAAATCTTGAAGACATTACACTCAGAGCTCTGAACGTACTGAAAGCGGTTGATCTTATTTTGGCGGAAGATACCCGGAATACTCTGTTCCTACTAAAACATTATAACATCAGTAAACCCGTAAGACCCAATCATCAGCATAACGAACATAAAATTCTGGAAGATCTGATACAGCAATTAAAAGCCGGAAAAAGCATTGCCATTGTCAGCGATGCCGGTACTCCGGGAATTAGTGATCCTGGCTTTCTTCTGATCAGGGCCTGCGTACAAAGCGGCATCCCGCTTACAACGCTCCCGGGCGCTACTGCCTTCGTCCCCGCATTGGTAAATAGCGGTTTACCTTGCGATAGTTTTACGTTTGTTGGGTTTTTGCCTCATAAAAAAGGGCGACAAACCCGCCTGACACAACTGGCAAATGAACCGCGGACGCTTATTTTTTATGAATCGCCCTTCCGTCTTTTAAAAGCACTTGAAGAATTTAAAAAGTTTTTCGGGGCTGACCGGAGAGCTTCCGTATCGCGTGAACTGTCTAAACTCTACGAAGAAAACAAACAGGGAACCATTGATGAATTAATCAAATATTTTACCGAACGGCCCGCAAAAGGAGAAATTGTAATTGTTGTTGAAGGTGCATCCCATAAAAAACAAGATGATGAGTAATCTTCATTCCATAGGCACTCCACCAGGTACACTACTCTACACAGGCGAGCAAAGTGGTTCCGTAAAAATAACCCTGATCGAGTATAACGAAACTGAATTTTTTGAAGAAGAATTTAACTCATGGAATAATTGCTTTAAAGCCATTGAACCAAACATGGTAAAATGGATTAACGTAGAAGGCATTCATCAGGTAGAATTGATCGAACAAATCGGCAAACAGTTTAACATACACCCCTTAACACTTGAGGATATTGTTCACATTGATCAACGTCCAAAATTTGAGGACTATGATCATTACACGCTGGCCATTATGAAAATGATCAGTTACGACACCGAAGTGCATTCGGAGCAGCTGAGTATTATTCTTATGGAAAATACCGTCATTTCCTTTCAGGAGCCACATGGCGGCGACGCATTTGATATTATACGCAATCGCCTTCGCCAGAATAAAGGCAGGGTAAGGAAACTGGGAGCAGATTATCTGGCTTATGCGCTTATGGATGCCGTTGTGGATTGTTATTTTAACGCCATCGAAAAAATCGGAGACATAGTAGAGGAGATAGAGGAAGAGATTATTAACGAGCAAAAAAAAGAATCGTTGATCAGGCTTTATAATCTGAAACGGGAAATTATCTATTTACGAAAACAGGTATGGCCTCTCCGGGATATGATCAGTAATCTGATCCGGAGTGAAAGTGGCCTTATTACTGCAAATACACATATCTTTTTAAGGGATTTACAGGATCATAGTACCCGGATTATTGACACCGTTGAAACCTACCGCGATTTACTCGGTGGCATAATGGACATTTACCTTAGTTCCAACGCCAACCGCATGAATGAGGTGATGAAAGTATTAACCATCATGTCGAGCATTTTTATACCCGTTACTTTTATTGCCGGAGTTTATGGCATGAATTTCGATTACATGCCTGAGTTAAAGTCACCCTGGGGTTATAGTATTGTTTGGGCTGTTATGCTAAGTATTATTATTGGACAGATCATTTTCTTCAGACGTAAAAAATGGTTATAACAATCAGCACTTGAGCAAATTTCAAAAAATAGCGTTTTACAGTTTTCTGGTTCTTGCGTTACTTGGTGGCGCATGGGCTTATAAAGCATTTAAAAACCAGCAAAATCCAAGTTTAAAAGCCATTGATGCCATCCCGGACAGTTGCCTTTTTCTTTTGAAATTCGATGCGTTCAGCGAGGCAAACAATATGCTGCAAAACAATAGTCTGGTATGGCAAGACATACATCAGATTGAATACCTGAAACCCGTACAAACTACATTACACTTTTTCGATTCTTTGTTACAAGCGCATCCGGAATTGTATGATCTGGTAAACGGGCAAAGCGTGTATGCAACAATTTACCCCGAGCGTACCTGGCTGATTTGCTTTAATCTTGATCAACTTAGCTCATCTGAAAAACTGAAAGAGTGGTTTCCGGAAACATTACAACTTAATGGCAACTTCATTTTTTCAAAAAGTGAAGCAGGTCTCGTTTCATTGTCAAACTCGCGTCCTCTACTTGAAAAATTTTACTCGCCAACACAGTCTAAATTAAGCAAAAATTCGTCCTTTAGATCATTCTATGAAAATCATCATTACAAAGGATTAGTGTTATACTGCGCCGGCACTGGTGAAAATCACCTCCTCTCTAATTCCTACGCACAGATTCATTCTACTCCCCAAACTTTTCTTGCAAATGGGTTTATACAACCTGACAGTAACAGCTTACTAAAACATCTTGGTGAAGGTATTGAACTGGACGACGCATTTTTTAACCGTTTACCTTTAGTTTGCAGACAGTTTGAAGCATTCCACTTTTCAAATATGGAAAAAACCATCGTTACAAACGGGCGTAACTGGTGGACAGATGTAAATGACAGCGCTTTATTTAATGCCCGTCAACAGTTCTACAACAGCCTGCAACAAACGCTTATTAAGGCAGAATTACCTTCGCGGCACAACGCTGTTATCCTGCCCCTGAAAGACAGCGCTTTATTAAAAGAACTGATGCCTTACCTATACGACTCAATCATACCGAGAGTCTTTCCGATTTACCAGTTAAACAAGAAAAAATACAGTTTTTCCAATTCTACCTTTTCTGGATTAAATTGTGAAGCGTTGCACTACGCCTGCCTTATAAATAATGCCATCATATTCACATACTCAATTGATGACGCTGACATTTTCATTAATGCATACATTAATAAAAGTTCCTTGCTTTTGAATCCGGGCTTTAAAGCGTTTGCTGAAGAGCAATTGCAAGATAAAACCGCGTATGTACGTTATGGTATTATTCACCAGCAAGACAAACATCACATTCCATTTGGAACAGCGCTTCAATCCAAAGACCTTGATCATCTTAAAAACATTAATCATTTTGCATATACCGCTACTCCTAATTCCGCAGGTCTTCGTTTTCGTATGCTCCTGAATTACTATCAGGAAAACAGTACCGATGAACCTGCTTTACTATGGAGTTTTAAAGCAGATACTTCAATTATCACCTCTCCTGGTCTGTTTAAAAACCATAATACAAAAGATAATGAAATCGCTTTTCAAACCGCCAATCGAACCCTTTATCTGATAAGTTCTACTGGCAGGCTAATTTGGAAAAAGCAATTAAATGAAACGGTACGTTCTTCATTTTACATTGTGGATGCTTTCAAAAAAAATAAATTCCAATTACTGTTTAATACTGATAATTATATTCATTTAATTGACCGGAATGGCAACTATGTACAAGGCTACCCGGTTAAATTACCTGCAAAAGCAACCAGCGCGCTAAGTGTTATTAATTATGAAAACAAAACAGATGAACGTATTTTTATAGCTTGCGCCAATGCAACCATTTATAATTACTCATTATGGGGTATAAAACAAGAAGGGTTTAAACCATTTAAAACAGAAAATACCGTTACGCTTCCGATACGCTACTGCCGCGTTGGCGCTAGTGACTACCTGATTACCGCAGATGTAAAAGGTAAAATCTACGCGTTTAGTCGTAAGGGAGAAGGGCGCATTGATTTTAAAAACAAGTTGATTGAACAAACAGAAACACTTGAAATAGTGGAGGGAAACCGTCTGCAAAACACTTATCTGATGTATCCAGATCCATCTAACAACCTCATTCATAAAATCAGTTTAAACGATAAAAAAGAAGTGTTTAAAACCGGAACAGATTCAGATAGTTTGCACTATACCTTTTATGACGAAGACTTAAACGGAATACCAGAGGTAATTGCCAATAAAACAGGTTCTATAAACGTATATGACTTTAATGGTAGCCTACAGGATCATTTTAACACGGGTAACACCTTTCTTCCCGACTATGTAAGAATTTTCAGAAAAGAAGAAAACCTGATTTATCTTTTTGGTCAGTCCTCCTCATTTGGTGTTACCATTTACGAAAAGCAAAAGAACAAGAACCAGAAATTTGAAAGCAACACTCCCCCTTTGATAAGTGATTTATTTAAAAACGGTAAACTTTTTATTTTGACTACCAGCCACGGGAAACTGAAATGCTATGGCTTACATCCCTAAATCGTAGGGATACATTTAAACGAAAACACTCTGTTTGAGATCGTTTTATAAACCTTATCTTTGACTCATGAAACAGAAAAATGTGCTAGGTTCAAACGACTACGCTTTACTAAAAAAACTATGTGCCATACACGCACCCTGTGGCAATGAAGGCGAGTTCGCTTCTTTTTTACTGAATTATATCAAAATCAATAGTAAAACCTGGAAACATAAACCCAAAATTTTAGCAGGAAAAAACTGGCAGGACAATATCATTCTGGTATTTGGGAAACCGCGTACAGCCATTTTCGCACATTTAGATAGTATTGGCTTCACCGTTCGCTACGGTAATCAATTGGTAAAAATAGGTAAACCACGATGCTACTCAGGCATTCAACTCACTGGAAAAGATAGCGCAGGTTCTGTTAACGCTGAACTCATCGTAAAAGAAGATAAAAGAACCGGGGCTATGCAATTAAGCTATAAAACCTCCCGTGAGCTGGAACGCGGAACGGAACTGGTGTTTAAACCAGAGTGGCGGGAAAACAAAGAGTACATTCAGTGCTGTTACATGGACAACCGTTTAGGTGTATTAAATGCCCTGAAAGTAGCAGAAACACTTAAAGATGGGGTAATCGCATTCAGCACCTACGAAGAGCATGGAGGAGGCAGTGTAAGTTACATCCAACGTTTTTTGCAAGACAAATATAAAATCAGACAAGCGCTTATTTCTGATATCAGTTGGATCAGTGATGGCATACATCCAGGACAAGGCCCTGTAATCAGTATGCGCGACAGCCTTATTCCACGAAAAAGTTTCCTCAACAAAATTATTGATTTGGCTAAAAAACACGAACTTCCTTTTCAACTGGAAATAGAAGATAGCGGTGGCAGCGATGCCAAAGAATTACAAATGGCCGAATACCCTTGGGATTGGTGCTTTATTGGCGCGGCAGAACAAAACGTTCATACACCCGATGAAAAAGTTCATAAAAAAGACGCCGAAGGGATGGTAGAATTATACAAACTTCTGATGCAAAAACTTTAACAAGGAAGGTTCTTATACCCAATCCTCCCATTATGGTATAGTCTGATATATGGTATGAGAATTTCATTTCCCAAAGCAAAACAATGCTGGCGTAATACCAACTACACCTGCATTGTTTTAACCGTAAATAGATAGCAGAATTTCTATTACGGTTTAACGAACAAAAAATGGAAAATTTCAAATCAGAATCAGACTATCTTACACATAGATTGGGAATTACTCCCAATAATTCCATAACAAGCATACAAGCGCTATAAACGCGCATAAAGGCGAATAAAAACGCGTATCCATGCGGGCAAAAAGCGTTGACTTTACTTTTTTGAAAAAACCAACATACTTAAATTCACCAATTGCCCTTAAAAAAAACACAAAACTGATTAACACTAAACCATTCGCATTTAACCAATGCGGCAACGCAAAAAGGGAAATCCATTGCGCTTTCAAAAACACAAACCCTATTAATGCCAAAAAAGCAAAGGCTACCGCAAAACACTCAAAAGACCGGGGCGCCATCAGTTTTTTCCCATCCACTGTTGCTGGAATAACAGCATCCGCGCCCCACTTCCCACCTACTCCCCAATACACATGTATTAAGGCAATGCCTGCAAAAATAAAAACCAATACTAATGGGAAAAATACTGTCATTTATGACACTCTACTGAAGAACAAATTACTCTTCCGATTTATCAATAACCTTAGGCACCTTAAAATAATCACTGTCCTTTCTGGGGGCATTTTTAAGAGCTTCTTTTTGTGTAACAGAGGCAACCGCTTCATCTTCACGCAAAACATCTGTTTCGGTATTCATATAAATAAGTGGCTCCAACGCATCCGTATCCAGTTCATTTAACTTATCTACAAAAGCCAGCATCCGGTTCATGTCGGTTGCAATTTCGGCCTTTGCCTCATCTGTAAATTCCAAACGGGCCAAATGAGCTACCTCATCTACGGTTTTACTATTGATTTTTTCTGCCATCGTATTTTTGAATTTGTTCCAATGTAAAGGTAAACACTTTTTCTTTAACTGCCTCCAGATCATTTACCGTTAATCCCTTTGTTTCAATAGGGTCACCCACTACAATAACCGGAAAACCAGGCCGGCCATTGCTTTTAAAAAACCCTCCATTCTGAAGATAACGCCAGTTATTCACATTAACGACCGGCACTATAGGAACCTGCTTATCAATAGCTAGTTTAAAGGCCCCGTTTTTAAAGGGCTTTAGTTTCCCTTCATTACTGATCGTCCCTTCGGGGTAAATAACCATACTACGACCCTTCCCTATTTCTTCACCGGCTCTTGTAAAAGCACGGTGAGCATCCGTTACACTTTTCCGGTTTACCGGAATATCCATATACTTAAAAAAAATACCGAACAGTGGCGCTTTCAGCAATTCCGCTTTCCCCATATAAATAGCCGTATGATCAATATAGAACGGACTATAACAAATATCCAGATAAGAAGTGTGATTCGCGACAACAACACAGGGCTTAGGCAAATTGTACTTTTTACCCGTATAAATAATCTTTGGAATCACCAAACTGAACAACGAAATAATACGTGCCCAAAAGCGCTTTAAATGAAACGCGAAATCAATTCTGCCGGTTTTAAGCGCCCAATAAAATAACGGATAAAGCAGAAGAAACGGAATACCGAAACTGAACATAAACAGTAGTTTCCATAAGGGCATAAAAATTTGTCGTATTACTTTCAATTTGAGTCCGGAAAAGGTGCTATACTATCTATTATATTAGGTTAAATGTAATCAATTTAGCGCGATTTAACGAATCTATACATCTGTATAGGTTATCCAAATTCTGTAAATCTCTTTCACACCAACCATTCTGTTGTTGTATCGGATATTGTATAAAGTACTCAGCTAATTCTAGATTACAGGAAAACTTCCACTATTCCTTAGCGGTGGTTTTGCTTTTAAAAAAGTCCCAGACAGGATCCGCGTAGGCCGGCCAGACAGAAACATCTACCGCTTCATCCTTAACCGGGTGCATAAACTGCATCCGATAGCTATGCAAATGAATCCCTCCCTGCTTATTGCTTCGTTCCGCGCCATACTTTAAATCACCCTTTATAGGCGAACCAATAGCGCTCAACTGAGCCCTTATTTGATGGTGCCTGCCAGTAATCAAATCAATTTCCAGAAGGTGATAATTGTCGCCCGATGCCAGTAGTTTGTACTTTAGCTCGCTGCGCAACGATCCCCTAACTTCGTTTATATGCGCCTTCGAGGTATTTGTTTTTTCATTCTTCACCAAAAAATGAACCAAATGTCCCTGTGGCTGCGATGGTTTATTTTTAACAACAGCCAAATACGTTTTTTGCAACGTTTTATTTCGGAACAGCTCATTAAACCGGGACAGTCCTTTGCTGGTTTTCGCAAAAATCACCAAGCCGCTTACCGGGCGGTCGATCCGGTGCACCACACCACAAAATACATTACCCGGTTTGTGCTCCCGCTCTTTCAGGAAAGCTTTGATTCGTTCCGAAAGTGGCTCATCGCCGGTTTTATCCCCCTGAACAATTTCAGATGGTAATTTATTGACAATTAAAATATGATTGTCTTCATAAACAATGCGCGATGCGTTAAATCCTTCCATTCATCAAAGTTAAGAAGGATTTTGACACAGGTTAAGCACCTGTTCGTAAAAAGCCCTGTAGTTTTTACCGGCATATAAAGAAAAGGAATCATTATGAAACACGGTAATCAGTTCACCACCAAACTGTTTTACCTGAGCCACTACCTGATGTATTTGCGGTAGTAAGACTGTGGCATCCTGTAACCGGCTGAATCCAAAGGCCGCTTCATTAATACAAAAAGGATGAATCATCAGCCCTGTTGTTTGTTCCTCCTCCAGATTGTACCACTTATAAGGATAGCAATACGACGCCCGGAATCCCATAATATCATTATAGCCCATGGAATAATCACTTTCTATTCCTGCTGAAATAAGCGCGCTGTATGTAGCCGGAAAATGAAGCATACTGAAATGCTGACGGCTTCGCGTAACCGGCTTATGATTAATCTGTGCCAAGCGTACCGTTTCTACTTTCAGTTGATTGTCATTAAAATTCGATTTAAAAGACGGATGAAGCCCCGTTTCGTTATAATCACTGATATACTTAATCAGCATTTGAAACCGGGTATTGGTAGCAGCATGATTCTTATCGTTTAAACCATAATCGCCCAGCAGAAAAAAATAGATCCCCTTTACCCCATATTCCCGGTGCAACGTCTGAACCTGTTCGTACACATCATACGGATCCTTCTTCCGGTTAAACAAAACAGCTAAACGGTCGTTTAACTGATCCGTGTTCCATTGGCTAAGATCATGTAAAACACCACTCAACGTTCTTACAAAACCTTTATAACGGTAACGATACGCACTGTCAATATCCATACTGTTCAGGTATTGATATTCCGGCAGTTGCACAGCAAACGAAGGATATTTTCTTTTCAGTAATTGTATAAGTCCGCTAACCCAATAATTAATCAATGGTTCGTTCAGGAAAGAATTCTGCCAGGCCAGACTGCTTTTGTAATGAAACCGTTTGTGTTTATCCTGTGAGGTATGCGGTAAATACTCTTCATAACGCGAAAGCAACCAAAAAGCGGCTCCAAACAGATCAAAAGGCAAATGACCCTGGGGGCTTGTTTTAAAAAAATAAAAATGAAACGTTGCATCCCTGTGTACTTCAAGTTTATAATCCTTAATCCGGTAATCAAACAGAATCCCATGCGGCACTATCTGAAACACCTCCTCGAACCGCTGATCGGAGTAATTTAAACGCGGTACTGTGGCCGACTTAAAAACCACATCGTCCTGCGTGAGTTTTGTATCAATACCCAGCGCCCCAAATAGCTCCGTTACAATATAATCTAACCGGGGAGAATAACGCTGGGTAAATATGAGCAATGACTCCTTCAACCTGTATTACTTAGCAATAGCCCGTTTATTATGTTTCATCTGCTTTTTTGCCAGACGCTTTTGTTTTCGTAACTCCCGCTTGTTTACCTTATTCAGTTTGGCACTGGGTTTATTTTTAGCTTTCTTATTTAGATAGGGATTATAAGCCTCTCTGTTTTTACGCCAGCGCCGCCAAAGTTTCTTACGCTCCTTTTTTTGAGAGAACATTTCATTCTGCGCGTAATATCCGCTTATGCCCGCTCCACTCAGAAAAAGAATGAGTACACAGATTAATTTAAAACGCATAATTGAAAATTATAATCCTGAAAGTTAAAAACGTTACAGCGTAAAAGCAGGCGTTCATTTAAAACTTATCCAACATCCGGTTTTAATAAGTAAGCTTCCGATTCGTTAAGAGCCCATCAATGAATAAGCCCGCCATACAATCTTCAAATCGTTCTCTATCTGATAATCTTTAGAATAATTCAGCAGCATTTTATTAAACTGGTCATCGCCCGGATGATTTTTTAAACCACTGGCCGGTGTAAGAACCGATGGTTTTAAAGCCGGTAAATCTTTACGCGGCGATTTACCATACCCCACCCAGGAGTAAACCCCGAAAATAACCCGGAACACATTTAGTATAAAATTCAATTTCCGTTGCTGCATCCACACCAGCAAAGGCATAAAAACAAGTACCACAAACGAAATACAAAGGTCTATCAATCGTTTCTTACGCCTGTTTTCGGGCCGGCCTACATTATTAATATCAATCATGTACAACTCTCCCGCAGTATCAATATCACTACTTCCGATAATACTTAAACTTTCAGGAGGCGCTATTTTAAACTCAATGCCTTTGGTTATCAGGCTTAACATCTGTTGGATAATATCTCCTGATGAGATATTTTTTGCGCAAAAAATAATCTCATTAATCTGATGAATAGCTATAATTTCACTCATCTGATGAAAATGCCCAATATACAAAGGGTGCTTTACCCCATTAGCCTCATTACTTACAAATGCCAGATAATCCGGATCAAGTTTGGTTTGTTTCAATAACTGACTTACACGGTTAAATTCCTCTTCATCCCCCACTATAGCAATGCGTTTTTCTACGGTTTTCCCATACCATCTGAATTTCCGGATATCCAGCCAGCGGTAAAGCAAACGGGTTATAACATAGATAAGCAGTGCCCACAAAGTTCCCAGCAGGATAAGGGCTCTTGAAAAACGGTAAACTTCGGGCAACAATGAATACACAATAAGAATAAAAGCAGTTCCTGCCAGAACGCCCCGCGCGATCCGCGATAGTTTTAAAGGCGAATCATATCCCCCGCTCAGGAACGTAAAAAACATCCATACCAGCGTGTAAGCCGGAAAAGCATAATTTATAAGTTCGCGGGAATAAAATCCCTGAATAAGTTTAAAATGCGTTTCGTAAAAATCTTTAATGATAAAAAGGCCCAGGCAAATAAGAAAAAAATCAATGGCCGGAAAAAACAACTGTTTGATAAAACGTGCCAGAATAGCGCCTGCTGCTCTAAGATAGATTGCAATGTGGATCAGAATACTGAATAAGCGGGCATTCTGCGTACTGAAATGTTTCCGGGCAAAAATAGCCATGGCTTTGTAAAAAACAATCACATAGTTTACACTGCTTTTTTTGGTACTCTCTCCCTTATAATGAATAATACTGCTGTCGGCAAAATAATAATTTTTATAGCCCCCTTGTTGAATACGGTAACTCAGATCAATATCCTCTCCGTACATAAAAAAAGTTTCGTCCAGTAACCCTATTTTATCAAGTGCCGTTTTGCGCATTAACATATAAGCCCCGCTCAACACATCTACTTCGTGGTTTTTATTTTTATCGAGGTAAGTTAAATGGTACTGCCCGAATTTTTTCGAATCGGGAAACATTCTGGATAATCCGAAAATTTTATAAAAAGCCACTGCCGGGGTCGGGAGTCCTCTTTTGCTTTCAGGTAAAAAATTCCCCTTTCCATCCAGCATTTTTATACCTAAGCCCCCCGCTTCCGGATGAGCATCCATAAATGCCAGGCTTTTATGAAAGGTATCTTCCTGCACAACCGTATCGGGATTAAGGAGCAATACGTACTCACCTTTAGCCATACGCATGGCCTGATTATTAGCCACCGAAAAACCAGTGTTCACTTTGTTAGCAATTAGTATTACCTCCGGAAATTTATCCCGTATAAGGGCAATGGAGCCGTCAACCGAGTTATTATCCACCACAAATATTTCCGTGTCAATACCTTTTATGGCACTTTTTACCGAGTGCAGGCATTGTTCCAGAAAATACTTAACATTATAATTAACTATGACTATGGATAGCTTCAGACCCTATTAACGCTAAAGCATTAAAATTAATTATAATTGTTTAATAATAAGTTTTTTTTATCTTTGTCGTCCCTGATTTTGCGATAAATTCAGGTGTACTTGGTCCCATAGCTCAACTGGATAGAGCAACGGTTTTCTAAACCGTAGGTCGCAGGTTCGAGTCCTGCTGGGACTACCAAAGCCCTTTTGAAATGCTTACCGGCAGTGGATTTCAAAAGGGCTTCTTTATTATAAGAGGACTAGTCAATTCATTTTATAAGTATTAAACCTTTACCGAACCCCTTACTCTGAATTACGGAGTTAAAACTCATCAGCCTCCCTGCAAAACCTGAAAAAAACGTCCATTTGCATCGCTACCTATCCTCTGAAAACCAAACCACGAATCTTCTATGATAAACTATAATTTTGAACTAAGCACTATAACAGGAATTTTGATTACATCCCAATCAATAAAATCATACCCGCTTCAGCCATCCATTTTAAGCGTTGCACCAACTAATTTAGTTTCAAAACTTTAACAAAAAAAAGTACCAAAGCCATTGTTTATGCATACCTTGTATAGATTATAATTCTAAACCAAATTTTATGAAAAAAATCTACCCGCTATTGGTTCTATTAGCATTAATTAAAATTGCTCACGGGCAATTAGTACTAACAAAAGCGTTTAATGGGCCTGTACCAGGGAGCAGTGCTGTACTAATCCGTTTTGATACTACTGTCACTCTGGCCAAATCCACAGGTCTTAATCAATTGTGGGATTACAGCGCCCTTGTAACATCCACCTTTGCACCTATTACAAGCTCCTATACTACAGTATCCGCTGTTCCAGGGGCATCCACTTTATTTCCAAGTGCCAATTTGGTTGGGTTCTCTGTTATTTCACCAACAGTCAGCAGTACATCCCACTATTTTTATAATTCGACGGTTTCCGATGAATCTACCGTAGGCATAAAAATCGGCACACTATCTACCACCAATTATAGCAACCCTCAGGTAACAGCCGTTTATCCGTTTACTTATGGCAGTTCGAATACAGATACTTATGCCAGTATAGCTGCTACACCTTCTTTTACAACTAATGAAACGGGTACCCTAACATTAAACGGCACCGGTACTGGTACCGTTGTTTTACCAGGAGGACATTCCTTTGCCAATTGCTTACAAAGAAAAACGGTGAATAATTACATATCTTCCAATGGCTTTACAAGTACTACCATTACGGTTACCGGATACAATTATTTCCATTCTTCGCAGGCGGCGCCCATTTTGTCATTTTTTTATACTACTACAAAAACAGGTGTAAGCACATTAAAATCATTTAATTTAAGTATCGCACAAAGTGCTTTTGTAGGGCTAAAAGAGGAACAATTATCTGAATCGTGGACGGTAGCTCCCAATCCCGCTAACGATTATTTACTTATTTCATCGCATTCTCTTAAAACTTTCAAATTAACGCTCACTACTAATTTAGGACAATTGGTAAAGGAGGAACAAATAGAAATGTCTCCTGAAACGAAGATAAATACTGCGCAGCTTCCGTCAGGTGTATATTACCTAACAATAGACGATGGTGTTCACCGTGATGTCAAAAAAATTATTGTTCATCGGTAACAAACGGATTGAATACTAACTACGTTAAACCGTAAATAGACAGTAGAATTTTTATCATGCGCCAAAATTTGCGGCTAAAAATTCTTCATTTTCCCGGATTAAAAATGAAGAGGATATTTTTCTCAAAATAATGAATAAAAGACGATCTGTTCTGATCGTCTTTTATTTTTTTAATTACCAAACAAATGAAGAAATAATATCCATTCTGGTTCCAAAAGACTCAACGTTAATTAAGCTATTCTCCGTTTAATTATCTTTCAGTTGTTCTATATCAATATCATAATTTCCCTTCTTTGGCTTTTTATGCGTAAAATGATTTATGCCATCGTGATAAATAGTGAGTGGCGGTCCACTGCCATCAATCACTTCTGCCGCCCGGCCATTATAGCGAACAATTATCGTATTGTTTATGCCAAGTATTCTTCTGATACGTTCCACATTCTCGGGAGTAGCTAATAGCATTTCACCTACACTTCCTACGTCAATCCGTATAGAAATCAATTCGGTTTCGGTGGCAGGGCCACGCCCTGCGGCATTGGCAATCGAATCTATCAAGCAATTGTTGTACGTTAATTCCATGAATGCCTCTATTTCCCGTTTAATAGACCTCATATACTTTTTCTTTTCATTCTCAGGCAGAGACCGTCCCTCCACTATTGATGGTTTCCAGATAGGATTGTCTTCTTTCTTTGAACTAAACAATTTCTTAGGAGCCGTTTCTTTTGAGCTCTTTAACTCTCCAAGGAACTGCAAAAAGCCCATGATGCTCACCTTTGCATCGCAAATCATGGCCCCTAAAGTTGACACGACATGTTCCGAAGCAGGTATAAATTCGCCTTCCAGCGCTTTTATTAACTCCTCTTTAAAAAGTACTTTATTGGTTATATTCCTTTCGAGTTCATCGGCATGGTTTGACCAATTAAAAATTTTCCCGTTTCTCAGATAAGCAATTTTTTGCTTCGCTACTTCTTCTTCATTACTTTTTTCAATACTGCTCTTATCTATTTTTTTTGTTTTAGGGTCTTCCTTTTTTTGTTTCTTCCGGCTTTTCATTTCCTGCTTCTCATCATCCTTTTTCACCAGTTCCATTTTACCCTCCTTTAAGGGGATATATACCAAATCATTTCCCTTTGGCGCATCAAAGAGTCCCAGATGCTTTCCCAGCTTCAGCGCAAACTGCGCCCCCTTAATCTTCTTTCCGAATTTTTTAAACGCTTTACCATACAATCGTGTCAGCTTTGTAACTTCCGTGGTTGATTCGAATAAAGGAACCTTTTTGGACTCACCGTCCTCAAGTGTATCCAGCATAATGAATTTTTTGGCCATTTGGTTTTGTAGTTCATTATCGTAATTAATAGAATCAAGCTCCATCGAATCGCTCCGTTTTAAGCGCTTTCTGCCAGAAATAGTTTCGCCTCCCGTTTCAATAAAATCCTCGGGCATCTTTATAACCCACATTCCTTTCTTAGATGCACGGTTCCATTCTCTAAAAAGTGCTAATCGCTGCTCCATTGGATTTTTTTTGTTATGAACATAAGCGTTTACATTTTCAAAAGATATCTTTCCTATCCATACAGGCTTTTTAACCTTATCTGAATCACGCTTTCCCAATTCTTCTTCCGAGTCTTCCGATTTGGAACTTTCATCTTCCAATTCTTCGCTACTATCTTCTTCTTCTTCTAAAATTTTGAAATTGTCTTTAATATATTTTTCAGCATGGTCCCTTTTTAATTGGAAAACCAGAGGGCTTACAGCACTTTGCTTCCGCTGTGCTGGCAAAAGCGCTCCTTTTTTACCTATACCCAGTGCCTGCTGCCCCATTTGATCAGCTTCTTGTTCCAGATGCGGACTATCGTTTACAGCTATATTCTTTAATTGGGCCGTAGGCTTTACGCGTCCTTGTTTTTGCTGTACAACATGCCAGGCTTCGTGTGGCAAGTGTTTTTCCTGGCCACTCGCCAAATGAATCTGGTTTCCCTTAGCAAAGGCATGCGCCTGCAACTGAGCCGGTTCAGGAGAGTTATAATGCACTTTAACATCATTCAGAGATTGTCCTGATAATTGTTCTACTCCAGATTTAAGTGCAGAAGGCAAGCCGGTAGAATCAGTTTTAGTCATTTTGGCATTGGCCATTTGCTGAAGCTGAACCGCATATTCTGCCTGAGTACGGTTATCATTCAATACAGGAACCGGTCCCTTTCTCTTAGCGGTGCCGCTTTCCGAAAGTGGTTTTGACTGGCTGTACTTTTCTCTGTGGGTTTTCATTTGTTGCTGATTAAAACTACGGTTGTACGTAAACGGTCTGGTTCGTTCTTTATCTGATGTTTATTCTTCTTACGTAAAAGTCAGTTTGGTTGCATTAAAAATAATAAAAAACCCGGTTACATTACTAACCGGGTTTCAAAATGAATTATCATAGGATGGCTAGTGTCCGCCACCATCGTGTTCACCTTCTCCTAAAGGAACTGTTTGCGGCACAAAGTCACGCTCAGCCCCTGGTTTACTGTAATCGTAAGCCCAACGATGTACTGTTGGCAATTCACCTGGCCAGTTACCGTGTAAATTAGCCATAGGCGTAGTCCACTCTAATGTGTTTGAATTCCAAGGATTTTGAGGTGCTTTTTCACCACGGAAGATGCTCCAGAAGAAATTGAACAAGAATATTCCCTGAGCTAAGGCACCGATAATGGCAGAAATTGTTACTACTTCATTAATATCCACTAAATTATCGAACATTGGGAAATTACTGTTAGTATAGTAACGGCGTGGTACACCTGCCATTCCTAAAAAGTGCATTGGGAAAAATACACCATAAGCAGATATAAACGTTACCCAGAAGTGGATATACCCTAACTTTTTATTCATCATTCTGAGGAATAATTTAGGGAACCAATGGTAAACACCTGCAAACATACCAAAGATAGCGCTCAAGCCCATTACAATGTGGAAATGTGCTACCACAAAGTAAGTATCATGCACATTGATATCTAAGGTTGAATCGGCCAAAATAATACCTGTAACACCACCCGTAACAAACGAACTTACCAAGCCTACCGAAAATAACATAGCTGGTGTGTACTGAATATTACCCTTCCAAAGTGTAGTAATGTAGTTAAATGCTTTTACTGCAGATGGAATGGCAATTAATAATGTTGTAAATACGAACACAGAACCTAAAAACGGATTCATTCCTGTCAGGTACATGTGGTGTCCCCATACGATAAAGGAAAGGAAACCAATAGCTAACATTGAACCAATCATGGCACGGTAACCGAAGATTGGTTTACGTGAATTCGTAGATATAATTTCAGAAGTAAGACCTAAAGCTGGCAATAATACGATATATACCTCTGGATGGCCTAAAAACCAGAACAAGTGTTCAAATAATACCGGACTACCACCCATATTATCTAACGGACGACCACCAATGTAGATGTCTGATAAATAGAAAGAAGTTCCGAAACTACGGTCGAAAATCAACAATAAAGCACAAGCAAAGAGAACAGGGAAAGATAAAACACCTAAAACTGCTGTAATTAAAAAAGCCCAGATGGTTAAAGGCATACGGGTCATTTTCATACCCTTTGTACGCAGGTTAACAATGGTTACAATGTAATTTAAGCTACCTAATAAAGAAGACACAATAAATAAAGCCATAGAGCTTAACCAAAGTGTCATACCTAATTTAGAACCAGGCATTGCTTCGGGTAAAGCGGATAAAGGAGGGTAAATTGTCCAACCAGCAGAAGCAGGACCATCGCTGATGAAACAAGAGGCTAACATGATAGCACTTGACACAAAGAAAAACCAGTACGACAACATATTCAGAAAACCTGAAGCCATATCGCGAGCCCCAATCTGGTAAGGGATTAATAAGTTACTGAATGTTCCGCTTAATCCACCGGTTAACACGAAAAATACCATGATGGTACCATGTATAGTAACCAAGGCGAGGTACATATTAGGATCTAAAATGCCATCTTTGCCCCACTTATCACCTAACATCGCATTAATAAATCCGAATTTTTCTCCAGGCCATGCTAATTGTAAACGGAAAATGATAGACATTGTCATTGCAATCACTGCCATTACCATGGCCGTAATTAAGAACTGTCGCGAGATCATTTTATGATCCATCGAGAAAATGTACTTCTGAACAAAAGTCTCATGATGTTCGTGGTCATCATGATGTACATGGTCATGGTGAACTAAATGCTCGTTTTCAATCGTTGTTACAGTACTTGCCATATTGACGGATATTTATGTTATATAAAGTTAGTTAATAATTTATTTTGCCGCAACTTCCTTAGCAGGTTCAGCAGCACCCTTAACCGGCTTTTGTTTAGCTAACCAAGCCTTATAATCGGTGTCAGAATCCACTACAATTGTCATTTGCATGTTATAGTGCGATGCACCGCAGATTTTGTTACACAATAAAGTATAATCAAATTCTACAGGTTCTTTGTTTTCTTTAGCACGTTGCTTGTTAATTCCATCCATTAACTGAATAACATAAGGATCCTTACGCATTTCAGCTGTTGTTTTTGTTGGTTTAAATTTAAAGGAAGTAATCATACCCGGCACACAGTTCATTTGTGCGCGGAAATGCGGCATGTATGCCGAATGAATAACATCACGCGAACGCATAAAAAACTCGATTTCGCGGCCAACCGGAATATGAAACTCATTTTTCACCAAAATATCATCGTTTCCGGTTACATCTGTTGTATCTAAACCTACAGAGTTAGAACCACTGATCTGACGGAAATCAGAGGTCCCCAGTTTTCCATCTTTACCGGCATAACGTGCTGTCCAGTCGAATTGTTTAGCGTATAATTCAACTGTTACCTTATTGGCATCGGTTGTTTCCTCCATAATTTCATTCCAGTATTTTAAACCAAAAATAATTACGAAAGCAAGCACCAAAGCGGGTACAATAGTCCAGGCCATTTCCAGACGGTTATCGTGCGGGAAATAAGTGGCGCGGGCCTTAGTGTTTCCACGGTATTTGTACGCATAAAAGAACAGGAAAAAGTTAGTAATCAGAAACACGAAGGTAATTAAGTAGATATTGGCATCCCAAAGTGTATCGTACTTCTCCCCATGTTCGGATGATGCCGCCGGTAATGAATTATCATTCCAACGGTTTGCCTGCCAGAAGAAAAAGGCAAAAAACAATACCATAAATAACAACATGGCCTTTCCCATCATGTCATTGTCGTTGTCGGATACCCGCCATTCATTCGATTTCTTTAAACCCCGGCTCAATTCAATAATTCTTAATAATTGGTGTCCGGCAATTATTAATAAGATGATGGCTAAGAGAACTAAAAGTGTCATTTGCTTATTATTTAATGATTATACGTTTATTATACTCCTGTTTTAAAAAGTAAATTATGTGGTATGATGTAAAGCTTCGTCCAGAAACGGGTGATTTTTAACCAATAAAGGACGCTTGCTGAGGTTATTCAATACCACGTATATAAATAATCCTAAGAAGAAGAAAAAGGTTCCGAATTCTCTCCAGCTTAAGCCTGTCCAGTGGTGACCAACTGTTCCCGGCATAACGATCATAATCATATCCAGATAGTGACCAACAAAAATAATTCCACCAACAAATACCAGGAAAAAGAAATTACGTTTACTATCACGGCTCATTAACATAATCATAGGGAACGCGAAGTTCACAAATAACACCGTCCACATTAAAGCTTTATAGCTTTCCCAACGGGTTTGGAAATAAATTACCTCTTCCGGAATATCTGAATACCAGATCAACATAAATTGAGAGAAGTACAGGTAAGTCCAAAGGAATGAGATAGCGAACATCCATTTACCCATATCGTGTACGGTACTTTCAGTAACAAATTCCAGATAGCCGATTCTACGCAACCAAACAATCAGCATGGTTACCGTTACCATGGCGCTAATCCACATACCAGCAAAAATATACCAGCCAAATAAGGTTGAAAACCAGTGCGCGTCAATACTCATTACCCAATCCCATGCCGAAGTAGAAGAAGTTACGGCAAACAATACCATAAACCAGGCTCCTAATTTTACGTTTTTCCAGTGGTAAGAATTGTTTACATCCACATCCAGTTTATCTGCTTCAATAGAAGTTTGACGTAATTTCCATGTAAAATATAACCAACCAATCATATAAAGAATGGTACGTATCCACCAAAAAATACCGAAATAACCACTCTTAGCTTTCAATATAGGATCTGCTTCTACAGCCTCATGATCCATCCATACATAAATACCATGCATGTGTAACTGACCGGCAATAAAAAACAACATCATCAAACTAAGTCCCCATGGTAAATACCAAGTTACCGCTTCAATAACACGTTTAATGGTAGTTGCCCATCCTGCTTCAGCGGCATACTGTAAGCCTAAAAAGAAAGCGGCTGCCAATGCAATTGCCATAAAGAAAAAGGTACCGGCAAAAACATTCGCCCACGAACGGGTGTGGTGATAATGAGGATCTCCCTCCACATGATCCGTCATAAACATGGCAACAATAGCGATTAAGCCTACTGCCATTAAAATGAACGAAGCCATTTTAGCTTTCGACGGAAATTGAAAATTTAAGTTTTCTATCTTCATAATCGTATAATTCGTTAATGTGTTATTTAACAGGAGCTGCTGCTACAGTTGCTACGGGAGCGGCTTTAGCCGTACTGTCTGCAACCACTTCTTTAGGTCCTTGTAATTTTTGTACATAATACACCAGTTTCCAGCGTTCTTCCTGTGTTAACTGACTGGCATGAGATCCCATTGATCCTTTACCGTAAGTAATAGAATGAAATATTTTTCCTTCCGGAAGGTTTTTAAGTGTACCGTTGTAAGCGGGAGGAGGTCCAGGTAATTTTCCACCTACTTTTCCATCGCCACCACCAGTAGCACCGTGACAATGCACACAGAATTTGCCATACAACACTTCTCCTTCTTTCTCATATTCTTCACGCGACATTGCTGTTAAAGGATTTTTCAGGTTCAAGCCTGCTGCTTCATAGCCCTCAGGCGTGTTATCGTAAGCATAAGGCATATACCCGCGCGCTACGGTTCCTTTTACCGGTTTCATGGCATTGTAAACAGTATCGCCATCAACAGTATGCACACTATAATACTCTAATGAATTAGAGCGGTACATATCCGGCATAAATTCTACACCCGGACTATTCGGATCTTTTTTTCCACAAGCTGACAGACCTGCGATTAACATTCCTGTTAACGTACTGCAGACTACGAATTTTATGGTTTTATAATGTCTTTTCATCATCAACTATTAATGTGTTTCTTCTAAAACATAAGCAGGAGGTACTACAAAAGAACCTTTGTGGTTTACTTCCTCAGCTCCGTTAGCATTCAGGATTTCTTCTGCTTTTTTAGCTTGCTCATCACCCAATTCAAGATAAATTAAAAATTTATCGTCGGTGGTACGAGGGTCAGGGTTTTTAGCTTTAGCGCCTGGCACTAACCAGCAACGCAGGAAGTAAGTTAACGCCATACCATGGGCTGCACAAAATACGGTGCTTTCAAATGTGATGGGAATAAAAGCAGGAACGTTATAAAAATACGCCCAGTTTGGTTTACCACCAATATCATTTGGCCAATCGTGAATCATCATATACCACATCATTAAGGTTGCCAATGATGTTCCTGTGATACCATAAATAAATGCACAGATGGCAATACGTGTACGTGGTACGCCGATAACACCGTCAATACCGTGAATAGGCATTGGTGAAAAAACATCCTTAATACGGATACCTGCTGCTCTTAACTTTTTGCAGGCTTCTAACAATGGCACTTCATCATTAAATACACCGTGTATGATGTGCTTATTTTTTGCTACTGGTGATCCCATTATCTCTTATTTCTATTTAAAAGTTCTTACTAATTATCTATTAATGATGTGCGCCATGCGCTGCAGCATCCTTCTTCTGTTGTTCGCCGCTTGATTTCAGGATGGTTTTCAATTCAGCCTGAGCAATCACAGGGAAATAACGAGAGAACAACAGGAAGAATGTACCAAACATACCAATGGTTCCAACAAAGATTCCGATATCAATGAAGGATGGCGTATAGGTGTTCCATGTTGATGGCAGATACGTACGGCAAAGTGTAGGAACGATGATTACGAAACGCTCGAACCACATACCAATGTTTACTACAATAGATAAGATGAACGTAGCAAGGATAGAGGTACGGATTTTTTTGAACCAGAATAACTGTGGTGAAATTACGTTACAAGTCATCATTGCCCAGTAACTCCAGGCTAAAGGTCCGGTGGCACGGTTAAGGAAAGCGTATTGTTCCCATTCAACGCCTGAATACCACGCAATGAATAACTCGGTTAAGTAGGCTACACCTACAATTGATCCTGTTACAATGATTACGATGTTCATGTACTCAATGTGTTTAATGGTTAAGTAAGCCTCAAGTTTATAAATTTTACGAACCACTAACATTAAGGTTAATACCATCGCGAATCCTGAGAATACCGCACCCGATACGAAATAAGGCGGGAAGATGGTGGTATGCCAACCTGGTACAACAGAGGTAGCAAAGTCGAACGATACGATGGAGTGTACCGAGAATACAAGTGGTGTAGATAAACCAGCCAGTACCAATGATACTTCTTCAAAGCGGCTCCAGTGACGGGCACTTCCACCCCAACCAAACGACAGAATACCGTAAAATTTCTTTTGCCATGGTTTAATCACGCGGTCGCGGATCATAGCGAAATCAGGAATCAAACCAATGTACCAGAACACGATAGATACGGTAGCGTAAGTAGATACCGCGAATACGTCCCACAATAATGGTGAGTTAAAGTTAGGCCACAAGCTACCAAACTGATTTGGTAAAGGGAACAACATATAATCTAACCAAGGACGACCAGTGTGAAGTGTTACGAAAATAGCGGCACACAATACAGCAAAGATCGTCATCGCTTCCGCTGAACGGTTAATGGCCATACGCCATTTCTGACGGAACAATAACAATACCGCTGAAATTAAGGTTCCCGCGTGACCGATACCGATCCACCAAACGAAGTTGGTAATATCCCAGGCCCAATCAACACCATTATTACTTCCCCAGGCACCAATACCAACACCAATGGTATACGCCAGACTACCAATTCCCCAAAGAAACGACAATGCGCAAAGGGTAATTAAGGTGTACCATCCTTTGGCCGCTTTTCCTTCAATAGGGGCAATAATATCATCTGTAATATTACGGTAGCTTTTATTACCTAATATTAAAGGGATCCTGATTTGTGATTCTGCGTGCATATTATTTAATCAAAATACGTTTTACGTTTATAATTTATTACGAATGTTTTTCTTCGGTATGCGCTTCTTCTTTATGTTCAGCACCATGCTCTTTTCCATGAGCAGGAGCAGCAGCGTGATTTTCAAAAATCATCTGCTCTTCCTGATTTCTTACTTTTAACAGATAAGAAACGGTAGGTTTAACCCCCACTTCTTCGAGCAGGAAGTAATGACGTTCATTATTACGCCATTCATTTACTTCTGATTTTTCATCGTTTACATCACCAAAAATGATCGCGTTAGTAGGACAAGCCTGCTGACAAGCTGTTTTAATACTGCCATCTTCTAATGGTGTTCCGTTTTTCTTAGCTACTAACTTACCGGCCTGTAAACGTTGCTGACACATTGAGCATTTTTCCATTACCCCACGGCTACGCACCACTACATCCGGATTAAGCACCATACGGCCTAATTCCTGTTGAGCAGGGTTAAATTCAGCGAACCATTCGTTAGTATTGTAGTTAAACCAGTTGAAACGACGTACCTTAAACGGACAGTTATTAGCGCAATAACGTGTACCAATACAACGGTTATACGTCATCATGTTTAACCCTTCAGTGCTGTGTGATGTTGCCAATACAGGACAAACTGTTTCGCAAGGCGCGTGGTTACAGTGCTGGCACATCATTGGCTGGAAGGTCACCTTAGGATTATGCGAAGGTGTTTCCATATCCAGATACATTTGTTTTGTACCCAAATGTTGTTCTTCCGCAATATGCTTGTTCATATCCGAAGAGTAGTAACGGTCAATCCGCAACCAGAACATATCGCGTGTTTTAGCAACTTCTTCTTTTCCAACAACGTGAACGTTATTTTCAGAAGTACAGGCTACCACACAGGCAGAACAACCAATACACGTTTGCATATCAATGGTTAAGCCCCATTTGTGATTCATGCGCGGATGCTCTGCCCATAAATCAATTTCGTTAACGTGTTTTTTACCTCCACCATGAACTGTTAGTTCGGCTGCAGGGTTCCAATAATCTTTATCGTTCGCTTTAAATTCGTTCAGAGATACTTCGCGCAACAGGAATTCTTCACGGCCCATAATGGTGTGCTGAATCTGCGTTGCGGCAAACTTATGTGTTTCACCTGCCTTGGCAGCAACTGTTACGTTACCGGCAATTGGCTGAATGGTATCGTTAATAACACTTTGTAACTGGAAAGCATTGGCTCCTTTACCGTGCGCCACTTTCATGGTTTCCGCATTACGGCCATATCCAAAGGCGATTCCAATAGTGCCTGGTGCCTGACCTGGCTGAGGGAATACCGGAGCAGTAATGGTTACACCATTTACAGTTACATCTACTACACTTCCGATAATATCCTGACGTAACATTTCATGTAATCCCATCGCCTTAACATCGGCAGGTGCCATGGTTACGTAGTTATCCCAGGTTACTTTTGAGATAGGATCCGGTAATTCCATTAACCAAGGGTTATTACTTTGGTTACCGTTTCCTAATCCTATTTTTTCATATACAAATAATTCGATAGCGCCTCCTTTTACAGAAGTAGCCATTTGAGCCGCTTTATTATAATCCGGATTTGGTAAAGCTTCTGTTACCGCTACAGGAGCAGGAGCTATCGGAGCAGTAGGCGCAACAGCTTCAGTAACTGCTGCACTTACCGAATCCATTACCTGATTCAGCATAGCCGCTACAGTGGCTAAAATTGGTTTACCCGCTGAATCCAATTGAACAGGAGCCGCAGGTGCAGCTGCCTTATAAACCGCTACTTTTACAACCCCATCATGTAAAGCGTGTGCCCAGAAACTTGGGAAATCGCTGTATTTACCCTGACGCGGGAAGATCGTGTTATTAGCAAACGCCTGTAAATAGCTTACATAATCTGATTTTGATCCAGCCCATTTCAGGAGGCTGTCCTGAAACTGACGGGTACCTTCGTGGCGTGGCGCCGCGAAAATAGGATTGATGGTAGGCTGCTGTAATGAATAATGTCCTTCTTTAGGCATAGCATCACCCCATGATTCGAGGTAGTGATGATCCGGACAAACCACATCTGCCAACTGAGATGTTTCATCCAGTAAACCAGAGAACGATACTTTGGTTCCTGCCTTTTTATAAACCTCTGCAAATTTTAAGGTTGCAGGAGCTGTATAAACCGGATTACAGTTGTAAGTTAATAAGGTGCCTACTTTTCCGGCACTTAATTCTTCTACTAATTCGATAAATGCTTTATCGTTACCTTGTTTCAGGTGGAAATATTTTTCTACGTCAACAGTGCGTCCGTAGTTACCCAGCATTTTGTTGATGCCGTTCACTAAGGTTTGGATACCCTCATCGTTAACACCACTCACAACAATAGACTGACCTTTGTTAGCTACTAATTCAGCGGCTGCTTTTTTAATAGCTTTAACAGCGTCTGCGTTATTTACTTTTTCGTCGCCACTTACTTTTGAACCTCCGGTTGCTCCGGCAATTTCGTTGTACAAGGCAACTGTAACGCGACCCAATTCACTTGGTTTTACCATGTAACGCTCATCGGCGTTGGCACCAGTTAATGAAAGGTTAGCTTCGAAATGGTAATGCTTACTCATTTCTGGTTTTTCTTTCGTTACTTTTCGGGTTTGCGCGTATTGTTTAGCAAATTCAGCAGGATTTAACCAGTTTCCTAAAAAGTCGCAGGCAATGCCTACAATGGTTTTAGCTTTGCTGAAATCATAAGCCGATACTACCGATTTTCCGAACACCGCTTTATTTGCAAGTGTAAGGGCATTGTAAGATACGGCATCGTATGTAATGTGTTTGAAATCGCTGAATTTTTTACCGAACAGTTCAATAACTGCCGCGGTAGAAGGCGAAATAATAGTAGACGTTAATAAACGTACACTTCCTTTAGATAAACCGGCTGCCACAGCGTCATCGGCTGCTTTCCAGCTTTCATCCTTACCTTTCACCATTGGGCCGCGTAAACGGGCACCATCGTAAAGACCCAATACAGAAGCCTGAACACGGGCGGTAGTACCACCATGTGTTACCTTCGAAAGGTCGTTTCCTTCGATTTTGATAGGGCGGCCTTCGCGTGTTTTTACCAATACGGAAGCATAATCGTGTCCGTCGTAAAACGTAGAGGCGTAGAAATTAGCCACACCAGGCGTTACTTCTTCGGGTTTAACCACGTAAGGAATAGATTTGTTTACCGGTGTTTCGCAAGCGGCCAGAGCCACAGCGGCGGTAGAGAAACCCATTACTTTTAAGAAATCGCGGCGCGAAGTACCTTTTGATTCGGCTTCATCGCTGCTTAAGAATTCATCCATTGGAAGTGGTTCGGCAAATTCGTTACCTGCCTGCTTTTGAAATTCCGGGCTGTTATGCAGTTCCGGTAATCCCTTCCAGTATTTTTTTGACATAGACATGCTTATCTTAATTCTTAACGTTTTTAAATTCGATTAGTAGTGGCATTTAGCACATTCCAAACCACCTATTTTTTCTACGGTAAATTTCACATCGTACTGCCCTTTGTATTTTTCTTTCAAGGCTTTGTGTAAACGATCGTAGTAAGCGTTACCCTCCATAGCCACTTCGGTTTGGCGGTGACACTCAATACACCATTTCATGGTTAATGGTGATTTTTGTTCGGCTACTGTCATTTCTTTTACGTTACCATGACAGTTAGCACAATCCAATTTACCAACCACAACGTGCTGAGAGTGGTTAAAGTAAACGTGATCTGGTAAATTGTGAACTTTGATCCATTTTAAAGGATTTTGTTTCGACTCATCGTATTTACCGGTTTTAGGATCGAAACCAGCCGCTTCGTAAATTTTAGCGATTTCTTTTTCACCGTACTGAGGGCCTGTTTGAATACCTTTGTGACAGTTCATACAGATATTTACAGAAGGAATACCAGCATGACGTGATTTTTCAACGGAACTGTGACAGTACTGACAAGCGATTTCGTTATCACCAGCGTGTAACTTGTGAGAGAATTTAATTGGTTGCTCAGGCTTATACCCTTTTTGTGTTTTGTAATCGTAATACACACCAATGTTGTAGCAGGCATTCCAGCAAGATTTCATGCCCATAAACGCCAAGATAATACCGAATACACCAACCAAACGGGTGTTAGAGTTGATCCATTGTTTTACTTCCTGCCAGAAGGTTAATTCTTCTGTTGCTTCTTTGCCTTCTACACGGTTAACGGAATTTTGCAGGGAGGTACGTACGCTACGGAAAGCTCCGATTAAAATGGCTAAAAGCACAACCGCACCAAGAATCAGGTAAAGTGGCTCGATACCAGCCTGAGGTGTACCCGGATCCACAACTCCCGTTGTTCCCGGAGTCGGACCACTTGTAGTTGGAGGTGGCGGAGGGGTTTTAATGTAATCTAAAATCGCAGTAACATCCTTATCGGTCAACTGCCCTTCAAATACAGTCATTGCCGCTTTTCCGTACTTATTATAAATTTGATTGGCATAAGCATCGCCACTTTTAATAAGTTTTTCGTTGTTCAATATCCAACGGTTTAACCAATCTCCCTTAGGAGCACGGTCAAAAATCCCTTTTAAACCAGGCCCGGTCAGCATTTGGTCTGTATGGGCTGAGTGACAAACCGCACAGTTTTGCTTAAATAATTTGGCACCGTCTTGAGCTGAGAGAGGACTCTGAAAAGAAAAAACCAGGAAACATAATGCTATCAAGGCTTTCAGAGGGGTACGACACATATCAGTTTTCATATATTAACTAAGAATTTGAGTCTGTTAAATCGATTTTATGACAATTACATGACAGTAAATCGGGGGCAAATTTAGCAGAAGATTAAGAATTTCTGATCGTTTTTTTTATTTTTTTTAACACGTAATCTAATTTATAATTATTCTAAATAAGATTTTTTACTTCGTCTAAGGTCTCGCAGCATTTGCCGAACGAGATCCATGTCCAAAAACTGATTTAACTCAGTTTTTGTAAAGCATTACGCAAACTAACAATAGCTTTTTCAACATCCTCTTCACGACACGTTCCAACCGACAAACGGTACCAGTTAGAATTTTCGCTGGCGCCAAACGCGTAAAACGGAACTACTGCTATTTTAGCCTCATCCAACACGTATCGGGTTACATCGCGCGTAGTGGTTAAAACCTCACCCGATGCTGTTTTTTTCCCATGTAAAGCTAACTGAATGGTTAAATAAATGGCTGCCTGAGGGGCAATAGCGTCAACAGGATGCCCTTCTGCTTTAAGCGTCTGAAATCCTTTATAAAACCCATGCAAACGCATGGCTATTTTTTGTTTTTGAATCGCAAGAAAAGCATCGTACTTATCTAATTGTGACAGATACTTTGCAGAGGCCAATTGCTCCGCTTTCGGAGCCCAGGCGCCTACATGGGTTAAAATGGCCTTCATTTTATCAATGATGAATTTTGGTCCCATGCTCCATCCTACACGTACACCGGTTGCCGCCAGCGATTTGGAAATCCCATCCACAAACACCGTGTACTGCTTCATTTCCGGACGCAGGGTTACCGGATCAAAATGCTGAACACCGTCCATCGTTAAGGCCCAGTAAATCTGATCATACATCAGGTACACCGGTTTGGCATCTGGTCCGCGGCGCTTATTTTCGTTAAGGATAAGGTCACAAATTTCCAGTAATCCTTCTTTTGTGAAAACAGTTCCGGTAGGGTTTTGAGGAGAACACAGTGCTAAAAGACTGGCAGATTGTATGTGTGGCGCTATATCCGCTGCGGTTGGCATAAAATTGGTTGCCGGACTAGCCTCTATTACCACAGCCTTTGCATTATTCAGATAGGTATAGTGATTATTATTCCAGGATGGTACCGCAAAAATAACTGTATCTCCGGCATCAACCAAAGCCCTGAAAATACTGTAAATAACCGGACGGGCGCCACCTGCAATCAGCATTTCATCTGCCTTATAATCCAAATTTCCTCTTTGCTTTAATAAACCGCTAACAGCCTGACGTAACTCAGCCATTCCATCTGCCGCCGGGTAATTGGTTTGATCGGCCTCGTACTCTTCTAATATGTATTGTTTCAACTCAGTTGGAATGGGAAATACCTTGGGGTTAAAATCGCCAATGGTCATATTGTAAATGGTTTCACCGTTTTTGATTTTTTCATTTACTTCGGCTGCCAGCTTAATGATTTCTGACCCAATAATATTTTCTGCGAGTTTTGAGACTTTCATATAATAGATATAATTTAATTTTTTTAGTGTATGGGTATTGCCCCTGTTGCCAGCATTTAGCCCGTTTAATTCAGGCAACTTAACTACTTTAGGATAAATACTCTTTTTTTGCGGCGCAAACCTACTTCTTTTTTAGCGTTTAACTATATTCTGGTGCAAAGGCGTTTTACTTTTTCTTTCAACAGGTTATCCATACCGCTTTTCACTCCTTAAAACCATTTATCCTCAAAAACTACTCATTTAACACGTAGAAAGAAAAAATATATGTATAAACACATAATTTCATCGATAATTAGTTGCAATTCATCTATTTGCTGCAACCATTTAGGTTAATTACCGTAGATAGGTCTGTTAATCTTAAAAGTTAAGAACACAAGAATAGAATATTTTTTATCAAAAAAAATTAAATGAAGCGATTACAGTTAGAAGATTTGGCCAAGCAGTTGGGGTACTCCAAAACGCTTATTTCAATGGTATTGAATGGTAAAGGTGACCAATACGGTATCAGTAAAAAAACACAAACTTTGGTGCTGGAGGAGGTTGCCAAGTTAGATTATACGCCCAATAAGTTTGCGAAAGCGCTCAGAACGGGAAAAAGTTATTTTATTGGTATGATTGTGGCAGACATATCTAATCCGTTCTATTCTGCCATTGCTAAAAACATTGAATCTACGTTGTTTGAAAGAGGGTATAACCTGATGGTTTGCAGCACGGAAGAAAACGATGAAAAGGAAAAGCGCTTGATTGATATGATGATTAATCAACAAGGGGTTGATGGCATCATTGTTGCTTCAACTGCCCGTGACGGCCTCTTTTTGGAAAGCCCGCGCTTTAACCGGACACCTTTTGTACTGATTGACCGTATTCTGCCTTCCTATAAAGGCCATTATGTGGTGAGTGACAACTATGGAGGAAGTTGTGACATTGTTTCTAAACTGGTAGAACAAGGTTGTAAAAAGATAGCGTGTCTATCTATTACACCACGCCACTTATCTACAATTGAAGAGCGGATCAGAGGGTATAAAGATTCGCTGGATCGCAAAAAAATACCATTTCTTAAAGAGTTAATGGTTGATATTCACTTCAATAGTATTGAAGAGGAAACCAAAAACGCATTACGGAACCTGCTCAAAACGCACAGTGATCTTGATGCAATTTACACCATTAACAATCCTATCGCTACCGCAGTATTAAAAGCCTTCAGAGAAGACGAATTTAAAAAAGCGGCATCAAAAATTAAACTGGCCTGTTTTGATGATATAGATCTATTCAATCTTATTGATATTCCGGTACTTTCCGTTTCCCAGCCGGTTCACGACCTGGGTAAACGCGCAGCAGAACTATTAATGGACGTAATTGACCAAAAAGTAACTGAACAAGCGGTTATTACATTGCCTACGTACATGATTTCACGAAAGTAGAATATAAACTATAAGTTGTTTGTTTTATGCTGGCATCCAGCCGCATTCAACCGCTAATAGCTTCCACTTCCGTTAAGGGATTAAACAGGTAGATATTACCTGTTGAAAGTTCTTTGCAACGAAAGCGCTTCCGCACCCGCTCTCCTTTTTCAAAAATGCGGTTATCGTTATAAATAAAATGTGTTTTGTAAGGCAGGTATTCCAGAAACACGATTTCATGCGCATTGTCGTCGTACAGTTTTAAAGTACGTAACAAGCTGGCATCTGTGCAACTGGCCGCTGCCGGGTTTTGAAGATACTTTCTTAGCGCATAAAGTACATCCGGCGGAAACACTTCCGTATCAAGCATTGGCTGCATTAACCTCCTGAAATTTTCCTTCCATTCAGCACCATGCGGTGCTACGGTATTGCGGAACTCGTTAAATGTTACCAGATGTGCTACCTCATGTACCAGTGTAATAAGAAAAGCGTACCTGTTCAGGTTAAAATTTATGGTGATCGTATGATTTAGTCCATTATGTGGCGGTGTATAATCCCCCAGCTTACTGCTTCGTTCCTTCTTAATTTTTAATTTAAAATCAAAATCCACTATCCAATGTGCAATGCGCTCTACACAGGATTCCGGAATATACTTCGCCAGAATTACAGCATTGCGTTTATATTGTTCGTCTCTTAAATCCACAAAAAAAACCGACAGTAAAAGTGAATATTACTTATATCGCATATAACCTAAAAAGTACCTTTGACTCTTTTGATAACTACAGATGTGCATTATTATTTATACAATCAAAACAGTTCCTCCTAAGTTAGTAACGCGCTCTTCCCACATTCATATTGTTAAAGGACTGTTGCGCTTCTCGTTTACGGCATTCTTTAACGTATTCCGGATAAGTTAACACTTTCGTACAATCCTTTTTCATATCCACTGTAAGCATGTCCTCCGTTATTTGTATTCTTTCCAACTTAAGTATGTTAAAATTTGTCTTTATTTCCATTAATCCTGCCTTTTGAACAGTTTCTCCCTGAAGCACAAGACCTAATTCACTGGCAATTTCCGAAATCTCATTATAACGACTAGCATCAGGATCAGCATAAAAACTAGAATTACTTAAACGGATTTTATCGGTGTACCACATTTCATAGCTGACCTTCATTTTGTACAGACCTGCATCAATACTATACTTCAAAATCGCTTTCTTACACTTAAACCCAAGTACTTCCTTTTCTGCATCCAGTTTCTCCAGTTTTATATCCTTTATTTTGATATCAGCTGATGTAATACCTTTTGATTTTTTAATATTTTCCCATGTATCGCCGACACATTCTTTTGATGCCTCATTCTTTAAACTCATGCCCATCGTATCCGATCGCATAACTACCTTTTTTGCGGCATCTCCTCTTCGCATTTCACTCAATTGCGTTTTATCATCCCTTATTAAAACCTTTCCTGTCAGTGGCTTTGATTTTGTGTAGATGATATCGTCAGTCATCTCATATTCAATCGAATACCCGTTCTGCGCATAACTCTGTTTTTTGAAAGTAAGGAGTAATACAAAAACAAAATACAGTTTTCTCATGCGGTAAAACTAAGAAATTTTGCCACCATTTTAAAACACCAAACAGTTACCTGGTCTGTTATTCTCTGACGGTAATTCCTGATCTTGTAACAGCATACCTAACAAAAAGGCAAATGGGTACGCTAAATGAATCCTTTATAACTTATCCTTCAGATAATAAAAAAACTGTAACGTTACATTACTATCGTTCGCGCAATAATCAATCAATTGTTGTTTAGTTTCTTCCTGCGAAAAAAGATCGCCTTCTTTGCTTAACGTACCGTAAGCGTGCATTGCCTGAAGCCCATCCTGTATTTTCAGTCTGGCGAATTCAAGAGGCGGAAATAAAGCCTGAGCTATGGTTTTTAATCCGGTTCCCGACAGAAACGAAGGGTTATAATAATTCATATCCTGCTGAACCAGATTGAGATCGGTTAATTTTGTCTGTAGCAAGGTTAATTCAGTCGTATAAGGTGTTTTACTTTTGAGTTCTTCAATCACCTTATTCTCCAGACTGGCATCAAACACCAATACATACTCATACGCTTTCGTAAAATGGATGAGTGCCTCCGCAAATGCTGTCAGGTCTTCTTCCACGTAAGGCTTAAAATAATGGTGGGTGTGGTTTCCGCTTACACACGTCAATAAAAATGGCGTAGCTTCAAAAGGGCGTTTACCCTGATATACCGGAATTGCCGGAGCATACACTTCTATATCAAGTGCGCAGACCGAATGGTTTACATGCCCAAGCAATTTTCGGAGTGCTGCCTGATTAATAATTTCCTTTCCGCTTAATATGGCATTTTTCTGACGAATCAGGTTTTTATCCCCTATTACGTCATCCGGAAGATCCTCCAGAAGGTGTATGCCATTCGAAAACCAATCCATTAAACGCTCCTTTCCCGCCCTGCTAAGTATAAAAATACCCGGCTTATCGTTTCGTAAAATGCCGTGCCAGCAATATCCGTAAAAATCACAGGTATATGGACTCAGACAGTGCGCCCCTAATGCCTTTTCGGGGACTTCGGTCCGTTTGAGGCTTTTTAACGCATGATCTAACTGTGTTTCAAAATACGACAGATTCCCAATTGCTGTTTTCGTAACATCCCTTTTTTTAAATAATTGTTTAACATCCAGTTTACCATTCAGCACATAGCTATCGTTTAAACATACCAGAAAAAACCGGAGCGATTCTTTCAAAACATTACTGAGCACGTAATATTGCAGACAGGCATCCTTAATATAAACCGGGCTTATTTTTAAGGAACTTTTTACTTCGTAGGCTTCGTACCCCTGCTCTGTATGTACCAGAATATCTACCATAACAAGCGTTTGATTGTACACAAAGGTGGCCTCGTAAATAACCGGATACCGTTCCTCAATCAACTGCCTCGTTAAGGCCTCGGCAGCTTTAAGATTGCTCGTCTCTTCACTTACATCCACGCCTCCGGGAAATAGAAACTGTGCCAGTTTACCCACTTCATGTCCTCTCGAAAACGTCAGTTGCTTTTCCATACTGAGTTTGTCACGCAACTCGGGACGGTATTTATTTAAAAAGAATGCCTTTTCACACTGCTCGAACTTCAAAAAGGACGACTTACTTATCGTATATAATGACTCATTCATCGAAAACTTAACTATTAATAATAAAAAATACTATTTTAGTATATAACATTTTTCTAAATGAAAACAAAAATAGGATTATTTTTTTGCGGTATTATTGGTTTTCTATTTGTTAATTACGGAAAAGCATCTACTAACCACACATCTCCTTTTCTATCGGATTCGATCGAATTTGTTGTAGCTTGTCAAAACATCGATCAGCAAGAGATGGAAACTGTTAAATTGACGCTGAACACCGATAGCCGTTTAAAGTGCTTGTTATATTGCAATAATCATAACGTTTTTCTTATCCGCACCAATCTTACAGAATATGAACTGTCAGGTGTTTTACAAGCCATAAACAAGCAAATTGGCAAGGACATAACAAGCATTAAACAAAAGGGATTTGGTGATATTATTAATTTCTGTGAAACAGATGAAGGAGCAAGACGCAGAACGATGAGAAAACCTCATTAAAACAAACAAAAAAATAAAAGCATGCGCAATAAAAAAAATACATTCCGGACAGGACATTTATTGTTTGTTCTCTTTTTTATGTTGGTCAAATCCTATGCTCAAACAATAGGATATAATTTTACAGCTTTAGGCGGCACCTATATCGCCAATGCCGCACCTACCACAACACTTATTGCAGCCGGTGTCGATGACCAGCTATCTGCCGCTACCAATATTGGCTTTACATTTCAATACGGCTGTAACAACTTTACCCAATTTAAAGTTTCTTCTAATGGCTGGCTAACGTTTAACACAGCTATTACCAACTCTAATAATGGCAACAACCTCAATACATCAACCGACCGTCCGATTATTGCCCCTTTGTGGGACGATTTAGCAACGGGCGCTACACCCGGACACGTTAATTATAAACTTACCGGAGTGGCTCCCAACAGGGTACTAACCATTGAATGGAGTCAGATGGAATGGCGTTACACTGCCACAACCTGGGGAATTTCGTTTCAGTGTAAACTTTATGAAACTACCAATCGCATAGAATTTATTTACCTGAGGAATGGCAACGCTACAGCTAATCTCGATAGTCCCAGTGCATCCATTGGATTGGCCGGGTTCAATTCAGGCGATTACTATTCCCTCGATGGTACCGGTGCCGCTCCCAATGCCTCTAAAACTGTAGAGACTACTACACTTAATACTAAACCCCTTAACAATCAGGTTTACCGTTGGGACCCTATAACCTGCAGTGGTGCCCCTACTGCCGGAACAGCAGCCTCCTCGCCTTCTATCAGCTGCACAACTTTTAACTCCACACTTACCCTTTCAGGAGCTACTTCGGCTTGTGGCATTACGTATCAATGGCAAAGAGCAACAAATATACTTGGCCCTTACACAAATATTGCGGGAGCCACGCAAGTAACAGCCGCTGTAACCAATAGCGTTACGTTTTTTTACCGTTGTATCGTTGCCTGCGGTGTTTCAACCGCTACCAGCGCTGTGGCAACAGCATCTGTAAGTGGCGCGGGGGCATGCGGATATTGTGCTGTAAGAAATGTAACATTACCCCATAGTTCTGCCGGGCAAACTACCTGCGGACAAGGGAACGAT
This sequence comes from Sediminibacterium sp., assembly GCA_030054095.1. Taxonomy (GTDB): domain Bacteria; phylum Bacteroidota; class Bacteroidia; order B-17B0; family Aurantibacillaceae; genus Aurantibacillus. Next base: position 268,656 of record JASGCO010000003.1, read on the forward strand.
ATTACCAGTTCGAATGTTACAAATGTGTGTGGAAGTACTAATTATTATGGCGGTGAAGATGTGGTTTACTCCTTTACACCTTCTATTTCTGGTAACATAACGGTTACAGTAACCTCTACAGGTTCCTATATGGGCTTAATGCTTTATCAGAATTGCCCCAACGCCGGAGGAACCTGTATCGGAAACGCGCAGAGTTCAGCAGGAAATCAGTCATTATGCGTAACGGTAACTGCGGGGCAACCGTATTTTCTTATCCTTGACTCGTGGCCTTCTCCTACCTGCAATCCTTTCGATATAGGCATTAGTGCGCCCGGCGGGTGCAGTGGTTCTATCAGTAGTGCAACTGCGGCTGCCACCCCCACCTCGGCTTGTGGCAGCATAACTACAAATTTGTCTCTTACCGGGGTAACGGCCTGCGGAGCACTTTTCCAGTGGCAGTCGTCGAGCGCTCCAGGCGGACCATTTTTACCTATTGCCAGTGCCACCACTTCGGCATACAGCACTACCACCAATTCTACCACTTATTATCGTTGCCTTCTTTCTTGTGGTGCATCAACCGCTGTGAGTACAGTTGTAAATGTCAGCGTTGCGCCTGGTCCATCCATAACCTGCAGCCTCGGAAGCTATGCCGCTGCCGCCACAACGTTTAGTTTCGAAACCTTTGGAGGTACTGCTTTACCTACAACTGACGATGTATTGTTCAGTGCCGTTAGTTTATTCGGCTTTCCGTTCTGTTACGCCGGTCAGCAATTTAATGGGGCTTATGTGGCTTCCAATTCTTCCTTAGTATTCGATGGCATTCCGTGCTTTCCTAATGTTAATCAGGCTCCGTTTGCTGTAATGGCGGCACCGGGAGCAGCAACAGGTTATCAGATTAATGGTCCCGCGCCAACAGCTACCGACTACACTCCCCGTAATGCCATTTTAGGACCCTGGCACGACATAGACCCCTCATCATCGGCAGCAACACCTACTATCCACGCTACTACATTAGGGACGGCCCCTAACCGCCGCTTTATAGTATCATGGGAAAACGTTCCTATGTACTCTACAGCCTGCGAAACTGTGACGGCTAGCAATTTTTCGGGGCAAATTAAACTGTTCGAAACAACCCATGCCATTGAAATACATATCCGTAACAAACGCGTTTGCTCAAGCTTTAATAACGGGCAAGCCATTTTAGGACTCCATAACTATAACGGGACTATTTACGTTCCGCCGGTAAATGCTACCGCGCATAACGCCACCTCCGTAGCGCCATATAATAATTGGACCATGACCAACCAGGCCTATCGGTTTACCACCAGTTGTACCGCCACCAGTTTGTGTGCTGTGCCTTTGCCTATTGGCTTTAAACAGTTTTACGGCCAACAGATTGATGATGTAAACAAATTGTGGTGGCAAACAACCGAAGAATTACAGGTTAAAGAATATTATGTAGAGCGCAGCGTGGACGGGGAACACTTCAGCAGGATTGGTCTGGTTAATCCTCAACAAAGAAACGGATTCCTTCACGAATTCAACGACGTAACCTACGAGCGTGGACGCATCAATTATTATCGCATTATTGCCTTAGAAAACAATAATCAGCAAACCGCCACTTCTATTTATCCGATTTATAACACCAGTGGCGATTTACTTGTAACTGCCGTTTATCCGAATCCTGCATCCGGTCAGTTAACAGTTGGCTTTAATGGTTACAGCAGCGGCGATGCCTTGTTTATGATCTATGACCAATATGGTAAGATGTTGTTAACCGATCAAAAACAAATTGTAGGAGGTATTGGATTGGCTGAATTGAACATTACCAGCTTAAAACCGGGTGTGTATTTACTCGAAATACGCTCTAAGGATGGTAAAGTGATCAATCGTCAGAAGTTCTCTAAATTCTGAGTATTCCTTTCTATCCATTCGTTCATGATTATAAACGCCCTGTGCATTTTAACATGAACGGTTACTCATTTACTTATAATACGAGTTACTCTATTTTCTAAAGTGTACAGTGCTAAAATAGAAATACCTCAATTCTATTATTCATCTTTATTCCGGATCACACATCAGCAGCTTTTAGCACATTACCAAAACCAATGAAGCATAGTTTCACCTTTATGGCGCAATCGACGGCTACTGCCAGTAACTTTATATGCAGGCCGATACGAGGATACGAAGCCTCAGATTTTGGAAGAGTTATCCGTCTGAGCATGATTCCAACTGCGGAAATGTGCAATTTCTCCATTTCTAAAGAGAATAAGGAATCAGGAATCCCCCTTTGGATATAAGCCCCCGTACCTTTTTATGCTTGCCCTTTAGTCCTGAATCCGTTCCAGATCGGCAGCTTTAAACTTTTGCAATCCCTTAATCTGATTCAACTGATCGGCAACCATTGATTCATCGCCTGCAATTACCAGCTTATAACTATCAGGTGTAAAGTATTTTTTAATTACACGTTGAACATCTTCCGGTTTTAACGTACCCAAATCTGTCAATAGGCTTTTCCGTTTTTCAAAATTAAATTTCACCGGATTAAACAACCCTGCTATCTCTGACGGTGCCTCCGTGCTAAGAATACGAACTTTAAGTGTATTCACCGCTTCGGCAAATTTTACCGGATCAATAGTAGTGCCATAAAAACCGGACAGAGTTTTATCGAACAGGGTTAAGGTAGATAACAACTCCGTATTTCTTACACTACAGGTAATAGCTAACACATCTGCATAACGGGAATTATTCAAAACAGCGCTTATTCCATAGGTTTTCCCGCCCTTTTCCCGTATCTCGGCAAATAATACATCATTAAATAAGCTATTGGCAATTCTAAACGCCATGGCCTCTTTATCATCTGACGAAGGCCCTGTTTTATTCCATTGCAAAGCACACTGCGTTGCATTAGCACGGTGAATAAACCCATACTCCCGTTTTTTAATCTGTGGCTTATCAAGTACCACACCATTTACTTCACCATAGGTTGATTGCCAGTTTGCAAAATACTTCTCCACTATCGTTTTTACAGCGGCCACATCCGTATTACCTGTAATTACAAGTCTGGCATTTTTAGGGGTATAGTTGAACGCGTAATAGGCTCTTATTTTTTCTGGTGTCATTTCCTGAATCTGAGCCTTATAATACTGGCGGCCCAAAGGATTTTGTAATCCAAAAATAGCATAATCCGAAAACACACTTGCTAATTGCGAGATATCCATTTTTGCCGGCTGGTTATTGTCTATCAAATAACTTTTATAGCGGTCTATTACATCCTTATCAAACTTTGGCTGCAATATAGCAGCGCTCATTAAGTCAATAGCCGCATCGGCTCCCGACGATAAAAAATTACCTTCAATAGTGGTGTAGTCATTATCTGAAGCTGTTGATAATGTTGCACCCAAAGCAAAAGCTCTATCACTCTGTTCCGCTTTAGTATATTTAGTATTTCCTTCCAGTAATAATTCTGCCGTCAGGTTACTATATCCTTGTTGTCCGGGGGTTTCATTCTTCTTCCCGCTATTTATCATCAACTTTACGTTTATGGCCTCGATTTTACCATATTTTATAAAATATACTTTTAAACCATTTCGTAATACAAATGTTTCCAGATTCAACGACTCCTGCGCCGTCACAAAACTGCTTAACACAATACATAAGCCAATTACCACTGTTTTCATTATTCTTCTGCTCCTGGTTTTAAATTAATAACTTTTAATTGCTCCGGGTTAAAATATGTCTGCGCAATGCGTTTAAGATCATCCGGATTCATGGCTTTGTAAGCCTCCATTTGTTCATCATACTTCAGGTAATTGCCATGGTAGTACTCCGCAAATCCCAGAGCATCCGATAAAGAAGAATTATCATAATTACGAAACGTATTTTGTGCTTCCAGATGTTTAATATAATTAGTTATCAGTTCAGGTTCTATTCCCTCTGTTATTATTTCATTAATTTCCTTGCTAACGGCCTTTCGTACTTTGGCATTCCCAATAGCCGCTGGCATTACCACATCGTAGGTACAAAAATCTGAGTACATACGAGAATCGTCAACCATGGACACGATCTGGTACGCCAGATTGGCATCTACCAGACGTTGATTTAAAAGTGAATTACTGTTTTCGAACAATAAACGGCTTAAAAGATTAAATCCATAATAATCTTTGTGTCCGAAAGCCGGAGCAGGAACAACATAAGAATAAATCTGTACCGGATAATCAATCTTCATTTCCTCTACGGGAATTGGGTGCGTAAAAATATCGGGTTCCTGTTTTTTGGCATTGAGCGGTAATTGCTTTTTAATCCCTCCAAAGTGCTTTTCCACCATGGCAAATACATCTTCCGCCTTTACATTTCCAGTAACAATAACAAACGCGTTATTTGGGCTGTAAAATTTATCGTAAAAATCCTGACACTGTTTGGTTGTAAAAGCTGTGATCTCATTCAGATAACCAATTACATCTACCTGATACGGATGATGTTTTGGGTATAAATGTTTGTAGCGTTCACTCATCATCCGCCGGTACCAATTATTCTCTCCCAAGCGCAACTCCTCTCCAACCACTTCCCGTTCCGTATCGAGTATAGTTTGCGATAACAAAAGGTTTTCCATCCGGTCAGCTTCCATTTCCAGCGCTTTATCAACAAAGGCGGCTGGTACTTCTTCATGATAAACCGTACGATCGAAGGTTGTATAGGCATTGCACGACCCTCCTATTTTTTTAATGAGTTTTATATACACATCGCCTTCTCCGTTAAATTTTTTACTACCTCTGAACATCATGTGTTCAAACATGTGTGCCATTCCCCTTACACCATCCCACTCATCTTTACTTCCTACCCGGTACCAAATCTGGATCTCGGCCATGCTATTGGTATTCTTCTCACACGCTATAACCTTAAGTCCATTCGCCAAAGTTTTATGCTTTAGCGGGTAACGAATACTTTGTGCACTGGCATGAAATGTCCAAATTGCGCAAAGCAGCAAGCAATTCATTGTAACCGTCTTTATCATAACATTTGTTTATTACATTAAGGTATTTACTATTTTGGGATTTGCCAAAACCATTCCGGATTATTGGTTTTATATTCAACAAAAATAACACCCGAATTCTTAGCTTCCTCTTCCGATTTATCCGGCGTCTGATAATAATAATCTGTAGGAATTAATTGCACGTAGGTAAGTCGTTTACCCCTGGCCTTTGTTTCCGTATCATACTCACTGTGAACCGGACATTCAAATCTGTAAAGATTTTTAGCCATGTAATTACTAAGATAATCCTTACCAACTGATAATCGCCTGTTCCAGTTCGCATCCGGATTAAGGAGTAACGGCTTGTTTGTTATCAAACGCAAACGTACTTCTTCGGGGCCTAGCAATGTTCCCTTCTCGTCCATCACATACGCGTCATTGGTCGGATCCATCCATATCCATTTCTTTAAATCGCTAGAATACACCATATTGATGACATGACATTCAGAATCTGTTGTATCTTTAGGCAAACAGGTTAAAAACCGTGATTTAATACCCATTGCCAGATAACACTCATTCAACACTGTGGCCAAGCCCCGACAGTTCATTCCCCGTTTTTCTTTGCGGCAGACCGATACCATACTTAAGGCATTTTTCACCTCAGGGTTTCCATTTTGCCCATCATGTGGAACCAGATAATGTATCCAATGCATCAGATTAATAATTTTGGATAACTCATTCCCTCCTCCAGCAATAGAATCCAGCTTTAGTTCTTTCCGCAACGTAACCAACGCCGGGTACATGCTGTCTTGATAAGTAAACTCAGGTATAACCCTTTTATCTGACCTGTTATATACATTTGAGGCTTTTAATACTTCCAGAAAAGGTTGTTTGTACTTTACCTGAGTTAATGCCTTAATAGTATCATTAAGAACGATTACAAAATCATAAGGCCGTTTTTCGTTGACCTTAACCACAATGGAATCCTTATCTGTATAAAATACTACTTTTCCGTTTTTAGTATTGGTTACATAAACATCCGGCTTTAATTCGGGAGTAATGGTCCAGTAGTCCTTTTTCATCTCACCATTATCGTTTATGCTAACTTTTTTAGAGGTTGCCTTAATTTGTTTTAAACCGGATGTGGCAGATGCCTGCTGACCAAATAAAACACCAGAAGTAAACATTACCCCGGCAAATACAAAACCGTACTTAATACCCATAACTTTTCGATTTAAAAATCCATATTTAACCCAAACGTAAACCCTTGTTTAAATGCCCCCTGATTGGTATAACTCAAAATATAATCTACCCTCAATACTTTAAAAATGTTTTCCAAACCAAAATTAACCTCATAATACGACGACACTTTTTCGTTCATTAATACACGCCCACCTACAACTTCCTGCACAGGCAAACGTTTCAGTAAAGGAATTTTATTTAAAATAAAACCATTAAAATGGTGTTCAGCCTGTCCCTGAAAACACCACTCGTTACTACTATACTGGTAATACGGCAGCATAAAGAAACTGCGGGAATACCTGGATGTAAACAAGGTTTGATTTCCATCAAAATGCTTATAATCCATAAAATAAAGTTTACGCGCATTTATAAAGTAACCTGCACCGGCATAATAATCCAGATTCCCAAATAAACCTAACTTTAAATTATCGCTCACACTGATCCGCGCCAGATCATAATCCGCTTGTGTATTTAATCCGGGTATGGCTTTACGGTATCCTACATTAATGATGGGATACTTGCTGCCCGTTATCACTTTTTGATGGGGCATAGTATAGTACTTTTGCTTAAAGCGTATCGAAAACGCGACATCCGTAGTAAACGCGTTACTAATCGGCTGTAAAGAATCATGCGTTAATGGATAACGCGGATCGTTACTGGTAAATAGTTTTTCCTTATCATCAATCAATAACTGATCCGTTGAATTACGTAACGGTGAACGTTCGGCATACATAAGCGCGCCATTAAAAATAAGGCCATTGGTAATTTCAGTAATGTATTTCACCTCCGCCGCTGTTTCCTTATACAACTTCATATAGTTCTCATTCAGTAGTAGCGTGTAAACCGAATTTAACAAAGGCATAATTGGTTCACTTCCATTGTATTGCTCCACTATCGACTTCAGGTTAACCCGAACCTGCGAAAATTTTTCAGGTTTAAACAAATAATTCCATGCCAATTCTCCACCCCATAATTTATTACTGAAACCATAGCGCGATTTCGCTTCCAGATAATGATACCGGTAATCTTCGTAACGCTTGCGAAACGACGCTTTGTAGCTCAGATTTAAGCCTTCTACTGTATTGTACTGTACGCCACTTGTTATAATCCCCGGAACAGATATATCCCATTTGCGTTTACTGTTGCGGTAATTGTAGCCCATAAAGATGTCTTTAAATTTAAACGCGTTATGTTTACGATCCAGAGAGTCTTTGTAGCGATCGCTGTTTTTGATTTTGGCTAAACTATCTTTACGTCTGTAATCCCGCTCCTCTTCTTCAGTTAATGGTATAGGCCGGCTTTCTTTCCAGTAAGCGGTATCTTTTTTATTTGCATCCTCTTCCACTTTAAGAATTTCATTTTTAAAGAATTTTTTGGGGAAAACCGGAGCCACATCAAACTCTTTCATCACCGCGTTAAAATACCCGTTGCCTTTGATACCCAAAAATTTAAAATCAAAACTAAAATTGATACTTACCGGCATCCAGATACTATCGCCACTTACCGGTGCCTGTATTTGCCTGATATAAAGCGTATCCACAAAATCAATCTTGGCATCTTTTGTTAACATTAAATCGGCGCTGGTAATACGCCAGGTATCTTCCTGAATATAGATTGTTCCTCTGAAACACGGGCCTGTTTTGCTACGGGGCATCACCTGAATTTTATTAATTAATTTTCCATCTTCGTAAACCGTTCCCAACATACGGTAACGGTAATACAGAAATGCATTTTCATGAATGGGAGACGTAAAAGGCCGTTCACTTAACCCATCTATTTCAATAAGATTATCGTAAAAATTAAAATTCATATCACTCAACTGATTAAAGGAAAATGCCTGATTGTCGCCACTTACTTTACTACTGTACATTATTTCCTTTTCATCATCAGGTTTACGATAATGGTACTTGCTCTCACTTTCACTCAAATACACCACTCCCAACATAGTAGAGTCGAATTTTTCGCCACCAACACTCATCATCTTCTGCATTTTTTTGGGAACGTTTTTGATGCGTTGTAATCCCTTAATATAGGCCCTGCATGTAAATGCCTTTACCTGATTCTGATAGTACTTCCGCTTCTTAATAGCCTGCCGGATTACCGCATACGCGGGATCTTCTCCTGCTTTTACTTCAATTTCCTTCAACGATACCCCATCTGCCGTTAACGTTACATTTTGCTGTACATCGGATGTTAAATTAACACTTACCGTTTTTTTAGAATATCCCACATACTGGTAAATCACTTCATACGTACCCGCAGGTAAACGTAGCGTATAAACACCATCGGCATTACTATTGGTACCTAACGATGTGCCTTTAACCATAACCGTTGCAAAAGCCAACCCTTCGCGCCCATCAGATATTTTGCCTGTTAGCTGATATGTTTGTGATAATACAGTAAGTGAAAAAGCTAAAAAGCTTAACAGTAAATTTTTTCTCATATTCAGGAGTATAACGTTTATCAATACGGGAAAGTTACAGTAATATATTTTTTCACAACAAATTTTTCTTACATTGTCAACATCAATCTTACTTACTTTCTTTGTTTACCTGCTATATACAGACATGCCATATCTACTAAAAATACCATAGAGAATTAATGTAGTGAAATTATAAAGCTAACTGAAAATCATCCTTAACTCAATCATTACGCTTTAAATCCACTTAAAAATCCATTTCTTTCTGCTTTCACTATTTACCTTCAGTACAAATTAGTCTTAAAATATATTTTAGAATGCGCGTGTCATTATACAGGCTACCAAATAAAGAAGAAATTTTCCAAAAAAAAATACCCCCAAGAACGTATTTTAATGCAAAAACGCATAGCTAATAATATTAGCGCCCATTTTAAGTGCCTTTTGCCGGGCCTCTTCACCGTCTTTATGAACATCAGGGCTTTCCCATCCATCCCCCAGATCACATTCGGTATCATAAAAACACACCAGGCGGCCATTGTAAATTAATCCATACCCTTTGGGCGCTTTATTATCATGCTCGTGTATTTTGGGCAAACCATTAAAATCATATTTCTGATGGTAAATGGGGTGATTAAACGGCAACTCTACCAGGTCCAGATCGGGAAACACTTTTTTTAACTGTGTGCGTATAAACTTATCCAAACCGTAATTATCACTAATATGTAAAAAACCACCTGCCTTTAAATAACGCCGTAAGTTTTCGGCTTCCTGATCCGAAAACACCACATTACCATGTCCGGTCATGTGCACAAAAGGATAATTAAACAATTCAGCACTTCCCACCTCTACAATGGCCTGTTCCGGGTTAATACTGGTTTTCAGGTTATCATTGCAAAACCGGATTAAATTAGGCAACGAGGTTTCCAAATTACCATACCAATCCCCACCGCCATTATACTTCAGTACTGCTATCTGGTAAGCGTAAGGCGGACGGAAAGCACTGGTTAATACAACCAAAAGCCCCAATACAACACAAAATTTTAACCCAAACAAACGCATACGATTAACTAAATAATTTATCCTTCTGCCAAATTATAAAAACTAATCAGATCTATCACCTGCTTTGCCTCTAAAACATCGTGTACTCTCAAAATATTAGCAGCATTTAACAAAGCAATGGTATTTAACACCGTTGTGCCATTAAGCGCCGTTACCGGATTAGTACCCGCGACTTTATTAATCATACTTTTACGCGATACCCCGGCCAGAATGGGAAACCCCAGTTCGGTCAACTCCTGCTGATGCTTTAGTAACAGGTAATTCTGCTCCAGTGTTTTCCCAAAACCATAACCCGGGTCCACAATAATGGCCGAATGCCCCAGATCCGACAGTCTCGCTATTTTCTTTGCAAGTGCCGATTTTACACTTAACACTACATCCTCATACACCGGATTCACCTGCATATCTTTGGGTGTACCCTGCATGTGCATGAGCACATAAGGCACTCCGGCAGAGGCGATAACATTAAACATATCTGTATCCAGATCACCACCGCTAATGTCATTAATTATATCCGCCCCCAGCCCCAGGCATTTCTCTGCAATGCCACTACGGTAAGTATCCACCGATATAAAAACATCCGGAAATTGACGACGAATGGCCCGTAAGGGAGCCTCCAGACGCTGCCACTCTTCTGTTTCCGTAACCGGTTCCGATCCGGGGCGAGAACTGGCTGCGCCAATGTCAATAATAGTAGCCCCGTGTTTTAGCTTTTCCGCCACATCGTTCAGAATCTCTGAAACCCCTCCAAACTTACCACCATCATAAAAACTATCAGGCGTCAGATTAACAATAGCCATAACCTGTGGTTTATTAAAATTTAATAATTTACCATTTACAGGGTACGCCATCCGTTTTATTTCGTTTATTTTCGTACTCATTAATTTATGAATCATACAGCACAGCAATACGATGCCGCCATTTCAAAGTGTAAAGATATCTTTTTAAAGAAAATGAAAGACTATGGCACAGCATGGCGAAACCTGCGCCCTACTTCTCTTACCGATCAGATATTTATAAAAGCCCAGCGCATTAAAAGTATAGAAGAAAAAGGCACCCAAAAAATCGGAGATGATATCAGTGGCGAATACGTAGGCATTATTAATTACTGCCTCATCGCCCTTATTCAGCTCGACTTAAAAGAAGATGCGCGTATTGATTTACCGTATAGCGAAGTGGAATCGCTTTACCTCAGGCATATTGACATTACCCGTCAACTCATGCTCGATAAAAATCACGATTACGGCGAGGCCTGGCGCGATATGCGCATCAGTTCCCTCACCGATCTTATCCTGATGAAAATATTCAGGGTTAAACAGATCGAAGATAATAAAGGGAAAACCATTATCAGCGAGGGGGTAGATGCCAATTACATGGACATGATTAACTACAGTGCTTTCGCGCTCATACGGCTCGAAGAGCAGAAGGCTGTTAAAAAAGACTAAGTAATTTGTAAAGAACAAATTAAGACTTTAATTTAGAAAGGTTGAACCAACAGTACGTCAGTTTATGAAAAAATTCCTGCAATCAAAAGTGTTCCGAGCCATTTGGAGTATTGGCCTGGCAGCCATCCTGTATTTTGCCTGTCCGCCCTGCTTTAGTAAAACCACACTTGGCATTATTCTGGGAATCATGCTCGTTCTGGTAAATGGCGCTGGGATTATAGGCAAATGGGCCTGGTTGACTCATATTGCCCGGGTATTGGTAGGTGGCTTATTTATTTTTTCAGGCTTTATAAAAGCCAACGACCCGCTGGGGTTTTCGTATAAACTGGAAGAGTATTTCGAAGTATTTAAAGGCGATACCGGACTGGCTATGTTCGATTGGCTCGCGCATATTGCCCTCCCAATGGCTATTATCATTTGTGCCAGCGAAATTATCTTAGGTATCCTTTTACTCATTGGCTACAAACGCGACTTAACACTATGGCTGTTATTTGCACAAATCGCCTTTTTCACCTTCCTTACGTTCTACAGCGCCTGCTACAACAAAGTAACACATTGCGGCTGCTTTGGCGATTTCCTTAAACTAAAACCATGGGAAAGTTTCTGGAAAGACGTGGCCCTTATGATTTTGATTACCCTGCTCTTTGCTGGTAAAGAAAACATCCGCGAAATAGCCCAACCCATGGTATTAAGTACCCTCTTTCTGGCAGGTACCGTTTTATCTGTGGGTTTCCCCATCTGGGCCTACCGCAATCTGCCGCCCTTAGATTTCAGAGCCTACGCGCCTGGCATGAACCTTAAAGAAAACATGAAACCCGGAAGCGATTACCAACCAGCGGTTTACGAAACGCGGTTTAAATATGAAAATCTCAAAACACACGAAATAAAAGAATTTGACAGTAAAAATTATCCATGGCAAGACACCCTTAATTGGAAATGGAATGCCACCGAAAACGTAATGGTGAAAGACGCCGTAAATCCTCCTAAAATAACAGATCTTACCATTAACAGCGAGTCGGGCGACATAAAAGATTCTTTGTTAAACGATAAAAACTATAGTTTCTGGCTCGTGGTGTACGACCTTAAAAAAACTGAAGAGGATGCGTCGCTACATGCTAAAATCAATGACTTTTACACACTGGCAACAAAAAACGGCAATACATTTATCGCCCTCTCCGCCAGTGGCGGTAAAGATGTGGATGATTTTAAACACGCGCACAATGCCTTGTACAATTTTTATGGGGTAGATGCCATCGTTTTAAAAACCATGATTCGTGCCAACCCGGGCCTCATGCTTATGAAAAACGGAACCGTTATTGCCAACTGGCACCATAATAACTTCCCGACTTTCAGCGAGGTGAAGGAAAAGTTTATGAAATAAAAGTATTATAAACCCGTCTCTTTTTAAAGAATCAAGAACTGTGGTTTAGGAGCCGTTTTTTCTGCCCGCCACCAACGCTAAAAACCGGGCTTTTCGCTATAGCTTACTTGCCTTTTGCGGCATCGCATCAGCCTGCGGGGGCTCTGTTCCGCCGCCGCCTCGTCTGTGCGCTGACTCGCAAAAGCCCGCGCAAGGCTGTCGCTTCAATCCCTCGGCCAGTCGTCAATAAAGACTACTTATAACATACAGTAGTAAGTAAAATGGTGAGTGCCTAAATCAATTCCCTTTAAGCCAGATTATCATACAATTTCCACCAATCCGGTTCTTACCGCGTACATCACCAATCCCGTTATGTTACGCGATCCGGTTTTCTGCAACAGATTATTACGGTGTCCATTAACCGTCTTAGGACTAATGAATAGCTTCTCTCCTATTTCTTCCGCTGTTAACTGCTGACAAATTAAACGAATCACATCCACCTCCCTGCCGGTCAATTCTTCATTCTTTATCATTGGGACCTTAGTTCCCATGCTAAGGCGGTTCTGAAGCGCCTTCAGCGTTTCTTCATTAATATACGATCCGGTATGACAAACAGTTTCTATCGCGCCCTTTAATTCCTCTGGTGCGCACCACTTCGACAAAAAACCATGCGCTCCGCATTCTATAAGATTGGCTATGGTTACCGGATCATCCTGCATAGACACAATAAGAATATAAACAGACGGATAGTGCCGTTGTAAATCTTGCGTAAGTTGTATGCCTGAATAACTCTGCCCATCTTTACCGGGTAAACGGATATCCACCAGCATCACATCCGGTCGCGCATCCATCCCATTCAATTGTTCTATTACCGAAAACCCATCTCCCGATTCCAGAATCACCTGCATTGTATCCCAGCTTTCAATAAGCGTTTTAAAACCCGAACGAACCAGTAACTGATCATCCACCAGTCCTACTTTAATGCGTTGTGTATACATAATAAGTTGTATTAAAATTATTATTGCGACAGTGTATTATTCAAACTAAATTACAAACAATTACTTAGTTCGCTAAAGGCAAACAGATCTTTGCATAGAACCCACCTTCCGCTAATGTTCCCCATTTAAGAGTGCCATTCAGTGCACTAGCTCTTCCCTCCAGACTCCGTAATCCAAGACCTTGCCCTTGTTCAAACGCTGGTAATCCTTTTCCATTATCGGTATAATGGCAAATCAGGTACTCTTCTTCCGTTTTCAATTCAATACTAATTCTGGTAGCAGCCGCATGCTTCAACGTATTTGTTAATAGCTCCGAAATCATACGGTAAACCCCTAACTGTATAGGCCAGTTCAATTCACGCTCTGGTTCCGATCGTTCCATCACCACTGCAATTGTTGCTGCATTCCGCACTTCTTCTACCAATACCAGTAGCGCCTTATACAACCCCATATTAATCAATTGCGGGGGCATCAGTTCGTAACTGATCCGTTTGGTGGAATGCAATGCCTCTTTCAAATGCGCTTCCACCTCAGGCAACAGCGTGTGCGATACACTATCCGCTGCTGGTATCATATCGTAACTCCGCCGCAGCAACATCAGCGTCATAGAAAGCCGGGCGCCCAGTTCATCATGTAAATCGCCCGCTATACGCTCCCGTTCTTTTTCCTGAACAGTAATGGCCGTACGCAACAATTCCCGCTGATGATTCAGCTTAAGATTTTCTTCGTTAAGCCGCCGCCGGTAAAGGCTACGCTGAAACTGCTGCACCATCAGGATAACGCCCAAAGCAATAAGTACCGCCAGTCCAATAAGCGGTGGTAGCGTATGAAATAGTTTTAAATCTTCGGGCTCAGCCATAATCCAATTCCTATACAGATGTATAAAACCATAGTCAGTACCGTATGCAGCAACATGGTATAAGCGCTCCACTTCCCCATAATGACATGAATAATTATTTCGCCATTATAAAACAACAGGAGGCTACCTGTAAAATACAAAAAAATACCCGAGTTAATCCAGTTCAGACTCCTCAAAAACGGCCGTACATGATGGTTTAACGCTTCGTTTAATGTGAGTATAAACGTAGATAATGAAAATACGATAAATACCAAAGCCTCAACCGTTAGCGGAATCGAATTAAACGTAGTTAATGGTTGCCACCAGATAACATTCACTATTGCCAGCAGAACAAAACTTATCATCTGGCCTTTAAATAGCACATCCGAAATAAAAGGGCGCAGTAACATACAGTAAAAACGGGTTAAAATCACAAAACTAAGTACGGCATAAACATGCGATAAGAACAAATTATTGATTCGCTGAGAAGCAAGTGTTTCGGAAATACCCTGTACAATAATTGACAACCACGTGTAAACGGCCAACACTTTGAATTTAGGCATCAAATATCTGAAATGCCAGATACTCCAGATACCTGAACATAACAGCACAAAATAAGTCAGATAAATAACAATAGTATAAATCATGGTGTTTGGCCTAATTTAGGGAAACAGGAATCTCCGTTATCATTACAAATAATACCGTAATTTGGCACGCTATCGCGTACCCCCTCCAGATAATGCTTGTAAAGCGGACTGTAAATATCACACATATTGGGACATGGCCTTACCAGATCAAAGTAATAGCTTTGGACCGCATCCGTTCCGGCACCGCAACATCCCTTTCCGAAATCGTTTACAATAGCAAGTACCAAATGAACATTAAACTGTTTTGGATAACCTTCTACGCCCAAATAGGCGCGAACGTATTTTCGGCCAGACGTACAATGGGATTTACAAGTATCTAAAACGTCAATAATATCATCCATAGGAATTGTCCATCCAGCTCCCGGCACTGCATATTCAATACCTAAGTTTCTGATAGTCGTATCCACCCTTACCATATCGCTTGCTAAGGCACCCGCAAACTGTCCATAGTTCCGGATCCACTTATAAGCTGTATCACTGGGGATACGATCATAGGTATCTGACTTGCCACTTAGTGGCTCTTTACAAAAACTGGACTGGCTCCCCAGATAATACCCCAAACTACCAAAAGTCAGGGCAACTAATACTGCCATAAATATCCTGTTTTTAAATACGTGTTTCATAGTGGTCTTTGTTTAAGTGGTTAATATTCCACAAGTATAAGCCGCTATTATGGTGTATGCAACAATACATTCTAAAAAACAACAAAAACAGACAGATTGACCCGGGCAAAAAAACCTAAACAGACAGATTGCTCTGTTTTAAAAATCAGATACATTGAATCTGGTAATCCGAAAACCACCACTCTACCTTTGTTTTTGTCAAACGCGCGCTGACGGTGGAGCAGAACCCACTTTAAAAACGAACTGACTGTAACAGTAAACTAAAAACAGGGCGGTAACCGAAAAGCCTTATGAGTAAGAAAATTAAAATCAAAATTATGGCAAATTCAATTATTGTTTCAGCACAAGTTGTTATTCCCGCGCAAACGAGTTATTATGGCAATTTTCCTGTAACAGGTGGAACCCTAATTAGTCTAGGCTTCCAGAATCAGGGGTATCAAACAAGAGTTTACCCAACACAGTTAATGATTGTCAATAGCGGACAAGCGGCTTTTTTCCAGTTTGACAATCTCAACTCAAGTCCTGTTACTATTTCAATATTTGGCACTGTGGATAATCCTTCGACTGTATTTGGACCGGTTGAGGGGCAAGGATCTATTAATCTCTAATTGTGAAATTAGTCTGAAACAGGAAAAAGAAATCAGACAAAGAGGCTGATCAAAAATAGATAAAAATCCTAAGCAGACAGTCCAAACTGTTTTAAAATCAGATTGATTAGCTCTAGTTATAGTGCCATAGTCACTTCCACCTTTGTTTTTGTCAAACACGCGCTGACGGTGGAGCAGAACCCACTTTAAAAACGAACTGACTGTAACAGTAAACTAAAAACAGGGTGGTAACCGAAAAGCCTTATGAGTAGGGAAATTAATAAATAAATTATGAAAGACACTAAATATACTTCTCCGAAAAGTTTATCAACCGTTCCAAAATATAATCCAAAATCCTGGATGGCAGACAATATCGGATCGCTCGCGAGAATAAAACTTCGTAACTTATGTTTGCCGGGGGCACACGATGCCGGAATGTCTAAAAGAGGTACAGGAACCGTAGGTGCCTTTGACTGTAATGTCATTACACAATACAATTCTATTCTTGGGCAGCTAAACCTTGGTGTAAGGTATTTCGACATTCGTCCGGTTATAAGCGGAGGAGAGTTTTACACGGGACATTACTCAAACGTTCCTGTTTTAGGATGGCAAGGTGCTAATGGACAGTCAATAGATTCTATTGTTAATGATATTAATACTTTCATCAGTACCCAACATGAGTTGATTATCCTTAACATTTCCCACGACCTTGATACAGATACCGGACGGTTGTACCAGCCATTTACTCAACAACAATACAACCACTTATGCAAAAAACTAAGCCGCATTAATCACAGAGCCTGTGGAGATTACCCCACTTTTTTGGACCTTACTATGGGGGAGTTTATAGGAGGAAATGCCACTCAATCAAATGTAGTAATAATTGCAGATCCAAGCAATGAAACGGTTGTACCTATGCCTGGAACCTGCGTTTGGAACAGTTCCAAACTTAAGATGTACAACAATTACACAGGTACTAACGATTTAAAAGAGATGGTGCACGATCAATTAAACAAAATGAAAAATCATCAAAATGAATACTTCTTGCTTTCATGGACACTAACACAAGATGCGACACAGGCTGCAACTTGCGAATTACCTATTGTAGGAGGCAAAAGCATACTTGACCTCGCTGAGGAAGCTAATCAAGCACTTGAGATCAATTTGACTCCTGCATGTACATCCACTATCTATCCTAACATCATTTATCTGGATGGCATTAAAAACGATGAGGTTATGAAATTATCATTAGATATTAATTTAAACTCCAAGAGACAGTCCTAAAACACAACAATCCAAAAGTGGAGCAGAACCCACTTTAAAAAACGAACTGACTGTAACAGTTAACTAAAAACAGGGCGGCATTCGAAAAGCCTCATGAGTAGAGATCATAATATAAAAAATGGAAAATTCAAGCAATAATTTTGAGCAAATAACACAGTTACCAATCAACTGCATACTCAGTTGGTACGGAGTAATAGCTAATAATTTTGATAATACGGGTATGGGAATTGGGAGTATGGTTGGTTGGGCTCTATGCAATGGTAATAATGGCACACCTGATTTGATGAGACGTTTTGTTATTGGAGCTGACGGTGACCCTAGTGATCCTTCAGGCTTTCCTATGAGTTCAACGGGCGGGCAAGATTCTCAAACCTTATCAATCATAAATTTACCTGAACACGATCATAGCATTGATCATGGTCATTCTATATCAGATCCCGGGCATGAACATAGCAATGCTCAACCATTAAGATTCACCACTCTAAGCTCAAATGGCTCTGGAACTGGAGTTTGGTCAAACAACAATGCCCCAACTAACAACACTACAATTGCTTTTAATAATAAAACCGACATTACAATTAACGATTATTCAGGCTATACCGGACCTACCGGACAGGGAACTTCTTTTTCCATTGTTCCTCCCTATATTGCTCTGTTTTACATTATGAAAATGTGGTAAGAAGGTTTTATCATAATATTCTTCTGAATCATCACGTTAAGTATTGATTCTCAAAATGGGCATTATGCATGAAACCAAACTTACGGTAACCAATAAGCCTCATGAGTAGGGAAATTAAAATCAAAAAAATACGTCATCTATTTTAAATGCAGGTCAAACTTTACAGCCAGATGATTCTTTACTTTCTCCAAATGGTCTTTTTCAATTAATAATGCAAGGTGATGGTAATTTTGTTGTTTATATCGGCAAAAAGGGACTTGGGGCGTCTGGAACTGTTAGGATTTTTTTCCATTACTACTATGGTGCCTGTTAAGGTGCGGGAGATGAGGCCCGCACCTTGACGTAAAGCTGCTTCGGGTCAGGTTTCGCGCCTGTTTTCTCTCATAAAGTGAGATAGGCAGGAGAAAAACCGAATCCTGCACCTTTCTGGTTAAATTATCACTAATCCAGCTAAATATCCCCCCTTACAGTTACATTTACCTGATTTACAAATCAGGTAAAATTCCCCTTTTAGGTTGGTAACCTTATCCTCAACTTTGCTTCTGTCAAAAGCGCGCTGGCAGTGGAGCAGAACCCACTAAAAAAACGGACTGACTGTAACAGTTAAAAGACA
Source organism: Sediminibacterium sp. (assembly GCA_030054095.1). Taxonomy (GTDB): domain Bacteria; phylum Bacteroidota; class Bacteroidia; order B-17B0; family Aurantibacillaceae; genus Aurantibacillus. The sequence goes on from JASGCO010000003.1 coordinate 287,401, forward strand.
GGGCGGATCTGAAAAGCCTTATGAGTAGGAAAACACCAACCAACATGGCCAAAAATAAAATCATCAATGTTAACATCATCATCAACACGGCTCGTCTGATGAAAGATTTCCCAACACCAAGTAAAGATCAAAACAAACCAACAGGCATTGCCCATACGTATCAGTACATGGTCGTTTCCGATAACGCGCAAATTAGCGGGCAGGGAACCGGAGACCTAAGCTTTACCGCCGTTCAAGGTGATGTTGTTCGCTTTTACGCGGTATCAGAATACAACAATTACGATTTCCCGGTTATCCTTTACAAACTTTTCAAAATCTCAGGTGACAACGTGTTTAACAAAACAGACTTTGAACTTCAGTCATTTTCGAAAGTTGATACTGTAGCCCCTGCAAGCTTTAACCCACTGGTACTAAAGAGCCCAAACCCTACACAGGATTTTTGGTTCGCCCAAAACACAGTGAATAATAAAGGAACAGAAAGTTATGGCCTTCAGTTCGCGGTTTACAACTCTGATCTTTCGTTATACGGCTACTTCAGCTGGGATCCGACTATTGTCGCAAAATAACCCTTCTTCACAGGATCCCAACGCGGATCCTGTGTTTTAATCCCTCAACAACCTATAACCATGAAAAGACAAACTGTTTCCCAAATCAATATCTTTGTATTTACAGCAGCCTTGATGAAAGATTTTCCCTTACCTAGCAAAGACCAGAATAACCCAACATTAATACCAACAAATAGCGATTATTTTTTCCTAGTCAGAACTGACAATCACTTTCCCATTTTCGGCGCCACTCTCGCTACAACCGCAATATTACCTGCAACTGAGCATCTGCAGTTTTTTATAATGTCTCCAAATAACAATTACGAAACGCCCGTTATTCTTTATGATTTAAGTACACAAAACAAAACAGATCGCAATGCATTGAAACTTCATTACTATAACGCTAAAGAAACAATTATTCCCGAAGTTTTCAACCCACTTCAAACAACAATACGTGAACGTCCGTTTTGGTTCAGTACCACCACACTCCACGCTGGTAAAATGTGCAGGTATAATTTCCGAATTGCCATTTACGATGACGATTTTAACTTATTCGGTTATTTTCAGTTTACGTTTAACCCAGTCTACCCGCAAAAAGATACCACCATTTTTGAAATTGTATAGCCTCAATAACATTTTTCACACATACTATACAAAGTGCCCCAACTTACATCAAGCAATCATTAGAAGACAAACAACTATCCATAATAAACCTACTCTCCTACCAATCGCGCCACAATTTGCCCAACCCTGCTACCAATAGCTACTCCCATCCCACCCATTCTTACTGCCGCTATTACGTTAGCACTTACTGGTTCAACAATCGGCTTCTTTTCGGGCCCTACACCCATAATACCAGCCCAGCGATGCGCCACTTTAACTTTAGCGTAAGGTACGATAACTCCTTTAAGAAGTTTATCCAATGCCTTTTGTATCGGCAAAGTAGTTTCCATGCTATAAGTGGTTTCGCCTTTAAAATCGAGATTACGCCCACCGCCCAACAACACTCTGCCATCAATATTCCGGAAATAATAATACCCCTGATCGAAATGAAAAGCCCCCTTAAGTTTTAGTCCCTTAATAGGTTCAGTGACTAATACCTGAGCCCTTGCTGGTTGCACCGTTTTTAAATTTAATAACTGCGCTGCAAAACCATTTGTTGCCACCACCACCCTTTTTGACGAAAAACAACCAACGTTAGTATTCAGATCTACTCTGCTTCCCAAATCCAAAATTGCGTCCACTACAACCCCGTTCAACAACTGCACTCCCAAACCCTGAGCCATGTGGATAAACGCATTCATCATCAGTCCCGTATCTAGTTGTCCTTCATAACGGTTTTTTATAACCATGCCTACACCCCAAAAACCCATTTTTGCCCCTACCCCCGGTTGTTTAAGGTAGGTGACTCTATTACCTGTAACTTCCCGCATTAAATCATTCAGGTAAGGCAAGGCATCTAAACACGTTTCAGCAGCCATCCGATCCTGGAACACTTCATACCCTCCTAAAGCCTTATAATCAAGGCATGTATCCCCTATCAGACCCCTTAATAACTGTAATCCCTCCCATCGCAGGCGTATAGTTGACAGCACGGTTTCTTCGTCCATACGGGTTAAATCATCCAGCACCTCTCCTGCACTTCCAAAACAGGCAAATCCTGCATTTTTGGTACTGGCACCCGATGGCAAAACTCCCCTCTCCAATACCACCACACGACGACGCGGCCACCGCTTTTTTATAAAAATAGCGCTACTAAGACCTACAATTCCCCCACCTACAATTATAACGTCTGCAGGAGCCAGAAACGACTTTAACTCCCAATAACTAAAATTAACAACTCGGTTATCCCGCACATTCACTTTTGGCATAAGAATTGGCTTTTTTTTGTAAATTTAAAACTTATATGAGTTTGTTTTGTAAGAGTCTGAGAAAGCTGAGTTTGCTCATTATTTTAGCCACCTTTTGGATAAGCATTTCGTTAAAAGGCCAGGCCCCCACTTCCTTTCCTGTTACGGGTGAAATCTCTATGGGTAAAGGCCCCTTAAGCGGCGCAAATGTTAAAATTTATCAGGGCAGTAAACTGGTTCAGAATCTGTACACAGACGCCAACGGGGAATACAACTGCGTTTTACCACTAAATGCCGAATATCTGGTGGTAGTAGAAAAAGCCGGACTGATTAGTAAACGTTATACCATTACCGCCACAGGTGTTCCGCCTGAAAGAACGCTTCCGTTCGAGGGGATCGATGCCAGTATGACACTCTTCGAAAAAATGGATGGGGTAGATTACAGTTTATTTAATCAACCCATGAACAAATTTTTTTACGATACTAAAGCCGATAATTTTTTATACGATAAGCCTTATCTCGAACAGATGTTATCAGCTGCCGAAAGGGTAAAAGAACAGGAAAAGGCCCTAAAAAACAAAGCGAAAGAAGCGGAAAACAACTATCAGAATGCCATTAAAGCTGGCGATAAAGCCCTTTCTAAAAAGGAGTATGCCGCAGCCTTAACATCTTACCAACAAGCTCTGGGCATTAAAGCCAATGAACCTTATCCAAAAGACCAGATTAATCAGGTAAAACAATTAATGGACGAAGAAGCCGCTGCAAAAGCCAAAGCGGAGGCAGAGGCAAAAGCCAAGGCGGAGGCAGAAGCTGCCGCTAAGAAAAAAGCAGAAGAAGAAGCCGCTGCAAAAGCTAAAGCAGAAGCGGAAGCAAAAGCCAAGGCAGAGGCGGAAGCTGCTGCTAAAAAGAAAGCCGAAGAAGAAGCCGCTGCAAAAGCCAAAGCAGAAGCGGAAGCAAAAGCCAAGGCGGAGGCAGAAGCTGCAGCTAAGAAAAAAGCGGAAGAAGAAGCCGCTGCAAAAGCTAAAGCAGAAGCAGACGCGAAAGCCAAGGCAGAGGCGGAAGCTGCTGCTAAAAAGAAAGCCGAAGAAGAAGCCG
>JASGCO010000016.1 GCA_030054095.1 Sediminibacterium sp.
TGTCTTACCTACGGCGTGTTAACGGACTAAATGTCCGGTATTTATAATGGAATAAGACGTTTTTTCAGTTTTAAATCTTCACTTTAGCGTTTTACCGTTCCTACCTCAGCAAATCCAACAACTCTGTTTTTTTCCGTCGTCCTATCTCAATTTCCTTATTATTACTTAAATACAGAAAACAGGGCTCAGACTTGGTATATTCCTTCACGTAATCGAGATTAATAATGTAGGCCTTTCCCGTTCTGAAAAACCGTTTATTAGTAACAAACAGATCCTCGAAATGCTTTAATGTTTTAGAATGTAAGAATACACCACCGTCCACTGTATAAATACGGGAATAGTTTCGATCGGCTTCCAGATAAATAATATCAGATAGTTTAATAAATTTCACCCTGTCTTTTTGCTGTAATGCAATAAAGCGGTCCTTTTCCTCCTGAACACTAATATTATTAAGCAAATAAAGCGTTTGTTCCGCCGCCTGCTTAAGCCTTACAGGATCATTTCGTTTTAAGCGGGATAGCGCGTCTTTTAAATCATTTATATCTATCGGTTTAAGCAGGTAATCCACCGCGCTGTAACGAAACGCCTGAATGGCATATTGATCGTAACTGGTAACAAATATTACCTTAAAGTTAATCGTTTTAAATTGCTTTAGAAGTTCAAATCCATCGCCTCCGGGCATCTGCACATCAAGAAACACTATATCAGGCTGATGCTTGGTGATACTATCGTAAGCTTCCTGTATGTTTTCACACGCATCCGTAATTTCAATCTCAGGATCCGCAATTTCCAATAAGCGCTGTAAGATATCACGCGCGTTCTCCTCATCATCAACGATAATAGCTCTAAAGTTAACATTCATAGCGTCATAAATATAACAGTTATTCGCTGCAAAATGCAATCAATTTCCGGTTCAGATCGTGATCTCAACAAGTACTAAAACAACTACAATATGAGTGCATCTCCACTTTTAATAATGGATAAGCTCAGCGGATACTATAAAGAACCTTTAATACAACCAATCAACTTTATAAAACCAGGAAATGATAATGCTCAGATGTGCGAAAAAATTATCCTGTGACAATGTAATAACCTTATCTATCTGTAATTTTGCGTTAAAACTATTTTGAATCAAACTTAGAATGAGCAACAGAAAAAAGTTAAATACAAATTAGTAATTATACTATTTTACTTTATTATACGTTACTATTTAAGACACCACTCCCCCACCGCAAATATCCCCTTAAGCGAGCAATAGTTTTACAAAACATCTGACCTTGTTTATTATACTCTTACAAGCTAATTTATATGAACATAAATACTATTCCGTTTATCCATTCCGATGTATTTATAACCAATAAATACAAAGACGAAAAAATTAAAATCAATGACATTTTGCTATTTAAAGGCGATTCTAACTACTCTTACATTTATACACTTCATAAAACCTTCCTGGTAAGCAAAACGCTTAAAGAAATTGAACTGGTCATTCAGAATAAAACCGAAATGATAAGAGTTCATAAATCTTTTATTGTCAACAGAAATTTTATTAAAACGTTAAGCGATGCGTTTGGTAAAAAAACTATTGTTCTTCTGAATGATCTTGAAGTAGAGGTATCCAGGCGAAAATGGCCGGTACTGAAACAACTTTTAAAGTAAAATTACGTCGCAAAACTGATTAAATAAAACTTCAGACAAATAAACAGGAGACTGTCTTTATTGACTTTAAAAGTACATCTATTGGTTAACCCAATTTCCGGTTACTGTTTTCAAAAACACTGTCAAGTATACAAAAATAAAATGGGGTGCTCTTATGTAAAGACACCCCTGTTTTAATAAAAACTGTACCTTCCGATACTGCCATCAGATGGTTTTTAATTTAAAGATAATTTTACCCTGAAACGATTTGAAGAAGGTTTATTCACCACCTCCACAACATACAATCCTTTCACTAAAAGTGTTGTATCAATTTCTACGATCGAGGATTCAATATCTTTCTTATGTAAGACCTGTTTTCCATTTAAATCGTAAATAATGACCTCTTGCATTATTTCTGTTGAACGAACGGTAAAATTAGTATTTGCCGGATTTGGGAACAAGTCTACTTTTACACCAGACAAATCCATTTTTCCAGAAACGACTTCGGCTGAAACTGAACGATGATAGTAATTGTCATTTGTGTTACAGATTAAAGGTTGAATGTACCCATGAAAATCAGCCGTCGAATGCACCTCAAATCCAGGTTTAAGGGCAATTTCCTTTCCGGCGCGGAAGGTAACATCACCATCAGCGTTAATCTTAGAGGAGGATTTTATTGACTCAAAAGCTTCCCGCTTGTAAGGCGCAGCATGATTTCCATAAATTACAGGCGATCCAAAAGGTAAATTAATCACATAAGGTAGATCTTGTTCATATAAATTATCCCGCATATCATAATAACCAGGAAAATAATACTCCTCTTGCTTTATCTGATTAATACGGTACAAATTATAAAGCAACATATAATCCAATCCATTGTACTCTCCCTCGAATATATTATTGGAAAGATCCGGATCGCTTCCCAGTTCAGCATTATACCACCTTCTGTTTGGTGAATATAATAAATTGGAAGATGACCAATTATACGGGGCAATATTCTTATTTGGATATGGATACGCATCACACACTTCCTGATTCCATCCGGAACAATTTGAACTAGCTTCTTTAAAACTATAAGGCCCATTACAAGGGGCATCATTTATATAAGTTGCTAAGGAATTAGGCCATATATTCCCATTCAAATCATAATTCTCAACTAGACAATGTAATAATGGCATCCATTCAAATTTGCATTTTCCCGCTCTTAAATCTACTGATTCATTTATGATTATATTCCGGTCTGTACTCAATGGACTCGCTACTCCACAAAAAGTAGGTGGAATTGTAGGACTTACCTCTCCCCCCATAGCTATTAACTGGTAAGTTAAAGCGTCTCTATTCCAATTATTAACTCCCATAATCCAAGGGCCTTCGCAACCTACAGAGACTATTGCTAGATTGACCGCGCCGGTCCAAAGACAATATGTAGTAGATAGTTTTATATACGGCAAAAAAAGAGGATCTCCCGTTATCGAATATGCAATGTTGTTTAAGGCATAAGCAAGCCCTCGAGAATCTCCTCCACCATGTCCTCCATTTACTTGCTCATTAAAGCTACACGGACGATAATGAATCCAATCTCCGTTCTTCATAAATCCGACTATACGAGTAGTTATGTTCTTCGCCTCTTTTAGAATATCTGTTTCTCCATCTTGAAAAACAAAAGGAGCCTGATCGTCATTGTCACCTTTATAAAAGGTATTAGAAGGTATATACATTGAACATAACTTCATCCCCATTAACATGGAGATGCCTTGATCCTGACTTTCCTCAACACAATTATCAGCATAAACATGTCCTACGGATAGCGGACTCGTCTGATTGGCAGGAGCTAACTCTGGATGCTGAATTAAAAAATCGACAGGGACATCCTCTCTAATATAATAACCGTTCAATCTATTGTTACCTGTCAAACAAGCCATACCCTTGCACTCTTCGGCCTTAAGATCTAAACGATTAAATGCTTTTAATGCATAGTAGAGCTCCTTTCGAGTTTGCAATGTACTTTGATTATTAATCGTTAGGAGTTTGAATTCTGTTGCCAGCATAGAAATATACTGACCTAAAATAATAGTTCCGTCGCCAAACTTAAGATTATCAATCTCACCATTTTGATAAGCATAATGTCTTCGTTGATTTGCCGGAATACTACAGCCATCACAATCTCCAACTACCATAAAGCTTTTTAATAGCCGCCAACGGTAAAACCAATACTTTTGATGGTTGAGTTGATCGTTTTGTGAATTGCTGAGTTCTGTGAGTAGAACCACAGCCAGTATGGTTATAATTGCTTTCGCTTTCATATTATCATCAGTTAGTTATATTAGTAAATCGGCTCTACCTCGATGTTGTTTTCTCCAACTCCTTAATTCTCTTCTCTTGAGCAATAATATACAAGGTTAACTCTTCTATTTTTTCCAATAACAGTCGATCTGTATCACCCATATTATTCCCTCTTTCCGATATTTCCTTAGCAGAAGGTATATTAGGTAAATGATGATTCGCCTTCACAAAAGCTTCTACTTCTGATAATGGCTTTAGCTTATAGTTATTATCAAACACATAATCAGCCCAGTTGCTGGCAGTGACGTAAATTTCTTTCGCTAAAACTTTTCCATCCACACTTAAACGAAAATCGACATGTGTTCCTGATGTAATAGTTTGCGGACCAATAACGACCTGGCCTAAATTTAATCCGGCGTTCCATTTAACCTCCATTGTTTTTTTATCAACTATTTGTTGAGAAGAATACCATATATCAGGTGATGTAGCATTCCCTGGTATTGGAGCAAACAAAATACTTCCTTGCTGATTGCCCCACATAATTCCTCCACCTGCACCAGCTTTAGTGTACCAGGATCCGGTTGGTGTATTGCGTTGAAGATTAAATGCTAAAAAAGTGGTGCCGCTCACAGTGTTATTATTAGTCATTAAATTGTTCGATTTTCCTATTACCGTATTTTGTGAAGTGAGTTCATTTCCAAAAACATAGGTTGCATTATCTGATTTCATAACAAAAGCTGAACCCAGATCGGCACTCCCTGCATTATCAGGGGCAATAGTCAATTTCCCATCATTAGCCTGTTCCGCTATTAACCGCCACCTTTGCTCATTCGCGTTTGCGCCAAACACAACATCACCAGCTGCATGCAACATGGCCAAAGGAGATGCCGTTCCTATACCAACTTGTCCTGTAGAACTTATAACCATACGATCTATATTGTTTGTCCTGAATTTCAACGCCTGAGTTCCGGTCGTACCTAAAAAATGTCCGGGTGACAACCCACTGTTTCCTAGCAAATTCCATGTGGTCGTTTGCGATTTCATAAAAGAGGAAGCAAGAAGAAATGTTCCTGCTATTAAAACTACTTTTTTCATAGGTTTTGATTTAGTTAATTCGTAATCGTTTTAATTATCTAAATCAAAAGTAGCCTGCAAATTCCTGTCGTTACAGGCATTCTTAGTTAACGGCACAGAAATTTAGTTAACGGTCAAACTGCCTGAATGCTAAAAACTATAAGTAAATGCTATTTATGAAAAACAAAAAGACGTAAATCCTGGCTAAACGAATGCCGGTTTGATCTATAAAACTGGGATACAAGTACCTTAATCTCCCTCACCCGCACCCACAATCCTTATCGCACTTTTCTTTCCGGGTTACAGATTTAAAAATCCGGTAACCCAGCCAACCTAGCGCTATACCCAAAACTATATACACCAAAACAGTTTGCATGCTATTTTAATACCGGAAGAATAATTTTTGAGGTGGCTCCTGCCTGGTGTAAGATGGTAATTTCACTTTTAATAAAATCCGCGTCACTGCAGGTATAAGGATTTACCAGTTGTTGCGGATTACGGTCAAACAACGGGAACCAGGTACTTTGTATCTGAACCATCAGTTTGTGTCCTTTTTTAAACGTATGGGCCACATCCGGAATTTCAAATTTCACTGTAGCCGCTTCTCCCGGAACAAACGCCTCCGGTTTTTCAAAACTATTGCGGTAACGGCCACGCATTATTTCACCCCGCACCAACATCTGGTAACCCGCCATTTCTACTTCATTTTTAACGCCTTTACAGCAATACGTTGAATCGTACTTAAAATTATCCGGAAATACATCTATCAGTTTTACTACAAAATCTGCATCACCTGTACTTAAGGCTACTTTCAAATCGGCCACTACCGGACCTCCCAACACTACATCTTCGGTTAATACATCTGTCGTAAACGTTAGTACATCGGGGCGGCGCGCGGCAAAACGTTGATCATCGCTCATGTATTCGCGGGTGCGGTGTAAGTGAACATCCTCTGTGTAAGGTACCGGATGTGCCGGATCGCTAATGTAAACGGATGTGGCATTTTTCTCTTCCGGAGCTGTAAAACTTAAACGGTTTCCTGCCCTCAGATATACATCTGTCATTTTTACCTGAGCAGGTGGCCATTGATTAAACTGTTTCCAGTTATTTTCCCCACTAAAAAACACATTCGCCTCTGCCAGATCAGACAAAGAACCTTTCCCCTTTAAATGGTAATTAAAAAAAGGAAGTTCCATTGTGGTTTGATAATACTCCGATGTCTTACTACCAAAACGTACATTCCCAAGATTAGCGCCCATTCCACGCGACCATCCGCCATGAAACCAGGGTCCCATCACCATACGACTGTCTGTTGTCGGCGATTGCTTTTCAATAGCCTTGTATAAATTCCACGCGCCATAACAATCTTCCGCGTCAAAGGTGCCTCCCACCGTTAACATGGCTGGTTTAATATTATAACAAGCTCTGCGGGCATCGCGGGCCTTCCACCATTCATCGTAATCCGGATGCCGCCGCATCTCTTCCCAAAACTTAATTTCGGGTCCCATGTGCACCGAAAAATTACGAATCGCCCCCATCTTCAGGTAAAAATCATAACCATCCTGAGTCGGAAACTCAAATTCCTTTTCGTGTGCCGTAGTTGGCTTAGGCCTCACTTTTCCAAACGTATAATAGAAACTAAATCCATCCATAAGCGCAAACGCACCGTTATGGTGAAAATCATCGCCCATAAACCAATCCGTAACCGGCGCCTGAGGACTAACCGCTTTTAACGAGGGATGATTGCTTAACGCGGCCATTGTACTATAAAAACCGGGATACGAAATACCAAACACCCCTACCTTACCATTGTTTCCCGGTATCTTCTTTACCAGATAATCAATAGCGTCATACGTATCCGAAGCTTCATCAATTACTCCCTTGCGGCCTTCCTTGTTCTTTTCAAAAGGCCTTACATCTACAAAATTCCCTTCACTCATATAGCGTCCACGCACATCCTGTTGCACAATAATGTACCCTTCCTTCACATAATTTACCCAATGCGTTCTATACACTCTCGGATTCATTTGCACCCCGTAAGGGGTACAGGAATAAGGCGTCCGCATCATCAAAATGGGATGCTTTTCCGTATTCGACTTAGGCGCGTACACAGCCGTGTATAACTTTATTCCATCACGCATTGGAATCATGATTTCCTGCTTGGTATAATTATTTGCCATCCATGCAGAATCTATTACCTGTGCCTTTACGTTTGTTAAACAAGCTACTGCCAGAAGAACGCTAAAAAAATAGTGAAGTGTTTTCATGCTTTTCATGTGTTGATAATTTGCTTTTAATTGCCATATAGAACAGCCTCCCTCTATCTCGCACTCATGGCTGATTTATACTCAAAAAAGTTAATGCATACGTATTTCCTCTATTAATAATTGTACCGTTGTTGTTCCTTTGTATTCTGTTTCCTGAATTTTAAACACCATATCAAAGGGTTTACCATTGGTTACAAAATGCAGGTAATCGCCTTTATCAAATCCCATAGCCGAAAAACGATAATTCGGATTTTGCTTTTGAAAAACCTCTAGTTTCAGGTGATTAGTGCCTACAACTCTGGCCCAACCCGATTCCTGTACATGACGGGCACAAAAAAGAGGCGTCATGTTATGTGGCCCATGTGGCGCCATTTGTTTCAGAATACGGATCAACTTATCATTTATTTCGTGCAATTCTATCTCCAGATCAATCTCCACTTTCGGGATCATCTGATCCTTAGTGATGGAAGCGGAAACAATGTCTTCGAATTTCTGACGGAACGCTTCCAGGTTTTCTTTCTTTAATGTAAGACCCGCTGCAAATTTATGCCCGCCAAACTGATCCAGCAGATCGGCACATTTTTCAATAGCGCTGTACACATCGTAATCCTTAACACTACGCGCGCTACCCGTAGCCTTACCTTCACTTTCCGTTAATACAATCGTCGGGCGGTAATATTTTTCTATTAAACGCGATGCCACGATTCCTATAACACCTTTGTGCCACCGGTTACTGTACACCACCGTACTGGTTCTAAATGGCGTTAACGGATCCGCCTCCAGCATTTGAAGCGCTTCACCTGTTGTACCCATATCCAGATCCTTGCGTTGCGTATTGGTATCATTAATGGCTTTGGCAAATTGCACCGCATCCGATTCATCTTCACAAATCAGTAATTCTACCGCTTTACTACCATGTTCAATACGGCCGGCAGCATTAATACGTGGCCCCAGTACAAAAACCAGACTACTGATCGTCATGGTTTTATTCAGTTGATTGGTATCCAGCAAAGCCTTAATCCCCGGCCGGGGTGCCTTATTGATAATTTCCAAACCATAATGCGCCAATATGCGGTTCTCTCCGGTAATCGGCACTATATCGGCAGCAATACTCGCAGCCACCAGATCAAGGTAGGTATAACACTCACTCACATCCGACTGATGATGCATGGCAAATGCCTGAATCAACTTAAAGCCAATACCACAACCACTCAACTCCTTATACGGATATGGACACCCCTCCTGCTTAGGATCCAGTATAGCCGACGCTTCCGGCAAGGTTTCGCCTGATAAATGGTGGTCGCAGATAATAAAATCAACCTGTTTGGTATTGGCATAAACCACTTTATCTACAGCTTTTATGCCGCAGTCCAGAGCAATAATCAGCGAATACCCATTGTCGGCGGCGTAATCAATACCGGTAAACGAAATACCATACCCCTCTTTATAACGATCGGGAATGTAATACCGGATGTTTTTAATGTACTTTCTGAAAAAACTATACACCAGACTCACGGCCGTTGTCCCATCCACATCGTAATCCCCATAAATCAGAACTTTTTCATTACCGACAATCGCCTTATCAATACGCGCCATAGCCTTATCCATATCCTTCATCAGGAACGGATCGTGCAATTCACTTAAATCAGGTCTGAAAAACGATTTCGCGCTGGCAAAATCATCAATTCCCCTTTGAACCAAAAGCGAAGCAATAATACGGTCAACGCCCAGCGCCTCCTGCAATTGTTTTACAGCCAGGGGATTTTTATCGGGGCTTATTTGCCATCGCTTCTCCACTAAGTGTTTTGTTAAGCAATATTATGGTAAACAGCCTCTATGTCGTCATCTTCCTCCATCTTCTCTATCATGGCCATTACCTCAGCTTCCTGCTCCGGTGTTAATTCTTTAGTTGTAGTAGGAATATAGACTTTACTGGTTTCCGTTACATTTAACTTACGTTCCTCCAGTGCCGCCTGCATTTTTCCAAAATCAGCAAAAGCGGTTTGTATAATATAGGTATTGGTTTCCTCGTCAAAATTCAGTTCTTCCAGTCCAAAATCAATCAATTCCAGTTCCAGATCGTCTTTACTCATGGCAGGCGCTTCTATTTTAAACATCACCTTATGCTCAAACATAAAACTTACCGATCCGTTGGTTCCCAAAGCGCCACCCGCGCGTGAAAAATACATACGCACACTGGCTACCGTACGCGTAGGATTGTTAGTAGTCGTTTCTACCAGAACCGGAACGCCATGGGGGGCATACCCTTCGTACACCACCTCTTCATAATTTTCCGAATTCTTTTCACTCGCCCGCTTAATAGCTCCCTCCACATTCGCCTTTGGCATATTTACTGCCTTGGCATTCTGCATAATCATACGTAAACGCGGATTACTCTCCGGGTTAGGGCCTCCGGCTTTTACAGCAATCACAATCTCTCTTCCTATCTTGGTAAATGCCTTGGCCATTTTAGCGTAACGCTTAAACATGGTGGCTTTGCGCTTTTCGAAAATACGTCCCATTTCTCGTAAAATTTAGTTTACAAATTTAAAAAAATACCCGGATTAAGCCGATATTTTGTCTAATAAAGCCGCCAAACGGCCCGTAAGCGCTTTACGGCTGTAACGGCTAATAACCTGTTCGTTCCGCTGCGGCTGATCGCCCCTAAACAACTTTATTATGTTATTCTTTAATACCTGTTTATCGCCAAAACCACTAATGTAACCACCACCGGTTTCATTTAAAATAGCCGCCAGGTCGCCATCAGTAGGCCCTATAGCCAATACAGGCACACCGGCCAAAAGGTATTCAAAAAACTTACCGGTTAATATGCCTTTGGCGTTTTTGGTTTGATTTACCAGTAATAAATTTACATGACTCCTGCACAGTTCTTTTACCACCTCCGCATGCGGCAAATAATCAATCCGGATGACAAATGGCTCCAGTCCTAACTGTTCAATACTTTCATTAACCGCTACATCCACCTTTCCCACCAGTTTAATACGCATCCGCGCCGCAAACTCCGGTTGTTCCGCAATCAACTCCTTTAACACCTCCCATAACAGCAAAGGATTTCTGCTTTTCACCAGTGTACCAATATGCGCTATTGTAAAAAACGCATCTCTGGAAATACCCGCTGTATCTTTCAAATCACTTTCATCGTAACCATTCGTAATCACATGAAATTTAGCGTTTTGTGAAGCATCGTGTAAAATTTCCTTAAACTCTTCGCTCATGGTTTCACCAATACTAATAACAGCATCGCTTTCCTTTAGTACCGCTTTCTCCAGTTTCCGGTGTTTCGCATCGGCCCAAGCCGTTAATTTCAAGTCTTCGTAAAAATCAATATTGGTCCATGGATCTCTGAAATCAGCTATCCACGGTATAGCAGGAAACGCGTTCTTTAATCCTCTTGCAATCAAATGCATACTATGTGGCGGCCCACTGCTGATCATGGCTTGAACCGGCGAATCCGCAAGATACGTTGATAAAAAACGAACCGAAGGTTTAATCCAGAATTTGCGCGCGTCGGGGATAAAGAAATTTCCCCTGATCCACACCGCAATACCCGAAAGTGTGCTGTTCTTTTTGCTTTCACTTAAAAACCCCGCGTTAATTTTTTCGTTTTTTTTCTGCCCTATAAATTTTTTATACACATCATAAGGTTCCCATATCGGGGTCTTTATCACCTCCAGACCTGAAGGGATATCATTCTCCAGACTTTTATCCTCTACCGGCATTTCTCCGTTCTCTACTGTGTAAATAACAGGCTCCCACCCATACGCGCGAAGGTAACGTGCAAACTTAAGCCAGCGCTGAACACCCGCTCCACCGCTGGGTGGCCAGTAATACGTTAAAATTAAAACCCGTTTCATGCGGAAACGAAGATAAGATTTGTAGGAGACATTTACAGTACCTTTCCAAAATTAAAAACCGTATCTGTTAGTATTTTCTCCATCAGGCGCATCCACGTTTCTACCCTCACCTTTTCCAAAGTTACAGAACTTTGGAAAAGGTTTGCCCTCCTCACGTGGCCGGGCTTTACGCTTTAACCTGCTTGCCCGTTGCGGTTTTTGCTACGGCTCCGGTGGCTTCTTAGGTCGCCCCCTCGCTCGCGCAAAATCACGCAACGTTCAGCGCAGGGCTGCCGCTTCAATCCCTATGCGGAAAGGAGTATCGGGCCGATGGTGTTCTACTTTAAAAAAGAGAATGCCTCCTAATCTATCCCCATGTCTTTTGTAAAGGAATACTCCGCTTTTATGGCGTACACATCTATTCCCAAACAATCTTCAAGTAGTCCCATTACCGCCATCAATACGTCTGTTCGGGTTAATAACGCCTCTCGGGTAAGCAGGCGCTTATAATTAAATGCTACCACACACCGGCAAAAATCAGATACCCTTACCTTGCAAGGATCGTACCGCTCCATGGCCGGTACCGTAAACAGAGAATATAAACCTGTGGCCTTTTTTGAACAGATAACCGACAGGGGTAATTCTAATGCCAGATACTGTTTCAACGTTTGAAACAGCGAGTCGTTAAAAGGCAGCAATACTTCCGCCAAATACTGTGTTTCTGTTACCGCGCCATTGTATAAACTATGTTCTTGTATAAACGCCTTTACTTTGTTATAAACAGCGCTATAAACAGCACTACGCGTATCTTCCAGAGCAAGTGTTAGGGCTATATAATCTACTAATTCGTTTACCGTCCCTACCTTTTCCGCTACTTCATTTGGAATAGAAATACCAAAAAACTGTTCCACCTCTTCTATAAACATTACCGAATCCAGGCCCATAACTAATACTGCTAACGTTAATCTACACCACTAAAATAAAAAGTCCTGTTGCAAAACACAACAGGACACATAAGACAGGAACATTTACTACAAAACCTGCCTAATATTTTAATAGTTTCTGAACAACCGTTTCCCCCTCTCTACTGAATACAATCGTGTACATACCAGCAGGTACATCTGCCAGATTTATGATCTTACTATCCTCACAATAGCCGCTTATAATCTTCTCTCCCAAAGTATTTATAAAACCATACTGCCAGGTTCCATCTACACGTATAACCAGCTGCTCATGGGCCGGATTGGGATACATGCGTAACATAGCCGCTCCCGATTCAATTACATCCAGTCCTGTACAAGTGCTTACATTCTGTACATAAGTCGCGCTTCCCGAACAACCATTCGTTCCTGTCCCAACAACGGCATACGTGGTTGTGGTTACCGGCGAAACCGATAACGTTGACCCATTCACCACTCCCGTCCAGGTATAAGTAACAGCCCCCGAGGCGCTTAAGGTAGCAGACTGTCCCACACAAATGACAGAAGCCGTGGAACTCACATTCACAACAGGTAATGCACCCACCGTTACCGTTAAGGGCACTTTTCCCGAAAGCCCGCACCCCGTTGTGTCTGCGACATAATACGTTACCACGCCCGATGTAGTTTGCACGGCAATGTATAAGAGGCACCACTCGCTAACAAAACTGAAGAGGTATTGGAGGCATACCAG
Organism: Sediminibacterium sp.; assembly: GCA_030054095.1. GTDB lineage: Bacteria > Bacteroidota > Bacteroidia > B-17B0 > Aurantibacillaceae > Aurantibacillus. The sequence continues at coordinate 12,788 of JASGCO010000016.1, forward strand.
TTCACGGTTCCGGTTCCAGAAGCCATCAGCACAACACCTTGTCCCTGACAAATGGTGGTATTGCTAACTATCGGAACCAGCAATGGTGTATTACACGGCTTGTAATTAATCAGAAACCCATTTACATTGTTAGGCCCCGCAGTAAGGTTAAGCGTTGTTACCGGATCCGGATCAAAATCGTCGGTATAGCCAAAAGAACCCGCCACAATAATTTCACTCGAATCATTCACACATAAATTTGTCATCCCGGGCCCAGAATTATATCCACCACCAAAAGCACGTGCCATAGCGTACGTATTATTGGCGTTCATCTTCGTAAAAAATAGTGCACCGGTTGCCGGAGGCGTAACCGTAAATGATCCCAGAGGATTCAGATTGGCGGTACCAAAAAATACCCCGCCTATATACACATTATTATTATGATCGGTAACCAAATCCTGCAAAGCATCATTACTTCCCCCTCCCAATTGCCAGGCCGAGGTAACACTACCCGTAAGCGGATTTGCTTTTAAACAAAAAATATCATTACTGGTTCCTGTTAAACTGTTATTGGTAAGCGTAAAACTTCCACCAGCTACAAAATTAAGATCCGTAAAATCACCGCCAATTAAAAGTTCATTTGTAGTGGCGTTAAACACCAGGCGCGACACATTTGACTGATACGTTGGTCCCCCGAATACTTTAGCCCACTGATAAGAACCACCAGAAGCATATTTAGCGACAAAGGCGTCCGATCCGCCCGCCACGTTAGCTACCGTAGCCGTAGCTGCCGAAGGATCAAAATCCGGATTCCCATTGTAATAACCACCAACATATACATTACCCGAAGCATCACAGGCTATAGCGTTGCCCACTTCCGTGCCGGTAGCCGTATTCGATAATTTATACGCGTTCACATAAGCACCAGTAGACGCGTTTAGTTTCCATACAAAAACATCGGGCGCACTGGTGTTTCCCGCGCTCATATTTACCACAGAAGCCCCCGGATCAAAATCAACGGTCCCACGGAATTCGCCTGTAACATATACCGAGGCACTACTCTGATCGTAAGCTATATCAATCGCCTTATCCTGATTGGCACCACCTGCTCTGGCATGCCATTTATAATTCCCCATAGAGTCCAGCTTAATTACAATGGCATCGGCTGTCCCCATACTGAATGGCGACACATTAACAAGACCAACGCCAGGATCAACTGCCATAGATGTACTAAACCATCCCGCCAGATAAATATTTTTGGCGTTATCTGTAATCATTCGCTCAATAGTAAAAGTAGAACTGTTGTTGAAACCCTTAGCCCATAACAATTGCTGCGCTGTGGTAATTCGCCGGATGAAAACAAACCCTGTAACCGTACTGGTTCCTGGTCCCGGATCAAGGTCAACCGGTACACCTGCCTGAAAACCCGCGTTAAATAGTGTCGCTTTGCTGGCAACGGTTTTACCACCCAAACTGTAATTGGTGTTATTTGACGCAGTCACTCCGATTTTTTCGGCCCATCTTAAAGCATAAGCCGGTTGTGCCAAAAGCCGGCCGGTTAAACACAAAACCAGACCTGTAAAGAATACGTAAATTGTTTTTTTCATAGTAATATATTTATTCACCAGCAAAGGAATAGATTCACATTGGCCGCGTCAAAGAAACCTTGTGAAAGGGTGTTCTCATCTTGCGAAATGCTAACCACAGTCGCAAAACAGAAAATGATCCATTCCTTACAATTAATGTGCATCATCTTTAAACACCAGCGCGAAACGATCGGATAATATGAGTTGCTCAAACATAGGTTTAATGGCACGGGATACAGGCACTGCGTCAGTACGTCCATTTAGATACAGTTCACCATCCGAACGGTTATACCTCACTACACATTGCAGGTTAACGATATACGAACGATGGACTTTAAAAAAATGAGAAAAACTTAACAGCCGCTCTATACTATGCATGGTATTAGAAACCAGTAACGATTCTCCGGTGGTGAGAACAACCCTGCAATAAATATTTTCAGCTTCTACTAAAACAACATCCTGTATACCTACAAAAACTAAATCTCTGCCTACTTTAAAAGCTATACGTTCTAACTGATTCATAACCTGCAAAACACTAAATAGTGTTCCACTTTCCGAAAAAAAACTTGTGAATGGTATTAACAGACTTGTAAAATGTAAGTATATTGGTAATTGTTGCCACCTGTATGAAACCACACATTTTTATCATTGTCTTGAGTATTTTTTATAGTACAATTAACAGAGCACAGCATTCAGAGTCACTTGCCGGCGACAGTCTTTTAACCGCATTACGCCTCCATCCGCAAAAAGACACCACACGCTGTATGCTGTTAATTACCTGTTACGAAGAAAACCGTAACGATAAAGATGTGCAACACCTGAATCTTGAACTGAAACAACTTCTGCTCGAAATTTTAAATACCCCCTCCCTTCAGCAAACCGACCGTAAATGGTACATCAAACTGTTACTATCGGTTCTTCTTTATGAGGGACAAGATATATTAAAGCACACCGCCAACTACTCCCGCGCCCTGCATTCCTTCTTCGAAATGCTGAAATATGCCAACTTGATTAATGATAACGAAGGGCGGGCCGGGGCTTATAATGACATATCCACAACCTACTTTAAACAGAAATACTATGCCGAAAGCATTGATTACTGCCTTAAATTCATAGCCCTTTCAAGGCAAATGAACGACAGTATTTTTATTAGCTCCGGCTTAAGCAATCTGGCCCATACTTACCTTACTATCAATGAAACTGAAAAAGCAGAAAAAGCTTATAGAGAAGCCCTCGTGATCAAAGAAAAAGCAGAACCCAAACGACTGGGAATTATTTACAACGGATTAGGCAATGTATGGCGTAAACGCGGGAATGCCGACAGTGCCCTTTACTACTACAAAAAAGCGCTCGATCTCAATGTAGCACTACGCCTTAAACGGTTTTATGTCCGTAACTACGAAAATATAGCCTTAATTTATCTGGAAGGTAAACAAATGCAAGCGGCAGAAGACTACGCATTAAAAAGCCTGAAAACAGCACAGGAAATAAATGAACCGGAGCACATTAAAACGGCCGCCGGCATACTCAGCGAAATTTATCAGAATACGGGCCGGTATAAAGCGGCGTATGACATGATAAAATTATCGTCGGCTATGAAAGACAGCATTGTAAATGATGAAAACAAACAATCGTTACTGAAAGCTGAAATGAACTACCAGACACAATTAAAAGAAGCGGAAATAACACAACTGGAACAACAGCACCAAATCACGCGTCTCCAATCAGAGCGGAAGAATTTTATCATTTATGGCATTGGCGCACTGTTATTAGTTCTGATACTTATTGCCTGGTTTACCTTTAGTCGCTACAAAACCAAAAAACAAAACGAATTACTGAAACAAAAACTCCACGATGAAGCGTTATTACGGAAAACAGAATTTAAAGCCGCGCAAAGCGAAATAAAAGCCATAAAAAGCCAGATGAACCCGCATTTTTTTTACAACGCGCTTAATTCGATACAAGGCTTTATTTTCAGTGATGAAAAAGAAAAAGCCAGCGAATCCATTGGCATTTTCAGCGAACTAAGCCGCACCATACTAGAACACTCACGGCACACCGAAGTAAGCGTTCAGGACGAAATAGAACTATTAACTGCTTATTTAAAACTGGAATGCATGCGGTTACCAAAAATAACGTACAAGATTGACGTAGATGAAAGTGTAGATAGTTACGCTATCTATTTACCGCCCCTGATTTTACAGCCCATTGCCGAAAACGCCGTTAAACATGGTCTGGCCAATAAAACCGGAAATGGACACATTCGTATCCGGTTCGGGAAACAAAACGATTATCTGAACATTTCTATAACAGATGACGGAATCGGACGTAAAGCTTCTGGAAAATTAAACAAACTGATTAACAGAAAAGGATCTTCATTTAGCACAGACGCCAATTTAACCCGTATTGAACTGTTGAATGAGAATTTAGACCGCAAAATTCTAATTGAAACTATTGACAAAGAAAACGAAGCAGGGGAAGCATCGGGGACACTGGTAAATATCCGCATTCCCATTACAGAATAACCCCCGTTTTGGCATAAACGGGGGGTTAACTACACATCAGTAAAATGCTGTTTATGTTATTTTATCGTCCGGGTTGTCCCGTCCATATCTTTAGTAGCTGTTAAAATTAAAGGCCCCCGGCTGTTTTTTACGTTGTAAAAAATACTGCACCCCACACACAGTTTCACATCATCACTTTGTCCCTTTTGAACCCGGAAAGAAGTGTTATCTTTTGAACCCGGGGCCTTTTGATAAAATAATTCCAGAACATCGGCCGTCGCATTTTTGATATTCAGTTTAATTTCCGCGTTTTCTTCCTTTGCCACCGAAGTTGTTACCGGTCTTGCATTTGACGAAGATTCTGTTGGCGCGCCACTCATTAAACTATTATAAAACGCCTCTGATTTTTCCTTTGATGTAAACTTAACGTAAGTAGCCATGGTTGTACTCTTATCATTCAATGATTCGTGCGTTTTATAATAGCGGTCAATCTTGTTATTAGAATCATCATAATCACTATTTACTTTTATCTGAAAATCGTAAAAAGCATCTTTATCCGGTTTACTGATCTTGATTTTCGGATGTTTGTAAGCTATTCTGTAATTCTGAACGGTCTTAAGCTCTCCTTTTCGGAATGCCTCGTTAGTGGCATATAAGGTATCGCCTGCAATTTTTGCATATATCCTTACACTATCTGTTTCTGAATACAATATATACACCCCGCTTTTCCATGTGGCCAGATAGTTACCGTAAATGGGATAAGTTGATTTACCAATTGTTCCTGTTTTCTGCGCGTTAAGCATCACCCAGTGCCCCGTTAACAGCAGAATAAGCGCGCTCTTAAAAATTGTCTTTTTCATAATTGTTATTTGTTACTTTTTTTTGCAAAGGTGCGCTGTACCCATCCGTTTCTCAAATCTACCTTGTCAACCGTTTAAATAACCTTGTCAATTGCCATAACACGGCCCGTGCTTAAATAGTAACAGGACGTAATATAACTGGTTTTAATCCGTGTAGCACATCTAATATCTTGACAGCACCACTGCTACATCAAACCCAACAGCATATTAACCAGAAAGAGGAATAACTAAATCACCTGATATAATTCAAACAGGCTTCTGTTAAAAAACTTGTGAAATGCAGGATTTAAATTGCGAAATGTTTCTACTTTAGTTGGCATGATAAGATGCTTAAACCCGCTATTTATCCTCTTCTTCTGCCTGAAAATTAATACATTTAACGCCAAAGAAAAGCAATTATGAATTACATCATTATTGAAGACGAACCTCAGGCTGTAACGGTACTCGAAGCCTTTATGAAAAAACACTTCGGCCATTTCAGCTACCTCGGACACTTTGATAAGATAAGTACTGCCAGCACATTCATTACATCCAATCCGGTAGATTTCATCTTCCTTGACATACAACTAAACGGTGAATTAGGAATAGACATCAGCAATCACATCAAACGTGAGGATTTGAATTTCGAAATTATATTTACCACCGCTTACAGTGGCTTCGCACTGGAAGCCTTTGCCATCAGCGCGGTGGATTACTTGCTAAAACCCCTGAAAGAAGACCGGTTAAAAGAAGCCGTGGAAAGAGTCATTAAACGGCGGGGTACCAGTTTTGAACAACTAAAAATTCTACAGGAAGTATCTACCACCGAAAAAATCGAACGTTTGGTGCTGTCTATGACGGAAAAGAAAATTCTGGTGCATTTATCTGACATTCTTTTCTTAAAAGCAGATAATGTTTACACGGAATTTCATCTTAACGACGGGAAAAAACACGTTGTTTCCAGACCACTTAAAGAATATGAGATGCTTTTAACTCAGGAAGGTTTTTATAAACCGCATCGTTCATTTATAATCAATACAAAAGGTATTAAAGCCTATCACAAGGGGCAAGGTGAGATTGAAAGGAAGAATGGTTTTAAAGTCAGCCTTGCCAGAGACAACAAAAAAGTATTTGAAGAAAAGTATATTTAATTGATGCCTTATTTACATTATATCACGATGCTTCGCAGGTACAAATTACTTATTCCTTCACTTATTTTATTATGTTCAGCGTTAAGAGTATTTATCCCTTCAGATAACCACTACGCCATTAGCCCTCAGCATTACGCCGGCCTTTTGGCCGCTATCACTTGCATTACTGTATTTTTCGTATTCAGGAAAGCATACAAATACGCACTTAATTTAACCTTAACTTTGGGACTTGTAAACATTTTGATTTTCACTCCGAGCAGCGTCACTTTTTCTATCTACCTATCAAAAATAAACATAGGTTTCCAACCCTTTTCATTAGTTCTCATATTATTGACAATCCTTCTTATATTACCCCAAAGAAGTAAAATGAGCCCTGTTGTATCGGAAGAAGCAACAGCAATGAAACAAAACCACTTAAAAGAAGATCGCGAAAAATTTGAACGCTTATTTAGTAATAAATCACCAGAAGAACTAAACCAAATAATCACGGATGACCGATACGGAACAGCTGCAAAAGAAGCCGCTAAACACATCCTTAACGATCGAACCATTCAAAACGACTAGACCGAAACAATTTCCATTTTGCGGGAGTTGACGATACACGATGTAGTACTACTGCCATTCCATTTTCGATTCCAACAAATCACTTTAACTGATTACCGGCTCCTCCATTCGCTTACGCTTTCCCAAACCAAAAAACAAGCGCAGAATACCAATTCTTCGGATCAGATATTCGTAAACGCACCAACTACTAAAAGCTGTAAAAAAAAGCAGTATAAAGTACTTCAGAGAAACCGGTAAAGACAGATTCAATACCCACCAGGAGCCTATAAATAAAAACAACATGTGCAAAATATAGAGCGGCAACACTGCTTCGCGCAGATAAATCAACACCTTGCTGTCTCGGTTCAGGTAACGGTAAGCCAACGCCAACAATGCTACTACCCACACACATGTTTCTATTGGTAAAAGATACAACGGGTAACTGCCCTCATGAAACCATAATCTGTACCCCCCCATTATCAGGGCCAAGACTAGAAAGCCCCATCTTTTATCGGATATAATCTTCCAGAAAACAGTTCCAGCCAGCATGATAGCCATCCCTGAAACAAAAGCCCAAAAACCGAGCAGTACCCCATGACGTGTTGCCGCGTAAAATTCGTACGGCTGCGGGCGAAGCCACATACTTTCTGCAATTCCCAGTAAGGGAATAATTAACAACAGCGCCATAACATACCATATCGCATTGTTTAAAACCATCCGAATTTTCACGCTTCTGTTTTTCAGAAAATAAACAATAGGCAGTACTGCCAGAATGTATAACAGCAAATTTCCTAAAAACCACAAATGTCCTAACTGAAAAACATAAGTATAAGAGAAACCGTAATACCCCTGCCAAAGAAACGTTTGAAGCGGCACAATTAAAACACATCCCCACATCAAAGGTATTACGATCCGCAATCCTTTTCCTTTCAGTTCCTGCTGCCAGCAATGGCGTTTAACAGACATGTAAAACCCCATCCCCGATATAAAAAACAAAAGTGGGATACGCCAAATATTTAGTAACTGCATAGGTATCCATACACCCGTCCAACTTTCGTCGTTGGTAATAAACCCAATCATTAATCCCCATGGCTGAAAGACTACCGCTGTGTGATAAACCATCAGTAACCCAATGGCTATCACACGGAGCCAATCCAGATCGTATCGTCGTGTTGTTATCATACACTTTATTTAAGCATTGCCGCTATCTGCGGACGGGTTTTCTCGAGATACGCGTAATCAAGTTTTAACCCCATTGGGCCAAACATCTTCTGCATTATGTCATATACCCCTTTAACATCTGCAAATGCAACAGATACCGATTCATACGCCGTCTTATCATACTTGTTACGCACATGTTTATCTGCTCCTTTTTTTAGCAACAATGCTACAATATCTGTACGGCAGAAAAAAGAAGCCACGTGCAAAGCCGTTGAACCATCATTATTCTGAAGATTAAGCGCCGCACCTGATTCTATCAGCAACTTAGCCACTTCTGTTTTCCCAAAAAAAGCAGCTGATATTAAAGGGGTTGAACCACCGAATGGTTCTATTTCATTGATATCTCCACCCGAAGCCAGATGCTTTTTTATCCAGCTCACATCATTCCGTAAAACAGCATCATGAATCCCTGACTGATTCTGGGCTGCTTCAGACTGTAAAACGGGTGTAATTGTTTTTTCTTCGTGTACAACTGTTTCCGATGAACAGGAATACGTCACTAACATTCCGGCAATAATACCCATCATAGTTCCATGTACCGGATAATTTAATTGTTTTGTTTTCATGTTGATATATAGATTAAAGATTATGCTTCGTTATACTTGTTTATTATTCGTATCTGTCGGCAGAATCGTCACACTCCCGACAAAATAATTCCCACTGACGCTTTCAAAAAATGAAAACAGAATTCAAAAAAACAAATAAGATTCTAAGGGAACCACCGGTTCCTACCCAAAAATTAAAGCACTATACCCAACAGGATTCTTTGAAAAAAGATACTGTTAAATCGTTAAATTTCACTATCTCGCACATACTCCAGAATATCTCCCGGCTGACAATCCAAGACCTTACAAATGGCATCCAGCGTGCTAAATCGTATGGCTTTGGCTTTTCCTGTTTTTAAAACAGATAAATTAGACAAGGTTAAATCTACCTTAGCAGACAGTTCGTTTAATGACATTTTACGCTTTGCCATCATAACATCTAAATTTACTACTATCGCCATTACCTTAGACAGTTAAATCATTTTCCGATTGAATTTCAACACCACGTTTAAAAATACTGGCTATGAAAAATAAAATACCTGCTGTCATTAAAAACTCTGCGCCGCCTCCTACATAATTCTCTATTTTAGCAATCACAAACCCCTTCATCGTTAAATGTTGAACCACCCCTTTACTTAAAACTAAAAACACCCCAATCCCTAAAGCCGCATAACACGCATAAAAAATTCCTTTAGAAATGACGCTTGTAAAAGGCCTGGTTAAATCCAGAGCATACGGAATCTTAATAATAAAATAGAATAAGAGAGCCTTAGTTATCGCCGTTACTATTAAACACCACATCAACACATGATAATAAAGCGGCTCTTTTGTCAACACCTCCGACAGATCTAACTCCAGATTGATATTGGCGGCCGCAGCCGGGTTAATAAACAAAGAAAAAAAATAATTAACCACTAATGTCCCCGCCAGGACACACAAAGCAATGAACACCGCGTAAAAGATGTAATAAGTCCATTTCAGAATTTGCATTGTTCTTGTTGACATATAGAATAATTTATTTTTACGATACAAATATAGGTAAATATTTACCGATAATCAATAAATATTTGGCTTTAATCAAAATTTAACATTTACAATAATCCCATGAGCAGTTATATTGAATTTAAGTCATAAAACGCATCATGTTTTGTTACATAAAAAAGCAGGTTGGTTACTTTATTGGGATGACCTGCCATTTATTTTACTCTCTTTGCTACTCGGTAAAATACAATACTCACTTTTGTTCCATTTTATGATGTATGATCGGAATGAGCAAAGCAATAGCAGACGCCTTACCGTTTAAAATAAACAGAAAAAATATGATAAAAAAATTACTCTTCTTACTTGGCGCGGCAACACTATTTAATGTGGTCACTGCTCAAAATAACGACACATTAATCTCTACCATTGCTATTGGAAAACAAATCTGGATGACTTCCAATTTAAATATTTCTCACTTTAAAACGGGGACGAATTGCCTCAGGCCAAAAACAGCGCGGAATGGCAAAAGTATGGCAAGGAGCATAAACCCGCCTGGTGTTACTACGATTTTGACGAAAAAAACGCTGAAAAGTATGGAAAACTATACAATTACTACGCTGTAAGTGATACGCGGGGGCTTGCACCTGAAGGCTGGCACATTCCGATCAACGATGACTGGAACAAACTAAAAGAAACGGTAACTCAGGATGTTACAGTTGCCGGCAAATTTCTAAAAAAAGAAAAAAGCTGGAAAGGCAGCTGTGGGAATAACAAAAGTGGTTTTTCGGCTGTACCTTCAGGATTGGTTGATGGCCAAGGCTATTTCCATTATACAAAAACACATTCCTACTTATGGTCGGCGGCGCCACTAACTCCTAAAAGTGAAGTCTGGAGTTTTGTTCTGTACGGTGATTCTGATAAAGCCGCTATTACCCGAGAATGCGAACCACTTTGCGGACTGGCCATTAGATGCGTAAAAAATTAACGACAAACAGACATAAGATTGTTTCTTTAAAACGCCATCCGATACTTTGAAATAGCACAAATAAACTTAATTTTAAACCCTTACAAGCGAGTCAACAAAAATGAAAAAAGAAATCTTGATTTTCCTGTCCTTGATTCTGACAGGTACATTTACCGCCTGCAAAAAAGAAAGTAAAACACCAGAAACGATCAATAGTACTACGCCGCCAACCGAAAGCAACACAGACAAACTCTGCGGTAAAAACTGGAAAATTACCGCCAACACCATGGTAAATAGTGCAAACAGCGCTACGGTTGATTTATATGCCACCACATCGGCCTGTTTAAAAGATAACCTCCGCAACTATGCCCCCAATAATACAGTTACAGAAAACGAAGGCGCCATCTTGTGTTCAAACTCTTCCCAAACAACTACATTTAACTGGCAATGGTTAAACAATGAAAGTAAACTGGTATTGGCGGGCGATACTGTTGTACTGATCGAGCTGAATGCAACGACCTTAAAATACTATTCGATAACCGTGCAAAGCGCCATAACCCGTACTTATACAGAAATCTGGACAAAACAATAAAAATATTCATGCAAAAATTTAAACATACGCCCTTCTACCTAAAGAAACTAATATATAAAAGACTAACAGGAACATAATTAGCCAAAAGCTGGTTTTAAACCTTCAACTGGCCTTTAATGAATCCGTATCGCTACATATCACTGATTATCGGCATTACATTATGCCTTTGCTTTTACCCGCAGGTAAACGTCAAAAATTACACTACAAATACCGGGTTACCTACTAACGAATGGTACGACATAAAAAAAGATCGTTTCGGTCAGATCTGGGTAGCCGGAGACAGAGGCGTAATCCGTTATAATGGCAACGAGTTTAAATTGTTTGATATTACAAATGGCCTGAAATACTCATTGGTTACCCAAATCATGGATATAGACGGCATGATGTCGTTCCTTCAGTACAGCGGAGACGTTATTCAGCAAGGCCAAAACAATCAACTGGAACCGGCACCTTATCTTAAAGACTCTATCAATAAAAGCGTTGTTTTTAAATACATCAGTTGCTATAACTATACTAAAGACCTGTTAGTATTGTCTCATCTTTCAAATGAAGCCATTTTAATTAACCGAAAAACGAACAAGGTATTAAAACAGATAAAGCATATAATCGAAGATACTATCAGTAAATTCCTTGTTACAGAAACACATGGACTAAAATATGCTATCAACATCTCCAATACCCTGATTCAAGATAAAGATTCTTTACTTTTTGAGATCAATACACCTGAATTAAAAGGGAAATACCGTGTGAAACGTCAGAATTCTCCGACCCCTCAATATTACCACTTTCTGTCCCGAAAATCGGGAGGCTTTATTTGCACACATAGTAATTACGTATTTGAAGTAAACGCGCTGGGAGAAGTCAAAATTCACCAAAGTGACAAACAGATTCTGAAGTTTATCGAAACTGAAAACAACGTCCTCATGGTGGCCTACCGGAATGGCGGTTTACACATTTATAAACCCAACGCCCCTTATAACAGCGAGCCTGAAAAAGTGCTGCTTCCCGGGTTAACGGTAACCGGTGCCTGTACCGATAACGAAAACGGACTTTGGGTCAGTACGCATGACAATGGTATCTTTCATTTTCCGGAAACACACGCCACTTACACGCCCTTTTTAACCGTGGTAAACCGGAACAGTGAAGTAACAATGGTGGGAACCGAACACTATTTAAACTACAGCCTTCCCTCAGGTAAAAATTGCACACTAAATTCTGGCGGGCTTATGGATAGTACAACCCTTCTTAAAGGATTGAGCTTAATCAGATATAAAGGAAAATGCATTTACTATGGAGCATCTGGTTGTTTCAGTTACGAAAAAGGCAAACTACTCAAATTACATGATTTTAACTTAACCTGTTTTACTATTTATAAAAATTACTTTTTATCTGGGGGGCATGGAGTCATTTTTTCTCTGAATATCCAAAACGGAAAAGTAGCGGAGCATAAATGCATTAAAGGACGAATAAACGCGCTCACTATAACTAATGATTCTCAGTTGGTTTATGGCACTAATTTCGGGATTTTCCGCATTAATGCACTAGACGCGTTACTAAACGACGAACAAACCAGTTTTGAAACTAAAAGTATCCCGCTCCTCCCTGATTCTACCAACGAACGCCTTTATGTAAAAGACATTGTATCTTATAAACATAAACTTTACATTGCCACTGTTGGTAGTGGATTATATGTGTTATCTGAAAACAGAACACAATACCTGACCACACAAAATGGCTTACCCAGTAATAACATCGAGGATCTGGAACTTGTAAAAGATAAGCTATACATGGCCTCCTATTCAGGCATTTGCTCGGTTGACCTGAGTGAACCTCAACTAAAAGTAAAAGACATTATCGCCTCCTACGAATTTTCGACATTAGATGCCAGAAAAATAGTCTGGTTCGATGGGTTCTTATGGGTTCTGCACTCCAAAGGAATAGGAAAATTAAAGGTAACCGAATCTCCTGATGCCAGAAAACCATACGAGCCCAAAACCTATATCAGTTCCATTTCTATTAACGGGAAACAAGAATACTATTTATCTGATACTCTGACTATCTCTAAGGCCCTTCCGTCCAATTCGCACATTGAGGTAAATTATTTTGCCGTGTCAATGAAGATGGCCGGCAGGGTCAATTATTTATACCGTTTAAAAGGCATAGATGAACAATGGAAACAAACCCATTCCAGATACCTTACTTTTGCGCAATTACCCGCCGGCACTTACCGCTTAGAAATTAAAGCGGTAAGTGACAATTTTATTCCCAGCCGGTACACCACCAGTTTTACATTTGTGATTCAGCCACCGTTTTATAAAACAACCTGGTTTATTATAGTAGTAACATTGCTCACGCTTGGCATTCTCTTCGCTACCATAAACGTACGCCTCAAACTATTAAGAAGCAGGATTAATTTTAATCTGATTAACCAGAAAGCCATGGTGGCACAAATAAATCCCCATTTTGTATTTAACATCCTAAACTCCATAAACAGTGACATTTTAATTGAAGATAAAAAAAACGCATCAAAAACACTTATTAATTTCTCGAAACTGATGCGGCAAAACCTAAACAATTCCAATCAAAAAATGGTAAGTATTACCGATGATCTGGAGGCACTCAAATACTATCTTATACTTGAACAAAACCGAAATAATCTGTTTGATTATGAGATAAAAATTGATCCCCTGATTGACTCTGCTAAAATCATTATTCCACCTATGCTTATACAGCCATTTGTAGAAAACTGCATACGGTATGCCTTTGTGAACAACACCTATGAAAACAGAGGACTTATATGCATACATCTTAATTTTACACAAAATAATTTACTATGTGTGATTGAAGATAATGGCATAGGAATAGAAACTTCTAAAGCTTTAAAAAAAGAAACTACTACCCGAAAATCGTATGGCATACAAATCACAACTGAACGGATTATCTTTCTGAGCAAATACTACAAACTGAACCCATACCTGAAAATTACAGATTTAACCCATTCTAACAAACAAGGTACACGCATTGAATTTTACATACCCTATAAAAATGGAAAAGATACTGAACGCGATTATTATTGACGATGAAGCCAAATCCCGCATGCTTTTGCACACATTACTCAGTGAATACTGTGAAGGTGTTAATACAGTAGGGTTCTCTGATAACACAGATGAAGCGGCCCATCTGATCAAAAAACTGCAACCTGATGTTGTTTTTCTCGACATTGAAATGAAAGGCGAAAGTGGGTTTGATCTTATGCATAAACTTGACCCGGGTAATAAAGCAAAAGTGGTATTCGTTACCGCTTTCAGAGAGTATGCCATTGATGCCATAAAGCATGGCGCTTTTGATTACATTCTGAAACCCGTGGACATGGACGAGGTAACGACATGCGTAAAAAAATTAAGAACTGCTCTTACTCAGGATACTATCGAAAAACATCTGCCACGGATAAGCATTTTTGACAAAGGCGATATCCGGTATTTTGAGCAGAAAGAAGTGCTGTTTATTCAGGCCGACGGAAGGTACTCTTGTGTGTATTTAAGAAACGGGAATAAATACATGCAAACTAAGAATCTGGGATTATTTGAGGAAGAATTAAGCAAACAATTGTTCCAACGGGTGCACAAATCGTATCTGATAAACACAAGCTACATCAGCTCTGTAAACAAAACCAACAAAACCTTAATACTTAGCGGGCAACATACTATCCCATTTTCGAGAAAAATAGAGGTAAAAGAGTAAAAAACTGCTAAAAAAAGAATGTTCGCCTGATGGTTGGTATTTTATTACTCAGTAGGTTTAAACAGTTATAAAAAAAATGAAAATCACTCCAGTGTAAAATCGAAATTCTGCTTGGTATAAATTCCTTTTTTATCCCCTTCAATACTGGCATATAAAACAGCGCCTACACGCCTGTAGGCAATACGTTGCGGAAAATCATGTTTTGGGTTCACACTTATAAATTCGTTCCCTTTTAAGAGTATCACTTTAAACGGCACGGGTTGATTATTGTTCTGTTTAGCAACCCTTGGTATAAACCACCACTCACCCTTCCTGAATACCAATTCTATCGTTTCCTGGGGAATAGTATCCTTAGTTCCAGTTACAAAAAAACTTCTTCCTGCCAGTGTGCTATCATTTAACATCCGCCACTGCTCTACTACTTCACCATGCTCCAACTTCAGTTTCCATGTACCCACTATCCATTTTACCTGATTGCTTTTTTGCGCAGCTACCGTAAGGCTGACCATCATAACCATTACCCATAAACTATACTTCATGTTGTATTGTATTTTATAGCATTAACCATTATTGTCCACGTACCCACGTTTTCACTCATCTCCCTCTCCTTCTGTCGCTTTCATAAAAGTAATGGCTTTTTCAATACTGGCAAATTCACCTTTACTCACAAACCAGCGGAACCATTTTTTATCATGATTCCGGTAATTCAGATTACGGTACAGCCAGAAACCGATAAACGCCTGTAAAAGCACAACAGGAACCTGAATTCCCCAAAAAGTAAGAGGCGACTGTTCCATCCATTCTGTACTCATATACCAGGTTGAGAAAACGGGCAGTTGTAACCAGAGCAAACCCAACGTCTTCAGATTCGATTCCTTTAATTTAATCAGTTTCTGTTGCGCTTCCACTATTGTTTCCGATACATCTACCGCATCCAGTAATCTTAAATGATATATGTACAATCCTGTGGCTGTAGCCGTTACAATAACATTAACAGATACGGAAGCTGAAAAAAAGATGTTTCCTTCGAGCCACGAAACAATAGCAATAAACCCAAACACCAAACACCATAAAACGCCGGCAAAAATACCTATCCAACGGATAAGACGAACTCCTCTTAAGGACGAACTGGTCCTATAGCGAATCATTTCATTCAGTAATCGTTTATTAACAACCAATTGTTTTTCCATCAGCGCATTCTGACGTTTCCATAAATTGATGACATCAATTGTTTCCATTTTACATTTACTGCGTTTTAGAAAATTTCTGCTTCAGCACCATTTTAATTCTGCCAATACGGGTGCCTATATTGGTTTCGGACAGGCCGGTAATTTCAGCCATCTCTTTATAACTCTTCTCTTCCAGATAAAGTAACATCAGCGCGCGGTCCATATCCCGGAGTTCGGCTATAAACTGATGAAGCTGTTGCAAATGCTCATCTTTTTCGCTATGCTGTCCTTCTTCCGTTACCTGAAGTACTTGCTCATTATAAAAGCTGGTTACAGGTTGCCGAACTGACTCGCGACGATAAAATGAAATGGATACATTCAGAGCAATACGGTAAATCCACGTAGAGTATTTATACTGATTATTGTAACGATCAAACGATTTCCATAGCTGAAAAATAATTTCCTGAATCAAATCCTTACGATTTTCCTCATCCTTACAATAGGCGTTTACCACCTTATACAAAATGCCTTTATGGGACTCTATTACCGATAAAAACACCTCTTCCTTTTGCATGAAACGTCTTTTAAAGGCATTATTCGTTCAGGTCATCTAAATATCACAGGTTTTATAAAAATGTTGTTCTGGCAAACAACATTTCACGTTTAATTAAACAATAAATAGGCTCTAAACCGGCAGTTCAAACGATTGCTCTTTGCAGGCATCTAATACTTCTACCAATTCACTCAGTTTATTCAGTGTTACCAATTTGATGCGGGTGTCCTTAAAATTTGGAATGCCCTTAAAATAGTTAGCGTAATGATTACGCATTTCCAGAATCCCCAACACTTCTCCCTTCCATTCTACCGATTTCTGTAAATGGGTTTTACACACATCCACCCGGTTAGCCATATCCGGCTTAGGCAGATGCGTACCGGTGGCAAAATAATGCTTTATTTCATTAAAAATCCAGGGGTAGCCAATAGCAGCCCGGCCTATCATTATGCCGTCCACTCCATACTTGTTTTTGTACTCCAGCGCGCGCTCCGGAGAGTCCACATCGCCATTGCCAAAAACGGGGATTTTAATTCGGGGATTATTTTTTACCTCTGCAATATAGTTCCAGTTGGCAGTACCCTTGTACATTTGCGCACGGGTACGTCCATGTATGGTTAGCGCGGCTACGCCAACATCCTGAAGCCGTTCAGCCACCTCCATAATGTTTATCATACTTTCATCCCAGCCCAAACGGGTTTTCACCGTAACCGGTTTAGAAGTACTTCTGATGACCGCTTTGGTGAGTCGAATCATCAGATCCACATCTTTTAATACACCTGCTCCCGCGCCTTTACAGACCACTTTTTTTACAGGACACCCAAAATTAATATCTACCAGATCGGGATTGGTGACATCTACAATTTTAGCCGACATAGCCATCGCCTCTTCATCACCTCCAAAAATCTGTATTCCTATAGGACGTTCGTACTCAAAAATGTCCAGTTTTTTACGACTTTTAATAGCGTCGCGGATAAGCCCTTCGCTACTTATAAATTCAGTGTACATTAAATCGGCGCCGTATTGTTTACAAACATAACGGAAAGGCGGATCGCTCACATCCTCCATAGGAGCCAGTAATAACGGAAAATCGGGTAATTGTATTGAACCAATAGAAGGCATCGGGCAAAGATACGTTTTTTTGCAGATTCTCACATTTGACACCATTTAACCTGGCAAAACCAAACGCCATCGTTTCTACCTGATTACCTCAGGCTTAAGTATGTTCAACGATTCAAAAACACGCCGGGTAATCGTTTTACGGCAAGATCCAAAATCGTCACGGTTCAGTTTACGGTCTTGTAACAAGCGGGTAGCAAAAAAATACACGCCTGTTGGGGTTTCTACAAAACCAACCCACCAACCTGTATTCCGGTTGTTTTCCCTTGTCCATCCTGTTTTTGCACTGATACTATATTCTGGTGTTTGCTCCGCTAACATTACCCGTTTTACAATTGCCATGTTCCGTTTCGAAAACGGTAATTTTTCTTCATACAATGCCTTTAAAAACATTACCTGATTTAAAGGCGAAATGCCAAACGCTCCAAAATTCCAGAAATCCGCGTCCGTTTGCGAAAGATTACGATTTCCATAACTACAACGGGAAAGATAATCCTTATAACGTTCCTTTCCTATGCGCTTTGCTAACTCAACAAACGCCCAACCAGCGGAAACGTTGAATGCTTCTTCTACGCTTATATCATGATATATTTCGGGGCGGTAACCATATTTAACGGTATCCGTACTTCCTACCCATTTTACAATTTCCGTTTCATCGGCAATTGTTTTTGTTTCCAATGCAATTAAAAGATTAATGATTTTAAACGTAGATGCCGGCAGCGATTCCTCATGTATTGAAATAGTATCCGATACGATCCATTTCCGGGACGGATTATCGTATATTATCACCGTTCCTTTCACCTGACAGGAATCAAAGTACTTCTCTGCTCCCTTCCAAATCACAACTGTATCATGATGCAATACGTCCGCTGTATTTTCTTCCGATTGTTGTTTGCCCGAACAGGAAATGACGAATACAACTGCCAGAATCTTTACTACTGCTTGTTTAAATTTTACCATAACGATTCTTTACACATTTTGCTTTATACGTTCTCTGTATGCATCAGGTGACAAAACATTACACTGCGTAATCTCATCTTAAATTTACGAAAAGCTTTATTTTATTTACATACTTTTACAAGAAATACGTTAAGGCGTACCCGCAATTTTTGTCACAAAAAAGTCAACAATGGCAATTAGTCACATATCCAAAACTGAAATAAAAGAATCAGAAGCCGTGAAAGGCCACGAAATAAGAACCGAAATTTTCAATCTCATCCAATCCGATTTCCCCGATTTTACAGCTTCGGATTGCATGTCTATTGATGAGTTAAACAAATACCGACGCCTGTATTTAACCCAACTAATTGAACAGGAAAAAGGAGAGACCGCCTTAATTGATCAGGGCGTGATGCGTACTATAAAGGAAAACTCTATTCTCTCGGAAAACATTGAGCCTGGTATAGAGTCCACCCTGAGTACTGGTCAAAAACTGGCCGACAAGATCGCCGAATTCGGAGGCAGTTGGGCATTTATCATCACGTTCTTCTCCTTTCTTTTAATATGGATGTTTGTCAATGTTTGGGTACTTACCAATAAAGCGTTTGACCCTTACCCGTTTATATTGTTAAATCTTATTCTCTCCTGCCTTGCTGCCATACAAGCTCCCATTATCATGATGAGTCAGAACAGAAAAGAACAAAAAGATCGTCAGCGGGCCGAGCAGGACTATAAAATAAATCTGAAGGCTGAACTGGAGATAAAACTACTCAGCGAAAAAATGGATCATTTACTGGTTCATCAAAACAAAAAACTTCTGGAAATACAGGAAGTTCAGATTGATTATCTGGAAAATTTACTAAAACTGATGAAAGACAAATAAACACGGCTCTACTACAAAAGCAAAAATAAAATTTGCATATAATAAGTGTACTTATTATATTTGCACTTATTAATTATAAAACTAAAAACTATGTGGTCAAGATCGTATTCTATTGTAACGAAAGAAGTTAGTAAGGAACAAATGTGGAAACTGTTTTCGGACGTAAACAACTGGCCTGTCTGGGACAAAGGGGTTGCTTTTGCTAAATTGGATGGCAAATTTAAAAAAGGCAATCACTTTATATTTCAACCAGAGGGAGGGCCCAAACTTACATTGAAAATAGAGGAAGCTGTAGAAAACAAAAACTTTACAGACTTAACCTCTTTTCCATTAGCCAAAATGTATGGCGAACACCTGCTCGAAGAAACAAAAGACGGCTTAAAAATTACTACCACTATGAAATTAAAAGGCCCTTTAGCCTTTCTATGGCGTAAATTAGTTGCTCAAAAAATAGCAGATGCCTTGCCAAACGATATGCAGGAACAAATAAAAGCAGCGTCTAAATTATGAAGCTTACGCGTTACTGGGTAGCTGTGGTGTCCCTTGATCACGCTCTGCGAGGTGTAAATGGTGGTTTTATACAGGTTTGTCATGGAAAAGCGGCGCCTTTAAAGCGTATGCGAAAAGATGACTATTTATTGATTTACTCCCCAAAACTGAGTATGAACGGAACCGAAAAATGCCAGTCGTTTACTGCTTTGGGAAAAGTAGAAGATGAACTAATTTATCCGTTCCGAATGACAGAGACATTTGTACCTTTCAGGAGAAATATAAATTTTAATGACAGTAAAGCCTGTTCTATTCTGCCTTTAATCCCGGAACTTGAATTCATTACCGATAAAAAGCACTGGGGTTATCCATTCCGTTTCGGGTTCTTTGAAATTACCGAAAATGACTTTACCTTAATTGCCTCTAAAATGCGGTAAAATGGATCAGAAGGACAATACATTCAGTGTTGATAAAGCAGAAGACAGTTCAGGTTTCCTGTTATGGCAGGTGACCAATTTATGGCAACGGGAGATCCGGAAAACACTGGAACCTTTTAACCTGACCCATTCACAATTTGTTTTAATGACCAGTATTCATTGGCTAACGCTGAATAAACAAGAAGCGACACAAATTATTCTATCGGGACATACTAAAATTGATCCTATGACTACCTCCACCGTTTTAAGGACCCTTCAGCAAAAAGGCTTTGTGCAACGTCAGGAACATGTAACCGACTCAAGGGCTAAAACCGTAGTGCTTACTAAAACCGGAAAAGAGCTGGTTAAAAAAGCGGTGGTTGCCGTAGAAAAATTTGATAAAGCCTTTTTTTCGCTACCCGGAACTAAAACACAAGAGTTAAACAAAGTACTATTGTATTTATTAAAATCTGAGTTCAAACCGTAACTCAGAGATCGTAACGTAATTTTACACGAAGTCCTCTCATTAAAATTTGCACTAAGCCCTATAGAATTACAAAATAATCACCAACAGTAAAAGACGGTCAGTTTCCTTTTAATTCAGGATAAAAGAGATTCTTCTATTTACTAACCCAGACAAATTCTCTGCTAAAACCGGATTGAGACCTGAGTTCCTTCCTTTCCCGATCGGAAATCGACACTCCCTTTTAGAGATTTCACGCGTTCAATAATGGATGTGAGGCCCAAGGTATTTTTTGTCCGTTCCTGTTGATAATTAAAGCCCCGCCCATTATCACTCACCTTTACACAATAATATCGTACTTCTTTTACAATTTCTATATTAATTTCAGATGCACCAGCGTGCTTTATGATATTAGAAAAAAGTTCCTGCATAATTCTATACAAATCCACAGCTTTGTCTTTTTGGATGGCATCAATATCATCTGAGATATAATAACTATAAAAATATTTTTCTTTTTTAAAACTCTTATCGACAAGCTCTACCAAGGCGTTTTTTAATCCCACTTTAGCAATCAGGAAAGGATATAAATTTAAACTGATATATCGTATCTGCTGAATGACCTCGTCTATCATTTTTTTATCCTTTAGATCTGAGTAATACCAGATAATGCCCAACATTATCATGCAGGTATTTCGAAATTCTATTGCGTTCATTCTCCTGAACCTGAACCATTTCCATTAAGTGGTCTCTGACCAGTCGGTTTCTTTTACTTTTAAAAATGAACAGGAAAATAATTATTATCAATAACATTGAGAGAAAAGTAAGTGCCACCGTAAAATACAATCGCTTCACTTTAGCCGCTGCCATTCCAATCTCTTTTTCACCTTTTACTATTTCCAGCTCGTTTCTTAAATTCTTCTCCACTAATTTTTGGGTTCTTGCCTTCATTTCTCCCTCAAGAACATACGACCCATAATTCCGTTTGTTATTTACCATATAAAAAATATCTTTTATATAGGAGTAGTCTTCAAAAGCCTTTAATGCCGATTTTTCATCGCCATATTTCTTAAAGTACTCGTATTTTAATTTATAGGTATTCATTAAGGTGATGCTATCCTTTATAGATATACTTAGTTCTTCTGACTTAAGTATGTTTTTAAACGCGGCCTGCCGGTGGTTTAACCGTAGTTCAACAGAGGCTAATTGCAAATAACAAAGTACCTGCTCAAACAACTCTTCCATGTCTTCAAAAAGAAGCATCGCTTTGCCATTTAATTCAATAGCTTTATTATAGTCGCCTTTTGCGGAATAAAGATTTGCAAAAGAATAATACACTCCCGCCAAAGAAGATCTATTGTTAGTATTTAAACTCATTTTTTCACATAAAGTCAGGTAATAATTCGCTCTGTTGTAATCCCGTAACGACGTATAACTTCTTCCCAACTGATCATAAATTGACGCTATAATCAAAGAGTCATGCCCCCATTCGGCATATTTCAAAGCCAGTAACTCATACATTAAAGCCTTATCAGGAAGTTGAAAATCACTGTAGCTGATACCAAGATTACCACAGGTAATTGCCATATTAGTATAATCCAGATTCTCTTTAAAATACTCTAAATTTTCAAGATCTATACCAATCGTTCTGTTATAATTTCCCTTAATGTACTCGCAAATAGCCAGACCCGAATTACATTTTACAATGCCGAATCGGTAATTTAACTTTTCAGAAATTTCAATACCTTTATTGAAATACCACATCGCTGAATCAAAGGCCGAACTAAAATGAAAACTATATCCTTTCATTTTGTAATACGCTGTTATTGGTTTTACACATCTGCTTTTGAACGCAATCTGTTTATATTTTTGTAAAACAAGGAGAAATGAATCTTGACTTTCTCCAGTAACAGAAAACAGTCTTAGCTGCTCTTCCAATTCGTTCAGTCTGATTGAATCCTCAAATTGCAACGGCGCGTTTATAATACCAATCTCTTCTTGCCCAAATCCTTTGAACGACAGATTACCAAATAACAGAAAAAACATCAAAATAGACCTTTCCAGCATTGTATATTTTCCCTTTCCATTCATATATCAGTGCATTATTGCTATTATAAATTTTTAATTAAGGTAGCGTTCTCAAGGCCAAACTTCAACAAACTATTTTTTCCTAATGCTATGTTTAATTTCCGTACAATGTTATGGCGATGGTTTTCCACAGTCTTAACAGAAACAAATAAACTTTCGGCAATCTCCTTGTTAGTCATCGAATTAGCGATTAGTTTCAAAATAGCAATCTCACTTTTCGTCAGTGTTGTCAGACGCTTCAACAATGCATCATCGGTATGAAAACCCGTTCTTCCTGCCTCGCGTAGCTTAGTCATGACAACGTCTTCAAAATAAAACTGGTTCTTCCTGACAATACGATCTATAACCGTGGTAATATTATCAAATGTATCTTCCTTTAATAAAAAGCCATCAGCCCCCAACGTTTTTACTTCATTAAATAATGATTTATCGTTATAGAACGTTAAGACCAGTATTTTGGTTTGCAAGGCTTTGTTTTGCTTTATTTGTTTACAAACATACAATCCATTCTTTTCAGGCATTTCCAGATCCAGAATAAGCAAACGGGGCTTCAATACTTCACACCACCTCAATGCTTCCTGACCATTGTTAGCTTCGGCTAAAAGATTTAATCCGGGAGTGCTGTTAATAATATTTGCCAATCCCAACCTGAATATAGGATGATCATCAGCCAAAATGATACTTATTTCTTCTTCCATTCATTATAATATTAAGCCATTCAGCGTTTACCTTAACTAAATTAGAACATCCTTCTTTACTTGCAAATCATATTTCTGTTGAAAAATACAATTTACGTATAGTTAAATAGTTATTTTATTAAAAAAATAGATGTTACCACCTAAAAAAGGGCGAGTTGTCTCTATTAATTTTGCGATGCATGTATTAACGATGATTTATGTTTGTTCATTCTGACTAGAGATAGGAATCACCTCTCTGACAAAGGAAAGATCCCCCTGAACAACATCGTCGCTAAATACACAAACTATACGCTCTTCAGAAAAAAGCACTCTCTAAGCATAACTGGGGGGCAATTAGTTTCAGGGGAATAACAACAAAAAACTTTATTAAATTAATAAGTATGTCGCTGCTTCATAAATACAGGATTCTATTTGTAAAAGACAAAAAAGATTTTAAACGTATCAGGTTAGATGATGTATTGTACATTAAACACGGTGAAAGAACCCTAATTTTCATGAACAATGAGCAAGTTATAGAAACCTGTTACACACTCCGCTCTCTCGAATTTAAACTTGACACCAGATTTGTAAGAATCAATCACAGCACTATCGTTAACATTAGTCGGATGGACTATATACACAAAAATAACGTCATTATAGATGGTGCTAAACTGGAACTAAGCATGAGCGGAAAAACAAATCTGCTCAAAAAAATACATGTATTGGGCTAATCTTTCCCTGCTCTATCTGTTTAAATTCGTTTCGTCCAACTTTCATCAGGATTCTTTTCCGGAATGCTTGTTACAATCGTCTGAACAAACCTTTGATATAATCCAGTGTGGCAATTTCTTTATAATTATCGCCAAAGGCATGATTCCACATAAAAGGCAGATTGTAACTCACTGTTGCCATTTTGGTAATGGTGTCCTCATTCCAGTCTTTACTAAGGTTTTGAGGTAATTCAATTTTATGCGTCTCCAGCATTTCCATAAACTCGCTGTGTCCTTTTTTGTATATATCGCCCAAATGCTGAAAAATTACACAATTAGCGTAACAATGGCGGGTTCCATGTATTTTTGACAGGCCGTAGCTAAGGGCATGACACACACCCACTTCGCTGTATGTTAAACTCAATCCACCCATTAAAGAGGCCACCATCAGCTTATCATCATTCTCAGGCGTTTGACCCGAAGACGATCCCAGATAAACTTCGCGGCATAATTTTAATGCCTGTTCTCCGTAAGCCAGACTAAACGCGTTATTACGTATGCCTGATTCGGACTCAATGCAGTGAATATACGTATCCATACCGGTATAAAACCACCAGTCGCGCGGAACAGAAGCAATCAGTTCCGGATCCAGTATTACCTGATTAAACACTGTCCAGTCGCATTTTAAACCCAATTTCTTTTCAGGCCCGGTTAATACCGCTGTCATACTTACCTCTGCACCAGTTCCACTAATGGTTGGAACTCCCAAGTGGTAAATGCCTGGTTTTTTAATCAGATTCAACCCCTGGTACAAGGTAGAAGATCCTTCATTGGTTAGCATGAGGGAAAGTGCCTTGGCTATATCCATAATGCTACCTCCTCCAATGCCTATTACACCACTTGGCAATCCCTTTTTCGCTAATATCTCATCCCGCAGGGTATCAATTTGTTCTGTGGTCGGTTCATGTGGATCTACATCTATATAATAAACCAAATCCTCCGGCAGATTCTGCAATTTCTGATTAAGAGGTTTATCTTTAAAATACTGATCTACTACATATACAAAATAATTGTTGTTTTCAGTCCTTACAGGAGCAACCGTTTCACCTAATTGCGCAAAAGCACCGCGGCCATACGTTACCTTATCTATGTTTTTAAAATTTTTATGTGTCATAATACTATGATTAAAATTAGAGGTCTAAAAAACGTTGCTTGTCTTCCTGTTTTAATAACGCGCAATGCTCCACTCGTCCAAACCATTTCATTCGCCGTTTCGCAATCCAATCGTACACCCAGTTACGCATAAATGGCGGAAACACAATAAACACCGCCATCACAGGCCATATTCCTTTCATGTAGGTTGTAATCCTCAATATCGCGCAGGTTTTTACAAAAGCCTGATTATTGCGAATCAACACAAGACTATCCATTTTCGCGGGATCAATCTCAAAATAATTCAACAGACTTTTTCCCGTTTCCGATTGAAGAGAGGCGAATTTCAGCGCTTTTTTCCGTTCCCGTTTTAAATAAAACTGTATGCTAAGGTTGCAAAATCCACATTCTCCGTCGAATAATAAAATGGGTTGCAATTTAAGTATATCGTTTACTTCCATCAGGGACGCAAATATATATAATAAGGATCAACCGACAATTCAACCCGTCGTTTTTGCTCGGTAAAAGTGCCTATATCGATAAAGCTTAAAAAGCCATTTCGCCCACCACATATACTGCTATGATGCGGCGCGGGGCCCTGAACCAGCAGATTACGGCTTACCACATACACCAGATTAGCAGCTGGTTCGATGGCAAAACCATGTGGCTGAAAACCGGCTTTTGCCGTTTCAACAGCGTAGGTTGACAGATCTACCCGTTGCAACAATCCATGTGCACCAGCAACGGTAGCTGAATCGTAAGGGCAAGAGATGTACACTTTATTTTGATAGGTTACCATTTCCTGAGGATAAATGGCCAGAGGAACAACCTGAGTCACCGAATTCTGTGCAATACTAAACACCCGTAGTTCGTTAGATTTCTGACAGGTAATTAAAAGATCCTGCTGGTTCGGCGCCAGTAAAATCTCATGTGCGTCTAGTTTGGGAGTTGGATTAGGTGGTACACCATTTTCAAGTGAAAGGGTTAAAGGATTAGAAAAGGCCGTATCGCTGGCATAAATATAGTTCCCAATCTGTCTGGTAACGTAAACTTTATCTTCGGCTGCATTTAAACAAATACCGTGCGGCACAGAAAATCCGCCTTGCACTCTTATACACTTTAACTGCTCAAGATCGACAACAGCAACTTGTCCATTAGCGTTGTACGATACACAAAACGCTTTTTTTCCATCACTGGTTATAATAAACGTATTCCAGTCCTTATTAATGGTATTGGCCGGCTGCCCCGGCATAAACAGGTTCGATTGCCCTACCAACGCATCATCGCTGCAACGAAATTTTTGTATGATGGAATTATTAAGGAATACGACATACCAATATTGACCATCGGGCGATACTTTTATGGAGTGCGGCGATTCAATCACCGATGGGTTATTTCCAACCTCTATGTAACGCATGGGCAAACGGGTTGATGCATCTATAACCGTTACCACATCGCATCCCTGATTAACCGCGTATAACTTACGCCGGTTAGCGGGACCCGAAAATTTAACCTCCCCATTTACATCAGGCGCTCCATGATCTATCCAGTTTTTTAATAGTTCTAGTTCCGATCGGGATAATGGTTCACGATTAAGTGGCATGGTGGGGACATTGGTACTCCCCAAATCGGGATATATGTTACAAAATGTAAACAGGGTCGAAAATTTTGACTGATATGGAATAACTACTGCCCCGCTTTTACTGCCCTGAAACATGGCCGACCACGAACTTAGATTTAATCCACCAGCGGCTTCATAACTTACCGCATTATGGCAACCCGATGTCGCGCAGCGGTTAATGATAATACGGCTTATATCCGGAGGATAATCCCCTTCCGATACACGCCCCTTGTCTTTTCTGCATGACAGAAAAAGTAATAAAACAATTCCTGAAAATATACCAGCTATTTTAAACCTCACTTTTGTAAAATCACTTTATGCGTTTGTTGGTATAACTGCCCCGATAAAGCAGCCTTTACGTTTAGCAAATACAAACCGGCAGAATTACTACCAAGATCAATTTCTGTTGTTCTATCAGGAAGCTCATAAACTGCCATTATCTGCCCTAAAGGGTTCAATAACTCTGCATAGGCTTTCCCCGATAATTCTTCAGGCACCGTAACAACTAATACACCGTTGGAAGGATTAGGGAAGATGTTTGAAAACTGACCGGAACTTAGCATTAGTTCATTAAGGCCGATAACCGATTTTTTTGAAGAAAAGTAACTGATGCCTCCTGAAAAATTCCCGAGCACCAAATCCCTTTTCCCATCTCCATCAATGTCTTCGTACAATGGTGTTGCCTGCTCTCCTTCATTAATCCCGTTAAGATCAGAAGCTAGTAATGTCACAGCAGAAAGGTTTGATGACACCGTGTAATGAAATAAACGCCCTTCCACATTTCCAAGCAATAACTTTAACTGTCCGTTCTCGCGGTAAAAAAACGGAGCGGCGTAACCTTCGTTAAGGTATTTAAGAACGGAGCCTTCTATATCAATGCCACCAAATGTATTGGTAACCAGCGAAAATGAGGGTGCTGTAATAGTACCTGTATTACGGTAATAGGCAATATTTCCATTCCGCATACCTATCATCACATCCAGTTTACCATCCATATCCATATCTATTAATTGCGGATATCCCTCACTGGAAAATGTTGTCAGGTTAAAAGGGTTAATTTTTATGATAGAAAAATTGCAGGTAGCTCCGGCACCAGCTGTATTTTCGACCCAATGCAGGGTACCATAATTATCACAATATAAAATATCGACATCTCCGTCGCCATCCACATCACCGGTAGTAGGCGAAATAGTCAGGTGATTTTTTACACTTAATCCGGCATAATCTCTGGTAACCAATGAAAAAACAGGCTGCGAAAGTGTACCAATATTACGGTACAGGGCCAATTGCGCTTTGGTGCCATTGGTAAGATAATACCCGTTATTTCCGATCAGTAAATCTTTACGTCCATCGTTATCGTAATCAATATAGGTGGGATTTACGCCCTGACCCAGATCTATCATTTCATCCTGAAACAAATTATCTTTCACAAACTGAAAATCAGGATTCGAAAGTGTTCCGTTGTTACGGTAATACCATACACTTTTAAAATTGATCCCATTCGTATTTGGTGCTGCAATCAGATCTTTGAGGTTATCGCCATCCACATCCAGACTGTAAGCGCAGGGGAACGTGTTAAACCGTATTCGTTGCGTATTGTTTTTACTCGGATAATTGGGGAACATCCGCGTGGTATCCGTTAAATGAGCGCTGGCATTGCTCCCTGTATTTTCAGCATAAATAATACTGTTACAGCTAATATCACCAAGAATCAAATCCTGATCGCCGTCGTTATTACGATCAAAACACATCAGGCATGAGCCAGCATGTAACGTTTTGTTTAATGGTTCCATCGCTTGACCAGGCGACTTGGCCGGACACTGATCAAACTGCATTACACAATTATTTTCGCTGATACGGCCCCAGCAACTGTTTACCAAATGGTACACCAGACTATCGGAATGTCCGTAAAGTTCCTTACTTTGATTCTGATGATACTCAATCATTATCCCGTTTTGGGAAAACGTAAGCACATCCTGATCTCCGTCTCCATCAATGTCGGCAATAGCCGGAATAGAAACAGAACTTACCAGTAAATTCGCTTTTGAATTTGGGTTAGGTGGATTATAAACACTTTGTAGTTGTACATTTACCAGTGAAAATGTTAATCCTGCCTGAGGCGTGGAAATATTCTTGTACACCTGAACGCCTCCAAAGTACGATGCGAAAATATCCTGCTTTCCGTCGCCATTATAGTCTTTCAGAATGGCCCAGTTATCCACTTTCGGAAAACGATAATTTAATTCAGGGGCGCTTTCGTAAACGATCTGTCCGGCCGTTCCACGCTTCAGAAAACAACGGAAACGGCCATAGGCGTTATTCGTTGTTTTATCATAGGCTACCACATCGTTTTTCCCGTCAAGATCCAGATCTATATTTGAAAAATTACAAAAATTTAGTCCCCCTGCCAGTGGCATTTTAAGTAATTTTCCGTTTTCATAAACACTAAATGTATCACGTCCTACAGATAGCTGGGCGTTAAAAGACAGAAATAGTCCAGCGCAGAAAAAAAATAATAAAATGTAACGCATAGTTATATTCAAATATACAAACTAATACCCCCGTAGCGAAACACAACACCGATAAATGGTGCTTTAACTTTGTTAAAAATTACACGAAACGCCATCTGGACATTCTTTTTATATGCGTGTTTTAACAGTCTCCGATTCACTTTTTCCTTATCTTTAAGTTTTAAGTTGAGTAAACGCTACTTATACCTTTTGGTTTGGTTTTTTATGTGCAGAACCATTACTGCCACCCATATTGTTGGCGGTGAAATGATCTACGATAAACTCAGTGGCAACGATTACAGAATTACATTAAAAGTTTACCGTGACTGTTATAATGGCGTGCCTCCATTTGATGGCGTTTTTAATCCAAACGGCCCTACTATTCCGGCTTACATAACCGTTTATCAGAGTAATGGAAATATTCTGATTGGGCGGTATGACATAGGCGCGCCTGTAATCACCAACATTCCACCAAGTATCAACAATCCCTGTATCATTACGCCCAACTCTGTTTGCGTAGAAGAAGGGGTTTATAC
Organism: Sediminibacterium sp.; assembly: GCA_030054095.1. Taxonomy (GTDB): domain Bacteria; phylum Bacteroidota; class Bacteroidia; order B-17B0; family Aurantibacillaceae; genus Aurantibacillus. Next base: position 42,756 of record JASGCO010000016.1, read on the forward strand.
TTATACGCTTAACCTGCCGCCTGTTGCTGGCGGATACGATATTATTTATCAGCGTTGCTGCCGGAATAACACCATATTGAACATTGTAACTCCGGGAGCAACAGGTTCTACATACTATGCTCACATCAATGGTAATGATGAGGTGTTTAACAATAGTTCTCCGCGCTTTAAAAAATTCCCGCCTATTTTTATTTGTCAGGGATTAAACATCGCATTTGATCACTCCGCCACAGATCCGGATGGTGACCAGTTAGTTTATTCTTTGTGCGCACCATTTAATGGATTAGATGGCTGTTGCCCCAGTATTGGCAGTTCCGCGCCGCCAAGCCAGCCAAACACTACCTGCCCCTCTCCGCCTTTGGTTTGCCCGTCCGAAGCCCCACCACCACCCTTTCCACCGGTTGTTTTTACATCTTCTTTTACCGGCAGTTATCCTATCGCCTCTAACCCCTCTATTACTGTTAACCCTTTTACCGGTTTTATGAATGGCAAACCTACTACTGTTGGACAATGGGTAGTAAGTGTTTGTGTGAGTGAGTACAGAAACGGACAATTGATTGGTACGCACTACCGTGACTTTCAGTTTAATGTAGTAACCTGCAGTGTTACGGTATTAAGTATCATTAAACCCCAGGTAGATAAATGCAGTGGTTTTGACGTTAACTTTGTCAACCAAAGTGTTGGGGGAACTACGTTTAAATGGGATTTTGGCGTAAATGGCATCAATAGCGATACCTCTAATCTGGCAAATCCTAATTACACGTATCAGGATACCGGGAAATACGAAGTAACGCTAATTGCCAACCCCGGCAAGCCTTGTGCGGATACAGCTAAAGAAATATTCTCCATTTATCCCGTTCTGGATATTAAATTTCCGGCACAAAACAAGCAATGCCTGAAGGGGAATGCTTTCAATTTTACCGTTCAGGGTGTTTACAATGGTGCTGCTACTTTTACATGGACATTTGGAGGAAACGCCACGCCTACTACCGCTTTTACCAAAACTGTAAGTAATGTTATTTTTAATCAGAAGGGTTTATACACCGTAAAGTTAAAAGCGCGCCAAAGTACGTGTATAGATTCCTTTATTGATACAGTCAGGGTAATAGGTAGACCCGAGGCTAAAATCAGAAACTTTCCCACACGGCTTTGCGACCCGGCCACCATTGCATTCAGTAACGGTAGCAGCAGCGATTTACCTCTGCAATTTGTATGGAAGTTTAGTGACGGGGAATCCAGTACAGCTTATGAACCTGTTAAAGTGTTTACTCCCCCCGGAATTTACGCCGTTACCTTAACGGCTATTACCAGCAGTTTATGTATTGATACCAGTCAATTTTCGATCAATACGATTACAGTTTCACCAACACCAAAAGCCGACTTTGTAGCCACTCCCTCTGTTACAAGCATATTTGATGCAGAGATCCTTTTTACAGATAAATCTACTCCCGATGTTGTATTTTGGGAATACGATTATGGGGATGGTCTCGGTACCCCGCTGGCAAGCAGCTATCATACCTACAGGAAATACGGAACATACTATGTTACACAAAAGGTCAGAAACAGTTTTAGTTGCCGAGATTCAGTAACAAAAGAAGTTATCATACTTCCTGAATTCAGATTCTGGATTCCGAATACGTTTACCCCCAACAACGATAACCTTAACGACTTGTTTATGCCTTCTATTATTGGTGTGGATGAATATAACTTTGAAATTTATGATCGCTGGGGCGAACTCGTGTTTCAGACAGATGACACCGACCGGGGCTGGAACGGCAAACTGGGTAATAAAAAATGCAAACAGGATGTGTATGTATGGCGCATTACGTTCCGCAATGTGGTTAGTAAAAAAAGGGAACAACACTTTGGACACGTTCTTTTACTTCGCAGCGAGGAAGAATAATTATTTTGCCTTGTAACAGAATTCCTAATACAGAATGTAGATTTATAACCCAAATTACGTATTAGAAATCCTGTTACGCCCCCCCCTTCAAAATCTGATGCGTAATCTGTATTTAGTTCAGCCGTTTCGACATTACTTTACTGACATTGCCAAACACTTGTCCGGGCGAGAATTTCCGCCAATCAAAATCATCCAGTTCGCCACCGTAAATAAAATAGTAATCAATTCTGGCCCTTTTAAATTCGCGCAGGACGTGTTCCCTGAAATTGATAAGCGCGATCCAACCATCTTCACCATTATCATCGAACCATTCTTCGTAATAGCTATCATCACTATCATGAAAATTCAATACGTTCTCTCCTATCAGTATGTATTTATTAATGCCATGATAATTCAGTTCATCAATAAAATCGCGTTTCAGTAACATGATATCGTTATTGATAGCGTCATTCCACTCTCCTATCAATTCAATAATAGCGTATTTTTCAGTATAATCCACAAATAAGATCTTTATATAAAGCGTTTCAGAGCCAATATCGTCCCATTGCGGATGGATATAATAATTGTAAATTGTATTTGTGTACTCAAACTCACTATATTCCCTGCCGTAAAACGGAGAATCGGGGTCTTGTGCCGCCACGTAAAGATGTCTCCAGTTATAAAACGGTTCTATCGTATGCATACCGTAAAATTATGGAAAAAATACCGCCGCCTTCATATTCTTTAGCTATTTTTACCTTACTAAATTTTACTTATCTGAATAGTTCGGGGGATGTTACGACTGAGCATTATTACTATCAATTTTAATAACGCCAAAGGCTTAGATAAAACACTCCGTAGTGTAATTAACCAGAGCTGCGGCAGCTTTGAATATATTGTGATTGATGGCGGAAGCACAGATGATAGTATCAGGTATCTTGAGCTATACAGTGAGGCCATTCATTACCAAATCAGTGAACCGGACACAGGCATTTACCACGCTATGAACAAAGGCATAAAGGCCGCAACCAGCCAGTACCTCTTGTTTCTCAATAGCGGCGATTATCTGGCCGCCCCTGATGTAATTGAGAAAATACTGCCACAACTTGACTCTACCGCCATAGTGTATGGTAACCTTATCCTTTCCGGAGAGGACAAAACACAAACGGTTATTTCGCCTTCAAGCTTTGGCGTTTACGAATTGATGCTTTCAACTATCTGGCACCCCACCGCTTTTATCAGACGTGATTTATTTTTACGGTATGGTTTATACAACGAAGAACTTAGCATTACAGCCGATTATGAATTTTTTATCCGGTGCATAGTACGTTATAAGCAAAAAACGAAACATATTTCCACGATTATTACGGTTTTTGATTTAGGCGGTGTAAGCAATAATCCTGAGTGGAGTGCTAAACAATCCCGGCAAAGAGCACTCAGTTGGGAACTGAATGTAACTCCTTTCCGTTTAAAACTTTATAAATTGTACATTTGGCTGAAACGCCGGTTTCTGTACTATACCGGACAATTATAACGTGAAGGATTTTATCTACTATACACTGAAATTTTGGGGCAGTACAATCCGCTTATGGGGCCGGCGGTTCAAACGTGCGTTCTACACTAAACAGCTTAGCGCACAGGATTGTTTTGAGTTACCCATTATTATCAATAATTACAACCGCTTAACCTACACCCGGGAGCTGGTAGATTGGTTGTGGAAAGCGGGGTACAAAAACATTATCATACTGGATAATCTTTCGACCTATCCGCCATTGCTAGATTATTACAAAAGCTGTCCCGCCAAAGTTATCTTTTTGGGGAAAAACCTGAAATTTAAGGCGCTCTGGCAAATTGACCTGTTTAATGTAATAAAAAAGAATTACTACGTGTACACGGATTCTGATGTTTATCCGGGCACAAATTGCCCCAACGATATTGTTTACCACCTTTATCTTTTATCGAAACGGTTTACCTGCGAAAAAGCGGGCCCCGCGCTTCAGATTGATGATTTACCGGAGCATTATGCCCTACGAGATGACGTAATCCGTTTTGAACAACGGCATTGGGATCATCCGTTGGCGGCAGATGTTTACGATGCGCCGATAGATACAACCTTTGCCCTTTACAAGCCGTTTGCGTACGGAGCCGCCGAAGAGTGCAAGGGCATAAGAGTGGCAGGTAATCTGCAATTTAAACACATGCCATGGTATATTAACAGCCAGGCGCCCGGTGATGAAGAATTATTTTATAAATCAACCATTACGACAGGTTCAACAATGTGGTCTGAAAAATAAGGATGAGACCTTTGGTATCCATATGTATTCCCGCTTACCGGAATCCGGAAATGCTGAAACGTTGCATTCAGTCGGTGTTGGTACAAACGTACACGCATTACGAACTGATTATTACAGACGACAGCCCCGACAATTGTATTGAACTATTACTGAACGAACTATTAAACGACCGGCCATACCAGTATTACCGGAACACTCCGGCTTTGGGATCGCCCGAAAACTGGAATAAGGCCATTCGCCTTTCAAAAGGCGAGTACATTAAACTGTTGCATCATGATGATTGGTTTCCTGAGTCCGATAGTTTGGAACAATTCATGACTGCTGCCACAGAAAGCGACGCTTCGTTTCTGTTCTGTAACAGTAACGTTGTTTCTCCGGCTCCAAACGGGAGTTACATACACGCTGCCAATTCCAGACAAGTGAAGCGTTTGCAAACAGAGCCCGATTTTTTGTTTTTCCGTAATATTATTGGTGCTCCCAGTGCAACCCTTTATAAACGGGATGACACATTGCAGTATGACCCAGCATTTACATGGCTCGTAGATGTGGTGTTTTATATTCGTTATTTAACAAAACACCAAAGCGTTTATCACATAAACGCGACGCTGATGAATACGTTTAACGGTGCCGAAGGGCAAATTACCCAGTCTGTGGCTAACGATGCCAGAATTGTTTTAGGAGAACACCTGCTGTTGTTTGACGCGCTTTATCCGGATGCGATCCATTCAGAAAAAAGTGTACTGTATTTTGAAGAACTTTTTGCCCGGTTTGGCATTACCACATTCCACGCACTCAATGCCATTGTTCCTGTTCCCCCCACCCTGATTCCTTTTTTACAGAAGGTTTTTAAAGAACAGACTAAAAACGTTTGGTTAAAGAAAATAATAAAACGCCTGTTAACCAGCCGTTACAATAAACAATTTTTTAAAATAGAACGTTTCTGATGATTATTGTAAAACTACAGGGAGGTTTAGGAAACCAGTTGTTTCAGTTTGCTGCTGGCCTGGCTTTGGCACGACGGCATAGCACTACTTTAAAAATTGATACATCCTTTCTGAACGCCGACCCTTCGGGACATTACACCAAACGGCATCTGGAGTTAAATGTATTTGACATAGCGCTGGCAGAAGCAACTGAAGAGGATTTAAGACGATTCCCGCTTCAGGAAAACCGGTACATACGCAAACTAAAAGAATGGTTGCGTATTTCGTTTAACACTCAGGTTTTTAATGAACGCGGGCACCACTACAATACTTACTTTTCCAGATTACCAGCCAACACTTATTTGAATGGTTACTGGCAAAGTGAACACTACTTTAAAAATTGCAGCGCTGAACTTAGAACATTACTTCGGTTCAAACCGGGCTATGTATTGTGTGACGCTGAATTAGAACAACGTATTACCAACACAAACAGTGTTTCCGTTCATGTAAGACGGGGCGATTACGTCAGCCTGAGTGCCGCCAACAGTTTTCATGGGGTATGCGGGCCGGATTATTACCGGAAGGCCATGGCTCTGTTTCCGGCAGATACTACTTTTTACATTTTTTCGGATGATCTGGAATGGTGCCGGGAAAATCTTCATTCCGGTTACTGTATGGAATTTATAGAGACACCAAATGCCTACACTGATTTTTATCTGATGAGTCAATGCAAGCATCATATCATTGCCAACAGCAGTTTCAGTTGGTGGGCCGCCTGGTTACATAACGACAACAAAAAACAGGTGATTGCTCCGCGGCGCTGGTTTGCATCAGCGGCTACGCCTGATATCTATCCCGATAACTGGGTCAGGTTATAATACCCAATCCCATGTATTAATGGCCCTATAATTTCCAAAACTAACGTGTATTAGTGGCCGGGTGATTGAAGCGGCAGCCTTGTGCAGAACTTTGTTTGGTTTTACGCGAGCGCGGAGGCTGAGGAACAAAGCCCCCGAAAGCCGCTGCAAAACAACAAATTGCCAGCAAGCTACAGCGAAAAACACAGTTTTTGAAAGGCTATGCGAAAAGAGAAAACGGCCCCTGTGAGAACTCAGATTAATAATACCAATTTATCCTCCGGCCTTTTTGGCCGAGTACCCTTCTTTGGTTAATAGTACAAGCAATTTATCTCTCAAATCGCCCTGTATCAGTATTTCTCCATCTTTCACACTTCCACCTACCCCGCACTTTTGCTTTAGCAATTTTCCAAGCTGTTCCAGGTCTTCCGGTTTACCTATGAAACCGGTTATACGGCTTACAAATTTTCCGCCGCCTATACGATCGAGAAAAATTTTTAAATGTTGTTTACCCGGCGGTAAAGTCTCCTCTACTTCTTCCTCTTCATGCTCAAAAGAAAAATCGGGATTGGTACTGTACACTACATTAATTCTTTGTTTGTCCTTTTTACTCATAATTGGCGAGGCTTAATAAAATAGGCCGCAAATGGCACTAACAAAAATAAAAAAATCCAGACAAAATACCCGTAACTCTTTTGAGCTACCGGTGCAATAACCGGCGTAAAAGACTCATCAAATTGCACCGGTACTTCTTTTGTTTGCAAACTATCCTTTAATGCCAAGAGTTTTTTATAACACGCATTGGCCATATAAACATCTTTTACCTTTTCGGCCCAAAGAGCCTTTACGTTATAATACTCTTCGAGTGCTTCCCCGTAATTATACTTTTGGATGATACCCAGCGTCTTAATCAACTGCTTATCTGCTTCTTCGGGCATATTTCTGTTGAGTGCAATTTTTGCCAGACATAAATAACTATCGGCTTTTTCGGGTTCATTATCCATAAGATCCTTTACGACCAAAGAGGCATCAGCATAGGCCTCCGCTTTATCCATATCGTTTCCTGCAAAAGATAAATCGGAAAGATTGTTCAATGCCGACCCTTGTATTTCGTAATCGGAATTTTGCTTCGATTGTTCCAGTGCCTTAATGTAATAATACTCGGCCAGTACAAAATGCCCTTGTTCCTGATGTAACACCCCAAGATTAAGATACAAACGATCGGACAGTAAACTGTCATTTTGGTCTATTGCTGCCTGTAGTGCACGCAGGTAACATAACTCGGCCTGCCTGTACACTTTTAGTTCACTATACACATTAGCCAGATTCAGTTCACTTTTGGCTATTCCGGCCACATCTTTAATTTCCTGCCGCCATTGAATAGCTTGCTGATGATAGTGTAACGCCCGTGTATAATCTCCTTTACGGTAAAATAAAATACCCAGTAATGTAGCGGCTTTGGCTTTGTAATAAGGCGAATGGGACTGTGCCGCGTAAGCCTCGCTATAACGCGCACAGCGAAAACTAAAATCGGGATTCTTTAAGCGATACCTGAAGCCTTGTTCATAAAACAATCCGGCCCTTAACGTATCGTGGGCGTATCCATTAGCCGAAACAATAAGCGAATCGAGGTGTTGTGCTTTTGTAACAGATAAAATGGTGATAAATAAAACTATCAGTTGTTGTTTCACTCTTAACCAAATATATAAATTTATGGTATGATTCAATACACATTTTATCAAAAAAATACACATGCCCATTATGTGTACATAGATATGCTGTTCGACACCAACGCTTTAGCGTTTATTGAACTACAGTTGCCTGCCTGGCGTCCGGGTCGCTACGAGTTAGGGAATTTTGCCAGGAACATAAAAAAACCAGAATTCTTCAATGAAGCTGAGGCGCCTTTACCGTTTACCAAATTAACAAAGGATTTATGGCGGATTGAAACCAAAGGCTGCAAACGTATTAAAGCCACCTATAGTTACTATGCAGCGGAATTAAATGCCGGTGCTTGCTTCGCGGATCATGAACAACTATACATAAATCCTGTGCATTGCTGCTTTCAGGTAAAGGGACAGGAACAGGTGACACATAAACTGGTACTGAACGTTCCTGAACAGTATAAGATTGCCAGTAGTTTAAAAACCATAGGAAAAGAACTTTACGCCGCTAATTATGAAGAACTGGTGGACTCGCCCTTTATTGCCTCCGCTAATTTACAAAGTGATGTGTATCAAAGTAACGGCATTTCCTTTCACCTGCATTTTTGCGGATATTGCCAACCTGATTTTACAAGACTAAAACAGGATTTTGAAAAATTTACCAGTTACCAGATTGCCTTTTGGGGTGGATTTCCGGTAAATGATTACCATTTCCTGTTCCAGATAACCCCTTTTAAATTTTACCATGGCGTAGAACACCAAAAGAATACGGTGATTGCTATAGGGCCGGGTTACGCGCTTCATAGTCCTTCTGTGTACGAAGATGTTCTCGGGGTGAGTTGCCACGAATTGTTTCATACCTGGAATATTAAATACATACGTCCGGCGGAGTTATTGCCATATGATTACAGCAAGGAAAATTACGCCAGAACCGGCTATGTTTACGAAGGGTTTACAACTTATTACGGCGATAAGCACCTTTTATGTTCGGGTGTATTTACAAAGGAACAGTATTTTAAAACGCTGGAAGAACGTTTACAAAAACACTTTCATAATTTTGGACGCTATAACCTGAGTGTGGCCGACAGTAGTTGGGATACCTGGCTGGATGGGTATATTCCGGGTGCTCCTTATCGCAAAACCAATATTTACGATGAAGGAAACCTTATTGCATTGATTCTGGATACTGAGATTATGAAAGCAACAGGTAACCAACGTTCGTTAAAAGATGTGTGTCGTTTGTTATACGACCGTTTTGGCAAAACCGGAAAAGGCTATACGGAACAAAACATTATTGAATTGGTTAATGAAGTTGGTGGCACTGACTTAAGCCATGTATTTACCAATTATGTTTACGCCGCAGCGGATTATGAACCCGCGTTAGCAGAAGCTTTCCGCTATCTGGGAATTGCCTTCCGGAAAACAGAATCGTCATTACTGCATGAACAGTTATTTGGCTTTAAAACCGTTGACAATGGTTCGTTTTCAAAAGTAAGTCTGGTTGCGCCTTATTCTCCGGCATGGAAAGCAGGATTATTTAATGGCGACGAGATTATTGCCGTAAATGGAAGGGTTATCAGAAATAACCTCCCGCATTGGCTGGCTTATTTTAAGAATGAAGACGCTATTCGTTTAACTGTGGTCAAAAACGAAGCGCTGGAAGAATTAACGATTACAAAGGATAAAAAAGGAGCTACTTGGTTGGCGACTTATCAGTTAAATGTTTTGAATGAAGTATCCATTGAGGCCAAAACTGCGTTTGAACAATGGCTACAAAACTGAGTACTTTAACACGTTATTATCGTTTAAATGTGTACTTCATTCTATCAAGAAATGCTGCTTTTTATGTTAAACACCGTTTATATAAATGTAATCCAATGAATCCTTTTTTTAATTTTACCAATTACACTAAAACCTATAATAATTATGAATAAACTGACCCTGTTTCTTTTAGGCGGCTACCTTTTTTTTTCATGCAAAACATCTGTTGATAAAAGTACCTCGGGCAATGCTCCGGAAGGTAATAAAGCCATTGTAGATACGTATTTCCGTTATTTCAATAATCATGAGTGGCAAAAAATGGCAGATTTGTATAGTGAGGCTCCCGAAATGAAAGATCCGTCTTTAGGAACCTCGAATATTACCATGACGAAAGCGGATATAGTAAAAAAGTATCAGGAACTTCACAAGGCCATTCCAGATGTTCAGGATCGCATTCTGGCAACCTATATTGCCGGTGATAATGTGATTGTTGAATTTGTATCTTCTGGTACCGCACCGGACAGTACAAGATTTGAACTACCTATTTGCACAATTTTTGAGATTAAGAACGGAAAAATCACAAAGGATTTAACGTATTACGACAATTTTGAATCTGATAAAAAGTAAGTGCCTTACTTATATAATCTGGCTCTTTTTACAAACAGATCAGAGAAATGATTGAATACGTTTAGCCGTTGCTTCAAACTCTTCTCTGCTAAATTTTAATTTAGGTGATGAAAAATTACAATCGTTGATGGTTGTAATTGGAATAAGGTGTATATGGGCATGTGGTACTTCAAGACCTATCACCTGCATGCTAACGCGATTACAAGGGTACGCCTTTTTGATAGCGACAGCGAGTTTTTTAGAAAAAAGGGTTAATGCACACAATGTATCATCCTCCACATCAAAAAACTGATCCGTTTCTTGCTTTGGGACAACCAAGGTGTGCCCTTGTTTTAGGGGATTAATATCCAGAAAAGCAAAACAATTTTCATCTTCCGCAATCTTATAACATGGAATATCGCCTGCTATTATTTTAGAAAAGAGACTTGTCATTTTTAAAGTGATATTTCTATTACCTCAAACGTAATAACACCGGCAGGAACTGTTACGTCGGTTTTTTCTCCTACTTTTTTTCCCAGCAATCCCTTACCTATAGGAGAATCCACCGAAATTTTGCCGGACTTAAGATCTGCTTCGTTCTCTGCCACCAATGTATATTTCATTACCGCGTTATTTTTTGTGTTCTTTATCTTAACGGTTGTCAAAATACTTACTTTACTAAGGTCTAACTGGCTTTCATCAACCAAACGGGCATTCGCAATAACCTCCTTCAGTTTCGAAATTTTTACTTCCAACAGGGCCTGTGCTTCGCGGGCTGCATCGTATTCCGCATTCTCGCTTAAATCACCTTTATCCCGTGCTTCTGCAACTGCCTGAGTACATTTTTTACGTTCCACTGTTTCCAGTTGATTTAATTCATCCCGCAGTTTTTGCAGACCTTCTTCTGTGTAATATCCTACTTGTGCCATTTTTCCTGATTTCTATAAAATTAAAGAATCCCGACAAGTCGGGATTCTTTAAAACCTTGTTAAATTTAGTAAATTTTCTACTCTAATCCTAAAGATTTACTCTGAGTCCGAATGTATGCGTTCCACCAAAAGGATTTGTAAAGCGGTAAGAATAATCGAATCCTACAGTTGACTTACTTTCTGTAAATGGTAATTCAACTGTTGCTCCTAATGTTGGACCAGTGTAAACCGTACGACGGGTATCTTCACTTAAAATTCCTTTCTCCATCAGAAAACCGCCACGTACCATTAACATTTCTTTCCATCCATACTCTAAACCTACCAGATAGTTATCATAAGTAAATGAATTAGACGTGTAGTTTGCAGCCATGGTAATGCGATGTGTTTTCTTTAAACCTGTACTATCTTTAGTAAGGTAAAAATCATACGCAGTACCAATATTTACTAAAGCAGGTAATTCAAACGCGTTACTACGGTTCATTACTGTTAAATCGTAGTTACTACCGTAACGAACTGCAGCTTGCTTTGACAAACCATCACCCTGATATCTCATTTTAGGGCCCCAGTTTTTTAGAGCGATACCAATGTGTATCTGATCGTATTTACCGGTATGGTATTGAATTCCGGCATCAAAAGCAATTCCTCGTGCAGACACGTTTGCTATCTGCTCAGAAATAACTTTTACGTTAATACCTCCGAAAATATTATCGGAGAACATTTTAGCATACGAAAAACTCAGGTTATAGAACGTAGGGTTAAACGTACCTAATCCACCTTCAGGCTGATCTTCGGTAGTAATATCTATTTTCCCTGCATTAAGCGCTACCAATCCCAAACCAATTGTTCCGGTTTCACCAACTCCCTGAGTTATCCCAAATGAGTTGATATAGATTTGAGTACCTTGTAACCAAACGGTACGATTAAACAATGCTTCTGTTTTACGAGTGAAAGCTGTTCCGGCTATATTAAGGAATTGCGCCTCTAATCCGCGAACTTTTGCAGAATTTGATCCGGCCCAGCCACTGTTACGGGCATAAGGATTTATCAGAAGTACACCAGCACCCGCCTGCCCTGCACGCTCAGGATTTCCTGCCTTTGCGATATCCGGTAACACCAGACCTGATAATAATATTGACGATATGATTATATGTTTTTTCATAATTTTCAACTCAACTTAAAGCATTAATAATCCTGTAAATCCAGAGGACGCATCACTCCAAACCATTTTACAATTTTCTCCCCAAGTCCTGGTGCATCAATATGGATAATGTATAATCCACTGGCTACAGCAGTACCCGACTGATTTTTAAGATCCCAGTCTTCGTAAGAAATACGTTTCGATCGTTTAATATCTGTAGCCTGATACAAGTCTTCAGAATCTGAAACATCACGTTTAATTGTGCGTACCAGAGTGCCATTAATCGTGAATATTTTTATAGTACACTTGTTAGGCAGATTGGTTATCCTTACTCTGTTATCAATACGACTTGTTTCGTAACTTGATGATCCGTAGTATGGGTTAGGAACCGCTCTGATCAAATCCAGTGCATTTTTCGCTACTGAAGTTTGATTGATTAACGCCGCTACTTCATTGGTGTTAAAGCTATACATTGGGAAGTTATTATTGCGCGCTGTTGTTGATGTATCTACTGGCAACCAGCTGGTAGGCGTTAATGTAGAAGTCGGTAAGCGTCCTGTATTAGCATACTGCGGTTGTGCAGACGTAGATACAGAATAGCTGAAAGGTACTCTGAACTGCGTAGCATATCCATAACGGTACGGTTTACTTACACGAATTCTTACTTTTGCGCTGGTAGGAATATTACGAGGATCTTTAAACGCGAAGTCCTGACGTACTAATGGAATGTTCACCCACATTGCATCGCGAATAATAGAAGCCATAATACCGTTTGTAGGCCCACCTTGTACACTTACTCCACTTTCTAAAACGCTGAAATACGCATTAAATAAACGCATTAACCGTTCTCCGCCATCATAACGGCCTGCACCTAATGGCACACCCCGTATAGATGCGGGATAGTAAGGGTCTAATGCCGCATTAACAGGCGCCGTAAACGATTCTACACTTGAGTTTCCAAACACGTAAATAAAGTGCTTACCCCCAAACGCATAAGGGAATGGTGAATTAGCATTTGCAGTAGGGTTCCAGATCATATCATCACCATTATTTTCCTTTTGATAGGAATCTTCTCCAAAAGCGATGTTTAAACGTTCACCTGTCTCGAGATTAATAGCGTAACCAGGGAACCATCCCATACCTGTAGCGCTGATGTAGGCAGGATCATTAGGATCGGTACTCACTACAGATGATGTAGCGGCTACACCATTTTTATTAACAGAAGGCGATTTACGTGGCTGGAAGAATGCGGTATTATCTTTAGATAATGAACGACGCTCCTGCATTTCCAATACCGGACAACGTGTCCATTTTGACTGATCATTGGTGAATACAATATCCACACTCGCTAGTTTTCTCAGATCCGTAAAATCCTCAGCCACTTTGGTATTATTATCATTTCCAGCTAAGGCCATTAAGCTACTTTGTGAACTATGGTACCCTGGTCCAAAGAACGGGCGACCACCTGCATTAAGGCTGTAACTACACAACGAGTATGGTGCCCATGTTCCATCAATAATTTTACCAAATACTTTCTTTGAATCATAGAACACTTTTTTAGTTCCATCTTTGTAATAATACGCATCAGATTCATTATCGGCTTCAACACTTGTAGCACCGCTTAAAATCCAGTTTGTTGGAGTAGATCCATCAGCGTCGCGAACACCTGTTAACCAGTTTTGTTGAGGGTTGTCAAATGTTAAACTTGCACCTAAGAAGGAAGCTGATGAAGCACCTTCAGCTACATAAGTATTTACTGTACTTGTAAATGCTGTATTTCTGCCCAATAGTTCCGATGGATCAGCAACTTGTTTCACTGAAATAGATAATCCTAAATCGTCAATGTAGTACTCATCTGAAACTTTAATGGTTTTAATAGAAATTGATGAGGTATTAGCTACGCTGGCAGAACTTGCCGCTGAGTAATTCGGATAGTAAACCTGCCCGGTTGCCACATTTTTCAACTCCCATGAAACAGAATCAGGTGAAACGGTAGCTATTATTCCTCTCACAGCAGCAGATTTTGCAGGAGATTGTTTTGTTTTAGGATCAACAAAACGGAACGTAAAATCGCCAGGCTTAACCCTTAGAGGATCTACAACTTTAACTGCCAAGGGAGATGCGTTATTTTGGTATTCAACATTAGCAAGGAATCCGTTTGCAACAATAGCTGCTTCAGAAGCTGGTGTTAATTCCAGGTAATTTCCGCCATTTCCCTGACCTTCGATACGTGTTACTTTAGGTCCGTAACCGTAAGTTGCTACTGGTGTTGTACCATCTTTTTCAATATCTGTAATGTGCGGAATGGCTGCAGCACGTTTTACTTTACGTCCTTCGAGGTAAGGTTTTTTCTGTCCGAAATAGTTTTCACAAGGATTAGATTCCGGAGATTGATCTTGTTTGTATGTTACAAAGTTGTTATACGCATAAGCAACCGTCATATAGTAGTAAGTTTTACTGTTTACCAGACGCTTATCAGTACCTGAAGCAAACGCATCTTCCGTTAAACGTACAGTAGAGCGTAACCCTTTATTTTCGCCATCTACCATTACTTTTGGTACTATCGCATTTACTTGTCCGTCGAACACATAATTTACAACACGCGATATATCATTTGCAATATCACACTGGAATACCAACTTTGCTTTTGTCTGATCAAATAAATCTTCAGAATTCACGCGGTCATCGCGTAACTGATAGATTTTATAACCTTCAAAACGGTAGTATTTATCAGGATTATTTAAGGTAGAAGTTGATGTTCCACAACTTGTATTTGTATAAGTTGGATTTGAAGAAATGGTTGCATCTTCATCAGCAAAACCATTATTAAAATTATTAGAAGAGGCAGAGTTAGTCAGATAAATAATTACTTCTTTATCCATTTCCTGAATAGTCATATCCGGAGCTTCTGGTCCATCTAAAATTTTAAAACAACTGTTAAACAAGGCCTGCGCTTTATCATCGGCAATTCTCAACAAGGTAATAGATGCCAAGTTACCGTTCTTAATAGACGACTGTGCCCATGGCATACCAAATGTAATGTAATTCACATTTCCTGGTTTAAGAGTAAAAGGACCTGCCGACTGGATAAAACGGCGGTCACCAGGTAAATTTCCTGAAGTGCGCTCTGTCCATCCTGTACCTGTTACCGGATCACCATCGTACACCACATTTGTTGCGATAGATCCTCCGTAAGCATTTCCACCTTGTGTAAAAGGTGTACCATCTTTCCATTTACCGGTCATGAATCCGTAATAATGTGATGCGATGTCAGGGTTAGTGGTATTAGGGTTAAAGTTACCGATATTGTTATTGTAATACAGGAAGTTAGCCATACCAATAGCCTCAATTTCTTCATCCAATCCATCAGCATCATTATCAATACCATCAAAAGGATCAGCCAAAGGACCACGGAAAAAGTCGCATCCTACAGCCGGTGGAAAATCGCCATACCCCTTAGATCCACCAACACTTGGGTCGGTAGAGTTGGCATTGTACATAAAGCCTAACCCACGTTTAACATCACATCCTACATAATCATCGGTATAACCTCCCAAATCCGCATCATTCCATACGGCGAAATAGGTTTTATTCACTACAAACGACGAACGATTAATAACCTCATAACTATAAAATGTCATGTTATTAATTTCATCATTTGTTCTGAAAGCAAAAGCTTGAGCTCTTACTTCTACACCAATAGGAATACCTTGTGACTCGCGGTGAATACCACCTTTATCATTAAAAATCCAGAAAAGGGTTTCATCACCATACAATTTAATTTTACAGAAACCAGCATTATCCTTTTCCGCCTTATTAAAAACATCATACTCTGGATATTCTCCTAATTCTGGCTCATAAATAGAGTTATTATTCAAATCCTTGTAAGGTGCCATATTAAAATCCTGTCCTTTTGTAGGATCACCATTACCTGGCCAACTCTGAATGTTAGCTGTTATTTTTGTGCCGCCACTGGCAACAAACTCATCCACCTCACGACGTGTAATGTAAGAAAAACGATCCCACTCACTACAAACTTCAGGTGTAACAGATGCATCATTCTTATTAAGCGGACCTGTCCAAAAGTCAATACCATTCTGACGATAGGTCATGGCTGCAACTTTTAACTGCCCACCACCATCTAATCCGGCTAACCAAATGGCTCCCGCAAAAAGGGATGACGCGCCTTCCGCTTTATTGGCCGTAGCCGGAATAATATAGTATGGATTTCCTCCACCATCTCTATCCCACCACATGTCACCGCCGGTAAAGACAATCATACGTACGTTATTGATCCAGAATTCCCTGCTTTTAATAGGGTCTGAACAAGCAGCACTGATTCGTTGTTCAGGAGTGAGGTTCCCTGAATTATTTCCAGCCGCTCTGCTTTGTCCAAAATTTTCCTTTGCATTTACAAACTTAAACGTCAAAAGAAATAATAGTGCAACTTTTATTTTCATAGTCTCAATTTTTTAAAAGTCAAATAATAAACCAATTCTTATTACACGTGGATTACTATAATTACCTGGCTGATTCACTCGTATAGCATATAAATCCTGATACGAAGTAGGGCTAGGTAAATTTTTAATGGCCTGAACAGCCTGATCAGAGGCCAGATATCCATCATCATCCGGGTTACCGGTGAATGAATATACATCCAATATATTCTTACGATTCAAAAGATTCAAGACTTGCAAATACACATTCAGGTTAGCTGTTTTACGGTTTTCGCCATCTTTTTTACCCCATGTCAATTCAAAATTTTTATCTACACGTAAACTCGTACGTATATTCCAAGGTTTATAAGATCCATTGATTTGTCCTTCGATATTAGCACGTTGATTACTGCCAAACGCTACAGGGAAGGATCGGCGTGTGTAAGGTGTACCTGAACCAACTTGTAGGTTGAAGTTAAATCCTATATTTTTCAATACTTCAAAATCGTTTCCGTTTTTCTTTTTGAACTTAGGACCTTTGTAATCTTTACCTGATCCGAAACGGTAATCATATACTAAAGTAATTGTATGGCGCTGATCGTAGTCTAATGGTTGCAGAATACGCAGGTTAGGCTGACCACTGCTTGCTAAGTTAGCGCCACTGTTTGCATTAGACCCTGACCCTTCAGCAAACTGAAGCTGATAGTTGGCGTTAATACGCGAACCACCAGAACGCCGTAAATCAAAGGTAAATGCCAAACCTTTAACAGTTCCAAAGTCGTAATTATCATAGGTAACATACGTTTTAGGGTAAGCTCCTACAATAGATCGTTGCTGAACCATGTCACGCATCTCACGATAAAATGCATTTATAGTCAATGCAGCATTTTTACGTTCATTTAAAACCTGACTAAATCCTAATTCATAATCCACAGTTCGTTGCGGTTTCAGATTAGGATTGGCAATCAGTCCAGTTATATTTCCCATTTGATAATAATCTATAAGATTTAAAACGTTTCCTTCAGGACGAACAGTTAACACATCATAGTGGGCGAAGAAATTAGCCACATCTGAAATAGGGAAAGAGAAGGCAACACGGGGCATTACATTAATTACAGCTTTGTAATTCGTAAATCCATTGGCCGACATATTTTGTTTGTAATTTGCATCATCTTTGAATAAAGGTAATGGCTTTCCTTCACTTGAGTTAATCAATGATGGATCTGAAATTTCTGTTCCTTTAGCGTCATACCACTTATCGTCTACACGGTAACCGACTATATTTTTGGAACTGGAACCGTCTATGTATACTTTAGCATCTTTTGATAAATTTGCGGGAACCGATAACGATCTGCCAGGTAACAACGTTGCTAAATCAGAGATTTTAGCACCTTCGTGTAACATATACTTATCTTTTAACACCTTTTGATTCGCATCATATCGATCTACCCTTACCCCAACGTTAAATTTGATGTCTTTAAAATCAAATTTATCCATGATATAACCAGCCATATAGATAGGTTTAAATGCCCCTTGAGCGCGTGTATTGAATCCTAGTTCATCTTTAGCGTTAAGAAAATCATTAATATCTGTATTTTTTGTGTATAGTTTTCCGGTATGTGTAAATCCACGGAAAAATACATCACGGTTATTATCATTAGTACCTAACAAATCAACTGCACTGAACATATCCATATTAAAAGTAGAAGGATCAAGAGCGTCAATATTGATCTTTTGAGGTGAATTAACTGGCAATCCCATTTTTTCATTCAGTTTAATTGAAAAGTGAGACTGGGAAGAAGACACGTACTGATTTTCATAGAAATAATAAGGAATACTTCCTGACAATTCCGGAACAAGAATAGGTTTAGTTTTATCCAGATTTTGTAAATGATTATCAACTATCTGACGCATAGTAGTCCATAATCCACGGGCACCTAAGGAATAAAAAGAAGATGTCCTCTGGTCAAACTCAAAACCTAATGTTAGAGCATGATTTTTTACATCTGCATTGAAAGAGGTTGCAAAACGGGTTAAAGTATTTAGCCCTCTTGAATATCCACCAGCAGCTACACCATAATTTGAATAGAGATTGTAGATCGATTGCGGAGCATCTCCATTACGTAATCCTCCTGCGGCGTAAATAAAATCGAATGGTACCTCAGCACCGACATCGTTCAACAAAAACTCTGTAAGGCGGGCAGCGTCGCCATTAACAGAAGAAGCTACAAATTTTGGTAACAACTCACTTCGCCCCTGATATTCATAGGCCCATACGGTATCTGTTCCATTAAAGAATTTTTTGTTAAGCGCGTAATTGAAGGCAAAATCACGTTCCAAATAAGATCGATCAAATTTACCTATATAACCATAATCAAAGAAGTTAGTCTTATGTTTTGCACTCTGCGAAACACTATTAGAGCGTTCATAACTGGCGATAAAACGAAAATAAGGATTACTGATTAATGATTGTTTTTTATCCTTGCTAACAGTGTTATCTCCGAATTTTTGCGTTAAACCAACATTAAAACGGTATTTTGTATTAAGATCCTGAAAGTTATTATCTGAATTGAACATCATATTAGCCAAGGAAAAACGGTTAGAATTAGAATATTCTAAAAAC
Source organism: Sediminibacterium sp. (assembly GCA_030054095.1). Taxonomy (GTDB): domain Bacteria; phylum Bacteroidota; class Bacteroidia; order B-17B0; family Aurantibacillaceae; genus Aurantibacillus. The sequence continues at coordinate 61,869 of JASGCO010000016.1, forward strand.
CCCCCTACTGAAATATTTGTTTTAGCGGTAGGAGCGTAATCAATTTTACCGTTAATTGTTATGCCGCGACTTGAAGCATTTGGACGTGTTTTTAATTGCTCTAAATCGTCTTTTGTTACGTAACTCAACTCATTGATAGAGCCTAATCCGCCCGGAGCAGGGCGTAATGGTGTCTTTTTAATTTCTTCCAAGCGTGATTCTTTAATTTTATATAATGGCACCGCTGATGGATCCGGATCCTTTTGGTAAGTTCCCTGACCTGAAACGAAAAAGCCTAAAACGGTACGTTTATTACCTGTTGAGTCTTTTTTATTGTAAATTGGACCACCAACACTAAACCCTAAGGAGTTATAACCATAAGCATCGGTTAACTGTGAGGAAATTAACTCCACACCACCAAAATAGGTTGATTGCGGGCCACGTGTCGAAATAGAGATAACACCGGAAGCTGCATCACCATAACTTGCTGGTAAACCACCTAAAATAACGTTAATCTGATCAATACCTTGCTGAGGAATATTCGGTGTACCAATTACTTTAACACCATCTACAAAATAAGTAGTTGACTGGCCACGGCCACCGCGCACGTTTAATCCACCACCTTCATCGGCCTGATATACACCGGCTGTTGTAGCAGCCACAGAGTTAATATCCTTGGTTGCCAGATTTTGATAATCCTCACGGGTTACAGTTTGTCCGGTCTTGGTATCCGGATCAATTAAAGGAACTGCGTAAGTAACTACATCTACCTCATCCAGGCGAACACCTTCACCATTCGAGAGGGCTATTGTTACAGGAACCGTTTTCCCTTCCCCTACCAGTACACCTTTAACCTCCGTTGCCTGATATCCAACATAAACCCCTTTTACATCATACTTACCGGGAGCCAAAGGCTTTACCACAGCCTCCCCGTCCATATTGGTTGTTCCAACTCCTACCTGTACCCCATTCTGATATACCACCACATTGGCGAATGGAATGGTTTCATTGGTGGCCTTATCCTTTAATGTTACTTTAATAGCCCCATTATCGTTCTGCGCCGTTACCGATAGGATACCTAAAAAGGTAAGTAATACTGAAGTGTATAAACGTTTTAGCATATTGTTAAAATTGCTTAATTTTTACATTATTTTACAAGCCATAAAAATAGATAGTAGGGTCTTATTAAACAAATCTTTTTTCATTTTATTCATAATCCACTGATTATCAAGTTACATTAATAATACCATAAAATTAACACGGCTTAACATTAACTATAACAATATTAGTAACTTTTGGGGGCTTACCAACGTCCTATTCAGAATGTGGTAAAAAAAACTTTATAAGTGGTCAGTTTTAAATAATAAATGGTCTGTGCTTCCGTTATGCTCTTTTAGGCTTGCGGGCAAACCATCGTTTAAGGAAAAACTCGCGTTTGTTGTCGTTAATGCGTTGAGCCTTGTTCCTGTTACGTTTCATGCGTTTCCTAACGGTTTTGGTTTGCAGTCGTTTATGATAGGCCCTGATGGCTTTACGCTCTGCCCGCTCTTTCCGTCTTTGTTCCTTGGCTTCTTTTCTGGCGGCTTTTCGTTTTTTACGCTCCGAGGCAATAGAGGGTTTCTTTGGGCCTGCATTTCCGCCGTCAGACTGCGCTCTAATGCCCGAAAATCCTGTAAAGACAACAACAAAGAGACTTACTATTATCCTAAAAAAGCCCTTATTCATTATCCTGCTTTTCGTACTTTATAACCTCTACACCAAATTTTTTTAAAAAATCAACTCCTTCATCGCTTTTCAATCCCTTAAAGGCAGCATAACTGTCTTTAAAAAATACTTTTTTAATACCTGTTGTAAAAATAACCCTTGCGCAGGCTATACAAGGTGAAAGGGTGACATAAAGGGTTGCTCCTTCGAGTGCCATTTGGTTTTTGGCGGCATATAATATGGCATTTTGCTCAGCATGTAATGCCAGTGAACATGATCCTTTGCTATCTCTTGGACATCCTTCCTCCGGCCATTCTACATCACAATTGTGTGTCCCTGTAGGCGGGCCATTATATCCCAGTGAAATGATGCGTGTATCTTTGGTTAATACAGCGCCCACCTGGGCTTTTACACAATGCGAACGTTTAGCCAGCGTTTCAGCTAAATCCATATAAATATCATCGAAACTGGGTCTTTTTTTCATAATTTCATAAAACTTGCAGATAAGGGGGTACAAGATCCTGCTTTTCCGTTTCCGGCACATCTAATCGCTAGCATTGTCCCTCTTTTTCCAAATAACCTTGTTGGCTTTATTCCTGCCACATTTCAAAATTAGGAATAATCTGGCAAAATGAGTTTTAAAAATAAGCGCTTCACACAAAAAATCCCTATATTTGCAGCCCGTTTTCAATTATGGAATCAGAAGTTCGTTTATTTTCGGGAATTGCCTCAGAAGGTTTGGCTCAAAACATAGCCAATGCCTACGGTAAATCGTTAGGTAAAATGCAGCATTATCGCTTTAGTGATGGTGAATTACAGGTATCTTACGAAGAAAGTATTCGAGGGCAGAGTGTTTACATTATTCAAAGCACCATGCCTCCTGCTGATAACCTGATGGAACTGCTACTGATGATTGACGCGGCTAAGCGTGCCAGCGCCAGACATATTGTGGCGGTTATGCCTTACTTTGGTTATGCGCGCCAGGATCGTAAAGATCAGCCACGTGTAGCTATTGGCGCCAAACTGGTGGCGGATATGTTAGCTGCTGCGGGCGCTACCAGGGTAATGACCATGGATTTACATGCGGATCAGATTCAGGGATTTTTTAATGTTCCGGTTGATCACTTGTATGCCAGCACCATTTTCCTTCCGTATATTCAGGATTTAAACCTTAATAATCTTACTATAGCCGCCCCTGATATGGGAGGAAGTAAACGGGCCAACGCGTACGCCAAGCACCTTAAAGCCGAAATGGTTATTTGCTATAAGCAACGCGCCAAAGCTAATGTTGTTGAAAGTATGACGGCGATTGGTGAAATTGAGGGGCGAAATATCGTATTAGTGGATGATTTAGTGGATACAGGCGGAACGTTATGTAAAGCAGCTGATATGATGATGGATCGTGGTGCACTAAGTGTCCGTGCCATTTGTTCGCATCCGGTGTTAAGTGGGAAAGCTTACGACAATATCAACAACAGTCGCCTTACCGAATTAATTGTTACGGATACTATTCCGTTAAACCAGCAAAGCCCCAAAATTAAGGTGTTAAGTGTTGCCGATTTATTTGCGAAAGTGATTAACAGTGTGCAGAACTACGAAAGTATCAGCGGCAACTTTATTGTTTGATTTTTAAACCCGTAAACTAATATAATTAACCGGGGTAAAGTTTCGGAAACGGGCCGTAACAATACCTCAAAAAATAAAAAAATGAAAACAGTTACATTGAGCGGTTCGCCACGTGCGAGCGTAGGGAAAGTAAACGCTAACACTTTAAGAAGAAGCGGACAAATACCTTGTGTTATTTATGGCGGAGGCGAGCAAATTCACTTCAGTGCCGATGAAAGACACTTTAAAGATATTATCTATACTCCTGATACCAATTTGGTAGAAGTGGATGTAGAAGGTAAAAAATACAGAACCATTTTACAGGAAGCCCAATTCCATAAAGTAAATGATAAGTTAATTCATGCTGATTTTTTACTGGTTGATGACAGTAAACCTGTAACTGTACAAGTTCCAGTAAAAACAGTTGGACAATCAGAAGGTGTTAAAGCTGGTGGTAAACTGGTTTTAAAAATGCGTAAGATTAAAGTAAGAGGTTTAGTAAGCAAATTACCTGAACGCATCGAACTTAACATTGAAAAATTGGCTATCGGTAAATCTATTTCTGTTGGTGATATAGAAATTGACGGATTAACCCTGTTACATCCAAAAAATATTTCTGTTGTAAGTGTTCAAACAACACGTAACGTAGTTACAGCTGAAGAAGCTGCTCCGGCTAAAGGTGGCGCAAAAGCTGCTCCTGCAAAGAAGTAATCAAGAACAATCGTTTCAAAATCCCGGATCAAATAAAGATCCGGGATTTTTTTTGATATTTACTTCAATGAAAAGACTGATTCCAATCCGCTATCTATTATACCTGCCTGTATACTTCCTGTTTCCGGTTTTGTGCTTAAGTCAAAATATTGAATTAACTACACTCAAAACATTAAACCAAGGTCATTACCCTGCCTGGGACAAAACTATGAATGGCATTTCCTGGAGTGCATACGCGTTTACCATTGCCGAGCCTGTTGGCGTGTGGTCATACGGACACTATCACAACGATAAAGAAATGAAACGCAATGCCTTTAAAAGCCTTATTACTATCGGCTCGGCTAATATCATTACACTGGGTTTAAAATACGCGGTTAACCGCCCGCGGCCTTATGTTACCTACCCAAACGATATCATCAAACGCAGCGAGCAAGGTCCTTACTCGTTCCCCAGCGGCCACACCGCAGCGGCTTTTAGTACAGCAACGGCACTATCCTTATCAGCCAAAAAATGGTGGGTAACCGTTCCTGCATATACTTATGCCGGATTAATTGGATATTCGCGAATGCGCTTAGGCGCGCATTATCCGGGCGATGTACTCGCAGGAATCTTAATCGGCATTACCTCGGGGATTTTAACCTGGCAAATAGATAAATTCCTGTACAAAAACTGACCACTTGTCAAAAAAAATACGCCCTAACAGAAATAATCTTGTCCTTTGAATGCCAATACTCCCATCAAATGCAAGTTCGTTTAAAAAAAAGCGTTTTACTGCTATCTGTAATCGCTCTGTTTTCAGCCTGTTCAAAATATCCGAAAAGAGGCCAAAGCATCAATAAAGGTGACATTATCGATAATTACGCTGTAACCGACATAAACACAATAAATCTTGCCACTAATGGCGAATACATTATTAAAGACCAGAAAATGTTGGATAGCCTGTTATACAACAAACCATGGACAGATAATACAAACAACAGTTTCAATTTCAATCAGCACTCTATCATTGGTAAATACATTTCCGGAGGCTGTAAATTAAGTATCATTCGCAACCTATGCATTGACCACAGCCACAAAAGATTTACTTACACCATACGCTTCAGAGATGCAGGCATTTGTTTTGCCAAAGCGGTAAACTATAACCTTGTCATTGTTCCTAAAATTCCGGATGATTACACAGTAGTCTTTCATGTAAAAGAAACCCGATGATTATGCGTATTATAACGAAATACACCTACAATTTATAACGCTTTACAAAGCGCTACAGCACTTGCATAAGCGTCCTCGTGAAACCCATAACGGAAATAACTGCCACAATAATATACCGGTCCGTTTTGATTTAATGCGCCCAGTTTTTTCTGCGCCTCAACCGCTGCTGTATCAAACAAAGGATGCTCATAGTCTATCTCTTTAATAATCCGGGCGGGATCCAGCGATCCGGGAAGCGCGTTAATAGATACAAAATAATTCTTCCGGTCCGAAACACCCTGCAAACTATTCATCCAATAAATTGTACTTGGCACCAACTGCCCGTTACGCTCCTCTATACGGTAATTCCAGCTACTCCACACCCGTTTGTTTATTGGCATAACGCGTTCATCAGTATGAACCGTGGCCTTATTATACTGATACCGGAAACAACCTAATACCTCCCTTTCCAAATCCGTAGGTTGATGAAGCATACTTAAACTCTGGTCGGCATGCGAGGCCAGAATGACTTTATCAAACCAGTGTTTGGTTCCATCCTGTAACACTAAATGAACGCCCTGTTCTAACCGCTCCACTGCGCTCACCTTACAATTCACTGTAATTCTATCCTCAAACGGTTTTATCAGTAATTGCCGGTACGATTGCGACCCATTCTCCAGTGTGTACCACTGATGCTGCGTATTCAATCCTAAAAACCCATGGTTGTAAAAAAAACGTATCAGAGTCTGAGCCGGAAAATCAAGCATCTTATCCATGGGCGTACTCCACACTGCCGAACTCATCGGCACCAGATACTTCCAGAGCATCTCTTCCCCAAAACCAAATTCCGCAATATACTGCCCAATGGTATAATGCGCATACTTCTCATCATCCATAATACGCACACTCTCCTTATTAAAGCGGGTAATACGCATCAGCATAGTAATAAACGATACATTAAAAAGATTTTTACGCTGTGCAAACAATCCGTTTAACCCAGATCCGCTATACTCCAGTCCCGTTGGGACATGTTGTACACTAAAACTCATGGCGGTTTTCTTAACTGGTGCCTTAATCTCCTTAAACAAATCACACAGATGAGGATAGGTCTGATAGTTAAACACCATAAAACCGGTATCCATAAATACCTGCCGGTCCGTTTCACTTACCGCAATGGTGTTGGTATGTCCGCCCACATAATCGTTCTGTTCAAATAGCTGCACATCGTACTTTTGATGCAACAAATGCGCACAGCCCATTCCCGCTATACCGGTTCCTACAATTGCCAGTTTTTCCATTCCTGTTAATTACTCCGTTTCGAAAACAAATAATGCTGTACCATCCACTCGGTACCGTTTTTATACCCCCACAACTCGGCACAAGCCATAAAAAACACCCGCCAGTAAACCCACCATTTAAGCGCCTGCTCATTACCATACGTTTCTTTAAACAGCGGCATTATTTCTGCTCTATGCGCGTCCATATTTTTTAACCAGGCTTCCGAGGTTTTATGATAATGCATACCGCTTACATCCCACTGCGCTTTAATCACCAAATCCTCATTAAAATACGAGAACAAATCATTGCTGGGCATGATGCCTCCTGTAAAAAAATAACGGCTCATCCAGTCGCTGTCGTCTTTCACTTCAAACTTATAAGCCAGTTCCTTATGCGTAAACACATGAACAAATACTTTTCCTTCTGGTGTTAACCACGACGCAATCCGTTTAAATAACACTTCGTAATTCCGGAGGTGTTCAAACATTTCTACGCTCACTACCCTGTCAAATCTGCTTTCCGGTTTAAAATCATTAATATCGGCGGTAATTACATTCAGATTTTTCACGCCCCGCTTCTCCGCTTCCGTGTCAATGTGTAACTTTTGTGTCCTTGAATTAGATACCACGGTAAAATTACTGGAAGGATAGCGCGCCGCCATGTATAACGATAAACTTCCCCAGCCACATCCCAGTTCGAGTACCTCCTGATCATCGGCCAGTTCCGCCCGCTCACAGGTCAATTGCAACATATCCGCTTCCGAAGTATCAATGTCGTTTACTCCTTCTCTCCAATAGCCACTGCTATACTTTAAGTGCTTTCCCAAACAATAGGTATAAAACAATGTAGGCACTTCATAATGCTGTTCATTAGCCGCGCTCGTATGCACCGCAATGGGCGACCGCTTCAATTCGTCAACCAGTTCCGGTAACGCCTGTTTACCCTTTAGGGATTCCTCCTGCAGCCGTTGTTTCAACAAACGGCGTATTCCCATCCGTATCAGACCATCGGGAATTATATTTTTTTCTAGAAGTGACTGATACCACATAAAATACAAATAACAAAAAATTAGTTTCCTTTTTTAAACCAGGGCACAAACACACTGGTGGTGCGCTGATAATCTCTGTAAGCCTCTCCTTTACTACGTAACGCCTGTTCTTCCGTCATAGGGATACCGGTTACTTTAAACAATAAATACCCTATACTTAACGGACACAGCAAACTGAGCCAACCATACGGACTGCTTAAACTAAAAATACTTACCGACACCCAAAGCATCCACTGAAAAAAATAATTGGGATGCCGCGAATAATTCCATAACCCATACTGGCATACCTTCCCTTTATTGGCCGGGTTGGCTTTAAACCGCTGCAACTGCCAGTCCGAAACTCCTTCTCCGATAATACAAATAAACCAAAGCCCCGCGCCTATGTACTCTGACACTTGTAACGGCGCATTCTTGTTAAGAGAGGTTATAAAAAAGGGGATACACAAAAACACATTCGACAAAGCCTGCATTTGAAAAAAAACAAAAAATTTTCCGTCACTCCATTCCTGGCGCAGCGCTTTGTAACGTCCTTCTTCTTCCTTAAGATGCCCTCCCACCCGTTTAAGCAGGTAAAGTCCCAGGCGCAAACTCCATAACGCGGTAAGCACAAACACAACATTTTTACGTGGCGCGTACCCGTCCGCTAAAAACCATACCAACACGGCAATTACCAAAAAATTAAACGCCCAGAAAATATCTACAATACCATTATTACGGAGTTTCAGCGCCCATAAAAAAACAAACACCATCACCAGCGAAACACAGGCAAAACTTAAAAGCGGGAGCCAGACAAAAGCATTCATAATTTATACTTTTTTTAATTGAATAATACGAAGGGCATGAAACAACAACATAATGGGATAAGTGGGATCTACCTCAAACCACTTTTTCGCGAAATTAGGACTGTTAGGACTCTTATGATGGTTATTCTGCATTAACTCTCCCATCAACAGAAAATCCAAAGGAAGCGAATTCTTACTATGATCCGCGTTATCATAATTCGAATAGCCATATTTATGGCCGCACCAGTTAACAATAGCCCCCTGAACAGGCCCAATAAAAAAATGTACCGGTAATAACAGGTACTGCCACCAGGCTGTTGCAAAAAAATAATAAAACGCGAAATACCCTACACCAAACAAAATACGCAGTGCCCAGTAATTACTCAGTTTATCCAGTCCCTTCCACTCCGGATAGTTTCCCCGGAAGGGAGGCTCCGGCTCCTGATTGTATTTGGCGTAATTCAGGTAAATATCTTTGGTGCGGAGCGTCATCTGCCATACATCTTTAAAAAAATGAGGCGAATGAGGGTCCTTCTCTGTATCGCTATAAGCGTGATGCATACGGTGCATAATCGCATACGCGCGTGGATTTAAAAAAGAAGCGCCCTGAAAGAAAAACGTAAAAAAGTAAAACAAGCGCTCCCAAAACAGGCTCATCCGGAACATTTTATGCGAGGCATACCGGTGCAGAAAAAACGTCTGGCAGAATAACGACAAGAACCAATGTGTTATAAAAAAAATAAGTACAGGCATAGTAATCTTAATTAACCATTAACAGAACCATTTGTTGACTCCATTATGCCAAACATACGTAAAAAAACGCGGAATGGATTTACAGGACAAAAAGATAATGATAGCACCAACCGTATCTGACATTTGGGCGTTTCCCCACTTCTTGTACTTCGGGTTATTGAATACTGAGGCATCATTACCAACTACTGTTTAGTGGTAAAACATGGTGGAGCCGGGCCATCCGCTGTAGCCTGCTTGCCTTTTGCCGCATCGCATCGGTTTGCGGTGGCTTCTGAGGTCGCCTCCTCAACCGTGCGCTGCTCGCAAAAGCCTAAGCAGGGCTGCCGCTGCTGTCCCTAACGCGTTTGTAAGAAAATAGAGTTACACTCCAAAACCAAAGGCCCCATTCCGCATAAATAACAAAAGCACCCTATTGTACTAAGCTGTATCTAAAACATTGATACCTATACAAAACAAATAATTACTTTAGTGTCCTGATTTGCGACAATAGATACTGAAAACAGAAATTAAGAAACAGATATACTTACACTATACAATACTAATTTGAACCCTTTACACGAAAAAATAATTTCGCAAACAACAAACTGGATAAAATCAGTAGTTATTGATTGCAACTTTTGCCCCTTTGCTGCCCGGGCGGTAATGAAAAAAAGCATACGCTACATTGTAAAATCCAATGTAACCCTAAAAGATAGTTTAGCCGCTTTAAAAGAAGAACTGGATTATCTGGATACAGATGCCGGTGCGGATACAGAAACCAGCTTTATCATTTTCGAAAACAACTTTACCGACTTTTCAGACTACCTGAAACTGGTAAAAAAAGCGGAACAACTGCTCACTAAATATGATCTGGATGGCATTTATCAGGTAGCCAGTTTCCATCCGGACTACTGTTTCAGCGGCTCTGACGAAACGGACCCCGCCAACTATACCAACCGCTCCATTTATCCCATGCTGCACATCTTAAGAGAAGAAAGTGTCAGCAAAGCATTAGACGTGTTCCCCGACCCGGAAGAAATTCCCAACCGGAATATTGACTTTGCCCGGAAAAAAGGGCTACACTACATGCAAATGCTCAGAGCCGCTTGTTTTTGATGCATTTCTGATAAGCACACCTACTATAATTGCTTTAAACTATATTTGCCTGTGCGAATAAAACTATTCTTACTCCTGACACTGTGCCTTTACGTTGTAACAAAGGGGCAACAACCCGCCTACTTTATTTTAGGCGAAAACCAGTTTAAAGGCGTACAGATATACGATATGGTACAGGACAATGAATTGAATTACTGGATCGCGACCAACGAAGGGCTGTATTTATATAATTATTACACCTATCAGAAAATTGACATTCCCGATTCTAAAAGTAACGCCGTGTTTGGTTTTGTTATAAGTCCGAGCGGTATTATTTATTGCCATAATCTGAATAATCAGGTATTTAAAATCAAAAACAAACAATGCACCCTCTTCTACGAATTAAAAGATGACGAACTCAAATCAGATATAAGCCTCACCATTAACAACCACCACCTGCTAATAGGCGGTAAAAAAATCATTCAGCTATCAGAACAAGGCAAGGTGATGAACCGGTTTACCTTTGGACACCATTACCTCAGCGCCCCTTTTAATGATGGTAATACTACCCTGTATCATCTGTCAGAGAAAGACTCTGTACTTCTCGTTTCAGAAAACAAATGCTCCCGCCGGCAATTGAACTTTAAATCCCCGGCAGCGGCAAAAACAAGCGTTCTTCATTTTTTTAAACTGGAGGCCACAAATTATGCTATTGATTTAAATAACAGAACTCTATATACATTTAATCCCAAAACACTCGAACTTACCCAGATAGCGGACAACAACCTGTTTGAAAAAGGCATTAAACCCATCCTTCATTATACCAAAAACTGTATTTGGGTATTGGGTACTAAACCCGGTGTGGTGCAGGTAAAAAAAAATCTGGAACCACGCCCCTTTTCCGTCTTTTATAAAGACGCGTTCATATCAGACGTTTACGAAGATAAAGAAGGTAATATACTGCTAAGTACATTCGACAAAGGCATTATTGTTATTCCAGATCTTGAAACACCCGATGTTACCCATAAATTCCAGGATGACATTATCTCCTCTATTACCTATGATGACAAACTTGGATTACTCATGGGTTCCTCGAAAGGGAAATTAATGGTCAGTAAGAACAGTACGCTTTACAATCTTGACACAAACGGATTAAGAAGCATTGAAAAAGTACACACCCGCACTAACCTTCCCCTCATCATTTATGACAACGGATCCATCAAAGCCTACACCAAAAACACAAAAACAATCAATACCCTTTCATTGCTCTCGCTCAAAGACGTGGCCTTTGTATCAGACAACACTTTTTACATTGGCACTAATGTGGGTATTCTAAAATGTATCTGGAACCGCGACAGAACATTTACCACAGAACAACTTCGCGACTTTAATCTCCGCATCTATTCCCTCTGTTTTAATCCAACAGACACCTGTCTTTATACCTCCACCTCCAAAGGGCTTTTTGCAATTGATAAAAACGGACTTAAAAAAGAAGTTACCCTCAATAACGCTCCGGTTTTCCCAAATACGTTAATCGCGCATAATGGATTCGTATATGCCACACATAAAAAAGGAGGCGTACTGGTTATTAAAAAAAATCAAATCCTGAAAACCATTCCCCTCTTTTATAACAAGGAAATGGAATCTCCCTCAAAAATTAAAATGTACAACAACACGCTCATCTGTAAAACGCAAAAAGGACTCTTAAAATATAACCTGAATGGAGAATATATTGGAACCTTAATTACACCACAAATGTTATCCGGTCAAAGGCTAATTGATTTTGCATTCGAAGAAAATACTTTATGGATAAGTCATACAGGAGGGATTCAAAAAATTGACCTTCTGCAACGCCAGCAAAAAATAAGCAAACCATCCATCAAGTTACTGTCCATACGCGTGAATGATTCTCTGTTAAATTCAGGACAAAACACCTTTAACAGCACACAAAACAAATTTCAGTTTACACTCAGCTCACCTACCCTGAGAAATAAAGAAAGCATCCGCTACCATTACAAACTCACCGGAAATGATGAAAAATGGAACATCAACGACCACTTAACCAATCAGATTACCTATAATGCCCTTGCACCGGGAAATTATACCTTTACCGTTAGGGCTGGTCAAGATGGCGTTTTCAGCGATGACGTAAACTACACGTTTCACATTGCCGCACCCGTGTATGTTCGCTGGTGGTTCATCACATTAATGGCCCTGCTACTTTTCGGAATTGTAAGCCTTATTTACAAATGGCAACTTAATAAACAACGTAAAAAATCACAGCAAATAAATGAACTGAATGCGTCAAAATTAATTGCCATTCAATCGCAGATGAATCCGCACTTCATTTTTAATTCCCTCAACTCCATTCAGGATTTAATTTTAAAAGGCGATGTCGAAAAATCCTATTCCTATATCACCACTTTTTCTAATATGGTGCGTAAAACCTTAAATTACTCCGAAAAAGACTTTATTGACTTTGAGAAAGAAATACAATTACTCGAACTTTACCTCTCTTTGGAACAATTACGCTTTAAAAAAGATTTTAGTTACACTATTAACACCAACGCCATTACCGACATTGAAATTCCGCCCATGATTATACAACCTTTTATTGAAAACGCTTTGGTGCATGGCTTACTTCATAAAGACGGTGAAAAAAAACTGACGATCCATTTTAACCTGAATGAAACACTCACCTGCACCATTGAAGACAATGGCATAGGGCGCGAAAAAGCCAAAGCCATAAAAGAACGGCAACGCTCCGATCACGAATCCTTCTCGGTAAAAGCCACCCGTAAACGCTTCGATATTTTAAGTGAAATTTTTACAGGTCAGTTTGGTTTTACCTACGAAGACATCAACGAAAACGGTACTGTATCGGGCACCAGGGTTATTTTAGTTTTACCGGTAAAACATAAATTTTAGGCCATTCATAAATAAAACAATGCCGTTACTGAATTTCATATCAACGTTTTGTACGAACCCATAATTTTGCAACCGTGAATAAACTCAGAGCCATACTGATAGATGATGAAGAAAGCGCCCGTGATGTACTGGAAAACCTGCTATTACGTTTTTGTCCCGATGTTGAACTACTTTGCAAATGCGAAAATCTGACCAGGGCCATTGATGCCATCAACCATTTTCAGCCCGATATAGTTTTCTCAGATATTGAAATGCCTAACTACGCAGGCTATGAAATAGTCAATTTTTTTAAAGAGATTAATTTCGAACTTATTTTTGTAACCGCCTACGACCAATATGCCATCAGAGCCTTTGAGGTGGCCGCTATGGATTATCTCTTAAAACCAATAGACATTGAGCGTTTAAAATCGTCGGTTAAACGTGTACAGGAAAAGCGCAACACCGCGCAACAAAACGAGCGCCTATCGCTGCTAAGCAACACACTGGAGTCGAAACAACTCAAAAACCTCATCATTAGCGATAAAGGGCAGCAACACATCATTGCCATTAACTCTATTATTGCCATAGAAGCTCAGGAATCGTACTGTACCCTATACACTGAGCACAAAAAATACATTGCCAGCAAAAACCTTAAGCACTTCGAAACTATCCTTGAAGAACTTCCCCGTTTCTTCAGAGTACATAAATCATGGCTCGTAAACTTAGATGCCATACAACACTACTCCAAATCTGATCTGTCCATTCAACTCTCCAATGGTCTGGTTACCAAACTCTCCAAATACAAAAAAACAGAATTTGAAACCCTGCTGACGGTTTAACCCTTCCCGTTTATCCATTCCTGAACTCAATTGGCTGTTAATGAAGAATAAAAAGATTCATTCCTTTTGCTAATTAATATTGCAACATCAATACAGAGCAATATGAAGAAAATTCTACTATCCCTTGGAATACTATTATCAAACCATAATTATGCGCAGATAAATTATAACTGGGCAAAACCTTTAGCTGGCGGAAATAATGAAGAAGGCAGATCCGTCGTTACCGATGCCGCCGGAAATGTGTACAGTACCGGTATTTTTTCAGGCACAGTGGATTTTGATCCGGGAGCAGCCACACTAAGTATGAGCAGTTCTGGTGGGAATGATGTGTATATCTCAAAGTTAAGTGCATCCGGTACCTTTTTATGGGCTAAAAAAATCGGGAATACCAATAATGAAAGCAGTTGGGGCATTGCCGTAGATGGTAGCGATAACGTTTATATTACCGGAAATTTTTACGGAACGTGCGATATGAATCCGGGCGGATTGGTTAATAACGCCATCTCTGCCGGGCAATCCGATGTATTTATACTGAAACTTGATCCGAATGGCAATTACATGTGGGCCAAAACGTTTGGAGGAACAGATTTTGATGGCGCCACAAGCATTGCCATTGATGCGGCAGGAAATATTATTACCACCGGTTCATTCAGAGGTACCGCTGATTTTGACCCAGGTTCCGGAGTGGTAAACTACAACGCTACAGGATCGGATGACATTTTTATTTCGAAACTGGATGCAAGCGGCAATTTTGTATTTGCAAAAGTTATAGGCTCCAGCGGTCAAGATTGGGGCAATGGCGTAACCATATACGCTGGTTCTCAAATACTGGTTACCGGCACATTTCAAAATACAGCCGATTTCGATCCCGGTGCCGGAACCACAAACCTTACCTCAGTAGGTTCGTTTGACATCTTTGTCTTAAAATTGGATGTAAACGGGAATTTTGACTGGGCCAAAAGCATGGGCGGAGCAGGAACCGACCAAGGACGTTCCATTGCCATGGATGGAAGCGGGCAAGCCTATATTTGCGGGGAATTCTTTTTAACCACAGACTTTGATCCAGGCGCGGGAACATTTACTTTAACCTCCAATGGTAATTCGGACGCTTTTATTTGTAAACTGGATGGCGGCAATGGCAATTTTCAGTTTGCCAAACAAATTGGCGGAACAAATCCGGATTACGCCTATAGCATTAAAATTGATAATTACGAAGCGTATATCGCGGGTACCTTTATCGGAACCGTTGATTTTAATCCGGGACCAGGCACATACACCTTAGCCACGGCCTCCGGTTTAAATGATGGGTTTATCGTGAAATTAAATAACTCCGGAATTTTTTCAGAAGCCTTTGCCCTTGGCGGCTCCGGAAACGATGGGTGTTATGGAATTCATACCGATGGGAATGGCGCGCTATATGCAACCGGCTGGTATAGCAATACCGTGGATTTTGATCCGGGTTCGGCTACAAATCCACTTATTTCGATGGGGTTAACCGATGTGTTTGTTTTAAAACTAAACCAGGGATCCATAACCGGAATTACAGAAACACTACCAGCAATCAATATACAGGTATATCCAAACCCGGCAAGCTCTGCTATCCTCATTAAAACTGATGGACCTATTGAAACTGTTTCCATTTATAATTTATCAGGCCAATTAGTTCAACAAGAAAACACCAATACGTTCTCCGTTGAGCAATTAACAAGCGGTGTATATATTTTAAATATCAAAACAGAAAAAGGAAACAGTATAACGCGTTTTATGAAAGAGTAAATACACTTCCGTTATATCAAACCAACTCCTCGTAATCAGATGAGTCCGTTTCTTTCCATTGCTGAACTAAATTGACTGTTGCTGAACTTATTTTAAACAGCGTATTCATTATACTTTACTTTGAAACTAAAATTTAAAAAACATGAAACATAAATCTACAAATCAAAAACAAAAGGTAGCGAAAACAATAACCTTTTTATGGATTATCCTTCTACTAGGGTATCTTAACGGATCCGCTCAACCTGGCGCAGCCCTAAAGTTTGATGGCAATGGCGATGGCGTTAACTTAGGCTCCGCACTCACTACCTCACTAAACGGCAGTACTAAAATTACTATTGAAGCCTGGGTAAATAGCGCCACAAATAGCGGCGGGCATGGACCAATTATAGGAAATTATAGCACTAATAACGGGGGCGCATTTTCCTTTTTGTTACGAAGGGAAAATAACCACCATGTATTTTGGATTGGTAATAACACTAATCAGTTTTCATTAGTGAGTTTAAACACATCGTCTGTAAATGTTTGGAGACACGTAGCCTGTGTATGGAATGGCACAGTGGCAAGCATTTATGTAAACGGCACACTAACTGCAACAAACGCTTTCACATTAACAACATTACAAAATAACACTAACGATGAGGTTCATATTGGAGCTGCTCCGTTTACCAGCGAATACTTTAATGGAATGATTGATGAAGTAAGAATTTGGAATGTAGCCAGAACACAATGTGAAATTAACACATTCAAAAATTGTGAAATCCCTAATAACACCCCCGGTCTGTTAGCAAACTACCACTTTAACCAAGGAATAGCCAGCGGCAGTAATACCGCTGTTACTACATTAACTGATGCTACGTCAAGCGCCATAACAGGTACCTTGACCGGCATTACGCTTACCGGCACCACTTCCAACTGGGTGGCTCCCGGGGGTGTTGTATCCGGTTCTACAACTCCTTTAGCAGGCCCCAGCTACAGCGCTACTTCCTTATCCGTTTGTTCCGGAAATACCATTATGCTAACAAGTACCGGAGCCACTTCTTTCACCTGGTCGCCGGCAATTACAAACGCTACAGCTTTTATTCCCGCAACAAGTACGGGTTATACCATTACTAATATAAATGGTACCACTTCCTGTAGCAATACCGCAGTGGCTAATGTCACAGTAAATCCAAAGCCGACTATGAGTATCACTACAAGCAATACACTTATATGTTCCGGACAGTCGGCTACCCTGGTTGCTTCCGGTGCTCCCACCCTTTTATGGAGCAATGGAGGCAATGTAAACGTTATGCCGGTAAGTCCAACAGTTACAACCAGCTATACTGTAACGGGAACTGGAGCAAATGGTTGTACAAACACCGCCACAATAACCCAAAATGTTAGTCCATGCGCTGGCATTGCCGAATCATCAGATACAAAAATAGCGGCAAGTATTTTTCCTAATCCCAGCTCAGGCAACTTAACTGTAAAAACGGATGAAGCTATTGAAACCATTTCTATTTACAGTAGTATAGGTACTTTGGTACAAACCGAAAATACGAGTTCGTTCTCGGTTGCGTCATTAGTATCAGGTCTGTATATTGTAAATATTAAAACAGAAAAAGGAACCGCTACAATCCGCTTTATTAGAGAATAATACGTTTATAATACGTAAACACAGAAAGGCATCATTCGCATGGTGTCTTCTTTTTTTGTCCGTTACTGAACTCAATTGGCTGTTCCTGAAGATTAAACAAAAATGACTTTTTGAAATGATATGTTTGCCTGAAAATCTCATTAAATTAAATACTATGAACAAAAAATTACACTTGAGAAAATATGCGCTATTCATCAGCACTCTTTTTTTATTGCTCGGCTTTATAAACGCGCTTAACGCTCAAAGTTATATCTGGGCAAAAAACATGGGAGGCACATCGCTGGATAATGGTTTATCTGTAGCTGTGGATGCTTCAGGTAATGTATATACCACCGGATACTTTCAGGGTACAGCCGATTTTGATCCGGGCCCAGGTGTAGTTAATTTAACCGCCTTTGGGAGCACAGATATTTTTGTAAGTAAATTAGATAACAACGGCAACTTAGTTTGGGCGAAGCAATTAGGTGGAAGCGGTGGCGATGTTGGCCGAAGCATTAAAGTAGATGGTAGCGGCAATACCTATATAACAGGACAGTTTAGTGGCACTGCTGATTTTGACCCAAGCACAGGAACAGTTAATTTAACGTCTAGTGGTTTAAATGACATCTTTGTATGTAAGCTAAATGCTACAGGCGGTCTGGTTTTTGCAAAAAAAATGGGTGATACTGGTGACGATCAGGGATACTCCATGGTCTTAGACGGAGGAGGAAACATTTATGTAACAGGTACTTTTAATGGCACAGTTGATTTTGATCCTAATGCGGGCGTGTCTAACTTAACTTCAGCTGGCAGTTATGATATTTTTATCAGCAAACTAAATCCTTCAGGCAATTTTGTATGGGCCAAAGCCATGGGTTCTTCTTCACAAGATTTCGGCATGTGTATTGCTTTAGATGTTGCAGGTAATGTTTATACATCCGGTTATTTTCAGGGGACTGCGGATTTTGACCCGGGAGCGGCAATCAGTAATTTGACTTCGGTAAACGCGCGTGATATTTTTGTAAGTAAATTAGACCAGTTCGGAAATTTTGTATGGGCCAAACAAATTGGTGGCAGTGGCAATCAAACGGCTAATGCCATTGCTATAGATGCCTTAAACAACATTTACATCACCGGTAGCTTTGAATTTACTGCCGATTTCGATCCGGGTACTTCTGTTTATAGTATAAACTCTAATGGAGCGGATGATATCTTTGTATGTAAATTAAATCAAAATGGTTTATTTGGTTTTGCCAAAAGTATGGGGTCGTCCGGTTTCGATTATGGGCGTGGTATAACTGTTAATGCTGTAGGAAATGTTCTGATTACTGGGGATTACGCAGGTACAGTAGATTTTGATCCGGGAATTAATACTTACACCTTATCCACCCCTAATACCGATGCTTTTATCTGTACGTTAACTGACTTGGGTAATTTTGTGGCAGCAATAAATATAAGCAGCAGTGCTGTGGGCAGCAGTGTCGGAAACGCCATTACCTCCAATTCTGGCGGGAATATTTATGCAACGGGTATGTTTTCGGGCACAAGCGATTTTGATCCGGGTAGCGGTGTTGCCAATCTGGCATCATCCGGTTCTCAGGCAGATGTGTTTGTTGTGAAATTAAATTATATTGGCACAGGTCTTAATGAAACGGCTCGGAATAATTCTTTTGTTTCGGTTTATCCGAATCCTGTACACTCCCTGCTAACATTAAAAACAGAAGACACCATCAAAAGCGTTTCCATTTTTAATGTGATGGGTACACTTGTACTCGAAGAAAAAAACAATTCATTTACGGTAGAACAACTACCTGCGGGTGTTTACACATTGCAAATCAAAACTTCAACAGGAATTGGTGTTGCCCGATTTATAAAAGAATAATCCCCCTGTTTATTTACCATTAAAGAGTCCTGTTATCCCTCAGGACTTTTTATTTTTATCTGAGTCCGATTCAGTTCATGCTGAAAACAAACCCGATACGTTAGTATATAATAATAGCATTAGCTACCCGCATTTTTGTAAAGCAAAGCCTCCTTTGCATTCTCAAGCGACCGCTTCTTTTCAAACCCACCATAAAAGCATTGATTTTGAAAGTAATCACTTAAATTCTGTTTTATGCAACAGAACGCCCACAAAGAAGCCGCTTATCGTATGTATTAACTTAAAAACAATGAACTATTTTGCCGCTTAATTCTATTTTAACATTTCCAATTCTTAAAAAATCAAAAAAATTACCGTTCCAAATAAAATATTAATACATTTGTACTATACAAGATGTATAATACAATGACACTAGATAACACAAAAATACTTTCAGAGCTCCTTATGGCATGGGAAGAAACTTATAAAAAAGGCCAGCTCACACTGTGGATCTTTCTTGCATTACAGGAGGATAAAAAATATGTAGATGAGATTAAGACGTTTGTTGAAACGAAATCGAACGGTGTTATTACCTGCGAAGAACAGAGTCTTTACAGGGCATTACGAAAATATGAGCATATCAATGTATTAACATACGAATTACGAAAAGGCAACAAAGGACCTGAACGTAAATACTACTATCTCACTGATTTAGGTCAGGAATTGTTCAGTCGTTTCACAAAACGAAACATTACTTTGTTTTACTCAGAAGAAATTAAAAACCTCTTAAACTTAAAAAAATGAAAACAATGACAAGCAATCTGCTAAAATTCGCGGCCGTAGCAAGTGTTTTAACTGTAACATTCAGGCTATTTTTAAGCATCGGCATTGAAAACCGGTCAAATGCAATTATTATGGTGTCGGCAATTGCCTACTTTATCGCCATGTTTCTGGCCGGCTGGATTTTCGGGAAAAAAGAGTGGAACCACCTCCCGATTCATGATGTTGGTTTCAGATTTCATTTAACAACGTATCTGGCATACATTATTCTATCAGAACTTTGGTTTGCCTTGAATTTTCATCACAAATCTGAAACAATTATTACTATCCATATTACAGCCGCAATTTGGGGCGTGTTTTTACTATGTCACTTTATCTACTATTTATACATACGCAAAAACACGATCAACCATCTTGACAAAGAAGAATTATTTGATTAATAAAACAGTAGGTTTACTAATCCCATTAGACAATAATATGAAACCATTCAGTATAATTATCCTTCTTTCATTAATAATGTATTCTGCCTGCACTTTTGCACAGACATCTAACAAATTGGCTGTTGGGCTAAACATTAACCAGTTTCAGAAAGATTTCGGTATTGGATTGCATGTAACAAGTCCATTCTTCATACAAAATTCCATAGCCATACGACTGGGAGGAAATGTACAATGGCTCCAGCATGTTGATGATAAGCAAACAACTACCTGGACAGCCTTTCCTGCCTTTCAACTTGGAGTAAAAGGCAAACACCCTATACTTAATGAACAACTGCATGTATATGGTGAAGGCGGCAGCATGCTACTCCTTCCCAACAGTAAATTCTCAACGAATCAATTTGTAATAGGTGGCTATGGGTTGTTCGGATTTGAGTTTAAGCCAAAAAGTAAATTAGCCTATTTTATTGAGTTAGGAGGAGTGGGTACTGGTGCCATTGCCGACAAAGTAACAGCCAAACCCTTTTATTCAAACGGATTCATGACAAGTACCGGATTCCGGTTGTATTTGTAAATGATATTAACCATGATTATACAATAGTCATTTTACTACGAGTCAAAAGCCCTTCAAAATCTAAAGTTTTGCAACTTTCGCTCATTCAGCATGTTGGTAACGATACCTCCATCACAGAAATTCAGATTTTAAGGCTCTTTTCTCTCACTACAAAAGCTAATGTATGATCTGGGTTTAAACCACTGTTTTTTTTACAAAAAGCGGCATATACAATTTTTACCACAATATAAAATACTGAAATATGACGTTATGATTGGGTTGTGGATATGCCTTTCTTTAGTAACTTTGTGCTTTAACTGTTTTTGATTCTCCCTTATGATTATTGCAGCAATAGTTGCTACCGACCTTAAAAACGCCATTGGCAAAAACAATAAACTATTGTGGCATCTGCCCGCCGATTTAAAGTTTTTTAAACAAGTTACCATGGGGTATCCTATTATTATGGGACGTAAAACATTTGAAAGCATAGGTCGCTTGCTTCCCGGAAGAAAGAACATCATCATCACGCGCAACAAATCCTATACTGTTGAGGGGGCAGAAGTGGTTGACTCTATAAAAAAAGCGTTGAAATCCTCCGTGGCGGAAGAGAAGGTCTTTATTATTGGCGGAGCCGAAATTTATACTCAGGCTATGCCACATATTAAAGAACTGTACCGAACTCTTGTAAAACATGAGTTTGATGCAGACACCTTCTTCCCCCGAATTGACCACGATCAGTTCAACCTGATTTGGCAGGAATGCCATGAGGCAAATGAAACCAATACTTACGGGTATTGTTTTCAAAAGTACGAACGCGTAAAGTAGTTTCTGTGCCGGATGTTATTCTGGAAAATCACAACAGCAATTAACTGTCATCTTAGTAACAATAACTATGTTTATAATGCTGTATGCAAATTACCGGATGGTTTGTTTTTGGTTGTGTGACGTGTGGTATTTTCCTACTTTAACCGCGTTACGCAATATCGCTTATCCATATTTATTCTTACGCAATCTACACTTACTATTCTATGGTCATTTTTCCCTTAAAAAACATTCTCTGCGGATTGTTTCCGTAATACTACAAAAATTGACCAGTCCTGATTTAAGCGGTTGTTACCATCCGCTCAGGCCGCCGCACGGCGGTATGTCTTTATCCAATATTTAATAGTTGTGATTACAACACTCAACTGGCTGGTTACATCATAATGCGAAAACTGCAACACTTTAATACCGTGCATCTTCAATACTTTTTCCTTCTGGAGGTTCTTTTCACTATTTAACCCATTAGGTAAACTAGGCACTATTTCTATTGCCAACCCCAATTGCGGACTATAAAAATCCAATGCATACCCTTCTACGACTACCTTGTAATCAAAGGGCAACCCTAAAACCAGATTTTCATTTAATTGAGTCCACAACATGGCTTGTGGACTGCTTGGTTTAACATTACATTCCTGATGCAATGGATACATCTGTGGATAAAGTGTTGCTAGTGTTTTCATAATCTCAAAATCTCAATTCAAAATTACTACAACAAATAGCAAAACGTTGCTACAAATTATATCAATTCGTTTTTTTAACAGTTATGCATCCACCAACGCCTTAAGATCAATCTTGTTTCCGCACTTGAAATGCCCCATAGGGCAAGTTTTATAGCCGTGTAAACCACAAGGGCGACAACTCAACGTATTAACCTCCACTATCCGGCGTTGTTCTGACAAGGGGGTAAATCCAAAGGCCGGAACAGTTGAACAAAAAAAGGCAGTAACCGGCGCGTTGACTGCGGAGGCCAAATGTAAAGGCGCGCTATCGTTCACGTAGTTCATTTGCGCATCTTTCATCAAAGCACATGATTGCAAAAGGCTCAGTTCACCCGCTAGGGACAACACATCTTTTCCTTTTAAAGCCTGCGCTATCTCCGCACACAGTTGTTTGTCAGATGGAGCACCAAGAAGGAAAATTCGTTTATTTCGTATCTGCATCCCCAGTTCAATCCACTTTTCCTTAGGCAGTTGCTTGGTAAACCAAACAGAAGCTGGTGCCATACATACATAGGGTTCTCCTTTATACGGCGCCACTTTAGCCTCATCAGTCACGGTAGGATACAATCTTGGCATATAAACACCGTCAGGCACGAAATCTGCCACCAAACGATGGTAGCGTTCCACTTCATGACTGCCATCTCCGATGATATGTTTTACTGTATAATTAAACAGGAAAGAAAAAGGATTTTGTTTAAATCCTGCGGTATGTCTGGCTCCGGAAAAACCCGTTAAAAAACCTGAACTGGCATACCGGTGACAGTTTATAATTACATCGTATTTTGTTTTCCTTATAAATGCTAAAAGAGCAAACAGGTTCCGTATTTTACGTTTCTGTTTGTCCCATACCAATACCTCCCTTAAAAAGGGATGTCCCTGATAAATCCCTTCATTTCCTTTACGTACCAATACAGAAATAGCGGCCTGCGGATAAACCGCATGCAACTTCTCCAACAAAGCTGAAGCCAGAATCGCATCTCCGATAAATGCGGTTTGAATAACTAATATGGAACGAACCGGTAAAATATGTTTAACTTAAACCGCTACATTATGTTCTCTTAACGCATCATTAAGAGATGTTTTTAAATCGGTGCTGGCCTTCCGCTTACCTATAATTAAGGCGCAGGGTACCTGATACGTTCCCGCGGGAAATTCCTTATTATAACTTCCAGGAATAACCACCGATCTTTCCGGAACATACCCCTTCATTTCCACAGGCGTATGGCCTGTAACATCAATTATTTTAGTGGACATGGTCAGTACTACATTTGCTCCCAGCACAGCTTCTTTTCCAACTCTTACACCCTCCACCACAATACAACGTGAACCAATAAAACAATTGTCTTCAATAATTACGGGAGCAGCCTGAACAGGTTCCAATACGCCTCCTATTCCCACACCTCCGCTTAAATGTACATTTTTACCAATTTGCGCACAACTACCTACTGTGGCCCAGGTATCTACCATTGTTCCGCTATCAACATAAGCTCCTATGTTTACATAGCTTGGCATCATAATTACACCACTGGCCAGATAAGCACCATAGCGGGCTATGGCGTGTGGCACAACCCTTACCCCCAAGGCCGCATAATTGGTTTTCAGAGTCATTTTATCATGAAACTCAAACGGGCCTACTTCTATAGTTTGCATGGCCCGAGTGGGAAAATAAAGAATAACTGCTTTCTTTACCCAGTCGTTAACCTGCCAGCTACCATCGTCAAGTGGCTGGGCCACACGTAATTTCCCCTTATCCAATAACTCAATTACGCTTGCTATTTCCTTTACTATTCCCTTATCGCTTAATAATGAACGATCATTCCAAATTTTTTCTATTAACTCCTGCATAAAAAATATCGTGATTTTGGTTTGCAAGTTAAATAAAATTTGTATATTTGTGGCCCGTAAAAAGATGGCTTCGTAGCTCAACTGAATAGAGCATCTGACTACGGATCAGAAGGTTAGGGGTTTGAATCCCTTCGAAGTCACAAAAAGGCCGGTTTTATACCGGCCTTTTTAATTAATCCTTACCTATTTCCTTTTAGACACACTAGTTTGCCCATTTCACTCAAAGCATACTGATTTTCTGGTAGAAAACACTAATTTTCTAATACAATTAACTGATTACCCAATGAGGAAAACACTTTACAATTATTTTACTATACTTTGTTTAGCATTAACGTACTTCGTGTCTGCTCAAAATGTTGCAATAAATACAAGCGGCGCAGCACCAGCAGCCAGCGCTATGCTTGACATCAGTTCGACCAATAGCGGACTGCTTATTCCCAGAATGACCTCTGTACAGCGTACAAGTATAGCTGCACCCGCCACAGGTCTTAAAGTGTACGATACCAACACTAATACATTTTGGTGGTTCGACGGTACAATCTGGGTTGAACAACTTGGTAGTGGCAACGGCTGGATGACCACCGGAAATTCCCTCACTACTACCGGTATCTTTGGCAGCACCAGCAATCAATCCATACGTATATTAAGCAACAATACCGAGCGTATGCGTTTACTGAATACCGGAGAATTTGTCATAAACAGTATTACGCCATTTGCCGGCGATTTACTCTCAGCCTATTCTACTGGTACTCAATTCCCGATAAGCGCTTATGTGAGCGGGACAGGGTCTGTTTCTGCGGGCACATTCAGTAATGCATCAACTGCTACAAACGGCGTGGGGGTTCTGGGAAGCATTGTAGGTGGCAGTGGGATTGCCGCAGTTCGGGGAAATGCGGGTACAGTTAGCGGGGCTGGTGTTTTAGGTGTTGGGCAAGCCAGTGTCGGTTTCGGCTTGAGGGGAGTTAACCTCCACGCCTCTGGTACAGCGATGATTCTTGCGGGTAATAACCTTGGTGCAAGTTACCTGATCAATGGTTCCGGTGCTGCATCCACTGGTTCCACAACAGGTATTTGGGGGCGGACCACCGCAGGAAACGGTGTTGGTGGTATTTTTTCGGGCAATGCGCAAGGCGCTACCTCGCCTGCCAGCGGGGCCGGTGTTTCTGGAGTAGGAACGTTAATCGGAGTGGCTGGCTATGGGCTCTCTACTGCAATAGCCACATTAAAAAGCGGCGGATACTTTGAAGGAGGAAACGGGGTTTCATTTGCTTATGTTGGTGCCGTTACTGCAGCAGGTGTTAACCGGAAAATTGAAGGAAACGGAACGGTTAACACAACTGTAAAAGACCTAAACGGTAATCTGGTAGTTATGTCGTGCCCTGAAAGCCCAGAAAATCTTTTTCAGGATTTTGGACGCGGCCAGTTAATTAATGGTAAATGCCACATCGCTCTGGATCCGGTTTTTGCTAAAAACATTGTTGTTAATGAAGAACATCCACTTTATGTGCATATACAACTGAAAGGTAATTGCAACGGGGTCTATGTATGCAATGAAAACGGAAACGGTTTTGATGTTGTAGAACTGAATAATGGAAATTCAAATGTCAGATTTACGTACTTTGTTTCTGCCAATCGTGCCGACGAATTGCAGCCTGATGGCAGTATTTCCAGATATTCTGCCGAACGGTTCGCCCCGGCTATCGGAAGAGCGCAAAGCATTAAGCATCAGACAGCAGAATTATCGGACACTGAGTTATTAAACAAAAATTTAAAACCGGAAATGAAAAAATAAAGCGTAAGGTAACAGCACATAGTAATATACTAAATTTTGAAATCAAAAAAGCAGACAAGAATGTATTTAGAATCAGATTTGATTTTGTATTTTTATAATTAACCAAACATACGACCATGAGAAAAATTACCGTATTTGCTTTCTCCATAGTCACCTTTTTGATTGATGCACAAAATGTGGCTATTAATGCGACGGGGGCCGCTCCTGCTGCCAGTGCCATACTTGATGTTGCTTCCACTACCTCGGGATTGCTCATTCCCAGGATGACAACGGCCCAACGCACTGCTATAGCCGCTCCTGCCACCGGACTAACCGTTTACGATAATACAACAAGTTCGTTCTGGTACTATGACGGAACAACCTGGATCGAGAAACTTAGTACTGCCAATGGCTGGCGTCTTAATGGTAATGCGGTAGCCGCCGGTAATTTTATGGGATCCACCAATGCGCAAGCCGTACGTTTTTTTTCAAACAATATTGAGCGTTTCCGGATCAACCCTACTGATGGCGAAATTGTGGCCGGCGCCACCGCCTCGCCCTATGCAGGAGACATGCTTTGTGCTGTAACTAACGCCACCCTACCCTTTGGCATTAATGGCTACTCTGCTAATAATGGCAGTGGAACCTGGGGCGAAACGCTCGCAGCAAGTACTACTGCCTTTTCTGCTGTTCAGGGAGTTTATGGCGGTAGTGGCGCCGGGGCCGGTGTACTAGGGAATTACAATGGTACCAATACCAGTACAACACGAGCTGGTGTATTTGGTGTTTGTAGTCAGGCAGCTGCCAATACCGCAGGCGCAGGTGTATATGGATTTAACAATATCGCTTCCGGATCTTCCCGGATGGGAGTTTTAGGTGCTTATAACGGGACTGCTTTCGGACTGGGTGTTTCTGGGATAGCCTTCGGTGGTTCAATAATGGCTGGTAATAATGATGTGGCGGTGGTTGGATGGCGTGCCAACAACGCGAATTACAGTGGTTATTTTAATGGTAATCATGTTATTGCCAATGGCACCAAATCAGGCTCCGTTCCAACATCTAAAGGCAACCAGCTTCTTTACGTTACAGAAACGCCTGAAGTATGGTTCGAAGATATTGGAAGCGGGGTACTAAGAAATGGCGAAGCCAGTATAGAACTGGATCCCTTGTTTCTTGAAACGGTGGTAATTGATGACAAACACCCAATGCATGTGTTTGTTCAAATGGAGGGCGAAAGTGATGATGTATATGTTATTAAAGGACAAACAGGATTTAAGGTAAAAGAACGACACAACGGACAGTCTAATGCTGCATTTTCGTATCGTATTATGGCTAAACGCGTGCATTTTCAGGATCACCGATTTGGAAATGATCCGGTTTGGGGGCCTGGTGATACACGCAAGTACGCTCAGTATGCCACTCCCCCTCCTGTAGATTACGATGAAAATGTAAAATTTCAGGCAAAACAA
>JASGCO010000041.1 GCA_030054095.1 Sediminibacterium sp.
TGCAGTCTAACCGCTGTACACTGAGGGTTCCGCCGTTTATAGAGGAGGAGAATTATGAATTTACGTTAAATGGTAACGCGGGTGTTAAAAAAGTAATTTAGGGAATGTTATGTACGCAGAATTTATTTCGTTTTTTAAATCAGGTTGGCATCATATTGTAGATATCAATGCCTACGACCATCTTTTGTTTGTAATGACTCTGTGTGCGGCGTTTAAAATAACGCAATGGAAACAGATTCTGATTATTATTACAGCGTTTAGTATCGGGCATGCCACCACGCTGGTGTTGGCCAGTTTCGATTTTATACCGTCTAATACGCAATTGGTGGATACGCTTATTCCGGTTACGATTATGATTACGGCAATGACTAACGTTGTGATGTATGAACGGCCGGTTACGTTTTCGGATACTAAAACAAAGTATGTGATTGCTTTGCTGTTTGGGTTAATACACGGACTGGCTTTTGCCAATAATTTTAAATTTATGTCGTTTGGCGGTAGTTTTATCTGGTCGTTGTTTGCATTTAATGTTGGAATAGAGATTGGGCAGGTATTTATTGTGGCCTTATTTTTGTTGGCGTTGTTTATATATGTTCGTTTTTTAAAGGGACATCATGCAAAATGGAACTTGTTTATTTCAGGGGCCGGTTTCGGAATAGCGTTAACTATTTTACTTAAAGCGCTGCAATCGGCTTAATAGTAAAACGCAGATTTTATGGACGTGAGAGGATTTTAAAAGGAGGTGTTTCAAAAGACACCTCCTTTTTGTGGATGAACGTTAATTTAAGATGATCCCCGGGCCAGGGATGGAAGCGGCAGCCCCGCGATGGCCGTTGCGTGTCAGCGCACAGTGGTGGTGGCGACTTCAGAAGCCCCCGCACACTGCTGCGATGCCGCAACGGACGAGCGGGCTAAAGCGCACAGCCCGGCCCCGCAGGGAAGGATGGCCTTTTCCAAAGTTTGAAACTTTGGAAAAGGTGTGCGTCAGGGACGGGGAGGCCCCCTGATTTTTAGTGCGGATGACTTTATGGATTAGTTACAACAACTCGAATGATTGGTTTTTGTAGTTTCAGAACCACAGCAAGTAGTTTTATCAGTGGTAGCTGCAGTATCATTTCCGGAGCAACAGGTATTGCCCGAAACATTGCAGCAATTGCCGTCTTCCAGTTTGTCGGCGTTTACGGTAATGCTGTAAATGCCAGATCCTGTTTTTTTATACGCTTCCAGTTCTTCTTTGTTCAGGTAGTTTAATAGTAGATCGTCGGGCAAGGTAATGGGGCGTTCTGTTTTGATCTGTATGTTTTTAAAACCGGCATTTTTTATAATCCCAAGGTAGTGTCCTTTTTCACTGGCACCGGCTACACAACCAGCATAGAGTTCGGCGGCTTTTAAAATGCTCTGAGGAATGGTGCCTTTGTAAACAATGTCGGATATGGAAAAGTGTCCGCCGGTTTTTAAAATCCGGTGTATTTCTGAAAATGCTTTTTCTTTTTCGGTTACCAGATTCATTACGCAGTTGCTGATGGCTACATCGGCGGTATCATCTGGTATTTCATTCATGTTTTCGATTTCTCCTAAAACAAATGACACATTGTGGAATCCAAGTTTATGGGTGTTCTGAAAAGCGCGGATAACCATTTCGGGAGTCATGTCAATGCCAATCACTTGTCCTTGGCTACCGGTAAGACTTCTGGCAATAAAGGCATCGTTTCCGGCACCTGATCCCAGGTCAATAACGGTATCACCTTTGCGGATATTGGCCCATTCTGTCGGGAGCCCACAGCCTAACCCCAGATCGGCGATGTCCTGATGGCCGTTTACACCCGCATACCCTTCGCTCATGGAATGGGATAATATTCCGGTTTGGCAACACCCTGTTTCGCTGGTGCAGCAAGTGGCTGGATGATTGTTTGCGGCAATTGCTCCGTACGTTTTACGGATTTCCTGTTTAATTGTTTCTGTTTTCATATTACTGTTTTTTTGAAATGACGACGATGCCATTTATAAGTAACACGTAACTCAGAACAAAAAGACGCAAGGCTCAGGAACAGTTACAGTTTGTGGAATCTTCTGTGCCTGAAAGATTGCCGTATGCATCGCTTTCCAGTGCACAGCATTTTAAAATCATTTCTTTTAATTTTTCACGGCCTCGTTGAACACGTGATTTAAGACCTGAATAGGAAATACCTAATTGTTTTGCCAGTTCGTGTTGCGGTATGTTCTGAAATTCGGTTAATAACACCGCTTGCTTATAGGGTTCGGGGAGTTTAAGAATAAAGGGTTTTACACAGCATTCGCCAATTACGTGATTTAATGCTGTATCTGTATCGTCAGGGAATTGCGCTGTTACCGGCTCGTTGGGTTGATTTTTCTTTTGTTTACGGAAATAATCATAAATACTGTTGCGTGCCAAGCCGTAAAGGTAAAGGTGTACCTGTTCCGATTGGGTTATTTTATCCATATTCCGGATAATTTTCACGAAGATGTCCTGCAAAAGATCTTCTGTATCTTGTTTATGCCTGATTTTGGTATAGATGTAGGCTTTTAGTTCTTTGTGAAACTGTTGCCAGATAGTATTAACGTCGTTAGTCATTTTATTTAAACCTGTTATTCTTCATGGATAAGACGGTTAAAATCAAAAAAGACGCAGGCAAAATTTATTTTTAATAGCAAAAGTTACCCATTAAGATCAACTCAGTCCCGAAATTTTACCGTTGGCATCTATGTGCATTTGCTCAGATGCGGGATGAGAGGGTAAACCTGGCATACGCATCATGTCGCCGAGAATGGGAATGATGAACCCAGCGCCGGCGGCAAATTCAAATTCGCGCACACTGATACGGAATCCCTGCGGGCGGCCGATTCTGGTTTCGTTATCGGATAAAGATTTTTGGGTTTTGGCCATACATACCGGAAGACCCGAAAAGCCTAATTCATTAATCAGTTTCAGTTGCGTTTTGGCCTTAGGCATATAATCCACACCGTCGGCACCGTATATGTTTTGGGCAATGCATTCTATTTTGCTTTCAACGGACGCATCCCAATGATATAAAGGCTTAAAGGTACCAGCTCCGGCAGCAATGGTAGCACAGACTTCCTGTGCCAGTTCGGTGGTGCCGTTTCCGCCTTTTGCAAATCCGTAAGAGACGACGGCTTTTACGTTCATGTTATTGCAAAGTTGTTTAACAAGATCGAGTTCAGCTTCGCTGTCGCCGGGAAAATGGTTGATGGCGACTATGGGTTGTAAACCGAATTGACGGCAGTTTTCAATGTGTTTGGCCAGATTAGCGAATCCTGTTTCTACACGTGCAGTATCTACGGTATTGTATTCTCCCTTTTTAGCACCGCCATGATGACGCAAGGCTCTTATGGTGGCTACAATAACAATAACGGCGGGTTTTAACTGACCGTAGCCGCATTTAATATTCATGAATTTTTCAGCCCCAAGATCGGCGCCAAATCCGGCTTCTGTAACAACATAATCGGCCAGGGAAAGTCCCATTTTGGTAGCCAGCAAAGTGTTGGTGCCTTGTGCAATGTTGGCAAAAGGGCCACCGTGTAAAATAGCCGGATTTCCTTCGAGGGTTTGAACCAGATTCGGGCGAATGGCATCTTTCAGTAAAATAGCCATTGCGTTTTCTGCTTTCAGATCTCTTGCAAAGACGGGCTTTTTATCGTAGGTTAATCCTATAAAAATGGAGCCCAGTCGTTTTTTCAGGTCTTCGAGGTCTTTACTTAAACATAAAATGGCCATTACCTCCGAAGCGGGTGTAATATTAAACCCGTCTTCGCGGGGAATTCCGTTTTGTGTTCCTCCCAGACCAATGACAATCTGTCGCAGGGAACGGTCGTTCATATCCATTACGCGTTTCCATTTAATGGTGCGTGGATCCAGATTGAGGTTCGTTTCTTTGTTCTGTAGGTTATTATCAATGAGCGCGGCTAATAAATTATTGGCCTTTTCTATGGCTGAAAAATCACCGGTAAAATGCAGGTTAATGTCTTCCATAGGAATAACCTGAGAATAGCCGCCTCCGGCTGCCCCGCCTTTAATACCAAACACCGGACCTAGAGAAGGTTCCCGTAATACGGCTACGGCTTTTTTGTTGATCTTATTTAATCCATCGCATAAACCCACTGATACGGTGGTTTTCCCTTCGCCGGAAGGAGTGGGGTTAATGGCCGTTACCAGAATCAGGTGCGATTGCTTAATCTTATCTTCATTAATCAGGTGCAGGGGGAGTTTGGCTTTGTACCTGCCATAGTAATCCAGATCGTCTTCGCTGATGCTCAGTTTTTGAGCGATGTGTTTAATAGGTTGAATGGCTGCGCTTTGCGCAATTTCTATATCGGTTGGAAATGGATTCATAAACTTTATTAATACGGTGTAAAGCTACTATACTTTTTTTAAGGCCGAGCGTGTTATTTTGTTTTATTCGTTTAACGGTTTTTTGTAGGCATTTAATCTTTCGTTTTAACACGTTCTTTTTTACGACGGGCCGCGTCGTTGTATTCTTTTTGTTCGGCTTTGGTTACCGGTTTTAATGGTGCAATGGCGGTTGGATTGGCATAATCATCTAGCGCCACAAAGGTAAAATAAGCTTCATTAATCAGATACGCTTTCTGACTGATGACTTTTTTAGCCCAGGCCTCTACTTTTATTTCCATAGAAGAAGTAAAGGCTCTGGTAAGGCGTGCTTTAATGGTAATGATATCGCCCACTTTAGCCGGTGCTTTAAATTTAACGGAATCGATTGATGCGGTGACGCAAATATGAGCCGCGTGATTTTGAGCAGCTACTGCTGAGGCTATATCCATCCATTGTACCAGGCGGCCACCTTGTAAAATACCCATGGGGTTTGTATCATTGGGACATACCACTTCTGTCATAATGGTTTCTGAATCGGAAGGTTTTTTCGCTTTCATTGTAAATGAGATCAAAGTAAAGCGCAGGCGATTGGTTAAAAAATGAGTTAAGTCATTTAATAAGGCAATACTTTTCATATTTACACAGTATTAGTTATAAATAGTTGCGTCTATTGTGTTTTAATCGTATTTTTACGATTAAATAGGTGGTATGGGATTAGCAAAATCAGAAGAATTTACAGTAAAGGATAATCGGTTGGCAAATTATGCGAAAGCATTGTCACATCCGGCACGTGTGGCTATATTGAACCTTTTGATTAAGAAGAAAGCGTGTATATGCGGCGATATTGTGGATGAGTTACCTTTATCGCAAAGTACCGTTTCGCAACATTTAAAAGAATTAAAAACGGCAGGTTTAATTAAGGGAGATATTGAAGGGGTAAAAGTATGTTATTGCATTGATGACGTGGAGTGGGGTAAAGCAAAGGTTTATTTTGCTTCATTTTTTGAATCGTATTCAGCTAAAACTAAATGTTGTTGATGAGACTGAACTATTGATCTGTTCCGGAGTTTTAATGCCGGATGTAAATTTTCGATGGTTGGAATGGACCTTTAATTTGGAAATAACAATTATAAAATTTATCACTAAAACTAAATACAATGAAACTATCAGCATTTAAAAAGCACCTGGAAGGAATGACAGCGCTCACGTTTATTTTACCCGATGGCACACCAGTAAATGAGCATTTTCACGTAACAGAAGTGGGCCAGGTAACTAAACATTTTATTGATTGTGGCGGAACGGTACGAAACGAAACCGTTGTTAATTTTCAATTATGGGAGGCTAATGATTTTGATCATCGTTTAGCACCACAGAAACTGATGTCTATTATTGCTTTATCGGAGTCGCAATTACAGTTGAAGGACGCGGAGATAGAAGTAGAATATCAGGGAACAGTTACCATTCAGAAGTATGGGGTAGCGTTTGATGCCGGGTGTTTTGTGCTACAGGCTTTGCAAACCAATTGTCTGGCTCCTGATAAATGTGGTGCGCCTGCTACTAAACAAAAACGGAACCTGAGCGAGTTGCAAACTACAGAGGCTTCGTGTTGTAAGCCGGGAAGCGGTTGTTGTTAATCAGTAGTGGTGTGTTATGCTAACAGCTATTAAAGATTATTGTGATGCATTATGTTTAGATTTTGTATCCATTCCGGAAGTCCGGAAGCTGAAATTAGGACAGTTAGCCGCTTATATTAAGGCTAAGTTGACGCAACAAGAGGAGGTGCGTTTGGTTTATATTTGTACGCATAATTCCAGAAGGAGCCATTTTGGGCAAGTATGGGCTAAAACGGCCGCCGCTTATTATGGGATAGATAACGTGTTTTCGTGGTCGGGCGGAACTGAAGCTACGACGTTTCACCCCAACGCTATTAAGGCTTTGGAGCGGGTTGGGTTTGTTATTATAGCTGACGGGCAAAAAGATAATCCGCATTATTCGGTTAAATACACGATCAACGGCGAACCAATGACCTGTTATTCCAAATGTTATGATGATCCGGCTAATCCATCAAGTCACTTTGCCGCGGTTATGACCTGCGGAGAAGCGGAGCAGAACTGTCCGTTTATTCCGGGGGCTGAACAACGTATTCCGCTTACTTATGAAGATCCTAAAGTATCGGACGGTACGCCAGTGGAAAGTGCGACGTATGATGAACGCTGCCGTCAAATCGCATTAGAAACCTTGTATGTTTTTTCAGTATGCAAAGTCTGAGAGTTTATCTGGCCGAATGTCTTGGTACGTTTGCGTTGGTGTTTTGCGGAACCGGTGCCATAGTGATTAATCAGGAAACTGCCGGTGTTGTATCGCATACAGGTATTGCCATAACGTTTGGTTTAATTGTAAGTGCCATGATTTATACATTTGGTCCTGTTTCAGGGGCACATCTGAACCCGGCAGTAACGTTGGCTTTATGGGTGGCGCGTGTGTTTCCGGGGGCAAAGATTTTACCTTACGTACTTGGTCAGATGGCCGGTGCCTTTGCCGCTTCGGGGTTGTTGCATGTATTGTTTCCTCAAAATACATCGCTGGGAGCCACCTTGCCATCGGGTTCGGTAATGCAATCGTTTGTGCTGGAATGGGTGTTAAGTTTTATGCTGATGCTGGTTATTTTACGGGTAGCGGTTCAGAAACAGACTTTTGAGCAGTTAGCCGGATTAATTATTGGCGGTGTGGTTTTACTCGAAGCCTTATTTGCAGGGCCGGTTTGTGGCGCTTCCATGAATCCTGTGCGTTCGTTGAGTCCCGCCGTTGTTTCAGGCCATACGGAGTTTCTTTGGTTATATCTGGTAGCACCTACAATGGGAATGCTGATGGCAGTGGGAGTTTGGAAACTAATGGGTGAGAAAAATAACTCCTAAGGAAACGGAACGCGGTAATTATTATACGTTTGCTTTCTGGTTTTTACACCTGAATGAATAAGGGGGATCACCATTTACCATTCCAGCCAATATAAATATCGTCCAATACTTTTTTAGCACGTAAAGATGGGGGGATAATATTTAGCGTATTACAGAAATTACAGGTGTATTTATCCCGATTCGGATCGGCTTGCAACGGTGCCCCACACGAAGCACAACGAACAGCAACGGTAGCACTTGATACATCTGTTTTTTTGTTTTTATGGAAATAGAAAAACAGGTTACTGAAAGCAGGGATACTTTTAATACTCACAAATTCAATGCCTTGATGACATTGCTGACAATCCTGAGAATGTTGTTCTTGTGTGGGAAATATGTTTAAGGTGTGATGACAGTGGTAACAGGGTACGCCATCTACGGCGTTGTAATTCATTTGTAATTGCATAAACCCGGCTAATTGTGTGCTACCATCTTTGTATTGCTTTATTTTTTGTAGTTTGGAAAATTCAAGAACTTCAAGCCAGGTTGATTTGCTATGCGTGCCACATTCTTCACATACAGGATACCCCTCTATAGATTGAAAAGGAATGGTATGCTGGCATTTATCGCAAATAACGTTTAAATGAAATTTAAACCATTGATTTTTAGAATTCATACAGGGACTTTTTGGTACAAGTTATAAAAAACAGTTTAACCTTTTGTGATTATAAGATAAAAAATGGTTTTAAGTACATTTAAAATGCTCATGAAAATGACAGATTTTCCGTTAGCTTGGTACAGAACAGTTGTAAAATTATCGGTTGATTTATTTCCTTTCTTGTTTTGTAAATGAATTGGTTACCTTTGTAATATGTCGCCACGCGTACCACCGGTTTATCATTTATATTCGCATTGCGATCTGGTAAAAGAAGGTCGTTTTAAAGTGGCCGCGTTTTCAGAAACGGCTTGTACAGCCAGTGAATTTGAAGAAAAGCACCGTCACGATTTTTATGAAATTATCTGGCTTAAGAATGGAGAAGGGGTGCATCAGATCGATTTACAGGAACATCCGTATTCCGGTTCAGTAGTGTTTATTTTATCACCCGGCCAAATTCATCGTATTCATCAAACCAAACCTTCGGATGGGTATGTGGTAAAATTCCTGCCATCGGTATTTCATACGGAGATGGATTTTGCCAATTATATACTGGATACTTGTTTATTTGATGAGCAAAGTGCCTGCCCGGTTATTCCGATTCCAAGTACGCTTCACCATTCACTGGAAGATGTGTTCTTAAATCTGACGCATGAGTTTCGGAACCCGGAAACGGACTCGGATAATATGGTAAGTTCGTATCTTAAAATTCTTATTACGCACATTAACCGCAGTAAGCGTCATAAGTTAAAGGATGCAATGGTATCGCACGATCCGGCGTATGCGTTGTTCCGCAGTTTTAAACTGGCTATTGAAAAGCATTACCGCCATGAGCATTCCGTTCAATTTTATGCGGAACAGTTAAATACGCAAGCCCGCACTTTAAATTCACTTTCGCGGAAATATGCCATACGATCGGCGGGTGAACTTATTCAGGATCGTATATTACTGGAAGCGCAACGAAGTATTTATCACGATTACCGGACTATTAAAGAGATATGCTTTGATTTGGGATTTGAGGATCCTGCCTATTTTACACGTTTTTTCAAGAAACATACCGGATTATCGCCACAGCAGTTTAAAGAAGAACGGGTAATGGGGAAGGTAGTATAGAAAAACGTTGTATTTATACCTTTGATCCAATCAGGACGGGAAGGTATTCGATTCCCAATGTAAGTAATTAATTTATACCAACACCTCCGGATTTGCAATGTTAGTGGGGGTACCATTAATATAGTTTATTACATTTTCAAAGGCTTTACTGAAATACAATTCGTAACCGTTTTGTTCAACATAGCCCAGATGGGGAGTACATATTACATTGTCGTATTTCAGCAATTCATAATTTGTGTCGTAAATGGGTTCGTGAGGGTACACATCCACGCCAGCAAGAATTTTTTTACCTTTTCTGAGAGCATTTTCCAGACCGTTTTTTTCAATGAGTTCGGCTCTTGCTGTATTAATGAGAACGGCGTTTTCTTTCAGCATTAAAATATCTGTTTCTTTCACAATTTCCTGTGTTTTATCAGTAAGGCGTAAATGAAGGGTAATAATATCGGCAGTTTGAAAGAAAAGTGCTTTTGTTTCCGCTTGATAAAAACCATCTTCAACGGCCTTTTTTCTGGAGGTTTCACTCCCCCATACCAGGACATTGGCACCAAATGCTTTGGCGTATTGCGCTATTTTTTGTCCTATTTTTCCATAGCCCCAAATGCCAATGGTTTTCCCATGCACCGTGTTGCCTATATTGATTTGCCATTTTCCTTTTTTCATTCCTTCGATGGCTTGTGGTAATTGTCGTACGGTGTTCATTAAAAGTGCCCAGGTTAATTCGGCGGGCGCAATGGGTGAGCCAACGCCTTCGGCAACGGCCACTTTGTGCTTAGTACAGGTATTTAAATTCAAATGATTGGATATTTTACCCGTTTGGCTAATCAGTTTTAAACGTGGCAAATGGCTTAAAAGTTCGTCTGTTATTTCTGTTCGTTCCCTTATGAGCACCAAAATGTCGGTGTCTGCCAGTTGAATAGCGAGTTGAGCGGTATCTTTTTCTGTTTTGGTGAGTATTTGAACGTTTTGGTGTTTTAGAAGTTCAAAGCAGTTTAGTTTTCTGATAACATCCTGATAATCGTCGAGAATGGTAATTTTCATTTTTAAAATTATGTTATTGTTGGTACTACCGATTGATTGCTGAAAGTACTATTATTTTAACTATAAATTGTTACAGGAAATTCGGTATTTATGATTTGGGTACTTCTTTTTTAAAGTGACTGATGATTTTGTTATCACATTATTGGCGACCGGCCGAGCGATTGAAGCGGCAGCCTTACGCCGGGCCTTGCGTGATTTTGCGTGAGCGAGCAGGCTGAGGCACGAAGACCGCGGAGCCACAGCAAAAGCCGCAAGGTACCAGCAAGCTACAGCGAAAAGCGCGGTTTTTAGGGATGGATTGCGGGCAGAGAAAAACGGCTCCTGTTAAAACAATGGTATGTAATGATTATTTTATACGAGTTGAAGCATTAATTACGTTTGGAGCAATTTACAATCAACGGTTGTCTAAAAGTACAAGTCAATTGACGTTTCGTCCATTTCCTATCCGTGTTAAAGGTGGCAACTTTGTATCCGTAAATAAGATAATATGCCATACGTAGCCATTCAGGTAACCCGCGAAGGGGTAAGCCGACAACAAAAAGAGCAACTGATACAGGGTGTAACCCAATTGTTGCTGGATGTATTAAATAAAGATCCGAAACTGACCCATGTGGTAATTCAGGAAATAGATACGGATAACTGGGGATTTGCCGGAGAGCAGGTCAGCCGGATGAGAGAACGGAATAAATCAATTTAACTATCAATTAATATGAAAACGAAAACAGTGATTGTTACCGGCGCATCGTCCGGTATTGGAACCGCCATTGCCGCTTATTTTGCGGAGCAAGGCTGGAATGTGTTAATGAACGGAACCGACAGTGCTAAGCTGGAAGCCGTGTATAAGCAGATGGGCGCGCCCGCGCATGTGAAACTACTGGCGGGAGATGTATCGGATGCCACTACCGGTAAACAGCTGGTGGAAGCGGCGGTGAAGCATTTTGGCCAGTTGGATGCCTTAATTAATAATGCGGGTGTGTTTGCCCCCAAGCCTTTTCTGGATGTTACGGAAGCGGATATAGACCGTTACCATGCCGTTAATTTGAAAGGGACTTTTTTTACATCGCAGGCTGCTATTCGTGAACTACTGAAGCAGGAAGGCGGAGGAGCGATTGTAAATGTTGGCACGGTGTTGGTAGATCATGCCATTGGCGGTTTTCCTTCAACCGCGCCAGTGGTAAGTAAAGCGGGTGTACACGCTTTAACGCGTTTGCTGGCCGCTGAATATGGAAAGCAAAATATTCGTGTAAATACCATTGCGCCGGGTATTATCCGGAGTCCGTTGCAAGGTAAAATAGGTGTGGAGAATGCCGACTCACTGGCGGGTTTGCATTTACTGAACCGTATCGGGGAAGGGGTACATATTGCGCGCATGGCGTTTGATCTGGTGAATAATTCTTTTGTTTCCGGCGCTACCATTAATGTGGATGGCGGCCATGTAGCCGGACATCATTTATCGTAATACTAAAACTTAAACTATATACTAAAAATAAAATAAAAACTACAATTTATGAAAACTACAATTAAACGGGCTATGGCCATTGTACTGCTATTAAGCATTTTTTCAGCACATGCACAAACGAAAGCTAAACGTAAAGTACTTTTTGTATTAACCTCTCACAACACATTAGGCACTACGGGAAAGAAAACGGGATTCTGGATTGAGGAGTTTGCAACGCCTTATTATTTTATGAAAGATAAAGGGGTGGAAATAGTAGTGGCTACCCCAAAAGGAGGACAGGCGCCCATTGATCCTAAGAGCAACGAGCCTGCTTTTCAGACGGAGGCGACTAAGCGGTATTTTGCGGATGAGCAGACACAACAGGTTTTGGCCACTACTGTAAAATTATCGGAGGTAAATGTAAAACAGTTTGACGCGGTGTTTTATCCTGGTGGACACGGTCCTATGTGGGATTTAGTGAACGATGAAAATTCTATCCGTTTGATACAGGCGTTTTATAAGGCGGGCAAGCCAACGGCTTTTGTATGCCATGGTTCGGCAGCTTTAGTAAATGTAAAAGACGGGAAGGGAAATTACCTGATAGCAGGAAAAAAGGTAACCGGGTTTTGTAATACCGAAGAGGCGGCTGTGCAGTTAACTCAGGTGGTACCGTTTGCTTTGGAATCGAAACTGACCGAAAGAGGCGCTTTGTACGAAAAGGGAGCTGACTGGTCGTCGTTTATACTGGAGGATGGAAATCTGATATCGGGGCAGAACCCGCAATCATCGGAAGCCGTAGCCAAAGCCTTATACAGTAAATTAAATACTAAAAAATAATGGAAGCTTTTCATCTTACAACAACAGAAGTGGAACGGGTTGTTCAGAATTATTTTAAAGGGGTTTTTGTGGGTGATGTGGAACTGCTAAAACAGCAGTTCCACTCCCATTGTCTGCTGGTTGGCGACATAAACGGAGTCCCTTATTTTAAAACGCTGACGGCTTATCTGGAGGGAGTGGCTAACCGTAAAAGCCCGGCAGATCTGGGAGAAAAATTTGGTATGAAAATTATTGGGATAGACTATCTGGGAACGAGCGCTATGGTTAAAGCCTATCTGCCCATGCTAGGGTATCATTATTACGATGTGCTGACTTTGGCGAATCCGGAAGGTAACTGGAAAATTGTACACAAATTATTTACACATATTGAGCATGAAAACTCACTGGAATAATACGGCATTAACGCGTTTACTGAATTTGGATTATCCGATTATTCAGGGACCATTTGGAGGTGGCTTATCTACGGTAGATCTGGTGAGCGCGGTTAGTTCGGCGGGTGCATTGGGTGGATATGGGGCATACCAGTTACAGCCATCCGAAATTACCGCCTTGAACGCGAAGATCCGCCAGCAAACAAAAGGCTCCTACGCGCTTAATTTATGGGTACCATTACCGCACCAGAGAAAGGCCTACACTTTAACAGATCATAAACAGGTTATAAAAAGATTACGTCCCGCTTTAAAGGCGCTGTATCTGGAGGAACTACGATTTCCTGAACTAATACCACCTGACTTTGAGGAACAGGCAGAAGCGGTAATTGCCGCAAAACCTGCCGCATTCAGTTTTGTATTTGGTATTCCTTCTCCGTTGATACTGGAAGCGTGTCGCAGAAATGGCATTGTAACAATTGGTGCGGCTACTACTGTAGAGGAGGGGGTAGCACTGGAAATGGCAGGAGTAGATGTTATTGTGGCATCGGGGTTTGAGGCTGGAGGACACAGACCTTCGTTTTTAAAGCCCGCTGAGGATTCGGTGATGAGTACTTTTGTGTTGTTGCAATTACTGAAAGAAAAAGTTAAAACACCCGTTGTGGCGGCCGGAGGTATAACTACCGCTGACAGTGCGGCAACTGCTTTACGGTTGGGAGCATCAGGTGTGCAAATAGGAACCGCCTTTCTGGCGTGTAAGGAGTCTGGCGCTACAGAAGAACACCGGGCCGCTATTTTTTCGAAGGTGGCAAACGAAACGGTTTTAACTAGTGTTTTTACCGGCCGTTTGGCAAGAGGTAGCAAGAGTGTATTGAGTGAACAATTGAAGGATATAACTTTAGCACCATTTCCCTATCAGAGTGAGCTGATGGCTCCCTTACGACGGGCGGCAACGGCTCTGGGTCAACAGCACTATGTTACGTATTGGATGGGGCAGGCGGCACCTCTGGTAAAAGAGACAACTGTTGAAGCGCTAATGAAACGTTTGATCAGCGGCCTTTCAGCGGTTTTTTAAGATGAGCGAGAATTAAATGTGGGGCGTAACAGCGCACCGGTATAAGCGCAAAAAGAGGCAGCCTTAACAACACTGCCTCTTTTTTGTGTCTGGGATCGGTATTAAATCCGGGTTATTCAATAGAACATCTACTACGAGGCGAAATCCCTTAAAAATAGTAAACTTCTCCCGTTTGGCTCCATCTCCATAGAGGTGACTATGACTCAATCGCCAAACGGCCTGTTTTATTGGGCATTCATCTCTCGCTACGATGCCTATTGCATAATCCGGGTTTAGAATTCTATTTTGTAACTCAGAATCGGGATTAAAGGGGCTTGATACCAGTATTTGATGGTATTGGTGTTTAGGTCAAAGTATTCTCCACCAACATTTTTCCGGTTAGTAGCATTTTGTAAATCTAATGCCAGGGTACTGGTTAAATGTTTGTAGTTACGCTTTAAGCTAATACGCAGGTCTAAACGGTAATAGTATGGGTTTTGTAATTCGAAAGAACGCGAGGTAATATAAGCGGTTTCGCCTTTTTGTTTCGATTTCTCAATATCGATGGGTGTGGTACGCCAGCCGCCCATGTACATGGTTTTGATATTAAAACCGATAACACGGCTTTTGCGTTTTTCGGAAAGGGTCCATTCTTTACCGATGGTAAAGGTAATGGCCTGATTGGTATTAAAGCGGGTGCTGTACCAGTTGCCGTTTGCTGCTTTGTATTCTGAATTATAGAGGGAGGCAGATAGCAGATAATACAGGTTATTGTGCATGAAGCGTTCGTAGGTTAACTCAACACCATAGTTTTTGCCAAGGCCATTGTTACTTAAAGGATTAGTATTGTAACCATCCATGGCGTTTAACATAGAGAATGTGTTGTTTTTATCTTTACTGATCGCAATGTTAAAGAGGTGTTGATAATAGACTTCTGTTTTAATGTGAGAGAAAGAGGTGATGTTCCAGTCGTACCCCAATACTATATGATGCGCTTTACTTAATTCCAGGTTTTTATTTGGCTGAGTAAAGGTGCCGTCGTTTTCTCTCTGACGGGCAAAATAGACTCCGAGAGGCTGTAATTGGCTATGTAAACCGTATCCCATGCTGATATTATGTTTGGGGTTAATATCATATTTTATGGATGCCCTGGGTTCTAATGACCAAGTGTTATTCAGCATCAGCTGAAAATAATGCGCACCTATGTTTGTGGTTAGTTTATCGGTGAATTTATGATTCCATTGAAAAAAAGCGTTGGCGGTTTGCGTATTTCCTTTTTCAAGCAAGCGGGTGATGAGTACATTGGTGTCTACGCGGTCTTTTTGCTGGATGCTGTAGTTTAACTGATTAAGAATGATGCCTGTACGGATATTATTACGTGAGTTGAATTTACGTGTGTAAACTGAGGATACCGTGAATTTAGACTGTAGGTGTCGTTCTTCGTAATCTTTAATCATGGTGCTTAGGTCATTTTGCATTTTTTCTGATGTGTATCCGTTTTCGGTACCAGACCCCATCAAAACGGTTCTGAGATAGGATTGATTGCCAAAGAGTTTGGTGTGACTGATGCCGGTAGCACCCGTATTGGCTATAAAATTTCCGTTGTAGCGCTTAAAGCTATCCTCTTTCCACTTCAGGGAATCGGCAACGGCAAACGTTTTCTGATAGCTTAAACCACCAAACCCGAACACAGAAAAAACGCCAAGGTTTCCTGCGGGTAATGATACGTTATAAGATAAATCCTGAAAGTTGGTAATGGCATCGCCCAGAGGGACGCCCATTTTAGCAAGTAAGTTTAACGTAGAGTATCGGTAGTTAACCAGATAGGAACCATCGTATCCTTTTTTAATTGGTCCTTCAGCAGCCGCGTCAATGCCCATAACCCCTGCTTGTAATGTGTATTCCCGCTTTTGATTATTTCCTTTGCGTAGTTTAAGATCGAATACCCCAGATAATGCATTACCGTATTCTGCAGCAAACGCGCCTGTTGAAAAATCGGAGTTACCGAGTAATTGTGAACTGAGAATGGATACACCACCGCCAGAAGTACTTGCACTGGAAAAGTGATTGGGATTGGGAATTTCAACCCCTTCCATACGCCATAACAGGCCGCTGGGAGAGTTACCACGAATGGAAATGAAGTTACTGCCATCTCCGGCTTGTAAAACTCCTGCGAAAGAAGTGGCCATGCGAGCGGGATCATTTACCGCTGCCGCAAATTTTTGTGTTTCTTCAACGGAGAACGCGCGTGAACTTACGGATGAAAACTCATTTAAAGGTTTGTTCTTTTCTATTTTAGCTTCAACCGTTACTTCATTTATAGTGTGGATGTCTTCTTCCATTTGAATGGTAAGCACCAGTTCTTTACCGGCATTTACCGATAAATTTTGCATTACTACTTCTTTGTAGCCCATAAAAGTGATTTTAATGCTTTGTTTGCCAACTACAACATTACTGAGTTTAAACCGTCCTTCTTCATCGGCTGAGGTAGCGTTTAGCGGATTAGAGTTGAGTAACATAATTACTGCGCCTGGTAATGGCGATTGAGATACTTTATCGACAATGGTGCCACGCAGTGTTTGAACTGTGTTTTGTGATATGGCCCGATGAGAGATAAACAGAAGACCAATAAACAACAGAATAGTTTTACCAATAGAATTGAAAGGCGTAGAATGTAATGACCGCTTCCGTTTTACTGGTTTTTCAAAGGCGCCTATTAAGAGAAGTAGAGCAATACCGGTTAACAGGTGAATAACTTTTAATGTTTCCATAAGTATGATTTATGTACTTATGACAGGTGTTGTTTTATTAACCCCTATTGATCCATAAAAAAAATCAGAAGAATTTTATTGTAATTTTCCCACCTATCCACATTTTTGAATTATAATCTCCTGCGTCTGCATTGTATAAATGATAGGGAGCCAGATTATTCAATGTTCCGGCATAAGAAGGATCATTGCGTTCGCTGATCAGTAAATTAAAGGTAGGTCCTGCGCTTATTTTCAGTTTTGGGTGCAATTGGTATTGATAGCCTATGTAAAATCGGTGTAAAGAGTTTTGATACCAATCTTTGCTGTTAGCTGAAATAATTTGTTGAGAACTTAGCAATAGTGTAATGTATTTTTTTTCTCTGAGTTTAAGGTCTGAACCAATACCATAACCTAATGTCAGCAGATCTGACGTTCCGTAATTCCATCCTAAATAAAAGTTGTTGTAAAATTTATCTACACCTGTGCCAAACGCGGCCGTAACAAATCTACTGTCATCCGTGCTGAGTTCCATTTTGCGGTACCCTTTTTTTACATAACTGAAAAAACCGACAGGAATACCTTCGCAGGTATCGCTAATGTTAATAAAAGATAGTTGAAG
Organism: Sediminibacterium sp.; assembly: GCA_030054095.1. Lineage (GTDB taxonomy): Bacteria > Bacteroidota > Bacteroidia > B-17B0 > Aurantibacillaceae > Aurantibacillus. Next base: position 17,136 of record JASGCO010000041.1, read on the forward strand.
GCCTTTCTGATAGTTCGCAATATTGATAAATCCAGAAGCCTGAATCTGTTCAACCGTATCCGCAATATTGATAAAGCCACTAAGTTGTCCATCCATTTTCTTACCATAATTCAGGAAGCCACTTAACTGATACCCTTTAATATTGTTATTGGCAATGTTGGCAAACCCCGATAACTGAACACCTTTAAGTGTACTGGCAGTGGTATTTAAAAAGCCGGCGGCTTGAATGCCATTAAATGCGCCACCATTGTGGTTGTAAAATCCACTGGCCTGAATACCATTGAACTGTTGCTTATTAATGTTAACAACGCCTCCCATTTGTATAGCCTGATTAGCGGAGCGGCTCAGATTAAAAACACCTCCTAGTTGAACGCCTTTTATTTCGCCGGAAACAATATTACCTACACCAGCAGCCTGAACGTATTTTACATTCCCGTTATCAATGTTTAAAATCCCACCTATTTCCATAACATTAACACCTTTTGAGTATCCTGTTAGTATGTTAAAAGAGTATTTGTTAACGGTATTAAATGATAATAAACTATTAGTACTGATTTTTGGAACAAAGGATACGGACACTTTACTGAAAAGTGTATCGCTGATATTACGCACATTAGGGCGAAATGATTTTAAACGGTTTATAAAACGCGCCATAAACCCACTCCGTTCTGAAATACTATCCTTGTGCGAAACAGTTTGTATGGTTGGTGTGAATGGAGCCGCACGTATTGTATCTCCGGGAATAAGCGTTATGCTTTTTTCCTTTTTTTTTGGATGAAGGTAAATGGTGACTTCATGACGCGATGGAACATATAAAACGAGGCTGGTATCTTCGAAATTTTCTTTTGCAAAAGAGATGGTAATACCAGAAGAGGGATTGGGGTAACTCAGTTTAAAATACCCATACGTATTGGATAGAGCCGATTGTTTGTATTGTTTTACATATATACTGGCATCACCAATAATAGTACTGTCCAGTGCATTGTAAATATAGCCGGTTAAAATGGCGGGAGGTGGAGTTGATTTGTTTTCACACTTTATAATAATATACTTGTCTCTGAACTGACTGGTGCAGGGACTATTTTTAAGGAGCAGGGATAAAACCAAACGTGCCGGCTTTTTTGAGACCTGAATGCTTGTTTTTTGTTTATCATTAAAACTTTGTCCATACGAAAACACAATATTGGTTTGCGCACTGATGGATTTAAAAATGTCGGCCAGCGTTTGGTTTTGTAAATTAAGTGATACCAAACGCTCGGGATAGGGTATAGTTGTTTTCTGAGCCTTAATAAACCCAAGTCCCGCGCCACTGATCGTAAAAAAAAGTATGGCGTATAGTCTTAGGGCGTGCATGCCTGTCCCTTAATAAGATAAGTTTTTCCGTTTTTCTCGTAGGTGAGGCCCAGTGTTTCGCAAATAACGGTTAGCACTGTTTCCAGGTCTTCTTGTCCGAAACGGGTCGTAATGGTGCACTCATTCAGTGCTTCGTTCTGAACCCCAATGGCGCTTTTGTAACGCCGGTTCAATTCGGCTAACACCGTACCTAATTTACTATTGGTGAACACCATTTCAGGTGCTGACGGCGGTAGCACTAACTGATCTTCGAGGCTAATAATCTGTTTGCGTGAACGAACATAAACGGCGCTTTGTGTCGCTTTAATCTCTAGTTCAGCACCAATACTGTCGAATAGCAGAACAATACCCTCATCTACTTTTATAAAAACCGTATCGGTATCGGAAGACTGGCGAATTGTAAAACGGGTGCCAATATCTTTTATGTATAAATTTCCCGCATCTACAATAAACGGTTTGTGTTCGTTGTGTACTACTGAAAACGAGGCGGAACCTTTAAGGTAAACGGTACGCTTACCGGATTTAAACGCTTTATCCAGTCGTACTTCAGAATTAGGGTCAACGGTTATATGAGACCCATCGTTTAACGTTACTGGTAACGCCGTTGTGGCTGCGGCATAAATAAGTGTTTCATCCGTTTTTTTTCTGAAAATATACAAAGCCAGAAACCCCAGTAAGATAAACAGAGAAACAGAGGCGGCGATAGAGAGGTAACGTTTTGGCGTTCCGGTTTGCGCGATCGGTTTAATTTGCGCAGGAGGATGTAATTGATCTTGTAGCGTTTGCCAGCCGGTTTTTAAATCCGGTTCGAGTAACAATGCTGTATGTAATGAACCGGCATATAGTTTTGCAACACCGGTATAGTAATGTAAATTATCCGGATGGGCTAGCTTCCAGTCTTCCAGCTCCATTGCCTCTTCAGGAGAAGCTTCTCCTGAAAGAAACCGTGCTATCAGCGTGTCTATGTATTCAGTTTGTTCAGGCATGGTACTGGTATAAAAGAATCAATATAACCGGCAAATAGTCTTTCAGTTGTTCGCGCATTAACTTTAATGCTTTTCCCATCTGGTTTTCAACCGTTTTAACCGACAATCCAAGTGCGTCGGCTATTTCCTGGTATTTTAACTGATCGAAGCGGCTCATCTTAAAAATTTTTGCGCATTGTTCTGGCAATGTACTTATTGCTGTTTCTATTTTTACTTCAAGTTCTTTGCGGTAAAGTTCATTATTCAGGTTAACCACTGTAGCCTGTTGTTTAACTTCTCCGGCATATTTTGTTCTAACCTGCCATTGTTTTAAACGGTTAAGGCAAGAATTGTGAACAGAACGGTAGAGTAATGCCCTTGCGGAGGTATGTACTTCCAGTTCCATCCGTTTTTCCCAAAAGGACACGAATACCTGCTGAACGATGTCTTCCGCTTCGTCGCTGTCTTTTAACAACGTGCAAGCGTAACGTATCAATTCACTGTAGTGCGCGTCAAAAAGCGACTTAAATTCCCCTTCGCTTTTAAACGTAGCAACTTCGATATCCTCCTTCGGTTTCAATATTTCCAAGTAACCTTAAAACGGCAAATTTAGAAACATTTATTGGTAAGACAGTTTAAAAAATGGTTCCCCCTATGGCTTTACTATAAAATACTGGTTTTTCGATAGAAAATAGAATTTGCGTAACAAAAGCTGAATTTTTTACGATCAAAAGAAAACCGACTGTTTTATTGGACTTTCACCTCTCGTCACAAATTCCTATTGCATAATGTGGGATAATCCAAGTTAAAGAAGAACGGAAAACGCCAATGATTTTATACAGAGCTATTTCTCACACTTGATACTACTATTTGTATATCTGGTAAGTATCAGGCAGGAATAAATGAATGCGGAAAGGTGATAACAAGTAACAGCAATACGTGAACCGGATTTGCTTAATCTTTAACCTCTTCAAAAGGAACGTATTCCCCTTCGTTATCGGCCAGCTTTTTACTTAAGTGTTCTTTCTTGCTGGTTTTATGAGGAGTAGAATTTGAAGTAGAAGTGTAGCCCGAACCTGAACCCGATTGAGGATTATTGTAAGCGGAGGTTTTACGTGGCTGATTAAAAAAGGCATTATAGACTTTATAAATAAACCAAATAGCTATTATGGTGAAAATAAGATCTCTCATTACAAATGTAAAAGTACTAAACTTTGGGGCCGTTTAAAAAAAATAACGTTAATTAAGTTTAATACTCTGTCATAGCTGCCCTGACAATGGAATTTTGAACCATCTGAATGTAGTTATTACAAATCAGTTCACCATCAAATAAGCGGCTTACACCCGCAACATCCCCGTTTTTAGTACGGATACGGAAAAAGAAATGGCCATCATGGGTTCTTTGTTTTTCAAAGGCGGATTCGTGTATGGCGGCCTTTCTGACATCAAGAATGGCGTTATTACAATCACGGAAGGATCTGAAACTATCTTCGCTGGTAATGATCACTTCATTATCAGATGTCTTCAGGCAAAATTGATATTCGCCATTTGGTCTGGTTGAAATTTCAAAACGTTCCATGGCTATCCATTTTGATTTACAATCAAATATACAACAATAAACCTGTTTATGAGATTTTCTATCAAACAGATTTTGTATAAAATTGGAACGCTAAGAATAGAAAAATGAACGGTTTAAATGATACCGTCCAGTAGTAATTTTCCCGGATTTAAAATTACCTTCGGATCAAACGCTTTTTTAATATTGCGCAGCAAGGTGAGTTGGTAGTCAGGAAATACAAGTGGTAAATAGTGCTGCTGCACCAAACCAATGCCATGTTCTCCGCTAATAGTTCCTCCCAGCGACTTACACAGCTGGAAAATTTCGGTTATGCCCTGGGGTAAATCGTTTTCCCAGGCAGCGTCGCTCAAGTCTCCTTTGATAATATTTACGTGAAGATTACCATCTCCGGCATGCCCGTAGCAAACGCTGGTAAAACCATATTTGCGGCCAATGGCTTTCACTCCTTTTAGTAATGCGGGTAATTCGGCGCGTTTTACAACCGTGTCTTCTTCTTTATACACACTGTTGCTTTTAACGGCTTCCCCAACTTTGCGGCGTATTTTCCACAGCGCGTTTTTCTGTTCAGCCCCTTCCGCAAATAAAATTTCGTCGCATTCGTGTTCCTGCATAATGCCGCTAATGGTTTCACAATCCTGCATCAGCACATCCAGATTATTGCCGTCTACTTCAACCAACAGCAGGGCTTCCCAGTCTTGTTTTATTTCAAAATTTACTTCTCCGGCGTATTTTATGCTCCAGTCAATGGCATCCCGTTCCATAAATTCCATGGCACTTGGTGTAATGCCAGCCCTGAAAGTGGCCCCCACGGCTTCACAAGCCTTTTCCGCGCTTTTAAATGGTACCAGCATCAACAAATCGTGCTTGGGTAGTGGAATCAGTTTAAACACAATTTTGGTAACAATACCCAGCGTTCCTTCACTGCCAATCATCAAATGGGTTAAGTTGTAGCCGGTAGAATATTTCAGAGTGTTGGCTCCGGTCCAGATAATATCACCGTTTGCCAGAACAACTTCCAGATTTAATACATAATCGCGGGTAGTGCCATATTTTACAGCCTTGGGGCCCCCACTGCTGTGGGCAATGTTTCCGCCCAAACTGCAACTGCCCCAACTGGCCGGATCGGGTGGATAAAACAAACCCAGTTTTTTGACTTCTTCCTGAAAAACATAATTGATAACACCTGGTTCAACAGTGGCCTGTAGGTTACGGGTATCTATGTCCAGAATACGGTTTAATTTTTCGGTACTTAATAACAATCCGCCTTTAACGGGTAAGGCACCACCACTTAAACCAGTACCAGCGCCCCGTGTGGTAAGCGGAATTTGGTGTTCATAACAGAGTCGGGCAATAGCGCTGACTTGTTCTGTAGTTTGTGGTTTTACCACCACATCGGCATAAAATACAAAATCTTCGGTTTCATCCTGTCCGTATTTTTCTAACTGTTCTTTATCCGTACTTATGAAATCCTGACCTACAATTTGTTTCAAGGCTTCAAACGTTATTGACGTTAGCCTGTTATAATTCTGTTGCATCACTATTAAAAAAGGATGTTTAAAGTTACTAATATTGAACCCGGCCTAAAGGCCATTGAAACAGAAATATAAACAGTGTTTATTAACATACATACGCATACCCAGATTTACGATGCGAAGCTAGAGTTGGTCAATGCCGATCTGATATCGTCTGACCGGACAAATTATTATTCCTATGGTTTGCATCCCTGGTACCTGAAAGAAGATACGACTGATCAGCAATTACGTACTCTGGCCATGCGTGCTACCGAAAAACGGTGTCTGGCTATTGGAGAGTGCGGTTTAGATAAGGTATGCGATACCGACTTAAAACTCCAGGAAAGGGTGTTTATGGAACAGATAAAACTGGCCAACGATTTACGTAAGCCCCTTATTATTCATTGTGTAAAAGCGTTTAACGAAGTACTGAACTGCCTGAATTTTTCAGATAATACTGTTCCGGTTATCTTTCATGGATTCAATAACAATGATAATATTGCGCGTTTATTAACTGAACAGGGCTATTATTTTTCGTTTGGGAAAGCCCTGATGGGATTTGAATCGAACGCGGCGCGGGCCATTGTGTCGGTAGGACGCAAAAAATTCTTTCTGGAAACGGATACGGCCGATGTATCTATCAAATACGTATATCGTAAGGCCAGTGAGTTATTAGGAATTGATGAAGAAATTCTGAAACAGCAAATAGTTAGTAATTTTGAAACTGTGTTTAACCATAAATTGTAAATACGATGGATACATCCTGGATGGAACGCACTGAACTACTGGTTGGGGCTAAAGGATTGGAAAAATTAGTCAATGCACATGTGCTGATTGTTGGTTTGGGCGGCGTGGGCTCGTATGCCGCAGAAGCCATTGCCCGGAGCGGAGTAGGGGAAATGACCATAATTGATGGTGATACGGTGGATCCGACAAATCGTAACCGGCAACTACAGGCGCTGGTATCTACACATGGTATGAATAAGGCCGATCTGATGGCAGAACGTATCCGTTTAATTAATCCGGATGTAAAGCTGAATACCTATAACGCATTTAAAGATCCTAACGACATGATTGAATTTATGCAGCAAAAATTCAGTTATGTGATTGACGCTATTGATAGTATTTCCCCTAAGTTATACCTTATTCAAACGGCATATTACAACAATCTGCGTATCATCTCCAGTATGGGAGCCGGCGGGAAAATGGATCCAACGCGTATTAAAGTAGTGGATTTGTCTGAAACCAAAATTTGCCCGATGGCGCAATACGTTCGTAAACGCCTGCGTTACATGAACATTTATAAAGGTATTAAATGTGTAGTTAGTGATGAGTTACCAGCCCGTCATTCCATCATGCGAACCGATGGCAGTAAATTTAAACGTTCGGCCTATGGCACCATTTCGTATTTACCGGCTGCTTTTGGTTTAACCTGTGCCAGCGTGGTAATACGTGATTTGTGCGGATGGAAAGAAGTGAAGACCGGAGGAACGCCTAAAACAAAAAAGGACTAAAGAGATCAGTCGGGGCGAAACGCTAAACCATTTTCCATTAGTGCTGCCCGTAATTTGGGAATACTTGTTTTCCCTATTCCGTGCAATTTTAATAGTTCAGTTTCGGTATACGCCGATAACAATGAAAGTGAAGTAATACCTGCATTTTCCAATGCGCGCCGGGCAGGCGCTGATACAAGCGACAGAAAACCATTTTCCGGCTTGCGTTTAGTTTCACAAACCGGACATACCGGGCAAGTGCTGCTTTTGGTATAATGATGGCCGTTTTTACAAGTTCGTTGCATTTTCAGTTACACTTTACTTCAGCCGTTCTAACACCCCTTTGCGTTTTACAAGATTTTTATAGTCCCATTGAATCTGTTCCGACTTTTTCAGCCAGCGTTTTAAATCTGTCAACTGGATTTGTTCCACCGATGTATAGCGTTTTTCAGCGGCTTTAAATTTGCCTTCATGTTGCAATTCCGGTTCATCAAACGTTTGGCCACTCCAGAATAACAGACGCACACTATCTTTTAATTTGCTATAGCCTACAACAGGATTTCCTTCGAGAAACCATACCGGATGCGCGTACCAGATTTTATTTTCGGCTGTTTTAAGATGGCGGTTAATTTCTGAGGCTAACGCGTTACAAATGGCTTTATCTGAATCAGACAACGCCTCATTAGACCTCTTTCATAATTCATAGTTAATAATTGCAGAGATTAGCATCAATCTC
>JASGCO010000071.1 GCA_030054095.1 Sediminibacterium sp.
TAAAGCGTATGGCCCGACCCCAACCCCTCCAATAAATAAAGCCCCTTTCCATTGTAAATGGTCCATTCATAAATTGTAAATCCATACTGGTTGGTTGGGGACACGGCCTGATGAATCCACTCTCACAAAAATTCCCACTTTTTGATACACATATATTCTGTTACATACTTCGTTCAAACTAATACTACTCTCGTAAATTCCACCACCATTCCCGCCTCTAAATGAGTAAACCCTACTCCTAAATGAATAAACCATTTTATTATTCAAATAAAATAATTTAATTTTGCGGCACGTAGTTTATACGTTATGACACTTCAAATTCGCATACGCGCAGTTTCTTAATCCAATCACCCAAATCCCCGGTGATTGGCTGGTACTTTCATTTCCTTATTTTTCACTAAACCATTAAGACCGGAAAGGGGCTATCTTCTTTGTTTGGTTCACACTTAAAATTTAAAAAAATGAAAAAGCTTTCTTTCATAAGAAACATAGGCATTGTAGCGCATATTGATTCAGGTAAAACCACCTTAACCGAACGCGTATTGTATTACACCGGCGTTAACCATAAAATTGGCGAAGTGCATCATGGCACAACAACCATGGATCACACCAAACAGGAACGCGAACGCGGTATCACCATTACGGCCGCCGCTACTCAGTGCGAATGGCTGGGGCACGGCATCAGTATTATTGATACACCGGGTCACGTAGATTTTACGGTAGAAGTCAGCCGTTCCCTCCGGGTACTCGATGGCCTCGTGTTTTTATTTTCGGCGGTAGATGGCGTAGAACCACAATCGGAAACCAACTGGCGCCTGGCCAACGAACAAGGCTTAAGCCGCATAGCGTTTGTAAATAAAATGGACCGAACCGGTGCCGACTTTAACGCGGTGGTAACAGACATACGCCAGAAACTAAACGGCAATGCCATTGCCATTCAGTGGCCCATGGGCGCCGAAGATCAGTTTAGTGGCATTATTGACCTGATACACATGCAGGCCATTACCTTTCATGGCGAAATGGGACGCGAACGGCACACCAGTGCTATTCCGGCGGAATGGGCCGAGACAGCCACTGCCGCCCGGGCGCAACTCATCGAAGCCCTGTGCGAGGTGGACATTACGCTGCTTGAAAAATACATCGAGCGCAAAGCCATAACACCAGCCGGCATCATTCAGGCTTTACGAAAAGCCTGTGTGGAAAACCGTATTGTGCCTGTATTGTGTGGCTCCGCGTTTAAAAACAAAGGCGTTCAAAATTTACTCGACAGCATTGTGGACCTGTTGCCCTCACCTGCCGATAAAGGTAACGACAACAGCAAGCCCCTGGCCGCGTTGGTGTTTAAAGTAGTAGCCGACCGGCACGGTAAATTAAGTTACCTGCGTATTTACGACGGGGAACTAAAACCCGGCGATACGGTACTGAATACCGGCAGCGGGCAAACCGAACGGGTATCAGCGGTGTATCAGATGCACGCTACAACCAAAACGGCTATGGCGGCGGCACACGCCGGACAGATTGTGGCGGTAAGTGGCTTAAAAGATACCAAAACAGGACATACCTTGTGTCACCCGCAGCACCCTGTGGAACTGGAAGCCATGCGCTTTCCGGAGCCGGTTATTGCGGTAGCCATTGAACCTAAAACACAGAGCGATTACGTTAAACTGGGCTATGCTCTGGCGCGTTTAGCCGAAGAGGATCCCACGTTTATTGTACAAACGGATGCCGAACTGGGGCAAACGTTGATTTGTGGTATGGGCGAATTGCACCTGGACATAAAGATAGACCTGCTGAAAACCGATTACCAGGTTGAGGTGAATAAAGGGATGCCAAAAGTGGCGTACAAAGAACGGCTTCAAAAAACGGTGATGCACCGCGAAGTGTTCCGTAAGCAAAACGGTGGCAGTGGTTCCTTTGCCGATATTTATGTAGAAATAGGTCCGGGCGATGAAACGGCCGAAGGCTTGCAGTTTGTCAACGAAATCAGCGGTGGCAACATTCCGAAAGAATTTATACCCGCTGTTGAAAAAGGGTTCCGCAATTGCTTAAGCAAAGGTAAATACGGTTACCCTCTGCAAAACCTGAAAGTACGTCTGCTCGATGGCAGTACCCATTCTGAGGACTCCGACGCGCTGTCGTTTGAACTATGCGCCCGCGAAGCGTTCCGGAATGTGCTGGAAACCTGTCAGCCTTACCTGTTAGAACCGGTAATGGCCGCCAGAGTTATCGTTCCAGAGGCCTATACCGGCGCTGTTATCAGCGACTTAAACAAGCGGCATGGTATCATTACCGATTTAAGCGATAAGGACCATCTGAAATACATACAGGCGCGGGTACCGGCTTCGAGATTATTCGGGTACATGACCACCTTGCGCACCCTTACATCGGGCCGCGGCGATTTCAGTATGCACTTTTCGGATTACCAGAAAGCCATATAAATAAACAATGCAGTAAAAGACCGTTGGTAATCAACGGTCTTTTTGGTTTATAACGTTAACATACCTAAGCCGTAAAATGATACAGGCATTTAGCCTTTTAAAAGAATTTTCGCTACTTAAATTTGTTACGATTTTCTACTAACACTACCTAAAAATACATTCGGTAATTGGTACTTTAGTATCAGCATTTATTCGGGATTATGTGCAAAAAAGATTTACTTTAAACGGATTAAAACACTAAACTTAAAACAGTGTAATGGCACAATGTAATGACATACGTATTGATGAAAACAGATGGTTAAAATGGATCGAATTGGACACATCGCAGGCTTCTCATAACATTGACACACTGCTTGAACCGACTCTTCCTTTTTGGACGCTTTTAGAGACCGAATGCGTTTCAGAATGCTGTGGTATAGATGCGTTCAATTTTTGGCCAGATACAATTAAACAGGCAAAAGCCAAACTTAACGATGTAACCCTTATTCCGAAAATAGAAACGTTAAAGAACGAACTCCTAACTGTAACCAATAACATAATAGACAGTAGCTTTCTAAACAATCTATTTGACAAAGCCTTTTTTATTCTATTACTCGATTACCTGTTACAGCAACTAAACGAACCTGAACGCTAAATTTATATATTTGCATAATCTGGATCATATTCAGCAACTAATTCCATCTATTTGTCAATGGGCAGAAGAACAGGAGCAGTTAATTCTTCGGAATGGCGATCCATTAACCGCAGATCAGCAAATAGATGCTTATCTAGCTGGTGTAAAAACACCTCATACAATAAGGGTACAATATGTAGAACAAATTCCATTTCCTAAGGAATCTGAACTCTTATCTATTTTGAATACATCCAGCCTACTGACACCAGCTACTGTTGGATTATGCCTCAGAAAGGGCATTTACATAAAAAGCAGTTACCAAAACAACCGGCGCTTACTGGTCCACGAACTGGTCCACACCATGCAATACGAACGGCTCGGAAGCATTCAGCATTTTCTGGAACAGTATATCCGCGAATATATTTTATACGGTTACCCCTACGGCTCTCTGGAACTGGAAGCCACAGAACTGGAACGCAAAATTTGTGGCGTAAAATAAATTTTAGCAGGTTTGGTGGATTAATGCTCAAATGCGTAACTTAATATATAAAAACTAGTAGTAGTTGCCGCTACTAAGTAAAACCTTACAGAAACTATGCAAACAGAAGAACAATGTAAACCAAATGAACGCTTTCTTTTTGCCGAACAGTATTTCTCAGATAAAGCAATAGCGATCCTGCAATCTGAATGTATAAAGCGTTGCAAAGACAAACCAAAAGGCCAAGCTTATGAAAGGTATATAAATTGGAAAAGAAAAGAAAACGAGATTGCCATTTTTACATTATACGCTTATGCCGGCTTTGATGTGCCTAAAAAATTTGATATTATATTTCATTTGGATAACCCCAATGATTTTTTGAAAATAGACTATCAATTATCTCAAAGTGTTTACGAAGCTTGGTTTCCGACAGACACAATTGATGATGGGCACAAACATCTCTGTATTTTTTCGTTTGACAAGTGCTTACCTGAAATTCTTAATACGCTATATCAGGAAGACGGAAAATTTTCAACTTTACCAAAAGGTCAGAAATCACTAGGTTTTTGCCATTCAAAAGACTTTGACGAAATAAAAAAAAGAATTGAAAAAACACTTGAATTAAAAAATTTACATGGTGAAAAATGGTGGGAATATGACGATGGAGAATAAAGGAGGACACACAAAATCAGTTTTGTCATATGATCAAGAAATGCTGACATGAAATATTGGAGAAAGGTTCAACAGTTGTAATTACATTAAGTTTTTTGTACTCCCCCCTTCGTAAGGTCTAATATTTCAAGAAAAAAAAATCCCTATTCCGGGAATAAGAACGGGTATAACAGTAGGCGCCACCCGGCGTCTTCTGAAAAATGGCATTAACAACTCTGGTGTTTCATTGATAAACAAAAAGCATAAGGTATTTATAAAAAACGCCGGGCCGGGTGCTACGCTGTAGCCGGCTTGGGCCTGGCGGCTTTTGCAGCGACTGGCGGGGTCTTCGTGCCTCAGCCTCCGCGCACGCGCAAAACCACGCCAGCCCCCGCGCCGGGCTGCCGCTGCGCCCCCTTGTCGGGGGGGGGTGAAATGGTAAACGATAGCGTGTTGCAAGACAATACGTTTAAATTTTAGGTCGGATTTTACCGGATAAAATCAGGGAAAGCTCTATTGTTTTTTAAACGAAAAAGGTTTAGGTTTGGAGCAAATAACTGATTAACCAAAACGAATAACTGAATTGATTACTCATTAGATACTTTTATGAAGTTGCGTATATCTGCCGGAATGGGGATAATATACGCAAGTTTGGTTCGTATATTAGTGAGTTATGCCTCATAGTAACACAAATCGAAATATTTTTACCATGACAATGATAAAGCTCAAATTGAAACCCTTATTACTTTTTTTTGCACTAATAATTTGTTTGGATTACGCACAGGGTCAGACACGATATAATAATACTATACCTGATAGTGTAATCATTCACACCGAAGACATTACGCTTTTTTGGACAGTGTTTGACCAATCAAGTCCCAGATTTAAAGGTGAAGATTTCCAGAAATTATATTTGGATTCAGGAA
>JASGCO010000042.1 GCA_030054095.1 Sediminibacterium sp.
TCAAGGGTTCTTCACCATCTACAAACCGTGTGTATTCCATAAATACCTGACTATCGTCTGCTGTCAGCTTCACCACTTCATACTTTAAAGAGGGCAAACGTTTAAACGCATCGGCCCACCAAAGGCGCAATTGTTCCTTGCCATAAATAAACCCTCGTGTTTCGGGCTGACGCACTTTCAATTTAGGACTGTAATGCTGTGCATCTTCCTCATATAACGCCAGTAAATCGTCTACGTTGTGCGCATTAAATGCGGCAAACCAGTTTATTGCTATTTCTTTATTTTTATCACTTGCCATATTATTCCCTCTAAAATTAGACATTATTACTATTTGGCAATACCCCTACTAACAACAAAAGTAGAACACATCATCCGGCGTTTCCTTAATATGTTAAAACAGTACATTCGTCAAATTCCGCGAAAAACCGACAGAGTTCTTCCCATTCTTCCTAACTTCATGTACCCTAATGCACTAATTAAAATGCGACAAACACATTTATTCTTACTGATAGCACTGACTCTCTTCTACCCTATACAACTGGTATCACAATGTAACATGCAATATGTTGGCCCGGATGATAAAAATCAGGCCAGTTATTACAAAGCCATTGATGTTGACATGGCAACCAACAGTGCTGGAGTTCCCTATCTTGTGTTTTCTGATGAAGAAAAGGATTTTAAACTGACTGTGAGAAAATTCGAGAATAACATCTGGACAACTGTTGGAAATGCTGGCTTTACACCCTGGCCCGCAGGATATCCCTCTATTACTATAGATGCGGGGGATGTTCCTTATATTGCGTATTCTGAATCTACCAACCAGCAGTTATATGTCAAAAAATTTAATGGTACCAGTTGGGTAAACGTGGGGATTATTCCTTCCAATTTTTCAGGGACTTTTCCGAAAATAAAGATAGGGCCCGGCGGAATCCCGTACGTCAGTTATAGAGAGCAATATACCCAAAAGATGACTGTTATAAAATTGACTGGCTCTACGTGGACAACTGTCGGCAATAGTAGTTTTTCAGGCCTGCTCTCTGGTGTTATTCCTTCAGATATGGTTATTGATCCGCTGGGTCAGATTTATGTTGTTTACGCTGATGGCAATTCAGCCAATAAAGCAACTGTAATGACGTACACTTCCGGAACATGGTCGGTCTTAGGAAATGCCGGACTAACTCCTAGCGCCATTTACAGATGTACCATTACGCTAGGTGCCGGAAATAATCTGCCGTACATCGCTTCTGTAAGTCTGAGTCAAAATCCGCAAATTGAGACCCTGCAGTTTAATGGCAATAATTGGATTACTATTGGCACTCCTTTACCCTGTCAAACGGTGTTATCCAATAAGTTCGTTGATTTGGTTGTTGATAATACAAATGCTGTTTTTGTGGCCGGATCTATTTCTCCTGTAGTTACCTATTCGGGAAACACATGGGTACAAGTTGGACCCAATTTTGCCACTCAAATTACTGAATACGGAAACTTGATTAAAACAGTATCCGGCGACTTATTGCTATCCGGCTCTTCCCTTGGAAATATGAAGAAAGCCACCCTTCTCAAATATAACGGAACAACATGGACTGTTCAGGCCCCTGGCTTCCCCGGAATTTCTGACGGACAGGCATCCTATAGCTCTATAGCTGTTGATACGACTGCCGACATTCCTTATATAGCATACGCCGATCACGCCTATAATGATTATTTGTGTGTGAAAAAATACATCAATAACACCTGGGTTGATGTTGGCCCACCTGGGTTTACAGGATTCAAATGTGACTTTATATCTATTGTCCTGGATCCCAAACGTATTCCTTACGTGGTGTTTAACGAAAATTCAGGCGCATCCGGAATCAATGTCCGCGTTATGAAATTTAACGGCACTTCATGGGTAAACGTAGGAAATCCCGTAAATGGATTTATGCCCTATCTCGTTTTTGATCATATTGGCGTACCGTATATTTGCTTTCAGGATTATGCAAACAACGCATCTAAAATTTCCGTTATGAAATTAAACGGCATCAACTGGACGTATGTGGGTAGTCCTGGCTTTTCAGCAGGTAACGTGTATGCTCCAGAAATGACAATAGATCAGAATGACACACTCTATGTAGCTTATCAGGACGCCCCAAATAATGGGATAACCGTTAAAAAATACAATGGTAACTGGGTCAATGTTGGTTCTCCGGGTTTTATTAATGGGCTTGAACCCTCCATTGCCATCAGCTCAAATGGGACGCCTTATATTAGTACTGTAAACGCATCATCTCTGAAACTATCCGTTATGACATTTAGCAACGCTACATGGACATCCATTGGTGGACTATTTTCTGTTTCAAGTCAGGTCAATTACGCCAAAATCAAATTAGATAAAAACAACATACCTTATGTGTCCTTTTCAGATATAGATTTTAATTACCCTTACAGAGCCAAAGCCGCTCTTATCAAATACGATTTCAATACCGCTCTTTGGAATCGCATAGGGATTTCTGAGTTTTCCAGTGGCGAAACCAGGTTCAACACATTAGCTCTGGGTAAAAACAACACTCCCTACATTACATTTTGCGAAACCGGGGTATTTGTTGTGAAGAATAGCGTAAACGGACAAGCCTCTGTTTCCCCCTCCGTAAGCATTTGCCCGGGAAATCCTGTTAATTTTAACGCGTCGGGAGGAAACACCTATCAATGGACGGGACCCAATGGTTACACCTCCACGCAAGCCGCTCCTGCTATCGCCAGCGCCTCTGTCAGCAATTCAGGCACTTACTCGGTTAGCATTTCCTATCCCGGATGTTCAACACAAACTCTCACTGCCAATCTCAGTGTTCTCTCCTGCATCGGTGTTTCAGAAAACAATAAAGACGCATTCAATCTTTCCATTTATCCTAATCCAGCTCATCATGTCATTAACATCGTTTCCGAAGAAGATATAAAAGGTATTCTTAGCATTTACGCGCTAAACGGAGATTGTATTTACAAGACAGATATAAATGGTAAAAGCACAAACGTCAATACAGAAGACTGGCCAAAAGGTGTTTATGTACTTACCATTCGTAGCACAAACGACACTCCCTTTATCCGAAAACTGGTTTTACATTAATTATCACGTACGCTCGGTCTGTATATCTGTATATCCGCATACCAGAATCCCTGAGGCGATCGTCCGTTTTTATCCGGATGCTGCAACGCCTTATCCAGCGGTTTATAGATAACGTCGTTTACATTTACCTGCAATGGCGTTTTAAATACCGGGCCATCGTAACAGAACGTATGGTACTCGCCATTCTCCCCGCAAGGATCCACCAGATCAGGCAACGATTCAATAAACGCGGCATCTATTAATTGCCCGCAATGCGCCGCGTTCAGATACGCGTCATTCACACAACAGGTCAGCGTTTTAAATCCCAGTCCTATAAACTCAGTAACCAATTCGTTCGTATCTCTTTTCCACAATGGAAAAACAGCCTTCATGTTTAGGGTGCTTAACTTCTCTTCACGGTACCGCCGCAAATCTTCCAGAAAAATATCACCAAAAACAACAGTATGTATGCCTTCTTCCTTTACTGCTGTTAACAAAGCGTGCATTTGCCGTTCATATTCCTCATTACTGGCCTCGTACACATATACTTTTTTCATGGGAATACCAATGGATTCCGCCTGGGCATCCAGCTCGGCCTCGGCAATACCATGCATAGACACACGCTTAAGGTTGCCATTCAGGGTAGTCAGCAAATAACACACTTCATAGCGCTTATCCTGCAACACCTTGTACAAACATAAAGCAGAATCTTTACCCCCGCTCCACGAGAAAATAATTTTTTCCGGCATCATCCGCTTTTTAAAATGTTTTGTTTATTCCAATCATCCAGCGGAATTGGATGTAATCCTTTTCCGCATAAGGCAGCCGGTTAATAAAGAACGGCACATCAAAACGAATACCAAGAGGCTTTACGCCATACAAAGGTCCCCAACGGGTTATGTTTACCGTGGTTCCAATTCCCGCATCCATCATTACATCCGTCATCACTATGGCTTTACCCGGAGCGTTTTTGTTAATCATCCCCGCGTCCGCAAACAGATATGGCTGTATTTTAAAACTGTTTTTAAGGAACCGTGGATTTAGTTTAGAGAATACCTCCCCGAATTCTACCTCTACGTTTACGGCGCCGCCAGTGGTTCCTTTGTATTGATAATTATAGGTGCCATCCGGATTTTTTTCCGCCAACAAATAGCCACTATAGCCTCTTAAATTTAATCCCCCGCGTGAAGAAAAATGATTGGTGGTATTACCAAATCCTCCCCACTCATTCGGGAAAAATCCATACGAACGGGTGTACTTATTATCCATTAAATCCTCATTGTTAGCTCCTGCAACATATAACATGCTTTCCGAAGGCAACCGCGTACCAAACCCGAGTTGCGCAAACACCCGTGTGTTAATGTTTATCTTACCCAGATCATTTTGATTAAGCGATTGCACATTTACATTCGAGTAATCGTAATCGTTGGTAAATGCCGCCGCGCGCGTGGTTAATAAAATAGTTCCCTGTCCGCGTTTATACCGGTAGTTATGCTCCAGACCAACCTGAACATAACTGTTCAGTTTCTGATACCCCCATTCCTTAGCGTTAATCAGATACACCATGTCCTGCGGTAAATCGCGCAACATGGCTTTGGCTTGTGCAAACACACGGGTACGTTCCGTGTTGCTCTTTTTCTCGAATCCTATCAAGGCGCCATCCAGCCCATCGAGCGATTTAGCCTGCATGTACACGGCCGACTTGCGAATAAACCCGCCAGTGCTGGTCCGGTAATTAACCAGAAAAGAAAATTTATTAAACTGATTAATATTAACCGTGCTGTCTAAGCCATATTGCAATAATCCGGTACTAAACCAACCTGCCGCGTCAAACACATGCCGTGTGTTTAAATAC
Organism: Sediminibacterium sp.; assembly: GCA_030054095.1. Classification (GTDB taxonomy): domain Bacteria; phylum Bacteroidota; class Bacteroidia; order B-17B0; family Aurantibacillaceae; genus Aurantibacillus. Next base: position 4,935 of record JASGCO010000042.1, read on the forward strand.
CCACCACTCATGTAAGCTCCTATCTTTAACCCATCGTAACCATTATACCATAAACTTGGGCGGATGCGCATTTCGTAATGCTTCCAGTCGGCTGGATTATAAATTTTTGAATCAAACCTCAGGTTAATTTTTTTATGCTTTACATTGTTCAGCATGTTCACGTCTGCCAACCGGTAACTTGGATCAATAATTACATTTTTGATCTTACTGCCCACATTAATATGCGCGGTATAAGTCGGTTTCAGTTTAGAGCCCCAGCCTATCCAGCGTGGCAATGTTCTGGCGTGTGTAGGTTTCTCAAACCAGGTATTCGGAATGTGGAAGTGGCTGGCCGAATCGTTCTGATCAATTACCACAAAATCAATGGGCATTTGCATGCTTCCCTTACGTTTAAAAGTAATATCGTAAGCATTATTCTTCCTGCGTTTTATACGACCAATGCTATAATCAATAGTTTTCGTTGTCTCCAGCCACTGGTCAAAAAACCAGTTCAGGTCAATGTTCGCGTACTGTATAATCGAATTCCGGAAATCCTCGGGATACGGATGGCAAAATTTCCACTGGTTAAAATAATGCTGCATGGATTTATCAAACAACGCGCGCCCTAACACGTACTCCAGATTTTTAAGCATGGTGGCTGTTTTACCGTACACCTGGCCATATCCGCCACCGTGACGAATACCTCCATTAAAATCGTCGCTGTGTGTATTAAGGGTTACCTGCTCATCCTTTACCACAATGCTATTGTAATACCCATTGTAAATTTCATCATCAATTACTCTCACAGGATCCGTAAACTTCGCCGCGTAACGGCTTTTGGGTTTAGGTTCTATTACCAGAGGCCCGTCAATAAACTGATAGGTGTCGGCCGTGTAAAACTGTGTAAACCCTTCGTCCAGAAATGCCCGGTAAGTTTCATTGCTCCCCACCATTCCAAAAAACCAGTTATGCGTCATTTCATGAATAAACAAGGAACGGTAATTCGGGTCATAGCCCCCGTCAAGGGTCAGCATAGGGTACTCCATACCATCCTGCGCATCGGCACAAATCATTTTCGGGTAATGATAAGGTCCTATATTATAACTATTGGTTTCAATCACCTTCGTCATGTATTGTGCCGCGTTATACCAGCCCGCCGCATGTGGCTCTTGCACCAGAGCAATACAACGCACCCCATCATAACTGGCTTCTCCAATACGGTAGGTAGGATCGGCTGTAAACGCAAAATCGTGTACATTAATAGCACTGAACTTAAATGTTTTGGTGCTGCCATCGCGCCTGATGATTTCCGAAGGTGGCGCGTTAAATGGTTTCTTCAAAAAATTCTTAATATCCAGCGCCTCCCGCAGCGCGTCCGGATACACCTCTTTTTCGTTGGTTAATATGCCCGTGCCGTCAGCCACATAATGATTAGGCATGGTAATCTCTACATGATACGAACCAAAATCGCCATAAAATTCATGATCCATGTGCTGATCCGTGTCCCATCCCATTTTACGGTCAAATACAGAAATACGCGGGTACCAGTGTACCACATCGTAATGTTTGTATCCCCACGAATTAAATAACTTCATACGGTTACGAATGGCCTCTTTATCAAAATAGGTTTTAAATTTTAACTTAAAGGTGATGGATTCTCCGCTTTTAAGTATGCGTGGCAAAATCACTTTCATCACGGTATTGTCCAACTCTGTGCGCAAAACTTTGTCTTCGGCTGTAATTTCTTCCACATTGGTTCCCAAACCTTGCTCCCTGTACTTGCCGTATCTTAAATGGTATTTATTATTCTTATACAAATCCGACAGGTACGATCCCTTGGTTTGCGCGTTACTGTATAAATGAAAATACACCTGAGTTAAATCGTTCGGCGAATTATTCCAGTAGGTCAACTCCTCATCTCCAGATAAAATATCAGTAGAATCGTTAATGCTGGCAATAATTGTATAATGCACATCCTGCTGCCAGTAGCCCTCAAACGGTTTTCGGTTTTTCCAGTACAAAGGGTTGGTTACCGAACGGTAATCGGTGTACTCGGTTTGTGACCATACCAGACATGGCAGAAATAGTAAAAAAAGAATGCGTTGCATAAAATCGTGTATAATAATAAAGCCTTTAAGCCCCTTAAAGGTATTATTTTTTTAGCTGCCAGAGGGCTATTACGCCACAATTAACCAACTGAGCATCATCAGTCTGCAGAACCATCTGACAAGCTATTTTTAGTGTTTACTCATCTATTAGCCATTTTTACTTGCAATAAATGCAAAAAAACAGCAAGCACCTGCATTTTCCGCAACCGTTTGCCTTCCATTGGGGCATCAAAGGCTTTATACACGGGTTTTCTCAAATCCGCAAATAGTGGCTGCGTTAACCCGTTTCATTATCACTTCAGGCTAGGGTAATTTTGTCTCAGATTATTAACCTATACACTATGAAAACGAACTATTTTAAAACCAGCATCCAGATCATCACTTTAGCGGTACTGTTTACCTTATTTGTTAAAACCGGGAAAGGCGTATTTGCCAGTTTTAAACACGCTATAAAAGCGGAGCATCATAAATCTAATCCAAACGAATACTTTAACTTACTTAAAAAATAAAATGGGGCAGTTTTGCCAGCACACAAACCCACAAAAAAACGCGCTTTCCGTTTTAGCTTGCTTGTACTTTGCCAATTTTGCAGCGGCTCCGGTGGCTTCTCAAAGTCGCCTCCTCGCTCGCGCAAAATAAGGCAAAGTCCTTCGCAAGGCTGCCACTTCAATCGCTCTGCCGGTAATGCCAATGGTTTATTTACAACAACAGAAACTGCTACACTATTCATTTTCGATAAAAGGCATTCAGTCGCATTACACTTTGTCCGCTACCGCCCCCAATCTGCCCACTTCAGTTCAAACCAATCTGTTGGGTCGCCGTCATAGTCAAATTGCTCCACATAATGAAACCCCAATTTTGAAAGTACATGTTTAGAATTCACATTGTCCGGATGGGTAATGGCGTAAATCATATCCACAGCAAGATGCTTAAACCCGTATTCTACTACCGCGCTTGCGGCTTCCGTAGCGTACCCTTTTCCCCAGTGCTTTTTCTTAAACCGGTAACCCAGCTCATAAAAATTTACATGGTTATTAAGCGGCTCTCTGAAATACTTTAATCCACACCAACCCACACACTCACTGCTAACCTTATCCACTACCGCCCATCGCGCAATACCGTTTTCCGTATATTGCTTTTTAAGAAAAGCGATGGCGTGCCTTATTTCATCCATAGACTTCACCGGGTTGTTCTCTATGTACACGTGCACTTCCGGGTCAGAATCCATCTCGAATAAATCTGCTTCATCCAGATCGTCTAACTCTCGCAATATAAACCGTTTGGTTTCTATATGTGGCTTTATGCTGGCCATTGTAATCGTTATCCGATATACATCAGATCTGCTATTTTCCCTGTTTTTTCAAATACTTGGTAAGAATAACAATGGCTTGCCCGTCCACCTTTCCTTCAATTTGTTCTGTATTATCCGCTACCAGTTTAATATTTCTTACAGCCGTACCAATTTTAGCATTAACGGATGAACCCTTTACATCTAACGATTTAATCAACACCACCGAATCCCCGTTCTGAAGTACCTGTCCGTTTACATCCCTGTGCAAATCTACCGATCCATCGCTTTCGTGGTCCCCACTGGCTTTTGCCCAGACCAAACGTTCTTCTTCCAGATACAGCATATCCAGTAAATCAGCTGCCCAGCTTTCCTGGCGCAAACGGTTCAGCATACGCCAGGCCGTCACTTGAACACCCGGCACCTCACTCCACATACTATCTTTCAAACATTCCCAGTGTTTACTGTTCAGCTCCTCCCGCTTTTCGATCTGACTTTTACAAACCGCGCAAACCATAATACTGCTGTTCGCGTCAACAGCATCCGCATGGCTCACTTCCAAAACTTCAATTTGGTCTTTCGAACCACATAACTCACATTGGTGCTGACTGCGTTCAGCTACTACATCGGCTAATTTCATTGTAAAATTTTAATGTGCAAATATAACAGAAAGGTGCATCTATTAAACGCACCGTTCCACATTACTAAGGTTTCTTCTCCTTCTCTATCATTTCAAACTGACACATCGCACTTTCCCCACTCTGATCGGTTACGGTTAACTTATGTTTACCCACCGGCGGCAGAATAGATAACTGATGACTATCATGCGTACTCCCCATGTACACCTCATCAATGTACCAATACAACACTGCGTCGGCCTGTTTATGCGTAGCCTTAAACACACAGCGGCTTTTTTGTCCCTGCTCATCTACCGGCACATAAATCTTAAACCCATCCCTTGGGTACACAATATCCAGATGCCGCACACTCACATCGTTTTCACAGGCCGTTAAATACGGCGGTAATGGTTTGTATTGAACACTCCGCTGACGGTAATAGTATTCTTGTGTGGGCGTTGCCACAAACCAGGGCACCTGCTTCATTCCCGATACTGGATAACACTGGCTGTTAACGCGGTATTGGCCCGAGGAATCCAGATAAATTATCCGGTGAAAGGGACAAGGCTTGCTCAGTTCTCCCTGCAAAGGGCAGAGCTGCGTTTTTACATCCGGACAAATATCAGAAGCCTTAAAGCCACTTTCACGGCATACCTTGAGCGGACGCAAATCCATTTCCGGTTTTTCGAACCACGTGCGCGATGATAACACATTAAAAACAGAGAACAACAACGGTGCCGCGGCAACCGTTCCTGTCAACTCAGGGCGACCCTCTCCATCCGCGTTACCTACCCAAACCGCTACAGTATAACGTGGTGTTACGCCCACTGCCCATCCATCCCTGAAACCAAAACTTGTTCCTGTTTTCCAGGCAATGCGGTTCCGCGATAAAAACGACATCCACCCGATGTAATCCTGAGGGCGCATCAGTTCCGTCATAGCCTGAAAAGTGTACCACAAGGCTCCCGCTCTTAAAGTATGATCATCGGCATACTTCTTTTCAGGCATCCGTTCGGTTGTTTTCAAATAGGTTAAAGGCGTATAACGGGTATAGCGGTAACCCTTGCTCCGGTTCGAATAACCCGACAACACCCGCCCCATATAGGCATAAGCTCCCGCTACTTCCCACAACTTCGCTTCTCCCCCACCCAAAATCAAAGACAAGCCGTAATGCGTGCTGGATTTGGTAAAAGTTGTAAATCCCAGTTCTTTTAAACGGTAATGAAAACGGGCAGCCCCGTAATCCTGCAAACATTTTACTGCCGGAATATTCAGGGAGCGCGACAACGCTTCGTTGGCCGGCACCAATCCATCATAGGTCATGTGAAAATTTTCCGGGCCATAGGCCCCAATCTGAACCGGCACATCTTCCAGTAAACTATTGGGCAACAACTTATGCTCACTCAACATATAGGCATATAAAAATGGTTTTAAAATACTTCCTGTACTACGCGGCGATTGTATCACATCCACATAATTTTCATACGCGTTATCGGCAGCGGTGCTATTGCCTACATAAGCCAATACACGTCCGCTTTCCGTTTCACACACCAGGGCGCAGGCATTGTTAATCTGATTGAGCATGTTCTTTTGCACATGCTTATTTAGTAACTGATTGACGTGGTTCTGCAAATCGCGCTTAATTGTTGTTTCAAAGCGATGGCCTTCTCCCTGTTTTTGTACCGCATAGGCCAGTAAATGCGGTGTGGTTTGCGGTAAAGGATGAGGCTTATCGGGCAAGGGTTCCTGTATGGCTAATCGGTAAGTGGGCGCATCAATAATTTTTTCCTCCATCAGTTTTTTCAGCAAACGATTTCGCTTCTCAAACAAACGGGTTTGGTTCTTACCCGGATAGATTAAAGAGGGGGCATTGGGCAATACCGCTAGTAAGGCGCTCTCTGCCCAGCTTAAATGATACGGATCGCGGCCAAAATACCGCCACGAAGCCGCCTGTAAGCCCACCACATTACTACCAAATGGCGCATGACTGCAATACTCTCTTAAAATACTTTTCTTAGAATACGAACATTCTATACGAACCGCCAGCAACACTTCCACCAATTTCTGGTAATAATTACGAGGCTGGTTATGCCGCATTAAACGGGCCAACTGCATGGTAATGGTACTACCCCCGCTTTTAATTTTTCCGGCACTTATATTCCGTTTTACTGATTTAAAAACAGACACTGGATTAAACCCGAAATGCCGGTAAAAATAAGCGTCCTCAAACTGAACAATGCATTGCGAAAATTTATACGGCACGCTATCTCCCGGCGGAAATCGCCACTGCCCGTCTCGCGCAATCCGGGCAGCCAGTAGCTTTCCGTTTGTATCTACCAGCACCGTACTGTAAGAGGTTGTGAATAAGGGAGACGGCAACCACCACCAAAACCAAAAAAAGAACAGAACTAAAAACAGGGTTTTCCATTTGTGTTTTAACACAACGGATTTAACCCTGTTATATACTGTCAACAGAAGGTGCTTCACTATTTTTTAGCCACCGTGCCCGTTTGTTTCGTCACCCGTATCCACTGCCCTTTATTACGGGCATAGATGCCTCCATCGTACATAGCTTCAGTATTTACAGAAGGCAAATAGTATTTGCCTTCGTAAGCCGCATGTAAGCGCAAGGTAAACGTTTTCGATTCGTTGTTACGCAAATCAAAATACGTTAACACCCGGTCATCACGTATGTCCTGATAGGTATAAGCACTCGATTTATCCGTTACCACTTCATCCATACGGGCATTGTGTATCTCCCAGCCAGAGGGAATATAAGCACTCAGCGCCAGGTTTTTAATATCCCCCATCAATCCCAGATTACGAACGCTTACCTGCATTACAAAATCTGTACCCTGAGTCAGGCTGGCCACATCTACCGGGTTACCCTTATTGTCTTTGTAGTTCACTTCCATACCAATGTTTTCGGCCCCTTCGGTTTCACTACCAATAGCGGGCTTGCCACGCAACACCAGACGGGCATACAATACCCCCTTGCCGTTATTTTCCACTTTTACGGAAGCCGTATTACTGTTTGAGAAATCAACCGGAATTCTGGTAATGGCCGCGTTCCCTTTCAGTGTTACTTCTTTGCCATTTATCTCACATTCTGCCTGCATGGCCGAAGCATCGCCATAACGTTTAACAAACTGAGATACCGCTACTAAACAATACGCCGTTGTTTGGGTACTCATCCAGCTCTTAGAAGCCAATGCCTCTGACACACGTTTTAACTGAGCAAACGCCTGCTGCTTCTTACCCATCGTGCACAATGCCTGCAATACCACTGCCGCATCGCGTTCAGTTGACCCAAACGTGTAATAGTTGACGCGGTACGGTGTAATTTGCGAACTGGCTGTGGCAATCAGTTTTTCCGCCTCTCCGGCTTGTCCCATTTGGGCATAAGCCAGAGCCAGGTACCAACGCGCCTGATTCGACAAAGTAGTTAATTCGCGTAAACGGTTCATGGCACTTAAAGCAGGTTGATTGGCTAAGGCTAACACATATAAACGGTAGGCCTGCATCTCGTCGTTGTTGTAATAATTATTTTTGCCCGGATCAAAGTTAGCGGCCAGGTTTTGCTGATAACTTACCCAACTTTTCTTAAAGCCCGGCGGCAAACTATACCCCTTTTTCTCTGCCGAAAACATAAAGTGTCCGGCATAGGTGGTCCCCCACTCGTTCGCTTCACTCATGCCCTGCCAGTATGATAAGCCCCCGCTGTTTAACTGGAATTTCTGAAGCGCGGCAATGCCGCCTTTAATATTCGCTTCGGTCTCCGACTGTTGCTTCGGATTCAGTTGCATAATATCGCTCAGGTAAAGTTGCGCGAAACTCTGCGAAGTGGTTTGCTCCACACAGCCATGCGGATACGAAATCAGGTACTCTAAACGGTCATCCAGATTTACCGGAGGGATAGTGGACAATTCCAAAACACCCTTATTGGTTCCCTGAACTCCAATGGCTGCGGCCGACTCCTTCAGCGTTTTACCCGCTTCCACAAAAAAGTCTTTAGTTATAGTTTGATAAGGATTCGGATTACGCACATCCAGTTCTATTTCGGTTGTAGAGGTATGTCCGCCGCCGCTAGCAGTAATTTTTACTTTGGCTATTCCCGGGCTACCTTTTGCTTTCAGATCGAACCACACCATTTGTTCATCGTCCTTTTTAATAGTTACGGTTTTTACCGCGCTGCCATTAATCTGCAACAACCCGTTCACCTCTACCTTTACCTGAGTGGCACCCACATTCTGATCGCCACCAAAAACGGACACTGGCAATTTTACTTCTTCGGTTACGCTTAACACACGCGGCAAAGTTCCCAACACCATTAATGGTGCCTTTACAGGTGTTGTTTTTTCTGCAAAACCATAGGCTCCTTTATTTCCCGCAATCAGCATGGTGCGCACAGAACCCACATACATAGGCATCGTAAACTGAATGTTCTTTTTCTCCCCTTTCTTTAAATGAAAAGGGCCAAAGAATTTTACCATGGGCTTAAAGCGATTCGCTTTGGCGCCATCATCATCCATATCACTGCCATCACCACCAATACTTAAAATACGTTCCAGCTCCGCACCAAACGCGCCAATCACCTGATCGTAGGAATCCCAGGTTTTTACCCCAAGTGCTTCACGGGCATAAAAATGGCTCCATGGATCGGGCGTTTTAAACCGCGTAATATCCAGTAAGCCTTCGTCCACAACAGCCAGTGTAAACGCCATTTCTTTTCCGTTTTCCTCGCCAACCGAAATACTTACATTTTTCTCCGGCATTAAAACAGCCGGCATGTTAATGACCGGGCGGAGGTGGGTTTCCGGATCATCAATCTTAACAGGTACTACGCCGTATAAGCGAATTGGTAAATCGTTTGTGCGCGAGTGCGGTTGCATCAGTGATACGTGAACATACGTAGTAGGTGCCATTTGCGGCGTTACCTTAAACTTAAATACAGTGCTGCCTTTAGTCGTTTCCAGCCAATGCGCTTCTAGTACTTTACTACCATTTTCAATACTTACCAGAGCGCGTCCATCCTGAGGCGATGGAATGGTTACCGCTACTTCTTCTCCGGCTTTATAACTTTCTTTATCGGTGGAGAAGTGAAGCATATTGGCAATGATCTTCGTGTTGTCGCTGCCACCATCTCTGTCCATCCAGTTAGCCCAATCGAAATACACTACCACAGAAGCCGCATGACCACTCTCCGGATCGGTTACCCGTAAAAGGTAACGGCCCCATTCTTTATCCGCGATATTAATTTTTACAGATGCTTTTCCGCCACTACTGTTAATGTAATCAGACTGAACCGGTTTTTGGTAATTATCGCCTTCATAGCTGGCTACCTCATCGTTGTACTGATCCCACCACCAGCGCCATTCCAGTTTATACAAATCGTATTTTAACGCACGCGATACCGGTTTTCCCCTTTCGTCAACGGTAGCAATATCGAAACTGTGGTTACGGTTGGTATAGAGAATACCACTGTAGCGTTCCCCTTCCGGAACTTTAATACCCGTGTAATAGCGGTATGGAGAGTAATCTACCGAAAAACGATCAATGCTGAACGCGCCACCCTGCTCGAACACACGCGTGGTAAACGCCGCTCTCAGCATTCCGGGGGCAGTAGCGGCTTGCTCTATTTTAATTGGCGCGCTGGCTTCTCCTCTTTCATTCACCAATCCATCAAATACTGTGATAACCTGAGTATTGAAACGGCGGGCGTTATCTGTAAATTTATAATCCTCGTATTTTGGGAAAGCGGTTTCTGTTTCAAAGAGTGCCATACTCACATTAGCCGGCAAATTTTTAGCCGTTGCACCCGTTAACCAGGCCGTTTGCAATTTGAGTAAATTATTACCCTTAGCAGACAATAAGGTGTTATCTCCAGCGCTCACGTTTATTTTTAAGCGGTTAGGCATAATGGTTTCAATACGCAGGCTCTTGGTAAATTTAATAGCGCCTACTTTTACATCGGCAGTCCATAAACCCGTTGGCGCACTTTTGTCGGTAGCCGTACTAAAGTTGTAAAACCCATTCACACTTTTGGTACTTAACAAATGACGGTACAATTGTCCTTGCGGATTGTACAGTTCCAGTACTACCGGGTGGTTGTCCGGAATATTGTCCGCCTTATCCTCCAGTATAAAACTCAGGTAAAGCGAATCGCCCGGACGCCAAACACCACGCTCTCCATATAAAAATCCTTTTACACCCTTTTTAATGGCTTCGCCCGACACATCGTACATACTCATTGACAGAGCGGTACCGTCATCCAGACGCAAATACGCCCGTTGCTGATCTTTTTTGGCGACTACAAAATACGGCTTGCTTTTTGTGCTTACCAATACCTGTCCATCTGCATTGGTATTAGCGGTTTGTAACAACTGCTTCTGATAATCATACAATTCAACGGTAACATCTTTCATGGGTTTAGTATCTACCAGGTTATTGGCAAACACCATCAAACTTCCATCATTTCCTTTTTTAAGGGTTAAACCCAGATCAGAGGCCAGAATATTCCGCGAAGCGGTACGTTCAGAACTATGGTAATAATAGTTTTTACAAGGGTTATCGCGTTGATCCCAGTCGTATCCCTCATCTCCTTCGTTCGGGTCGTAATAACTGTTATAATAATCTTCGTAGTAGTACGAAAAATACTCCGGCTCATTTTCATCTTTCACTTCCAATTCTTCCATTTCGAACTGATCGCTGAACGCGTTACCCAAACACGAGTAGGTTGAATAGGCTTTACGGAAACTTAAAGACACCCTGTAAATAGCACCGGGTTCCGATTTAATTAAAGACCCCAGATCAAGCGAGAATTTTTTCCATACTCCGTAATCATTCGGATTGGTAAGTCCCAGATTAATACGCTTTTCAACTACCTTCTTCCCTACTTGTGCCAATTGATTGCTACCATCCAAATCATTCGTCTGCAAAAACTGCAGAATGTTATTTTCATAAATTTTAATAATCTTCACATCTACCGCCCTAAGGTTAACGGTTTCAAAAGGCAGGTTTAAGCCATTGGTTGAGGGCAGAATATTTCCCGATCCCGCAAAGCGAACAGCGGGTTTTACTTCATTAATCACCAATTCATGCTCATATTTATCAATCATTTGTCCCTTGGTGTCGCGCACACTTTCTACTGTTAGCTTAAACGAGCCGGTTTTCATGCTTGTAGGATATACCAATACCTGATTATTATTCACCACAAACTTTACCTCGTTCATGTTTTCCAAACGGATAAGCCCTTCGAGGCTTTGTGTGGCATCTACCGGGTTAGAAAACGTCAGCAAAATGTATTGTTCTTCATCACTCATTACCGCCGAAGACAATAAACGAAACGCTTCTTTTTTCGGAATCACCAGTTCCGCTTTCTTTTCGTAAGTTACGTCTAACGCTTTCCCGTTACTTTCAATCACCAGGCGGTCGTCGCTATTATTGGGACGCTCAATACTATCTATTAAAAACTGATGCGCGTTGCTCTTCTCCGTGTGCATCCATTTTATAGGGAAAGTGCGTCCCCCAATTTTTGCTGTGGTAGTGTTCTCAATATCCTCCTCTTTGGCAAAATCGGCAGTAGCTACTGTTCCGGTTACACTGTAATAGTAAAAATCATTGCCATTATAACTCTTTACATCGGCAGTTGCCAGCTGCATGGATTGCTTAATGGTCTCGAATTGAAATTCGAATTCTTCCAGTTCCTTTTTTACATCTACCAGTTTGCTTAACGCTAAGGTAGCTTTATAACGTTGCCCGGCTTTTAATCGCTCTTTAGGTCTAAACTCCAGTGTTTGCGCATCTTTCCAGACAAGGTCACCTTTTATGTTTGGCGAAAACGAAATGTACTCTTCGGTTAATGGTGTATTTAAAATAGTGGAAGCGCTTAGTTCACTTGCGAATTTTATCTTAATGCTCGTGTTCGAAGGCACGTATCCGGTGGTAAATGCCCGGATGTAACTGGCAAACTCAGGATTAATAGCATTGGTGAATCCGTTGCTGTATTTTGCGTTAAGACTTTTAAAGGAATCTTTGTGGTTGTAGAGCCAAACGCCCGAAAATGTGATGCCCATGCCTATGGCCATCCATTTCAATTTATTTAAAAACATGTGTGGAGAATTTGAATGTGAAGGTACAATTTGTTTGAATTGAAAATTATGTCTTCGGTGTTTTTTTAGAGCCGTTATAAAAATTTATGAAATCAGCCACTAATCGTCTTAAGCATTGTAAATCACCTCCGGATATTCTATCCGGAATTTTTCCAGAAAACACTAGCCACTATATGCTTTTCAATCGCTCTAATACCGACCTGAACTCACCGATCATCTCTTCTACAATCTGCGCAGCGGGCTTTATTTCGTGAATACTGCCACTTACCTGACCTATTTCCAGTTCGCCTTCCTCCAGATCTCCCTCATGCATTCCTTTTTTAGCTCTGGCCCTTCCTAAAAGGGTCTGCAAGGCTTCCGCGTTAGCCCCTGCCTTTTCAGCCGCATCTACCTCTTTAAAAAATCTATTCTTAATCAGGCGAACAGGTGTTAATTGCTTCAGTGTTAACTGCGTATCACCCTCTTTCGCATTCACCACTGCATTTTTAAAATTAATATGCGCACTACTTTCCGGAGTGGCTACAAACCGGCTGCCCACCTGAACCGCATCGGCACCTAAAGCAAACGCCGCTGCCATTTGTGCTCCTGATCCTATTCCCCCCGCTGCTATTAATGGTAATTTCACTGCCTGGCGAACCGCTGGAATCAAAACCAGAGTGGTTGTTTCTTCACGCCCGTTATGTCCACCCGCTTCAAACCCTTCAGCAACTATTGCATCCACACCTGCTTCCTGACATTTTAAGGCGAATTTTACAGCACTTACCACATGCACTACTGTAATTCCCTTTTCTTTAAGCAAAGCGGTATAGGTTTTAGGATTTCCCGCACTTGTAAAAACAATCTTAACGCCTTCCTCAATTATAATCCGGATATGCTCATCAATATCCGGGTACAAAAGCGGCACATTGACAGCAAAAGGTTTACCCGTTGCCACCTTACATTTACGGATTTGTTCACGTAAAACATCAGGATACATACTACCTGAGCCAATAATGCCTAATCCCCCCGCATTACTAACCGCGCTGGCCAGCTCCCAGCCACTGCACCATATCATTCCCGCCTGAATAATGGGAAAACGAATACCAAATAATTTACAAATCGTATTATTATCAAAATTACCGCTCATACGTTAAATATTAAACTTCATACTGTTAAAAACTCGTTTCGTACATTTCCCGTAGGGGAAATTTTACTATTTTTACGAGAATATTTTGAACAAAAATAACAAAATACTACCGTTAGTCCTGTTTTTGGCTCTATCAATATCTGGTTTTGCTCAATATCAATGGGACTTTGGCATTACTGCCGGAGCCTCCAATTATTTAGGAGACATAGGCGGGAAAGAAAAAACCAGGCGTGATTTTGTGGCGGATATGAAATTAGCCAAAACCCGCTGGAATGGCGGTCTTTTTGCCCGTTACAGATGGTATGATGATGTTTATTTCAGATTAAATGCCAATTACATTAGAGTGGAAGGAGATGACAAATTGTCTTCCAATCCTGGTCGCCGGTTCCGGAATTTAAGTTTCAGAAATGATATTTTTGAAGGAAATGTATGTGCAGAATGGCATTTTTTTGAGGATAAAGAACTTACCGTTGCTACTAAAAACTCGTGGGCGTTTAATTCGTATGCGTTTTTTGGAGCCGGTGTCTTTTACCACAACCCTAAAACCTTTTATAAAGGCAAGTGGGTCAATCTCAGGCCCTTACGCACTGAAGGCGTAAAGTATAAAAAATTTGTAATGGACATTCCGTTGGGAGTGGGCTTATTTTTTACATACAATCGCCGCCACCGTTTTGGTTTTGATATGTGCTGGCGAAAAACATTTACCGATTACATTGACGATATAAGCGGCAACTATCCGGATGCGCCACCCGAGAATCCATTGGCGGCATCACTCTCTAAACGTACTGACGAACTACCAAAAGACGTTATTGATGCGAATATTGGGGCTTATCTGTCTCATATTTGGGGGAACAAAAGAGGCGACAAATCGCGTAAAGATAATTTTATGACCATGTCGGTTTATTACAGTTATGCCATCCGCGGCAGCAGTGGTTTTTACAAAAACCAAGGGGGGCTGTTCAGTAGTAAAAAGAAGCGGTCTATTCGCAAAATCAGAGCCCGCTTTTAACTCCACCGGGAAATTTACGCTGTTTTTTAAAGATTTTGTTATTATGAAAGGGGCTACTCACATATTGTACTTTCTTTTGGTGAATTACGTTTTTTTAGTACATTTGACTTCCCCCACCCGGGTGTTTTACACTAATGAAAAAAATTTTACTGATAACATTTTGTGTTTTATCATTTAATGCGTTAAAGTCACAATGGTTATGGGACTATGGTGTATCTATAGGAGCATCTAATTACCTTGGTGACATTGGTGGTAAAGAAAAAACCAGACGTGATTTTGTGGCGGATATGAAATTAGCCAAAACCCGCTGGAATGTCGGTGGCTTTGTAAGGTATAAATGGTTGCCGCGCCTGTCTTACCGTTTAGCATTCGATTATATACGTGTAGAAGGCGATGACAAATTATCTACTAATCCCGGACGTAAATACCGTAATTTCAATTTCAAAAATGATGTGTTCGATTTAAGTGCTACTGCACACTTTTTCTTTTATGAGAACAACGACTTAGGTAATAACTATCGTTATAAAAACGGTTTCAGGGCGTATATATTTGCTGGTGTAGGGGGGTTCTACAATAATCCTAAAACCAAATACAATGGCGAATGGGTAAAACTTCGTCCTTTGGAAACAGAAGGTTACGCCTATAAACCAGTTGTGCTAAGCATTCCTTCTGGATTCGGGTTTTATTTCACATTCGATAAAAAACACCGGATTGGATATGAATTCAATTGGCGCAAAACATTTACAGATTATATGGACGACATCAGTGGTAATTATCCCGATAGTCCTCCGGCCAGTAGTCTTACCCGCGATGTGGTATTACGTACACCTGAATTAGGTCAATCCGGATTCGAAGAAGATCCCGGAGCATACCTCTCTCATACCTGGGGCAGTAAACGAGGCGATGATTCGCATAAAGACTCTTACATTACCATGAATCTTAGCTATAGTTATGTTATTCGTGGAAAAAGTAGTTTTTACAGAACCCGTTACAACAGCTTCTTTGGCGGCAAAAAACGTAAGGTTAGAAAAATCCGCGCTAAGTTTTAGGCAACTCGGTTCAGCTGCCAATCCGCTTATATTTCGTTTAAATTGAGTTAAAACGCCCGTATTAATCGCAATAGTTACTTATATTTGCAACCTGTTATGATGAAATCTGTATTACATGCTTTAGTTATTGCCAGTTTCAGTTTTAGTGCTTGTAAAAATAATAGCTCTGAAACCAAAGAAATAAACACAGATATGGTTGAGGTTAACGCTTCGGCTTCTGGAGATAGCAAAAGTAATTTACCTGAAATAAAATTTGAAGAAGAAATTCACGACTTTGGCAAAATTACACAAGGCGAAAAAATCAGTTTCGCTTTTAAGTTTAAAAATACCGGCGATAAAAACCTGATCATTTCAGGTGCGAGTGGGAGTTGCGGTTGTACCGTTCCTAACTACCCAAAAGAACCTATTCCGGCAGGAGGCGAAGGTAAAATAGATGTGCTGTTTAACAGCGAAGGTAAAAGTGGCTTACAGGAAAAAACAGTAACGCTTATTACCAATTGTGAACCCTCTACACGTATCCTTAAAATTAAAACGGAAGTAGTCATTCCGGAAAGCCTTGATAACAAAAAATAATAATCAATAAAATAAAAATACCCAAACAGTTATGTTAACAGTTCAGCAAATTATTCTGATGGCCGCACCCGGAGGTGCAGGTGGTGGTTTAGGTCAGATTCTTCCTTTAGTAGCCATTGTGGTTGTGTTCTACTTCTTCATGATCCGTCCGCAGATGAAAAAAGCCAAAGAGCAGAAAAAATACATTGAGAATCTTAAAAAAGGCGACAAAATCCTTACAATCGGAGGGATCTATGGTAAAATTTCCGAACTAAGGGATGATGGCTCCTTAATAATGGAAGTGGAAGATGGCAGCCGTATGCGTATCAGTAAAACAGCAGTATCATCTGAAGCATCTACTGCCCTTAATCAACCGGCGTAACTTATAAAAGATATGTCAGTTCTGAAAAAAAATAAGCCGGTTAAAACAACGGCTTTTTTTATTTGTGTTTGTATAGCCGGTTTCTTATGGCTGATACATAATCTTAACAGAACTTACAACTATACTCTTCAGGTTCCGGTTGTATTTAGCAATCTGCCCGCTTTAAAATTGCCGGCACAACCTTTGCCCGATAAAGTAACCCTCAGCTTAAAACTTAGTGGATTAAAAATTTTTTTGCTAAAGTTACAAAAGCCACAAAAGCCCATACAAATTGATTTTAACCAATTAAAAAGCGATGCGCGTAAACAAGTCTACTCAATTGCCAGCAATGCCAGATTATTTCAGGACAATCTTCCAATGAAACCAGAAGTACTACAGACACTTCCGGACTCACTCGTTTTTATTGAGAAAAAAGGATGGTCGAAAAATGTGCCGGTAAAAGCGCTCCTCCATACAAAAGCAGCTACAGGTTATGTGATAGAAGAGTTAGTGGTTTCACCCGGTTTTGTTACCGCTTACGGAGACTCTGCTACACTTAAACAATTAGATACACTATATACCGAACCCTTGGTGTATAATCAATTGAGCCAACCGGTTAACAGAGGGTTAAGTATTATTAATCCACACCCAACCCTTGTTATTAATACCACCAGTGTTCAGATCAGCATTCAAACCGCAAAACTACTGGATCATGAAATCCATCTTCCTGTTCAGGTTTTAAATACGCCTCAGGGTTGTGTTGCACGGTGCTTTCCACAACAGGTAAAAGTAAAATACACTGCCCCACATGCGGACCATGAACAATTGCAGCTTATTAATGTAAGTGTTAATGCCGGTAAAGCGATAAAATCTAAAAAAAAGGCCCCGGTGGAAATAAGTACCAAGACAGCGGGCATCCATATTCTGGAAATACTCCCCGAAGAAGTAGAACTGATAATTTTAAAAAAATGATCGTAGGTTTAACTGGCGGAATAGGCAGTGGCAAAAGCACAGTAGCTCTGGTATTTGAAAAGCTGGGCGCAGCAGTGTACTATAGTGACGAGCGCGCTAAAGCAGCCTACTTCTTTGAAGATGTAAAACCGCAAATTATAAAATTACTTGGCAACGCTACTTATCTTTCTGAAAGTAGCATTAATAAACCATACATTTCGGAAAAAATTTTTTCGGATGAACATCTTCGCCAAAAACTGAATGCCATTCTTCACCCCGCCGTAGAAAACGACTTCCGGCAATTTGCAGCTAAATTATCGCCTAATACACTTTTAATTAAAGAGAGTGCTTTGTTATTTGAAGTCGGCCTTGAACAAAATGTAAACACAATCATTTTAGTAACTGCTCCTATAGAACTACGTATTAAACGGGTCATGAAACGTGATGGCCTGACAGAAGAACTGGTACGTAAAAAAATTGACGCTCAATGGCCAGAAGAAGAGAAAAGAAAGCGGGCCCACTACATCATTGAAAATAACGAAGAGCTATTACTCGTCCCTCAGATTATTTCCGTATTTAATGCCCTCAAAGCGGGCAGATAAAAACTTTCGCCATCTTCTAAAAAAAAGCAGAAGAATTGCAGGAACCAAAGCTGACAAGAAATGCTTCAACGTATGTCCACTGCATCCATCCAATAAAATATAAATTTCACGGTCATAATACTCGCACAATTTTGCCAGCAAATACACCAGAACACAGCATGCAAAATACCACTTAACAAATTTATGCCCGGGATAACCAAATACAATAAGCGGTGTGAGCAGCATAGGGATAAACTGAATAAGTGCATAATACCGTAAATCGCCACTCCCCATTTGCTCTGTTCTATACCAATACAACACTGCCAAAACGCCCGCAGTACACAGCGGCCATAAAAGCCATTCCGATAATCGGTACGAAATAAAAACCGCGCACAACAAAGTAAAAAATCCCATAAAAGAAATAGTCATCGGTAACCGATCCCATACTAAGCGCGAGTTATCCGGATCTAAATGATACAATGCCGAACCAAAACCTGTAAGCATAATGCCCGTGAAAAACACCAGAGCGGGTTTCCATATAAAATGAATCCGGGTCTTTACCTGTTGCCATATACCGGCCAGGCCCAAAGCAATTAAGGGAAAATTAGACCATACATTAGCCCCATGTGGCAATCCCATCCAGAGTGATTTATCAGCAAACTGATGGTAAGCTGTAGATTGCGCTATCGGCTTATGCAATAACACAATACATACCGATATCAGAGTGATTACGCATAATGTACCATTACGTAATACCTTAGTTTTCATTCCGTTCCCTTTCTGATAGCGTTACCGTCTCTTCCTGCTGTTTACGTGAAAATTGCTGTATGTCCCGGATGTTTTTTTGTACCGCTACAGCCGAAAACAAAGCCAGTGTAAATGCCATTCCGTAAAATCCTTTTTCACTACGCAGCAGATCCGCGTTCCATAAACCCACCACAAGTAAAAGGATCGCCAGAACAACCGAAAACCAGCAAATGCCATAATAGATAGAAGTCACCGGAATACCTTCCAGTTCATCCCTCACCGCTTTTTGAAGGGATACTAGACCTCTTTCATAATTAACAAGGTTCTCTTAGCTAAAAGTCAGTGGTAT
>JASGCO010000017.1 GCA_030054095.1 Sediminibacterium sp.
GGCGCTGAGAGGTCAATTCAAAATACTCTAATAGTTGTTCAGGAAGTATGAATTTTAAGAAAGGTAAATACGAATCACTCATAAAAATAAAGTCCCCAAAATTCAGATTTTATTTCCTGCTCCACAACTTTTGGACTTGATCCGACTTGATCCCAAAACTCCCTGATTCAATTGGGGTTTAAAAACAAAAAAGCAGACTATCTTTTAATAGCCTGCTTTAGTACCCGGGACGGGACTTGAACCCGTACGTCTGTTAAGGACACAGGATTTTAAGTCCTGCGTGTCTACCAATTCCACCACCCAGGCGGATTTAAGGCGAACCTTAAATAAAAAGGGCTAACGATTAGCCCTTTTTGAGCGGAAGACGGGTCTCGAACCCGCGACCTTAACCTTGGCAAGGTTACGCTCTACCAACTGAGCTACTTCCGCTTTGGGAGTGCAAAGTTAATTGTTTTTTTTTATTTGCAAATTTTTTTTGAACTTTTTTCTGCTTTTGTCCCTTCCCCTTAGGCATCCTTTCCGGGAGGCAAATGCCCCTCTCCACGCCGGCCCATGCCTAATCCACCCGCCTTTTTAATGGCACTGTCCCCAAATTTCAACCGAATCTTATCCATGGCCTGGTATAACTTTACCATTTCCTCCGTATCATCAAACAAATTAATCTGATTAAACCCGTTTACCAGATGCGAAAATTTAATCCCAATCAAGCGTATCAGTACCCGGCGGGTATAATTTTTATCGAGTAGTTCCAGTAGCTTTTTTTGTATCACGTGGTCACTGGCCGTATAAGGAATTTTCATCTGAAAGGTATGCGTCTGAAAATCACTGTAACGTAATTTCAACGTCACACAACCTGTTACCTTTTCCTGTTTCCGCAACTGAAAGGCCAGTTCATGCACCATACTTACCACCATCCGCTTCAAGTGCTGCACATCCGTTGTATCCTTATCAAATGTGGTTTCAGTACTCATGCTCTTTTGCTCACTGTATGGCTCTACCGGATTATTATCAATAGCGTTACACCGCTTCCAGATCAACACTCCGTTCTCCCCCATCACCCGCTGAAATAACCCCACCTGCATTTGCTGCACCGTTTCAATTTTCTCAATCCCCATGCTACGCAACTGCACATACGTTTTATCGCCCACGCCCGGCATCTTTTTAATACTCAATGGTGCCAAAAACTGCTTTTCCAGTCCCAGATCAATGTACTTCTCGCCATTAGGCTTTGCTTCGTTGGTAGCTATTTTACTAACGGTTTTATTATTCGATAAACCAAACGAAATAGGGAGTCCCGTTTGCTGCATGATCGTTTCACGCAGTTCGTGCGCCCACAAGGTAGCGGTTTTAATGTACTTGTCCATTCCGCTGATATCGAGGTAATGCTCATCAATACTGGCTTTTTCTACCACTGGCGCGCGCGATTCTATAATTTCGGTAACAATGCGCGAGTGTTTACTATACGCGTCCATATCGCCACTGATAAAAATACCCTGCGGACATAACTGACGCGCCAGTTTGGCCGACATAGCACTGTGTACCCCAAATTGCCGGGCCTCATAACTACACGACGATACTACCCCCCTGTCGCTGCTGCCACATATAATAACCGGTTTACCCATTAACGCGCTGTTCTGCAACCGTTCAACGGACACAAAAAACGAATCCAGATCCATGTGCATTACGCGGCGCTCCATTATTTCTTTTACTGTTACTTTCCAAAAGTACCGGTTTTTAAGACTACTGATTGCTACAAAACGTAACATTATTCCCCATCCGGCATTCTACAAAGAGATAACCAAAATCAGGAGCCGTTTTCCTCCCCACCAAGCCCTGCAAAAACCGCGTTTTACGTTATAGCTTGCTTGTACTTTGTGGCTTTTGCTGCGGCTCCGGTAGCTTCCGGAGGTCGCTTTCTCGCTCGCGCAAAATCACACAAAGTCCCGCGCAAGGCTGCCACTGCAACCGCTCGGCCGGTAAAAATAATGTTCCACTACAGAAACAAATTTCATCACGAAAGAAGATATTTTGGATTATCGGTGGTCCCGCCGGTCCATAAACGGCTTTTCAAAATAACGATACACCAGGTAAGACAACACACTGATAACACACAGAAAAAGGAGCAAAAATCCCCAGAACCCAATACATGATTCCATAGGCCAGTAAGGCAACAACACTAAAATAACCGGCAAATGAATCAGGTAATTGGCATAGCTCAGTTTGGCCACCCATTCCACCAAGGCTCCTCCAATACGAAGACGCTTCAGAAAAAAACAAGCCGGCATCATTAACATGCAAAAAAAAGCAAGCGTAGCCGTGTACCCCGTCTTGTAAAAAAACAAATGCTGATCATAACGAAAAAACGTAAAAAACAACACCCCAAAACAGCCAATCATAAAAAGTGGCTGCCTCCATTTTTGCATCCATTCCGGGAAACGGTAAATCAAAAACGCCATCAGCATTCCATACCCCGGCGCATCTAACTGCGTAATCACCCGTTTACGGTACCACACATCCCACAACGGATAAGTGTCGTAAGGTTGTTCCGAAAAATACCGCACCACAACAGGACACACAATAAAAAGCGCGCACGTTAACAAATAGGCCCTGTAAGGTTTGTGCCGGCCAATCTTTAAAAAAACAAACACCAGCACAGGAAACAAACCATAAAACCATTCTTCCACACTTAAACTCCACGATTCCCAGTAAAGAAAATCAAATGGGAGTATAAGATTCTGACAAAAAAAAACGAAAGAAAGCAGGTATTTATTTAAACTTCCGGGAATAAGATGAAAAGCTATCAGCAAAACGTTTACCAGTAAAAACAGATAATAATTCGGGAGTGTACGCCACCACCTCCGTTTCAGAAATTTAAAAATATGACTGGTACCAAAATCAGGGTAACGGTCCAGGTCACTCAGTAACATCTCTCCAATAAGGCAACCACTTAACACAAAAAAAAGTGTAACCCCATCGGGCATATTAAAATCGTGCAATGCGGGGAACTTTTTCTGTAAAACCGGTGCCAGATGGGTAAACACCACAAAAAACGTGGCAAGGCTCCTGAAACAATCAAAACCGGCTATTCTGCTTATAGAGGAAGTACTCAATCCGACTGACTTTTAATTCATTTGTCTCTTTGGTTCATAAGAGGTCTTTCAAAATACCTGTAAATAACATACGAGCATAAAAATATAAAAAGAAGGTAAAGCACGGCAAATGGCACTAAATGAACCACTTTGCTAACAGGAAACATACGATCTGCCAGGTACAAAACAGTTAAATGGCATAAATACAAGGAGTAACTTAACTTACTGGTTAGTGTAAAAAAAGAACGTCCAGTCTTAAGCGTGGTGCTATAGTATCCCATAGGCAATACAAAAGCGCAGCTTATGGCCATGGTACTTGTAAAAAACAATTTGTAAAATAGTACGTTATCAGGGAAAGAAATTTGCGGTAGCATTATAAATCCACACGCCCCTGCCCCAAAAAACAATAATTTCCATCGCTTAAAAAAACCGGGAAACTCTTTTATCAGCAAAGCCATTAACATACCATATCCTATGCAGTCTATACTTGTGATAACCCGCTTGCGGTACCAGGCATCCCAAACATCAAACTGAAGGTATGGCGCCTTTGACACCAACCGGATAACCAGCGGCATTAAAATAAACAGCAAACAGGAAATAAAATAGGCCAGTTTTTCCTTAACATGAACTAACCGAATGAAGAAAAGTAATAAAAACGGAAATAAAAGGTAAAACCACTCCTCAATACATAAACTCCACGACTCCAGATAAATATCGCCACGAGGAGCAAACAACGTTTGTCCGAAATAAAAATATCCCAACACATCTTTGCTTACTGTTCCGGGAATAAAATGAAAAAATGCAAGGATGATATTAATAAATAGAAACAGGTAATAATTTGGCAGTGTCCGCCACCAGCGGCGTTTAATAAACGCAAAAACAGAACGTGTATCAAATGGTTTAGTCTCATCCAGTGTATTAAGTAAAATCTGGCCAATTAAAAAACCACTTAAAACAAAAAACAACGTAACCCCGTCCGGAATATTAAACTGATCAAGCTGAGGAAAAAACCGCAGGAGTAATTGATTGAAATGAATGTAAATTACAATGAGTATAGCAACGCTTCTTATAACGTCTAACCCCGCTATTCGTATTTCGGCCCGGTTATTTACCACATCTTACTTACGTAATTCAAAATTTTGTCCGAGATATACACGACGTACTTGCTCATCATTGGCCAGATCTTCAGCGCTTCCGCTTTTAATAACACTTCCGCTATACAATAAATACGCCCTGTCGGTAATACTTAAGGTTTCGTGTACATTATGATCTGTAATCAGTATGCCAATGTTTTTATCCTTCAGTTTCCGCACCACCGTTTGTATATCCTCTACCGCAATCGGATCCACTCCCGCAAAAGGCTCGTCCAGTAAAATAAATTTGGGGTCAGTAGCCAAAGCCCTCGCTATTTCGGTTCTACGGCGCTCTCCTCCACTTAACTGATCGCCCAGATTCTTACGCACATGATGCAGAGCGAACTCATCCAGCAAACTCTCTACTTTTAATTCCTGTTCCTTCTTCGTTAGTTTGGTCATTTCCAAAACCGCCCGGAGGTTATCTTCGATGCTGAGTTTTCTGAAAACCGAGGCTTCCTGAGGCAAATAACCCACCCCCAGTTGCGCGCGCCGGTACATGGGTTCCTTCGTTATATCTTTATCGTCAAGGTAAATAGTGCCACTATTGGGCTTCACCATACCCACAATCATATAAAATGAGGTAGTTTTACCAGCGCCATTGGGCCCCAATAACCCTACAATTTCGCCTTGTTTTACCTCCACACTTACATTGTTGGCCACCGTGCGGTTTTTATACTTTTTAACCAGATTTTCTGAGCGCAATACCATGTGTTACAGATTAAGTTGGAAACCGAATTTGAATCCGAAATTATCAATGGCCCTTGGCAACTGATAATTTAAACGCCAGAAGGCATCTACCCTGAATACTTTAAAAATATTTTCAATGCCCGCGCTGGCTTCAACATACGGTGCCTTTTCAAGCGATTTAAGTGTAGAGGGGAATAACAGGGTGCGTCGGTTCTTAGCGTCCACGCTACCCCAAACCGCCTTGGCAGTTACCACCTCGCGCCATTTCAACTTACGCAATAGTGGAATTTTATTCAGAAACAAGCCTTCAAAATGGTGATATACCGCCGCAGACACAAACTGATCACTTGCAAATTCATAATACTTCATCATATTAAATGCCATGTAGTCGTACAAATACGTTTCGTTACCCCCGTGTAACTCCATAATAGGATAAGGTACCTGCCCCCATATTTTACCACCTTCGAGCACATAATCGGTATATCCTAAAATAGGCGTAATCCGGATACGGTCACTCACATTAACAACCAATTTACTGTAATCGTACTCTCCCTTAAACGCGTTTTGCAGTGATTTGGAATAATTTACCTGTAACACCGGAAACTTTGTACCCAACGACAAACGACTAAACCCTTCCCCCACAAACTTTTCTTTCCATGCAAAACGCACATTCACACGAGCTTCCGTATTATTGATAAACTCTTTCTCGCCTATGGTACCATCACGCTTATATACCAGATAACGGTTTTCTCCCAATGGCTGAAACTGACGCCCCACCAAGGTAGCTTTGGTAATTAACCCTGGAAACCATTCCCTCTCGTACCAGGCTTCCGCACTATTTACACGGGTTAAATTCGTTAATGGATTCGTCCTGAAAAATGATGCCAGCACATTATCCTGCGAAAACCCATTGGTACTTTGTCCCAGAATTTCGTAATCACTTCGTAGATTCATGCCTACTAACTGCCGGCGTGGCCTTTTGGTTAAAAAAGATTTAAACCCAAGGCTGTATTTCCATTTCTCATCCAGTAAGCCCACAGCCACATACCCATTCAACTCATACCATTTACTAAAAACATCGCTGGTGCGACCGCCAAATCTTAAACGCAATCCTTCCACACGATTATAGGATACCAGATTAGAGTATGGACCAATTTCAAAGTTGTTGAATTTTTTGTAGCCTGCTACCAGAACATAAAACACATCCACCCAGGTTTTATACACCGGTAGAGATTGTATCGTGTCAATCATTTTATAAATCTTTTGCTCACGGGCAGTTAAACTATCGTGGCGACTGGCAGCCCAAAACTCATCCGATTTTTTAGTAGCGTCATCCTCCACTACAATCTTATCGGCAAACTCATAAAATTTATCCGCACGTGCCTGATTAATCACTATGTCTTTGTACGACGTTGTTTTCCGACCGTAAAAACCAATAGCGTTTTTAGTAGGTGCAAAATCAATCACTAACCGGTCTTTCTTCAACATCCACACACTGTCTTTATACGAAAACTCCTGGGTAATATTGGCGGCATTAATAAAGTTGATATTCGCATCCTTCGGGATACTCATTTCCAACCGGCGTATTCCCCAGGTAGTATCCGCAATCCACATATTGCCGGTAAAACTTAACTCCTGAACCCGCTTGGGCTTAAAACGGATATGATACACCCTGTGCTCGCCAATAAAGGTACTGTCTTCGAGGAAAAACTTATAATAGAAAAACGCATTCTCAGAAATAGGACTTGGGAATTGTTTGTTAAACACATTGATATTATTATCATAAATATTAATGTTCTGATACATATCGCCCATTACCTGAGAGATGCTGGAATTTTCTACCCCTGTAATTTTACTGGCTACAACGACTTCTTTTTTACGGGTAGGATCACTCTTGTAGTAAAATTTAGACAGGTTCTCAACAATAAAAAACGGAAGGGAAGGTTTCTCATCAC
Organism: Sediminibacterium sp.; assembly: GCA_030054095.1. GTDB lineage: Bacteria > Bacteroidota > Bacteroidia > B-17B0 > Aurantibacillaceae > Aurantibacillus. Next base: position 6,868 of record JASGCO010000017.1, read on the forward strand.
TAAAGGTACTATCCACGTTTTCAAACACAAACTGGATGGGTTTAAATACTTTCTTATTCCGCATTTCCTTAGGGATGCGGTTAAGGTCAAATTCTAATTTATTGTACGTTTCGTATTCGTAGGCTTTCAGGTTCGACCGGTTATTCTTATCCTTATTCCGCACACAGTTCCTCACTATACGATGCGCGGGATTTTCTCCTGCCAGTACGGTTACCTCGTCCAGTTTAAGTCCGCCTTCATCCTCAAGCGGAATATTTATTTCCTGCTCGGCCAGTGTCTTATTAATGGCCCGGGCCATGCGTTTGTAACCCACATACGTTGCCACTATCGAGTCGCCCAGCTTACTGGTTTTAATAACATAATTCCCATCAAAATCAGTTTGTGTACCCATCGTGGTGCCTTTAATAATTACCGGCACAAACGGGAGCGCCTCTTTATTTCCGGCGGCAAATACCTTTCCCTTTATTGTGTACTGCTGCGCCTTCACTCCAAGTAAAGTGAGGCAGCATATCCAAACAAATAACCGGTTTATCATGGGCATTTATAAAAGTATTAAAATCAATTCATGTCAGCAAGTTACTGTTTCACAACAGTACTACTAATTTCCATATCATTTTTAAATTTCGAGGTTTGAATGAGTACCCCTGTTGTATCATAAAATTCCCAGAGACTGTCTTTCAGATTATTTTTATAAAACCCTTTATAGCGGATTTTTCCGTTGGTATAAAAGGTAGTATTAGAACCACTCATTTGTCCTTTATCATAGAACATTTCGCTCCACTGCAAACCATTTGGGTAAAAAGACACCCATTGTCCGTGGCGTTTGCCAAAGCGGTAATAGCCACGGTATTTTACAATACCATTATCATAGCGCTCCAGAAAATCGCCGGAATAAGTGCTATCCGGATCAATAATAATAAGAGGATTTTTCTTTTTGGCTTCCACCAACGAATCGTGAATTACTTTTAACTTGATGGAATCCTGCCGGTGTTGCTCGGCTTTTTTCTCCTCTTCAGTTTTTACACATCCCATCATAATCAGTGCAGTTAGTAATGTAATCGCAGTCGTTTTCATTCTCATTACAGGTTTCGGTTAATAGCGTAATTAATCAAATCTTCAAGGCTTTTCCGGGCGGGAGATTCCGGTAATTGGTGTAAAAGCGCGATGGCTCTGTTTTTATAATCCGTCATCACCTGTTGGGCATATTCAATGCCTTTTTTAGCAATAACAAAATCAATCACTTTTCTTACTTCTTCACTTTCTTCGTTATGATTTTTAATAATCGAAATAATTCTGCGTTTTTCCGCCCAACTACTGTTATTGAGCGCGTAAATCAGTGGAAGCGTCATTTTCTTCTCTTTAATATCAATACCGGTAGGCTTCCCGATCCCCTCGTCGCTTCCAAAGTCAAACAAATCATCTTTAATCTGAAAAGCAATACCCGTAAGTGTACCAAATTCTTTAAACATGGCAATGATTTTCTGGTCGCTGGTCACCGAGGCCGCGCCTGCCGCACAACACGCTGCGATAAGTGTTGCCGTTTTCTTAGTAATGATATCAAAGTAAACCTCTTCCGATATATCGAGCCGGCGCGCTTTTTCAATCTGAAGCAACTCGCCCTCACTCATTTCCTTTACCGCATTACTGACAATTTTTAAAAGATGAAAATCATCATTATCCAACGACAAGAGCAATCCCTTCGACAACAGAAAATCACCTATCAGTACCGCTATTTTATTTTTCCATAGGGCATTTACACTAAAAAACCCCCGGCGTTCATTACTGTCATCTACTACATCATCGTGCACAAGGGTAGCCGTGTGCAGCAATTCTATCAGAGAAGCGGCCCTGTAAGAACTTTCATTAATTTCCCCCACACTTTGCGCACTTAAAAACACAAACATCGGGCGGATTTGCTTTCCTTTTCGTTTAACAATATAGGTAGTTATTTTATCTAACAGCGGCACTGAACTCTTCATGGAATCTTTAAACTTCCGTTCAAAGGCTTCCATGTGTGGAGCGATAGGCTCTTTTATCTTATCTACTGCTTTCGACACTATTTAAACGTTTGAGTAGCTAATTTATTCTTGTTGGCCAACTGACCACAGGCGGCATCAATATCTTTCCCTCTGCTACGCCTTACATTTACAATAATACCCTCATTTTCCAGACTTGTTTTAAAGACCTTAAGGCGTTCGGGGCTGGTTTGTTTAAACTCCCCGTCATCAATGGGGTTATATTCAATAATATTTACCTTAGACTTTACCCTTTTACAGTAAGCCGCCAGTTCGTGCGCATCCTTCACACTATCATTAAAATCCTTAAAAACAATGTATTCAAATGTAACACGGGTTCCCGTCTTATCATAAAAATAATTCAGTGCCTGCTCCAGGTTATCGAGGGTATTTGTTTCATTAATAGGCATGATATGGTTACGCTTTTCATCGTTTGCCGCGTGTAGTGAAAGCGCAAGGTTAAATTTTACCTGATCATCGCCCAGTTTTTGGATCATTTTAGCAACCCCCGCGGTACTGAGAGTGATGCGGGAAGGGCTCATCCCTAAACCGTTAGGAGCTGTAATCCGCTCTGTACTTTTCATGACCTCTGCGTAATTAAGCAAAGGCTCCCCCATCCCCATATAGACAATATTGGACAGTGGCATGTTATATTTTTCCAACGCCTGGTTTTTAACCAAAACTACCTGATCAAAAATTTCATCCGCATTGAGGTTACGCATCCGTTTCAGCTTTCCCGTTGCACAGAACTTACAAGTAAGACTACAGCCCACCTGCGAAGAAATACATGCCGTCATGCGGTCAGTCGTTGGAATAAGCACACTCTCCACCACATATCCATCGTGGAGACGCATGGCACATTTAACCGTTTTATCGCGGCTAACCTGTAAATCATGAATTTCTACGGCATTAATAGTAAAGTGTTCATTTAGTTTTTTACGGAAATCAAGGGAAAGGTTGGTCATATCGCCAAATTGTACCGCCCTTTTGTTCCACAACCAATCGTACACTTGTTTGGCACGATAGGCCGGTTCGCCATAAACTCCCAGCGCAGATGTGAGTTCCTCCAGGTTCAGAGATCGGATATCTTTTTTTGCCGCCAAAATATTAAACGTTAAAGATACCATATTGAACAGAAAAAAACTATTTTTAGCCGTGCGATTTTTAAAGGCCGATAAACTATTCGACGGTACCCGGTTTTTACCCTCAGGCTCTGTGCTGGCGGTGCATGACGATGGTTGCATTGAGGACGTGCTGAACGAAACGGCATTAGAAAAGGGAAAGATTGAAATACTGGAAGGGATTTTAACTCCCGGGTTCGTTAACACGCATTGTCATTTGGAACTAAGTCATCTGAAAGACAAAATACCCCCAAACCAGGGATTAGTTGATTTTGCATTGGGTGTCATTAAAACCCGTAACAACCTTCCGGAGACAGAACAACTTAATGCCATGCAACTGGCCGATAAGGCTATGTATGAAGCTGGCATCGTATTGGTGGGCGACATCAGCAACACTACATTAAGTTCAGCCATAAAGGCTAACTCTGCCATTTTCTATCACACCTTTGTCGAGCTAATCGGATTAAATCCAACGCGTGCCAACGATGTATTAGCCAATGGTGAAAAAATCATAGCGGCGTTTCACCAAAACCATTTATCCGCCAGTTTAGCACCTCACGCGCCATACAGTACTTCTTTAGAATTAATAAAACGTATCGGAATGTATAATGCCGCACTACAAGCTCCTGGTTCCATTCATAATCAGGAAGCTGAGGCTGAGAATACGTTTTTACAAGATAAATCCGGAGGTTTCAACCGCTTATACCAAACCCTTGACATTCCTATAGACTGGTTCCATCCCAAAGCCAAAACATCTTTTCAGTACTATTCAAAAGTACTTCATCGCGACGTGCTTCAAATTCTGGTGCATAATACGTTTATGAATGCCGAAGACATCCGCCTGGCGGAAAGATTGAATACCTGTATCTGTTTTTGCCCAGGCGCCAATTTATACATTGAAGAAAAACTTCCGGCGTTTGAACTATTTAATGCCGATACCTTTTGCATTGGCACGGATAGCTTGGCCAGCAACCATCAGTTAGATGTTCTGGCAGAACTGAACATTATTTTGGAGACCGGTAACTTTTCTGATGAACAAGGCCTGAAGGCGATAACATCAAATGGCGCCCGAGCCCTGAAGCAGGAAAACCGTTTCGGCCGTTTTGAAAAACACAAGCGACCTGGAGTTAACCTTATACAAAAAGAGAATGACCAATTCCGGTTTTGCCGTCGGCTATTCTAAAATCAACGTTTGATCAGATGAGCGTTAAGCAACACCTGCATTACCGATTCTTTGAACGACCTGCCTATTTGCAGAGGTACAGCATTTACAATTACCTCATTCCCATCAATACTGCTTACTTTATGGAGGTTTACAATATATGACCGGTTAATTTTAAGGAACATTTTGGACGGGAGTTGCTCTTCTATACTTTTAAGGGTCAGGTAAACAATGTACTTTCTGGCCGCAGTGTTAATAAGAATATAGTTCTGAAGCGCTTCGATATAGAGGATATCATTAAAAAAGATCTTTTCATAACTCTTATCACACTTCACAAAGAAAAAGGGCTTTTCTTCAACACCACCTCCCTGATTTTTCTGTTGCAGCAACTCAAACATTTGCCCGGCCTTATTAACAGCCGTTACAAAACGATCAAATGAATATGGCTTTACCAGATAATCCATTACCGATAATTCATAGCCCTCCAGCGCATAGTTTTGGTACGCGGTGGTAATAATGGTTAACGGCGGATTTGGCAGACTCTTTAAAAGGCTTATTCCCGACATCTTTGGCATTTGAATATCAAGAAACATCAGATCCACTTTTTTTTCGGCCAGGGTATTCATTACCTCCATTGCGCTGGTGCAAAGGGCTACCAGATTGAGCTGTGGCAGTTCATTTATATAATTTTCAAGTCCTTTTCTGGCTAATGGCTCATCATCAGCAATTATACAATTCATCATGGGTTAAGATTTAATTCAAGGTGTACCGAAAAATGATTATTATTTCTGTTTATTTCCAATTTGTAATTATTACGGTGCAATAGTTCGAGGCGTCGTGAAACATTCCGTAAACCGATACCGCCATGTGTTGATTCAACAAACTGACGCTCTCCTACTGAATTAATCACATCGAACGAAAACACATGCTTATTGAGTGAAGAGCGGATTTCTATAAAATTATCCGGTTGATCGGAAGATTTATGTTTAAAGGCATTTTCTACAAAAGTTACCAGAATGAAAGGCGCTATACTAATCGAATCATCTGGAACTGGTAAATCAAGCGTTATTGTTAAATCCTGATTGCATCGCATCTTTTCAAGACTAACGTAGTCTCGGATAAACCGGAGCTCTTTACTCAACAAAGTCGTATCTGTACCGCAATCGTATAACTGATAACGCAACAAATCGGAAAACTGAAGCAGTGTTTTTTCAGCCAAAGCTTTGTCTTCGCGTATCAGCACATAAATACTATTAATAGCGTTAAACAAAAAATGTGGATTAAGCTGATTCTTTAAAAAATCGAGCTCCGCCTTTAATTGTTCCTGCTCTATCTTGTCTTTATGCCGTTCGCTGTTGTACTTATCTGTTAGCCCGTAAACAGCTAAAAAACAAGCAATAAGCACAATAAACTCTACCAGTCTGCTTAAAATCATAGGCAGAACCACAAAAGAACTGAAATGCCTGTGCTTTAAGACAAGCGTCACCAAATCCTGGACACCAACCGTAATTAATGCTCCTAATACAACGGACAAAATAATGAGTCCGGTAAAGGCAACGTATTTCCCTTTTTCAAGGGTTACAGGCACAAGGTAATAAACAACAAAATAAACCAATAGAATTTGAAAAAAAACAACAATCCCGGTATCAACATAAATAAAATACCCCCGGTCATCGAATCCTTTCATACCATGACTTAAAGAAATAAACTGATAACACCAAAAAATAACATGCAACACTCTGTAGCGGAGTACCAGATTGAACACTTTGGTAAGCTGAGATGTATGCATATTACAAAAATAGACGAATCTGTGCTTAATGACACTAAACGCTGCTTTTTTTACATAATTGTCATAATATACCTGACCAGATGAGAAAAATGCGAAAACCGATATGCCAGTTAGCAATGCTTTTCAGACAAGGTAAAGAAAATAACAGTGCGTTAAGTAACTGACATTACTTGAAGCTCTAATCGTTCCTTCGTTGAATTTGGTCAGGTTTAATAAAGCTTTGGCGTAATAATTTTCTTTAAAGTATTTATTTCCCTGAAATTTAGATTGGTTAAAGTGAATAGTTAGAGGAGTGGTTAGACAGAAGAAGTGCATTCAAAAAACGAAATTTTCACTTCGTAAATCATAACATACTAGAAGAGCGTGGTGAAATAACCAGAAACAAATTTTCGTGTTTGTGTTTAGCATTCTGGTTATTTTCACCCTTCTGGTTCAGAGAGCATCATTTTTTCGTGGTAGATGGTGCTTCTCTAACCAGACCTTATCAAATTTATAAAATCCGTTTTACAAAACAAACAACCAGAACACAGTTCCTGAAAACCCACTCAACACCATTCAACTTACACTTCAGAAAACGCCTGCCCCCCTATACAATACCTGAGCATAGCTAAAAAAACAAAAAAGCCTGTCAGAATAGCTCTTTGGCTTTTCAAAGGGTGCTAAAATTCGTATTTTTATGCGTGTAGAAGTTATAAATGGCTCAGGAAACTAGCATACTGATTGAAAAATTAGAAGAATTTATCAGGAAGTACTATAAAAATCAGCTGATTAAAGGGGTTTTATATGCCAGTGGCCTTCTATTGTCGGCTTTTTTAACAGTAGTTGTTTTCGAGTACTTTGGCGAATTTAATACCACAGTTCGTACTATTCTGTTTTATACCTTTTTGGGGATTACCCTGTTAGTATTGGCTCGCTATATTGCCATTCCTTTGCTTAAGCTTAATAAACTTGGAAAACGCTTAACATATACCGATGCTGCTACACTGATCGGAAATCACTTTTCTACTATTCAGGATAAACTCATTAACGTTCTGCAACTTCAGGGCAACAATGCTATTAGCGGATCAACCGATCTGATGCTGGCAAGCATAGAACAAAAAATCACAGAATTAAAGCCCATTCCCTTTACAAACGCGGTGAATCTGGCAGAAAACAAAAGGTACCTCAAGTACCTGGCTCCTTTATTTTTTATTACACTGGCCATCCTGTTAATCTGGCCACAGGTAATTACACGAAGTACCCAACGTTTAGTGCAGCACTCTACGCACTTTGCGCCATTGGCACCTTTTCAGTTTATAATAGAAAACCCTGCACTTAGCGCCATTCAATCGCAAGACTATGAATTAAAGCTGAAACTCAAAGGCACTGAAATCCCGAATGAAGTCTATATCTCCGTTAATGGCGTAGAGTACAAAATGGAAAAGGAAAATACACTTGCCTTTTCCTATACTTTTAAAAATGTACAGGGAAATCAGCCGTTTCAATTTAATGCCGCCGGATTTAATTCAGCACCTTACGAATTAAAAGTACTACCTCGCCCGGTACTTCAGCAGTTTGATCTGCAATTAATTTATCCCGCTTATCTGCAAAAACAAAACGAAAAACTGGTCAATTCAGGCGATTTACAAATTCCGCAAGGCACAAAAGTCATCTGGACCTTCCGTACCCGGAATACAGATGCCGTTTACCTGCGGTTTAACGACAGCCTGGCTCTGCCCTCACGTCAGGACGAGAATAGTTACACCTACACAAGGCGATTTATGTCTGATAATGCCTATGTTTTTAAAGCAAGCAATCATCTGGTTCAGAACACGCCTGACTCAGTAAATTACAGCATACAGGTTATTCCTGACCAATTCCCGGCCATCGAGGCTGAAGCAAACCCCGACACAACCAACACTAAACACATTTACTTCAGCGGCAGTATTAAAGATGACTATGGCTTTTCTTCGTTGCAGTTTCACTTTAAAAAAACAGTCACAGACTCTTTGGGAAAACCAAAAGAAGAAAATGGCTCATTTCCCATCTCGATCCAGAAAACACAAGTACTTCAACCCTTTTATTATTATCTGGATATTTCGACCTACAATCTTGGCCCTGGTGACAAACTGGAATATTATTTTGAGGTAGCCGATAATGATGGCGTAAATGGCAGCAAACGGGCCCGGACCCAAATGATGGCATTTAAAGCCCCTACACGCGAAGACGTAGAAAAAACTACCGACCGCAATAACGCTGAGATTAAAAAAGACCTGGAAGAAAGCATTAAAAAAGCAAAAAGTTTACAAAAAGACGTTAGTGAATTATCGAAAAAAATAAACGATAAAAAACAACTGGGTTATGAAGAAAAAAAGAAAATAGAAGAACTCCTCCAGAAACAACAATCGTTACAGAATAAAGTAGAAGAAATAAAACAAGAAAACGCACAGAATACCCAGCAGCAAAATGAATTTAACCAAATGGATGAGGCCCTTTTGGAAAAACAACAGGAACTACAAAAGCTGTTTGAAAATGTGATGACGCCTGAGATGAAAAAATTGTTTGATGAACTTAACAAAATGCTGGAACAAATGGATAAAAACCAGATTCAGCAAAAACTGGAAGAAGTAAAATTGAACAATAAGGACCTTGAAAAAGAGTTGGATCGTAATCTGGAATTGTTCAAGCAACTGGAAGTAGAACAAAAAATGCAGAGCGTTACCGAAAAGCTGGACGAATTAAGTAAAAAACAAAATGAACTTAGTAAAGAAAGCGAACAAAAAAACAGCGATGCCAAAAACATTGAAAGCAAACAGGAAGAACTGAATAAAGCCTTTGACGATCTTAAGAAAGAAATGGAAGATCTGACCAAGAAAAACAGTGAACTGGAAGAACCTAACGCTTTACCCAACATGGAAAATAAAGCCAATGAGGTAAGCAAAGAACAACAAAAAGCATCGGAACAATTAAGCAAAAACAGTAAAAAAGACGCTGCCAAATCGCAGAAAGACGCTGCCAAAAAAATGGAAGAAATGAAAGAGCAGATGGATCAGGCCATGGCGGAAGCGGAAGAGGAAAAAGATGGGGAAAACGCGGCGGCGTTACGTCAGATTCTGGAAAATTTACTTAATCTTTCCTTTGCACAGGAAGAACTGATTAAAACCCTTCCCAAAACACGGGTAGATAACCCGCAATATGTAAAAATCCCTCAGGATCAGCGAAAACTACAGGATGACAGCAAGTTAATAGAAGATAGCCTGCTGGCGCTTAGTAAACGAGCCCCACAGGTAAGTTCCATCATTAATAAAGAAATCAGCGCCATTCACCTTAACATGGAAAAAACGGTTAAGGCCCTGGCCGATCGTAATACCAGCGATGCGGGCATTCGTATGCAAAGCAGCATGACGGCTATTAATAATCTGGCCGTACTGTTAAATGAAAGCCTTGAACAAATGCAAAAGCAAATGCAGCAAAAAAAGAACAGCAAAAGTAAAGGTGGCAGTAAATGTAAAAAACCGGGAAATGGCAAAAGTGATAAGCCCTCTGATAAGCCTAGTCTCCCTAATATGCGGCAATTGCAGGAACAATTAAACCAACAGCTAAAAGAGTTAAAAGACGCGTTGGAAAAAGGGAAGAAACCAGGAGAAAAACCTGGGGAAAAGCCGGGACAGAAACCCGGACAAAAGCCAGGCGGCAATCAAGGGAATGGTATGGTTCCCGGCCTTAATATGCCGGGCAGCAGTGAGCAATTAGCCAAATTAGCCGCCCAGCAAGAAGCGCTCCGTCGCCAGATGCAGCAAATGATGGATAAGTTGAAAAATAAGGGCAAAAATCCGGGCGGACAAATAGCCGACATGATGGAACAGACCGAAAAAGACATTGTAAACCGTCAGATTACTCAGGAAACCATGCGGCGCCAACAGGAAATTTTAACAAAACTCCTCGAAAGTGAAAAAGCCGAACGGGAAAGAGAGCAGGATGAACAGCGCAAAAGCAACGAAGCAAAAAATGAGATTTTAAGTAACCCTAAAGGTTTTTTGGAGTATAAACGACTTAAAGAGAAAGAACTCGAATTGTTAAATACGGTTCCACCTCACCTCACACCTTTTTATAAAGAGAAAGTAAATAACTATTTTAACAGCGTAAATAATAAGTAACAGTTAAGTAATGATACCGGCCCGAGGCGAGAAGTTAAAAATAAGTAGTAATCCGGATAACCTGAGGTTAGTAGAACGTTTAATAGAAGACGTCTGTCAGGTGTATAATGTGCAGGAAGATTATTACGGAAACATTTTAATTGCAGTTACCGAAGCGTTTAACAATGCCGTACAACATGGTAATCAAGGCAATCCTGATAAAAGCGTAATGATTGGTTTCGAAAACCGCGACGAATTACTCGTGTTCAGTGTTACCGACGAAGGTCCCGGATTCGATTATCAGAATTTACCCGACCCTACTGACCCCGCCAATATCGAAAAAATAAGTGGCAGGGGAGTGTTTTTAATGAAAAACCTTGCGGATAAGGTCGAATTTCAGCAAAACGGAAAAGAAGTATTACTCGGATTCAGGAATTAGTTTAAAAACTATCCACCTACCAGACTCTTTATCTCATTCAACTTTAACAAGGCCTCTACCGGTGTTAAGGTATTAATATCCATTTTCAGTAAATCGTGCTTAATCTGTTCCAGCACAGGATCATCCAACTGAAAAAAACTTAACTGCATAGCACCGTCTCGCATGGTAGCATCCTCCGAAGCCGCAATAGACGAAGCTGACAGCGAAGGTTGCCCCACCAGTTCCGCCTCATGTTCCTTCTCTAGTTTCTTCAGAATCGTGTTTGCCCTTTCCACCACAGCGGGCGGCATGCCTGCCATACGAGCCACATGTATTCCAAAACTATGCTCACTGCCTCCCTCCTTTAGTTTACGCAGGAAAATAATTTTATTGTTACTCTCCTTTACACTCACATTAAAGTTTTTGATCCGCTGAAACACGTTAGTCATCTCATTCAGTTCGTGGTAGTGCGTTGCAAATAGCGTTTTAGCACGGTGTTCCGGATGGTTGTGAATGTATTCCGCAATGCTCCAGGCAATAGAAATACCATCGTAGGTAGAAGTTCCCCGCCCAATCTCATCCAGCAATACCAGACTCCGGTTGCTCAGGTTATTCAAAATACTGGCGGTTTCATTCATCTCCACCATAAACGTTGACTCGCCCGAAGAAATGTTATCTGTAGCGCCCACACGCGTAAAAATCTTATCAACAATACCAATGTCCGCTTTTTCAGCCGGTACAAAACTGCCCATCTGCGCCAATAACACAATTAAAGCCGTTTGCCGTAACAAAGCCGATTTACCACTCATGTTAGGTCCCGTAATCATAATCACCTGCGTGGTTTCCGTATCCAGAAACACCGAGTTCGATACATACTCCGTCCCTAAAGGCAACTGCTGCTCAATTACCGGGTGGCGACCTTCTACAATGTTTAGTTCAAAACTATCGTTAAGACCAGGCTTTGTATAATGATGTTCAGTGGCTAAGGTGGCAAATCCGCTCAGCACATCCAATCGCGCCAGCACCGAAGCATTCAGCTGAATAGCGGGAATAAATTCCAGCAAGCTATGCACCAACTGTTCAAACAATTGCTGCTCTATGGTTTGAATGCGACCCTCCGCTCCCAGAATTTTTTCTTCATAGGTTTTTAATTCAGGCGTAATGTAACGCTCGGCATTGGTCAACGTTTGCTTACGGATCCAGTCGCCGGGCACTTTATCTTTATGCGTATTGGTTACCTCCAGGTAGTACCCAAACACATTATTATAGGCAATTTTAAGAGACGGTATTCCCGTGGCTTCGCTTTCACGCTGCTGCATCTGTAACAGGTAATCTTTGCCACTGTAGGCAATGCTGCGCAATTCATCCAGTTCCGCATTCACCCCTGCTTTTATCGCATCTCCCTTTAAAATATTTACGGGCGCTTCTTCATTTAACTCCGTTTCTAAACGTTCCGCAATGCGTTCACACGGGTCGAGTTGCCCTACCAAACCGCCAAATACCGCATCCGGCAAAGTGCTCAACGTATCGCGCAACATTTTTATAATGTAAAGCGATTTTTTTAACTGCACCAGCTCCCGCGGATTAATGCGGGCCGCAGCCACCTTAGAAATAAGACGTTCCAGATCGCCCGTTTCCTTTAATAAGCCAATAATGGTATGCGCGGCCTCACGGTGCTGTACAAAATACGCTACCGTTTGCAAACGTTCTTCAATAAGGTCTTTTTGCTTTAATGGTAAAGCCAGCCAGCGTTTCAACAAACGCGATCCCGGCGGACTCACGGTTTTATCAATAATATCAATCAGCGAACGTCCGTTTTCACTATTCGACCCATACAACTCCAGGTTACGGATCGTAAAGCGGTCGAGCCACACGTATTGCTCTTCTTCGATGCGGCTAACCTTGGTAATGTGTTGCAAACGGTCGTGCTTGGTCTCGCCCAGATAATGTAAAATAGCGCCACAACTGCAAATGGCTAACCGCAACTCCTCAATGCCAAAACCCTTCAGCGAGTTGGTACCAAAATGGCGGGTCAGGGCTTCATATCCGTATTCGTAGGTAAACGCCCAGTCATCCAGTCCAAAGCTGTATATCTTATCGCCTATTAACTGTTGAAGCGCCGAACGCTTTTGCTTTTCAAATAAAATTTCATTCGGCTTAAAATTCTGAATCAGGCGGTCAATCATGTTTAAATGCCCCTGTGCAACCAGGAACTCTCCCGTAGAAACATCCAGAAACGATACCCCCGCCTGTTCCTTATCAATATGCAAACTTGCCAGAAAATTATTTTGCTGATGACTTAGTACCTTGTCGTTAAAACTCACCCCAGGTGTTACCAACTCTGTAATTCCCCGCTTCACAATCCCCTTTACCATTTTCGGGTCTTCGAGCTGATCGCAAATAGCCACCCGGTAACCCGCCTTTACCAGTTTAGGAAGGTACGCGTCGAGCGAATGGTGCGGAAACCCCGCCAGTTCCTTATTTTCGCCCCCGTTATTACGCTTGGTGAGTACAATGCCCAGCACTTTCGATGCCTTTACCGCGTCTTCCCCAAAGGTTTCGTAAAAATCACCCACCCGAAACAACAAAATAGCATCCGGATATTTTGCTTTAATACTGTTGTATTGTTTCATTAACGGTGTTTCCTTGTCTGCACTTTTAGCCATAGACCTTAAATTTAGGGCTTTAGGGGCGGGTTCAAAAAGGGATTTATAAACAAATAATTCTCAGGTAAACTCCGGATCAGAGGCTTTTGGCGGCCTCCCCGGTACCCATCGCTCACCTTTTCCTCGCACTGGGCCTGAATATCGGTCAAAACGGATATGTGCCCGATATTATAGGCACTACATTTTTACAGTTACAATACCCTTATGCGCGCTCCCTTTGTAAGTAACCCAACTAACAATCTCATGCTTCTACTTTATTCATTTCTCCATTTACTACTCCAGAAAGCATTTAAGTTATTCTCTTTTTCCGATATAATTTCCTGCCATTAATTCTTACCCATTCCAACATAATTTACTCTTTACATTCTAAATAGCATAATCAACCCCATGATCGCCTCTGAAAATTCTATCAGGGCGTTTATCGGCTATTTACTGTATTTTGTGGGCTCTGTTTTAGCATTAATAATTTTTTTTGGACTTCTGATTTATTTTCTCCAACTTTATTACAACATTCCTTTTTACAACAACCGTCGCAATATTCGACATAACACATTTACTTATGAAATACGTTTCGCACATGGAAAAAGAAGTGTTGTTTTGGTCTTTCCTTACAAACTCCAATTACAACTACTTTCCGGGAAGTGAAATTAGTCCCGGAATTACACAGCACACTAAACACAACTGCAATAAGAAACCAAATCGAAAGCGATTTAAACAACTGATAGAAAAAATTAAAGGAATAATAAAAACAATTTTTTCCGCACAGGCTTTGAGAAAATACTGAGAATTTAAGCTCTCCGATTGCTTACTTTAAAAATAAAAGCAGACAGATTAAAATACATAGCCTGTCCTGCGCGCACTTTCCATTCCAACTACATACATATTACCCAATAAAAAACGTAAATTAGGCCCGTAAAATGGAACATTTTGATTTGGTTGTAATTGGCGGAGGGCCCAGTGGATATGCCGGAGCCATGCGTGCCATTGATTTTAAAAAGAAAGTGCTGCTGGTTGAAAAACACAAAATCGGCGGTGCAGGGGTTTACGATGGGGTGTTAACCTCCAAAACCCTTTGGGAATACGCACTTAAAGTAGCGTCAGTTCGGGATCTTATTCCCGATTATGAAGTAAGTTTTGCCGACACCTCAAACACCGTAAACGAAGCGGTATTCGAACGCAAAACGCAAATGACCGTTCACCTTCAGTTATTACAAAAACAGGAAAACCGTTTGTTCTACTACGAAAAAGGAACCGCCTATTTACGCGATAAGCATACAGTACAAATTACCAAAGAAGACGGACAGGTAAAAACGGTTAGCGCCGATTTTATTCTGATTGCCACCGGATCGCGACCCCGCATTCCGGCCAACATTCAGGTAGATGAACAAACCATTTTAACCAGCGATGGGGTTAAAAACCTGAAACACTTTCCTAAAAGCATGGTGGTGTTAGGCGCCGGTGTGGTGGGTTGCGAGTTTGCTACCATTTTTAGTTTACTAGGTAAAACTAAAGTTTTTCTCATCGATAAAGCCGATCGCATTCTTCCGTTTGAAGATAAAGACGTTACCGATATTATTAAACATAATCTCGAATTACACGATGCCAACGTTCACCAGGGCGCTTCGCTTAAACGCATGGACATAAAAGATGGTGAAGTAGAATACGAACTGGAATTTAAAGACGGGCATACCGAAATATTACGTGTAGAAAAAGCATTGGTAAGTATTGGCCGCGTGCCCAACATAGAAAACCTTGGACTCGAAAATGTAGGAGTAACCCTCAACGAACGGGGCAGCATTGCCGATACCGATACGCAAACCAACATCAGCAACATTTACGCGGCCGGCGATGTTACCACCGAAATGGCCCTGGTAAATGTGGGTGAGCGGGAGGCGCGGCACGCCGTTGTGCGTATGTTTGGTCCTACCATTAAACCACTCACCTACCAGAATATTTCTACCATTATGTTCCTTTACCCCGAAGTAGCCGCAGTAGGCTACAACGAACAGGAACTTGTAAAAAAGAACATTCCGCATAAAGTGGTGAAACTCGATTTCAGCACCAATGCCCGCGCCATTGCTATGCGCAAAACAAAAGGCTTTTTTAAAATTATTGTTACCAACGACAGCGGCATGCGTATTTTGGGAATGCGAGCGGTAGGCGAACATGCCAGCAGTGCCATTCAGGCCGTAGCGTACCTTATTCATACCAATCAGGGCATACGCGAGCTGGCCGACATGATGCACCCGCACCCCAGTATTATTGAAGGCGTTCAGGAATGCTTACGCATGTTACTGAACAAATCCATTTACAAACCCTATATTTTTAAAGACCGTTTAAAATGCTACGTTTGCGAAAACGGTAATTGCACCCCTATTGAACATTTAAATTAAACAAAACATAGTATGGAAGCATTTGTAAAATCAGACATTAAAAATGGCATTGGCACCATTACCTTTTATCACCCGCAAAGCAACAGCATGCCCGGCTTTCAGCTGCGCGCGCTGGCCGAAGAGGTAACCAAACTGGGCAATAATCCAGAAGCAAAAGTCATTGTACTAAAAAGCGAAGGCGATAAAGCCTTTTGCGCCGGTGCCAGTTTCGATGAACTCATCAGTATTAAAGATCTGGAAACAGGAACTCAGTTTTTCAGCGGGTTTGCCGGTGTTATCAATGCCATGCGCAAAGCCCCTAAATTTGTGATTGTGCGCGTACAAGGCAAAGCGGTAGGCGGTGGCGTGGGCATTGCCAGCAGCGGCGATTATACGTTTGGTGTAGCGGGCGCTTCGGTTAAACTGAGCGAACTGGCGGTGGGCATTGGTCCGTTTGTGGTAGGCCCGGCAGTAGAACGTAAAATAGGCAAAAGCGCGTTTTGCGAACTTACCATTAACGCTACCGAATGGCGTAGTGCGCAGTGGGCCAACGAAAAAGGCTTATACACTGATTTATACGATACCGTAGGCGATATGGATAAAGCCATTGCCGGTTTAGCCGAACGTTTAGCGGCCAGTAATCCGGAAGCGATGGCCATGCTTAAAAAAATTATGTGGGAAGGTTGCGAGCACTGGGATCAGTTATTACTGGAGCGTGCCGGCATGAGTGGAAAACTGGTGTTAAGTGATTTTACGGTGCAGGCCATTAATAAGTTTAAGGGGAAGTAATTCTTTTGATCTAAAATACAAAAGGCGAAATGATGTACCATTTCGCTTTTTACTTTTGCTGTAAATACAGATCACTAATAACTCGTCTTTAATTCCAAATATTTTAAAAATTCCTGACGCGTAGCTTCCTGCTCAAATTTTCCACCATAAAAACTGGTAACGGTAGCGGAGTTGATATCCTGCACCCCTCTTGAACTCACGCATAAATGTTTGGCATCAATAATAACCGCTACATCATCGGTTTGCAATACCTTTTGCAGTTCTTTGGCAATTTGTACGGTTAACCGTTCCTGAACCTGCGGACGTTTTGCAAAATACTGAACCACCCTGTTCAGCTTACTTAAGCCAATTACTTTTCCGTTTGAAATGTACGCCACGTGTGCCTTTCCAAAGATGGGCACAAAATGATGTTCGCAATTACTGAAAAAGGTAATATCCTTTTCTACCAGCATCTGATTATAGCGGTACTTGTTTTCGAACAAGGCAATTTTTGGCTTATTGGCAGGATTCAGGCCACTGAAAATTTCCTTTACATACATTTTGGCAACACGTTGAGGCGTTCCTTTCAGACTATCGTCCGTAAGGTCAAGGCCAAGCGTTTCCATGATTTGTGTAAAGTGATGCGCGATTTGTTCTATCTTTTCATCATCATTTTTATCAAAAGCATTTGCTTTCATGGGTGTATCTATTCCGGTGCTCAAATGCTCGTCTCCTATCTCTTCGGCGCTTAATTCACTAAGGGCTATTTTGTTATCAGCCAACAGGGAATTCAACAAAATTTCTTTCTGTTTCATAAAGCATTAATTTTAAATCGTAACGGCTATCTATCTGTTTCCGTAAAATATCGTAGATAACCATTACAATATTTTCCGCTGTTGGGTTCAAATTTTTGAAATAGTCTGTATCGAGGTTGAGGTTACGGTGATCAAATACCTCCAGAACATGCACTTTTACCAAATCGCTTAAAATTTTGGTATCAATAACGTATCCGGTTTTTTCGTCCACTTCGCCCGTCACTTTCACTATCAGCTCGTAATTATGGCCATGGTAACTGGGATTGTTGCATTTACCAAACAAACGTGCATTTTCCGCATCACTTAACTGCGGGTTATGCAGTCGGTGCGCTGCATTAAAATGCTCTTTGCGGTAAACCGCTACTTTTCTCTGACTCATAGTATAAAACGATAACGTTTTAAAACGCTTGTGTGCCGAAACGGAAGTTTGCCGTCCAAACACTTAAGATAAAATGGTGAGGTTTATCTTTACATTTCAAAATTCTCATCTAAACTAATAAACAAAACAATACCTATAATGTTTGGTTTTTGATTTAACCAATTTTGACGTTAGTCTGTTTAATAATCTAAACGTGATTTCTATCAAAGATAAGACATTTCTATGATAAATCCGCGAACTTAAAGGGTTAACTTTGTGGCTTATGCTAAAAAACGATTTACTATTGCGGGCGGCCAATGGCCAAAGTGTGGAGCGTGTGCCGGTATGGCTTATGCGCCAGGCGGGACGGGTTTTGCCTGAATACCGGGCCACCCGGGCCAAAGCTGCTAATTTTATTGAGTTTGTAAAAAATCCGGAGCTGGCTGCTGAAGTTACAGTTCAGCCGGTAGATATACTGGGTGTAGATGCCGCCATTGTATTCAGTGATATTTTAGTAATTCCGGAAGCGATGGGGCTGCCTTATCAAATGATAGAAGCAAAAGGTCCCTGGTTTGAAAAAACAATTAAAAGTGCCGCCGATATTGACGCGCTTAACATTGCGGATGCTAATGATTTGAACTACGTTATGCAAGCCTTACAAAAAAGCAAAACGGCATTAAATAATGAAGTACCTCTCATTGGTTTTTGCGGAGCACCATGGACTATTCTGGCTTATATGGTAGAAGGCAGTGGCAGCAAAACATTCAGTAAAGCCAAGCAGTTCCTATATACGCAACCCGATCTGGCACATCGTCTGCTGGAGAAGATTACCTTATCGTCTATTCAATACCTGAAAGGGCAAATTGAAAGCGGTGCCAATCTTATTCAGTTATTTGACAGCTGGGCCGGCGTACTAAGTGAGTCGCACTTTTATGAATTTTCGTTACGGTATATGGAACAGATTTGCGACGCGATTTCGCCACTGGTTCCAGTGACTATTTTTGCCAAAGACGCGCATTACGCGCTGGAGAACATTTCCCATACCTCCTGCAATACCATTGGCTTAGACTGGACGATTAATCCGGCTAAAGCGAGGGCGCTTACCGGCACCAAAACCCTTCAGGGAAATGCAGATCCCTGCCTGTTATATGCCAATGCAGAAACCATTGTACGTGAAACCACGGCTATGCTGAACGCGTTTGGAAAAGACCGTTACATCTGTAATTTGGGTCATGGTCTTTATCCTGATTTACCAAAAGAAAACGTTAAGTTATTTGTAGAAACGGTAAAAAATTTCCGGTACGCCTGATATTAACTGCGAATTAAAGGTTCGGTTCTGTTTCTAATTTCTATTCATTTTACGTTGGCGTAAGCCTTTACTAATCTTGTATCCGGTTGCGATACATGGCCGAGCGGTTGCAGTGGCAGCCTTGCACGGGCTTTTGCGTGTTTTTGCGTGAGCGAGGAGGGGGCAAAAGCCTTGTAGGCTTTTGAGCCGGATTGGAGCCAAGGTAGAAGCCAGCGGAGCCACAGCAAAATTGGCAAAGTACAAGCAAGCTATAACGGAAAACGCGGTTTTAGCAGAGGCAGCGGGGCAGAAAAACGGCCCCAGATAATACTATCAGATTTTGTAAAAAACCGAACCGGTACTTACTTAAACTTAGTAAACAAATAAGCCCGTTATTACGTCAGGAATAAACCCTATTATCAAGGTTATAAGTGTTGTAATAATTACCACTAATTTATTGGATGTTTCGAAAAACACAGGCTCTGTGGTTTCTGCATTTTTAAAATACATGGCAATAATTATTTTGAAATAATAATATACCCCTACAGCGCTGGTAAGTACTGCCAGAATTAACAACCATTTATACTCTGTTCCTATAAGGGTTGTAAACACAAAATACTTGGCAAAGAACCCTGATGTTACCGGGATACCGGCCAGACTCAACATCGCCACTGTCATACAGGCTGCCAATAAAGGGTTACGTTTAGCCAAGCCATTAAATCCTTCTACGGTTTCGTTACCATTACGGCTTACATTATAAAATACTGTAAACGCCGCGATGCTTCCTATTGAATACGCTAAGGAATAATATAAGATACCGCTTACACTGGCATTACTGCGTACATTGGCCAGCACTACCATTAACATAAAAGCGGCATGGCTGATACTGGAATAAGCCAGCATACGTTTTACATTACTCTGCACGGCAGCGGTAAAGTTGGCAATGATTAACGACAACGCAATAACGGCGGCCAATACACCACTCCAAACAGTTGCTGCGCCTGAGAACCCAATCATAAATAATTTAAGGATGGCAATAAACGCGGCCGTTTTTACAATGGTACTCATTAAAGCGGTAATAACGGTAGGCGCTCCCTGATACACATCGGGTGCCCAAAAATGAAAAGGTGCCGCACTTACTTTAAACAACATGGCCACCAACATCATTACTACACCTGCAATAAAAAAGGAGGGAACCGTTCCGGCATTATCCGTTAAATATTGGCGGATTTCGGCAATATCAAATGAACCGGTAGCACCATAAATTAAAGCTATGCCAAATAATAAAAACCCACTGGCAAACGACCCCATGATTAAATATTTAAAGCCCGCTTCGTTACTGGCCAGATAGCGTTTTTTACTGGCTGCCAGTACATATAGTGGAATACTCATGATTTCAACACCTAAAAACAAGGTAGTCATGTTTTTAAACGCGGTTAACATTAAGGCGCCTGTTAACGCAAATAACACCAGTGCCGTATGATCTACCACATTACTTTCTTCTTCAAAATAATCGTTAGCGAAAATAAACCAGAAGAAAGCGGTTACGATAATAACACCGCTAAATGCCAGCGCCATTTTATCGAACACAATCATGTTATCGAAAAGCGCGTAACTTTTTGGCGTTTGCCACTCCATGTAAAGCGCTCCCAAAGCGCCGATTAAACCACCGAGCACAATCGGAAATACGTATTTTTTGAACTTAAAAATTTCCGCCAGCATGGCCAAAACGCCTAAGCCACTAACTATAAAAAGACTCAACATATTCTTACTTTCTGCTACGTTATTTGTTTACTACTGATAAAATTTGTTTCACCGCCGGTTCCGCCAAATCGTTTAACGGTTTAGGATAAACGCCAAACGCGATGATAACCGCACACACAATAATAAGGACTGCCTTATCGCTGCCTGCCAGTGAACCAAAAGCTACTGCCGCATCACGACGCTCGCCCAACATAATTCCCTGATAGCTGCGAAGCATATATACGGCACCGAGTATAACCGTTAAACCGGCAAAAGCGGCCGTAACCGGGCTAAACTGATACACCCCGTTAATAAGTAAAAACTCGCCTACAAATCCATTGGTTAATGGTAAAGCCACAGAACCTAACAATACAATAAGAAACAATACAGCAAAGTTACCGTTCATGCTTCGGATACCGCCCAGTTTGTCAATATCACGCGTACCGGTATGGCGTAACAGGATATCCGCGATAAGGAATAAGCCTACTACATTAACCCCGTGCGCCAGCATTTGAATAACAGCTCCCTGAACCCCTTGCTGATTGGCAGCCAGAATACCAGCAGAAATGAGTCCGACGTGCGCAATAGAAGAATACGCGATTAAACGCTTATAATCTTTCTGCACAATAGCTATACACGATGCATAGATAATACCTATTACAGATAATGTGATGGCCGTTCCACCCCATTTGGCTAAACCTAAAGGCACAATGGGCAACAACCATTTAATTAATCCAAAGGTTCCCATTTTGAGCATGATACCCGATAACAGCATGGTGCCTTGTGTAGGCGCTGTAACGTAGGTGTCGGGCTGCCAGGTGTGTAACGGAAAAACGGGCATTTTAATGGCAAAAGCGATAAAGATTAACCAGAACACCGCGCTTTGCTGGGCTTCTGTTAAGCCTTGACCAGCCGCGTATAGATCGGCAATAGCCCACGATTTTGTTCCCGCAACAGTGTAAGTATGATTGTATAAATAAATTAATCCGATAAGCATGAATAAGGAACCGAAAAGGGTGTACACGAAAAACTTAAAGGTGATACGGGCACGGTCTTCGCCTCCCCATAACAAGCAAATAAAGTAAATAGGGATAAGCGCCAGTTCCCAGAACACATAAAATAAAAATCCATCATTAGCCATAAATACACCGATCAGCGCCATTTCCATCAGGAGAATTAAGCCGTAAAACGCGTGGCCATTTGTGTATTCGGTTTTAAACGATGATAAAATAATTAACGGCACCAGAAAGGTGGTCAGCAACACCAGTAAAAGCCCCATGCCATCGAGACCAAGCGCGAAATGGATATTCATGCTTTTAATCCAGGTGCAGTTAAGCAAGAGATTAGATGAATCGGGATTGTGTTTAAACTGCATGTAAGCCGCTATTGCCAGGGCAAAAGGGATGACGGAAAGACCAAGCGCCAGATTTCTGACCTGCCTTCCTTTCATCAAAAACAACATCAGGCTCGCAACAAGTGGAAATACTACTAAAAGTCCTGCTAACATATTTTCTCGTGTTTAATTTTTATTCGTGTTTAATTGCTTATAGTATAAATAGGGTGAGGAAAATTAAAATGATTCCTAATACCATGCTAATGATATACATTCCTATGTTTCCGTTTTGAACCAAACGTATCACAGAACCTATTCCTTTTACCGAATTACCGACTCCGTTAACAATGCCATCAATTAACTGTATTTCGAAAAATTTATGAAATGCCAGAGCGATCATGTCCAATGGTTTTTGGATGATGGCTGTGTAAAATTCATCTACGTAATATTTATTGGCAATTAACTTTTGCCAGGGTTTTAACTTTGCTTCATTCGCCTCTGGTAACACGCGGTTTTTAACAAATAACTGATGCGCGAAGAAAATGATTGCCGCCGCGGCTACCACCGCCAGTCCCATCAGCATCCATTCGGTTTCGTGGCTCAGCATGCTTACACTTTTACGGTACAAGATCGGATCTAAATGATGGTGCATCCAGTTAGGCATTCCCCAAAATTCCGGTAAGCCTAAAGCGCCGCCTATTACAGATAAAGCTGCCAGTACTATTAACGGAATAGTCATGCTGGAGGGTGATTCATGCAAATGATGCGCTTGTTCGTGAGTACCACGGAAGGTTCCCCAAAACGTTACGTATAACATACGGAACATGTAAAACGCGGTAAGCATGGATGTAACCATTCCGAAAAACCAGAGCACAGGACTATGCTCGTAAACATGTGCCAGAATTTCATCTTTACTAAAAAAGCCACTGAATGGTGGGATACCGCTGATGGCAATGGTCCCAATGAACATGGTTATAAACGTTACTTTAATTTTTCCTTTTAGTCCTCCCATTTTACGGATGTCCTGTTCGCCGCCCATGGCATGTATAACTGAGCCCGCGCCTAAGAACAACAAGGCTTTAAAAAAAGCATGCGTAGTAACATGGAATACGGAACTGCTGTAGGCACCCACACCAAGTCCCAGAAACATTAATCCTAACTGAGATACGGTGGAATAGGCCAGAATTTTTTTGATGTCGTTTTGCAATAAACCAATGGTAGCGGCAAACAAGGCTGTTGCCACACCAACAATGGCCACTACTTCGGCTGCTACTTCGCTGATGGAATAAAACACGTTAGAGCGAACAATCATGTAAATACCGGCCGTTACCATTGTTGCAGCGTGGATTAAGGCTGATACAGGCGTTGGCCCCGCCATCGCATCGGGTAACCAGGTGTATAACGGAATTTGTGCCGATTTACCCATAGCGCCAATAAACAAGAGAAGGGCAATAGTTGTGATAACGCTTTCGTTTACAATTCCTGCTTTTTCGAATACTTGTCCATAGGTAATGCTTCCGAAACTGATAAAGATTAAAATGATCCCCAGCAGAAAACCAAGGTCACCAATACGGTTAATGATAAACGCTTTTTTAGCGGCATTGTTGTAGTCTGTATTTTTAAACCAGAAACCGATCAGTAAATACGAACACAAACCAACACCTTCCCAGCCCACAAACATGATCAGATAATTGTTACCTAATACCAGCAACAACATGAAGAACACGAACAGATTCAGGTAGGTAAAAAACCGCTGAAAGCCTTCGTCGTCATGCATATAACCTGTTGAATACACATGGATAAGAAATCCGATTCCGGTAATAATCAGTAAAAACCACGAAGACAAAGGATCTATCAGAAATTCAAATGGAATATCCAATGTGTCGGCACTGATCCAGCCAAACAACGATACCTCCGCTTTATGGCCGGGTAAATGCTGTGCATCGAAAAACAACAGCAGCGACACCACAAAAGAGGCCAGAACCGCTACGGAGGCAATAGTGCCCGATAATCCTTTGCTTAATTTTTTCCCAAAGAACCCATTGATCAGAAAACCAATCAGTGGAAACAAGGGAACCAAACCTACTAACTTTACCATACGTTTACTTTATCGTTTATGCTATTAATTTTTAAGGTTACTCATTAAATTGGTATCAATGCTCTTCACATTGCGGTACACCATACTTAAAATGGCCAGACCAACCGCTACTTCTGCCGCAGCTACCGCCATCACAAAAAACACAAATACCTGCCCTTTGGCATCGTTATGCAAGGTGCTGAACGACACTAAAAGCAGATTCACGGCGTTCAGCATTAGCTCAATACACATAAATATAATAATGGAGTTACGGCGGGCCATTACACCTACCGCTCCGATAATAAACAGGATGGCGCTAAGCACCATGTACATATTTATAGAAATTCCGTTGATCATAGTTTCTTATTTAATATCGCGTTTACCAATCATAATAGCGCCCACCATGGCGGCCAGTAATAATACCGAGGCAATTTCGAACGGGAACAGGAAATCGTGGAAGAGTACTTTACCCAGATTTTTAACCAGACCTACCTGCGAAGCCCCATAACTCTGTAACTGTAATTGTTCACTGCCCTTCAGTGATCCTACCATTACAAACAGCATTAATCCACCCGCTACTGCCGCAATAATTTTGGTTAACCAGGTGCGTTGCGGTTCCTGATCTTCATTCAGGTTCATGAGCATGATTACAAACAGGAATAATACCATGATGGCGCCCGCATACACCACAATATGCACCACCGCCAGAAACTGGGCATTCATTAGCAAATAATGGCCTGCGATGCAAAAGAAGGTTAAAATCAAATATAAAACGCTGCTCACCGGGTTGCGACTGAATACCACCATTAACCCGAACATAATGGACAGGAAGGAAAGTATTCCGAACAGCCACTGTGTAATTGTATATCCTAACATAATTTGTTTCTAAGTCTGTTTAATTAGTGTTTTCCTTTGATTTGTTTACCATTCCAAAGGGTATTGTGTTTGGTACCGGCAATTTGTTTAAACTGCGCTACTGCCAGCGTTTGGCGTTTAGTAACATCAATACGCTTATCCATTTTTTCTACCAGTTTATCTTTCCCGTAAACGAAATCATCACGTTCATATTCAGCATCTACTATTCTGTCGGTTAAAAAAATGGCCTCTTTAGGGCAAGCCTCTTCGCATAGTCCGCAGAAAATACAACGCAGCATATTGATTTCGTATGTTTTTGCATACTTTTCTTCACGGTACAAGTGCTCTTCGCCTTTTTTGCGTTCCGCACTCTCCATCGTAATGGCTTCGGCAGGGCAGGCTACCGCACAAAGCCCACAAGCTGTACAGCGTTCCGCACCGTTTTCATCACGTTTAAGCACGTGTTGACCGCGGTAAACCCCTGACATAGGGCGTTTTTGTTCAGGGTATTTAGTAGTGGGGGTTCGCTTGAATAAATGAGATATTGTGATACTCATCCCTTTCAATACAGCCGGAAGATAAAGTTTTTCCATGGCGGTCTGATGCTTATCGGATACTATTTTACTTCTGTTAGTCAGTTGCATGGTTAAAAATTTAAAAGTGAATATTGCCTCTGAAATATTCTACCACAATGGTTATTCCCAGATTCAGTAATGATAATGGTAACAAAACTTTCCAGCCCAAATTCATTAACTGATCGTAACGGAAACGGGGCAAGGTCCAGCGTACCCACATAAATACATTAATGAAAATAATAATTTTGGTAAAGAAGGCGCCAAAGCCAATCAGCGATATCCAGATAGAACCTTCCTGTAGGCCAATAGCATGATATAATTCCTTAGCAAAAGGGAAATTGTATCCGCCAAAATAGAAGGCACTCATTATAGCTGAAGAAATAAACATATTAATGTATTCAGCGAACAGGAACAAGCCCAGTTTCATAGACGAATATTCGGTATGGTAGCCACCCACCAATTCAGCCTCACATTCCGGCAAATCAAAAGGGGCGCGATTAGTTTCTGCCAAAGCGCAGACAAAGAAAATAAGAAACCCTAATGGCTGCCATACTATATTCGCCACACCCTCATCCTGCGATTCTACTATTTCACGAAGACTTAAGGTGCCTCCTGATGTAACGATTAAAGCAATAATGGAAATCCCCATTGCAATTTCGTAACTGATCATTTGCGAAGAAGCACGAATAGCCCCCAGTAAGGCATACTTATTATTGGAGGCCCAACCGCCAATCATGATTCCGTACACACCAATAGAAACCACGCCCAGTAAGTACAACACCCCAATGTTAATATCGGTAATCTGGAAGGAATACGTATTTCCTGCTGCTGTCGTAAAATCTTTTCCCCAGGGAATAACGGTTCCGGTCATCAGCGCGGTTAACATGAAAAGGCTTGGTCCCAGTATAAATAAAAACCGGTTCGATACATTGGGAATAATCTCTTCCTTAAAGAACATTTTACCACCATCGGCTAGAGGTTGTAAAATTCCCTTTGGGCCGGCACGATCGGGACCTACACGATCCTGAAGAAAGGCTGCGAATTTGCGTTCCCACAATGTAGAATACGCTGCCACTCCAAGTGAAATGGCAAAAATGATGATACAAACCAGTAATTTATATAAGATAAAACTCAACATACTTCTTCAATTAAGGGCGTTTATTAATGTCCATAAATCCAAGTGCTTTTTGCTGCTTTAATACCTGCACCTTAAGCTCGTTTAAATGGTTATAATGGTTCTGCGAAATAACCGACTGACGGCTTATCGGCGATGGGCCTTCAATTACCCAGTCTGATACTTTCTTACGATCGAAACGACAGGTGTTACAGATAAACTCTTCTACTTCGTCCCATTGATCTTTACGCGCGGTTACGCGTAACACATCGTCGCCCTTCATCCATAAACGAACCTTACCGCTACACTTATCGCACTTGCAATGCGCATCTACCGGTTTGGTAAACCATACACGGCTTTTGAAACGGAAGGTACGATCGGTTAAAGCGCCTACCGGGCATACATCAATCACGTTTCCGCTAAAATCATTATCAATAGCCTGTTCAATATACGTTGAAATTTCAGCGGCATCGCCACGGTGAACCACGCCATGTACACGCCCATTGGTGATTTGTTCAGCCGTTTTCACACAACGGTAGCATAAAATACAACGGTTCATGTGCAGCTTAATTTTATCACCGATATCAATCATTTCATATTCACGGCGTTTAAACTCGTAACGGGTTTTAGCCGCACCATGCTCATACCCCAGATCCTGAAGTTTGCAC
This sequence comes from Sediminibacterium sp., assembly GCA_030054095.1. Lineage (GTDB taxonomy): Bacteria > Bacteroidota > Bacteroidia > B-17B0 > Aurantibacillaceae > Aurantibacillus. Next base: position 34,120 of record JASGCO010000017.1, read on the forward strand.
TCTCCTGCCTGATCACAAACCGGACAGTCGAGCGGATGGTTGATTAATAAAAATTCCACCACACCTTTACGCGCTTCCAGAATTTCGGGTGAGGTAATGTTTTGCACTTCCATCCCCTCCATCACCTCGGTACGGCAACTGGCCACCGGTTTTGGCATAGGGTTCGGATTTTGCGCGCTGCCTTTGGTTACCTTAACCAAACAGGTGCGGCAATACCCTCCACTGGTTTTTAGTTTTGAATAGTAGCACATGGTAGGAGGCGCCACCTCCGGTCCAATCATGCGGGCAGCCTGAAGAATTGTTGTTCCTTTAGGCACATCTATTTCTATTCCGTCTATTGTTACTTTCATGCGTTATCCAATATTTTATAGTTCTGAGAAACTACCTTACTTAATCCAGAAACTTCTTTTTCTTATTACTACTTTCTTCTGCTCCCTGCTCGGGCTTTTTAAAATCAACCGGAAGGGTTACATAGCTCTTTACCGCTTTCCCTTTAACTTTAGCGGGTTTCCAATCTGGCATTGTTTTTACAACCCGTACCGCCTCGGCATCGCAATCGCCACAATTAGTAACACCCTTACTCACTTCCACATTTGCAATTTTTCCGTTTTCGTCAACGGTTAATTTTAGCGTACATTTACCACTAACTGTTGCGCCTGCCGGATACGTTAAATGATCCTGCATATACTTCTTCAACTCTTCGGCCCCACCGTTAAACGCCGCGCTTTCATCTACATTTGTGTAAACTTCAGGTTCTTTGGGTGTTTTTGCCTGTCCCTTTCCCTGTTTTGTTTTTTGGGAAAAAGCGTTCAGACTAAATAACAACGCCAATAGTATGTAAACGTTTTTCATCCGTTATGCTTTAATTGCGTTTAACCGTTCGTAATGGCTGATGTCCACAAATTTTTTATTACGGGCTATTTCCAGAAATTCATGTTTGAAGTGACGGATAGCAGCCGCTACCGGCCAGGCCGCCGCTTCGCCCAATGGACAAATGGTTTTGCCTTCTATTTTACTTTGCACATCCCACAATAAATCCACATCGACTTCTGTAGCTGTTCCGTTAAGGAATTTTTTCAGAATCTTTTCCATCCAGCCTGTTCCTTCGCGGCAGGGCGAACATTGTCCGCAACTTTCGTGATGATAGAAGCGGGTAAACGTAAACAGGTTTTTTACAATACTGGTATCTTCATCCATGACGATAAATCCGCCTGACCCCAGCATGGTTCCGGTTTGGAAACCGCCATCAGCAAGGCTTTCATAGGTCATTAACCTATGTTCTCCTTTTGCCGTTTTTAAAATAAGTTCGGTTGGCAAAATGGGAACCGATGAACCACCGGCTACCACCGCTTTTAATTTTTTTCCATTGCGGATGCCACCACAGTATTCTTCACTGTAAATAAATTCTTCTACCGGCACACCTAATTCTATTTCATAAACGCCCGGTTTATTGATATGACCAGAAGCGGAAATCAATTTTGTTCCCGTAGATTTACCAATCCCAATTTTAGCATACTCTTCGCCTCCCATCATTACAATAGGGCAAACAGCGGCAATAGTTTCTACGTTATTTACCACGGTAGGACAGCCCCATAAACCCGCAACCGCAGGAAATGGTGGTTTAATCCGCGGGTTACCGCGCTTACCTTCCAACGATTCCAGCAGAGCGGTTTCTTCACCACAGATGTATGCACCACCACCTACCTGAACAGATAAGTCCAGTGAATAATTGGTGCCTAAAATATTTTTACCTAACCATCCCGCAGCATACGCTTCGCGGATAGCTTGTTCCAGAATACGGGCTACATAAAAGTACTCTCCGCGGATATAGATATACGATTGATTAGCACCCAACGCATAAGAAGAGGTAATCATCCCTTCTATTAAGGCATGCGGAATTTTCTCCATCAGGTAACGGTCTTTAAACGTACCCGGCTCCGACTCATCGGCGTTGCAAACTAAAAAACGAGGCACGCCTTCCGGTTTGGCCAAAAAACTCCATTTCATACCAGTTGGGAAACCCGCTCCACCACGTCCGCGAAGTCCTGATTTTTTAACCTCATCGGTAACCTGATCAGGCGTCATGGTCTTTAACGCTTTTTCCACAGAAGCATAGCCCCCGTGTGCACGATACACTTCCAACGTATGAATGTTGGGAACCTTATCATTATGTATTAATAGTTTTCTTCCCATAATTAAAGTGTATTCTTATAATCTAAATCCGTATAATTCCGTTGTTTACCTTCGGTCTTGTAATTGTCCAGAATGGCATCCACTTTTTCGTAAGTCAGGTTTTCGTGGTAGCTGGCACCACACTGCATCATGGGCGCTGTGCCGCAACTGCCCAGGCACTCAGCTACTTTCAGTGTAAACATACCGTCCCTTGTGGTTTCACCCACCTTAATCCCTAATTTTTTCTCAATGTATTTTACAATATCTTCCGCGCCGTTTAACCAGCACGAACTGGTTTGGCAAACTTCCAACACACATTTACCAACCGGCTTCAGGTTATACATGGTGTAAAAAGACGCTACTTCAAACACCTCGATGGGCTTAATATTAAGTACCGAAGCCACATAATCCATCGCCTCGGGGCTCAGCCATCCGCCAAATTCGGCCTGAGCAACGTGTAATACGGGAAGCAAAGCGGATTTTTGCTTTCCGGCAGGATAACGGCTGATAATCGTTTCAACCGTTTTCATGGCTTCCTCACTGAATTTTAGTTCAGCGCGTTTTGCTTTATCAAAACTTTGTGTTCCATGTACTTGAGATCCCATAATCTTTTCTTTATTAATTTTTTAAGCGTCCAGTTCTCCGGCAATCACATTCATACTACTCATGGTAATAATGGCATCACTTAACATGATTCCCTTTATCATTTCGGGATACGCCTGATAGTATATGAAACAAGGTCTTCTGAAATGCAAGCGGAAAGGCGTACGCCCTCCATCGCTGATCAGATAATACCCCAACTCCCCGTTGCCTCCTTCTACCGCATGATATACTTCACCTTTTGGAATATCCGTTTCACCCATTACAATTTTAAAGTGGTAAATGAGTGCTTCCATGTTGTTATACACTTCTTCTTTAGGTGGGAGATAAAAATCAGGCACATCAGCATGGAAAGGCTCGTCTTTAGGCATATTTTTAATAGCCTGACGGATGATTTCTAATGATTGCCACATTTCGTGCTGACGCACCATAAAACGGTCATACGTATCACCGCTCTGTCCTAATGGTATATCAAATTTAAAATCCTGATACGAAGAGTAAGGATTCATCACACGCACATCATAATCAACCCCTGCCGCGCGTAAATTAGGCCCTGTAAAACTGTAACTCAATGCCATTTCCGCCGAAATAGGGCCACAGTTAATGGTGCGGTCCATAAAAATTTTATTGCGTTCAAGGAGATTTGAAAATTCCTGAAGTGCCTTGGGATAGTGATCTACAAAATCCTGAATCCGTTTCCATGTCTCCTGACTCCATTCCCTTTCAAAACCACCTATACGGCTAATGTTAGTTGTTAAACGAGCGCCACAAATACTTTCGTAGATATCATAAATTTTTTCACGCCACTGAAAAATATAGAGAAAGCCGGTCATGGCACCTGTATCCACACCTACGACCGAATTACAAATCAGATGATCGGCAATACGCGCCAGTTCCATAATAATAACGCGCATATAATCTACGCGCTTGGGAACTTTACACCCAATTAGTTTTTCAACCGTCATGTGCCACCCCATATTATTAATAGGAGAAGAGCAATAATTTAAACGATCGGTGATTGGTGTAATCTGATTGTAGGGGCGGTGCTCGGCTAGTTTCTCAAAAGCCCGGTGAATGTACCCTATTGTAGGTTCCGCCTCGTGAATAATTTCCCCATCCATTTTCAGTACATTCTGAAAAATACCATGGGTGGCAGGATGCGTTGGTCCCAGATTAAGAATAGAATATTCTTTCTCTTCTTCTATTTCCTTGTCAAGTAATGTATTTCCGGTCTTACTCATTTTCAGTCAATTCAAAACGTTAGTCAAACAAAATATTAACGGCCAAACATACGGTCGTCTTTGTCTTCGCGGGTTTGATCCTCCAAAGGATATTCTTTACGCATTGGGAAGATATCCATCTCATCCACGTTTAAGATGCGTTTGAGGTTTGGATGGCCTTTAAAACGTATGCCGTAAAAGTCGTAGGTTTCCCGTTCCATCCAGTTTGCAGCAGGCCATAAATCAGTGGCCGTAGGAATCTCTGGTTTATCCATAGGAAAGAATGTCTTTATCCTTACCCTATAATTTTTAGGCATATTATGCAAATGATAAACAACCCCCAACTGCTTTTCATCAGCAGTTTGCATACCGGTTAAGTCCGTCAGAAAATGAAAATTTAATTCTTTATCTTCCTTTAAAAATTTAAGTACCTGATGCGCGTTTTCTCTTTTTACGGTTAGTACCGGAAAATCGTATAGTAACTCAGCGGTTTCTACCGAACCCGTCACGTTTTCATCAAGCACTGCTTTAACTTTATCTAATAACTCCTGACTCATTTTACTTTGAACTATTTACTTCGTTATCATTTAGTCCCTATATTCCTATTCGATACCGTAGCTGTTTAACAGACGTTTATATTCAGGGCTATTCCGACGGCGTAAGGATTCATTCTTAGCTAATTCCTGTATTTTAAGAATCCCTTCAATAATTTGTTCGGGACGTGGTGGGCAACCGGGTACGTATACATCAACAGGAATAATGCGATCAATTCCCTGTAATACACTGTAGGTGTCAAAAATTCCACCACTGCTGGCGCATGCTCCTACTGACAACACCCATCTTGGCTCAGCCATTTGCTCATACACCTGCCGGAGTGTTGGTCCCATTTTTTTGGCAATGGTTCCCATTACCATTAACATATCGGCCTGACGGGGCGAAAAGCTAAGGCGCTCGCTACCAAAACGCGCTAAATCGTAATTAGATGCCATTGTAGCCATAAACTCTATCCCACAACAAGATGTAGCGAAAGGTAATGGCCAAAGGGAATTGGCGCGGGCAAGCCCGATTACTTTATCGAGAGAGGTAGCAAAAAACCCTGGCCCTTCAATTCCTTCCGGACTCTTGGCCATCTCCAGTTTTGTGCGTTTAACTACTTCTTTTCCCATAAGATTACTATCGTTTTAAATTTTTAAATTATTCCTCCCACTTTAGAGCACGCTTGGAAAGCATATAATAAAATCCAACTAAGAGCAGGGCAACAAACGTAAACACTTCCATCACACCTACCATTCCCAATTCCTTAAAATTAACTGCCCAGGGATACATGAAAATTACTTCTACGTCGAAAAGAACAAACAAAATAGCCACCAAAAAATATTTAATGGAAAAAGGCAAACGGGCATTTCCTTGTCCTTCAATACCACATTCAAAGGAATCCAGCTTAATTTTGGTTTTACGTTTTGGTCCCAGTAAATGAGAAGCCACCATCGTAGTTACCACAAATCCGAGGGCAACCACAAACATTAAAACGATTGGTAAATAATCAATTGGCGCATTTTGCGTTCCCATAAAATCACATTTTTGAGACCGTAAGTTTACATAAAATTTTGTTAAAAGTGGCAAATTTAAAGCTAATTATTTAGGATGAAGCGCATCCCTTTTTAGAATATGAAAAGCCTCTTGGTCATCTATCCGGCTCCCGCAAACACAGCCGGACAGTCGTTATCATTTTGTATAAGCACTTTTGGTCTGAAAAGTCAAATTGTTAAAAACCGAGCGGTATTTTCCCTTCCAAATGTTAACAGAGTACCCTTTTTCTATACACACTCGGCCTTCCTCGCCTATTTGATTTCTTAACGCCTGACTATTAATAAGTTGCTTTAAAGTGTTGAACCATTGATCTTCCCCCTCTACCAAAAATCCATTTTTACCATGCTCAATTACCTCACTGTTAACCCCAACAGGAGACGCTACGGTAGGAATACCGCAGGCCATATACGTTAGCGCTTTTAAACCACACTTGCCTTTGGCCCATTCATCATCAGGCAAGGGCATTATGCCTATATCAAACGTATTCAGAATTTCTACCTCTGTATCATGAGTCCATTTTACGCCTTCTATATCCAAAAGTGGGTGAACATAGGTTTCCTGACCCATTAATTTTATATGAATCAGACTCCCAAACTCCGACTTTAATTTTATTAAAACAGGTATTATCCGTTCAAAATGTTTGATGGTGCTTATACTACCCGCCCAACCTATTGTTATTGACTGGTCATTCCGTGGCAACTTTAACGGTTTGTGGAAATCCGTATCTACCGTTGTGGGAATAATCACTGTTTTATCGGGAACCCCTGTTTTACCTGCCAGATAAGTATTTCCCGCTAAAACCAAATGCGCGCATTGTACATTTGTAAAGAATTTAGAAGGGCGTTTTAACCAGGCAAATTTTCTATTAGCGGGGCTCGTGTCTTCGAGCCAAATGCTATCATCAAAATCGAAAATAACTTTGGCCCCACTTTTTGCCGCCCGTTTTTCAAAAAAAGACGTTCCGAAAAACAATGCCTCTCTCTGAATAAAAATTATATCATATTTATGAAAACGGAACAAATCTCTAAACCTTATAAACAGTGTCTTTAGAAGGATCCAGCCTTTACGTACTATGTTTCCGGGGGTATAAAACACCGCGTCATCCGAGGCGTTAATCAGATAAGAAAATGTAAAAGCAAATCCCTTTTGTTCCAGATACGGTAAATACTGTTCGAAACGATAGCGTTGGCTTGGAGAACGCTGCGGACGATGCGCCACCAGAATCAATACTTTTTTCATCCTATTCTTCTATATCGAGCCGGAACTGATGCAAAAAACGATGAACCACCGGGCCAAGTATAACGGCAACACTGGTTAAAAATGCAACACCACTGTATATAGCGTAGAATCCTGCAAATAATTTAGCCGCATCAGTTGGTGCAGCATCAATGGGGCCCATTCCTGTCAAAATCATAGACGCATTATAAAAACCATCCACAAGATTTAAGTTAAAAAAATAGCAATATCCAGATATACCGATAGCAATAGAAAAAGAAAGGATTGCCAATGCAGCCATCACATTCCGTAATAACTGATTTGCAAAGTGTTTATTATGCGGCAATTTTTTAAGGGCAGTCATATAAAGGAATCTACAGTGTGAAAGTAGAAAATTAATCGCCTCACGACAAAATTTTATTAGTAACTTCAATCCTTTAAACGAATTGTTGAGGAATGCTTTACCAGCAGATTATAGGGCAAAAAGAGGCCTTGGGACGGTTGCAACGTATGGTTCAGGAAAAACGGGTACCCCACGCGCTGTTGTTTAGTGGACGTGAGGGTAGCGGTAATTTACCAGCGGCAATAGCCTTTGCGCAGCATTTGTATTGTATCCGGCCACAGGATGGTTTACCTTGCGGAACCTGCGCCTCGTGTAATAAAGTTGCCAAATTGATACACCCTGATCTTCATCTGGTATTTCCGATTGCGAAAAGTAAAGATGTTAAAACCAGTAATGACGTGGTTAAAGAATTCAGGGAGGCGTTTTTACAGCAACCGTACCTGAATCTTAATGACTGGTTCAATGAACTCAATGCTGAGAATAAACAGCCACTTATTCCGGTTGAAGAAGCCGCCGACATTCTCCGCAAACTCAGTTACACCAGCTACGAAGGATCATACAAAACGATGATTATCTGGCAGCCCGAGAAAATGAATGTAGAAGCTGCCAATAAGTTATTGAAAATTCTGGAAGAACCCCCTGACGAAACCATTTTTATTCTGGTAAGTAATCACCCGGATCAATTACTGGCTACTATTATTTCACGGGTGCAGACCATTCCTTTTTATCAACTGAGCGAAACAGAAATTGCGGAAGGGTTAATCGGAAAATACAATGTTACACCTGAAACAGCAAAACAAACTGCCATTTTAGCGGAAGGTGATTTCAGAGAAGCATTGGGGATACTAACCCAACACGAAGAGAGTGTTTCGTTTCTTAATCACTTTCAGCAATTTATGCGTTTGGCTCTAAAGTTCGACGCTACCAAAGCACTTTCATGGATTGATGAAAATGCCGCAACCGGAAGGGAAAAACAAAAACAATTTCTGCAATATGGTCTGGCTGTTTTCAGAGATGCGCTAATGTATAATTTCGGTGACCGCGATCTGGTAAGGTTAAACGGGCAGGAAAGACAATTTCTGGAGAAATTCGCACCTTTTATCAACCAGAAAAATTACGAGAGGCTCATTGAAGAATTCAACAGCAACTACTACTATATTGAACGGAATGCGAATCCAAAAATTCTCTTTATGGATTTGATTCTGAAAACAAACGAGCTAATCAATCTAAAATAATTCCTTATCTACCGCTATTAAAGCAGGTTTACATTATTTTATACTGAACACCGATAAGCATAATATCATCTGTTTGCTCATTACTTCCCTTCCAGTTATTTAACGCCGAGTTAATTTCAAATTCCTGAGAAGGAATCCCTGACCCCCATTGTTTTACAAGAAGTTCCTTAAAGCGTTTGGTTGAAAACTTCGTTTTATTCTCCCGGTCAAACTGGTCACAAAATCCATCAGAGAAAATATAGAAACAATCTTTGTCCTGCAATTGTATCTGGTGGTTTACGAACTCTTTCGTTAGCCGGGTTAACAATCCTCCTACCGGAAATCTTCCTCCCGGGTATTCCTGTAACTCACCATTCCGGACAATGTACAATGGTCTTTTGGCCCCCGCATAAGTAATTGTATGGTTCTGTGTATCAACAACGAGCAATGCCACATCCATCGACTCGTTGGTGAAATCTTCTGGTTTCTGTTGTAGAGTGTGTATTATGGCTTTGTCTAACTTGTATAAAATAGCCGATGGATCAAGAGCTGTTCCTGACTCGATAATAGTATCGATCAAGCTATTCCCCATCATAGAGAGCAGCGCTCCGGGAACACCATGACCGGTACTATCTGCTAAAACGACAAGGGTCTTATGCTCCTGGTGATATACCTTGTAAAAATCACCACTGATAACATCTTTGGGTTTATTGATTACAAAGGAAGAAAAAACCTGATTATTTAACTCTGAACGATCAGGAAGCACCGAGCGTTGGATGTGGCGGGCATAATTAATACTGGCATTTATTTCCTCATTATACTGTTCAATTTCCTTATTCTTCTGAATAATTACTTGCTTTTCTTCTTCCAACTGCTTTGTCTTCTCGTTTACGCGTTTACTCAGTTCCTTATTATAATGAACCAACATCCGGGTACGGTAATAATTGAAAAGCGTAACAGATAAAATAAACAGCAACGCGATAATTGTCCAGAACCAGATCGTTTTCCAGAACGGTTTTTCAATTACAAATGTATAGACAAGCGGTGTTTTATTCCACAAACCATCACTGTTACAAGCCATCACTTTAAAGTTGTAAACACCGTCTTTAAGATTCTCGTAGTCTATCCGCAGACGCTTGGTAGGTTCTGACCATTGATTATCATATCCTTCCAGCATATACCGGAATAACACATCTTCAGACTGTGTAAGGCAAAGTGCTGAATAATGAAAAGACACGTTATAGGTTCCGTATTGTAATCGTTGCTTTTGGTTCAGGCTTCTGATCTCATCAAACACTTTAAATGACAAAAGATAAGGTTGAGCCTCAGGCAACACAGATTGACTCAAAGGCCTATTATACTTAACAATTCCTTCGGTTGTACCGAACCAGAGATTTCCCTTTTTGTCTTTATAACAAGCATTTTTATTAAAGTACATATTATCAAGCAAATAGGCTGTGGAATATGTTTTCAGTATGTTACGCGATAAAGAAAATTTTGTGAGTAAATCGGTTTGAGCAATCCAAATCTGATTGCTTTCATCGCAGATAACCGCTGTTCCAAAATTAGAAGGTAATCCATTATCGGTATTTACAATATAACGCAATGTATCTTTAAAAGCGTACACGCCATTATCTCTTGACATAAACCAAATCTGACCTTCTGTATCTTCAGTAATAGCGTTTATATCAAAATTAATAGTGGGGTAACGCATACTAAAGTCATAAATCTTCCCTTCTTCCAGATAACTAAGTGTAGAATGATGTGTTGCAAACCAAATCCTGTTACGTGAATCAACATAGGTGAAAAGAATGTTATTATGCGGCAAATTATTGCGGGTATTATATTGCGCGGTAATACTGCCATGACCAATGGCCACCACGCCATTAAGTGTGGTAGAAACATATACCTCATTGTAAATTGATGACGTGATTGCATTAACCGGATTATCAATAAACAATTCCATTTGTGCAAAAGGCTTAAATACGATTTGCCCAATAGACTTGTAATACAAACCATTGTTGGCAAACCCCACCCAAATAGTTCCAAGACGGTCGCAATGTAATGCTGTAATTTTATCATCGGGGAGTCCGTTTTTTATGGAAAACGTATCGGACACTCCGGTGCTGAAATTTTGCAGGTAAAGCCGCTCCTCTTCTGCCATATAAAAATTGCCGGCCGGATCAGCTGTTAAAGCGGATATATTGTGCCCCTGATAAAATTTCTCAAAGGGATCTTTCCCTGAGCGGAGAAGTCCCTTACCAAACGTGCAAAGCCACATGTTCCCTGTTTTATCTGCAAACAATGAACTTATTTTAACCCTCAGAGGACGACTGAGATAACTCGTTAACTTACCCGTTACTACATCTAATTGATAGATGTTTCCCTCGCTTGTCCCTATATAAAATGACTTTCCGGGTTCCAGAGGAAGAATCGCACTTATACTTGCATCGGGTCCTTCTAGTTTGGAAAACAGGTTACTGGTTACATCAATCTGATAATCTGTTCCCAGCAAATAACTGTTTAGTCCAAAACTTTTGGTGCCTACATATAATATTCTTGACAGTTTGTTCCAGCTCAGGCAAAGCGCTTCAATATTATCATCTAACGGTTGTAATTTTCTGGCAGAATAATTATAAAGGTATAAACCGTCGGATGAGGCGATAAAAAAGAAGTTATGATCTATCATCACGAGGTCGTTAATAATCATATCTTTCAGAGCATCGCCCATAAAGCGCAATTCATATGTGTTATTATTTAAACACATTACACCTCGGCCATTACTAACAATATATGTGTATAGCGAATCCGGAGACAGGAATAGTTTATTCACCGGCCCGTCAAACGGCTTAAGGCGTTTAACCGGGAAATTGACCCCCTCTTTAAAAACATCAACTTTACCATCGCCTGCCCCTAAAACATAGCGATCGCGCAATACTTTGCATACGTTATAGCCTGTTTCCTCTTTGGAAGCGGCGTTTACAAACTTCGTAAACAACTGACCATCGTAAGTATAAACCCCGGAAGATGTACTAACCCATAAGTACCCTTTGCTATCCTGAGACACTTCCTGCACGTAATTTTCGGGAAGGCCGTTCTCAGTTCCAAAATGTCTGAAGTTTTGCGTTTGCCCCCACAGGACTGATCTTACTCCCAGCAGAAACAGGATGCAATATCCCAGCAGGAAACTAACCCCTTTTTTACTTCGCATCCGACTTTACACTAATATTTATCTTGTATTTATACTTAGGCACACCACCCAAGGGGATGGCAAAAAACGGCAAAGGCACATTGTACTGATTAGTAACATACATCACCATGTCGTTATTAGTGCCACTGAACTTAAACAATTGTATGTCTATGGATTTGTTGCGTTCCACATCCTGAATAAGGTGCTGGCTCTCCACCCATTCATTGTCATTAGAAATTGCCACATAGTGCCCGTTTTTGGCATTCGAATACAATTTTATATTCCCGTCATTATCAAAATCGAACGTATTAACCTTAATAGAAACTACATCCTTATCGAGAAAAGGATACAGGTGTGCCAATGATTTAGCCTGGTCCTTTAACCGGAAGCTATACTCATAAGTAAATGCGTTTCCACCTTCAACAGGGATATTTTCGTTGGCTTTAATACTTAAGAAGTACTTATACAGATTTCCGTCATTTCCAGATATCCCATCACAGACTATTTTAAATACGTACCCTCCCAATTCCTCAACATACTCGCCATCACCCGGATTAAATGGGCCGAATGAATACCATTTTTCATCATAATCCGGATCCTGATCAAACGTTTTTGAAGCCAGAAGTGTGCCGCTTCTGTAATTCTTCACGGGCGCTACTCCACGCGCTTCCTTATTACTAAACGCTTCCTTTCCGCCATATACACTATATTTAATGCGTGTATCCCACTTACCATTCATTTCATCCAGTTTACCACCGGCTTCGGGATCATAAACGTTAATATATACGGGTTTCGGGTAATTTTTGGGGATCAGAAAGAAAAAAGTCTGGCTAAAATCATCATCTCCCCACGAAGGTAGGCTTTGTGCGCCAAACGTTACTATATAAGCCACATTCTCTTCGCGGCCAGGTACTTCCTGAGCGTTTACAATTACAAACACCTGAAGTAGTAATGCAGCTAGTAAAATCCGGTTTTTCATTTGCGTTTCCCTCCTTGTTTTTCAATTTCAAGTAATGTCTCTGATTTATCAAACTCGTTAATTACCTCTACTGACATATAGCCACTTTTAAAAAAGTGGTTTCCTGTTTCGGAATGCCGGAAGCCAACCGTTAACGTTACTCTGGCCGCTTTTACATTTTTAAACTTATGCGTTACCTTTTGCCCAAAGGCTTTACCTTCCTCCTCAAAATCCCAAATATAAGCAACAGGGATCCATTGTGCAGGAACAGTTAAACCCGCCTCAAAAACCGATGGGAAAAATTGCTTTATAACCGGCTTTGCATGAATTGACAGATACGAAGGATTTATGACCACTTGTAAACTGGTATCTTTTTCGCGACGCAGAAAACTTTTCTTATCAATTGTATGCAACTGTATTGTATAGGTACCAGGTTGCTTATAGCAATGTTCCATCGTAACCCCTTGCTCTATTGTACCATCTCCGAAATCCCATTCGAATATCAATCCGGGGTTTCCTTCGTCAACCGAAGCAGTAGCATCTAGCTGAATACATCCCTTTGCTTTAGAGCCAGAAAGAGAGGATGCCGGCAGAACCGAAAAGGAATCCGTGTACAGTTTTACACTCTCTGACCGTACGCTAATGGAATCAGGCAAGGTTCCCTTCTCCTTCTTATAAACTTCGTTATAAGTTAACGCTTCGGTCACATTCATATTTCTTAGTGCGGCATCGGATGCGTAAAGATAATTTTTACTGTCTGTTTTAGGCTTTAGTTTTATCAGTTGGGCATACCGCTCCGCTGCTTTAGAGTAATTTCCACAACTATAGTAGCTATATGCACATTTTTCGAGTAAAGTTGGCTCAGTTTTTTTAGCCAATGCCTGATCGTACAATCCTGCGGCCTGTGCATACGCACCTCCCTCATAAGCTGCATTAGCCTGAGTCACAATAGCACCTTTTGATTGCCCCTTTGATTGCGAGGTTAAAACAAACACAAAAAGTATGGTGATCTTACAAAGTTCATAGACTTTGTTCCTGCCTTCTTTAGGTATTCTCATGTAAAACTTAGATTAATAATTAGGTCTGTACTTAAACAAAAGTATAAAAAATAAGTTCGTGTTTACTTATTTTTTAGATAGTGCTGTAACTAAACGGGTTGATAACGTACTAGCCATTTGTGAAAAATACGTCTGGACAATTTTATCGGGATCGTTAACCTTAACAGGAAAATCCTGCTCCACAACTCCACTGTTTAGCTCCACGGCATCGTAGCTGTAGATGGTATAATGCCATACTATTTTCCGGCCCGACTGAATAACACCGGTGTTATTAGCCGCATCCATACCACTTTTTAAATCCAACTCATTTATAAAAATGAAAACATCCGTTTTATACGTCGAATACAATAGAGGTACCAGTTTCGCATTGGTTAGTTTCGCATTCATGAACCGCCTTTCTCCCACGGTTGTTTCTACCTGTATTTGTCCTTTTTCAATTCCCTTCTGCTTTTTTTCATTTTCAGGAGCCTTATACTTTTCCTGATCAGGAATTTTATCATAATCATAACTCAAATTACTATATATGCTCTTCAATTCACGACCATACCTGGAGGTGTCCTCCATTAAATCCACGACTTTGAACCCGTTTGCTTTTAAGGCCTTACTGCATTGCCGAGCTATCCCATTCCTGAAATGGTGTTTAATTTCCCTTGCGGTCCACCCCGTTTGTTTATTTATGCTATAGTCCATTTCACTGAGGTATAACCTGGGCTCAAAAGGCACAAGCATAACCTTATGGTTTGTTGTATTATCCACCACTTTGGAAGGCTGCTTTAACACCGTTGGTTGTTGCCCATAAACCCCAAACGCAATGACCACAAACAAAACAGTAGTTCTTATCAGATACAGCTCTTTCATAATGACTAAGGTAAACGAAAAAACCCTTGATCCTTACGGATCAAGGGTTTAAGTATGTACTAAATACTGTTAATATTGTGAGAAACCCTGACGATCAGTTACCTTATGCTCAATCAGCAAGCCCACACAAGCAGCATCCTGAGCTTTATGCGCTTCCTGTTCTGTGGCTCCCTGAGGCACTACTACTTCTATAATTAACTGGCGGGTAGATATACTCTGAAATTCAAATACCTGAGTATCTTCGGCACTTGAGTTATCAAATAATAACTCATTGGTACGTGCATCGTAAATTTTATAGTTTACCTTATCTCCCAGTACGGTTTCGCAACAAACGGATATTTTATAATCCATCCCTTTGTAAATAACGCAGCGTAATTTGCTAACCATGCCCTGACTAAACAACCCACTTTTACTTTGTGCGTTATACTGCCATTTTTCACCCTTTTTCCCTTTGTCTAATACACAGTATTTTTTGTGAAATTGCCCGCAAACTCCCGCCTGTGCATGCATGTTAGCTATATAGCTAAGGGCAAATACTAATAGAAAGAATATCTTTTTCATAAACAAAAATTATTTGGTTTGTGTATATGCGTTCCGGATAGCTTTTACCTTTTCCACAATTCCTTTATAAATATCTTCCGTCATATTTAGTTGTTTTCCGCCTCCAATAAGCATTTTGCCTTCATTCGATTTATTTCCTCCGGCCAGATCCTTTTCTGAAATTTTATTGAATTCGGCCAACAGACCTTCAAAATCGGACTTAATAGCTTTTACATTAGCGTCCGACTCATGTTTTTTGAGAAATTCAATAAGATTTTCCAGCGTATATTTTTGGTCTGCCAAACGTTCAACAATAGGGCTTCCGGCTTCATATTTGGCAAGATTTGTTGCGATATACAAACTTTCTATCCAGCCACCAGCTACCACCTGAGCCAAGGTTGGGCCCTGCTGACTACCTTCTAGTGTTTCGAAAGAAGAGAAATAAATATCGTCGGTAATCACAGCCAGTGAGTCAGGTGCCCCCACATTGTTCTCCAGACGTTTCATCATTTCTGGTTTAATCGCTGTACTTACACCAATCTGGTCTCCCATTTGCTTAACCACTTTAAAGTACTTAAGCGCCTCTGAACCCAATTCAAAAATACTACAGTAACTTAAATCACAGCTATAAATACCAAAATTTAGCGCACGTGACTTACTGTCTGCATAATTTTTCTGATTATCAGGAGGATTCAGGAAAGATGTATTTTTATTGTTTTTCCCACCTACCATCTTAATGAAGGTAAGCATTTCCCCTGGTGAAGGAACCTGAAAAAAAGTTTCAGAAACTGGATTAATGGTCGGTGTTTCTACTTTTGCAGAGTCAACACCATTGTCAATCGGATCTTCTGTTTTACCACCTCCGCAACTTGCCAGGCAAAAAGCGGCCATAACAGGAACCATCAGATAGGAGTTAATTTTAATCATCTTCTAAATATATGAATTTTTAATTTGATTTGATCAATTTGTTCACCAACGATGCCGCCTCATGAAACTCAATGGCCGAATATACTTTAAGTCCAGATTCATCAATCAGTTTTTTAGCAGCTTCGGCATTTGTTCCCTGCAACCGGATAATAATTGGCACTGTAATATTCCCCATATTTTTATATGCATCTACTATCCCCTGCGCCACGCGATCGCAACGCACAATGCCTCCGAAAATATTTACCAGAATAGCCTTTACATTAGGGTCTTTCAGGATAATGCGGAATGCCTTCTCTACACGTTCAGCATTAGCGGTACCCCCCACATCCAAAAAGTTAGCAGGTTCCCCGCCACTTAACTTGATTATATCCATTGTGGCCATAGCCAACCCAGCTCCATTTACCATACACCCCACATTACCATCTAACTTCACGTAGTTCAATTCTGCTTCGCGGGCTTCCACATCAATAGGATTTTCTTCCGTAATATCGCGCATGGCTTCGTAATCCGGATGGCGGAATAAGCCGTTTCCGTCAAATGTCACCTTGCTATCTACGGCGATAATACGATCGTCTGATGTTTTTAATACAGGATTAATCTCAAACAAAGAAGCGTCAATACTTTCATAAGCCTTGTACAGAGCTCCTACAAATTTTACCATTTCTTTAAACGCGTTTCCGCTAAGTCCCAGATTAAACGCTATTTTACGTGCCTGAAATGCCTGTAAACCAACACGCGGATCAATTTCTTCCTTCCATATTTTTTCGGGCGTATGTTCGGCTACCGCTTCAATATCCATTCCTCCTTCGGTAGAATAAACAATAGTATTACGACTGCGCGAACGATCGAGCAATACGCTCATGTAAAACTCTTTAGTAGCAGAGGCTCCCGGATAATAAACATCCTGAGCAACAAGTACTTTATTTACACGTTTCCCCTCGGCACTTGTTTGCGGTGTGATTAACTGCATACCAATGATCTGAGTTGCTTTTTCTTTTACTTCATCCAGATTTTTGGCCAACTTAACACCACCCCCTTTACCACGCCCTCCGGCATGAATCTGAGCTTTTACTACCACCCAATCACTGTTGTATTTGGCTTTTAATTCTTTCGCCGCTTCCACAGCTTGTTCCGGCGTATCAGCCACAATCCCTTCCTGAATGGCCACACCAAAGCTTTTTAAAATGCTTTTTCCCTGATATTCGTGTATATTCATACTATTTTATAAAATGCAGAAGCCAAATTTAGCATTTATTTTTTATTAAAAAAGGTTGCCTGCTTTAATTCATTATTGAACCGATACAGAACCAAAACATAAGGCATTCAGACTAGCGTTTAACAATGAAGGTAAAAGCTTTCTAAATAGCCCCTCGCCCTGTTACAAACCATAAATCAACCAAAAAAAACAAACAAATATAATACAAATACAATATTCGTGCGCTAAAATTATTGCAATAACACTAAAAGTACATTTTCTGTTTACCTCACTAACCCAATCCTTTCCGGTTTCTTTTGTTTAATACTAAAGTCAACAAGTACCTTACATGGTTACGCATGGGGAATTTATTCTGATTCCATCACACATTGTAACATTTTTTAAAATTGGCATTATTTCTTGGGCAACGGCACGTTTTTTGAGATGTTTTTTGTATTATCATCACTATGGTTTTAATAAGATTGCGTGTAGCGCTTATCGTTCTTAATATCCTTTTTCTACTGCCAATCCGGGCGCAGCTTTTATTCAGTGAAACTCACTTAAACACGGGGGCCATTGAGTCGGCCTACCAGTTACAAAGCGTTATTACTGTTACCAATACCGGACAAAAAACTGCTTACCTGATGCGGGCCGATACAGACCCCGAAGTAACCGTAAAATCCATTTCCAAACGTCTTGGACCCGGCGATACGACTTCTGTTTTTTTAACCTATACCCCTAAAAAAGACGGGAAGTTTAGCACCACTATAGAACTGATATGCAGTGATAAAACCACTCCCTACCTTGTACACTGGAGCGGACAATTAAAACACTGGAAAGCAGACGACAGAACTGCCTGTTATTACTTCCGCAGAAATACAACCTCAACTGAGATTAAAAATGAACCACTTCTGGTTCAAGCCCCGGTCAATCCGAAAGATAACAGCAACCGGATTCCGGATCCCAACAAGACAGAATTACCACCTCCGGTATCTGTTTCGGCTCCAGCAAGAAAAGAAGATACGTCTTTAGCCCCTCATGAAGAGCTTCCTCTACTTCAATACAAACCAAATAATATTTTGTTTCTGGTAGATGTCAGTAGTTCTATGAAAGACTCATTAAAACTGCCTCTGGTAAAAATAGCGCTTCATAAATTAGTGGATGCTCTCCGGGATGTAGATTACATTAGTTTTATGACCTATGCTGACAGCGTTACGGTTTTGGCTGAACATTTACAGGGGCAACAAAAAGAACAACTTAAAACAATCATAGGATCCATTAAAGCGAAAGGATTAACCAAGGGGAACAAGGCGATATTAGCCGGAACTGATCTTGTACTGAAACATTACTTGCCGGAAGGCAATAACCAGATTATTCTGATAACAGACGGCCAGTTCAGAATGACAGATGAAGACTATAAAAAATGGGAACAGAAAACTCTTCAGCACACTGTAATAATAAGTACTGTTGGTTTCGGGGATGAAAAAAATTCAATACGTAACCTCAAAACCATTGCGCAGAAAGGAAGTGGCGCTTTCATTCATGTTAAATCCCGTAAAGCTTGTGAAGACGTTTTACTGGAAGAAATCAAGGAGCGCAGTAAACGCAAATTCAAATAACTGTTCGGCAATGTATTAAGGTAAGAAATCAGATGCATCAGAGGAAAACGGTGGTGTTAACTTATTTCTATCTTACTGTACAGCTTCAAAAAAACTGAAGTTGACATTACCATAAACCCGTAATTGTACAAATCCAGCCAGATGCTGCAGATCCGTTTTGGGGCCATGCTCAATTACCAGTAATCCTCCTGGTAAAAGCAAACGCCGTTCCGTTACTATGGCATGGATTTTATCTATCGTTTCGAGCGCGTAGGGTGGATCCGCAAAAATAAAATCAAATCCGGGCTCGCAGGTTTGAAGGTACTGAAATACATCTGCCTTTAATGGCCATAAAGGCATATTAAACTGTTCTGAAACCTGTTTTATGAATTTAAGACATGCTCCATTTTTATCTATCGCTATAACCGAAGCCGCGCCTCTACTGGCCAGCTCATAAGAAATATGGCCTGTTCCACTAAAAAGATCCAGTGCTTTAATGCCCTCAAAATCTATTCGGTTATTCAGAATATTAAATAAGCCCTCAAAGGCAAAACCTGTAGTAGGTCTCACCGGCAGGTTTTTAGGCGGAAGTATATGTCGCCCCTTATGCGTTCCTCCTATAATGCGCATTCTTTTAGTGCTTTTAGGGTAAAAAAGTAATGACCTGGCAATTGCTCTGCTTCGTTTTTAAACAAGGGCGCACCATCCGTCATAAATGAAATGTTACGGATGTATTTCTTCAGCAATTTAGATATTTCCGAATCTGTGGGGGCATTCATGGCCAGATAAAACGTATGTAAGGCCGGATCCAGCTGGTACTGTTCACTTACATACAATACGTAATATAAAACATCGTCAATTGTTTCATACGAAAAGGCATTGTAAAATACCAATTGCTGTTGCCGGCGAATAGCTACTTCGATGTAATGCTTATGCACCACCAGTGCCGCATATAAGTCGGGTGGTGTAAGCAATGGCCGGAATTGTATAGCGCAAATGCCCGAATGCAGGAACTTTACATTATGAAATATATGTCCCAATGCTTGTTCAATAAGTAACGGCATAGCAAACACAAAGGTTGTTCCATCGGCCAGACGTTGTTTCATTACGGCCTCTTCTTTGCGTTGCCCGTTTGTAAAATCAAACAACGGAGTTACTGAGGTTTCGTCGAAATTCTCCGGAACTAACGCGAACCGGTCGTTAATTATGCCTGCGTAAACGGATCTATGCGAGGCCGGGTCTATCCGTAAATCGCGTAAAACTGCACTGATTATACTGGCAAGTTCGTCTGCTGCTGATAATTGCTCGCTAAAAACCACATGCGCCAGTAATACGCTTTGGTCGTTATCTGCTGAAAATGAAACACAACAACACTCCCAGTCACTAAACAACATACAAAATACTGTATTAGTGCCTCCTCCGGAAACCCTTCTGAAATTTACCGTATAGTTTAATGCCGGCATTTAACGAAACCACAAAACTATAAAATAACGTGGTGTTTCAACATATAAAGCCGTTAAAATCAGAATTAAAATTTGTTTACCTTCAAAACTGTAAACTAAAATTTAAAATTCTATGAATATTAATTTCAAAATCCTATTGCTTGCAGCCATCATTCCTTTACTGGTTGGCTTTATATGGTATAATCCTAAAACATTCGGAAACGCGTGGATGCGCGAAAGCGGTGTAACAGAAGACAAAATAAAAAACAGTAAGATGTGGCTTATTTTCGGACTAACCTTCCTTTGCTCCTTTTTCATGGCCTTCATTATTCAGTTTTTAGTTGTTCACCAATTTGGCGCATTATCTTTACTGTACACCCATCCCGATTTTGCCAAAGAAGGCTCCGAGGCTTCTCAAATTCTTGAAAAGTTTAATGCTTTAGTGGGGAGCAGTTACCGTACGTTTAAACATGGCGCTTTTCACGGAACATTCGCCGGACTGTTTTTAGCCACACCAATCGTTACAATTCTTGCACTCTTTGAACGGCGTTCATTCAAATACATTGCTATTCATGCCGGATACTGGATTATTTCTTTTGCCCTGATGGGGGGTGTTCTTTGTTCGCTTGTTTAAACAGACTTACCTGTTTACGAATTTCCGTAACCTGTATTTTTGGTTGGTCTTATAACTGGCATGAAAATACGTTTGTACTGAACCTTTTGTGTTAGCTATTGTTTAAAAGTAAATATTATATTAAATGAAAAAAATAGTCCTTGCCGCCTTAGCATTCGCTTTTATCCAGATGGGTCATACCCCTGAAACATCAATAACTGCGTATCAAACAGAAAGTTTGAATTTTAATCCCGCCCCTTCCAGTATTTATGACTTTAAGTTAAAAACCCTGGAAGGTGAAGACATTAGTTTATCGAAATTTAAAGGTAAAAAAATGCTCCTTATAAACGTTGCCAGCAAATGCGGTTATACTCCACAATACACGAATCTGCAAAAACTTCACGAGCAGTATGGCGACAAAGTTGTTCTGATCGGGTTTCCAGCCAATAATTTCGGAGGACAGGAGCCCGGCACCTCTAAAGATATTTCCGAATTTTGTAAAAAGAACTATGGTGTTAGTTTCCTTATGATGGAGAAAATCAGTGTAAAAGGGAACGACATACACCCGTTATACAAATGGTTAAGCAGCAAAGAACTTAATGGGTCGGTAAACGAAGCGCCCAACTGGAATTTTTGTAAGTACCTGATTGATGAAAATGGTAAAGTACTTAAATTTTTTCCAAGCAATGTGGATCCGCTCAGTAAGGAAATCACATCGTTACTTTAACCGTAAATAGACAGCAGAATTTCTGTTACGCACCAAAACTTGTGATTGCTTTACGAAGCCAGATAAAAATAAACGGGCATTCCAATGGTTATATTTAGCGGAAATGTGATAGCCAGAGCCATTGGGATATAAAGCCCGGGATCTGCTTCGGGATTTGTCAGTTTCATGGCAGCGGGAACTGCAATGTATGACGCGCTGGCTGCCAGAACACCAAACATAAACCGGTCGGATACATCTGCTGTAAATAAACTACTTATCAGTGTAAAAACTATTCCATTTAATAACGGCATAACCGCTGCAAACACGATAGGAAACCATCCCGCCGAAATAAATGATTTTAGCTTACGTCCGCTGGTTATTCCCATATCCAAAAGAAAAATAGCCAGAAACCCTTTAAAAATATCATTGGTAAATGGTTTTATTCCCTCTGCCTGTCTGGCATCTGCCAGATATCCAATCAGCAGGCTTCCTAAGATCAGGAGAACGCTTCCATTTGTAAAACTATGGTGCAGAACCTCTCCGTGACGAATTCTCTTTTTATCTTTTCCAACAAAATAGGACATCAAAGCCAATCCCGCAATAATTGCTGGTGCTTCCATCAATGCCATTATGGCCACCATATATCCGTGGAAATTCATTTTTTGTAACTCCAGGTAAGAAACAGCTGTTACAAAGGTAACCGCGCTAACAGAACCGTAGGCTGCTGCAATAGCCGCCGCATTATATACTGAAAGCCGTTGTTTAAGTATAAAAAAAGTATATACCGGAATAATTACCGATATGGCAATCCCAAAAAGGATAAACCCTAATATCTCAGGTCGGAATGTTTCGTGCGATAATTCCTGCCCGCCTTTAAAACCAATAGACAAAAGGAGATAGAGTGAAATAAATTTTGAGGAATTGGCGGGTATTTCCAGATCACTTTTTAAGCGTACAGCGAGTACACCAAGTATAAAAAAAAGGAATGCCGGATTGGTAACATTTGTAATCAGTAAATCTAAATTTAACATCTTATAATACCGTTTCGTTTTGTAAAATCAAGGTTTAAACACCAAATTGCTGAAAAGGTTCAGGATGTGGAAAAATAAATTCCGTTCAGTTTAAACGGTTTGCTTCTTGATTGTCAAAGCTTCTGCATAATCTATATGATGCCGTTGCGCGTCTATCCATGCAAAAAAATCAAAATACTCCAACACATACCGCATATATGGATTTTTAAACGCGTCCATCAGATCCCGCTCCAGCTCCCCTAATAATTCCAGATGGTTGGATTTCCGCTTGGAAAGCACGTATTTTTTGAAAAAATCGAGAAACTGGACTTCATAAGGCCTCACCGTTTCTATCTGATCAAAGAACCGCCGGACTGACTTATACAAATAAGGTAATAAATCAAGATTATTCAGTTCGTAATGCACAATCAGGTTCAGTAACCGTGCAATACGCAACACCTCTTTCTTACCGCCACCTGTATTCATTATCTTATTGAGATAAAACAAGGTTTTATTAAGCATCCCGCACCCATAGTAATTGACAGCAACCGTATAATTAAAAAACAGGTTTTCATCGGGGGTCAACTTGTCTTCGTATCGTTCCAGGCCTTTTATTATCTCAGATAAAACTTCCGGAGAGCGACTATACTGACCGGAATACGATAAAAACATCAGCATATCTGACGCGTAACCAGCAAACAGTCTTACTTGTAAATCGTGCGTACTATAAGCAGGATTATCGGCTAAGGCTCTCATCTTATCAATAATACGTTCCGTGAGATGATGCTGACCTCCCAACGCATAATACCGCGTTAAAAACCCATGTACAAAGAGGTATATACGTGGCATCTCCGCTATTAACGCCTCATTTTTCTCAAAAAGGTCAAGAACCGCCGTGATAGAATGAAACATCTCTTCATTTTTAAGCAATAAGCGGTAAATGACTACCTGTGACATGCAAGCATAGATCTTTGCCCGTTTCGATTCAATGGCCGTGAGTTCCTGCATTAATGGATCGCTTAATAATCCAAGGATTTGCTCTTCTTTCTGCGCGTCATTTATTACCATGCCATCCGTTAACAAATCTGTACACTTCAGGTAAAATGCTTCATAACGGTTTAAAATCCCTAAAAGACGCATCACCTGGGTCTTTTCCTCCATCAACATTTTAATCTTGGCAACACTATTATCATCGAAACGCGATTCGATATCAATGATAATGCGTTCGAGATCGATAATTTCCAGTATCGCAAAAAAAAGTTCGTGTTCGTAGGCCAGTTGTTTTATCCGATCTAATTCCCGGCGCGCCAGTTTGTAAAGCGATTTATTAAAAAGAACCTGTACATTTTTAAGTTGTTCTTTGATATAAGACGCCACATTATCCTGCGCATAACGCTGCCTTAATCCTTTTAGTAACTGATGCAAAAGCTGGTTCTTTTCCGAGGGTAAATGCTTAATAAATACCTCATTTCCGAATCGCTTCTTTACCAACTCCTCATCATACGTTTCCATCTCCTTTATGAACTCATATAATTTAAGATAATTCTTGTCTCCTTGCTGCAGAGATGCTACATTTAAAAATGAGGCTTCCTCCTGAGCATTTAATGAATGAATTATGTCAAATAATAAATCGGATGGCTTCATAATTCGGATTTTTTCTTGCTATACTTTACAAAATCAACATAAAAGCGGTTTATCCTTAACTCATGAGGATCTTTTATTAAGGCGTTTAATGCTTCGTATAGTTCCCCAAATACTTTTTTGCTATTATCTGCTTTATCCACCAGTCTGGTAAAACATTGCAATACCAATTTTTCGGTCATAGAAACGTCTGTAGTTCCGGTATGATGTTTGTGTATGGCATTTAAGGCATAGTGCAATTGCGGTTCGTGATTTAATTCATAAAAAATGATCAATTGCTGCAACCGTCCGTAATGCTGGGCGTCCCATCTGGAATTTTTATCCGACAGACTAAACATCATTGTATTGTATGATTTTGCTTTTGCAAAATTTCCGGAGAAAATATAATGATTGATAAGATTAAACAATAATACCAGATAATCATCTTTACTTATCAGTGCCTGATGTTCCGATAGATGCCGCTCTACCTGAAGGGCTATTTGCTCGAGTAATTGGGCGTTCTTTAGCTCAGTATGCAGCAGAAGCTGTGAATTTAAAAGGTAACTCTCGTATTTAGAGGCTATATCAATACTTGTTTGTATAATCCGTGGTTCAATTTTCTCGAATTCCTTCAAATATGCCTCTGACTCATTACACGCCCCTCTTTCCAGATTATAATGAATGAGATTATAATACACTTCGAGGTACATTCTTGGCATTTCCGTTACAAGAAACGGATGTTGTTTAAGCAACACATAACATTCCTTTATTGTTTGCTCACGATTTGCCGAATCTCCTAAACGGGTATAACATAATGCCAGAGATTTATACCTTAGCAATCTTGCCTTTAATGATAAGGTTTTTCCATCCTCCTGTAACAGAGGGGTATTCAGGATTCTCATGTATTCTCCCTTATAATCCAATTTAAAGGGCTCTACCAGTTGTCTCTTGATGATGTGCTTTATTTCAGCATAAAGCGCAATATAACGGCTAAGATTTTCCTCCAGCAAGAACGTCCGCTCTTCTTCCTCCAAAACGGCAACTTTGCCATCGCCGTTTTTAAAAATGGGAGGCATAGCCTTTTCAATATTCAGGATTTCCAGTGCAAAGTGGAATTTTTCATTATCATACGCCGTTTGTTTCAATGGTTTCAACATTTTGAAACACTGCTTGTATTGCCCTTTGTTGTAGAGTATATGCAGATTGTCTATGTCATCCTTTATTCTGAAATTAACAATGCTATCCGCGTAAAACAAACGTTGACTTTTCAAAATCTGTTCGTACAGGAGCAGGTATTTATCTGTTTGCGAAGAACGCACGCCGGGCCGGAATTCTTCCTGCGATCGTTGGAGGATGGCCCGCTTATCAAAATAATCGAACAGATTCCCTAATTCCTGTTGCTTGGGATGAGGCGCTATTTGCAATTTAAAAAATCGCTTCTCACTTTTAGTGAGTGCGCGCACAAGGGCATGTAAGTCATTATGGGTTACAGGTATCATAATGTTTTATTACGCCGCGCCGATGGCTGACACGACTTATGCAAAATCTAAAATAGGCATTTTAAATCAATTTTGTTATTTTTAATTAGATTTAGAATATGCGTAAAATTTTTATTTGCCTAACCCTGTTTAGTTTCCTTTTCACAACTAATACTTCTGCTCAGGAATTTTCCTGTCAGGCCGCCAAGCAACATTACATTAACAGTCCGGGTCTTTATAATTGCCCCGAAAATTTACGCAGCGATACCTTTGATATTCTTAAATATACCATCCGGCTGGAGATTGGCAACAGTGTAAGTAAACAAATTGCAGGAAACACCACTGTAGAGTTTGTACAAAAACTGGCAGGCGTACAAAAACTCCGCCTCGATCTTCTTAAGTTGACCATTGACTCTGTAAAACTCGGCGCTACTTCTGTAACCTATCAGTATAACGATACTGTTATTAGTGTTTTGTTACCCGCTGCTCCGGTTCCGGGAAATACACTGAATGTAACCGTTTACTACCATGGGCAACCAAAAGGAGATGCCAGCGGATGGGGTGGTTTTTATTTCGATAATGCCGGCGGGGGCGATTACGCTTATAATCTGGGGGTTGGCTTTTCAGCCAAACCACATAATTACGGCAGGGTCTGGTTCCCCTGTTTTGATAATTTTGTTGAACGGAGTCAATACGAATATATTATAACCTGTGATTCGGCTCGCCGGGCATACTGTAACGGGCAATTAACCGCCGATGTGATAAATGGTAGTAAGCGCACCAGAACATGGATCATGAACGAACCTATCCCAACGTATCTGGCGAGCGTAGCAGTTGCCAAATACCGGCAGGTTAACTGGAGCACCAATACGCTGAATGGCACCAAACCCATTATTCTGGCAGCAGTAGCAGGCGATACAACAGCACTGAAAAACGCGTTTGTTAATCTTAAAAACTGCATTACCGGATTCGAAAATTACTTTGGCCCTTATAAATGGAACCGTTTTGGTTATGCGCTTGTTCCCTTTAGCAGTGGTGCCATGGAACACGCTACCAATATTGCTTATCCAAGAGCAGTTATCGGCTCATTGCAATACGAAGCGCAACTGATGGCCCATGAACTATCTCATCATTGGTGGGGCGATTTGATTACATGCGAGACCCAGGAAGACATGTGGATAAATGAAGGGATGGCCAGCTACAGCGCGTTCCTGTTTACCGAATGGCGCTATGGCAAAGCATCCTACCTTGACGGTCTCAAACGCCAACATGATAATCTGTTGAAATCGTTGCACAAAAAGGAAGGCGGGTTTCGTGCCATATCGGGCATTCCACATTCGTTAACGTATGGTGACCACGTTTATCTGAAAGGATCAGATGTCGCTCATACCCTGAGGGGCTATATGACCGACAATGCCTTTTTTAACGCCTGTAAACATGTTATGCAACAAAAAGAATACAAAAGCATCAACTCCATTGAATTTCGCGACCTGTTGCAAAACGCCAGCGGGCAAAACCTTGTGCCGTTTTTTGACAACTGGGTGTTGAACGGAGGGTGGCCCAATTTTACAACTGACTCTGTGAAATCGGTTCCACTTCAAAATGGCAGTTATGATCTCATCGTATATGTACGCCAGCGCTTATATGGCGCGCCACAATTATTCACCAATGTTCCACTGGAGGTTTCATTCTTCGATTCATTCCATCAGCAGCATGTGCGTAATTTAACTATGAGTGGCGCATTAAACAGTTTTACATTTACACTACCGTTTAATCCTGTATATACAGCCCTGAATTTCGATTCTAAAATCTTTGATGCTGTAAGCAGCGAAACCCGCACTATAAAAACAAATACCACCCATAACTATACGCTGGCCAAGGTCAACGTTATTGTAAGCAATAAGGGGCAGGACTCTTCGCTTTTGAGAATAGAACACCATTACGTTGGTGCTGATCCTTTTAAGAATAATCCCTATAATGCCAAAATTTCCGACCAGCACTACTGGAAAATTGACGGCATTCTTTCTCCTGGTTTTGCCGCTAAAGGGCGGTTTAACTATGATGGCAACAAAACCATTGGCGGCACCTATTCCTATATGGATACACTACTTACACCTTATAGTGGAGATAGCGTAGTGCTTTATTACCGTGCCAATCCGGCCAAAGACTGGCAATTGGTTAAAAACTACAGTAAATTCAGTGCGGGTTTTAAAAACGGCATTATCACCATTGATACCCTTAAGCTCGGCGAATACGCCTTTGGTACATTCGCCGATTCCCTGCAATTCCAGATAGGATTAGACGAACGGAAAACTGAACCTGTTAATATACGTCTGTTTCCTAATCCGGCCAAAAACAATGTAACTATTGATCTGTCTAAATTACCCCCTGCCAGTTATATTATGGAAATATACAACAATGACAAAGTAATTTACAACGCGTTAACTTCTGAAAAAATGGTTACACTTGAAACTCAGGAATGGGCCAGAGGGTCTTACACTGTAAGAATACGACGGGGAAAAAATCTTTTGGCTTCTTCTAAATTCATTCTTGAATGATTACTGCGTTAAGCGCATTTACCAGGGCTCTGGCTTTCAACAAACATTCATCGTATTCCTTTTCGGGGTCACAAAGGTGTGTTATTGCACTTCCTACACCAATACTAATGCTTTGGCTCAAGGCATCGTAAACGATACTGCGTATAATAACAGATAGTTCAAAATCACCGTTAGCGGAGTAAAACCCCATTGTTCCGCAATAGAATGCCCTGCGGAACGTTTCATACTGCAGTATTAATTCGGTTGCCCTTCTTTTGGGCGCTCCTGTAATACTGGGTACAGGATACAAGGCCTCTATCACATTTTCCAGTTTACTTTCCGCTGGCAATGTACAACTTACAGTACTTACCATCTGATGAACCGTATTGTACGTTTCAATAGTATACAATTGATCAACCCGAACTGTTCCCCGCTCCGCTATCTTCGAAAAATCGTTGCGGGTAACATCTACTATCATGACATTTTCGGTACGTTCTTTCAACGAGTTGTACAGCAAATGTTTATTCTCCTGATCCTGCGCTTCGGTTTTTCCACGCGGCGCGGTTCCTTTAATGGGTTTCGAAATCAAACGCCTTCCCTCGCGTTTCAGAAACAATTCAGGGCTGACACTAATAATATATTGCTCCCCCAGTTTTACCATACGGGCATAAGGCGCGCAAGCAACACGTTGCAATCTTAAAAAAACCTGTAATGGATCAATACTAATGTTTTCCGCAGATAGTTCTACGCAATAATTTACCTCGTAAATATCCCCTATTTGTATATGGTGTTTTAACTTCTGAACTGCCTGTATATACTCTTCTCTGGATTGCACCTTAATCCGGAACGGCTCAGGTAAACCTTCCGGCAACTTCTGTAAGGCCACCAATTCCGCCTTCTGTACCGCGTAATAATGAATGCGCGGCGGTTCATCCGGTGTTTCCGGAAACGGGATAATGCAAAACGTTTCCTGTCCTTCTGTTACTCCAACACATGGCACCATAGGTTGGCAACGCAATACCTTTTCCTGCTCATCCAGCGTATAAACCGCATATTCGTGGTGTAAACTCATTTTGCCCGGCAAAGATAGAGCTTATAGACTAACTTCTCAGTGCTTCTACCGGATTAATTTTAGCCGCTTTAAGCGCAGGAAAAAAACCGGCAAGTGCCCCGGCAATTATAATTAACAGCGTGGCAGAAACTGCAATAAACCCATCTACTTCAGGGTGTTTAAAAAAATCACTGTCTATTCCTATATAATTTAAAAGGCTTAATAAGCCCCAACCAACCCCTAAACCCGTGAATCCGGCTAACGCGGTTATAAATACCGATTCCTGAATAATCATAGTAACAATCGACAAAGGCGTTGCACCTATGGCTTTCCGGATTCCGATTTCGCGTGTCCGCTCATTTACAACGATAATCATGATGTTACTAACACTGACGATACCAGCAATTAAGGTCATTATCCCAATTACCCAAACAAAAAGTTTAATGCCCCCTAACACATTCATAATACGCTGGTACTCTACAAAATTATTATTGATATACATGGCGCTCAAATCCTCGCGGTTAAACTGGTAGCGTGTAGCCAGCATAGCCCTTATCTGCTCTGCCATCTGCATACTCTGCGCCACAGAAACATCGCCTGTACTCACCCAAATATCCGTTAATTCATCCTTGGCATTAAACGCCCGCTGCGCGGTAGTAAGCGGAAGATAAAACCGTTGCATATCGTTTTGACTCGGATCCGTAAATACTCCTACTACCTTGTAGGGTGTATTATCAATGTGTACATATTTTCCTATCGGATCCTCATTCCTGAACAATGCTTCCTGCAACGGCAGTCCCATAACACACACTTTTCTGAACTCGTTAATATCCATCTGATTAAGAAACCTGCCTTTAACCACACTTATATTTTCAAGAAACTGATGTCCGGGTAAAACAGGACGACAAAGGTAATTACCGCGTTCTTTCTTATAAACCACATTACGGTTACTGTTTACATTATAAATGGCTGTGCGGTACTTTAATCCCTTTATCTGAGAACTAATCAGGGCATAATCCTCATTTCGTAATTTTAAGCGGCGGCCTATACGGAATCCTTTACTGGGCATAGATGTTGTTCCGGGGGATATCCATATTGTATTTACCGCATCACCGGCAAATTGCGCGTTGGTTCCATTGGTCAAACCATTTCCTGCACCCAGAAGAATAATTAATATGAAAATCCCCCATCCTACACTTAAAGCGGTAAGAACAGTCCGTAACTTATTTTGTCGGATAGCGGAAAATATTTCGAGCCAAACTTCTTTCTCCAGCATTTACGTATTCATAATGCGTCCATCCTTTAAACGGATAATACGCTGAGTCATTTTACTGATGTCGTCTTCATGGGTAACAATTACCACGGTAATTCCCTGTTGATTTACTTCGCGAAATAAACTCATTATTTCGTAAGAGGTAGTCGTATCCAATGCGCCAGTTGGCTCATCCGCAAAGATGACTTTAGGTTGTCCTATCAGGGCACGGGCAATGGCTACCCGTTGCTTTTGACCGCCACTTAATTCAGCAGGCATGTGATTAGCCCACGGCAGCAATCCTACTTTCTCCAGATATTCATGCGCTTTTTTTAATCGCTCCTTTCGTCCTACTTTCTGATAATACAACGGCAATGCAACATTATCGGCCGCGTTTTTAAATGAAAGCAGGTTAAATGACTGGAAGCAAAACCCCAGAAAACGGTTCCTGAGTTGTGCCGCCTGCTTGGGCGAAAGGTTACGATCAATCAATAATCCATTCAGCGTATAGGATCCCTCGTCATAATTATCAAGTATTCCCAGTATATTAAGAAGGGTTGATTTGCCGGATCCCGAAGATCCCATAATGGAGACGAATTCTCCCTGAGAAATGGTAAGATCTATTCCCTTTAATACCTCAAAGGAGGTCTTTCCGAGCTTATACGATTTATGAAGTCCCTGAATATTAATCATCTTTATCCCGACAAATATCCGGTTTATATTTTAATTCCCATCACACACACATCATCCACCTGCTCCTGATCCCCTTTCCAGTTTTCAAATGTTTGCTCAATCATTTTGCTTTGCCGCGCCATTGGTAAATGCGATATTTCCAATAGTTTTTGTTCCAGCCGCGAGTACTTGAACTTTTTATTGTTAGGTCCTCCAAACTGACCTATATATCCATCCGTGGTAAAATAAAACACATCCCCCTTGAGTATCTTCATTTCAAACAGCTTAAACGGAACATTGTCATCATGCGAACGTCCGACAGGCATCTTGGTAGTGAAGGAAATAATTAACTCGTCTTCACGCGCTACGAAAAATTTGTTATTCGCACAAGCGTACTCTAAATTCATGGTTTCAAAGTTAAAAGCGCATAACACGCAATCCATTCCATCTCTTATCTCTTCGTTATCATCCGGATTCTTAAGCGACTTAATAATTTCCCTCCTGATTTCATTCAGGATAAGATCAGGGCGTTTAATTCCTCTTTCAATGATGATCTCATTCAAAAGGTTAATATTCAGAAGGCTCATAAACGCTCCCGGAACACCGTGTCCCGTACAATCACCTACTACAAAATAAAACGTATTGTTTTGTTTCAGGGCCCAGTAAAAATCGCCGCTTACAATGTCACGGGGTCTGTAAAAAATAAAATGTTCTTCTACAAACTCAGAAATATATAATGGTGATGTTAACTGCGCATTTTGTATCCGCTTAGCGTAATTCAGCGAATCTAATATCTCCTTGTTCTTATGCTCTACTATTTCTTTCTGCTTGGAGATGATAAAGTTGGCCTTGCGTTTCTGAAAATAACTTCGTAGTGAAATAACCACCAGAAAAATGGCAATAACCAAGGCTACCAAAGTATAATTCAGCAGACGCATACGGTTCTTTTTTTCAGTATCGGAAATCTGCTGAGCGTATTGGGCTTTCATAAGATTCTGTGACTTTTCTTCGTTATAACTTTTCTCAAGTTCAGCCCTTACAACTTCTGTTGCCGAAGACAATTTAGACAGCGAATCTTTTAGCCGTTCCTTGGTTTTCATGTAGAAAAAGGCCTTGGGATAATTCTTTTTCAATTCGTACACTTGCGAGAGGTATTCCGATATTTCCGGTAAAGAGATATTATTCCCTGAACGCTTTATTAGTTTTTCCGCCATTAACAGATATTTTTCACTACTATCTATTTTATTCTGTTGTAGAAATGAATTTCCTATCTCGCTGTTATTAAGGATAACGCCCGGCGACATCGGCACTGATTTCAGAAATAACAGCGACTTCCTGAAATAACTCAGTGAACTATCAAAACGATTTTGCATCTGGTGATTCATACCCAGATTGTGATAAGCCATTGCTATTGAAACGGAATCGCCTACTCTTTTGCTAATACTAAGCGACAAATACAAATAATGCTTTGCAGATTCAAACTGCTTCATTTTCTGATAACTGGTTCCGATATTATTGTAAATTGTCCGTAAAGAGTGGTTCCTGTCTTCCACTTTATAAAGATTAGCCGCTTTAAAATAATATGTTAAAGCTGTTTTATCCTCGTCTAAAGCTTTGTAAACCTTACCTATATTATTATAGCATCCTGCTTCCTTATCCTTTTTCCCATAAGTCCTGAAAATATCCACGGCACTTCTGTAATTTTTAAGTGCCTCAATGTATTGATACTGATAGTCATACATCACACCTTTCAGATTATACGCTTCACCAACGTAAATCCGGTTCTCATCAAAATTTGCCAAAAAAAGTATAGTATCTATTTTTAATCCGGCAAGTTTATAGTTACCATAATCTAGTAAATCGCTTGCTTCTTTTACCAGTCGTTTCAACCTGATTTCATCCGATGGTTGTGAACGGGAGGTTAAAGCAAGGCAACAAAATAAAACAAGATATTTAGTTACTTTATTCAACAATGGATAAGCAATATCCTAAAAAAACAGGAATATACCATACCGTCCGTCGAAAAACCCGGCAGGATGCGCCTAAAAAAGTCTAAGATTCCTCTACAGCGCCATGTATTCTTTTCTGGCCTTTAACAAACGGCATAATTCAACCGCCTTTTGACTACCAATCCGGTAAACAAAACCACTGTTATCTGACAATTCAACAAAATCGGAACCACTGGTGTAAAATTTTATGATCCCCTTGTTGTGAAGGTTGTACACTGCCCTCCGGAAACCATTCTTTTTGTAACGGCTCTTTCTTATATGTGTAATTGTGCCTAGGTCTATCTTTACACGGCGGGCTGTTCCAAACCCATCAATAACAATGTAATTTTTATATACTTTGGTGTGAATGTGCAAAACATACGTAAGCGCAACCGACAACAATAAAATAAGAAGCCCCATCAAAAAGAAAATAGTCCCCGAATGGCTGATATGCTGAATGGGGTAAGACCCGATTTTAAAAAACGTCAATTCAACCGGTTTAGGGTTTTCAGACCAGTAGTAAGCCATAAAACAGAATAAAGCCAATACCGTTCGTACCATCATACTAAAACGGTTATGGCCCATATATTGCCGCTCCTCAAATAACAAATCGTCTTCACTCATTTTATTTCCAGCTTAAAAAGATCCGTTGCTGTTTTATTCACTCTGTAACGTTCATCATTACGGTACCCCATTATCCAAATAATATCCCCATTTCCATTTTCCAGTATCCATGTTTGTTCTTTATCAAACTCACTGAACTTATTATTTATAAAAAAATCACTTAGTTTCTGATGCCGTTTCATACCAAAGGGCATAAAACGATCTCCTGTTTTTTTGCGCCGTATCTTTAACGGAAATACAAGTTGTGATTTGTCTATAGGCAGTTGCCGTGGATTTGCAAAATTGAAATCGGAACCCCGTTCTATCGTTAGTTTTAAAAACGGAAAGGTATGTAGTGCCATCAAATCGTTAAACAGGTATTCTTCCTGAGAAGCTGTTTCCTGTACTCCAGGCTTTACCAATAAATAAGCCCGGTCAACCAGCAAGGCATGACTTGAAGAATAGAAGATTGTACCCGAATGGTTCCCTGCGCTGATTAGCACCTCCAGCAACTGGTTTATCTGGTCACCATTAAATCCAAAGGGATAAAGTATCGAAAACAGTAATGGCCTCTTGTGTTCCTCTGCCAATAAAGCCTGTTTATCAATACGGTAAATAGCGCCTTCATTTAAAACAATCCTGCTTTTCCTTTCCTGCAGATACGTTTCTGCCAAGTCTATCCAATCCAATACGTGTCGGGTATTGGCATACATGGTTGCCTCCAGCGATGGATTTAGTGTTTTTAACAACGGTACTACTTTTGCCCTGATATAGTTACGCTCATACTTGACATCCCAATTACTCTTGTCTGTACGATACGCTAGCTGATGTGTCTGGGCGTAGTTCAAAACCTGTTCTTTGGTGAATGGCAATAATGGGCGAATACTATTTTTTGTTACTTCCTGTATACCTTTAAATCCCATTACCCCGCTTCCTCTTAATGCGTTGATTAAAACCGTTTCCAGATTATCATTGGCATGATGCGCAGTAATCAGCTTAGCCAGTTGTTTTTCGTTCAATAATTCGTGAAACCAATTATAACGCAATTCACGCGCTGCCAACTGGGTATTAGGCTGATGGGTTCGCTGATAGGCTTTTGTATCGAACGACTGATAATAAAACGTGATGCCCCGTTCTTTTGCAAATACCTCTGCAAAAGCAGCATCCTGTTCACTGTCGGCACCTCTTAAATTAAAGTTACAATGCGCTATTGCAAAAGATACACCTGCCTTATGCAGCAAATCGGCCAACACCACGCTATCGGCACCCGAACTAAATGCCAGAAGATACTTCAGTTCCGGGCTGAAAAATTTTTTGTGCTTTATGTGACGTTCAAACTGAGCGAACATAAAACAAAACTACTAAAATAAAGGAATACCCGAAAGTACGGGTGTTCCGGGTGAACGGGGTCTGCACCTCCCCAAAAATCTGATAAACGTGAGTTTAATCATCTATAATACAATACTGCGCTTCTGAATTTATTTTGTAATTTCACCCGGATCGAACAGCATAAAGTTCCAAGATTTTTATTCACAAGATAATTGCGTTATGTCTAAAACAATTTCAGTAGTTGGGGCCGGTTTAGTAGGATCCCTTGTATCTATTTACCTGGCAAAAAAAGGTTATAAAGTCAACATTTACGAACGCCGTAGCGACATGCGGAAACAAAGTATGTCTGCCGGGAAATCTATTAATCTGGCTTTAAGTGACAGAGGCTGGAGGGGGCTGAAAGGGGTGGATATTGACGGAGAAATCCGGAAAATAGCTATTCCGATGTATGGGCGGCAAATTCATCATAAAGATGGTTCCCAAAATTATCAACCTTATGGTAAAGATGATCAGGCTATTTATTCTGTTTCCAGAGGTGAAATTAATAAAACCCTGATGACGCTGGCAGAACAGCAGGAAAATGTAAAAATTTATTTTAACGAACGGTGCGATAAACTGGATCGTAAAACCAATGTTTTGGAATTCACCAATCTGGAAAATGGCAAAAGTCAGACCGTTCACTCCGACCTTGTTTTTGGCGCAGACGGGGCATTTAGCGCTGTACGCCTTCAAATGCAATTACAAAGTGACCGGTTTGATTATAACCAGTTTTACATAGATGCGTCTTATAAGGAATTAACCATTCCGGCCAATCCGGATGGTAGCTTTAAACTTGAAAAAAACGCGCTTCATATTTGGCCGCGTGGCAGCTACATGATGATCGCTTTGCCTAATATGGACGGCAGCTTTACCTGCACCTTGTTCTTTGAAGCAGAGGGGCCTAAAAGTTTCGAGAGCATTAAAACCAAAGAAGATGTGATCCGCTTTTTTGAAGAGGATTTTCCGGATGCATTACCATTAATGCCAACTCTGGTTGAAGACTTTTTCGCTAATCCCACAGCTTCGCTGGTAACCGTAAAATGCAAGCCATGGGTATGGGATAACCGAATTGCTCTGATAGGAGATGCGGCACATGCTATTGTTCCGTTTTATGGTCAGGGGATGAATTGTGGATTTGAAGATTGTGTTGTACTCAACGAACTCATTGATAAACATCAGCATAACTGGCCAGATATCCTGAATGAATACCAAACTCTCCGGAAACCAGACGGAGACGCTATAGCCGATCTGGCACATGCCAATTTTATAGAAATGCGTGATAAAACTGCCGATGCGCGCTTCCTGCTCCAGAAAAAAATAGAAGCCCGTTTCAGCAGCAAATATCCCGACAAATGGATCCCCCTTTATTCCATGGTTACCTATAGTCCCGAAATACGTTACAGCACTGCCTTGAAAGAAGGGAACCGTCAACAGGCCATCATGGATAAAATTATGGCCATGGAGGATATTGAAAACCGCTGGGACAGCGAAGCGGTAGAAAAAGCCATTCTAAACCTTATTTAGATATCAAGTTTCTGATTAGCAAGCATTTATTTTTAAATTTACGATGTAACAATTTACAGCGTTAAGCGTCTTATTACTATTAAATGACGGTTTCGGAATATAATACGTGTGTTGATACCCATGCCGATGGCCTTTACAGATTTATTCTGAAGCAGATACGTGACAAAGATGTGGCCAGAGACATTGTACAGGATACATTTGAAAAAATGTGGCGCAAATATGAAACTATTGAAGCCGATAAAGCGAAATCGTACCTGTTTACTACCGGTTATCATACACTTGTAGATTATACACGGAGGGCCAAAAAGCAGGCCTCGTTCAGCGAGGTGGACTTTAACGCGCATAAGCATGAAAAGCAATACAGCGATCTGAAATCCATTCTGAATGCAGGACTCGAACAATTACCTGAAATTCAGAAAACGGTATTGTTATTACGGGATTATGAAGGGTATGATTATGCCGAAATTGGCCAGATCACAGGATTAAATGAAAGTCAGGTTAAAGTATATATATTCAGAGCCAGAACTTTTTTAAAAAATTATATTGGTAAAGTGGAAAGTGTGCTCTAAGCACCGGAATACATGAAAATTGATTTACATAATTACGAAGCGTTTTTGCTAGATTACTTTGAAGGGCGACTAAAAGAAAGTGATGTGGACGCACTTCGTCAATTTACCCGGGAACATCCCGAATTGGATATTGATTTGAGTGACGCTGATTTTTTCACCTTACCTTCTATGGAAGAAAGTGCTGTTTTTGAGTTTAAAAACAGTCTAAAAAAAAATGAAGCAGTTTCTGAAGATGAGCTGGCATTTGAATATATAGAAGGGCAACTCACTCCTCCAAACAAACAATTGTTCGAAAATCGTTTACAAAATGATCCGGTATTAACCGAAGCATTAAACGCCTATAAAAACACCATACTGACGCCCGATCTGACCTTGCAATTAGATCAAAAAGAAACCTGGTACCAAATGGCAGGCGATGCCGCTCTGGCATTTGATTATACAGAAAACAGACTAAATACGTCTGAAAAAGAAGCTGTAGAAAAGCGCATAAGTTCAGATGAACGATTCCGCGCTCAAACAGATGCGTATAAAAAAACGATTTTAGCTGCCGATTTAAATCTTACTCATCCTGACAAAAGTTCTCTAAAACACCGTGAGGCACGTATCGTTAATTTATTCAGTCTGCGCATGGTAAGTGGTTTAGCCGCGGGATTGGTAATAATAGCGGGGCTTTATATTTTAATACAACGCATAACCCCTGACCAATCCCAAAACAATTTACAAGCTAAAACAGGTCATCCTAAATCAGATTCTGTACTCTCTGAACAAAATGCAGAGAAACTGGCACGTTTACCGGAAGAAAATAGCAGAACCAAGGAAAAAGGGAAAAACAAAATCAAAAATTCTGTTATCCGTCAATTGAATAAAACCCAAACGGAAAACAATGCTTTAGCTATTACTTCACCCGAAAAGTATCGTGCAAAAGATAAACAAAAAGTAAAAATTAAAAACTCGATTATTCGTCAATTGAATAAAGACACGGCGGATCAGTATATGATGGCTGGAGCGAAAGAAAAACCAAAGGTAAAAGTAAAAAACAGTATTATCCGGCAGCTTCAAAAAGACTCTGTTTCGGCTGACAATACGCAGTTGGTACAGGTGGATAAAACCAAAACCATTTCTTCTCCCGGAAACACACAAAATACCACTGGCCATTCAACATCCATCCCTTCTAACAAATCACGTGAAAAAACGGAACGGCTAACACTCATTCCAACAGAAACCGATTCTGAAGAAGATGTTGTTGCCGATGCCACTGCCAGTAAAAAAAGGAATCTTTGGTCGAAAGCACTTTCCGCTGCCGGTCAACTTAACAACCTTGGTTTAAAATCGGTTAATGGTAACTCCGGCGAAAACGGAGATATTCTTTCTCTCAGTAATGTTTCCGTGGAACTAAAAAAATCAAAATGATTTGTAATTGCGCGGTAACTTTTTTGAATACCACTCGTCTTATTACCAGAACCGGTTCAAAACATAAATATCTAAACTAATACAATTATGAAAACAAAAATATATACTCTGACCCTGGTTACTTTATCATTAACCCTGCTGAAAGCACAAACCACACAAAACAGGGATATTAAACCATTTACTAAAATTCTTGCCTCTGGTGGCGCTAAAATATATTATACGCAATCTGACACCACTTCTTTAAGAATAAAAGCAGGTGATAGTGAAATTGACTTTGTGGAAACAAAAGTAGAAGACAACACCTTATATATTTCGGCAAAAGGCAATTATAAAGAGGGCGTTAAAATATATGTCTTCAACAATAAACTGGAAGACGTTTCGCTGAGTGGTGCCGTAAACATTGAATCACAAAATACCATCAAATCAGAAAACCTGAACATCAGCTTAACCGGAGCATCAAGCGGCGATTTAGATGTAAACACCGTTAAACTCTCATCTATTCAAAGTGGAGCTTCCAGTTTAAAATTAAGCGGCAATACCGACAATTTCAGTGCAGAAAGCAGCGGTGCTTCCAGCCTCAAAGCCTACTCTCTTAATTCGAAAAGTACAGCCGTACTTACTACCGGCGCATCAAATGCCAGAGTATTTGCCAGTGAAAAACTCGTTGCTAACGCTACCGGAGCCAGCTCCATAAAATTTAAAGGCGATGCCAAGGATGTAGTGGCCGAAGCTTCGGCCGCTTCAAGCATTTCTAAAATTGTGGACGACGGCTCCAGCACCTCTGCAGGAACGGATAAAAGTAAAAATAATACCGAAGATTCCGTAGTACTTAACATAGGGTCAAAACGCATCATTATTTTTGACAAAGACCCTCATTCAAAAATACGCATTAAAAATAAAATTGATGAAGAAGAGTTTAAACACTGGAGTGGACTCAGCTTCGGTTTTAACGGTTATTTTTCGCCCGACGGCTCCATGAGCGTTCCTACCCGCTATAAATACATGGATTTAAACTATGGTCGCAGCATTAACATACAATGGAACATTTTCCAACACAACTTTAATATCTATCATAATTATATTAATCTCGTAACTGGATTTGGTATTGAATGGCGCCGCTTTATGTTTGATAATAAAACCTCTCTGAATGCGGATAGCTCTTTTACCTGGGGAAGCATTGATACAACCACTACGTTTAACTTCAAAAAGAACTTATTCCGTTCAACCATGCTACAGGTTCCTTTACTGATCGAATTTAATACAAATAAAAATCCACGTAAATCGTTTCATGTGGCAGTAGGTGCAATAGGGCAGTTTATGGTTGGCGGACGCACCAAACAAATTTACGAAAGAGGGGGATATACCTTCGAAAAAGTGCGTAAAGACAATTACAATATGAATCCGCTTGTTTTAAAAACTCACGCGTCTATCGGGTATCGCAGCTTTACAGCATTTGCTGAATACAACATCACTTCCTTGTTCGAAAAAGGAAAAGGCCCGCAGCTTTATCCATTCGTAATAGGCGTAAGGTTGATTCCGTTCAACTAACCTAATTTATGAGATCAGAGTAAAGGCGTTACCATAATGGTGCGCCTTTTAATTTTAAAACATTAACTGATTAATTGTCAATTAGTTATATTTTTGGGCACGTATCCCGGCTTTTCAGATCTGGCATTTCGTTCCGGCAAATACCATTTTTATGCGATTGTACAAACTTGCTGATTATCTGAAATTTACATCAGCTATGAAAGTAAACCGTATTTTATTCATTCTTCTGTTAAGTTCCCTGATTGCTATTTCCTGTAAGCGAAATAAAAGTAAATCTCCGGAACCAGAACCTGAGCCCTTTGATAAAGCCGGATTATTAACCAACTTGGCTGATAACCTGATTCTTCCTGCCTATCAGGATTTTTTAAAAGCGACAGATACAGTAATAACGTATTACAACGCGTTCAAATCCAACCCTTCGGTTAACGGTTTGCAACAGCTAAAAAGTAAACTTAATACCGCATACACTAAATACCAGGCAGTAAGTCTGTTTGAGTTTGGACCAGCAGAACAGGAAATTGTCCGTATGAACTTCAATGTATTTCCAACAGATACTGTTCAAATCAAAAGCAATATTGCAACGGGAAACTATAATTTAAGCGCGGTATCTAACCTTGATGCCAAAGGCTTTCCGGCGTTAGATTATTTACTCTATGGTTTAAATCAGCAAGAGCAATCCATTGTCCAGGGATTTATCAACTCCTCTAATCAAAAAAATTACGTGAGTGATTTACTTAACGAGATGCGTTCGAAAACTGCAAGCATAGTAAATACATGGAACACCAGTTACCGCACAACATTTATAAACTCACTCAGTACCGACGTGGGCAGTTCCATTGGCTTTCTGGTGAATCAATTAAACTTTGAACTGGATTACCTGAAAAACGCGAAAATAGGTATTCCACTTGGCAAAAAATCGCTGGATGTTCCATTGCCAGAGAAATGTGAAGCCTATTATGGGAAACAATCTCTCACCTATGCTTTGGAAACGTTAAAAATCATTGAATCAGTTTATCTGGGCCGTGGTTTAAACGGCACAGACGGAAAAGGATTCGATGATTACCTCGATCACCTGAAAGTGAATTCTGCCAACGGCACGTTAAACGACGCCGTTAAAGCCCAGTTTAGTGCGGCGCGTACACGCCTATCCGCTATCAACGGGGTGTTAGCATCCGAAATTATCGCAAATCCCGCCACAGTGAACGCTGCTTATACAGAGCTGGTAAAACTATTGGTTTTGCTTAAAACGGATATGCCTTCTCATCTTGGTGTTATCATCACTTATCAGGACGGAGACGGTGATTAACCGTGTTTCTTCATATTTAAAAACAGAGACCAGTATTGCTCCTCTGGTTATTTTCCGTATCGCATTCGGTGCTTTGTTGTTTCTATCTACCCTTCGTTTTGTACTAAAGGGTTGGATTAGTACCATGTACCTTCAGCCTAAAATGTTCTTTCCGTTTTATGGTTTCGAATGGGTAAAACCACTGGCCCCAACCGGTATGTATATCGTTTTTATACTTATGCTGCTGGCTTCGTTAGGTATCTTGTTTGGGTTTCTTTACCGTTACGCAACGCTGTTGTTTTTTTTGCTTTTTACGTATATCGAACTAATCGACAAAACAAACTACCTGAACCATTACTATTTTGTGAGCCTTGTTAGCTTTATTTGCATTTTTATTCCTGCCGGCAATGCGTTTTCGTTAGATGTATATTTATTTAAAAGAGAAGAGCAACAAACAGCTCCCCGCTTCTATGAAACCCTTCTCAAAACACAGATGTTTCTCGTGTACTTCTTTGCAGGGCTGGCCAAAGTTAATACCGATTGGTTGCTCAATGCTCAACCCTTAAAAATATGGTTACCCGCGTTCAGTCATTTCCCGGTTATTGGCAGGTGGATGGAAGATGATTGGGTTGCCTATTTCTTTTGCTGGTTTGGCTGTATCTACGACTTACTGATTGGGTTTTTCCTGTTTAATCCGCGCACCGTAAAGTGGGCGTATGTATTCGTTATTCTATTTCACATAGCTACAGCCCTGTTCTTCAATATTGGTATGTTCCCCTACATTATGATCACCATTACACTTATTTTTTTCCCAGCCGGTTTTCATGAAAACTGTTTATCTGCCATTAAACAACGGATGGGTTACTTCACGTGCAAAACTACCAGACTCCCATCTACAACTGTAAATAAAACAGTGTTCATCTTATTCCTTCTGTTTTTCAGTGTGCAAATCGCGCTTCCTTTCAGATATTTACTTTATCCCGGAAAATTATTCTGGACCGAACAAGGCTATCGTTTTTCGTGGAGGGTGATGCTGATGGAAAAAACAGGAACCGCTTTCTTTTTTGTTCAGGATAAAAAAAGCGGAAGAGAAATAGAAGTGGATAATAAAAAGTACCTGACCTATATGCAGGAAAAGCAAATGGCTATGCAACCCGACATGCTGGTAGATTATGCTAAATTTCTGAAAACAGAATTTCAGAAAAAAGGAATTGCTGATCCAAAAGTCAGAGCACAAGTATATGTGACTTTAAACGGCAGTCCATCTAAACTATTTATTAATGACACCGTTGATCTTAGTTTACAAAGCAATTCATTTTTAAAACATAAATCCTGGATACTTCCCTTCTGATGCGGTTCTGTTTGCTCCATATTTTTTTAGCTCTGAGTTTTTATTCGTTCGCTCAACGCGATAGTCTGCGGCAGGATAGCCTGCGCAAAAAAAAGGAAATTGACCTGAATACTATTGATATTACTACTGAAAGGGATAACGCGTTTGGTATTTCACGCCTGAATAACATTGAAGGCACAGCCATTTACGCGGGGAAAAAAACAGAGGCCATTTATTTGAAAGATATGAATGCAAATCTGGCCACCAACAATAGCCGTCAGTTATTTGCCAAAGTAGCAGGCATCAACATTTTTGAAAATGACGGATCCGGCTCCAGCATTGGGATTGGTGGGCGTGGATTAAACCCCAATCGTGTTTCTAACTTTAATACCCGGCAAAATGGTTACGATATTTCTGCCGACGCTTTAGGCTATCCGGAGAGTTATTACGTACCTCCTTCTGAAGCCATAGAGCGTATCGAAATACTCAGAGGCGCTGCCAGTTTGCAATATGGCACACAGTTTGGCGGTATGATTAATTATAAATTTGCCGATGCATCACCAAAAAAAATAAGCGTTCTGAGTCGGCAAACACTTGGTTCCTTTGGCTTATTTAATTCGTTTAATCAGGTAAGCGGTACACTTAACAAATTTTCGTACACTACGTTTTATCAGTACAAACAATATGCTGGCTGGCGTCCCAATTCCTCACTTCAATCGCACAATGCGTTTATACGAATGGGTTACACACTGAACGAACGGGTGAAAATCAGTGGTGAATACACCCACCTGAACTACCTCAATCATCAACCGGGAGGTTTAACCGATAAACAGTTTCTTGCCGATCCGTCACAAAGCAACAGAACGCGAAATTGGTTCAGGGTAAACTGGAATTTATACAGCCTCACCGGAGACTTTACATTAAGTCCGTCACTAAAATTAAACGTACTGCTATTTGGCGTATATGCGGGAAGAGATGCGCTTGGTAATCTCGAGCGTATTGACCGAAAAGATGACACTACCAAAAACCGCAATCTTCTAAAAGATATCTATAATAATCAGGCTG
The DNA here is from genome assembly GCA_030054095.1 of Sediminibacterium sp. Lineage (GTDB taxonomy): Bacteria > Bacteroidota > Bacteroidia > B-17B0 > Aurantibacillaceae > Aurantibacillus. The sequence goes on from JASGCO010000017.1 coordinate 77,869, forward strand.
TGGAAATCCGCTTATTGAAACGTTATACGTTACTGAAATACCAGAGTCACTTTTTAATTGGCGCGCGCGCTTACAAAGGGCAAACATTACGACAACAGGGCGATGCGGACAAAAGTGATCAACCCCGGTTTAGCTTCCTGAATCCGAACAATCTTGAAAACTCCGATTACACGTTTCCCTCACGGAATCTGGCCATCTTTGCCGAAAACATTTTCCAATTGGGCAAACGCTGGAATGTAACGCCAGGCATACGGTTCGAATATATTGACACCCGGTCGGAAGGGTATTACCGCTTGTTAAACCGGGATCTGGCAGGAAATGTTCTATTAGACAAAATCGTTTCCGATAAACGCCGGAATACACGGCAATTCCTGTTAGTTGGTTTGGGATCTCAGTACAAAATCACACAGTGGCTCGAGGCATATGCCAATTTTAGTCAGAACTACCGCTCCATTAATTTTAACGATATGCGCGTTGCCAACCCCAACTTTCAGGTAGATCCGAATCTGAAAGATGAAAACGGCTTTACAATGGATGGTGGATTCAGAGGCGTTCTCAAACAACTTTTGTACTTCGACATCAGCGGCTTCTGGCTAAATTACAAACAGCGTATTGGCACTGTATTGAAAGTGGACAGTAGTACCTTCCAGATTGTACGTTACCGAACCAATGTGAGTGATAGTCGCAATACAGGTATAGAAGCTTTTGCTGAACTCGACTGGATTAAGCTATTCCGCAAAAACAGCGCACACCGCTTTAGTACCTTTATAAACGCATCGTTCATTAACGCTATTTATACAGGCAGTGAACAAAGTGCGTTTAAAAACAAACGGGTAGAATACGTTCCTCAATCCATTGTAAGAACTGGTTTTACTTATGGTTACAAAGCATTTAGCATCACCTGCCAGTACGCTCATACTGCTGAACAATTTTCAGATGCTACTAACGCTGAAACATCTCCTTCTGCCATTTACGGTCTTATTCCCGCATACAGCGTAATGGATATCAGCGCCAGTTACAAATACCGCTTCCTGAATATTTCAGCGGGAGTAAACAACGCTACAAACAGTTCTTACTTCACACGAAGGGCCGAAGGGTATCCGGGACCGGGTATTATCCCTGCTGATCCGGTAAATTACTTCGTTACATTGGGTTTACAATTCTAAACCTGCTCCTTTTACTCGCGAAAAAGCTATTGCATATCCTATAATCAAATTTTATATTTATTCTTTTAAACTACTTCTAATGAAAACGATACTCTATACCGGACTTGTTTTAATGAGTTTAAGCTCCTGCAAAAAAAATTTCCGCTGCGAATGTACATTAACTAAAACAAGCAGCGGCGATTATATTAGCACAGAGAGTAACACTTACAAAGAACGTAAGAGGGAAGACGCTCAATCTGCCTGTACGGCTAAATCAAGCACCGATCCCTCTACGACCAAAAAATGTGTAATCGTTAACTGATCCGGGAAGTATTAATCTTCCTTACTTCCATCATCAGCCATTCGTACTATTTTCGGTGAGAAACGGGCGACTGTATCTACCAGTTCTTTCTGAGATGCCATAACCGTTTCAATGTTCTTATACGCCATAGGTGCTTCATCTAATCCGGCACCAATCAACGTCACATCGTGATCTTTTAAAATCTGACGTAATTCGTTCTGCGTAACCGTTTTAATGGCCTGTGTACGGCTCATACGGCGTCCTGCACCATGAGAAGCGGAATTGATGGCATTAGGCTCGCCCTTTCCGCGAACCAGAAACCCAGGCGCGGTCATGGAACCCGGAATAATTCCCATTACCCCTTCCGCGGCAGGAGTCGCTCCTTTACGGTGTACAATGACTTCCTCTCCCATCCAGACTTCTTTCCAGGCAAAGTTATGGTGGTTCTCCACCTTAGCCAGCACCTGAGCCCCAATGGCTTTAGTTAAACGATCGTGTATCACTTCATGACAGGCGGAAGCGTAATCGCCTGCCAGATTCATCGCCAGCCAGTATTCCTGTCCTTCCGCACTGTTCATATCCAGATATGCCAGATTAGCCGCTTCGGGTGGCAGCTTACACAGTTCCTTTGCCAAACGGGTATAATGTCCGGCCAATGTGGCACCGAAACCACGGGAACCAGAATGCGTCAACAGAGCAAGGTACTTTCCTTTTTTAATATTCAAAGGCGCGTCATCTTCCGAAAATTCAATAATTCCGAATTCCACAAAGTGATTTCCTCCACCCGATGTTCCCAATTGTTCTGAGGCTTTATCATGCAAATTTTTAATAAATGGTGCCGCGTTAAAATCAGCATTATCCAAAATAGCGTGCTCCGCCTTATACTTACCATGCCATCCAGCACCGGCACCAAATTTTGTCCAGGCAATTAACTCTCGTTTGTACTTAGCAGTATGTTCGTAAAAATGTGTTTCTGGTATATCATATATACTCAGCGCCATTCGGCAACCGATATCCACACCAACACCATACGGTATCACCGCGTTCTTTGTTGCCAGAACACCACCAATCGGCAAGCCATAACCCTGATGCGCATCTGGCATTAAGGCTCCGCCAACGGTTACCGGCAGACGCATCGCTACATTCATCTGCGATAAGGCCCCCTGCTCTATATGATCCGCACCATAAACGGCGAAATCTGAAGCAGTCTCTTTTAAAGCGACACACGGTTCATTGGCAGCAGAAATTTTTTCTATAAGTGCTTCCGATACCGGAGCCAGTACCGCATCATCCAGAAAGTGTTCAGGATTGGCCGCTACTTCTTTAAATAGCCCCAATAGCTCTTCCCGTGTTTTATCGCGCAGCTTCTGTTCCATTAGTGTTATAGCCACACCAATTGCCTTGCTTTGCGGGAAACCTATTTCCAATAAATCACTCCCTGTAATGCCAAATTTATTCATCGTTATTGTTTTAAATTGTTACGAAACAAAATAACTTTACAACTACGCAGTCGAATTGCGTAGTTGTGTTCTTTATGCAAAAATAAATCTAATTGACTGATTATCAACTATTCTATTTTACATCTGCCTTGTAGTTGTTGCCTAAAAGTCAGTTTGAAAATCCAACAATCCTTGTACCTTTATGTAAAATTAAGTATCACAAAGCATATTCATCCTAACTGAAAATTCCCACCATGAAAAAATACCTGTTTCTTGCGGTTATTCTTCACTCATTTTGTTTATCTGCCCAATTCAATTTGGGTGATCGTCTCAAAGAAAAAGCAAATGAGGCTAAAGAAAAAACCAGAAAAGCCGTTCGCGAAAAAACAACAGAACAATGGGAGAAAAAAAGTCAGGAATACGACGAGAGCAATTTTAATTATGCCATTTCATTTCTGGATAATACCGGCTTGTTTGAAGCCAGCGAAAAAGGAAGCGTTTTTAGCAGTATGCTTCTCAATTCAGCCAAATTAGCGAACGGAGAAGAAAAAAGCATTGAAGACCGCGCATACACCAACCTGAAAAACGGAGAACTGTTAATGGCCTCCAATCAACATGCCATGGCCGAACAAAGTTTTAAACTGGCCAAAACGCTCTACGAGACTGACGGTAAAACCAACACACTGAACTATTCTCAGGTCATCAGTAATCTGGCCTTGTTGTATCAATCCCGCGGCCGTTACACCAATGCCAAAACTTACGCCGAAGACGCCATTAAACTGCGTGAAAACCTGGACAATAAGGGTATGCTGGCCGTATCCTATAATAATATGGGTGTTTTAAAAAAAGAAACGGGATATTACATTGAAGCCGAATCCTTCTTTAAAAAAGCACAGGATCTGGCAACCCAGCAAAATGATGCACTGGCCTCGGCTCTGATAAAAAATAATCTGGCAATGACGTATCTGGAAATGAATAAGCTCAATGATGCTGAAAACCTGATGAAAACGTCAGTAACCGAAGCGGCTACCGTTCTGAAAGAAAACGCCTCGAATTTCATTAAGCTCCAAATCAATCTGGCTAATGTGTACCGTTTTCAGAAAAAATACCCCGAGGCGGAAAGTCTGTTCTTAAAATCCATTAAAGAGAAAGAGAAAAAACTGGGCGCACATCCTGACCTCGCGCATCTTAAAAGTGGACTGGCACAACTCTACATGGATATGGATAAGATCAGCGAGGTAGAACGTTTATTATTAAGCGCGTATGACATCAATAAACGCAAGTTGGGCGAGAAAAATCCGGCTACCGTTTCCTCGCAACAGGAATTAGGGAATTTTTACCGCTTTACACGAAAGGAAACCAAAGCCATAGAACTGCTTGAAAAAGTAGTCACCACAAAAAAAGAAATATATGGCGAAGAACACCCAAATTACATACAGGCCCTTGAAGACCTTGCTGTTGCTCAAGATCAGAATAACATTACCGCACCTGCCAAAGACAACTACCTTACTGTTATTGACAATACCCAAAAATACATTAATACCTATTTTAACGCGCTGAATGATAACGAGAAGACACTCTACTGGGACAAAACCTCCAATCGCCTGCAACGTTTCTATTCCTTTGTGTGTAAAAACACCACCGCTTACCCTGATCTCATTCCTCCGTTTTACAGCACCATCATCAACACAAAAGGGTTTCTTTTAAATAACTCTTCACAAATACGAGATATCATTGCCGAAAGTTCTGATCCCAGCTTGAAAGAGACGTATCGTCAATGGAAAGCTACCAAAGAACATCTGAACAGTGCCTATCAGCTCAGCAAAGATGAACTGACCGAAGAACGCATCAATGTGGACAGCCTTCAGCGCCGGGCGGATGAACTGGAACGCGAACTTTCTGCCAAGAGTGCGGAGTTTAAAGAGTCGCAACAGGTAAAAGTCATCAATCCACAGGATATACAGCAATTACTGAAACCTACTGAAGCAGCAGTAGAAATCATTGAGGTGAATGAATTTCAGAATGGATTTACAGGCAAACAACTATTTAAAGCCTTGCTGGTAACACCATCCGACATAAAACTTATTCATCTGGGTGATGCGGATGCTATCGTTAATGCTATTAAAGTATTCAGAGAAAAAACAACAGAACGCAAACCGGAAAATGAGGCATACGATATAGTATGGAAAACGCTTGATGCTGAACTAAGCGGTGTTACTAAAATTTATCTGGCACTGGACGGAGCTTATCATCAATTAAGCATTAACGCGCTTAAAGACGTCAACGGTAAATACATCCTCGATAAATACACCATACAATTTGTGGGTAATACAAAAGACATTATCAGTGTGAAACAAAGTGAAGCCAAACCTTCCAAACCCAAAAATGCCTTGTTGATTGGCAATCCGTTCTACGGCAAAAACGAGATGATTGCCCAATTACCCGGAACAGAAGCGGAAGTAAAAAATATTAAAAAAACGCTCAGTACATTTGGCGTGGTGAACGAAGCCCTGTTTGGCATAAACGCTACGGAAACACGTGTTAAAAAAGCCAAATCACCCAGCATTCTGCATATTGCCACACATGGTTATTTTTTACCCGATGTAAGTACCATGGAAGTAACCAAAGTACTGGGAGTAGATATTAATGCAGCACGGCAAAACCCTTTATTGCGAAGTGGTGTATTACTGGCCAATTGCGACAATGTATTTGACGAGAACTACAGAGCCGGTGATGCTGACAATGGGGTATTAACCGCTTACGAAGCTATGACCATGAACCTCAGTAAAACGGATCTGGTAGTTTTAAGTGCTTGCGAAACAGGTTTAGGAAGTGTGAAACAAGGCGAAGGTGTTTTTGGCTTACAACGAGCCTTTCTGATAGCCGGTGCAAAAAGTATTATTATGAGTTTATGGAGTGTGAGCGATGAAGCAACTATGGAATTGATGACACTCTTTTATACCAATTACGCCAAAACCGGAAATAAACACGACGCGTTTATAAATGCGCAGAAACAATTAAAGCTAAAATATAAAGATCCCTTTTTCTGGAGTGCCTTTGTAATGCTAAACAAGTAACATGAAAAGACGAAGTTTTATAAAACGCAGTGCCCTTGCCAGTGCCTACGCATTAGTACCTTCCTTTCTTAAACCTCTGGAGGCTTTTGATAATAAAGAAGGAAACGAGCGCAATGTGGTTATTATACAGCTTTCGGGAGGAAACGACGGACTAAATACTATTGTTCCTTTCCGTAATGATTTGTACTACCAGAAACGTCCGAAAATAGCGCTAAAAGGAGATGCCATTTCCGTTTTGGATAAAGATCTGGCCTTCCATAAGGCTTTAATGCCATTAATGCCATTTTACAGCAATGGCGAGATGGCCATTGTAAACGGAGTGGGTTATCCCAATCCGGACCGTTCGCATTTCAGGAGCATGGATATATGGCATACCGGCAGCAATAGTAAAGAGTATTTAAAAACAGGATGGATTGGCCGCTATTTGGATGCGCATTGTCAGCAATCGTATGCCGCCATTGAAGTGGATCAGCAACTCTCTCTGGCCTTAAAAGGCAAACAATTAAACGGACTAGCTGTAAAAGATGTAAAACAATTGTACAGACAACTAAATGAAACTTACTTTAAAGCCCTCATTGATGCCACAAAAGGAAAAACCTTAACCGAAACCAATCAGGGATACTTGTACAAAACACTGTTGCAAACCGAAAGCAGCGCGTCTTACCTGTTCGAAACCACAAAGCTCTACACCAATCCCTTTACGTATCCCAACACCGAATTTAGTAAACAGTTAAAAGCCGTTGCTTCTTTCATTCATAGCGGTGTAAAAAGTAAAGTATATTATGTCAGTTTAAGCGGATTTGACACGCATGTTGGCCAAACCGAAAAACATTCCAGGTTACTGGAACAGTATGCTGAGGGTGTAAGCGCCTTTCTGAATGATCTTAAAAGTCAGAAACACCTTGACAACACACTGGTATTTACATTTAGTGAATTTGGCCGCCGGGTTGAAGAAAATGCCAGCAGCGGCACCGACCATGGTACCGCCAATGTAGCGTTTTTGTTTGGTAGCCAATTAAAGAAAAAAGGAATTGTAAATGATGGCCCGGACCTTGCTAAACTGGAGGATGGTGATTTACTATACAGCGTAGATTTCAGAAGTATATATAAAAATATAATTACCAACTGGCTGAATGGTTCTCCAAAAGGGATTGTGGCTGATGATGTAGCCAATTTTAATATTGTTTAAAAGTAATTAGGCCCATCCGATTTATGAAAAAAAGTAAGTATATCATTAACACCATAACACCTCACCGCATTGTGAGTGTATTGCTAATATCTGGTTTGTCCATTATCTTAACCACCTGCACCAAACATGTAGCCAGCCCTGACAATTGTTTTAATCAGTCCATTCTTCCTGTATTTATCGTTAACTGTGCGCAAAGTGGTTGCCACGATGCTACCAGTAAAAGAGCTGGGTATAACCTAACGACTTATGACGGTATTATGAAAGGCATTAAAAAAAATCATGCGCTACAATCTGAAATTTATCGTGAAATAAGGGGGAATAATCCTTCTATGCCTCCTAAAGGGTACTCAAAACTAAGTAGTCGTGACGTATTAAAAATCAAGAACTGGATTAACTTTGGCGCACCTCAGGATAATTTCTGTTCTGATTGCGATACCACATTGTATGGTTATACTAATCGTGTAGAAAAAATTGTACAAACCTGGTGTGTAGTTTGTCATAAACCAGGCAACACCAGTGGTAATATTGATTTAAGCAATTATAGTGGCGTTGCCAGCGCTATTAAATCAAACAATAATGCCTTTCTTAATTCCATACTGCATGCTCCCGGATATTCTGCTATGCCAAAAGGTGCTAAACTGGGTGATTGCGAAATAAACGCTATAAAAAAATGGATTTCGGGTGGGTATCCTGAAAATTAAAATCAGAAATCATCCGTGATATACCCTTGACTGTACAATTTTACCATTTTCAATTTCCAGTACTTCGCCTACACTCAAGGGTTCTTCACCATCTACAAACCGTGTGTATTCCATAAATACCTGACTATC